>NZ_BBJO01000014.1 GCF_000739575.1 Halobellus rufus | reverse complement strand
GCCGAGGGCCTACTATTGATATCGACTCGTCTTTGCGATTTTTCTCCATATACTCCTTGCTGGGTTCTTCACGGGAACTCGGTTCTCAACGGCCAGCACTCTCTGTCAGTCGATGGCAGCCGAAAGCAACTGGATGCCCTCCACAACCGACGATATCGAAACTATCTGTTCGAGTAACTGATTCGGTAAACTACCTCCACCCTATTCCCTCGGCGCTCCGCGCCTCGTCCACGACGCTGGGGTCTCATCTCGCCGCCGATCAGAAACCGAGGACGGGGCCTAACTCACGTTCACCGGTAATCGCCTTACCCCGTATCTTCTGACACACGAACTACTCGACCGACTTCGACCCGCAGCATCAGCCAATGTCGTCGTCACCGCCTCAGAGATTCACCATCGAGCTACGTTCGATTTCGACGATCACCAATGCAGCAGCGATTACGATGCGCTCTAAGCGTACGCCAGGTCGAAATTTCGGTCCAACGAACCCCGTAACCCTCCGAGTGCTTCGACCGGGGTCGTTCGCAGCCTTCCAGGCGAGATACAGCCCACTCAGGAGACTGGCAACCACGGCGAATCCGAAACCCAAGAGCAGGTAGCGGATACTCCCCCCATTGGAACACGAGCGTGGGATCGCTGCGATTGATTCGAAAATGACGCTGCCAACCACGAGCGAAGCAGGGGCTCCAAAGAGACCACCGACACCCCCAAACAAGCCGGCTTCTGCAAGGATCCTCATCAGTACTCCACCACGTCTGATGCCAACCGCTCGAAAAATACTGATTTCGCGGCGACGTTCGATCGTACTCATCAGCAAATCACTATTATTGGTTCGTACAACGAATCCACCAGAAGAGTCGCCTTTCCCACCGCCGATTTTATCTGGTTGTTGAAAAAACGGATACTATGGCCGAACAGCCGGTCGACGTCGAGCCGGCAGGGCAGAACGTCGCCGGTGAGACGCCGGCAGCGGAGCCGGAAGCCGTCACTGACGATACGACGGTTCACGACGACGACGTCGAACTCGAGCGGACGATCGGACTGGTCGGCGGGCTGGCAATCGGAATCGGGACGATGATCGGCGCGGGAATCTTCGTGTTCCCCGGGTTGGCTGCGGACAACGCGGGACTCGCCGCCACCGGATCCTTTGCCATCGGCGGGTTGATCGCGTTACTCGTGGCGCTCCCGACCTCCGAACTCGCCACGGCGATGCCGCGAAGCGGTGGGGGCTACTACTTCATCTCGCGGGGGATGGGCACCGCCTACGGGGCAATCGTGGGACTCGGGCTGTGGCTGGGACTGATGTTCGCCTCCGCGTTCTACCTCGTCGGCCTCGGTCACTACGCGAGCGCGGTGTTCGCCGAACTCGGCGTCGGCCTCCCGTTCAGTCCCGTCATCGGGATCGGACTACTGTTCGGGGCAGCGCTGACCGCGCTGAGTATCGGCGGCACAGAGAACACGGCCAAGCTCCAGAACGTCGTCGTCGGGATCCTCCTCGTGGTCCTCACGGGGTTTCTCTCGTATGGCGTCCTCGACGCCTTCGGGGTCTTCGGTCGGACCAGCGTTCCCGAACAGTTCTTCTCCCGGGGCTACTTCCCGGTGTTGACGACGGCCGCACTCGTGTTCACGTCGTATCTGGGATTCGCCCAAGTCGCGACCGTTGCGGGCGAGATCAAACGGCCGGGGCGGAACCTCCCGCTGGCGATGGTCGGGTCGGTGCTCGTCGTCACCGTGTTCTACGTCGTGACGATCTTCGTCGCGACGAGCGCCTTCGGTGCCGACCGGCTGGGCCAGTTCGGCGAGACGGCGATGGTCGAAGTGGCCCGTGAGTTCCTCGGACTGCCCGGCGCGGTCGCGATTCTGGGTGCCGGACTGTTAGCGACGTTTTCGAGCGCGAACGCGTCGATACTGAGCGCCTCGCGAGCGGTGTACGCGCTGAGCCGAGACGCGTTGCTCCCCCGGAAGGCGAGCGAGGTCAACCTCCGATACGGGACGCCGCACGTCGCGTTGCTGGCGGCCGGTGGCCCGATCCTCGCCCTCGTGGCGACCGGGCAGGTCGAACTGCTCGCGGAGGTCGCGTCGTTTCTCCACCTCGTCATGTACGGGCTGATGTGCGTCGCGCTGATCGTGTTGCGACGCCGGAACCCGGCGTGGTACACGCCCAGCTACCGCGTTCCCGGGTATCCGGTGGTACCCGGCGTCGGTGCGCTCGCCAGCTTCGGCCTGATCGCCTTCATGCAGCCTGCATCGATCGGCATCGGAGTCGTCGTTATGGTCGGGTCGTACGCCTGGTATCGTTATTACGCTGGGGACGTCACACTCAAGGGAGACATCTGATATGGCGGACCGACCCGCGGTACTCGTTCCACTTCGCGTGCTCGAAGGGGAGTCGGTCCCCGAGGGCGTTCCAGAGCTCCTCTCGAACGCCCACGTCGTCCTGCTGGGCTATCACGTCATTCCCGAACAGACCGCCCCGGGACAGGCGCAGATGCAGTTCGAGGACCGAGCCACGGCCCGTCTCGACGACTACGAGGCGATCTTCGAGGAGGCGGGCGCGACAGTCGAACGGCGATTGGTCTTCACGCACGACGGCCAGAAGACGATCGATCGCACGATCCACGAGCACGACTGCCTAGCTGTGCTCGTCCCGAACGCAATCGGGGCGGTCGACGACGTGCTCGTCGCCGTCCGCGGGACCGTGGGAATCGACCGTCTCGCCCGCATCGTCGCCGGCGTGTTCGGTCCGATGGACGCCTCGATAACGCTGTACCACGTCGCAGACACGGACGAAACAGACGAGGATATCGGGACGTTGCTCGATGGGATGGCCGATCGGCTGGGGGATCTCGGTGTCGACGAGTCACGGATCGAGACACGGGTCGAGCGAGAGCAGGGGGCCTTCGAGGCGATCGTCGACGCGGCTGAGACGTTCGATACCGTCGTGATGGGTGAGACGGATCCGTCGCTCGTGACGTTCGTGTTCGGGATGCCGGCCGACCAGGTCGCCGACCAGTTCCTCGGGCCCGTATTCGTCGTCCAACGCGAACCGCCGCCGAGTGATAGCGACGAGTAACCCGCACGATCCAGGTGGGGCGTCTTTCTGGAACCTTGGATCGACCTGAGGGCGAGTTCAGAGTTCCTCAAGGACCCTCCAGCACGCCCGATATCGAAGATCAGAGCCGAACGAGAAATCCGACAGACTAGCTGCTAGTCTCGGAGAATCCTAGGTCCGCTACGCCGAACAGCCACAAAGCAGTTCGCACGGCAGGTGTCTCCCGATGATCGGCAGATACCATCGCGGTTTGGCGAAAGCGTGGCGAACCGTACTACTATGTAATCCCCACGAGGATCCACGTACGATCGATTCGTGACGAACGGACTGCGCGTCCTCACACTGGCGGCGCCGGTATCTCTCCAGCAACTCCCGGTCGAGCTACCGGTCTCGATCGACGTATTCGTCGTACTGGCGATCATCGCCGTCGTCTTCGTCCTCTTCGTCACTCAACCAGTTCCGATCGACGCCACCGCCGTGGGTCTCGTGGTCGCCCTCGTCCTCCTCGGCGAGTGGACCGGCGTGTCGCCGGAGCAGGGAGTCTCGGGGTTCTCGAATCCCGCGACGCTCACCGTGCTGGCGATGTTCGTCCTGAGCGAAGGCGTCCGACGGACCGGCGTCATCCAAATCCTCACGCGAAAGCTCGTCGCGTTCGCCGGGGACAACGAGTTCCGGCAGTTGCTCGCCACGGTCACTCTCTCCGGCCCGCCGGGCGGGGTCGTCAGCAACGTCTCGGTCGTCGCCGTGTTGATACCCGCGATAATGAACCTCGCTCGGCAAACGAAAACGTCACCCTCGAAGCTCCTGATACCACTGTCGTTCGCCTCGATGCTCGGCGGTATGCTCACCGTCGTCGGGACGATAACGAACCTGCTAGCGAGCGAGGTGTGGGTCCAAGTCGGCGGTCCAGACGCGCAGCCGTTCTCCCTTCTCGAGTTCACGCACTTGGGAGCCATCGTCTTGCTCGTGGGGATCGTGTACCTGCTCACCATCGGTCGGTACCTCACTCCGGCGCGGATCAAGCCGGCGGGCTCTCCCACCGACGCGTTCGGTATGACCGACTACCTCACCGACGTCGTCGTGATGGAAGATTCGCCGCTCGTCGGTTCCCTGGTCGGGGAACTGAGCGAGCGGGACCTCGATCTCGACGTGTTCCAGATCGTTCGTGGCAACCGGACGCTCGCCCGCGCGCTCGGATCGGAACGGATCCAGGCCGGCGACGTCCTCTCCGTCAGAGCCGACCAGGAAACCCTCCAAGAGGTCATCGAACAGGATCACTTGCAGCTGCTTCCGGAGGTTATGGAAGCGGCCACCGAGGACGACGCACCGCTCCCGCCCGGGTTCTCGCCACGGCGTCACGGGTGGGAATCCTTCGACGCGGATGGCAGCGGCTCTCTCACTGAGAACGGAGCGTCTCGCGAAGATACCGAGGAGAACGACGAGGAAACGGTTCAGGAGTCCTCCGACGAGGAGATCGAACTCACCGAACTCGTGCTGTTGCCCGGGCCCTGGTCGAATCGACGCAGCGGTGTCGCAGATTTCGAGCGCGACTACGACGTGACCGTTCTGGCGATCCGGCGCGGCGACGAAGTGATCCGCCAGCGCCTCCGAGAGGTCAGGTTACAGGCCGGCGACGTCGTCCTCGTCCAAGCGCCCGACCAAGTGCTCGATCGCATCGCGAGGGACACGAACGTCGCTATCGCGGGCGAGGACAGGTGGGAGGAGTTCGACCGGTCGAAGATCCCCGTCGCGCTGGGGATCCTCGCTGGCGCCCTCGGACTCGCGGCACTCGACGTCCTCACGCTCATGGTGAGTGCGTTGACGGGCGTCGCGGCAATGTTCTTCACGGGCATCCTCACGCCCGAGGACGCCTACGACGCCATCGACTGGGAAGTGATCTTCATGGTTGCGGGCGTCATCCCGCTCGGCATCGCAGTCGAGGCCTCGGGCACGGCGGACCTCGTCGCTGACCTCGTCGTCTCCGTCAGCGTTCTCCTGCCCGTGGTCGCGGTCCTGGGGCTGTTCTATCTGGGCACCGCGGTCATCACGGAGATGGTCAGCAACTCCGCCAGCGTCGTGTTGATGTTACCGATCGGGGTCGAGGTTGCGAGCCAACTCGGCGCGAATCCCTTCGCGTTCGCGATGGCCGTGACCTTCGCGGCCAGCACCCCGCTACTGACCCCGGTCGGCTACCAGACGAACCTGATGGTCTACGGCCCCGGCGGGTACAAGTTCACCGACTTCGCGCGCGTCGGCGCGCCGCTCCAACTCATCCTGACTGTCGTCACGACCGCCGGCATCGCGTACTTCTGGGGGTTGTAACGCGACGGAGTCACAGAGTTCCGAGACGCGACGGCGAGCAGCACAACGGCGTCGGTACCCCACGACAAGACTCTCACGCGACAATGTGACTGTATGGTCGATTAAATTCCGTCGAGGGCCGAACCCGGCGTCCGCAGTCGAGGTCGGCTTCATCACGTGCCTCCACGTCGCGTTCGGCGAACTTTCCCGAACACGTTCGCCATCCAAGGGGAGAAACGGGTGGCGCTCGCGACCGACTGGTCCTCGACGAGAACGCGCAGTCGCAGAACGACCTCGGCTCCCGCACCGAGCGTGCCGTCGACGAAGCGATGGCCGTCTCGATCCTCTCGAACGGAGGCCGTTACGAGGTGCAGTAACTATCCGGAGCCGTCAGTCCGCTGCCTGCTCGGTCCGGCGCGTCCGTTCGACCTCCAAGGGGTCTGCCCCAGAGGCCGCCGTGACCAACCGGAGGAACTGCCCGGCGTTCGTGAGGATCTTGTTCTCGGCCTTCCGGAGGTGTTCTTCGTACGTCGAACGGGCCACCGCGGTCTGCTCGGCCAGTTCCCGCAGCGACGTCTTCCGCGGTTGTTCGTAGTAGCCGCTCTCCAGCGCCAGTCGAAGCGCCGCGAGCTGCCGCTCCGTCACGTCGTCGAACAGCTGATCCACCGGAGCGAGCATACTGTGGGGGATCTCCTGTTCGGCGATCGCCGTCTTCGAGAGCACTTCGACGTCGCGGTCCGCCTCCAGATCGCGGAGCAGCGATCGGACGTCGCGCTCGTCGAACGCGATGACGGTGTAGTGCTCCCAGCCCTGCCGGTGGACCGTCGGCGGCTGATACAGGCAGTTGTACCGCTCGAACCGCTCGATGATCGAGTCCTCCAACGAACAGAGACACGACTGGGTCACGACGTGGAGCCCCGACTCGTCGACCGACTCGTGGAGTATCGTCCCCATCTGTTCGATCTCCTCGAGGAGGTCCGCCGCCGGCGACGCCGGGGAGGTGATCTCGACCACCTGGCAGTCGCTCAGGTACCACTCCCGGATCGTGAGGTCCGGGTAACGCTCCGAGATCTCCCGGTAGGGGCACTCGTGTCTGACCCGAAACGAGGCCTCGTACAGACTCATATCTAGTGAAACGAACGGAAGAAGATTAACGGTGCCGGTTATGTCCGGCAGGGCCTATATTCGGATACTGTTCGTAGGAGAGATCACGAATGTCGGAGATCAGCCCAGCGGAACTCGGCGAACGGTCACGAGTCGACGACGACGTACTCGTGGTCGATATTCGCCACGAAGAGGAGTACGACGACTGGCACATCCCGGACAGCGTCAACGTCGACGTCTACGACGAACTGGCCGACGACCGGGAGAGCGCACGTGAGCGTCTCGCAGCGCTCCCCGAAGAGAAGGAGATCGTGACTGTCTGCGGTGCGGGCATCGCCGCTGCGACAGCCACTGAGATTCTCGAATCGACGGGTTACGACGCGAGAACGCTCGAAGACGGGATGAACGGCTGGAGTCGCGTTCACCGCTCCGCGGCAGTCGAGGCCGACTTCGACGGGACGCTCGTCCAAGTCGCGCGCCCGGGCAAAGGCTGCCTCTCCTACGTCCTCGTCTCGGACGGTGACGCCGCCGTCTTCGACCCGTCACACTACCTCGAGGAGTACGAAGCGATTCTCGGCGAGTACGACGCCGAACTCGTCGGCGTCTTCGACACGCACGCTCACGCGGACCACGTCTCCGGTGCGTCGGAGCTCGCCGACCGACACGGCGTTCCGTACTATCTCCATCCGAAGGACGCCCTCGCGATCGACGCGACCCCCGTCGAGGACGGGCAGACCGTAGCCGTCGGTCAACTCGACGTCGAGGCCGTCCACACGCCGGGACACAGCGAGGGAAGCGTCTCGTTCGACGTCGAGGGGGCGGCGTTGCTCACGGGCGATACGCTCTTTCACGACAGCGTCGGCCGCGTCGAACTCGGCGTCGAGGCCGGCATCGAGGACTCCGACGTCGAGGGGAACGCCGCGACGCTCTATGAGAGCCTCCAGCGACTGCTCGACCGGCCGAACGACGCGCTCGTCCTGCCGGCGCACGATCCCGGGTCGCCGGAGCCTCCGGTGACCGCGACCCTCGACGAGGTGCGGGAACGGAACGGCGACCTCGGGCGCGAGCGCGAGGCGTTCGTCCGGCAGCTCGCGTCAGACATCCCGGACCACCCGCCGAACTTCGAGCGCGTCAAGCGGACGAACGTTGGACAGGAGTCCGTTCCCGCCGACGAACTGGCCGAACTGGAACTGGGCCCGAACAACTGCGCCGCGGAGTGACCGATGAGCACGGCAACTGAACCCAAACAGGGAATCCGCGAACACCTCGGGCAGTTCTCGCTGCACGTCCTGTTAGTGTTCGCGACGGGGCTGACCATCGGGTCCGAACGCGCGGTGGTCCCCGTTCTCGGTCGCGACGTCCTCGGCGTCGAGTCGCTGTTCGTCATCGGCTCGTTCGTCGTCTCGTTCGGCTTCGTCAAGGGGCTCTTGAACCTCTACGCGGGGAAGTGGGGCGGCGAATACGGCCGCAAGCCGGTGCTCGTACTCGGGTGGGTGACCGCACTGCCGCTCCCGGTCATCCTCATCTTCGCTCCGAACTGGGCGTGGATCACCGTCGGGAACGTGCTGCTCGGGATCAATCAGGCGCTGACGTGGAGTATGGCCATCAACGCCAAGATCGACATCGCGGGCCCCGACCAGCGGGGGCTCGCCGTCGGCATCGACGAAGCGTTCGGGTACGGCGGCGTCGCCGTCGGTGCGTGGGTAACCGGCGTCATCGCCGCGCAGACGAGCCTCCGGCCCGAACCGTTCTACTTCCTCGCCGTCGTCGTCGTGCTGGCGTTTCTCATCTCGATCTTCCTGATCGAGGAGACGGTCCAACTCGCGGAGGCCGAGATCGACGACGAAGACCACCACGACGCGAACCTCCCGTTCAAAGAGGTGCTGAAACGCGCGACCTACGGCGACAAGACGCTGTTCGCCGCCGCGCAGGCGGGACACATCGAGAAGTTCGTCGACACGCTGTTCTGGCTCGCCGTCCCGCTGTACCTCACGAGTCAGGGACTCGGAATCGCCGCCGTCGGGTTCGTCGTCGGCGTCCACAGCGCGATGTACTTCCTCCAGATCGCGACCGGCGGCCTCGCCGACCGGATCGGTCGTCGGCCGCCGGTCGTCGCCGGGATGCTCCTGACCGGTGCGGGCGTCCTCGGGATGGTACTCGTCGAGGGATACCTCCCGTGGGTGCTTCTCTCCGGCGTTTCCGGCCTGGGGATGGCGCTGCTGTACCCGAACCTGATGACGGTCCCCGGCGACGCCGCCCACCCGACGTGGCGCGCGACCGGGATGGGCGTCTACCGGATGTGGCGCGACTCCGGCTACGGGGTCGGCGCGATCGTCATCGGCCTCTCGATGGAGTTCGTCAACGCCGAGGCGGCGTTCTATCTGACCGCACTCCTGATGTTCGTCTCCGGGGCGATCGTGTACGTCTGGATGGAGGAAACGCATCCGGAGTTCGGGACCCACGAACCGCCGGCACCCGCGCCAGAGCAACCGACGGGGACAGTCCCGCAGGAATAGCTGGTCAGTAGTGAGTTCCGTCACTCGATGCCTCGCTGACCGGTTTTAGTGTCCGCATTCGACCCGGCAGTCGCAGTTTGGCCGGACGTATTCGACATTTTTGAGTGATAATTAGATAGTCCTATGGGATTGATGAGTTATAAAAACCATAATTAGGATGAAATAAAAATATTCTCTGTATCGTAGTAAAGAGAGATCTAAAACAGTTTGCAAGTAAATCTCTCGAATTCAATGTTATATTTGTTATACTAATATATTTTATTAATCGATAGGAGGCTGGATCCAGAGTATCGTCGTCGAATACGGTAGCCGATATCGGGAGCGCGCTGAAGTTCGGAGGTTCCGCCTGAAAACAATTAAATCGGTCCGAAATAGTACACAGGTATGGCACTCGAAAGGGTCTTGGTAGCCGTCGGACCGGGAGACAAGAAGCGTGCTGAAGAGATGGCGCAGACGGTTATCGACATCGCAAAGCCGGCCGACGCGAAGGTCGTCCTGTCCCACGTGTTCACGAGAGATCAATACGACGAGACGCTCGAACGGCTGAACTTGGCCGGGCGGGACGACGTGGACCCGAACGAGGTGGCGAGTCAACACGCGACGATACACACGATCACCGAGAAACTCGACGAGCACGGTCTCGTCTACGAGATCAGAGGCTCCATCGGACCGCACGAGGACGAGATCATCCGGCTCGCGACGGAGACGGACGCAGATCTCATCATCGTCGGAGGGCGCGAGCGATCGCCCACGGGGAAGGCCGTCTTCGGCTCGACGGCGCAGAAGGTCCTGCTGTCTGCCCCCTGTCCGGTCACGTTCGTGAAAGGGGGTAATTCCTGAGGGCCCCGGTCGGACGTCGATCTCCAGACTCGCCAGTCCGAATCTGATCCCACCGAACGCGCTCGACGTCGAGGGGGAGCGTTTATGGTCAGCGCGAATCGTGGGGCCGTATGGAGTTGGACGCAATTCTCGAAGACAGCTGTGTACGTGACTGGCAGACGGTTTCTGCCGACTCCGTGGAGGAGGTCCGATTCGCCGTCATCGGGCTGGGTTGGTTCACGAAGGGCCGCGCCCTTCCGGCGCTGGAGGAGAGCGACTTGTGTGAGCCGTCGGTCCTCGTCAGCAGTTCGAGCGAGAAGGCCGAGCGCATCGCGAGCGAGACGGAGGGAGCCACGCGGGGAATCACCTACGAGGAGTTCCACGACGGCGTGGCGCGGGACGACTACGACGCCGTCTACATCGTCACGCCCAACGCGCTCCACCTGGAGTACGTCGAGACGGCGGCGGCCTTCGGAAAGGCCGTGCTCTGTGAGAAGCCGATGGAGCGCGACAGCGAGCGCGCGGCGGAACTCCGGGACGTCGCCGCCGAGGCCGACGTCGAACTGATGATCGCCTACCGGATGCAGACCGAACCGACGGTCCGCCGTGCCAGGGAGTTGATCGCAGGCGGCTACGTCGGAGAGCCGATGTCGGTCACCGGAAACATGTCCCAGCGGTTGCTCGACCGCATCGATCCCAACCCCGACCAGTGGCGGCTAGACGAGGCGCTGGCCGGGGGCGGCGCGCTGTTCGACATCGGGATCTACCCGCTGAACACCGCGCGGTACCTGCTCGATGCGGATCCGGTCGCAGTGACCGGAAACGTCTCCAGTACCCACGGCGCGTTCGACGAGGTCGACGAGACGGTCGCGTTCTCCGTCGAGTTCCCCGGGGAGACGTACGGACAGTGTTACGCCAGCCACAACGCGCGTCAGTCGTCGGGCATCACCGTCACCGGGACCGAGGGACAGGTGAGTATCGAACCCGCGTTCTTCCAAGACCAGGCTCGGGAACTCCACATCTCGCGAGGCGACGGTCGCGCGTCGATCACCGTCACGGCCGTCGATCAGATGCTCGAGGAGTTCGACTACTTCGCCGATCGCCTCAGAGGGTCGAACCCGATCGGCCCCGATGGCGACCACGGACTCGTGGATATGCGTGCGATGGAGGCCGTCTACGAGGCCGCCGAGTCGGATCGCTGGGTCAGCGTCGAGTGAGGCTGACTGACGGTCGTCGTCGATCGAGATAAGAGAGGCCGGAAGTGGGATTCGCGGGAGATCTGAAAAGGCGGCCCAGACGCTCAGGCGTTGAATCCTTGGTGGAACCCGACGAGCTTCGACCGCGAGAAGTGCTCGACCGCGTACTTGATTCCCTCTTTCCCGACGCCTGAGTCCTTGAACCCGCCGTACGGCATGTGGTCGGCGCGGAATCCGCTGACGGTGTTGATGTTCACGCCGCCGGCGTCGATCTCGTCGGCCGCGCGTTTGGCGCGGTCGATGTCCTGGGTGAACAGGCCCGCTTCGAGGCCGTACTCGGTGTTGTTGGCCTCCGCGATCGCCTCCTCGAAGTCCTCGACCGTTATCACGGGGACGAGGGGACCGAACGTCTCCTCCTTCGCGGCGGGCATGTCCGGCGTCACGCCCGAGAGAACGGTCGGTTCGAACGTCCGCGGCCCGAGGTCGCCGCCGTAGTCGCCGCCGCACTCGACGGTCGCGCCCGCCTCGACGGTCGCCTCGAACAGGTCGACGACGTCTCCGAACTGGTCGTCGTCAACCATCGAGCCGACGTCTGTCCCCGCCTCGAACGGATCGCCGACCGTCAGCGCCTCCGCGGCGTCGACTAAGGCCTCGACGACGTCGTCTTCGATGTCCTCGGGGACGAGAACGCGCTCGACGCTGTTGCAGACCTGCCCGGCGTTCGAGCAGGCACCGCCGACGACCTGCGCCGCCGCCGCCTCGATGTCCGTGTCGCGCCAGACGATCGTTGGGTCGTTGCCGCCGAGTTCGAGCGTCAGTTCGGTCATTCCGCTGTTGTTCGCGAGGTACTTCCCGACCGCCGTCGAGCCGGTGAAGGAGATCGCCTCGACGGCGTCGTGAGCGAGGATCGCGTCGCCGACAGTCGAACCCGAACCGGTGACGAGGTTGAACAGCCCGTCGGGGACGGAGGCGTCGACGGCGTCGGCGGCCGTTTCGAGGCACTCGAAGAGCGCCACGGACGTGAGCGGGGTGTTACTCGCCGGTTTCCCGACGACGCTGTTGCCGGCAGCAAGGGCGGGCCCGACCTTGTGAACCATCAGGTTCAGCGGGAAGTTGAACGGGGTGATGGCGGCGACGACGCCGAGCGGCTCGCGCTGGGTGAAGCAGTGGTCCTTCGCGAACCCGCGCTGGGCGTCCATCGGGACGTACTCGCCGAACATCCGTTTGGCCTGCTCGGCCGAGAGGTCGAGCGTCTGCACGGCGCGGTCGACCTCGCCGCGCGCGTCCGCCAGCGGCTTCCCCTGTTCGCTGGTGAGGATCCGGGCGATCTCGTCGGCGCGATCCTCGACCGCCCGGGCGGTCGCAGAGAGGAGTTCGTACCGCTCGTACGCCGACAGCTCAGACGCCTCGAACGCAGCCTCCGCGGCGTCGATCGCCTCCGCGACCTGGGCGTCGGACGCCATCGGGACCGACCCCACTCGTTCCCCGTCGTACGGGTGGATGACGTCGGTCCGGTCGTCGCCGTCGACCCACGAGCCGCCGATCAGCATTCGCTTGTCGAGCCGCGTGACTGCCTGTTGACTCATACTTCGATCCTTGGTTATCTGAATCATAAGTGTTACGCAGCTACGGAGCCCGCCGGCGTTCCCGGGGTGTATGCATCCCAAATTATAATTAAGTGGTCTACCCTACGAGATGTATGAACCTCTCGGGAACAGTGGTACCTATGGCAACGCCGACGCGCGGGCCGCGGCGTGAGATCGACGAGGACGCACTCAGGGCGTTCACCGAACGGCTCGTCGACGCCGGGGTGCACGGGCTCTTTCCAAGCAGCTCTATCGGCGAGTTTCCAAGTCTAACGGGGGCACAACACAGACGGGTGCTCGAGACGGTCGCCGACGAAGTGGACGGCCGGACGAAGATTCTCGCAGGGTGCTGTGAGACGGACGTCGACTCGGTGCTGGAGGACATCGCCATCGCGAAGACGACGGGTGCCGACGCCGCTGTCGTCGTCGCACCGTACTATCTCAAGACGACCCAAGGGGGCCTCGAACGCTTTTTCACCGCAGTCGCGGACGAGTCACCGCTGCCGATCTTGCTGTACAACATCCCGCAGTTGACCGGGAACGAAATCGGCGTCGACTTGGTCCGTCGGCTCGCGGAACACGAGGCCGTCGTCGGGCTGAAAGACACGTCGGGCGACCTCGCGTATCACTACCGCGTCATCGACGAGACCCCCGAGGAGTTCTTGGTGTTCCAGGGAGCCACCGAGCTGGCGACGGCCTCTCTCGACCTCGGGACCGACGGCCTGATCGCCGGGCCGGCGAACGTGTTCCCGTCCGTGATGACTGACCTGTACGACGCCTACGACCGCGGGGACCTCGCCGAGGCGCGCCACCTGATGCGAACGGTCGTCACCCCGTTCGTGAGTGCGACGACCGACCTGCCGACGGCCGCGGCGACGAAGCACCTCGTCGGACTCCAGGGCCTCGACATCGGCGGGCCCCTCCCGCCGCTTCCGGAGTTGACCGACGACGAGCGGGAGTCCCTCACGGTGATGTACCGCCGGATAACGGATCAGTTCGAGGAACAGACGGTCTGAGTCGTCAGGGCGGAGTGCGTCGGTGGCGGCCGCTGTCGGAGTGAGTTTTTCGAGTGCGGTTGTGCTGCAGGGACGCTGATGACGGTCGAAATAAAAATTTGCGGAGCGTCGGGAGTGAAACCGAAGGAGGAGCACGACCGCGACCGATCGAATCACTGGATCGTGGACCGCGACCCGCTCCGGTGGTCACGCGAACCCGAGACGAGAGGTCGCCGCCGACTCTCGATCAGGCGTTGTTGACTTCGCTGTCGATCTCTTCCTGTGCGTCGTTCAGCGCCTCCTCGGCGGTCTTCTCCTGAACGAGGGCGGCGTTGCAGTTCGTGTAGACGATCTCAGAGAACGTCGAGTACTGCGGCGTCGCCGGGCGCGCGCTGGTCTGCTCGACGATCTGGGCGAACGTCTCGAGTTGCGAGGCCTCCTCGTAGTACTCGTCGGCGTACAGCTCCTCTCGAACCGGGAGACGGCTGTGCTCCAGCGCCATCGTCTCCTGGGCCTCCATCGAGGCCATGTAGCTCGCGAACTGCTGGGCGGCCTCCTTGTTCTCCGAGTTGGCGTTGATGAAGAGGTTCCACCCGCCGAGACAGGAGTTTTTCGCGTCCTGGTGGCCCTCGGCCTTGGGCATCGGTGCGACGTCGAAGTTGCCCTGAACCGCCGACCCGTCCTCGTTCATGATCGCGACCGCGTAGGGCCAGTTGCGCATGAAGATGGTGTTGCCCTGCTGGAACGTCTGGCGGTTCTGGTCGGTCGACGAGGCCGGGATGGACTCGGGCGTGATCTCGTACTCGTGGATGAGGTCGACCGCGTGTTGGAGCGCGTCGATCCCCTCCTGTGAGTTGACCACCAGGTCTCCGTCCTGCTCGAGTTCGCCGCCCATCCCCCAGAACCAGTTGAGCCACATGATGGTCAGCCCCTCGTTGGATCCTCCCTGCCAGATGTAGCCGTTGAGGTCCTCGTCGGACTGGCTCTTGATGTCCTGGGCCATCTCGACGAGTTCCATGTACGTCGTCGGCGGACTGTCGTACCCGTACTCCTCCAGTAAGTCCGTGCGATAGTACAGGGCGTTCGCGTCGGTGTGGATCGGCATCCCGTACATCGTCCCGTCGACCGTCACCGAGTCGATGGGCGTCTGGAGCATGTTCTCCGTGTGCCCCTCCGGATCGCTGACCTCGGCGGCCCACCCGTTCTGAGCGAACTCGGCGGGCCAGATGACGTCCATGTTGCCGACGTCGAACGACGAGGACCCCGAGACGAACTGGTTGACGTAGTACTCGCGCGTCGAGGACGCGTCCGAGGGCGTCTGCTGGGACTCGACGGTGATGTTTCCGGCCTGTTCCTCGAACATCGGAACGAGGCTCTCGGCGTCGTTACTGAAGTAGCCCGGATAGACGTACGTCATCGAGAGCGAGTCGCCGCCGTCTCCGGAATCCCCGCCGTCGCCGCCGCTGTCTCCTCCACTATCTCCACCGCCGTCGCCACCGCTGTCTCCACCGCCGTCTCCGTCCCCACCGTTGCTACTACAGCCAGCGAGGAGCACCGCGCCACCGCCGGCCATCGTTTTGATAAGGTCTCGTCTACGCTTGTCTGTGACTCCGTCTGTCATACATATTCCCAATTGAACATCTACTACTAATAATTATCGCAGAAATACCGCTCACAGGGGGGGCGACAACGCGCCGACCGTCGACGCCCCCTAAATCAACCCCGATACGTCGGTGCCAGAGTTCGAGACCGAGTCGGTCTCGGGACACAGATCGGGATCGCCATCGTACGTCACCCGTCGTAACGATCAAGAAACCCCGTCACTAACCCCGGAGGTAACCGATGGCACGCGACGCACGTGGACGGGCAGAGAGAACTGTAGCACGCGCCGCAGACGACCGGTCGGACTACGGATACGCGAGTGACAGCGTCGAGCGACCGGACCTCGTCGAGGCGCTCCGCGGGCGGATCGAGGGGGAGGTCCGGTTCGACACCTACACCCGGCAGCTGTACGCGACCGACGCCTCCGCCTACGAGGTGACGCCGATCGGCGTCGTCTTCCCGAAGAGCACCGACGAAGTCGCCGCGGTGGTCTCCTACTGTGCGGACCGGGAGATCCCCGTGCTCCCCCGCGGCGGCGGGACGAGCCTCGCGGGCCAGACGGTCAACGAGGCGGTCGTCCTCGACTTCACGCGGCATATGGACGGAGTCCTCGACGTCGACGGCGATGCCCAGCTCGCTCGCGTGCAGGCGGGGACAATCTTGGAAGATCTCAACCGACGGGCGGAGCCCGAGGGGCTGAAATTCGCGCCGGACCCCGCCTCCGGCGACCGGAGCACGGTCGGCGGCGCGATCGGGAACAACTCCACGGGCGCGCACTCCCTGAAGTACGGCAAGACGGACGCCTACGTGGAGTCCTGCGAGGTCGTCCTCTCGGACGGAACCGTCGAGACGCTCGGGGAGGTGACCGTCTCGGACCTACGTGAACGGGCCGACGCCGGAGCCGATGACCTCCTCCCGCGGATCTACGCGGGCGTTCTCGAGATCATCGACGAACACGCCGCCGAGGTCGAATCCAGATACCCGCCGCTCAAACGCAACGTCTCCGGCTACAACCTCGATCGACTGCTCGAGGAGGCCGAAACGGGAACCGTGAACCTCGCGCGGCTGCTCGCCGGCAGCGAGGGCACGCTCGCGATCGTCACCGAGGCGACGGTCTCGCTCGAACCGGTCCCGGACACGAAGTCAGTCGCGCTGTTGACCTACGAACGGCTTCACGACGCCGTCTCCGACGTGGGCGACGTTCTCGAACACGACCCCGCGGCGGTCGAACTCATCGACGACATGCTCATCGACCTGGCGGGCGAGACCGCGGAGTTCGAGGAGGTGATCTCGCTCTTGCCCTCCGGAACCAACGCCGCGTTGCTCGTGGAGTTCTACGCGACCGGGGAGCGAGACGGCCGCGAGAAGACCGAGACGCTCATCGAGGACCGCGTGCGGAACGGCGGGAGTCCCGCGTCGGATCGCGGACAGCAACTCGCATCCGACGCCCTGGAGGCGCACGAGGCCGATCAGCGAAAGACGTTCTGGAAGATGCGGAAGGCGGCGAACCCGATCCTGCTCTCGCGGACCACGGACGAGAAGCACATCAGCTTCATCGAGGACTGCGCCGTTCCCGTCGAACACCTCCCGGCGTTCGTCGATCGGTTTCAGGACATCCTCGAAGACCAGGGGACGTTCGCCTCGTTTTACGGGCACGCCGGGCCGGGGGTGCTGCACGTTCGCCCGCTCATCGACGCGAAGTCCGCAGCGGACCGCGAGGCGATGGTCGCCATCTCCGACGCCGTCACCGACCTAGTCGTCGAGTTCGGCGGAGCGGTCTCGGGCGAGCACGGCGACGGGCGGGCCCGAACCCAGTGGAACCGGAAGCTCTACGGCGAGACGCTCTGGGAGGCCTTCCGGGACCTGAAGACCGCGTTCGACCCCGACTGGTTGCTCAATCCCGGACAGGTCTGCGGCGACGTGGACATGACCGAGAACCTCCGGTTCGGCGAGGGGTACGACTTCGATGTCGACTTCGACCCCGCACTCAACTGGGAGAACGACAACGGGATGCAGGGGATGGTCGAACTCTGTCACGGCTGCGGCGGCTGTCGCGGGGCGCAGGAGACCACGGGCGGCGTGATGTGTCCGACCTACCGCGCGGCCGACGAGGAGATCACGAGCACGCGCGGGCGGGCGAACATGCTCCGGCAGGCGATGAGCGGCGACGTCCCCGACGACCCAACCGACGAGGAGTTCGTCACCGAGGTCCTGGACCTCTGTATCGGGTGTAAGGGCTGCGCGAAGGACTGTCCTAGCGAGGTCGATATGGCGAAACTCAAAGCCGAGGTCACCCACGCTCGCCACCGCCAAGAGGGCGCGGGACTGCGAGAGAGACTGTTCGCGAACGCCGACACGCTCGCGCGCCTCGGGAGCGCGACGGCACCGCTGTCGAACGCCCTCCCCGACGTCCCCGGGGCCCGCCACCTCGCCGAGCGCGTGCTCGGGATCGCCCGCGAGCGCACGCTGCCGACCTTCGAGCGGGAGTCGCTCCAGGAGTGGTTCCGGAGTCGCGGGGGAGCGCGGGTGCCGCGGTCCGACGCCGAGCGGCGAGCGGTCCTGTTTCCCGACACCTACACGAACTACAGCCACCCGGGCGTCGGGCGGGCGGCGGTCCGCGTCCTCGAAGCCGCGAACGTCCACGTCGAACTCGCCGACCGAACCGACAGCGGGCGGCCCGCACACTCGAAGGGGTTCCTCGACCGGTCTCGGCGGACGGCCGCCGGAAACGTCGACGCGCTCGCCCCGCGGGTCGAGGCGGGATGGGACGTCGTCCTCGTCGAACCGTCCGACGCCGTGATGTTCCAGTCGGACTACCTCGACCTGCTCGCCGGCGAGGCGGTCGAATCGGTCGCGGCGAACACCTACGGCGTCTGCGAGTACCTCGACGCGTTCGGACTGGACAGGCAGATCGACTTCGAGGCACCCGACGTCTCGCTGGCGTATCACGGCCACTGCCACCAGAAGGCGACGAAGAAGGACCACCACGCCGTCGGCGTGCTCCGGCGGGCGGGGTACGACGTCGACCCGCTCGACTCCTCGTGCTGCGGGATGGCGGGGACGTTCGGGTACGAGGCCGAACACCACGCGATGAGCACGGCGATCGGAGAGATCCTCGTCGAACAGGTCTCGGAGAGCCCCGCGGACGCAGTCGTCGCACCGGGCGCGTCGTGTCGGACCCAGTTGGAGGATATGACCGACGGGGCCGCCGACGGCCCGATCAGTTCGGACGGACAGCACGGCCCGCCCACGCCGATTCAGGCGCTGGCCGAGGCTATCAGCGAGTAAGCCGTCGGGGGGTCCGTCCGACGGTCGGACGGTGCCCCGGTATCACCGAAGAAGAACGTCTCCGTGAATCACTCGATCGCGTAATCCAGCGCGTCGGCGGCCTTGTTTCCGGCACCGGTGTTGATGATGAGGATCTCGTCGTCCTCGTCGAACGCGCCTTCCTCGGCCATCTGCATCGCCGCAGCGAGGGCGGCCCCGGGTTCGACACACATCTCGACGCCGGCGTGTCGCGCGGCGTCCAGCGCGCCCTGCAGCGCTTCGCCGTCGGTGACTGCTTTCCCGGTCCCGCCGGTCTCGTAGACAGCTTCGAGCATCCACGGCGACGCGCCCGGGTCGGGGACTTCGATCCCGCGGCCGATCGACTGGGGGCACTCCCAGGCGTCGTGGCGCTCGCGGTGCTCCTCGATCGCCTCGACGACCGGCGCGCACCCCTCGGACTGGGCGACGTGGAGGCTTGGCGGGGTCTCGTCGTCGAGCCACCCCAGTTCGAGGAGTTCCTGGTAGGCCTTCCAGATCCCGATCAGTCCGACGCCGCCGCCGGTGGGGTAGAAGATCTCGTCGGGACCGCTCCAACCGAACTGCTCGAAGACTTCGAGCCCCATCGTCTTCTTCCCCTCGTGTCTGAAGGGCGTCTGGAAGGTCGCGACGGTGTACCACCCGTGCTCATCGCGCATCTCGCCGAACGTCGCACCGGCCTTGTCGAGTTTGCCGTCGACGAGGTGGAGGTCAGCGCCGTGGGCCTCGACCATCGTCTTCTGGATGTCGTTCGACTGGTAGTTGAGGACGACGTGACAGTCGATGCCCGCGCGCGTGGTGTAGGCCGCGGCGGCCTGACCGGCGTTTCCGGCCGAGGGGATCGCGACTTCCTCGATGTCTTGCTGGCTCGCCCCGGAGATAGACGCGGACGCGCCGCGATCTTTGAACGTGTTCGTCGGGTTCTGCCCCTCGTCTTTGATCGCGACGCGGGCGACCCCCATCTCCTCGGCGAGGTCGGGGCAGTCGACGATCGGGGTGTTCCCCTCCCCCATCGAGACGATGTCGTCGGTGTCGAGGATCGGGAGGAGTTCGCGGTACTTCCACATCGAATCCTGCCGGGATTCGACCTCGTCGCGGGAGACGTCGATCGCGTCGTAGTCGTACTGGGGGTCGAGGATCCCCCCGCAGTCGGGGCACGGGAACTCGGTGTGGTCCAACTCGTAGGTGGCGCCGCAGTCGTAACACTCGAAGTGACTGACGAGGCTGTCTGTTTCGGTCACGGTAACGGAAACCGATCGGTTTTACCAGATAAAAAATGTTCGGGTTCGGTGCGGGCCAAGGTCGGATTCAGCAGCTGACGACCCGGTCTCACACGAGGAGTCGGACCGCTCCCAGTGCCAACAGGCTGACCGTGAGGAACTGCGCGAGGACGACGGCCAACGGCCGAATCCCGGTCGATCGGAGCCGGCGCGGGTTCAACTCGACGCCGAGGCCGACGAAGGCGAACGCGAACAGCCAGTCGCTGATCCGCCCGAGCACGGCTCTGGTGGAGCCGTCGACGGTGCCGAGGTTGACGACGACCGCCACGAGGAGGAACCCGACGAGGAACTTCGGGAACTGGTTCCAGACCGCGCTCGGGCCGGTCCGGCGCTCGCCGCCGGAGTAGTAGATCGCGTAGGCGACGGCCAGCACCCCGATGAGCGTGTTCCGAATGAGTTTGGTGACGGTGGCCCACTGCCCGGCGACCTCCGAGATGGCGAACCCGACGGCGGTGGTCGGCCCGGTCGAGAATAGGCTGAGCCCCGCCCAGATCCCGAAGGTCCGGTCCGGAAGGCCGAGGAGGGAGCCGACGGCCGGGAACGCGACGAGCGTGACGGCGTCGAACAGGAGGACGGTTCCCGCCGCGTAGCTGATGTCCGCCTCGTCGCCGTCGATGCTCCCGGCGACGGCGATGATCGCCGAGACGCCGCAGACGCTGGCACCGGCCGCCAGCAGCGAGCGAGTCTTCGCTTCGAGCCCCGCCCACCGGCCGACGAGTTCGACGAACAGCACGCCGAGGGCGACGACGCCGACGGCGAGACCGACTACGGAGGGCCCGGTCGAGGTCAACTGTCCGAGCGTGAGTTGTGCGCCCAGGAGGACGATGCCCACTTCGAGGATCAGTTTGTGGCGGTCGACGCCGGGTCTCGCCCACGCGGGAACGCCGAGGGTGGCGGCGGCGATCGCCCCGAGGGCAATTGCGACGATGAGCGGGTTCAACGGGGTGGTCGCACCCACGGCCCGAGCGGTTCCCCCGAGCGCCGCCAAAAGCAGTAGCCCGGGTCCGATCCGGCGGAGCAGCGACATCAGAAGACCGACACCGTCAGGAGAACGATCGCGACACCGAGTGCCGTCGCCTTCCAGCCGCGGTCGGCCGCCGTGATCCTGCGTCGCCACCGGGCGCTCGCCTCTCCCACTTGGGTACGGACTCGTCTAAGCATCGTGTACTCGGTCTTCTGTGTCAGTGTATTATAAAAGTACGTTGCTGCCGTCGGAGGCGGTCCGAGTCACCCCTGTAATTTTATAACGAAAGACGCTCGTGTACGCATACGAATGGTGAAAACTGCAGAAGCTTCGTCCGAGTCACCTCGCCGAGAGGGCTCGAGACGACAGAGTAGACTACAACGGTACCGTGACCTCCGGTTTACCGAGGAGGAGCTGGCCGTGATCCTATTGACCCCGGTGGTGTCGTTCCTGCTGGCGGTGTCGTTCTATCCGATCTTCGACACCGTCATCGGGAGCCTTCACACCGGTTACGTGCTGGAGATGAACCCGCGCGAGTTCGTCGGGTTGGAGAACTACCGCGAGATCTACGGGAGCGGCCCCCTGCTGGACCATTCCTGAACGGCGACGGGTTCTGGAACGCGCTGCGGGTCTCGCTCATCTACACGTTCGTCAGCGTGCCGATCGAGTTGGTCCTCGGGCTGGGTCTCGCGCTGCTTCTCAACCGCGAGTTCCGCGGCAAGTACTTCGCGCAGGCGGCGATCCTGTTCCCCTGGGCGATCCCGACGGTCATCAACGCCCGGATCTGGGCGTGGATGTTCAACGGCCAGTACGGCGTGATAAACGACCTCCTCATCCGCGTCGGACTCCTCCAGCAACCCTTCCCGTTCCTGGCGAGGCCCGACACGGCGCTCTACTCGATGCTGTTCATCACCATCTGGAAGACGAGTTCGTTCATGGCGCTGATCCTCCTCGCGGGGCTGCAGTCGATCCCGGACCACCTCTACGAGGCGGCGCGGATGGACGGTGCCTCCCGGGTCCGACAGTTCTGGGACATCACGCTCCCGCTTCTGAAACCGACGCTGCTCGTCGCACTCATCTTCCGGACGCTCCCCGCGTTCCAGGCGTTCGGGCTCCCGTTCGGGCTCACGGGCGGCGGTCCGGCGTCGGCGACGACCACGCTCGTGCTGTTCGACCATCAGCTGACGTTCACCCGGCTCAACTTCGGCGAGGGTGCCGCGACGGCGACGGTGATCACGCTGGTGGCGCTCGCCATCGCGATGGTGTACGTCGGGACCCTCTACGAACCGGAGGTGCGGTGAGATGAGCCACGACTCCTCCGCGTTCGAGATCGAGCGGTTCCAGTGGGTCGGCAAGAAACTGGGATTCTACGGGAGCATCTTCGTCATCGCCCTGATCTCGGTGTTCCCCATCCTCTGGATGCTCATCACGTCGCTGAAACAGCCGGGCAACGTCGTCACGTTCCCCGTCGAGTACATCCCGCGGGATCCGACCTTAGAGAACTACCGAGCGGCGATCCAGGGAGCGCCGTTCTTCAGATACCTGCTCAACAGCGCGATCGTCGCCACGGGTACGGCCGTGCTGGACGTGTTGCTCGGGTCGCTCGCGGGGTACGCGCTCTCTCGGCTTCGGTTCAGGTTCAAGCTTCCCGTCCTCCTTCTCATCCTCGGCACGGCGATGCTGCCGTTCATCGCCCGGCTCATCCCGCTTTTCAGCCTGGCTCGGTCGTGGGGGCTGCTCAACAACTACCTCGGGCTCATCATCCCCTACGCCGCGTTCCAGTTGCCGTTCGCCGTCTGGATCTTCCAGGCGTACTTCAAGGAACTCCCCGACTCGTTGGAGGAGGCCGGCCTGATGGACGGCCTCTCGCGCGTGGGCGTGCTCTTCCGGATCATCCTCCCGGTCTCGGCCCCGGCGATGGCGACGGCGGCGATCATCGTGTTCATCTACGCGTGGAACGAGTTCCTCTTCGCGCTGACGTTCATGACGGAGGACTCGATGCGGACGATCACGGTCGGCATCGCGCTCTATCAGGGCGAGTTCCAGTACCCGTGGGGAACGATCTCTGCGGCCGTGTTCATGTCCGTGATACCGCTCATCCTCTTCATGCTGTTCTTCCAGCGGAAGGTCGTCGAGGGGCTCACGGCGACCGGAAAGGCGTAATCGACGGCGAGGGACCGGCCCTCACGACGTACCGCTCGTCTTTCGACCGCGACTCGCGCACCTTCGAGCGATCGAAGTTTCTGTGACGTTGTCGAGACCATCCCAACGACCGCGATCCTCGCGAAACGGCCCGCAAAGCGGGTTGAAGAAAGCGGCCTCAGACGATCAGATCGTAGCCGTCGACGAGATACCGCTCGCACAGATCGCGGTTCAGTTCGACGCCCAGACCAGGGCCCTCGGGCACGTCGATGTAGCCGTCTTCGAGGATCGGCCCGGATCCCTCGACGCGCGTGCACATGTCGTTCCACCACGGGACGTCCCGGGAGTGCCACTCCATACAGAGGAAGTTGGGGATCGCCGCGGAGACGTGCGCCCCGGCGATCGTCCCGAGGGGACTGGAGATGTTGTGCGAGGCGATCGGGATCCCGTACAGGTCACAGACGGTCGCGATGTCGACGTACTCCCCCAGCCCGCCGCACTTGTTGACGTCCGGCGCGGCGATGTCCATCATCCCCTCGCGGGCGGCCGTGTTGAACTGGTTGGCCTTCACCAGGTTCTCTCCGGTCAGGACCGGCGTGTCCAGCGCTGCGGTGACCCGCTTCTGGGATTCGGTCTTCTCCGGGGGGACGGGGTCTTCGATCCAAGCCAGATCGAATCGCTCGAGCTTCTTCCCCAGTCGGATCGCCGTCTCGGTCGTGAAGTTCCAGTGGAGGTCCATCCCGAGATCGACGTCGTATCCGATCTCCTCGCGGACGGCCTCGACGAGGCTGACCTTGTGTTCGAGCGCCTCGTTGTCCATCCGTCGATTCGCCTCGTCGTACTCGCTGTGCGTCGGGACGTCGAGGTCGAACTTCAGCGCCTCGAACCCCTCGTCGACGACCTCGCGGGCCGCGCGGGCGTAGGACTCGGGCGTGTACACGTCGGTGGGGTCGTGCTCTGTGGCCTCGCCGAGCGACTCCCCGCCGTGAGTGTCGCAGTAGATCTTGATCTCGTCTCGGTACTTCCCGCCGAGGAGCTCGTAGACGGGGACGTCGAACAGCTTGCCCTTGATGTCGTAACAGGCCGTCTCGATCGCGGTGAAGGCTGCCTGCCCGATCCGACCGGTCCCCGTGTAGCGCTGTTCGAGCAGTTCGCGGATGCGGTCGGTGTCGAGCGGGTTCTCCCCTTCGAGGTCGATCTCCATCCGACCGGCCATATCGAGCGCGGCCTCCGCGCGGAACGTCTCGCCGAGCCCGTACACGTCGGCGTCAGTCTCGACCTTGACGATCCCCCACGTGAAGTTGCCCGCGATGGCCATCGTCTCGATCCCCGTGATCTCGACGTCGCGCTCCGGCGGCCGGTGCGTCTCGTCCATCCCCATATCTCGCCACGGGACGCCGCCGCCCTGTGGAATCCGATAGTCCGGTTGGTCGTCTTGTGGCATCACCTTTGCAGTCGCGGATACCGGAATTAAAGATTGTGATGGCTACAGACAGGCGCGGCGGTTACGCGGTCCGAACAGTCGTGTCGGCGACCGACGGCCGCTCCGTCGGCGCGTGCGGCTCGCCGATCAGCTCGACGGTCTCGTGCTCACGCAGATCGGTCGCCGATCGACCCACCGCGAGGTCGACGCTGCCGGGTTCGACGAGCAGGCGGTCAGAGGGTGCGTACGTGGCCAGCGCGGCGGCGGGCAGGGAGAACTCGATCTCGACCCGATCGCCCGCGTCGATGGAGACCCGTCCGAATCCGACGATCTCCCGGCTCGGGCGGACGGAGCGTCCGCCGCGGTGTCCGGCGTACAGTTGTACGACCTCGGTGCCGTCACGAGACGAAACGTTCTCCACGGCGACCGACGCCCGCAGCGTCCCGTCGGTGGTCGTCGACGCTGCGTCGACGTCGAAGTCCTCGTACGCGAACTCGGCGTAGCTCTCCCCGTGTCCGAACGGGAACAGCGGGTCGGCCCGGGAGAACACGTACTCGTCGCCCGAAACCGGCGGCTGTCGGTAGTGGACCGGGAGCTGACCCACCGAGCGCGGGAGCGAGACCGGTAGCCGCCCGCCCGGGTCGGAGCCGAGAAGGACGTCGGCGATCGCAGCGCCGCCCTCCTGGCCCGGCAGCCACGCGGCGACGATCGCGCTCGCCCGTTCGACCACTTCGGGCACGGCCAGGGGGCGTCCGCTCACGAGGACGACGACGACCGGCGTTGCCGTCGACGCGATCGCGTCGAGTAGCTCGTACTGCCGTCCGGGGAGACCGAGTGTCGCCCGATCGAGGCCCTCCCCGGCCGTGCCCGAGGAGTCGCGTTCGACGTCGATCCCCGATCGACCGCCGAGACAGGCCACGACGACGTCCGCGTCGGCTGCGACTCC
Source organism: Halobellus rufus (assembly GCF_000739575.1). GTDB lineage: Archaea > Halobacteriota > Halobacteria > Halobacteriales > Haloferacaceae > Haloquadratum > Haloquadratum rufum. Next base: position 389,190 of record NZ_BBJO01000014.1, on the reverse strand, counting down.
GACCGCCTCATCGACGTTGTCGGTCGGCCCCGCCCGAATTCCACATCCCCGCGCGTACTCGACCGTCCCCACTCGCTCGGACAGCGCCCCCCGCGGCGTCGTGACGGCCACGCCCCCGTCGCGCTGCTCCGCGCCGGCGTACGAGTAGTTCCCCAGCAGGTTCCGGGGCGCGTCGGCGCTGGGGCCGACCACCGCGACCGTGGCGTCGGTCGACAGCGGCAGGACGCCGTCGTTCGAGAGGAGTACCTGGGACCGCCGCGCGGCCCGGCGTGCGAGCCGACGAACCGCGTCGGATTCGAACGCCTCGTCGGTCGACGAGGGGTCAGGCAGCGGGTCGGTGAACAGGCCCGCACGGACCTTCTGTCCGAGGTGACGGCGGACCGCGCGGTCGACGAGCGACTCGTCGACGTCGCCCTCGGCGACGGCCGCGACCAGCCGGTCGCCGAAGCACTCGGTCTCCGGCAGTTCGACGTCGATCCCCGCCGACAGCGCCCGCACGCCGGCTTCTCTCTCGTCGGAGGCGACGCCGTACTCGGTGGCCAGGAGTTCGATGCCCCGCCCGTCGGAGACGACGGTGCCGGTGAAGCCCCACTCCTCGCGCAAGATTCCGGTGAGAAGCCGGTGATTCGCGTGGCAGGGCACGCCGTCGACGGTGTTGTACGCGGCCATCACCGACGGCGCGCCCGCCTCGAGGCCGGCCCGGAACGGTCTCAGGTCGGCGTCGCGCATCTCCCGCAGGGAGGCCGTCGGCGACCGCGGTTCCGTCCGCCGGCCGGCCGCCCGTGGCCGACGAAGTGCTTGAGCGTCGGATCGACCTCCGCCTCGCGGAATCCGGTGACGACGCTCTCAGTCATCGCCGACGCGAGCGCCGGATCCTCGCCGAACGTCTCCTCGATGCGGCCCCAGCGCGGTTCGACGCCGAGGTCCGCCACCGGCGAGAGGGTCAGTTGGCAGCCGACGGCGCGCAACTGATCGCCGACGGCTGCGGCGACCTCCTCCGCGAGCGACGGGTCCCACGTACTCGCCATCCCGATCGCCTGGGGGACGACGGTCCCGCGCCGCCCGGCGTAGCCGCAGAGGCTCTCCTCGCGGACGAACGCGGGGATGCCGTACGGCGTCTCCGCGCGCAAGAACGACTGAACGTCGGCGACGACGTCCGCGAGCGCAGACGGCGAGAGTCCGCTCTCCCGGCCCACGCGCGTCACGCGACCGACGCCGTGCGGGATCTCCGCTCGGGCTCGCTCGGGAGAGAATCGGCCGTCTTCCAGCAGCGATCCGATCCGCACGCTCCCGAGCTGTGCGACCTTCGCTTCCAGCGGCAGTTCCTCGACGAGTCGGTCCACAGCGGGAGTAGCGGCCATCGTTCTGCGGTAATACACCCCCCGGGATCAAAAAATCGCGCACCCGACGGAGTAGTTTTATTACCGAGAGCCGCGCCGTCGTTGGTACGATGAGTGAACGCATTACCGTCGACGCCGTGGCCGACTACGCCGTCGAGGACCGAACGGTACGCCTCGAGTGCGACGTGGTCGCCCCGGAGTCTGCGACGCCTCGCACCGTTCCGGTGACCCTGCAGCTGTACGGCCCCCGAACGTTCCGGTTCGAGCTCCAGGCGAACCCGGAGGTCGCCGCCGAGAGCGAGTATCCCCCGCTAGACACCGACGCCGTCTCGACGGAATTCGATCTAAACGTCGTCGAGACCGACGAGACGCTCCGGCTCGAAACCGGCGCGCTCGACCTCTCGATCGGCCTCGACGAGTGGTCGTTCGTCGTCAGGGACGCCGACACCGGCGACGTCGTCTTCGAGGAGCAGCGCTCCGACCCGGACGTGTTCGGACGCCAGCGCGTCGAACCGCTCGGCTTCTCACAAGAGGAGATCAACCACAACCCGCGGCGGGTGACCGAGACGGGCACCGCGTTCCGCCTCTCTCCCGACGAGAAGATCTACGGCGCGGGCGAGCAGTTCGTCGAGTTCGACCGTCGGGGGCGAGAGCTGGACCTCTGGCACGAGGAGCCGCTCGGGACCGAAACCGAACGGGCGTACAAGAACATCCCCTTTCACCTCTCGTCGAAGGGCTACGGGATGCTCGTCGACACCACCGCGCGCGTCAGCTACGACTTCGGGAAGTCCTCGACCGCGTCGGGGACGGTGTCGGTCGGGGAGGACCGGTTCGCGTTCGTCTTCTTCTACGGGCCGGATTTCCGGGACGTCATCCGCCGGTACACGGCCCTCACGGGCCGTCCGTCCCGCCCGCCGAAGTGGGCGTTCGGCACCTGGATGTCCCGTCTCGGATACGAGTCCCGCGAGGAGTTAGAGGCCGTCGCCGAGCGCCTCAGAGCCGAGTCGATCCCCAGCGACGTGCTCCACCTCGACCCGTTCTGGATGCGCGAGCAGAAATCGACCGATCTGGAGTGGGACACCGACCAGTTCCCCGACCCCGAGGGGATGATCGACGGGCTCCGCGAGGACGGCTTCCGGCTCTCGCTGTGGGAACACCCCCACGTCCCGGTCGGTACCGAGGCCTTCGCGGAGGGCGCTCGGGAGGGGTATTTCGTCGAAGACGGCACCGGAAAGCCGTACGTGATGGACCACACCTGTCAGGGGGACTACCGCGGGGCCCTCGTCGACTTCACCGATCCGGCGGCGGTCGAGTGGTGGAAGGACAAACACCGCCGGTTGTTGGAACAGGGCGTCGCCGTGTTCAAAACCGACTACGGCGAGTACGTCCCCGAGGACGCGGTCTTCGCGAACGGGAAGAGCGGGCGGACGATGCACAACCTCTACCCGTATCTCTACAACGAGGCGGTCTACGAGGTCGTCGGAGAGGTCAACGGGGCGCGAGAAGCGCTCGTCTGGGGTCGTTCGGCCTGGACGGGGAGCCAGTCGTTCCCGATGCACTGGGGCGGCGATCCGCAGACGAGTTGGAACGGAATGAGCGCGGCGCTCCGCGGGGGCCTCTCTGCGTCGTTGTCGGGGATCGCCTTCTGGAGCCACGACATCGGGGGCTTCCGGGGCACGCCCAGCGACGCGGTGTACACCCGCTGGGCGCAGTTCGGGCTGCTCTCCTCGAACGCTCGCTGCCACGGGACGACGCCGCGGGAACCGTGGGAGTTCGGGGAGGAGGCGCTCGACATCTTCCGAGAGTACGCCCGGTTGCGGTACCGCCTGCTGCCGTACCTGTACACGTACGCCGAGATCGCCGCGCGGACCGGCCTCCCCGTCGTCCGACCGCTCGTCTTAGAGTACCAAGATGACCCGGCGGTACACCGGCTCGACACCCAGTACCTGCTGGGTACGGACATACTCGTCGCGCCGGTGTTCACCGACAGCGGCACCCGCTCGGTGTATCTGCCCGAGGGCGAGTGGCGGGACAGAGCGTCCGGCGAGCGATTCGACGGCGGCACGTGGATCGAAACGGCGGTCGAACTCGACGAGATGCCGATATTCGTCCGGGCGGGGAGCGTCGTCCCCGAGCGCGAGCCCACACAGTCCGTCCAGCCCGGGACGCCGGACCACCTCGAACTGGTGGCGACGCTCTCGGATGGTGAGGCCAGCGGGCGCGTGTACGACGTCGATGCGGACGCGCTTGTCGAGGTGGAAGTCGAACTGGGGAACGGAACGCTGTCGGTCGATATCGGTCCCGTCACTGCAGACCGGGTTACGGTCACCGTCTCCGACGCCGATCCGGAGGCGGTCACCGTCGACGGGGAGCGGGCGACCTCGGTCGACGCCGACCCCGAGGACGGCGAGTGGACGGTCACCGACTCCGTCCTCACGCTCGTGGTGTGACACGTTCCGGAGGAGTGAATTTATTAGGAGAGGTGTTAAACAGTCGCGTAATACCGCTACCAAACACCATGGGACGCTTACAACTGAACGATCTGACGAAGGTGTTCGAATCGGACGGCAGCGACATCGTCGCGGTCAACGAGCTCAATCTCGATATCGAGGACGGCGAGTTCCTCGTCCTGGTCGGGCCGTCGGGCTGTGGGAAGTCGACGACGCTTCGGTGTATCGCGGGACTGGAGCAGGCGAGCTCCGGACGCATACTGCTCGACGACCGCGACATCACGTACGAGAAGCCCAAAGATCGAGAGATGGCGATGGTGTTCCAGAACTACGCGCTCTACCCCCACATGTCGGTCCGGAAGAACATCGGATACGGTCTGAAGATCACGACCGACCTCTCGAAAGACGAGATCGACGAACGCGTCGAGGAGACGGCCGAACTACTCGAAATCCGCGAGTTGCTGGAGAAGGAACCGGGCGATCTCTCGGGCGGACAACAGCAGCGCGTCGCCCTCGGCCGGGCGATCATTCGAGAGCCCGAAGTCTTCCTGATGGACGAACCGCTGTCGAACCTGGACGCGAAGCTCAGGACGACGATGCGAACCGAGATCCAGCAACTCCAGCAGGATATGGACATCACGACGATATACGTCACCCACGACCAGACGGAAGCGATGACGATGGGTGACCGCATCGCGATCCTCGATCAGGGCAAACTACAGCAGATCGGTGAGCCGTTGGAGTGCTACCACCGGCCGAAGAACCGCTTCGTCGCCGGGTTCATCGGCTCGCCATCGATGAATTTCCTCTCTGTCGAGCAGAACGGGCGGGTCCTCGACCACGACGAGTTCAGCTATCGGATCTCCGAAGAGACCCAAAGCGCGCTCGCAGAGAGCAGTCAGAATCTCACCCTCGGCATTCGACCCGAACACATCCGCCTCGTGAGTTCGGATACCCAGAACGCCGTCAGAACCACCGTCGAGGTCGTCGAGCCGATGGGTGAAGTCACGTACGCCTACTTCGATATCGGCGAGCAGACCTACACGGCCAGCATCGAGGGCGAGCGCAGAATCAGTGCGGACGAGGAGGTACACGTGGTCTTCCCCGAAGAGAAGATCCACATCTTCGACGGGCGAAGCGGCGAGGCGATCAAGAACAGCGAACTCGGCGACGAGACCGACACGACCGCCGTCCAGGCCTGAGACCGTTTGCTTCTCGCGAACAATTAAGTGCCTCCTCGCTATACCCTCGCGTATGAGCGAAACACCGGGCGAAGCAGAATCGGGGCGGCGGGTACAAGCGGTGCAGATCTCCTGCGACATCATACAGGCGCTCCGTGAGAAGGACGGTGCCGGCGTCTCCGAACTCGCCGAGCACCTCGACCGATCGAAGGCGACGATCCACAGTCACCTGACGACGCTGGCCGACAACGAGTTCGTCGTCAAGCGGGACGACAGCTACGAGATCAGTCTCCGGTTCGTCGACATCGGGGAGTACGCCAAGAGCCAAGTCGACATCTACGAGGTGACGAAGAAGGAACTCGAGCGCCTCGCCGAAGAGACGGGTGAAGTGGCGCAGTTCATGGTCGAAGAGCACGGCCGGGGCGTGTATCTCCACAAGGCGAGCGGCAAAAACGCGATCCAGACCGCCTCCTACGTCGGAAACCGGAAATACCTCCACTGCACGGCGCTCGGGAAGGCCATACTCTCGCAACTGCCCGAAGAGCGCGTCGAGCAGATCATCGATCGGCACGGCCTCCCCCAGCGCACCGAGAACACGGTGTCGACGCGGGAGGAACTGTTCGACGCCCTCGAAACAGTCCGTAGAGAGGGCGTCGCCTACGACGACGAGGAAGTCCTCCAAGGCCTCCGCTGCGTGGCCGCTCCGATCAAGCACGCGAACGGCGACCTGCACGGGGCGATCAGCATCTCCGGACCGACGAGTCGGTTCAAAGGCGACAGGTTCCACGAGGAACTCCCCGAGGTCGTTCAGGGGGCCGCGAACATCATCGAAGTCAACGCGACACAGCTCTAGCGTTCGCGCCACGCAAACACGTCGTATACTCGACTCTCCGGTCCGCACCGAACTCGTTTGACCAATCACGTAGAGAGTAAGCCCGATACCGACCGCTGTGAGATATTCGCAAGAGCCAAACGAGGGATTCAGTGCGACCTTGCTGTACTCGGGCGCGGGAGTCGGGAGTCACCCAAGCACTTCTGGAGATAGGAGCCACCACCTCCCCTCAGGACTGGACGACCTCAGAGTCCGTTCGGGAAATTCGTTCGCGTGTGCCGAACTGACACGCTCGACGCGTAGTGGGTATCGTCGACCCGTCGTGGCGACCCGGTCAAATTGGAATAACTTGAGTACACTTGTTATTCACTATCCGATCTACGTCTGGCATTGACCCGGAAAGAGACATTGCAACATAGAGGGCGAATACGACGAGCCGAACAGACGCTACTATCACTTTGTGATTGATTTTGATTCTTGGGTAATATAAGATTAAATAGATGTTAGTATATTATATAATAATACCAGCTATGACAGCTAATTCTCTATAACCTCGTATAATCGCAATTTTACCAAGTATACTACACAATTCTGATGGGAGTATTCATATATTATTTCTGGTGTTTCAATATAAATCTATTTTATTTTATATTTCATCGAGTTAGTATATGTCATCAGTATTGAATTTTCTCATCTAGCCGACGGATGGTGTCTGTCGACCCCCGCGCCCGCAACGAATGCACAGTCAGAAAATTCAGCGAACGATTCGTGAGGAGTGTGAGGCGGTTCCGACCCACTCGACGACTTCACGGGAGATTTGAGTTATCGACCATTCAGACGGAGAGATAGCCAACTGTGGGTCGAGACATCGGCTCACACGGGGGGTCGAAAGCGGGGCGCACATCGAACGGTTTTTGACTGACCGGACAGTCAGTTTCGGTAACGAATGGAGCGTCAGGGATGACCGAGGACACGGCGACCGACATTCTCCACGCCACCCACGACGCGCTGTGTACGCACGGGTACGCGGAGGTGACGATGCAGGACATCGCCGACGAGGCGGGACTGTGCAAGGCCTCGATCCATTATCACTACGACGGCAAACACGAACTACTGTTGGCCTATCTCGATCACCTCTACGAGCGGTTCGAGGATCGACTCACCGGTATCGGAGGGGACGCTCCGGAAGCGCGTCTCCACGCGCTCTTGGACGCGTTCGTCACCGGTCGCGAGGACGCACCCGCCTTCCGAACCGCGCTGCTCGAAATCAAGGCCCAATCGCCGTACGATTCGGCGTTCAGAGACCGACTGGAGCGGTTCGACGAGGCGTTCTCGGCGGAGCTCCGATCGATCCTCGAAGACGGGGTCGAATCCGGAGCGTTCAGGGAGGACGTCGATCCGGACGCGATCGCGTCGTTTCTGACGACGTTCGTCAACGGGGTCCAGACGAGACAGGTCGGCGTCGGCCATCCGCCCGAGGCGTCTGCGGCCGCGTTGCGGACGTACATCGACGAGACGCTGCGCCCTTCGGGATCCGCCGACGAAGTCGAATCAGGGACTGAGCCGATCACAACGGGGCGTTCGACCGAATGAGCCTCCTCGACCGGATCAGCTCGCTGTTCAAGGGCCCCGACGAGTTGAACCTCACCAGCGGCGACATCGGGAAACCGCTGTTTTACCTCTCGCTGCCGATCGTCATCACGAACCTCCTGCAGACGGCGTACAACCTCGCGGACACCTTCTGGCTCGGTCAGTACAGCACCGAGGCGTTGGCGGCGATCAGTTTCGCGTTCCCGATGGTGTTTCTTCTCATCTCGCTCGGGATGGGACTCTCGGTCGCCGGGAGCGTCCTCGTCGCCCAGCACATCGGCGCGGGAGAGGAAGCAGAGGCGGAGTACGCGGCCTCACAGACGGTCGCCTTCGGCGTGATCGGATCAATCCTCCTCGGGGTGTTGGGCTACTTCGCCGTCGGACCGTTCATCGACTTCCTCGGGGCCTCACCCGACGTGCTCCCGCTCGCGACCGGGTACATGCAGGTGATCTCCGTCGGGATGCCGTTCATGTTCGGGTTCTTCGTGTTCATCGCGCTGATGCGCGGCTACGGGGACACCGTGACCCCGATGCTCGTGATGCTGGGGTCGGTCGTGCTGAACATCGCGATCGACCCGATCCTGATCTTCGGCTTCGAGGACAATCCACTCTTCGGAATGCTCGGACTCCGCGGCGTCGAGGCGTCGCTGTTCGCCTCGACAGGGTACACGGGGTCGGGCGTCGCGGGCGCGGCGGTCGCGACGATCTTCTCGCGCGCGCTGGCGTTTGTCGTCGGCATCGCGGTGATGCTAGAGGGCGTCCGGGGAGTGATGATTCACCCCAGCCAGATGCGTCCCGACCTCGCGTACCTCCGACGCCTCCTCGACATCGGCCTGCCGGCGTCGGTCGAGGTGACCGGGCGGTCCCTCTCGGTCAACCTCCTGCTGCTCGTCGTCGGTATGTTCCCGACGACAGTCGTCGCGGCGTTCGGGATCGGCGTCCGCGTCTTCTCGGTGATCTTCCTGCCCGCGATCGCCGTCGCGCGCGGCGTCGAGACGATGACGGGTCAGAACATCGGTGCCGGAAAACCGGACCGCGCGGGGACCGCCGCGGACTTCGCCGCGAAGACGATGTTCGTCGTCCTCACGGGGCTCGGGGTCGTCGCGATCTTCGCCGCGGAACCCCTAGTGGCCGTCTTCACGAACGATCCCGCGGTGATCGACGAGGGCAGCAACTTCCTCCGGTGGGTCGCCCCGAGCTTCGGGTTCATCGGCGTGATGCGCGCGTACTCGGGCAGCTTCCGCGGGGCCGGAAAGACCCTCACCGCCGCCGCGATCTCGATCGTCATGCTCGGGCTGATCCGGATCCCGGTGGCGTACTTCACGTCGCTGGAACTCGGCGCGGAAGGGATCTGGATCGCGTTCCCGATATCGAACGTCGCCGGGGCACTCATCGCCTTCGCGTGGTACCGCTGGGGCACCTGGCGGACGGGGTCCGTGCGCCGACCGGCACCGGCAGACGACTAGCGGCCGCGGTCCACGAGGATCACGGCCGTGCGGCGAGGGTCGGGAGAATACGAACTGTGCGACACAGCGATTGGGGAGCCGCCACTGCGCCGTGCCGCTCGAACCGACTCGGAGACTGCGGCTTACAGTCTGTCGTCGTCGAGGTCGCCGGGGTCGGACGCGGTGTCGAAGAGGTTGTTCTCCGCCCCCTCCATGAAGTCGTCGCCGGGTTCGCTGTCGTCGACGACGTCGACGTTGTACGCGTCGATTCCCATCGTGAGCAGTTCCTCGACGGCCTGTTCTTCGGTGACGAACTCCTCGTCGACTAACTGTTCGAACTCGCTCAGCAGTTCGTCAGGCAACGTGACTTCGACGATTGGCATTAACCCGGGGTTCGGTCTCGGGGTACTTGAGTGGTGGGCTTCGACCGGACCAGTTCGATCGAGGGCGCCACGATCGAGGATCACTGGCGGTAGCCGAGCACCGACCTCGGAGAGTATTTATCAAATAGAATGGTATACTATAAATTCGGAATTTCAGGAAGAGACGAGTGGCATCGAATACCGTCGTCCCGCCGGCTCAGACGCGTCACTGACACATTTACATTGGTCCGGAGCAACGGTCGAATATGAGTGAAACGCCCGACCCGACCCGCTCGAAGGTCGGCCGCCTCATCCACGCCTACGAGATGGATGGCGTCGATCAGGAACTCGAGGACAGGTGGACGGGAAAGGGGTACGAGAGCCAGAGCCTCCGATCGCTCGCGGACTGGTTCAACCGACGGCTGCTCGCCGCGAAACTCGAACAGTCGGGCGAGACACCGATCGACGGCGAGGTCGCGAATCTCTATCGGCTCCTGACCGACGACGACGTGACCGCGGGGATGCGAGTCGACGCGGAAGCGACCCTCGAACGGAACGGGATCGACCCCGAGACGGTTCGAAAGGAGTTCGTCTCACACCAGGCCGTACACACGTATTTGACCGAGTTCAGAAACGCCTCGAAGGAACGGTCCAGCGGGGACCGAATCGAAAACGTCCGGACCACCGTCCAACGCCTCCAGAGCCGTCTCGTCGCGGTCGTCGAGAACAACATCGAACAGCTTCGCTCGACTGATCGCCTCACGCTCGGCGATTTCAGCGTCCTCGTCGACGTGCAGGTGTACTGTGAGGATTGCGGTGCCAGCTACGGGATCGCGGATCTCCTCGACCGTGGTGGGTGCGACTGCCAAAACGACTCCTGAAGCGCCGAGTGGATTCGGACGGACTATATCAACAAAAGATGACGTGTGAATAGACAGCTGTAATCTGATATAATTAGGTCAGCGTCTGTCGAACTAATCGTTCCGCGCTGCTTCACTCCTCACAGACGCTTCTATCTCGTCCGTCGCGGATTCTCGATCGGCACTCGCCTGTCCGACGGTTCAGCCGTCGACCGATCGAAGCGCGAGCGGGTGCTCGGGATACACTGAATACCGAGAAACCCGACGTACTCGATACGATGTCACAAAGAGACGTGTCAGTCACGTTCGAGCGTGTCACCGAGTTCGACGCGGCGAAGCCGACGCTGATCGAGGGCCTCCCGGGCCACGGGTTGGTCGCAGCCATCGCGGCGGACGTCATCACCAGACAATTGGATCTCGAACACCACGGCAACGTCATCTCCGCTGATTTCCCGCCGATCACCTCGTTCAAGGACGGACGGGTCCGAGACCTCGTCAGGGTGTACGCGGGCGAGGATCCGGCGGTGATGACCCTACAGAGCGACGTGGCGCTCCCCGGCCAGTCGTTCAGGGCGCTGAGTCGCTGCATCCTCGACGACCTCTCCCAGGAGTTCGAGCGGGCCGTCTTCCTCGCCGGCGCGCCCGCCGAAACCGAAGCGCAGATCGGCGACGTCGTCGGGGTCGCGACGACCGACGACGTCGAAGCCCAGCTCGAGGACGCCGGCATCGAACTCGCGGAGGGGCTCGGCTTACTCGGCGGAATCACCGGTGCGCTGGTATCGGAGTGCAACCACGCTGGCGTTCCGGCCGCCGTCCTCGTCGTGAAAGCGAATCCGTACCTCCCGGATCCGGCCGCGGCGCGGGCGGTCATCGAGGACGCGCTCGAACCGCTCGTCGACTTCGACATCGACACCACGGAACTCGAGGCGCAGGCAGATCAGATACGGTCGCAACTGGAGCAGATCGCACAGCACTACCAACAGATCGCCGCCGAGCAGCAAGCGGGCCTCGAAGAGCCGCGCGGGCCGACGATGTACCAGTAGGCGCCCGCTTCAAACCCTGAGTCGGGGTAGGCACCGACTGTGAGACGTAACAGACGTACTTTTGTTACCAGTAGCAGCGGCGTACCCGTCGACGTGGCACCTCCAATAGCGGTGGCACCGCGAGCGGGTGGATCCTCGAACCGACCTGCGACAGAACCGAGATCCCGACCTCGGCACGTGGCACGGAGACGAACCACAGCATCTGGCACGTAGAATTATCAGACCGTCGCCCGAACGTCCGACGGAGGACGATGCCAGTAACAGACGTCTCACGAACGGGCGTAATGACCGCGAACCGAGAGCAGTCGGCGGGGAACCTCACGAGCGTGATGAAAGAAGAAGACGTTGGAAGCGTCATCATCGAGGAAGACGACCGACCCGTCGGAGTCGTCACGGATCGGGACCTCGTGCTCGAGGTACTCGAACCGCGTGCGGACCCGACTGAGGTGACGGCAGGGGACATTATGACTGACGCCCCCGTGACTGTCAGCGGCGACACCGGCGTCTTCGAGACGATCAGACAGATGCACGAGCACGCAGTCCGGCGGATGCCGGTAACCGACGAGAGCGACGCCCTCACGGGAATCGTGACGCTGGACGACTTGGTCGTCTTGCTCGCGGACGAGCTGGACAACCTCGCCGGCGTCATCGAAAGCGAGTCGCCACCGTATTGACTGAGACAGACTGGTAAAGCCATCAACGGCGGAGTGGCGGATGGATCGACCCGAGAATATTTGCGGGAGGTAGACGTAGGTGAAATGGGGAAACCCAGCTATGAGCGCACGAAGTAACCCATTCGAGGAACTGGAACGGTTGTTCGAGCGAATGAGCAGACAGTTCGACGAGTCGAGTCGTATCTGGGAGTCCGACGGCCCGCTCGGGCGGTGGTCGACGGAACTCGAATCGATGGCGGTGGACGTGATCGAGCACGACGACGAGTTCGTCGTCACCGTCGATCTTCCCGGATTCGAACGCGAGGACGTCGCACTCAACGTGACGGACCACACGCTGCGGATCGAAGCGGATCGGGACGTCGAAACAGACACCGAAGAGGAAGCGTATCTCCGGCACGAACGCCGGCAGCAATCGATGCACCGCTCGATTCGCCTCCCGGACGAGGTGGACAAAGAGGCCGTCTCCGCCCGGATGAAAAACGGCGTCCTGACGGTAACGCTCCCGAAGATCGAAGTCGAAGAGGCGCACAGCGTCGACATCGACGTGGAGTGAGGAGTCGATCGCTCCGATCGAGGTATGTTCAAAGACCGCACGGACGCCGGATCGAGACTCGCCGACGCCCTCGTCGACAGCGGAGTCACCGCCGACGTGGTGCTCGCGGTGCCGCGCGGTGGGCTCCCCGTCGGTCGTGTCGTCGCCGACCGCCTCGGCGTCCCGCTCGATATCGTCGCGGCGCGAAAGATCGGAGCCCCGGGCAACCCGGAACTCGCCATCGGAGCCGTCGCGAGCGACGGGACCCGCTGGACGAACGACTCGCTGATCGAAGAGCTCGGCGTCGAGGAATCGTACCTGGCAGAACAGACCGAGCGTGAGCGCGAGGCGGCGCGCTCGAAACTGCAGCGGTACCGCGGGGACCGTCCGCAGTTGGAACTCGACGGGAAGCGCGTGCTCATCGTCGACGACGGCGTCGCAACCGGCGCGACGACGACCGCGTGTATCCGGCAAGTCCACGCAGCGGGAGCCGAACAGGTGATTCTCGCTGTCCCGGTCGCACCGCACCGGACGATCGAACGGCTCCGATCCGAGGTCGACGAGCTCGTCTGCGTTGAAGTCCCGAGCTATTTCGGCGCGGTCGGACAGTTCTACGAGTCGTTCGAGCAGGTGAGCGACGAGCGCGCGAGGGCGTATCTCCACCCGTCAGAGTGAGCAACGGCGTCTCGATCCGCCGGTCACAAATTCCGGTCTGCAAACCACTGCCGACCACCGCCAGCAGGCGAACTCGTCACGTCGTCTCTCGGAACTAGTCGCTTCGTCCCCTGTTTCCACCGTCTCCGCCAAGGATCTCACTCGTCGGTTGCCAGTTCCGCCTCGGCGAGTTCCTCCTCGCGTTCTTCGCGTCGTTCTGTTGCCGAGCGCGCGTATTCGAGGGCTCGTCGTAACGCGCGTTCCCGCTGGCGTCGCTCCTCGTCGTGGGACTTCTTGTCACGCCCGTCTTTGGTGTCTGGCATCGTATTGTCCTCCGACCGCCGGCTTCGCCGACCGACTCCGCATACGAGTCCGCAGAGCGGTCACGGCGTAGCGAGTTCGGCGTGTCGGATTCCAACGTACGACGTCGAGAAAACTAATACTGTCGACTGGACCGTAATCGGACCGCGTGCGGCACCCGTCGACCCGCCACGAGGATCAGTTCGAACCCTCCTCGTCCATCGGTTCGTAATCGCCGCCGTACTTCAAGAAGAAGTAGGCCAATCCGACGACAGCCACAAAGGCCCCCGTCGTCGCGACGAGAATCGTCTTGGCCACGTCGGGGACGGTCGGAACGGGCTGACCGCCGCCGTCGTCGTCGGCCCCCCCGCCCGGCGTGACTTCGAGCGTGCCGAGCATCCCGACCGACTCGTGCGGGATACAGAAGTACTCGTAGGTGCCTTCCACCTCGAACGTGTGCTCGTAGGTGGCGTCTTCGACGACGTCACCGCTCTCCGGATCGCCCGCCCTGTAGGCACTCCGGGCGGCGGACTCCTCCTCGAACCTCCGGAGGCGAAGTACGTCGCCTCCTCCGGAATGTCGTCCTCGTAGGCCGTCACCGAGTGGCCGATCTGGCCGACGTTCTCCCAGACGACCGTGTCTCCCGGCGCGATCGTGAACTCGTCGGGGTCGAACACCAAGTCGTCGGTCATCTCGATGGTGTGACGTTCTCCCTCCTGGGCGCGAGCCGTTCCAGTCCCGGCACTCGCCGCAGTTGCGATCGCTCCCCAGCGGACGAAGTCGCGCCGGGACACGCGCGTCGACGACTGATCCATACCCGGAGGTCGAAAGGGGGAACGATAGTAAGTCGGTCGTTTCTCCCCGGCCGTGACCGATCACTCCGGTTAGTCGGGATCGGGGTGGTCGGCGAATCAAATGATCGGGCCTCGCTCGACGTGGACCGTCCACTTCCGAGAGACGGGAAGTTCGACCGCCTCTCACGGTCCCTCTTGGAGGAACCGGCCTTCCTGCTCGTAGATGGACACGAGTTCCTCGAGGAACTCCGGGATCGTCTCGTCGTCCTCGAGGTGTCCTTCGATGCGCGCGGCGAGTTCGTCACTGAGCTCGATAGTCCTCACCATTACGATTGACAACGTGACACGAGGGCATAAAACCTCACCCAGCGGCGGTGAACAGCCCACTGGTCGGAACGGCGCTCCGTCTTTGGATCCGTCAGAGTCGCTACGGAGGGATGTCACCGCCCATCTCGTGGTACTCCCAGACGTGATCTTTCAGTTCGGCCTCCGTCCGGAATCTGTCTCCGCACAGTTCGCACTCGAAGGGCCGCTCCTCGGACGGTGGCCCTGCGTCGTCGTCGGTGTCGGCCTCGATTTCGGAGTCGGTATCGTCTGTCATCGGTCCGGGTATCGGTCGGTTGGATTCGCGTCGGTCTGTGTCGGCCGCTCGGTCACTGCTCGAACGGAGACTCGTCGTCAACCGGGTCGTTCTGCCAGGAGTCCGCCGGGGAACCCGTCTCGTCCCACTCGGTGTACGCCTCCGAGAGCAGTTCGATCACCGCCTGCCCGAGGTCGCTCAGTTCGGTCCCCAGGACGTCTTCGAGATCGGTTCCCGCCAGCGACTCCGGTACCTGGGGTACCTCGAAGCGGAGGCGGTCCTCGAACGGGTCCCAATAGAAATCCAGTTGCTCGAAGAGGCCGTGCTCCTCGAGCGTCGCGACGTCCGCCGCAGCGAGGTCGGTGTACTCGAACCACTCGGCGAACGCCTCGCGCCACGCTCCGTCGCGAAGGAGCCCCTCAAGTTCCTCCCGACGGAGGTCGCTTGGACTGTCGAGAGACGCCTCATCGAGCGACGAAGGGGACCGGCGGTTCGTCAGGTCCGGCGGGTCTGGGATGTCGATGTCGGCCGCCATACCACCAGTTTGGTCGACCACAGTGATAAATCTGCGTCGGCGGTCGCGGCCTCGGAACGATATCTGGCAAGAACACTGAGGTCCGATGCCGACGTCGCTTCGCGTATGACCGATCAGCCTGCCGAGTTCGTGACCATCCCGATCGACGACGTGAGACTCGAAGGAGCGCTCGTCGTCCCCGACAGTGCGACGGGGCTCGTCGTGTTCGCACACGGCAGCGGAAGCAGCAGACACAGCCCGCGAAACAACTTCGTCGCGGAGGTACTCAGAGCGCACGGGCTGGGCACGCTGTTGTTCGATCTGCTGACCGAATCGGAGGACGAAACGTACGAGACGCGGTTCGACGTCGATCTCCTGACCGCGAGACTGCAGGACGCGACGGGCTGGCTTCGCGATCGAGAGCGGACGCGGACGATGAACATCGGCTACTTCGGGTCGAGTACCGGCGCTGCGGCCGCGCTGCGGGCTGCCGCCGACCGCGGGGACGACGTCGGAGCGGTCGTCTCGCGCGGCGGGCGCGTCGATCTCGCCGACGAGCGGCTACCCGACGTGACCGCTCCGACGCTCTTCATCGTCGGCGGCGACGACACCGACGTCTTGGAACTGAACCGGGAGGGAATCCGCAAACTCACGTGCACGAGCGAACTCGCCGTGGTCGAGGGGGCATCTCACCTCTTCGAGGAACCGGGCGCGCTCGACGAAGTCGCCGAACGCGCCGCGGCGTGGTTCGAGACGCACCTGGCGTAATCACGGGTGAGACGTCACCGGGGGCAGCGAACCAAGCACCCAATAGCGATGCCGTCCTAGTTCGAACCGATGTCGAACCGTCATCACCGATGCAACCTCTGCGGCAAAGACTTCGAGACGGGTGCGGGGCTCCGGGACCACGTCGAACGTCGGCACCCCAAATCGGACGTCCACTGGTGGGTGGTCGCCGAATCGCCGGAGCGGGACCTCCAATTCGAGCGGTAGAGAGTGCACGCGGCGTCGAAACTCCGAGATCGAAGCCACCGCCGTCACCACGCCCGCGAGGTCGAGGAGTCGGCGGAGATCCGTGAGCGACTCGCGCGGCTCCACTCGTGGACCGCGGAACTCGCCGAGTCGCTCCGGTCGTGTGGCGTCGAGACATACCCGACCGAGACGTACTTCTTCCTCGCGGACGTGAGTCCGCACGACGCCGGGGAGGTGGCCCGAAGTCCTCGCGATCGGGACGTCTACGTCGAACCGATGGATGATGAACGCCTCGGAGACGGCTATCTCCCCGCTGATGGCAGCCCGACCCGACGAGTAGACTCATCATCCCACCGCCCGTACGCTCGGACATGTCGATCCAAGTCAAAACGAAGGAGCGCGTCGCCGTCGTCGACGTGACGGCACAGGTCGAGGAGGCGGTCCCCGACGACGTCGAACAGGGTGTGTGTACGGCGTTCGTTCCGCACACGACGGCCGGCGTCGTCGTCAACGAGAACGAGTCGGGCCTCCTCGGCGACGTCGAGCGCGCGCTCGACCGCGTCGTTCCCCGCGACGGCGGCTACGAACACGATCTGATCGACGATAACGCCGACGCGCATCTGCGTTCGATGCTGCTCGGCGAGAGCGTCTCGGTCCCGGTCGTCGACGGCGGACTCGACCTCGGGACGTGGCAGTCGATCCTGTTCGTCGAGTGCGACGGGCCGCGGACGCGTTCGCTCGACGTGACCACCGCGTCCGCGTGATCGCGGCTCAGTCGTCAGCCGCCGGTGCCATCGCAGACAGATCGTCCGGCAGCGCGCCCATATCTTGCAACAGTCCGAGCGCGTCCCACGTTGACCAGCCTTCGACGACCCTTCCATCTTCGATCCGGAACGTGATGTGACCGGGCGTCGGGTTGTACGGCGTCTCGCTGTCGCCCGGCGGAATTCCCATAAATTCACCCTCGTGGCTCCCCCGTCCGGTGAAGCCGACAGTGACGTACTCCCCTTCGGCGATAACGAACTCGACGTTCATCTGGTAATCCGGGAATCCCTCGAACACCTCGCTCATAAACCCTTTCAGCGTTTCGCGGTCGCTCTCTCGACCCTCTGGCAGATACCAGTGTCCGGTGTAGTCCTCACTGTACAGTTCGTCGACGACGTCGAGATCCTGATCGTTCCACGCTTCGTCGATGATTCGACGGACCATCGCTTTGTTCTCTTGTGCTCCCATAGCAATCGGAGAGACGTGGGACAGACGCATTGTTAGAAAGACGTATTCAGTTGCCCTGAGCCGACAAAACAGCCTTACTCGACATCAGTTCGAGGGACTCATCCATCCGCCGTCGTCCGAGGTATCGAAGCGCGCCGTAGGCCCGGTATACATCCGTAGTACCTCAGACGTTCGAGGCGAGCGCCGTGATCGCTCACGCATTACCTCAGAGCGATCGGGCCAGGTGAGCCGTCAGATCCAACGTCGTGACCATCCCGACGACGCTTTCGCCGTCGACTACCGGCACGTGGTGGATCAGGCGATCGACCATCGTTTCGGCGACCTCACCGATCGCCGTCTCGGGCGTCGTCGTGGTCACGTCGGTCCGCATCCACTCTCCGACGGTGGCGTCGGGCGAGACCCGACCCTCGCTGACGTGCGCGGCCACGTCGGTCACGGTCAGTAACCCCACGAGTTGGTCGGAATCGTCGAGTACGACCACCGCACCGACGTCGTGATCGAGCATCGTCGCTGCCGCCGCGGGGATCGTCGTGTCCGGGGTCACGGTTTCTACTGGGCGCGACAGTACCCGGTCGACAGTTGGAACGTCCATAGACGGCATATCCGACTGCGATACCAAAGTAGTTCGCTCCGAATCGAGAGGCGTCCGTCTCGGGGCCTGACTCTCAGCTTCTGCGTCGGCGGCGAGGCAACGCCCAAAACACTCGCACCGCTCGCCGACGATCAGTCCCACATCGGGACGGCAGCTGTCTTTCAGCGTCCGAGGCGGCACCGAAAAGCGCCAACGCGTCCAGCGGACGACGACGTGCAGAAGACGACAAAAGCCGAGGACCGAACATACGTCAACACGGACCGACGAGAGCGAAATCGACGGAAAAGCGACACACGAGTTGGAGACAACTAGCTTCGGGAGGCAGCGGGTTCCGTACTGATCAGGCCGAGTTGCTTCATCACGCCGAAGTAGTCGAAGTTGTCCCATTGTTCGACGATCTGCTCGCCCTCGAATCGGTATATCGAGATCCCCGACGCCTCCCAAGACTTCCCGGTCGGTTCCTCCGTCAGGTACGACGCACCCGTGTTTCTCCCGGTCATCGTGTACCGTAGAACGACTCGATCCCCTTCTCCGATCAGGTCGTCGACCCTGAACTGGAAATCGGAGGTCCCAGACCGCACGGCTTCGATCATCTTCGTTACGTCTGCGAAGTTATGGTCACCAAGGGGATCGTGTAAGACGTACTCCTCGCCATAGAGATCCTCGTCGATCTCCCCCTCGTTCCACTCCCGTAGATTTGACTCGCGCACTGCCCCTTTGCGATCTTCGGTCGTCGTGATGCTCATCGAACCACTAGGAGTGAGTTCTGGTGGGTCGGTCTTTGTTACTACCGCTCAAGTTGCGAGTAACCTGAATGTAAATCCCCATCCGATCCCGAATGGATCAGACGACGAGGCCGGGGCTGCGACACCGCACACATCCAGGGTTTCCCTCGATTGATAGCAACGCTGAGAGAACGAGATTCCAGATCAGTACCGTTTTGCAACCCGGTCACGGCGTTGGTGTATGGACGACGAAACGGTCGGAATCGCACTCGTGGTCGCCTCCGCAGTCGGCTTCGGGACGCTCGGGGTTTTCGGCGTCATCGCGGCCGAGGAGGAGCTATCGATCCCCACGGTGCTCGTGTTCCGGTTCGCACTCGCGACAGTGATCGTCTGGGCGGTACTCTGGTCTCGAGGTCGGCTGAAGATTCCGAGCAGGCGGATCGTGGCGATCGCGTTTGCGCTCGGTGCGGGCGGGTACGCGACCCAGAGCGCGCTGTACTTCCTGGGTCTCGAGTTCATGACCGCCGGGATGGTCGCGATCGTCCTCTACACGTATCCGGCGTTCGTCGTGGTCCTCACAGCGGTCGTTAACCCCGAACGGGTGACGCCCCCGATCGTCGCCGCGTTGGCGCTCTCGATCGGCGGGGTGGCACTCATCACCGGCGTCGACCCCGCCGGTGTGGATCCGCGCGGCGTCGTCGTCGTCCTCGGGGCCGCCTGTGCGTATTCGTTGTACATTATGGTCAGCCAGCACGCGCTCACGACGGTACGGGCCGAGACGTTGACGGCGTTCGTGTTACCGGCAGCAGCCCTCAGCTTCCTCGTGTTCGGCGCCGGAACGGGGTCCTTGGCGATGCCGCCGACGCCGACGGCGTGGGGTGCTGTCCTCGGGATTGCGATTCTGGCGACCGTGGTGCCGGTACTGACGTTTTTCGCTGGGATCGCAAAGATCGGAGCGAGTCGGGCGAGCATCATCAGCACCGCCGAACCCGGCGTGACTGTCGGTTTGGGGGCGTTGGTGTTGGGTGAGCCCGTTTCTGTCGTCACCGTCGTCGGCGGTACGCTCGTCGTACTCAGCGTGATCTTCATCCAGCGGGAAAGTGTCGTGTGAACTACCGGTAAAGGGAGTCGTAATGCGCTCGACCCATCCGACTGTGTATAGCTAGATGTAGTTTATCAATGCAGTCTCGCCCGGTACGTACCGAGTACGACGCGGTAGCGGTCACCTATCGATCGAAGTCGCCGAGGAACCCCTCGGCTGCGGCGTCCGGGGGACCCGGATCGGCATCGTCGGCATCCGGCTCCACCTCCTCGTCGGGACGGCGAGGCGTTTCGGCGCGGCACGTGACCGGGGAATCATCGCCTCCGGACGTCTCGACGGCCCACATCTGGCCACACCCCAGAAGGGTCCGCCAGTCGTCGCCGACGCGCTGATCGACCGAGACGAGGATTTCGCCCGTCTCGGCGTCTCGACCGGCGTATTCGATCCGAAGCAGTTCACCGAATACCTTCAGGCCGGAGGGCGTATCCAGCCGGACCGACGTGGTCTGCGTGCGTCCGTCCGGTCCCTCGACGACCACCTCGACGACCGGAACGTCCTCGTCGGGCGTTTCGAACGCCACTTCCAGGGAGTTCCCGTCCAATTCAACGTCGGTGACGTCGACGAACGACGCCGAGCGGCCGGTCGCCTCGGCCACCTGGCGGCGGAGCAATTCGAGCGGAAGCCGGACGGTGTCACGTTCGGGCGGCATACTTTCGAGGGCCTACAACCGGGAGACGTATGACTTCTCCGGCGTTCGACGGCTCCATTCCGGACGACCTCCCGGGTCGTCGTCGAGATGGACGTGCTCAGAGGTACGGCTCGAAGATGGCCGCGAGCTCGTCGCGGACGAGTTCGCGCATCGCGTCGGCGCGTGCCTGTCGACGCGTCCGCTCGTCGAGGTAGTTCCGGTCTGAAACCCCCGCGTCGCGGCTTCCCTGAGCGGCGGCGACCGCCGCGGTGCCGGCTTCGATCGACGGTCGCTGCTGGCGATAGAGCCGGTACCACGTCCGTCGGCCCATCTTGGGGAGCGGATGACCACCGTCGATTCGGACGTTCGCCTGCGAGCCGAGTTCCCGGATCCACCGCCGCGCCGTCGCGGTCGAGATCGGTCGATCCGGCGACTGTCCGGGGAGGAGATAGCCAGTCCAACCGTCCCGGTCGCTGAGGGCGTCGATGCGCTCTCGAACGGCGTCGACGCCGACGAGCATCTCGACGGTGTTGCGGGTGCGTCGCGCGTTCTTCCGTTCCCCGGCCTCGAACGCGACGTGCGGCACGTCTCCCTCTTCGGGGTCGAGAACCAGTTGCTCGACGTGGAGTTCGCACGCTTCAACCGGTCGGAGCCCCCATCCAGCGAGCGCGAGAAGCAAGAAGCGCGAGTCGGCGTCGGCCACTTCGAGGAGCGCCGCGAGGTCGTCCCGCGAGAGGGCGGGATGGTCATAGCGGGGGTCTTCGTCCCAGCCGAACCGGTTCAACAGGTTCTCTGCGGGGTTGTAGATCCCTCTCCCCATCTCGACGAGGAACGTGTACCAGTTCTTCACCGCCGAGACGTACTTCTTCTTCGAGGCGAGCGTGCCGAGTTCGTCGTCGAGAACACGAAACGTGTCGCGGACGCGCGCGATCTCGTCCGGTTTCGCCGTCTCGTCCAACAGGGGAGTGAGCAGATCGCCCGTGCCGTTGGTCGCGCGATACGTCGTCGCGTACGTCTTCAGCCTCGAGCGTCGCGGTTCCACCGTCGTCGCGGCGCGCCCGCGGTCCCGTTCCAGCTCTTCGAGGTAGTCTTCGAGCGCCTGCACGGTGGGATCGTGATCGAGCCCCCAGTCGGCGCTGTCGTCCAGTTTTTCGGGTGGCAGACCCACCTCGTCGTAGAACTGGCCCGGAGAGAGTTCGTAATCGCGTCGCAGTCGCTCGACGAACCCCGAGTAGTTCGATTTGAGCCACGCGTAGGTCGGGGTCTCGTGCGTCGGGTCGAGGTCGACCGTCGGGTCCGATCGGAGCGCGGACACGATCTCCTCACGGTAGAACCGCTCAAACTCGTCCAACCCGTCGAATCGTGCGTACGTCGGTTTCATACCGGTTCAGCCCGCCCTAGAAGGCCGAAAGCTCCGGGGGTGAGTGATTCGAAGCGCATCGATTTCGGTCGGTAGCAGATTTCTGTGTGATAACTTAGTTTTTGTGGTGCGTCGTTGTCCCGGGCAGACAACGAAACAACACAGAATCGACGCAAAAAAGACCGCTGTTACGAGTAAATTATATAATGCTATACCAAATTCGGCAGAGGGTCTCGGAGCGATAGAATCGAGTAAAATACTGATACCGGAGAGTACAGACGTCCTACTAGCCACTCAACGCGCATCTGGTCCATAAGTACAATACGCACCATTCGGTGTTCTGCAACGATGCCGCTAGTCAGCGAACAGACGATGGAGGAGATGTTCGAGAATATGGTGACCGCTCGGCACTACGAGGAGCGGCTCCAGGAGGAGTATCTCGAAGGCAAACAACCCGCGTTCGACATCTCGGCGGGCCCGATTCCGGGCGAGTTACACCTCGCGGCCGGCCACGAAGCGGCCGCCGCGGGCGTGGTTCAGCACCTCCGCGACGACGACGTCGTGACAGCGACGCACCGACCCCACCACGTCGCCATTGCGAAGGGTGTGGATCTCGAGCGTATGACCGCGGAAATATTCGGGCGCGAAACCGGCCTAGGAAAGGGAAAGGGCGGGCACATGCACCTGTTCGACCCGGACGTGAACTTCGCATGCAGCGGAATCATCGCCGAGGGGTGCCCACCCGCCGTCGGGGCCGGACTTGCAGCCAAGAAGCGAAACACCGACAGCGTCGCGGTGTCGTTCCTGGGCGAGGGGGCGATCGATCAGGGCGCGTTCCTCGAATCGCTGAACTTCGCGGCGGTGTTCGACCTCCCGGTCGTCTTCGTCATCGAGGACAACGACTGGGCGATCAGTATGCCGAAAGAACGCGTCACGGACGTCGAGAACGGGTCGAAGCGGGCAGACGGCTTCGAGATGCCGGGCGTTCGCGTCGACTGCGACGACGCGATCGAAATCGCCGAGGTCGCCGGCGAGGCGATCGGGCGAGCGCGCGACCGCAACGGCCCGACGCTGATGGAAGTGCAGGTGCACCGGCGGATGGGCCACTTTATGGGCGACCCCGAGACGTACCGGCCCGAAGCCGATCAGGAGGCTGCAGCCGACCGCGACTCGATCGAGCGGTTGGAGGCGGACCTGCGGGATGCGGGCGTGACCGACGATCGGATCGAGGAGATCCGGACCGCGGCGCACGACCGCGTCGAGGAGGCGATCGAGTGGGCGAAAGAACAGCCGCAGCCGGAGGCAGACGCGGCCCACGAAGACGTGTTCGTGAACCCGATGAACGGCGTGACGGACAGTGAACCCGACTTCGAGGCAATCGGAGGTGACGACTGATGGCAGAATCGAAATCCACCCGTGAGCTGACGATGAGTCGAGCGATGGTGTCGGCCATCGCCCACGAGATGCGCGAGGACAGCGAGGTGTTCTATATGGGCGAGGACGTCGCCGACTACGGCGGCATCTTCGACTCGACGCAGGGGCTCCGCGAGGAGTTCGGCTACGACCGCGTGATGGACGTGCCCATCAGCGAGACTGCCTATCTGGGCGCGGCTGTCGGGGCCGCACAGGTCGGGATGCGGCCCATCGCGGAGTTGATGTTCGTCGACTTCTTCGGCGTCGCGATGGACCAGATCTACAATCAGATGGCCAAGAACACGTATATGAGCGGCGGGAACGTGTCGGTTCCGATGGTCCTCACCGCCGCGGTCGGCGGGACGTACAACGACGCCGCACAGCACTCACAGACCCTCTACGGGACGTTCGCACACGTCCCGGGCTTGAAGGTCGTAGTCCCGTCGACGGCGTACGACGCGAAGGGGCTGATGCACAACGCCATCCGCGACGACGATCCCGTACTCTACATGTTCCACAAGCGGTTGATGGGAATCGGGTGGATGCCCGCACCCGAGGGGCCGAAAACGCCCGTCCCCGAGACCGAGTACACCATCCCGTTCGGGAGCGCAGACGTGAAGCGCGCTGGCGACGACGTGACGATCGTCACGCTCGGACTGCACGTTCATCGGGCGCTCGAAGCGGCGGAGACGCTCGCCGACGAGGGGATGAGTGCGGAAGTGATCGACCTCCGATCCCTCGTGCCGCTCGATACCGACACCATCGTCGAATCGGTCGAGAAGACCGGGAGCCTCGTCGTCGTCGACGAGGACTACCGGTCCTTCGGCGTGACAGGCGAGATCGTCGCCACCGTCGCGGACGAGTCGCTCGGCGCGTTGGAAAGCGTCGAACGGGTGGCGGTGCCCGACGTCCCGATCCCGTACTCGCGGCCGCTGGAGGACGAGGTCATTCCGAGCACCAAAGACATCGTGAGCGCGGTCCAACGGACCCAGTGAGACGATGAGCGAGGACTCAAGCCGATGAGCGAACACACCGACCGCGTGGCGGTGACCGTCTCGGAGTGGCCCGGCGACGTCGAGAGCGAGGAGGGAGTCGTGGTAAACTGGTTCGTCGGCGAGGGCTCCGACGTCGAGGAGTCCGAGAGCCTCTGTGAAATTCAGATCGAGAAGGTCAGCCTAGACGTGTACGCCCCGGCGTCTGGGGTCCTCTCGGAGATCGTCCGCGAGGAGGACGCCGAGTTCGAGCGCGGAGACACGCTGGCGTGGATCACGCCGACGGAAGCGGAACCAGAGCAATGAGCGGGAGGAGCCGATGAGTGAACACGACGACCGAGAGGCGACGCACAGAACCGACTCGGCCGAACGGACCGTCCGCGAAGAGCGGACGTTGACCCCGATGCGAAAGACGATATCGAGTCGCCTCAGCGAGAGTTACCGCCAGGCCGTGCACGTGACGGTGAATCGGACGATCGATGCGGGGCCGGTCGTGACAGCCGCGGAGGACGCGAAAGCGGGGGATCCCGACAGGGCTCCGTCGATAGCGGACGTATTGCTTTGTGCGCTGTCGGACGCGTTGACGGAGTGGCCCGCGTTCAACGCGACGTACGAGGAGGGGACCCACAGGCTCTACGAGGAGCAGAACGTCGGCGTCGCGGTGACCATCGACGACGGGTTAGTCACGCCGGTGCTCGCTGATCTCGCGTCGAAGTCCCTCTACGAGGTGGCGGCCGAACGGCGACGGCTCACGGAGTTGGTTCAGTCCGGCGACTACACGATGAGCCTGTTCCGCAACGGCACGTTCACGGTCTCGAACCTCGGACCGCTCGGTATCGACTCGTTCGATCCGGTGATCAATCCGCCGGAGATCGGCATCCTCGGGATCGGACGGACCAGCGATCGAGCGGTCGTTTCGGACGGGAACGTACGGACGCGCCCGCACCTGACGCTGAGCCTGAGCTTCGATCACCGAGTGGTCGACGGGGCCGACGCCGCGCGGTTTCTCGACACGCTCGCGAGCAACGCCGAGACCGCCTCGAAGTACGTGTGAGAGGACTGGCAACACGCGTTCGTTGGGTAGGAGAGCCATACTCTGGGGAGGCGGTCGAAAGCAGCGCTTTCGCGAACGCGGACGGGATCACACCCGTTCGATGAGCGTGGCGATCCCCTGCCCGAAGCCGATGCACATCGTCGAGAGCGCGTAGTCGGTCCCGGTCCGCTGCAGTTCGTGAGCGAGTTTGCCGACGAGCGCGCCGCCGGTCGCCCCGAGCGGGTGACCGTGCGCGATCGCGCCCCCGTTGACGTTCGTCTTCTCCCAGGGAGCGCCTGTCTCCTCCATCCACGCGGCGACGACGGAGGCGAAGGCCTCGTTGACCTCGAAGAGGTCGACGTCCTCGATCTCCATATCGGTTGTCTCGAGGAGTTGCTCGGTCGCCGGGATCGGCCCCGTGAGCATCAGTACGGGATCGCTCCCGACCACTTGCGTCTCGACGATCCGGGCGAGCGGCTCCCACCCGTGTTCCTCGGCGGCCTCTTCGCTCGCGATCAAGAGCGCCGACGCGCCGTCGACGATCCCCGAAGAGTTGCCGGCGTGGTGGACGCCGTTGCCCTCCTCGCGGAACGCCAGGGGCAGTTCCGACAGCGACTCGACCGTGCTCTCGGGCCGCGGATGTTCGTCCTCGTCGACGACGACGGGGTCTCCCGCGAGTTCGGTCTCGACCGGGACGATCTGGTCGTCGTAGCGCCCCTCCTCCCACGCCCGTTTCCAGCGGCGGTGGGAGTCGACGGCGAGTTCGTCCATCTCCTCGCGGGTGAAGTCCCACTTTTCCGCGATCCGTTCGGCCGCTTCCCCCTGTGAAACCTTCTCGTCGACGTGCTCGAAGTACGTCTCGGAGAGGTCGTCGTCGGAGCCGTCCGACTCCATCTCTACTCGGCTCATGTGCTCGACGCCGCCGGCGACCACGACGTCCTGCTGGCCGGACATCACCATTCCGGCGGCGAAGTTCACCGACTGCTGGCCCGAGCCGCAGAACCGGTTCAGCTGGACGCCCGGCACGCTGTCGTCCCAGCCAGCGACGAGCGGGGCGAGGCGACCGACGTTCATCCCCTGTTCGTCGACGGGCGTGACGCAGCCGTAGATCACGTCGTCGACCACAGCGGGATCGAAGCCGTTGCGCTCCTCGAGGCCAATCAGGGGTCGGGCCGCCAAGTCCTGCGGATGCAGATCCCGGAGCGACCCGCCGTGTTTGCCGAACGGGGTGCGGACGGCGTCGACGATAACAGCGTTTTTCATAGGCGGTTCGAACTTGCGCTGAGAGGAGCAAATGAGTTTCGGCGCTCTGGGTATTCTACAGTATCAAAGAGGAAGGAAAGTGAGAACCCCGTTCGATCGGAAGCGACGAGCCACATGAAGCCTCAGCGGGCGGTTAGTAGCGCACGGAACGCCCACACCGAGATACGCAACCGCCGCGGATACCGCAATCGAAACGGGGGCACTCTCGAATGCAAAAATACGGATGACAGACGGTTTGTAGGGCCGGTGAAGTCGGCATCGGGATTGGAATTGCGACGTTGTATTTTGTACTGTCAAATTGCGAACCCCGTGAAGATGTAAATAACAGACGTACAGTCGTTATTTGTCGTGATTTCGCGAATACAAATAGACTAAGTGCCGATCGGGCATAAAACAGGAAAGATAATGATATTCATTCCGTTGACGTAGCTACCGGTACTTCGATGAGCGCAGGGATCGAAGTGCGTTTTTTGTTTATGTCAAACACCGTGTGATCTTTCGTGTAGACGTCGCCAGAGCACGCGCTGTCGCGGACTACAGTAGCGTTTGCAACTGATCGCTCAGCCGATCGCACGACTGCGTGCGATCGAGTGAGTGAAGACTTGCAAACGCTACTGTAATTCGGACAGAGACCACTTCCGGGGAAACCTTATTATCGGCCCTACTGAATCCGTGGTCGATGGCGTATCAGGGATATGCAGACTACTTCGAAGCGCCGGTTATCATCAGCGTCGCGCCGACCGGAGGAATGCACGGGAAGGAGGCGAACCCGAACCTCCCCGAACAGCCAGAAGAGATCGCCGAGGACGTTCGGAACTGCGAGAAGGCCGGCGCGTCGATCGTACACGTCCACGCCAGAGACGAGGACGGCGAGCCCACGAAGGACCCCGCCAAGTTCCAAGAGCTCCGCGACATCATCGAAGAACGCTGCGACGACATCCTGGTGAACTTCACTACGGGCGGCGGCAACGACCGCGAGGGCCGAATCAGGCCGGTGATCGAGACCCGCCCGACGCCGGATCTCGCGACGGTCGATCTCGGTCCGCTCAACACCCGGGGCGACGTCGTCGCGATGAACACTCGCGTGCAGAACGAGGAGTACGTCCGCCGGATGAACGAGCACGACGTCAAGCCGGAACTCGAAGTGTTCGGCCCGGGGCACCTGACCGAGGTACACCACCTGGCCGACGAAGGGATGCTCGAGGAGCCGTTCTGGACGACACTGATCCTCGGAATGCAGACCGGTACGATCCCGAGACCCCGGAACCTCATCAACCTCGTCGACAACCTCCCCGAAGGGGCCGAGTGGCAGTGTATGGCCATCGGTCGTCACCAGCTCCCGCTGACGACGATGGCGATGACGCTCGGCGGCCACGTCCGCGTCGGAATGGAGGACAACGTCTACTACCGCCGCGGCGAGTTAGTCGAGAGCAACGCCCAGTTGGTCGAACGCGCGGCCGACATCGCCGAGAGGTTGGAGCGGCCGATCGCCTCGACGGACGAGACCCGAGAGATCCTGAACCTCTGACTCCCTGCTCGACCGCGGCAGTGTCCCCGTTTTCGCGCGTCGCGATCGTTGCCGACCCACGGAAAAGCGTTTAGTCACGCCACGGCGTTGGAGGGACTATGAGTACCCAGTTCGATCCCGAGGACGTCTACGACACGCTTCGCACCGAGGGCGTATTCGAGGAGGACGACGGCGAACTCAGACTGACCGAGGAGTTCCGCGCGGCCCGCGAGCGGTTCCGCGGGACCGTCACCGAGTACGACGACGACACGAAGGCGGAGCTGATCGCGGGGTACGCCGACGGGACTCCCTTCGGCGTCGAGGAGATCAGCGACTACATCCTCGCCGACGCGATGGCCATCGAGGAGGTCTGTGAGACCGTCGACAAGGCGACCAGCGTCCACGTGGCCGTCTCGCTCGAACGGACCGAGACGGCCGACGGGGACACGAACCTCCCGGCCGGGTTCGTCGCCCTCTCGGGGGAGGAGATAGCGCCGTTCATCGAGAGCCAGCCTGCGTCCATCCTCTACTTCTGGCGCGAGGACTGCGAGCCGTGTGCGGAGGTCCGCGAGGACCTCTCGGCCCTCCGCCACGACGGGATAATTCCGGAGGGAGTCGGCCTGGGCGCGGTCTACGGCCCCGACCACGTCGAGTTGCTCCGCGAGGAGTACGACGCCGCCGCCGCGCCGACGGTCCTCTTCTGCTCGGGGGCGACCGTCGAGTCCCGGTTCGTGGGCAACCCCGGCATCGACGCGTTGCGGCACGAGATAGACCTCCTCGTCGAGGACGTCGACGCGTAGCGCGGACAGCTCGAAAACCGCGGTCCCGCGGACGGTATCCGGTGCTCGCCGCCCCCCTCCTATTGGAAAGGTTATGTCCCCCTACAATTATGGATGCGTTATGAGGGACCATGCTACTCAATAGCGTCAGCAAGATAACGGACCACTACCTGCTCCGCAACCTCCGCTCGTCGCTGCGACTGTACCTCTCGGACAGGCTCACCGTCGCGTTCCTCCTCGGGTTCCTGTTCGTGCTGTTCCTCGCGCTGTTCGGGCCGTACATCGCCCCCTATCAGCCCGACAAGATATTCTTCGTCGAGGGCGGTGGCGTCCTCGAACTCCAGCCCCCGTCGCTCGCCCACCCGCTCGGGACCACCTCGCGAGGACAGGACGTGTTCAGCAGGCTCCTGTACGGTGCCCGTCCGACGCTGTTCACCGGCCTCCTCGGCGGCGCGCTCGTCGTCACCATCGGCGTCCTCATCGGCGTCACCGCGGGTTACTTCGGCGGCCGGGTCGACGACATCCTCATGCGGGTCACGGACTTCGCCTTTGGCATTCCCCTCATCCCGACGGCGATCGTCCTCGCAGCGTACTTCGGCGTCGGCACTTGGACGACCATCCTCATCATCGGCTGCCTGCTGTGGCGGAACAACGCTCGCGTCTTCCGGTCGCAGGTCCTCCAGATACGCGAACGGGAGCACGTCCGGGCGGCACAGATGCTCGGGGCGAGCGACCGGTACATCATCACCCGTCACATCCTCCCGAACCTCGGTGGGATGATCGTCCTCTTCTTCTCGCTGGGGACGGGCCTCACCATCATCATCAGCGCCTCGCTGGCCTTCATCGGGTTCGCCGACTTGGGCATTCCCTCTTGGGGTCTGATGCTTCGCAACGCTTACAACTCGGGGTACATCGCCTCAGCGTGGTGGTGGTCGCTCACTTCCGGGTTCGCGATCTCGCTGACCGTGCTGTGCATCTTCATGCTCGGCCGCGGCTACGAGCGCGTGCACGAAACCAACGTCTCCGAATTCGGTGGCTAATATGACGGAACCACTACTAGAGGTCGAAGGCCTAGACGTCACGTACCAGACGAAGACCGGCGACCTCCGTGCGGTCACGGACGCCTCGCTCAGCATCGACCCCAACGAGTACTTCGGGCTGGTCGGGGAGAGCGGCTGCGGGAAGTCGACACTCGCGCAGGCCGTCACGAACTCCCTCGACTCGAACGGTGCGATCACCGAGGGAACGATCAAGTACCGCGGCGAGGAGGTCCAGGACCTCTCCGAGAAGGAGTACAACGAGAAGATACGCTGGAAGGAGATCGCTGTCATCCCGCAGTCGGCGATGAACAGCCTCGACCCCCTCTCGCGCATCAGCGAGTTGGCCATCGAGGTCGCGGAGGCCCACACCGACTGGTCGGAGGAACGGGCCGTCGACGAACTCAAGCAACTGTTCGACGTCGTCGGCCTCCCCGAGTCGCGGGTCCACGACTACCCGCATCAGTTCTCCGGCGGGATGAAACAGCGGGCCATCATCGCCTTCTCGCTCCTGCTCGAACCCTCGATGGTCATCGCGGACGAGCCCACGACGGCGCTCGACGTGATTATGCAGGACCAGTTTCTCAAGCACCTCGACGAACTGCGGGAGATACGGGACTTCAGCCTGCTGTTCATCACCCACGACATCGCCGTCGTCTTCGAGATGTGTAACTCGATGGCGGTGATGCACGGCGGGCAGATCGCCGAGCAGGGGACGACGGAGGCCGTCTTCGACGAGCCCCGCCACCCCTACACGATACTCCTCCAGCAGGCCTTCCCGGACATCCGGTATCCCAACCGGGAACTCGAAGGCATCGAGGGGGTCCCCCCGTCGCTCCAGGAGGAGGTCGACTACTGCACGTTCGCGGACCGCTGTCCGTGGGCAGAGCAGGAGTGTTGGGAGGGGGCACCGCCCCTCGAAACCGTTCCCGACAACGACGACGCCCACGAAGTGGCCTGCATCCGGAACGACGAGATAGAGGACCTCGCCGCCGAGTACCTCGACGAGCGCGACGTGGAAGGAGCGGCCGCGGGCGAGACTCCCGTCGCGAAGGGCGCCTCGGCGGCCGCCGATCGGGGCGACGAGGAGACCGTCCTCGAACTGGACGGCCTCCACAAGCACTTCGACCAGTCGACCAACATCATCGACTCCATCAAGTCCCGATTCTTCGGCGAGGGGGACGAACCGGTCCGCGCCGTCGACGGGGTCGACCTCGAACTGAAGGGTAACCAGATCCAAGGCGTCATCGGTGAGAGCGGTTGTGGGAAGTCGACGCTGCTCCAGACGATTATGGGTAAGTACTCCCCCACCGACGGCGAGATACTGTTCGACGGCGACCCAGTCTCCGAGTTCGACAAGAGCGATTGGAAGGAGTTCCGCCAGCGCGTCCAGATAATCCTTCAGGACCCGTTCAACACCCTCAACCCGCACTTCACGGTCCGTGAGACGCTGATGGAGCCCCTGCGCATCCACGATATGGAGCGCAGCGAGGAGCGGATCCTCGACATCCTCGAACAGGTGCGGCTCACGCCCGCCGAGCAGTACATCGACCGGAGCGAGTCACAGCTTTCCGGGGGTGAGAAACAGCGGGTCGCCATCGCCCGTGCGCTCATCCTCGAACCGGACGTCATCCTGGCCGACGAGCCGGTGTCGATGCTCGACGTGTCGACCCAGGCGTCGGTCCTCGACCTCCTCAACGACCTGACCAACGAGTACGGCGTGTCGATGCTGTACATCTCTCACGACCTCTCGACGGTCTCGTACGTCTGTGACCGAGTCAACGTGATGTACCTCGGCCGCTTGGTCGAGAGCGCGCCGACGATGGAACTGCTCAACGGGGCGAAACATCCCTACACCAGATCGCTGTTGCAGGCCATCCCGGTGCCCGATCCGCACCACGAGCGGGAGTGGGCGGAGCTCCCCGGGACGCCGGGCGACGCGACCGATCTCCCCGGCGGCTGTCGGTTCAAGGACCGGTGTCCCGACCGGATGGACATCTGCGACACGAAGCCAGCCTACGTCGATGTCGAGGACGGCGACCACCAGACGGCCTGTCACCTCCACTACAACCACGAGGAGTGCGGCGAGGAGGTCGCCGACACGCCTGCGGCCGCCATCAGCGACGGGGGTGAGCCGCGATGAGCCGGCTCTACTACTACGCCCGGCGGATGGTGGTGTCGATACTGCTGATATTCGCCATCGCCACGTTCCTGTTCTTCTCTTTCCGGTTGATGCCGGGAGACTACGCGACGCTCCTCCTCCAGCAGGGGGCATCGGCCGAGCAGGTCGAGGCGGTCCGCGAGGCGTGGGGCCTCGACGAGCCCCTCTACATCCAGTACTTCACGTGGATGGGTAATATGATGACCGGGAACGCCGGGATGTCCCGGCAGTTCAGCAAGCCGGTCGTCGACGTCGTCGCGCCCGCGCTGCGCAACTCGATGATCCTGGCCCTGCCCGGTGTCTTGGCCGCCTTCGTCATCGGCTCGCTGTACGGCGCACTGCTGGGGAGCAACCCCGGCTCCACCCTCGAGAAGTACGGCATCATCCCGCCGAACATCGTCGGAACGACGCCCGACTTCTTCATCGGCATCCTGCTGATCGCCATCTTCTCGATGTCGCTGAACCTGTTCCCCTCGGGCAGTATCGCGTCGATCGAAGTCGTGACCAACAATCCCGGGTGGGAGATATACCTCACCGAGAGCTTCTGGTACCACTACACGCTGCCGTTCTTAACGGTCGTCATCAAGTACATGTACTACCCCACGCTGGTGATGCGGGGGAGCGTCGTCGAGGTCCGCAACCAGGAGTTCGCCGTCTACCAGCGCCTCCTCGGCCTCGGCAAGTGGACTCGGTTCCGCCACATTATGAAACACGCCTCCCTGCCTGTCATCACGGTCCTGCCGGCGGTGACCGC
Source organism: Halobellus rufus (assembly GCF_000739575.1). Taxonomy (GTDB): domain Archaea; phylum Halobacteriota; class Halobacteria; order Halobacteriales; family Haloferacaceae; genus Haloquadratum; species Haloquadratum rufum. Next base: position 356,488 of record NZ_BBJO01000014.1, on the reverse strand, counting down.
CACCTCCATCAGCGGACTGGTCCTCATCGAGATCGTCTTCAACTGGCCCGGCATCGGGCAGCTGTTGCTCACCTCGGTGTTCGCCCGCGACACGCCGGTCATCCAGTTCATGTTCCTCCTCATCGCCATCTGGATCGTGGTGGGGAACTTCCTGGTCGACATCTTCTACACCATTATCGACCCGCGCATCACCATCGAGGGCGAGTAGCCCGGGCGTCGGGTCTCCGTCGTCTGTCCTCGTCCCGTTCTCGGTCCCGAACGTTCTCTTCCCCCGGCCGGTTCTCCGCGTTGTCCCGCTCCCGAACTACCAAGTCCTCCGCTCACGAGGGAGCGATAGTAGCGTGTCGAGCAAACGCTCAGACGTGGAGTCGGCGTCAGCGGTCTCACGGGCGGTGTACCGATAGGGACTGACCGAAGGCCTGTCGGTCGTCCCGCCGACCGAGTAGCGCATCGCGAAGCTGCTGCGGTCGAGCGAGACGGTCACGTGGACGCGGGGTCGAGTGTGTCAACTTTCCGCGCGGCGGGAGAAAAACGGCGCAAAACGGACGAGCGGCACGGGCGGTCCACTCGGGTGGTCAGGTCACTCGCAGAGGTCGGGGAGGCAGGGGAAGCCGTCGGGGTTCTCACACGGCGAGGAGCCCTCGGGCCAGCGCGGCGTGAGGTCCTTGTCCGCCGGGTAGCGGAGCCGGCCGCTGTCGTCCCAGCCCCAGCCCTCGTCGCGCAGGATCTGCTTGGCGGTTTCGGGGTTCGCCTGCGGGCTGTCCGCGATCTGCGTGAGCATATCCTCCGGCGGGCGCCACGGGTGTGTCTTTCCGATGAACGAGGAGTAGAGCTCCGGGCTCCCCTGGCCGCTGTTCAGGATACTCACCATCCGCTGACGGTTGATGGCTTGAGAGACGGCGTGGCGGAACTCCGTGAACATCGCGGGAGCGAAGGAGTGTTGGCTGCGCACCTCCCAGGAGGAGAACGCCTCGCCGGTGACGACCTCCGCGGTGTCGCCGAGCGACTGCTTTATCTGCTCGTTCGTGTCCGTCGTGCTGTTGATGAGCACGTTCAGACTTCCCTCCTCGAAGGCCCGGCGGGCGGTCTGCCGGTCGGAGTAGCCCCGGAACGTGACGCCGCCGTTGGTATCGATCCAGTGGTCGTCGTACTGGGAGAGCGCGAGGATCTGCCGGGGCTGGTAGTTCTCGACCTGGTAGGGGCCAGACCCGATGATCTCCTCGAGGTCCGGGTCCTTGGGGTTCTCCTCGGCCCCGGCCTCGACCCACACGTCCTTGGGGAGGATGCCGCTCCAGTTCGGGATGAAGGCGTTGATGTACGGTGGCTGGGGGCTCTCCATATTGACGACGACGGTCGTGTCGTCGGGCGTCTCGATGGACTCGTAGGGGAAGGAGTTGATCGACGATAGAACGTCGGAGTTGTCGTTGAGCCAGTTGAGTGTCCACTTCACGTCCTCGGACGTGATGGGATCGCCGTTGTGGAACGTCATCCCGTCGCGGAGGTTGAACGTGAAGGTCTGGTAGCCGTCCTCGACGTCCCAGCTCTCCGCGGCACCGGCGGCCAGTTCGTAGTCCTTGTCCCGGTAGAGGAGGGGCATGTACACCGTCCCAACCCACGGCGTTGCCGGTCGGGTGTTCTGGTAGACGACGCTGGGGATGTTCCCCGGCGTCATATTCAGGAGGAGTTGGTCCGCCCCGTTGATGGGCTCGGACTCCCAGAGGAACTCGGGGTTCCGCGCCGCGACGCCCGCGGTGCCGATGCCGCTCGCGTTGACTTGGTCGGTGCGATAGACGCCCGCCACCGTGTTCGTCACGAGGGTGATGGGCGTCACCTCCTCGCTCGCGATGGCCAAAGCCTCGTTGACCAACGTCTCGCGCTCGTCCGGATTCGCTGCCGCCCGCTGTGCCTCGACCTTTTGAGAGTACTCGCAGTTCGCGTAGTTGCTGGTGTTGGGCTTCCCGTTGGCGCCCGCGTACGAGATGTGGTACGGCCCGATGAGGTTGTCCGGGTCCAGGAAGCTGGGGAACGGCGGGCTGAGGTCGACGCTGAAACTGAACGTCCGGGCGTCGTTGTACACCTCGTTCCAGTACGTCGTCAGCTCCTTGACCGCCACCTCGGAGGGGACTCCGAGGACGGACTCCAACTGGTCACGGATGTGGAGGTTGGCCTGCTCGATGTTGGAGGCGCCCGCCACGCCGCCGAGCGCCCCGATGGAGACCGTCGGGACGCGTTCGCCGAGTTCCTGATCGCTGTCGCCAGTGCTACCGTCGCCGCCGCTGTCGCCATCACCGTCGCCCCCGCCACCGCCGCCACAACCCGCGAGGCCAGCCGCCGCAGTGGCGCTCAGCGCTGCTAAATATGTTCGTCGGTCGATACCGCCGTCGTCTGGTGATTCTGCGCTCATAATGTCACCTTCGTGCCGTGTCCGGATGAACGCCCCCCGGCGAGGGATGTGGCGTGTTTCCGCACACCTCACCCAACCATCGAAATCGAACATAATAAACCCACCGCGAAAACGACGCCGTTTCTGTTAGCGTGACGGAACGCCGACGTGGCCGCAAGAGCCCTAGCGGTGTGACAGACCCGAGACTGGCCGTGTCTGCCCGAACGTTGCGAAACCGACTGAGGCTCCGGCGCGTTTCGGGTCCGTTCGGTTCTTTTCGCGAACGGGTAGTCAGGCAAGCGGACAAACGCCGTCGTCCACCGTTTTTATCGTCGGAATGGGAAGAATTATCACACTCCCACCGGACATATACTCCCCACAAAGATGACAGAACACCCAGGCGAGCAGTACCCGGTTGCCCACGAACCGAGCCGGGAGCAGGTCGAGTCGACGAACGTCTGGGAGTTTATGCAGGCCCACGACATCGACGACCACGAGGAACTGCTCGCACGCACGGCCGGACAGCACGACCGCGACGACGCCGGCGTCGAGTGGTTCTGGGACGAGGTCGTCGACTACCTCGGCCTCGAATTCGACGAGCCGTACGACGCGGTCTGCGACGACACCGACGGCCCGCAGTTCACCGACTGGTACCCCGGCGGTCGGCTCAACATCGCACGCAACGTCCTCGATCGTCACGCGGTCGACGGGAGTGACTCACGCGGCGAGACCGCGATACTCTGGGAGGGAGAGCCCGGTGACGTCCGCGACGTCACTTTCGGTGATCTGCACACACAGGCGAACCGGGTCGCGAACTACCTCGAATCCGTCGGCGTCGGCGTCGGCGACACCGTCGGCCTCTACATGCCGATGGTCCCCGAGGTGGCCGCCATCCTCTACGGGTGTTTCAAGGTGGGCGCGATCGCCGTTCCGATCTTCTCGGGATTCGGCGTCGACGCGACGGCGACGCGGATCGAGGACAGCGAGTGTGCGGTCCTGTTCACCGGCGACGGGTTCTATCGGCGCGGGAGCGAGGTCACGCTCAAGGCGACCGCCGACAGCGCTATCGACGAGGCCGGGTACGTGGAAGACGTCGTCGTCTACGACCGGCTCGGGTCGCGGGAGGCTGAGGCGCGAACGGACGGCAGGAACGCGGCCGGCGCGTCGGCGTCGTCGATCCCCTGGAGCGACGGTCGCGACGCGTGGTGGGACGACGCCGTCGCGACCGCCGACGACAGCTACGAGTCGACGTCGCTGCCCTCGGATCAGGAGTCGATGCTGCTGTACTCCTCCGGGACGACGGGGAGGCCGAAGGGGATCGTCCACACCCACGCCGGGGGACTCGTCCAACCCGCCAAGGAGATTCATTTCGGGTTCGACCAGAAGCCGGGAGACCGCATCTTCTGGGTGAGCGACATCGGCTGGATGATGGGGCCGTGGACGCTCATCGGGAACCACGCGTTCGGCGGGACGGTAGTGATGTACGAGGGCGCGCCCGATCACCCCGAACCGGACCGGTTCTGGAAGCTGATCGACCGCCACGACGTCACGCAGTTCGGCATCTCGCCGACGGCGATCCGCGCGTTGCGCGAACACGGCGACGACTGGGTCGAGCGCCACGACCTCTCGAGCCTGCGACTGCTGGGTTCGACCGGCGAGCCCTGGGACCGCGAGTCGTGGGAGTGGTTCTACGAGACGGTGGGCGACGCCGAGTGTCCCATCATCAACATCTCCGGCGGTACAGAGATCCTCGGCTGTTTCCTGATGCCGATGCCGACGCAGCCGCTGAAACCCTGTTCGCTCGGCGGTCCCGGGCTGGGGATGGACATCGATATCGTCGACGCCGACGGCGACAGCGTCGCCGAGGACAACGAGCGCGGCTATCTGGTCGCGCGGAGTTCCTGCCCGTCGATGACCAAGAGCCTCTGGAGCGGCGACGAGCGGTACCTCGAGGAGTACTGGTCGACGTGGGAGGACCTCTGGGACCACGGCGACTGGGCGCAGAAGGACGAGGACGGCTTCTGGTACCTCCACGGCCGCGCCGACGACGCGCTGAACGTCGCCGGGCGGAAAGTCGGCCCCGCGGAGGTCGAGGGCGTGCTCGCCGAGCACGACGCCGTCACGCAGGCTGCGGTCGTCGGCGTCCCCGACGAGACGACAGGGACCGCCGTCCTCGCGTTCGTGATCCCGGATCCCGATTACGAACCCTCCGAGGCGCTCGCGGACGAACTTCGAGCGCTCGTCGGTCGAGAGCAGGGGAAGCCGTTCCGGCCGTGCGGGCTCCACTTCGTCGACGACCTCCCCCGGACGCAGTCGGGGAAGATCATCCGGAGAGCCGTCAGATCGGTCGCCGCGGGCGAAGACCCCGGCGACCTCTCGTCGATGGAGAACCCGGAGGCGCTCGAACGCCTCCGTGCCCGACTCGATTGAATCGTGGATCCATCGTCGTTTCACCCGTACATTTTTGAAGAATACCCGGTTCTACTCGGTCGATGCGCATACTGGTCATCGACTGCGACTCGCTGCGACCGGACCACCTCGGCTGCTACGGGTATCACCGCGACACGTCCCCCACCATCGACTCGCTCGCGGAGAACGGCCGCCGGTTCACGAACTACTACGTCTCGGACGCGCCGTGTCTCCCCTCCCGAACCGCCTTCTTCGGGAGCCGATTCGGGATCCACTCGGGCGTGATCAACCACGGCGGGGTCAACGCCGAACTCCGCCAGCGCGGGCACCGACGGAACACGAACACCTCGACCGACGGCTACCGGTCGCTTCCGACCGCCCTGCGCGACGTGGGCCACGAGACGGCACTCATCAGCCCGTTTCCACAACGCCACGGCGCGTGGCACACGGTCGACGGGTTCGACCGGTGGATCGACACCGGCGAGCGCGGCTTCGAGAGCGCCGACGTCACGTACCCGTTCGCCGAGTCGTGGCTGGACGACCACGCGACGGAGGACGACTGGTACCTCCACGTCAACTTCTGGGACCCGCACGCGCCCTACGACACGCCGATCGAGTACGGCTACCCCTTCGAGGACGAACCCGCTCCCGAGTGGCCGGATCAGGAGACGCTCGAGGAGCAGTACGAGAGCTACGGACTCCACAGCGCACGCGAACCGCCGGTCTGGGACGACTCGCTGCCGAGACAGCCCTCCGAGATCGGAACTCGCGAGGAGTACGTCGAGTGGATCGACGGCTACGACACCGGCATCAAGTACATGGACGACTACATCGAGAAGCTCCTCGACCAGTTGCGGGCGGCGGGCGTCTTCGAGGAGACGCTCGTCGTGGTGACCGCGGACCACGGCGAGAACCAGGGTGAACTCAACGTCTACGGCAACCACGTCACCGCCGACGACAAGACGAACCGGATCCCGCTGATCGTCCACGGCCCCGGCGTCGCCGAGGGCGTCGACGACGACTTCTACTACCACCTCGACCTGCCGCCGACGCTCGTCGATCTCGCCGGCGGAGAGGTCCCGGAGCGCTGGGACGGCCGGTCCTTCGCCGAGTCGGTCACCGACGGCGAGTCCGACGGTCGCGAGTACCTCGTCGTCGGACAGGGCGCGCTGTCGGCGATGCGGGCGGTCCGCTGGGACGACTGGATCCTCCTTCGCACGTATCACGACGGGATCCGCGAGCTCGACCCCGTCGAGTTGTACGACCTCGCCGAGGATCCCCACGAGACGACGAACCTCGCACGCGACCGACCGGACGTCGTCCGGAAGGGGCTCGCGATGCTGGATCAGTGGGTCTCAGAGCGGCTGATGGAGGTCGCCCACGACCGAAACGGTGCGAATCCCGAACACGAGCGCGCGCCGGCCGATCCGCTCTGGGAAGTGCTCCACGAGGGTGGGCCGTTCCAAGGGAGAACGGGCACGCGGTGGTTCGACGCGGAGGAGTACGCCGAAACGCTTCGCGAGACCGGGCGTGACGAACACGCCGAGCGCGTCCTCGAATACGAGGGGTACGTGCCGCAGGACGTCGAGGGCTACCTCGACGGCGAGGATATCTGGTCCTAGCGCTACCGCGATTCCTTCAGTAGGTCCGCGCCCTTCTCCGCGATCGCGATCGTCGGCGCGTTCGTGTTTCCGGAGGTGATCCGCGGCATCACGGAGGCGTCGACGACCCGGAGGTCGTTCACCCCGTGGACGCGGAGGTCATCGTCGACCACGGCCATCTCGTCGTCGCCCATCTTGCACGTCCCCACCGGGTGATAGATCGTCTGCGCTGTCTCGCGGACGTGCTCGCGGAGGTCCTCCTCGCTCTCGGCGTCGCCCTCGGGCCAGATCTCCTCGCCGCGGTACTCGTTGAGCGCGCTCGCGTGTGCGATCTCGCGGGTCCGCTTGAGCCCCTCGACGAGCGTGTCGAGGTCCGCCTCCGCGTCGAGGTAGTTCGGATCGATGAGCGGGTCGTCGAAGGGGTCGTCCGAGGCGAGCGTGATCTCGCCGCGGCTCTCGGGGTGAAGCAGCGTCGCGCTCGGCGTCATCCCCGCGCCCTCTTCGGGGTTGTCGAACCCGTGCCGCATAAAGTACACCCGAGCGAGGAAGTACTGGACGTCGGGTGCGGGGAGGTCGGGATCCGTCCGCTCGAACCCGGTGACCTGACAGAGGACCTCGCCGTTCTCGATCTCCGGATCGCCGTGGAGTTCGTACGCCGAGGACACGACGAGGTGGTCTTGGAGGTTCTTCCCGACGCCAGGCAGGTGGTGTTCGACCTCGATACCGTGTGCTTCGAGTTCCTCCGCCGGACCGACGCCGGAGAGCAGAAGCAGTTGGACGGTGTCGATCGACCCCGCAGAGAGAACGACCTCCTCGGCCGCGTCGACGGTGTGTGCGGAACCGTCCTTGACGTACGTGACGCCCGTGGCGGTATCGCCGTCGAACTCGATCTGCGTGACGTGTGCGCCGGTCTCGGCCGTGAGGTTCTCCCGATCGAGGACGGGATGGAGGTACGAGACGGCGGTGCTCTGACGCGTGCCGTCCTCGACCGTGAGGTGCAGGTGGCCCATCCCCTCCTGTCGGCCCGCGTTGACGTCCTCGTTCCGATCGAAGCCAACCTCGACCGCGGCGTCGACGAGCGCGTTCGTGACGTCGCCGTACGGGTGCTCCTGCTCGACGCGGAGCGGGCCGCCCGCGCCGTGGTGCTCGGACTCGCCGCCCTCGAAGTCCTCCATCCGCTTGAAGTACGGGAGCAGGTCGTCGTAGCTCCATCCGTCGTTGCCGAGTTCGGCCCACGAATCGTAGTCGTGGGGATTCCCGCGCACGTACATCATCGCGTTGATCGCCGAGGAACCCCCGAGGGTCTTGCCGCGGGGCTGATACTCCCGTCGGCCGTTGAGGCCCTCCTGCGGGGCCGTCCAGTAGTCCCAGTCCACGTCCGACTGCATCAGTGCCGGGAACAGCGTCGGGTTGTGGATCTCGTCTTTCTCGTCCGGTTTCCCCGCTTCCAGCAACAGTACGTCGGTACTCCCGTCCGCCGAGAGACGGTTCGCGAGCACGCAGCCGGCGGACCCGGCTCCGACGACGACGTAGTCGTACGTGTTCGACATTGACGATTGACTGCAGGCGAGTGTACGTAATTAATTTTGTGTACAGACCGGAGGTGATACGGCGGTCGTCGGTGGCGACGGAGGCCGATCGAGTCGGCTACGCGAAGCGCGAGGAGAGTGGCGACAGAGAGCCCTACAGGGCCGCTTTGAGCAGATCGGCTCCCTTCTCGGCGATGGCGATCGTCGGCGCGTTCGTGTTTCCGCTGACGAGGTTCGGCATAATCGACGCGTCGACGACGCGAAGCCCCTCGACGCCGTGGACGCGGAGATCGTCGTCGACCACAGCCATCTCGTCGTCGCCCATCTTGCACGTCCCCACGGGGTGATAGCCCGATTCGGCGGTATCCCGACAGTAGTCGGCGATCTCCTCGTCGGACTGGACGTCGGGTCCGGGGCGTGCCTCCTCGCTCCGGACGTCGTCGAGGGGGTCGGCCGTCGCGATCTCGCGAGCGCGGCGGACGGCGGTGACGATGTCGTCGACGTCCTTCTCCGTCGAGAGGAGCTTCGGGTCGATGATCGGATCCGCGTAGGGATCCGTCGAGGCGAGCGTGATTCGGCCGCGACTGGACGGGCGGAGCGGGAGCGCCGCGATCGAGTACCCCTCGGTGGGGTGTTCGGGGTCGAGCCCGGCCGACAGCCCGTACTGGAGGTCCGGCGCGGGGAGGTCGGGCGAGGAGCGCTCGAACGCGCCCGTCAGGACGCGATCGTAGCGGGCACCCTTCTCCGGCAGGTCGTCGGGGTCGCGGGGCGTGATCGTCCCCTCGGTCTCGTAGGCGACGTCGACACGGAGGTGGTCTTGGAGGTTGCGGCCGACGCCGGGGAGGTCGACCTTGACGTCGATTCCGTGATCTTCGAGGTGGCCCGCCGGGCCGAGTCCCGAGAGCATCAGCAGTTGCGGCGACTGAATCGCCCCCGCCGAGACGACGACCTCGCCGTCGGGAGCGACCTCGACCTCGTGTTCCTGACCGCGCTGCTCGTAGACCACGCCGGTCGCCCGGTCGCCGTCGAAGGTGAGCCGCGTGACGTGCGCCTCCGTCTCGACGGTCAGGTTCGGCCTGTCGAGGATCGGTTCGATGAACGCTTTCGCGGCGCTGTGACGCTCCCCGTCCTCGATCGTGGAGTGGTACCAGCCGATCCCGGCCTGCTGCTCGCCGTTGAAGTCGAGGTTCTTCTCCATTCCGGCTTCTCGGGCCGCCGCGACCAGTTTCTCTTGGAACTCACTCGGCGTGAGGTCTTCGGCGTTGTCGCCGCGCGAAACCGTGAGGGGGCCGTCGGTTCCGTGGTACTCCAAGTCCCCGTCCGCTTGGAAGTTCTCGGACTTCTTGAAGTACGGGAGCAGATCGTCGTAGCTCCAGCCCTCGTTGCCGAGTTCGGCCCAGGTGTCGTAGTCGTAGGGGTGGCCGCGAACGTAGGCCATCCCGTTGATCATCGTCGACCCGCCGAGGGCCTTCCCGCGCGGCCAGTCGACCCGTCGCCCGTTCATCGTCGGTTGCGGTTCGGTCTTGAACGCCCAGTCGAGGTCCGACTCCATCAGTTCCCAGACCCGCGAGGGGTCTCTCACCGCGTCGCGGTCGCTGGCGGGCGCGCCGGCCTCCAGCAACAGGACTTCGACGTCGTCGACCTCCGTCAGTCGATGCGAGAGCACACAGCCCGCGCTCCCACCACCGACGATCACGTAGTCGTACATCAACGTTGATGTGCTAATTAGAGTGTCAAATATCATTCGGTAGCGGTCACGTGCGCGGCCGGGTCGAGAGCCACGCCGACCGGGGAGCGAGAACCAGACGGACCACCATTTATGTTCGATGGTCGAAAAGGGGAATCGAGATGAAGGCAGCGCGCTACCACGGGAACAGAGACGTTCGTATCGACGAGGTCGAGCCGCCGGAGCCGAAGGCCGGGGAGGTGCTGATCGACGTCGACGCCTGCGGAATCTGCGGGTCCGACCTCGGCGAGTACCTCCACGGGCCGCGCCGCGACGACGACGGGTACCTGCCGTACACGATGGGCCACGAGCTCGGCGGGACGGTCGCGGCCGTCGGGGATGGCGTCGACGTCGAGGTCGGTACCGAGGTCGGGGTCAACCCGCTCGTGGCCTGCGAGAGCTGCTGGTGCTGCGACGCCGGGAAGTACAACCTCTGTCGGAACCTCGAAGTCATCGGCGCGCACCGGCAGGGCGGGTACGCCGAGCAGGTCGTCGCGCCCGTCGGAAACGTGATCGAACTGCCCGAGGGGCTCTCGCCGACCGACGCCGCGGTCGCCGAGCCGCTGACGGTCGCCTACCACGGGCTGCTCGAATCGCCGCTGCGTCCGGGCCACTCCGCCGTCGTCGTCGGGCTGGGACCGATCGGTCTCGGGATGGTCCAGCTCGCGACGGCCGCGGGTGCGAGTCCGGTGATCGCCTCCGGGCACCGCGAGTCCCGACGACGGCTCGCAGCCGTGTGCGGGGCCGACGTGGTCGTCGATCCGCGGGAGACGGACCTCGCCGCCCGGGTCGCCGAGGAGACGGACGGCGGGGCCGACGTCTCGTTCGAGGTCGCGGGGAACGGGTCCGCGCTCAACGACGCGATCACGGCCACGAAAGCCAGCGGACACACGACGGTTCTCGGCGTGTTCAAAGGCCCCGTCGAGGTCGACCCGATGGACTTCGTCAACCACGAGCGCACGATCAACGGGTCTGCCGCCTACGAGACGGGGCCCCGGGCCGACCGGGAGTTCGGCGCGGTGTACGAGATGCTGGCGAGCGGAGAGGTCGACGCCGGTCCGCTCGTGACGTCGCGGATTCCGCTGGACAACATCGTCGAGGACGGGTTCGAGCCGCTGGCCGACAGCGACAGCGGCGAAGTGAAGGTGCTCGTCGAGCCGTGAAGGAGGGTCGAGGCCACCGAGACCCCGTCGTCGGTGTGTTGACGCGAAACAATCAAGGTACCGCGCTTTGAGTACCACTCACCCATTCACGATGGCTAATCAACAGGACGACACGCCGAGTTCGGTGTCGCGATCGCTCTACGAACAGGGGATGACCGACGGGCTCCCGATCGTGCCGCCGACCGACGAGAAGGTCGAGGAGATGCTCCGCGGGACGGCCCACGACCGCGGGCACGTGCTCGGGCGGCTGGGGAACAAAGACACCCCGATCACCGTCGAGATGCTGGCCTCAAACGCGGTGATGGCTGGGTGTGCGCCGCCGTATATGCCGGTCCTCGAAGCCGGCGTTCGCGCGCTAGCGGATCCCCGGTCGAACTCCATACAGGTGTCGGTGAGCACCGGCTCGTGGGCCTACCAGTGGATCGTGAACGGTCCGGTCCGAGAGAGACTCGACATCGAGAGCGGATCGGGCGCGTTCGGCCCGAACTTCCACGCCAACCGGACGATCGGTCGGGCGCTGGGGCTCGCCTACAAGAACACGGCCGCGCTCCGTCCGGGCGAGAAGGACATGGGCGTGATGGGCAACCCCTTCAAGTTCAGCCTGCTCGCGGGCGAGAACGAGGAACAGAGCCCGTGGGAGCCCTATCACGTCACCCACGGCCACGACGCCGACGAGAGCACGATCACGCTCGCGGGGCCGAACAGCTTCATCCAGTGGTTCCCCCACGACAACACCGCCGAGGAGATCCTCGAGGGGATGGTCAGGAACACCCCGCCGTCGATGGTGGGCGGACGACAGCAGGGCGGCGACATCGATCAGACGATCTTTCACCTCGTCAACCGGTACAACGCCGAGGAGTTGGCCGCCGCCGAGATGTCCAAGCGGGACATCAAGAACTACCTCTGTGAGAACTCCTACCTCCGAGCGGAGGACTACCAGAAGGGCACGCTCTGGGACGGTCCGCTGCGCAGACACGAGGGAACGGTCCGTCGGCGACAGGTGCCACAGATCGACGGGCCGGAGTACGTGAAAGTCGCGACGATCGGCGGCCCGGGTCGCGTCAACGCCATCGTCGGTCCGTCGATCGGCGGGCCCGTCACGAAGCCGATCGTGTTCCCCGACGGCTGGGACGAACTCGTCGAAGAGTACGCGTTCGATCGGCAGTGGTTCGACGGCTCGACGTACTGAGAGGGCGGAGCGACAACCGGCCGACTGCGCCCCCGGGATTTATTAGCACACCCCGTAATCTGCGGGTATGATCGACCTCTCCGGAGAGACAGCGATCGTTACCGGCGCAGCACAGGGGTTCGGCGCAGAAATCGCGGCACGGCTCGGCGAGGCCGGCGCGAACGTCGTCCTCGCGGACGTCCAAGTCGAGAAGGGCCGCGACGTCGCCGACGACATCGCCGATGACGGTGCCGAGACGACGTTCGTCGAGTGCGACGTGACCGACCGCGACTCCGCGGAGGCGTTGGTCGAGGCCGCGGAGGAGCGGTTCGGGTCCGTGGAGATCCTCGTCAACAACGCCGGCGGCAGCGGCGGCGAGACCTTCCAGGAGATCGACGATGACGCCTGGCAGTTCGGCCTGGATCTCAACCTCACCGGCCCCTACAACTGCTCGAAGGCCGTAATGCCCGGGATGCTAGAGCATGGAAACGGCCGCATCGTGAACATCTCCTCGATGGCCGGTCGCAACGTGACCGTCAACGGCAATCCGAGTTACACGGCCTCGAAGTGGGGACTCATCGGGCTGACCAAACACGCCGCCCGCGACCTCGGACCGGACATCCGAGTGAACGCGCTCTGTCCCGGCGGCAGTCCGCGCGGGCCGATGGGACGCTTCGTCGAGGCCGAAGACGTCGCCAACGGCGTCCTGTACCTCGCCTCCGACCTCTCGGAGTTCGTCGACGGGACGATCCTGGAGGTCGACGGCGGCGGCCACCTCAACCCCTCGGCCGACGACCTCGATCTGGACTACGAGACCGGAAACGACGACAGCTAACCGATCGAACGCGCGACGAGTAGAGACGAACAGCGGGACGACTCAGTCGGCCATCTTCGTGACGACCGGGCAGTCCGCGTTCAGCAGGACCTTTTGCGCGGTGTCGCCGAAGACGGCCTTCCCGGTCGGCGACCGGCGGCGACCGCCGATGACCAGAAACCGCGGCTCGACGGCGTCGGCCTTGTTGATGATCTCGTTCGCGACGTTGCCGACCGCACCGCTCGGTTCGACGTCGTCGAGGTCGGGGTCGCCGAGCGTCTCGGAGACGAAGTGCCGCACGAACCGCTCTGCGCTCGCTTCCTCCTGCGTGAACGAGTAATCGGAGAACTCGGCGATGTCGCGGATCGACGCCTCGTACTCCTCGTGTTGCTCCTTCGGAATGACGTGCAGCGCGATCAGGGTCTCGTCGTACCGCTCGGCGAGGTCGTACCCGATCTTGAGCACCTCTTTCGACTGCTCGGTTTCGTCGATGGCAGCGAGTATGGCCATAGCGTCCACTCAAACCGGAGTGGCAAATAAGTTGTTCTCCAAAAGTGAACCCGAGAGGGGCTAGTTCTAGGGGGTTCGTCAGGAGAGGTCGATACAGACGTTCTTCGTCTGGAGGTGTGACTCGAAGGCGTACATTCCCATCTCACGACCGATTCCGCTCTTTTTGTAGCCGCCGAACGGCGTCGCCGTCGATCCACCGAACCACTGATTCACGTAGACGGTTCCGGCCTCGATGTCGCGCGAGAGTTGGAGTGCCGTATCGATGTCTTGTGAGAACACGCCGCTCGTGAGGCCGAGTTCGATGTCGTTGGCGATCTCGACGGCTTCCGCTTGATCCGAAAACGGAATGACACAGAGCACCGGACCGAAGATCTCCTCTTGGGCGATCGTCATACCGTTCTCGACGTCCGAGAAGACGGTGGGCTCGACGAAGTAGCCGTCCCGGTCGAGCGCCTCGCCGCCGGTTTCGAGCGTCGCCCCCTCGTCGATCCCGGTCCGGATGTACTCCATCACCTCCTCGAAGTGCGCTTCGTGATTGAGCGGTCCCATATCCGGATCGTCCACTCCCGCGCCGAGGCTGTATCCCTCTGCGCGCTCGACGATCATCTCGACGAACTCGTCGTAGACGTCCTCGTGAACGATCGCTCGATCGGCGGCCGCACAGATCTGTCCGGTGTTGCTGAAGATTCCGGTCTGGATCGCTTCGACCGCCTCCGTGAGGTCGGCGTCCGGCATCACGACCGCGGGGTTCTTGCCGCCGAGTTCGAGCGTGACGGGAGTGATGTTCTTCGCCGCGGACTCCATCACGGCCTGTCCCGTGGGAACGCTCCCGGTGAAGGAGATCGTGTCGACGCCCTCGTGTCCGGAGAGCGCGGCGCCGGGTTCTGTCGCGCCGGTAACGACGTTGATGAGACCGTCCGGAACGCCCGCCTCCTTACAGACTTCCGCGAGGTGCAGCGGGGGAAGTGGGGTCGTCGGTGCGGGCTTGATCACGACCGCGTTGCCCGCAGCGAGAGCTGGGGCGATTCCCTGTGCCGTGAGGTTGAGCGGCGTGTTCCACGGGATGATCTGCGCGCTCACTCCGTAGGGTTCCTCCATCGTGAAGTCGACGCCGTCCTCCCCGATCGGTATGCTGTCCCCTTGGACTTTGTCCGCGGCACCCGCGTAGAAGTCGAACGTCCCCGCGGCGGCCTGACTCAACCGCTCCGAGTACGAGATGGGCTTTCCTTGGTCTCTCGTCTCGATCTCAGCGAGTTCATCTGCGTTCTCTCGGACCGCGTCGGCGACGTCGCGAAGCACCGCACCGCGTTCGCTGGGCCGTTTCGTCTCCCACTCGGCCTGGGCACGCTGGGCAGCCTCGACCGCGCGATCGACGTCGGCCGCCGTCGCGGCCGCGTACCGCGCGATCGGTTCCTCGGTAGCGGGGTCCTCCGTGGTTCGATACTCCCCGTTCGCTGGCGCTACGCTCTCGCCGTCGATGAACAACTCGTACTGTTGTTGCGTTGTGAGTGACATTGAATTCCACCAGTGGACCAGTCGTGGGTTGCCAACTGGACGCTCTGCTTCCGATTCGGATTTCACTCACATAACTCTGTTTGTGGGTCGGGCGATCAGCCGAAAAGTGGGCAGCCAGAGAGTACTCGTCGCCCGCGAGCCGGCGTCGAGCGAGCGAGTGAGCGGCCGATCGTTGCTTTCGGATCCCGTTCGACGGGGCTGGGAAAAGTTATATGTTCTATCATTCAGTACGTGTGCGTATGGGACTCGTTACCCCCGGCTCGGACACCGACGACGTGGAACAGAGACCGCTGGTGCCCCGGGTCGACACGCTGGCCGGAAAGACGATAGGTCTGTACGACAACGGAAAGCCGGCTGCGGAGCCGCTTCTCACCGCCGTACAGGAGAAGCTCGAAGCGCGGTACCCCGACGCGACGTTCAGCTGGTACCACGTCGAGCACCTGAACCAGATCAAAAACGACGACGAGCAGGACGCCGTCGTCGAGTGGGCCGAGGGTGTCGACACCGCGATCGGCGCGATCGGCGACTGCGGGTCCTGCACGAAATTCCTCGCGTGGGGCGTCGAGCTGATCGAGGACGCCGGAACGCCGGGCGTCGGTCTCATCGACGAGGGGTTCGAGCTCGACTACCAGTCGAACGCGATCGAACGCGGCCGGCCGCTCCGGTACAAGAAGACGCCCGTCCGCTGTGAGACGACGGACCTCGAACGGGTCCGAGAAGAGGTCTCCGAGGACGTGATGGACGGCATCGAAGACGAGTTGACCCGACCGCTGAACGACAAGGAACGCGCAGAGCCGGTGGCGCAGTAACACACCGGAGCACGGACGAACTTTATGCCCGAACAATCCCAAGACGAGCAGTCGTTAGCCGAGATCAACAAGTCGCTGTATCGAGAGGGAATGACCGACGGGCTGCCGGTCATCCCGCCGACCGAAGAGCGAGTCGAGGAGATGCTCTTGGGGACCGACAAGTCGCCGGATCACGTCGTCGGCCGCCTCGGGAACAACGAGAACGCCCTCACCGTCGAGCGCCTCGCCGCCAACGCGGTGATGGCGGGCTGTCTCCCGACGTACATGCCGGTTCTGGAGGCCGGCGTTCGAGCGCTGGCGGACCCGGACTCGAACTCGATTCAGTTCTCCGTGAGCACCGGATCGTGGGCCTACCAGTGGATCGTGAACGGGCCCGTCAGGGAGATGCTCGGCATCGAGACCGGATCCGGCGCGTTCGGCCCGAGCTTCCACGCGAACCAGACGATCGCGCGGGCGCTCGGGATGGCCTACCGGAACACCGCGAAGATCTACCCCGGCGAGAAGGATATGGGCGTGATGGGCAACCCCGCGAAGTTCTCGATGCTCGCCGGCGAGAACGAGGAGGCGAGCCCGTGGGAGCCGTACCACGTCACACACGGCTACGACGAGGACGACAGCACGATCTCGCTGGCCGGACCGAACAGTTGGGTCCAGTGGCTTCCCAGCGAGAACACCGGCGAGCACGTCCTCCGCGGGATGATCGAGAACACGCCTTCGTCTATGCGGGCCAGTTCCGGCGAGGATCTCAACGTGACGATCACGCACGCGATCAACCCGTACAACGCCGAAGAACTCGAAAAGGAGAACCTGAGCAAGCAGGAGATCAAGGAGTACATCGTCGAGAACTCCTACTACAAGACCAACGAGTACACCCGAACGTTCGGTGACGAGGAGAAGGTCCCGCCGCGGCAGGTCCAGCAGTACGCCGACACCGACGCGGTGAAGGTGACGACGATCGGCGGTCCCGGCCGGGTCAACGCCATCTTCGGCAGTTCGATCGGCGGCCCAGTGACCAAGAAGATCGAGTTCCCCGACAACTGGGAGTCGCTACTGGAGGAGTACTCGATAGAGGAGAACTGGGTCCCCACCGAGGGATTCTACGACTGAGCGCTCTGGCACGTCGATCTCCTTTTGTCGCGATCGGGAATTACTGAGAGTCAGACAGCGGCGCGATCGTCGGTAGCGACGCGGAGCGGGCGTACCGTACGGGGAGGACAAACGCCTCGCTACGGGCAGACCAGGATCTTCCGCTCTGCACGCTCGGGGTCTTGGAGGGCGTCGAAGCCGTCTGTGACGACGTCGTCGAGGGCGATCCGAGACGTGACGTACGTTTCGGCGTCGAGGCCGCCGGAGGCCAACTGTCGAATCACGACGCCGTACTCCTCTTCGAGCCGCGGGCCGACGAGGTGCGACGTCGACCCGCTGACGGTCCGCTGAGCGCTGACGAGCAGTTGGGGATCGAACTCGACCGTATCGCCGAAGACGCCGATGACCGTCGTGTGTCCGTCGGCCTTCGTCGACTCGACAGCCTGCGTCAGCGTGGCCCCGTGACCGACCGCCTCGAAGGCGACGTCGGCTCCGGTTCCCGTCTCTTCGTGGATCCGCTCGACGGGGTCCTCCTCGGTCGGGTCGATCAGGACGTCGGCCCCGAAGTCGGCCGCGACCTCCCGGCGCGCGGTCTGGGGTTCCGAGACGATGATCGGAGCCGCTCCGGCCGACTTCGCCGAGCGGAGCGCCCCGAGGCCGATCGGACCCGAGCCGACGATCGCGACGCTGTCCCCGATCCCGACCGGTGACTGTCGGACCGCGTGGAGCCCGACGGAGACCGGCTGTGCGATGGCGGCGTCGGCGGGAGAGACTCCCTCGGGTAACGGAATCGCGTTGTCGGCGCTCTCGACGACCTGCTCGGCGTAGCCGCCGGGGCGCGCCGAGGTCGCGTTCAGGTTGCGACAGAGGTTGTACTTCCCGCGCTCGCAGCACCAGCACTCGCCACAGGGCGTGTGCGGCCCGAGGACGACGTCGGTGCCGACGTCGATGTCGACGCCATCGCCGGTCTCGGCGACGGTGCCACCGATCTCGTGGCCGAGCGTGAGCGGGAGGTCCTCGGCGTCGAAGTAGTCGTCGGCGTCCTCGTAGAAGTGGAGGTCCGAGCCGCAGATGCCGCAGGCGGCCACGTCCACGAGCACCTCGCCCGGCCCGGGCTTCGGCGCGTCGACCTCGTCGATGCGAACGTCTTCGGTACCGTAGAGTCTAGCAGCTTTCACGGAGCGTAGTTCGGACAAACGATATAAAAGCGTTGAGGTGAACCAGGGGGGCTGGGGTCGACAGCGAACGCCGCCGACAGTCAGGGATCGGTGACGGACGAGTCCGGAACCGAGAGCGATCGTGTTCAGGACCGAGGACGGTCGTGGTGGAAACCTTTTTGCCCGCGCTGTGGGAGTTGCTGACGCAAGTATGGCGCACGACGTGATTATCATCGGGACCGGCCCGGCGGGACTGGCGGCCGGGGCGTACGCCGGTCGAAGCGGGCTCGACACCCTGTTTTTCGAGGACGAGTCCATCGGCGGGGAACTCGTGAACAGACACGAGATCCGCTCGTATCCGGGCTTTCCAGACGGCGTCTCCGGAACGGAACTCCGCTCGAAGATGGTCGAGGAGGCCGAGAAGTACGATCCGGACGTCAACCTGGAGCGGGTCCAGCGGATCGAACCGGGCGACCCTCACGCGGTACTGACCGAGAGCGGCGCGTACGAGGCGACCGCCGTCATCGTCGCGACGGGAAGCAGCGACGGGCACCTCGGCGTTCCCGGCGAGGAGGAGTACGCGGGCCGCGGGGTCTTCTACTGTGCCACGTGCGACGGGCCGCTCTACCGCGAGGAGCGAATCGCGGTCGTCGGGGGGGGCAACCACGCGGTCATCGACGCGGTGTTCCTCACCGAGTACGCGAGCGAAGTGCTCCTGATCGACGGGGAATCCGAACTGGCGGCCGACGAGACGCTCGTCGAGGAGGCGCGCGAACACGACGACGTGGAGATTCTGAACGGGGCGACCGTGGCGGAAGTTCTCGGAGCCGACGGACTCGTGACGGGCGTCCGCGTCGAGCGCGGCGGCGGCGAGGAGACGATCGAACTCGGGGGCGTCAACGTGAACGTCGGATCGCGTCCGAACTCGTCGTTTCTGGACGACACGGTCGCACTCGACGACGAGGGACACGTCGCCGTGGACCACCGGATGGAGACGGACGTCGCGGGCGTCTTCGCCGCCGGCGACGTCAGGCAGGGAAGCCCCCTCGAAATCGCCGCCGCAGTCGGTGACGGGGTGACCGCGATCGAGGCCGCGAAACGGCACGTCGCCGAGCGCTAGACGTAATCGCGCGAGTCGGATCCACGCCGAGAGCGGCGGCGGTTCAGACGCGTTCGCCGGGTGAGTGGTCGGGCTTCGGGCGGACTAACCTTCAGTCGGTACTGAACCTAAATTTTCGGCGATGCCACCGGTACGTTAAAATGGGTGTCACGCAACCGTCGCAGTATGGCGGATGTGTACGATCAGATCGAGACCCAGTCGTGGGACCAGGTCCTCGCGGAACACGAGCGGCTGCTGCCGAGACAGATCGACTATCTGCGGGAGAACTCCGACTTCTACCGGCGACGGTTCCGAGAGTGGGGCGTCGATCCCGACGACGTCGACTCGCTGGAAGCGCTTCGGGAAGTCCCGTTCACGACCAAACAGGACGAGCGCGATTCACAGCGCGACACCGTTCCCGCTCGACCGCTCGGGGAGCATCAGGCCGCGCCGAAGTCCGCGCTCAACCGCACGATTTCCTCGTCGGGGACGACCGGGAAGCCGACGTACTTCGGGCTGACCGCGCAGGACCGACGGAACTGGAACACGGTGCAGAAGCGGTCGTTCTACACCGTCGGCGTCAGGCCGGAAGACACCGTCCTCTTCGGAGCCGGACAGACGATGATCACCGGCGGGACGCCGTACTTCGAGACGCTGACCAAACTCGGCGCGAACGTGGTTCCAGCCGGCGGCGAGAGCACCGAACGACTCCTCTCGGTCGCGCTGGACGTCCAACCGGACATCCTCTGGACGACGACCTCCCACATCCGGTACCTCTCTGAGAACGCCGAGGAGGTCGTCGGCGTCGCGCCCGAGGACTTCGGGTTCGAGAAGGTGATCGGCGGCGCGGCCCCCGGCATCGCCAACCCCGAGATCAGAGCCGAGTTCTACGACGTCTGGGACGTCTCGCTCGTCCGCGAGGCGATGGGGTTGGGGGACGTACTCGGCAGTATGTGGGCCGAGTGCGAAGCGGAGGGAGGAATGCACTTCCACGCGCAGGGGTTCGTCCACGTCGAACTGATCGATCCCGAGAGCGGCGAGGTGAAGCCCTTCGAGGAGGGTGCGGAGGGCGAACTCGTCTACACGCACCTCCGACGCGAGGCGACGCCGCTGCTTCGGTTCCGCTCCGGAGACTACGTGGAAGTCACGGGAACCGACTGCGCCTGTGGCCGGACCGCGCCGAAGATCCAGGTCAAGGGCCGCGCGGACGACATGCTCATCTACAAGGGAATGAACGTCTTCCCCTCGGCGATCCGCGACGTGATCTCGGACGTCGAGGGCGTCGCCCCGCGGCTTCGGGTCGTCCTCCCCGAAGCGGACAAAGTCAACTTCGAGGAACCGATCCCGATAGAAATCGCGTTAGACCCGGACGCGGAGCGCGCGGCTGCGGACGCCGCCGAGGAAGTCATCACGGAGGTTCGAGAGCAGTTGAAGGCCCGGGTGGATCCGACGGTCACGGACGTCGAGGACCTCCCCGCCGGCGAGTACAAGACGAAGCTCCTGAAGCACGACGAGTAGTCGCGTTCCGCAGTCGCGTTGCTCTCCTACTGCGCCGCTTTCAACAGGTCTGCACCCTTCTCCGCGATGGCGATCGTCGGCGCGTTCGTGTTCCCGCTGGTGATCTTCGGCATCACCGACGCGTCGATCACGCGCAGGTTGTTGCGGCCGTGGACTCGCAGGTCGTCGTCGACGACGGCGAGGTCGTCGGTGCCCATCTTCGCGGTGCAGACGGGATGGTAACCGCTGACAGCGTTGTTACGTGCGTACTCGGCGATCTCCTCGTCCGACTCGACGTCCGGGCCGGGAGCGACTTCGACGTCGCGGAGCCCCGAGAGGGCGTCCGAGCGGCCGATCTCGCGCGCCAATCGGATCGCCGTGACGAAGTCGTCGACGTCTTTCTCCGTCGAGAGGTACGCGGGGTCGATCCCCGGGTGGTCCCACGGGTCGTCGGACCGCAGTCGCACGCTCCCGCGACTCGTCGGGCGAAGCGGCAGCGCCATCACGGAGTACCCGCTCTCGGTGTGATCCGGCGAGAGGCCGGGAGCGATCCCGAACTGGACGTCCGGTGCGGGCAGCTCCGGATCCGAGCGGGCGAACGCGCCGACGCTCACGCGGTCGTATCGGGTCCCCTTCTCGGACGCGCCCGCGGGTTGAGGAACGGGCTCCGTGGTCTCGAAGGCGACGGGGACGCGGAGGTGATCCTGCAGGTTCCGACCGACGCCCGGGAGGTCCACTTCGACGTCGATGCCGTGGTCTTCGAGGTGGTCGGCCGGGCCAATTCCCGAGAGCATCAGCAGTTGCGGCGTCTGGATCGCCCCCGCGGAGACGACCACCTCGCCGCCGTCGGCGACGGACGCCTCGTGCCGTGACCACCCCTGTTTGTAGACGACGCCGGTGGCGGTGTCGCCGGAGAACGAGAGCTTTGTGACGTGTGCCGCGGTCTCGACGGTGAGGTTCGGTCGGTCCAGGATCGGCTTGATGAACGCCGCCGCCGCGCTGTGTCTGTGGCCGTCGTCGATCGTCGAGTGGTAGTACCCGACTCCCTCCTGTTGCGCTCCGTTGAAATCCATATTCCGGTCGAGACCGGCCGCCTCGCCCGCGTCGACGAACAGTTCGTCGAGGTCGGTGGGATCGGACCCCCGGGAGACGGTCAACGGCCCGTCGGTCCCGTGATACTCCTCGTCCCCGTCGGCGGTCAGGGTTTCCGACTTTTTGAAATACCGACGCATCTCGTCGTACGCCCAGCCGTCGTTGCCCTGATCGGCCCAGTTGTCGTAGTCGTAGGGGTGGCCGCGAACGTACGCCATCCCGTTGATGACGCTCGATCCGCCGAGCGCCTTCCCGCGCGGCCAGTCGATAGATCGTTCGTTCATATTCGACTGCGGTTCCGTCTCGAAACTCCAGTCGAGGTCCGAACCGAGCAGGTCCCAGATTCGCGAGGGGTCTTTCACCATGTCTCGGTCCTCCTCGGGCGTGCCCGATTCGAGAAGGAGGACGTCGACAGACTCGTCCTCGGTCAGGCGGTGCGCCAGGACGCAGCCCGCGCTGCCGCCACCGACGATGATGTAATCGTACATTAGGTGTACTCCCACTTCGGAGAATTATAACTAATAATTTTTGGGTACGCGGTTCGCGGTGGTGTGCCTCCCGAGGGGCCTGCGGGAGAGGTTGGTGAGTTCGAGTGTTTTTGATAATGACAATTGTTATTGCACTCCAACCGCCACGTGTACACATGCCATCCGAGAAATCCGGTCGCCGGATCAAGTCGGTCGACAAGGCGCTCCAGATTCTCGATTACATCGCCGAAACAGGAGGGTGTAGCGTTTCCGCCGTCGCCGACCACGTCGGGCTCTCCCCCGGAACGGCACACACGCACCTAGCGACGCTCAAAAGCAGAGGCTTCGTCCAACAGAAGGGCGCGGAGTACACGCTCGGGATGGAGTTCATCCCCTTCAGCGAGCGAGTCCGGTATCAGACACCGCTGTATCGGGCCGGCAAAGACGAGGTCGACAGACTGGCGCACGAACACGACGCCGTCGCCCATCTCGCCACGGAGTACGACGGGAAACTCCTCTTGCTCCACGAGACCTTCGGGAAAGACGCCGTCGGAAAGCAGATTCACATCGAGAAGCGGAACCAACCGCAGGCGCACATGCATTCGACGGCCGCGGGCAAGGTTATTCTCGCGCATATGCCTCGCGATGCGGTCGACGAGATCGTCGAGAACGTGGGTCTGCCCGCTTACACCTCCCACACGGTCACGAGCAAACAGAAACTGTACGAGGAACTCGACCGCATCCGCGAACAGCGGTACGCTGTGAACGAAGAGGAGGTCGTCCACGGAAACAAAGGAATCGGTGCCCCCGTCCTGTACGACAACGGCGACGTCGCCGGCGCGATAAGCATCTCCGGCCCGGCCAACAACTGGCGGGACGTCCGTCTCGAAGAGGAGCTCATCGAATCGGTCATCAGATCGGCGAACGACGTCGAGATCGAGATTCACACTGGAGAGAATCTGTGAATTTGAGTGTGTCAAAAGAGAATTCGGCGCTTGCAGAGCGTACTATGACAAGCATACGTTTGTAATGACACCGTCCAAATCGGATGTCGTCACGACTAGTTCAGATAGAGTACCCGTAGAACCGGTCGGACAGTGGAGTAGATCGTCGAACACGTTTCGCTGAGACCACACTGTGCGCCGAACGGGAACCTCGCGTTAATTTGGTTATATCAAAAATTTCACGCAGAGGGAAGGAACTGTGTGAGCAGCGTTACTGACAAATGTATGTCTGCAATATATTTTTGACATTTCTTTCCGTAGTATTATAAATCGGTCTGCTAGACCGTAATATAGAGGTGTTGGGTCAGTATCAGTCTGTTAGTTTCTATATTTATATGACTATAAATATTTTCTAAAAATTTTTTGAGGTTTTGCAGCGTACAGCACGCATTGCTCAGAGCGAAGAAGAAACCGAGAACTGAGACGCGAAACGAATGCGAAGGACGGTCGAGCCGATGGTGGTCCCTGCAGCCCTACTCGGCGACGCGTTCGATCGCCTCGGCGATCCGCGGCGGGTGAGGGATGTAGTAGTCCTCCATCGAAAGCAGCGGCACGGGGATGTCGAAGCCGGTGACGCGTTCGATCGGCGCTTCGAGGTACATCAACACCTCGTCGTTGATCGTCGCGATGATCTCGCTGGCCCACCCGCCGGATTTGGGCGCTTCGTGGACGACGACGCACCGCCCGGTCTTCTTCACCGACTCGACGATCGTCTCGCGGTCCATCGGCGAGATCGTCCGCAGGTCGATCACCTCGGCGTCGACGTCGATCTTCTCGACGGCCTCGAGGGTCTTGTGCATCATCGCACCCCAAGAGATCACGGTGACGTCTTCGCCCTCTCGGCGGACGGCGGCCTCGCCGATCGGGACCTCGTAATCGTCGGCCGGGACGTCCTCGCGGACCGAGCGGTAGACGTGTTTCGGCTCCATAAACAGCACCGGATCTGGGTCGCGGATGGACGCCTTGAGCAGTCCCTTCGTGTCGTAGGGCGTGCTCGGGATGACCACCTTCAGGCCCGGGATGTGCGCGTACGCACCCTCCAAGCTCTCGGAGTGGTGTTCGAGCGCCCGGATCCCCGCACCGTACGGCGTCCGAACGACGAGCGGGGCGCTCCACTCGCCGCGAGTGCGCCAGCGCATCCGACTGGCGTGGGTGACGAGTTGGTCGAACGCCGGCGGCAGGAACCCGGAGAACTGGATCTCCGCCACGGGCCGCAGACCGAACACGGCGAGTCCGACGGCCCCGCCGGCGATGGCGATCTCCGAGAGCGGCGTGTCGACCACGCGGGTCCCGCCGAATTTGTCTTTCAGTCCCTCGGTCGCTCTGAACACCCCGCCGGTCTCGGCGACGTCCTCGCCGAAGACGACGACGCGTTCGTCGCGCTCCATCTCCTCCGTCAGGGCCATATTGATGGCGTCGATGATAGTTTCAGGCATAGATACTCACCCCTTCGGCCGCCGCTCGATGTACTCTTCGAGCTCGTCCAGTTCCTCGAGGCTGCGTTCGAGTTCGCGCAGTTGGTCTTCGAGCTCGGACGGCAGTTCGTCGTAGAGGTAGACGAACAGTTCTTCGACGTCTCGCGGACCGTACGCGTTCGCCGCTTCGATCGCCGCGTCGAACTCCTCGTCGACCTCCGCGACCATCGCCTCCTCGTCGACCTCGTCCCACAGCCCTTCGGATTTGAGGAACGACTCGTAGCGCTCGATCGGGTCGCGATCGAGCCACGGTTCCACCTCGTCCCGATCGCGGTACTGGGTGGGATCGTCGCTCGTGGAGTGGCCTTCGCGGCGGTAGGTGAGCCCCTCGAAGAGCACCGGGTTGCCCTGCCGTGCGAGTTCTCGTGCCTCGCTCATCGCGTGGTACGTCGCGAGAACGTCGTTGCCGTCGACGCGGATACCGTGGAGGCCGTAGCCGACGGCCCGCTGTGCGATCGAGTTGGCGTTGGTCTGTTTCTCGAACGGCGTCGAAATGGCCCACTGGTTGTTCTGACAGTAGAAGATCGCCGGCGCGTCGAGCACGCCCGCGAAGTTCACCGCCTCGTGGAACGCGCCGGTGCTCGTCGCCCCGTCGCCGAAGTGGGCCGTGACGACCGCGTCGGTGTCGGTGATGTTCATCCCCCAGCCGATGCCGGTGACGACCGGGAGGTACCCGCCGACAGAGATTCCGATCATACAGTTCCGCTGCGCGAGGTACTTTTGCGCGTCGTCGATGCCGCGCCAGAAGAGCAGGATGTCCCGCAGCGAGACGCCTTTCATCAGCATCGCACTCGTCTCTCGGCCCATCGCGAGGAGGTAATCGTCGTCGGTGAGTGCGTAGCCGCTGCCGACGATGCTCGCCTCGTGGCCGCGACTCGATCCGACGGTACCCATCTCGCCGCGTCGCTGGAGGTTGATCATCCGCTCGGCGTACCGCTTCTCGACGAGCATCCAGCGGTAGAGGTCGACGAACTCCTCGGTGGTCAACTCCGGGACGTCTTCGGGGTCGTACTCGCCGTTTTCGTCTATTATTTGATATTTCTTGACAGGAAGGTCGTCCTGCGTTATCCACGGGGCGTCGAGATCATCAGCCCCCTGTGAGGTGTTTTTGGTCATACGTCGTTCGGTCCGTATCGGTTGACTTATCGGGCTGATAATAAATATACCGAACGATTGGGTCGATCCGGTCAGTGCAGTCCTGCGGTACTCTCGCTATCCGGCCAGGTCACAGGTCGATCGTCGGTGCTGAGACGCCGCGGAAAAGAATCAGTGTGGCTGACGGCGGGGCCGCTCAGTTCTGCGGGATGTAGTCGTTCGTCGCGTACTCGGTGACGTCGAAGGTGTCTTCGACGAAGCCGAGGTTGACCATCTCGTCCATCGTGAACTGCAGGCGGTCCATATCGATGGTGAGGTCCTGCCGGTAGTAGTCGTTGTTCGTCAGGAAGAAGCCGTCGACGAGCGGTTCCGGGAGTTCGAAGTACTCGGCCGCCAGCGAGACGGCCTCGCTTCGGTTGTCGTAGGCCCAGTCGACCATCTCGCGGAAGTCCTCGCCCCACGCCGCGATGGCGTCGCCCTTCTCGTCCAGCGAGTTGTTGGACGCGACGGTGTAGGCGAACGGGTACTCCTGCTCCCAGATGTCCTGAGAGGAGTACACCTCGTTGAAGCCCTCGCCGCGGGCCGCGACCGCGAAGATCGCGGGGAACACGCCCGCGTCGATGCGGCCGTCGTTGATCGCTTCGACGAACGTCGGGAAGGGCAGTTCGACGATTTCAGCGTCGTTCTCGGGATCGAGTCCGATCTGCTGGAACTGCTTGACGATGATCGAGTGGACCCCGGTCCCCTGTGCGTTGACGCCGATCGTTGCCCCTTCGAGGTCTTCGGGTTCCGTAATGTCCGAATCCGCGCCGGAGAAGACGGTGATCCCGTACCAGTCGGGATGGGCGTCCCAGAAGTCGGTGGCGATCATCGAGATGTTTCCGGGGACGGCCTCCTGCCGAACCGCCGAGGCGTAGCTCACCGTCGAGAGCAGCGCCATATCGGCGTTTCCGGCGGCCATCTTGTTCAGCGAATCGGGCGTGCTCTGGTCTCGGGTGACGTCGAGTTCGTACTCCGAGCCGAGATTCGTGAGCTGATCTTGAATCTCCTCGATCGCGAACAGCGACGCGATGTTCTCGACGGGGACGGTGAACGCCAGTCCGAGTTCCGGCGTCCCGCCGGTAACGTTCGAGAGCGCCGAACAGCCTGCGAGGCCGGTCATCCCGAGCGTTCCGACCGCTGCGCCTGACTTCAGAAACGACCGCCGCGAGGAGTTCTCGATTGGCATCGTGGGCGGAGAAATAGATTCTACCTAAATAAATGTTTGTGAATGTGTCCCAGAATGTCTACGGAGGAGCACGTTAGCCGGGTGACACGCGACGGTCAGATGGGTTCACGGAGCGCAACCAGAGGAGTAAGCAGTGGTTACCGCGCCGAGTCGTCGGAGGCCGTCAGAAAAATCGGACGTGTCGGAACCGCGCCGACGTGAGAGGGGCGTCGCTCAGTAGGTGACGCGGGCCTTCGACTCGATCTGACCGATCCACTGGCGGTCTTCGAGGTCGCCCTCCTGCCACTCGATCGTCTCCCACTCGGGGTCGAAGACGAGGTAGCCGCCCGCGTTGAACTCGATGCGGTGGCCGCTGACGGGGTCGCGCACGTAGAGGAACTTCCCGCGAGAGATAGAGTGCTGACCGATTCCGTCGGTCGGGATTCCGTGTTCGTTCATCGCGTCGTGGGCGTCGAAGAGGTCGTCGGCGGTGTCCACCTTGTAGGCGATGTGGTGCAGCGCCGGGTCGTTGGCCGCGTCCTCGTCCTCGATGACGGCGGCTTCGATCTTGTTGCCGTTGGCGCTGAGGAACGTGCCCCACCGCGATCCGTCGGCGCGGTTGTACCGCTCCTGCACGCGGAAGTTGAGCGCCTCCTTGAGCCACGCGCGGAAGTCGTTCGCCTCCGGATCCCACAGTTGGACGTGGTCGATCCGCTTGGGCGCGATCGGGTTCGTCGTCGTCCGCGAGTACGTCTTGTTCTTGAGTTTCGAACGCCGCTCGGCCGGCGGGTCCGGCTTCTCCATCTCGTAGTAGAACTCGAACTCGTGGCCGGTCGGCGTGGTGAAGCGGAACGCCTCGCCCTGACCGCGCTCCTCGCCGGCGTCGATCCACGTCACGTCGATCCCCTCTTCCTCGAGGATCTGCTCGAACTCGCCGAGGTACTCCGGCTTCCGCGTCTGCCAGCCGACGTGGTCGACGCCGGCCTCATCGGCCTCGCTCAGGACGATCGAGTGGTGGTCGAACTCGTCGACCGCGCGGAGATACGACGTGTCGCCGTCGCGTTCGACTTCTTCGAACCCGACGGCGTCACAGAAGAATTCCAGCGATCCGTCGAGGTCTGGGGTTTCGAGCGCTACGTGACCGAGACGCGCGAGCTCAGGGGTCATCGTACCCGAATCACGTTCGGCAACCGTAATAATTCATTCGCCTGCGGCGGTTCGTGAAAGGCGAATGCCGATCGAGGCGACGGTCCCGGACGAGGCAGAGGGACTACCGAAGCGACTCGATCGCGTCGAGGCGCTCTGAGAGCACGGACTTGACCGAGGCGAGGTCACCGCCGATCCGGATGATCTGGTGGCCGTCGTCGACGGCGGTCTCGATGGCGTCGGGATCGGTCTTGATGACGCCCGTCGGAACGTCGGCCTCGTGGCACGCCTCGGTGATCTCCTCGATCTGTTCGACGACGTCGGGGTGGGTCTTCTCGCCGGGGTGGCCCATCTGCACCGAGAGGTCGGACGGACCGATGAACACGAAGCCGAGGTCCGGCACCGAGAGGATGTCGTCGAGTTCCTCGACCGCGGTCGTCTTCTCGATCATCACGCCGAGACAGACCTCCTCGTCCTCCGTTTCGATGTAGTCGTCGGGACCGAGTCCCCACGTCCGGGAGCGGCCGCTCGCCATCCCGCGCTCGCCCGGCTCGCCGTCGTAGACGAACCGCGTCGCCTTGACGGCCTCGCGGACCTCCTCGGCGTCGTCGACGCGGGGGATGAAGAGGTTGCGAACGCCCGCGTCGAGCACCTTCCGGATCAGCGATGGGTCACCGCTTGGCAGGCGGACGAAGAGCTCCGTGCCGCCGACCTCGGCCGCGCGCGTCAGTTCCTCGAAGACCGAACTGTCCCACGGGCTGGGCCCCATGTGCTCGAAGTCCAGCCAGACGAAGTCGATCCCCAGTTCGCCGTAGATCTCGATCACCGTCGGCGAGAACGTCGACGAGCGCGCGCCGAAGACGACGTCGTCGCTCTCGATGGCTCGCCGGAAACTGTTGCGTTGCTCCATTGTGGGCTCGACTGCGGTAGCGAGGTGGTTATACGTCCGATCCACCCGACACGTCGCGGGACGGGGAGGCGACTACCGGCGCTGGAATCCGAAAAGGGGGACAGACGCGGGTCGTTCGACCGCGCGCTCGGAACCGGGTTACTCGTCGTCCTGAACGATCTGGAAGCGGCGGCCGTCGGGGTCGCGGAAGTTCGTGATCGTGCGGCCGGTCTTGTCGACGTGGTACGGACCGACGATGGCGTCGACTTCCTTCTCCTCGAGGTCCTCGGTGATCTCCTCGATGTTGTCGACGGCGAAGGCGATGTGGTTGATTCCGGGGACTTCCTCGCCCTCGACCGTGTGGATCTCGAAGAGCGGACCGTCGCCGTCGGCGGGGGAGAGTTCGAAGGACTGACCGTGGTGTTCGGTCTCGCGGTGCTCCTCGTACCCGAGCTTCTTCAGGAAGTCGGCCATCTCGGTCGCGTCGCTCGCTTCGATCTCGATGTGGTCGATCTCACCGATCATACCCGAACGGAGCCGTGCGACGATAGTAAGTATTCCGATATTGCGACCCATCGGACGGATCGACGACCGGTTTTCGCGGCACGCGAGACGGGGTTCGGACCGGAAGGAGAGCTTACGACTCCTCGGACAGCAGCCGCGAACGGAGCGCCGCTCGGTCCAGTTTCTCTGTCGCGGTCCGCGGGAACGCCTCGTCGACGAAGTGGTACTCGCGCGGACGCTCGAATCGCGCGACGTTCTCGCTTTCGAGACACCACGCTTCGAGTTCGTCGGGGCCGACGTCGGCGTCACTCCGACGGACGACGGCGACGACCTTCTCGCCGTACTCCTCGTCCGGACGGCCCAAGACGGCCGCCTGTTCGACGGCGGGATGTTCCAGCAGTCGCTCCTCGATCGGCGTCGGGAACACCTTGATCCCCTTCGATTTGATCATGAAGTCCGTCCGGCCCTCGACGTAGAGGTAGCCGTCCTCGTCCTTGTACCCGAGGTCCCCCGAGTACCACCAGCCGTCCTCGAAGACCTCCTCGGTCTTCTCGGTGTCGTTCCACGCCCACGCGGCGCAGTCGGGGCCGTTGATGATGATCTCCCCCGTCTCGCCGGCCGGTTTGATCTCGTCGGGCCGTCCGTCGGGTTCGACGACGCGGACCCGCGTTCCGGGGATCGGTTTGCCGACGCTGCCGGTTCGGTCCTCGGTGAGCTCCTGGGCGCTGATTTCCGTGCCCAGTACCTCGGTCGCGGCGTAGCTGTTGTAGACGCTCTCGCAGATGTGTTCGCGCATCTGGGTGAACGTGCGCTCGTCGAGGTACTCGCCGCTCGTGACGACCCGATCGAGCGAACTGAGGTCGTACTCAGAGAGCGAATCGAGCCGGAGGACCTCCTGCCACATCGTCGGGATCAGATCGGCGGTCGTCAGGCCCTTCTCGTCGATCAACTCGACGTACGCCTCCGGGTTCCACGAACTGAGGAAGTACGTCGCCGCGCTCGACGACAGGCCGGGCAGGTACAGCATCAACCACGCCGCGAACGACGGCGTGAACACGTGCGCCTGTGCAGCGTTTCGATCGAGCGCCAGGAGCTTCTCGAGGTGGAACGCCTTGTGACAGAGAGCACGGTGGGTAAAGCACCAACCCTTCGGCCGCCCGGTCGTCCCCGACGTCCAGAGGATGGCGGCGATATCGTCTTCACGGACGCGGACGTCGGGTTCGACGGCGGCGTGGGACTCGATGAACGGCTCGTGGGACTGTTCGTAGCCGGTCTGCTCGCTCCCCGTCGTGACGACCGCGTCGAGATCTGTCGTGATCTGCTCGTAGAGATCCTCCTCGACGAACTCGGAGAACGTCTCGTCGATTACGAGCACGCGAGGGCGGATCGCGTCGATGCAGTAGCGGATCGTCTCCGCCGACGCGCGGGTGTGCAGGTTGGATACGAGACATCCGGCCTTCATCGCGCCGTTGTACAGCACGGTGTGCGCGATCGAGCAGTCGCAGAGGAACGCCACCCGGTCGCCCTGCGCGCAGTGCTCGCGGAACCCGTTCGCGGCGCAGAGACTGCGTTCCTCGAACGTCGACCACGTTATCTCGCGGCCGGTGGTCGCCTCGCCGTAGGCGACGCGGTCGGGGTTGTTGGTCGCCGCGATCTCCGAGAGTTCGGGCAGCGACGGCAGTCCGTTGGTGGATGTCGTGTGCATCGTCCGTTCAGAGGTCGATGTAGTTTCTGAACATCCGGTTGTCCTCGACGTCGATGTCGAACAACCGCACGGCGTTGCCGCCGAGGATCAGGTTCAGTTCCTCCTGCGGGAGGTCTCGGTCCATCGCGAACTTCTGGAGTTGTCGGAGGCTCGGCCCCCAGAAGTCGACCTGATGGGCGGGGAGCCCGCGGTCTGCGATCTGGTCCCAGTAGTACGGCGGGTCCTCGTTCGGCTGGCTGATCTGCGGCATCGACGCGCCCCAGTCGGTGCCCCAGAGCAACTGGTCGACGGCGATGTTCGGGTCGTTCATCGGCTTCTTCAACAGGTCCGCCCAGTAGAGACCGATCTCGAGGTAGACGTCGTCGAAGGAGGCCGCCACCTGACAGCACTGGTCGACGTGGTGTTCGCGCCACGTCGCCTGCATCCCGCCGTGGTCGAAGATTATCGGCACGTCGGGGTACTCGGCTTTCATCTGGCTCGCCAGCGTCGGATCGCTCCAATCGGGGAAGTAATCGAAGATACCCAGCCCGGTCGCGTACCCGGACACGTACCCGGTGTGCCAGCGGATCGGCACGCCGTGTTTGTCGGCGACCTCGAAGAACTCTCGCAGTTCGTCCTTCCGGTCGGACCAGTCCATCGGCTCGGTGGTCGTCGGGTCGTACGGCATCCCCTCGCCGATCATCCGGAACCCGTCCTCTTCGAGCCACTCGTCCACCTCTGCGGCGGCGGCCTCCGCCGTCCACTCGATCTCGCCGCGCTGGGCGGCCTTCATCGTCTGAACGGGATAGGCGGCGGCGACGAACTTCTCGGGGTGTTCGTCCATCATCTCCGCGTGCATCTCGTTCGTGAAGCCGAACGTTCCCGGGAGGAGCACGCACATATCGACGCCGTACGTGTCCATATCGCGCAGGACGCGATCGGAGTTGTCGTAGATGATGACCTCGTCGTCCTCGGTCGCTTCGTCGCCGGGCACGGCGGTGATCATCTTCTTCGCGAGTTCGCCGTAGTCGGCCTCGCCGTCGAGTTGGATCCGAGCGGCGTGTCGCTGCGCGTGACAGTGCGTTTCGACTAGGAATCTACCCAGCTTCATACGACCTCTTTCGACCAACCAGTCATAAATGTATGTGAGATATTCCTACACAGTCGGTGACGCCGGAGAGTCCCGACTCGCAGTCTGGAAAAAACGGGCGAAAACTCGGAGTGGTCCGACCGATCAGAGGCTGCAACGCGCGTCCGGAATGACGTCCGGGTACTCGGCGAGGACCTCCACCTCGGGCGTGTCGCCGTCGCCGGCGACGCGTCGCCCGCCGAAGAAGTTGAGCGCGGCCTGGTGGTCTTCCTCGCGGAACTGGACGGGGCCGAAGACCGAATCCCACTCGAGCCCTTCGAGTCCCGAGATGATGTCGTCGGTGGCCGTCGAGCCGCTGTCCTCGATCACCGTCGCGAGCGCCCGCATCAGCTCGAAGGACGCACCGGCCGTCGAGTTCGGCAGCAGCGAGCTGTCGAGTTCGTTGTAGATGCTCTGGAACTCGTTGTTGACCTCGGTGTCGAGGCCCGGGTTGTAGAAGTGCGTTCCGAACCACCCGTCGACGGTGACCTCGTCGGGCATCGTCGAGGCGGCGAACTGGCCGATCGGCTTCCCGGAGTTGAACATCATCACCTTCTCCTCGGGCAGTCCGAAGGAGTTGGCCTGCGGGATCAGCTGTGCGGCCGCGCCCCAAGTGAGAACGCCGGTGACGACGTCGGCCTCGCTGTTGGAGATCTCGGAGATGTACGACGACCAGTCGGTCTCGCCGAGCGGGACCAGCGTGCTGCCGGTGACCTCGCCACCGACCTCGCTCATCGCCTCTTCGACCAGTTCCAGCCCGTTCTGGCCGAGGGCGTAGTCCTGCGAGACGTAGTGGACCCGCGAGGGGTCGATGTCGCGGTCGATGTGGTTGGGGAGCTCCTGAATGAACTGCGTCCCCGTCGGAGCAAGGTGACGGTTGCTGGGCCAGATGAAGAACCCGTACTCGTTGCAGTTTTCGGGGTTTTCACGGGCGTCGACCGAGGAAGCCGTCGTCATGAGGTGCGGGACCTGCCCCTCCTCTTTGATGTACTGCATCACGGCGATGGAGTTCCCACTGCTCACCGGGCCGATGATGGCGTCGACGTCCTCGTCTTCGACGAGCGTCCGGGCCGCCTGGATCGACGTGTTCGGATCCGACTCGTTGTCCTCGACGATGAGCTCGAACTCGTTGTCGAGGATCTCTCCACCGAGGTACTCTTCGGCGACTCGGAGCCCCCGTTCGTTCTCTTCACCGGTTCGTGCGAACGGGCCGCTCAGGGCCATCACCGCACCGATCTTCACCGAGTCTGACCCGCCGCCTCCGCCGCCGAGGCAGCCGGCGGCCGACGTGAGACCCGCAACGCCTGCAGCTTTGAGGAACGATCTTCTCTGGAGCATAGTGTGCCTACCCTTGTGTTACCGCTATTCATAATAAAATTTCGGGTTGGTTTGCGGCGAATTTAGCGGGATCCGTGCCGACACAGCAAGTCTCGCAGCGATTGCACCTGATCGCTTGCACGGTGGTGCGCCAACACTCGATCGAGTGAGACGGGATCGAGATCGTCGGGCGCTACTCGTCGTCCCGAACGAATCCCATCAGTCCGTCCGGGAGAGTGAACACGAACACGACGAAGAGCAGTCCGAGGAGCAGCCGGTAGCCGCCCTGCCAGAGGTTCTGCAGGAGTTCCTGGGTGAAGAGGAGACCGACCGCAGCCGCGAACGGGCCGAGCAGCGTCCCCGTGCCGCCGACGATGATCCAGATGATGACGTCACCCGTGAGGGCGAACGAGATGTCCGAGGGCGAGGCGATACCGACGGAGCCGACGTAGATCGCGCCCGCGAACGCCGAGACTGCCGCGGAGAGGACCCACGCGATCATCAGTTCGCGGTCGGTGTCGTAGCCGAGATACCGCATCCGGAGCTGGTTCTGTCGCGTCGCGTGGAGCACGTCGCCGTAGTCGCTCTTGATCAGGCGGTAGATGCCGAACCCGACGAGCGCCACGAGCGCGAGCGAGAAGTAGTAGTACTCCATTTGGCCGCCCAGGTCGATTCCGAACACCGACGGCGGGCTGAAGAATCCCAGGCCGTCGGAGCCGCCGGTGAGCCACGTCGTGACGAACGTGAAGTCGTGCATAATGGCCCCGAACGCGAGGGTGAACAGCACGAAGTAGACGTGCCCGATGCGGCGCTTGATCGGGATGTACCCGACGGCGACGGCGAGGAGTACCGCGAGGATGACGGCCGCGGGGAATCCGAGCCAGAACGACAGATCGTAGTCGACGACGAACTTGGCCACCGTGTAGGAGCCGACCCCGAAGAACGCCGCGGGAGCGAGCGTGAGCAGTCCAGCGTACCCGAGCGCGACGTCGACGGAGATGGCGAACAGCCCGAAGATCAGCGCTTCGGTGGCGAGGTCCGCCTGACTGGGTGCCAGAAACGGCACGGCGAGCACGAGGAGTACGCCGAGCGCGAGCAGGGGGCGTCGCGCCGTCCCACGCGCGTATTCGCGAACGTCCGCCATCGTGTCGCTCATTCGTGCACCTCCGGCTTCCCGAAGAAGCCACGCGGTTTGTACAGGATGAACACCATCGCCGCCGCGAAGATGACGATCCGGACGTACGTCGGGGCGAGCAGCAACCAGCCGAAGGCGATGATCTGGCCGACGATCATACTCACCACGAAGGACCCTTTGAAGCTTCCCATCCCACCGACGATGATGACCAGGAAGGCCATCGTGATGTAGTCGAGCCCGATCGTGGGGTACATCGAGGTGATCGGCGCGGTGAGGGCCCCGGCGAGGGCCGCGAGAGCCGTGCCGAGGACGAACGTGATGGTGTAGATCCGTGCGGTGTCGACCCCGAGAATCTCGGCGGTCGGCTGCATGTTCGCCGTCGCGTGAATTTCGAGCCCCAGACGGGTCTTCGCGAGGAGCAGGCCGACCCCGAGGGCCACGACCGCCCCGACGGCGATGACGAACAGCCGGTAGGACGGGTAACTCACGCCCAGGATCTGTACGGATTCAGGGAGCGGTGACGGCACGGTGTACGATCGGCTCCCGAAGTACACCGCCAGCGCCTCCTCGATGACCAACCCGATACCGAACGTGCCCAAGAACCCGAGCAGCGGCTCGTCGTAGATCCAATACAGGAGCTTGCGTTCGAGGACGAACCCCAAGACCGTGACGAGGGCGACGGAGACGACGAGTCCGAGCCAGAAGTTTCCCGTGGCTTGGATCACGATGTAGGTGCCGTACCCGCCCAGCGCCAACATCGCACCGTGCGCGAAGTTGATGAGGCCGATCAGTCCGAAGATGAGAGAGAGGCCGCTCGCGACCAGGAAGATGATCATCCCACGACTTACGCCGTTGAGCGCGTAGGTGATGAAATTATCAGCGGTGATGAGAGGTATTTCGTACATATTTCCTCACGATGTGGTTACGTACGAACGGAGGCAGTCGAGGCCTCGGCGACTGTGCAAGTGAATGTTCGTCATAGATGGTATGTTGAAACCGATAGCCCACATCATATTATATTTTTTGTTAAAAGAGTCAGCAGATATCCGGGGGAAAACGGGCGAGAAGGCGGCAACAGAACGGGAACTGGTGGTGAGGAGGATCGCAGGTCACACGAGTCCGAGAATCGAACAAATCCGGCCGGCGATCGTCACTTGTGGAGGGGATCAGACGTCAGACGCGTCCGTTTCAGACAGTGAGATACTTCTCTTGGAGTTCCTCGTCGCCGAGGTACTCCGAATCGCCCTCCTCGACGATCTGTCCCGTCTGGATCATGTAGCCGCGGTCGATGAGCGGGAGCATTCGATTGATGTTCTGCTCGACGATCAGGACCGCTTGGTCGCCGGTGACGAGCGATTCGAGGATCTCGACGACGTCGTCGATGATCGCGGGCGCGAGGCCCTCCGTCGGTTCGTCGAGGAGCAGGAGATCCGGATCGGTGACCAGCGCCCGGCCGATGGCCAGCATCTGCTGTTCGCCGCCCGAGAGCGTGCCGCCGCGCTGTTTCTCCCGTTCGCCGAGTCGCTCGAACTGCGTGAAGACGTTCTGGATCCGCTCTTCCCGGACGTCCTCGGAGACCGAGGCGGCCATCGCGAGTTCGAGGTTCTCGCGGACCGACAGCGCCGGGTAGATCTCCCGTTCCTCCGGCACGTACGCGATGCCCTCGCGGATGATCTCGTGCGGCGCCCAATCGGAGACGTCCTGACCGCGGTACGTGACCGTCCCGGTCTTGCGATCGATCCGGTTCACGAGGCTGTTCAGCAGGGTCGTCTTCCCCATCCCGTTCCGTCCGAACACCCCGACGACGTCGTCGGAACCGATCTCGAGGGAGACGTCGAAGAGGACCTGACTGTCGCCGTAGAAGGCGTTGAGGTCCTCGACCGAGAGGAGGTCACTCACCGAGATACACCTCCCGGACCTGCGGGTTCTGAACGACGTTTTCGGGCGTGTCCGTCGTGAGGACCGAACCGTTGTGCAGCACGGTGATCCGATCGGAGATCGCGCGGACCAGATCGATGTCGTGTTCGACGATCAGGATCGCGTAGTCGCCGCGGAGCTCTTCGAGGATCTCTCTGACCTCGGCGGTCTCCGATTCGTTGAGGCCCGCCGCGGGCTCGTCGAACAGGATGACCTTCGAGTCCATCGCCAACACGAGCGCGATGTCGAGGAACCGCTTTTGGCCGTGCGAGAGGTTTCGCGCCACCGTGTCGAGTTCGTCTTCGAGATGGACCCGCTCGGCGACCTGACGGATCTCCTCGGAGTAATCGGCGTCGCGATCGAAGACGCTCCGGACGGTCCGCGTCGTATCGCGCACCGCGAGGCGGAGGTGCTTTCGGACCGTCATCTCCGGGAAGTACTGAACGACCTGGAACGATCGGCCGATCCCCTGCCGGGCGATGGTCGACGGCGATAGCCCGACGAGGTCTTCGCCCTCGAACTCGATCGTCCCCTCGGTCGGGGACAGTTCGCCCGTGATCAGGTTCACGGTCGTCGTCTTTCCGGCCCCGTTCGGTCCGATGAGCCCGTGGATCTCACCGGGACGGAGTTCGAGATCGACGTCGTCGACGGCGACGACGGAATCGAACCGCTTCGTGAGCCCTTCGACAGAAAGCATTAGGCGCGTTCCCCCCTTCGGTGGCGAAACGGTTCGACGTCAAATCCCGCGAAATGCGGGGTGTGAGAGGCGTTTGTGGCCATTTCTGTGCTCTTGTCCGAGTGTTACCGTCTATCAATATAATCCTTTTGTCTCCCTCGGAGGAGACAGCGCGCAGCGTCGGACTCGAGAGCCCAGAGAGCGCGGCGATGCCGCTTTCGCGACTCCAGTGAGCCGTAGGATACCGAGAGAGACCCTGGCGCGACGCCCGGATTTCAGAGTCGTCCCGTCCGCCACTCCTCGGTGTCGGGGACCTGATTGAACGTGTAGATGTGGAGCCCGCGGATCCCGTACTCCTCCGCGTGGGGGGCGAGCCCGTCGACGAGGTCGTCGGGGCGGTAGCGACCGCGGGAGCCGATGAACTGCTTGACGAAGCCGACGATCCCGGTGGTCTTCTTCAGGAACCGAACCGAGTCGCCGACGCCGACCTTCTGGGAGATGCTCAGCAGCTTCTCGTACTTCATCACGCCGGGGATGCCGACCTCGATGGGGAGGTCGACGCCGCGGTCCCGAACCGTGTCGATCCACTCGAGGATCGTCTCGGGGTCGTAACACAGCTGGGTGGCGATGTAGGTCGCGTAGGGGGCCTTCTTTTCCATCGCCGACGCGAGCGTCTCGTCGTCGATGAAGTCGTGGCCCTCGGGGTAGCCCGTGATCCCGACCTCCTCGAACTCGTACTCCGACTCGTCGAGAGCGACGAGCATGTCGTAGGCGGATTCGAACTCGCCGATCGGCTCCTCGCGGTCGCCGCCGGGCACGAAGATGTCCTCGATGCCGACTGCCTTCAGGCGCTCGCAGATCTCCGCGAGGTGCTCGGGGCCGCGGACGTACCGCGCCGACACGTGCGGGACCACCTCGAACCCTCGTTCGGCCGCCCGCTCGGTGGCGGCGATCGTCGCCTCCAGTTCCAACTGGGGCGAGGCGGTGATCGTGATCGTCGCCCCGTCCGGGAGGTGTTCGATCTCGTCGTCGAAACTGTCGAACGGCATCAACTCGAACCGCGGCGACGCGAGAAGTCCGGACGCTGTGGACGCGTACTGACTGGTCGTCATTGGGCGTACTCGCGCGTCGAAATTGATAAAGGTTGTCTTGCACTCGCGGCGAACGGCCTGCGATCCAGCGGCGATCAGCGGTTGTCCGTCGTGTACGGAACGGGCGCGACCGTCGTCGAGATCGACGTCTCCGTGTGGCGTTCGACCGCCGGGTTGCGCCGGGTCGCGGGCTCTCCCCACCGAAGCGTGAGTTCGGTTCCGGGGTCGGCGTAGTCGGTGTCGACGACGGCCAGCGAGAGCATCGCGCGTTCGTTGTACGTGTAGGCGGGCCACATCGACATCCCGACGGTCTCCCCGCCGGCGAGGACCGCGTCGTGATGCGACGCCGACCGCCACGGCACGGGGAGGTCGAGGAACTTCCCGGGATTCCCCTCATCGACGAGCGACGCGAAGACGCCGACGACGTCCTCGTCGTCCCATTCGAGCGTCACCAGCGTGCGCACGGGGTCGGCCGCCTCCGCCTCCAGCGCCGCCTTGCCGACGAAGTCGTGATCGAAATCGATCAGCCGTCCGTAGCCGAGTTCGATCGGCGTCACGTAGTAGTCGGTGACGTCCTCGGAGTCGAAACTCCCCGCGATCGAGTAGTGCGCCTCGAGGCTGTGGGCGCTGAGCCACTCGCGGTACTCCGCCATCGACGCGCTCTCGTAGACGGCCGGCAGCGGCATTCCGACCCATCCGGAGACGACCGACGAACTGCCGTAGCTCTTCGCGCCGAGTTGCCGGATCCCGCGGTCGGAGCCGGCTTCGAGGATTGCTGACTTTATGTCCTCGGCGTCCTCCCACGGGCCCCAGAACTCGAACCCGGCCTCGCCGGACATCCCGTGTCGGAGCAGCGTGACGTCGCGGCCGTCTATCGTCACGTCGTCGAAGTGGAAGAAGTCGAGGTCCGGGAGCGGTCCGTCGGTGACCTCGGCCATCACTGCGACCGCCTCGGGGCCTTGCAACTGATACCGGTAGTTCTCCGGCGGGCCCTCGCGGATCCCGGAGGTCTCGTCACGTCGCGTCCGCACGTCGTACTCGCCCGTTTCGACGTGGAACTGGATCCAGTTCGGCCCCTGCGGCGGCCCGACGAAGACGAACGAGTTCCGATCGAGATACAGAAGGATACCGTCGCCGATGAAGTACCCGTCGGGGTTCGCGAGGACCAACTGCTTCGCCGCGCCCGGTTCGTAGTCCCGAAAGCCGTTGACCGCGAGGTCCGAGAACAGTTCGAGGGCGTCGGGCCCCTCGACCCAGTAGTCGACCATGTGATGGGACTGATCGGCGAAGGAGACCGTCTCGGCCCACGCCCGCTGCTCTTCGATCCAGTGAGTGTGCTCGTCGGGGACGTTCGGAAAGCCGAACCACCCGCCGCGGCTTCGCAGCAGGTCGACGACGGACTCGGACGACTGCACGACGTCTTCGAGGCTCGATTCTGGCATTGCTGTACGTACAGGCGTTCCAGAGGGACCATAACTGTTGCCCAGGGGAGCGCGCGTCTGCGCTCAGGGACGAAGAACCAGACGTGGCCTCCGTCGAGCGATCGACGTGGAGGGAGTACCGCACGGTCAGAGGAAGTTACTTATGTGGGGAAGAGAAACGCGAGACGATGTTCGAATACGAGTGGAAGTGCGCTTGGGGAGACGCAGATCCCCACGGTATCGCGTACTATCCGAACCTCATCGACGCGATGCACCGCGCGGGCGAGGAGTTCATGGACGACCGCGGCGTGGCTTACTGGGACATCCCGGAGGAGTACGGCGTTCACATGCCGATCGTCTCGATGGACACCGACTTCAAGCGGCCGGTCGAGGCTGGCGACGTCGTC
The DNA here is from genome assembly GCF_000739575.1 of Halobellus rufus. GTDB lineage: Archaea > Halobacteriota > Halobacteria > Halobacteriales > Haloferacaceae > Haloquadratum > Haloquadratum rufum. The sequence goes on along the minus strand of NZ_BBJO01000014.1, from coordinate 316,366 downwards.
ACGATCACCGTCGAACCCGATGTCGGCGGCAAGAGTCTCGCGATGAAACTCACGGCCACCGACGAAGACGGGAACGAGCTTTTCAGCGGCGACGAACAGCACGTCTGCGTCTCGAAACCCGACAACAAGCCCGTCGAGGTCCCCGACGAGATTCGAGCGGCGCTGGAAGACGAGTAGACTCAGATACGGTCAGCGTCGACGCCAACCAACGAGCGGCGGACGTCGACACCGACTGCGGGGAGACGAACGCGGTCAGTTCCCGTACTGGTAGTTGATGGTGACTTTGTTCGTCATCTCTTGGAGCTTCTGAAGGATCTCCTTCTGATAGGACGGGTCGCGGATCCGTCCGGTCGGAACGACGATCCCGAACGAGCCGAGCACCCGGTCCTCGATCATGATCGGGACTGCCGCCATCCCCATCCCCACGACCTGTTCGTCCCAGTCGACGGCGTAGCCGTTCTCTCGGATCTCTTCGAGTTCCCGTTCGAGCACGTCCCAGTCGGTGATCGTCTGGTCGGTCCGCTGTTCGAGGCCGTGTTTGTCGACGATCTCGTCGACGCGGTCGTCGGGCAGGTGCGCCAGAATGGCCTTCCCGGTCGCGACCGTGTGCAGCGGCGTCGCCGCGCCGGAGTACGTGCCGAGGCTCAGCGCCTGGCGTCCCTCCTCCTGGTGATAGACGACGGCCCGTCCGTCGTTTTCGATCGTGAGCCCGACCAGTTCGTCCGTCTCGGCGACGACACGCTTCATCTCCGGTTTGGCGACCTGGTAGAGCCGGTTGCGGTATTTCATCTTCCCGCCGATCGTCAGGAAGTACGAGCTCAGACGGTACTCGCCGTTCTCTCTGGTGACGTACCGGGTCTCGCTCAGCGACCGGAGGTAGTCGTAGACGGTCGAATCCGGCAGGTCGAGTCGCTCTGCGACCTCAGACGGCCCCGCGCCGTCGAGCTCCCAGAGGAGATCGACGATCTCGAACGCCCGCGCGACGGTGGTCAGAGAGGTCCGATCGTTGGGCATACGTTACATATAGAGTACGCGTTGTTGAAGATTCCGATTTGTTCGGATTCGAAGCGCACTCGAACCGGCGGCATCCGCACGACCGGCGGACGTGCCGTCCGCGAGGCCGAACGTTGTCACCGCGGCATCGGAATTCCGTCTCGGTGGAAAAGTAGAGCGCGGGGAGCGGCTAGTCGGACCAGGGGAGGAAGTCGAACCGGCATCGATCACACAAAAGTGGTCACACAGCGAACCGTGTTCCGGAAGCGTCCGTGGATTACGTTGTCCGCGGAGTCCTGACGGCCTGAAAGCGAATTTCGGGGATATCGGACACAGAAATTAATTACACAAATGGTCGAAGAAATCCCAAATTGGTGTAGAAAATCAGGATATAATAATCACTGCTAAGAGAACAGAGGAAAATACAGTCGCGAAGAGGTGATCGTCACCTACGTGAAATCGGGATCTGTCGGTGTATGGCTGGGACACGCGTGCCAATCAGACACAATCTCACAGGAAACGACCAGAAAATAACAGGGGTACGACTGTTATAAAAACTACCACCGCCCTGCTGACCCCGAGCCGGATCGAGATAGTTGAGGAAGCGGCCGAAAAAAGACTGAGTCACGAGTATATCGGATTGGTCCGTTTCCAGATAGTACAGCACTTCGGAACGAATCGAGGGACAGTGGATACGCCGTTCAGGGAGAGAACCCACCAAACAGTCGTCATCGGAGGCGATGAGAACCGTGCGGCCGCAGAGATGGCGAACCGATCGACGTGCCCGGGCCGTCAGTTGCCGCGGACGGGGACGTACCGATCGAGGACGGAGTGACCGGCGTGAAGTCGGGTCACGTTCTCCGCCAACTGATCGATGTTGCCGCGGCGACACGTCGTCGTCATCGCCGCGACGTGCGGCGTCGTCACGACGTTCTCGAAGGACCGGAGCGGAGAGTCCGGCGAGAGCGGTTCGTCCGCGAACACGTCGAGTCCGGCGGCGGCGATTTCGTCGGCCTCCAGCGCCTCGACCAGCGCGTCTCCGTCGACGACGGGGCCGCGGGAGACGTTGACGAGGATCGCGGACGGTTTCATCCGCGCCAGTTCCGTAGCCCCGACGAGATGTCGCGTCTCGTCGGTGAGTTCCGGAGCGAGAATCACGACGTCGCTCCGTTCGAGGACGTCGCCGAGCGACCGCATCTCTGCGTCGGCCAACTCCGCGTCGATACTGGGGACGTAGGGATCGGTGACGAGGAGTTCGACGTCGAACCCCGAGAGGAGTTTGCCGACGCGCTTGCCGACGTTACCGAAACCGACGACGCCGACGGTCGAGCCGGAAATCTGCGTTCCCAGCGGGTACTCGTCGCGCCACTTGCCCGCAGCGAGGAGGTCGTCCGCCGTCCGAAGCCGTCGAGCGCACGCGAGCGTGAGCGTCAGCGCGTGCTCGGCGACCGAGAGGGCGTTGTGGCCGGGCGTGTGCGTGACGGTGACGCCGTTGTCGCGGGCGGCGTCGAGGTCGACGGAGTCGATTCCGGTGCCCAGTTTCCCGACGAGTTCGAGGTTCTCCGCGGCGTCGAACACCCGGCGAGTGAGCGGGATCCGCGAGGTGACGAGGAGGACCTCGTAGTCGGCGACGACGTCGAGAAGCGCGTCCTCGTCGCCGTCGACGCCGACGGTCGGCTCCCACTCCTCGGGGAGCGAATCGAGCAGTCGGTCGGTGGGCGTGATGTCCTGATCGATCAGTACGCGGGTCATAGTCGCCACGAGGCGCTTCCGGTACTTTGCAGTTGCCACCCGCGGCGCTCGGAATCGAGGGAAAGAGAAAGATCCGCACCGGGCTTCAGGCTCGTGCGGTGGATTGGTCAGTCTGCGGTCGCCTTATCGGCTGTCTTCGGTGTACGGCGCGGGCGCGACGGTCGCGGTGATCTCCGCCATCTCGTGGCGTTCGACGCGGTCGTTGTCGTTGTCCTCGGGCTCGCCCCAGAGGACAGTGACTTCGGTTCCGGGCTCGGCGTACTCGCTGTCGACGACGCCCAGCGAGAGGAACTCGCGCTGGTTGTAGATGTAGGACTTGTCCGTCGAGAAGCCGACGCGCTCGCCGGACTCGTCGAGGACCTGGTCGTAGTGACACGCCGAGGCGCGCGGGTGCGGGAAGCGCATGAACTTCTTGGTCGGTCCCTCGCTGAACAGCGACGCGAAGACGTCGATGACGTCGTCGTCGTCCCAGACGAGCGTGACCTTCTTGCGGTCGGGGTCGCCCGCCTCGGCCTCGAGGGCCTCGCTGCCGCAGAAGTCGTGGTCGAAGTTGATGATGTGGCCGTAGCCGAGTTCGGTGGGCGTGAAGTAGTAGTCCGTGATGTCGTCGGACTCGAAGCTGCCGCCGATCGAGAGCAGGCCGTCGCCCACGTCGAGCCATTCGAGGTAGTCCTCCATTCCCTCGTCCCAGATGGCGGGGACGACGATCGGGATCCAGCCGAGGATCGCGTTCGGCGTCTGGTAGCTCTCCGCGCCGAGGTGCCGGATGTCGTACTCCTCGCCGGCGGACATGAAGATCTCCTTGATCTCCTCGCCCTCTCCGTAGGGACCCCAGAACTCGTATCCGGCCTCTCCGGCCATTCCGTGGCGGAGGATGTTGACGTCGTGGCCCTGGATCGAGATGGTGGTGTGGTTGAAGAAGCCGAGGTCCGGGAGCGGCTCGTCGGCGACCTCCTCCATCAGGTCGTAGGCGTTGGGGCCCTGGACCTGGTAGCGGTAGTAGGTCGGGTCCTCGTCCATCGTGACCGGACGGGGCTGCATCTCGGCCTCGACGTCGTAATCGCCCGTCTCCGCCTGGTACTGGAGCCAGTTGTGGGCGGCCGCGCCGCCGACGCTCAGGAACTTGTCCTCCTCGAGGTGGAACCAGATGGCGTCGCCGATGAACTTGCCGTTGGGGTTGGCGACGACGAGCTGCTTCGCTTTGCCGGGCTCGGTGTTCTCGAAGCTGTTGACGGCGTAGTCACGGTACAGGTCGAGCGCGTCGGGACCCTCGACGTAGTGATCCGTCATGTGGTACGACTGGTCGGCGAGCGCGACGGATTCGCGCCACGAGCGCTGCTCTTCGATCCAGTTGGTGATTTCGTCCGGAACCTTGGTGAACTTCGCGATACCGAGGTCGCGCATTAGTTCGACGGGACCGCCCGCCTTCTCGGAGGCCTGTGCCATACTGTCTCTGAAAGACCACGATCGTTCGCTCATAGTAGTAGTCCACGTTATGGGAACAGCGTATCCTACTTAAGATTTAGGTAAAATGCGCGTCCGATATAAAAAGAGCGTCGCGGAGAGCGAAGAAGCAGCCGGAGGAGAGAATCTAATATATAACTTCTTCTACTCGCCCTTGGCACTCAGTCGATCGAGTTTCCCCGTCGAGGTCCGCGGCAGCGACTCGTCGACGAAGTGGTACTCCCTGGGGCGCTCCATCCGTGCGAGTTCGTCGCTGTCGAGACACCACTGGTCCAGTTCCTCGGCGGTGAGGTCGGGATCGGCGGGGTAGACGTATGCGACGACCTTCTCGCCGTACTCGTCGTCCTCGACGCCGACGACGGCGGACTCGTTGACGTCGGGGTGGGCGTTGAGTCGCTCCTCGACCGGCGAGGGGTACACCTTGATCCCCTTCGAGAGGATCATCAGATCGGTCCGCCCTTCGAGGTAGATGAACCCCTCCTCGTCTTTGTACCCGAGGTCGCCGGAGTACCACCAGCCGTCCTCGAAGACCTCCTCGGTCTTCTCCGTTCGCTCCCACGCCCAGACCGGGCAGTCCGGCGCTTTGACCGCGATCTCCCCGACCTCGCCGGTCGGTTTGACGTCGCGGTAGGTCCCGTCCTCGTCGACGATGCGGATCTGTACCCCCGGCACCGGTTTGCCGACGCTCTCCACGCGGCTCTCGTCGAGTTCGGCGTTCTCCATCACCGTCGCGTACGCCTCCGTCGCGGCGTAGGAGTTCTTCACCACGTCGCAGACGTCCTCGCGCAGGCGTCGGAGCGTCGTCGCGTTCAGCACCTCGCCGGCGGACATAATCGCGCCGAGCGAGCTCAGGTCGTAGTCGCCGAGGGAGTCGAGGTTGAGGATCTCGCGCCACATCGTCGGGACGAGGAGCGCGCTCGTGAGGTCGTGTTCGTCGATCATTTCGACGTAGTCCTCGGGGTCCCACGAACTGAGGAAGTACGTCGTCGCCCCGGAGACCAACGCGGGGAGCGTCGCGGAGTACCACGCGGCGAACGACGGCGTGAACACGTGCGGCTGCCGGGCCGACCGGTGGAGTTCGTACACGGAGACGAGGGCGTTCGCCCGGAAGTAGAGCCCGCGGTTGGTGTGACACCAGCCCTTCGGTTCGCCCGTCGTCCCGGAGGTCCACATCACGACGGCGACGTCTTCCTCGCGCACGCGGACGTCCGGTTCGGTCTTGGACTGACCGTCGAGGAACGACTCGTAGGACGCCTCGTAGTCGGTCTGTGCCTCGCCGACGTTGACGACGGCGTCGAGGTCGGTGTCGATCTTGTCGCGGATTCGCTCCTCGAAGAACTCGGAGGTGTCCTCGTCGACGACGAGCACCCGCGGGCGAAACGAGTCGATACACGTCTTGAGCGTGTTCGGCGACGCGCGCACGTGAAGGTTCGAGACGGTACAACCGGTCTTCAACCCGCCGTTCCAGAGGACGGTGTGTTCGAGGGAGTTCTCACAGAGCAGCGCGATGCGGTCACCCTGTCCGACGTACTGTTTGAACGCGTTGGCGGCCTGATTGCTCCGCTCGTCGAACTCCGCCCACGTCATCGTCTTTCCGCCCACACCGTTACCGAACGCGACCTTGTCGGGGTTGTTCTCCGCGGCGATCCGAGAGAGATCCTTCACCGGGGGCACCTCGACTGTCGACGTGTGATGCATAGTAGCGCAGAAGTAACGACCTGACTTATAATTTGAGATAGACGGCTGACGAAACCGATTCGAGGGGCCCCGGTCGGACGCTACGTCTGTCCTGTTCATCGACAGTGATCGTGGAGCTCACAAACATAATCGGGTAAATATAAATTTTCTAGTATATAAATATAATAAGTAGTTCTAGTAAAAGTTGGTATTCCTGGATCTTCTAAGTAATTTTGAGAGATTTCGGATTAGTAACTATTCCAACATTAAATAATAAAGATAATATATTCGATATTTATCGGGAGTCGGACTGCTCGAGGACGTGGATCGAATCCGTCGGTATCGCGACGACGGTTTCGTCCCCCCGGGCGGGGTCCAGTCGATCGAACGCGATTCGCGACATCGTCGCGGTCAGATCGAGGCTCTCGTTCACGCGCGCGAACACGCGATAGGAGTCGTTCTCGTGGAGCCACCGCTCGATCGTCACCGGTACGCGATAGGCGGCGTCCTCGAAATCGCTATCGGCCGGGAACCGGATCCGAGAGGGGTGAACGCAGACGGTTACAGCGGACACACCGGGGGTGGCTTCGAGCCCTGCTGCCGGTTCCGATCGGTCGTTCGGACCGCGGAGGAGCGTCCCGCCGATTCGGGGTCCGCGACCGTTCCTGTCGTCGAACCGGACCTCGAAGACGTTCTCGTTGCCGGTGAACTCCGCGACGAACCGGGACGCGGGGCGTTCGAGGACGGTCGTCGGCGCGTCCACCTGTTCGATCCGTCCGTCGTTGAGAATCGCGATCCGGTCGGCCAGCGCCGTGGCGGTTCGCTGATCGTGTGTCACGTAGATGACCGGGACGGCGAGCGTGTCGAAGAGCCGGTCGAGGTCGCCGCGGAGCCGTCGGCTGATCGGCTCGTCGAGGCTCGACAGAGGCTCGTCGAGCAAGAGGACGTCGGGCTCCGACGCGAGGGTGCGGGCCAGCGCGACGCGCTGGCGTTCTCCCCCCGAGAGACTCGCGGGCCGCCGATCGAGGACGTCGTCGATGGACAGAATTTCGGTCAGTTCTCCGACGTATTCGGGGTCTTCGGCGGCGTACTCGACGTTCTCTCGGGCGGTGAGGTGCGGGAAGAGCGCCCCGTCTTGGAACACGAGGCCGACGCGTCGCTCCTCCGGCGGTCGACCGTTCATCGATCGGCCGTCGACCGCGACCGTCCCGTCGTCCGGTTCGGAGATACCGGCCAGAAGCGAGAGCAGCGTCGACTTCCCGCTGCCGGAGGGGCCGAGGACGCAGAATACCTCGTCGGCGATCGAGAGGTCGAGCGGCCCCAACGCGAACTCGCCGCGGGCTTTCGCGAGCCCCGAGAGCGTCAGCGTCATCGGGCCAGCGGATTCCTCCCGAGCGTCGTGAGCAGTACGAGCGCGGCGATCGCGACGCCGACGAGGATGACGGCGATCGGGAACGCCTGCTCCAGTCCCAGCGTGGTGAAGGACACCCAGATCTGCACCGGCATCGTCCGCGGGTAGTACGCGAGCATAATCGTCGCGCCGAACTCCCCGATCGACCGAGCGAACGCCAGCGTGATCCCGGCGAGGATCCCCGGCCACGCCAGCGGGAGCGTGACGCGGCGGAGCGTCGTCAGCCGGTTCTTCCCGAGCGTCCGCGAGGCGTACTCCAGGTTGCGGTCGACGCCCTCGAAGGCCGCCTTCGCCGTGACGACGACGAACGGCGACGCGACGAACGTCTGCGCCAGCACGACCCCGATCAGCGAGCGGGTCAGCGGGACGCCGTTTGCGGCGGCGGCCTCTCCGACGAGCGTCCCCGGTCCGACGAGCGTGAGAAGCACCATCCCGCTGACGATCGGCGGGAGCACCAGCGGCAGTACGACGACCGCCGTGACGAGGGTCTCGGCGCGCCCCTCCGCGGCCGCGAGCCAGTAGGCCAGCGGGAGTCCGAACACCGACGCGACGACGACGCTCGCGGTCGCCGTCGCGAGCGAGGTCGACGCCGCGGCGACCACGTCTGGCTCGCCCAGTCGGCGGAGGACGACTCCCGGCGGTTGGCTGAGGAGCAGCGAGGCGAGCGGGACGAGGTAGTAGCAGAGCAACACGCCGCCGAGAAGCAGCGTGACGGTGAGCCAGTCGACCCGGTCGACGACCGCGTCAGCGCGTGATTTCGTCGGGAACATTGCCTGAGAACGTCGGGTACTCGTCCGGCACGGAGAAGCCGAACTCGCGGAGGTACGCTCCGCGAACGTGTTCGTCGAAGACGTCGAGAACCGCCTCGGTTCGGTTCCGTGCCGTCGAGGCGTAGCTGATCGGACCGCCGCGGACGACTTTGCCGCTCGGGAGTTCGTACCTCGCGGCCGCGTAGTCGTCGGCGTGCGCCGGATCGCTCAGATCGATCGCCGCCGGGAGTTCGACGAACGCGTAGTCGCGCTCGACGGCCATATTGCGGTAGGTTATCGCCGCGTCGACGCTCCCGGTCTCGAACTGGCTGACGAGTTGCGTCTCCGGAAAGAGCTGTTCGCGGGTCGGGATCGCGGTTCGGAGGTCGGAGTCGGTCCCGTAGTACTCGCTGGCGAGTTCGAAGACGAACAGCGTCCGATACCCCAACGGATCGAGGTCCGGATCCGTTCGCCCGAGCGAGACCGAGTCGTCGAGGAGCGGACGGTACCACTCGTCGGGTCCGGCGGCCGCGATGCGCTGGCCGCCCTCGCTCTCGGGGTCGTAGGCGACGACGACGGAGTTGGTCGCGAACTCCGCGAACCACGGCGGGTGGGTCGGCCCGTCGAAGAGGGCCGTGTCGGCGACGGAGACGACGTCCGGGTCCTTCTGCCCGTCGGCGACCATCCGCGCGACGCGGGCGGAGCCGTGTGCTTCGACCTGCAGTGGGGTATCGAGATCTGACCGGAGCCCGTTCTCCAGCGCGTTGTTCAGACTTCCGGCGGCGAGAATCGAAACCGGGTCCGGTTGTCTGCCGGCGGATCCCACGGCGCCCGAGCAGCCGCTGAGCCCGCTCAGTCCGGCTATCGCCCCACAGAGGAGGTCACGCCGACGGATCGACAGACGATCACCGCCCATAGGTCAAAGTGATGTGGTTTCCTAATAAGCGTATCTCAAGTGAAAACGGTTTACACCGGCAGCGCCCGGCCGGCGTCGAACGGATCACTCCGCTACCGGCGACGGCGGGCTACGGCCACGGCGACGAAGACCGCGAGGCCGCCGACGAAGAAGAGCAGTCCGGGTTCGGTCAGCAGCAACACGCCGCGGACGAGCACGTTGCCGTCGTCGAGCGCGAGGCTCGCGGGCTCGAAGAGCGACGTCGCGGCGCTCCCGAGAACGCGCTCGGCGGCGATCTGAACGGCCAGACTGCTCAAGGCGAGCACGGCGACGCCGGTCACCCAGTCGGCGAGCGACGTTCTGAGCGTCTCCCGCTGTGCGGTCGACGAGGAGCCGACGAGCACGATCGGATCGGCCGCGGGCGCGTAGACGGTCATCTCGTTGCCCTTCTCGGAGAGTCGCGTCCCGACTGACTCGACGACCTCGGCCGCGCGGAGTTTCGAGAGGTGGTAGTGGACGTTCTGTACCGAGGTGTCGAGTTCGCGGGCCAGCTCGGACGGCGGCATCGGCTCCTGGTGCAGCGCGTGCACCAGTTCTCTCGCCGTCTCGGATCCCAGCGCCTCGACCAGTTCCCCGGCCTCGTCGTCGACGACGTCGACGACCGCCGGATCGGCGTCCGGCGACCGCGTCCAGTTCCCGAGCCGGGCGATCGGTGAGGACATCCCTACCCCGCGCTACGGAGACGGGGCTTATCAACGTGGGTGTAGCTTAAGCGCCTCTTTGATCGCCGGACGGAGGTGAACAGCCGACCTCGAAGGACGAGAGAAACCGCCGCGACCTCACCGGGACCGAGCCCGCTGAACGGCTGCGACGACGTCCAATCGCCCGGAACCGGCGGCCAAGTCCCGACCAGTGGGGCCGACGTCGCCCGCGGAGGCCCGGAGGATCCCCACGACATCCGACGGAGTGAGGTCGGGAACGGCGTCGAGGACGAGCGCGACCGCGCCGGCCGCCCGCGCGGCCGCGGCCGACGTCCCGGGAGTTCCCCCGCCGACCCACGGAGACGGCGGTGCCACCACGTCGACGCCTACGGCACCCGAGGCCGTCGGTCCGCGGCCGCTGTGCGGGGAAACGCCCGCTTCGACCGACGGTTCCGTCGGATCAGAGCCGGACCCCGTCGCCGACGCGGACGTCGCGCGCTGAGCGTCGTCGGTGACGCCGACCGCGATGACTCCGGGGACGCTGGCGGGGACGGCGATGCTGCCGGCTGAGCGAGGCGAGGCCAGCAGGTGCGTGGGCGTCGTGATCTCCACGCGGCCGGCCAGTTCCCGCTCCGACTGATCCGTCGCGGAGGTGTCCGTCTCGCCGCGCGTCGCCGGTCGAACGACGAGCGCGTACGTCCCGTCCGAGAGGTCAGCGGCGAGTCGCTTCCCGGTGTCCGGCCCCGCGGGCGTCGACACCGACACGAGGTTCCAGCGCTCGCCGCCGTCGACGGCTCTGAGGAGCGCGAGCGTCAGTTCGACGTCGATCGAGGGCTCGACGGTGAGCCACGCCACGAACCGGCCTCTCGGCGACGACGAACCGACGCGATTCCCGACCCGGAGCCGCCTTCGCTCCCCCGACTCGTCCGCCGCGAGGGCCGCGTACGGTGCCTGCCAGTGACCGAGAGCCGCGTTGCCGGTGGGCGCGACGAAGGCACACCCGTCCTCGACCGCGCGTCGCGCCGCTCGAAAGACTGCCGATCGCCGCGTCGCCCGCGAGCCGTACGCGGCGACAGGCGTCAAGACGGCGTCGACACCGCGCGAACGCGCCCAATCGATCGCCTCGACGAACTCCCCGGTTCGCCGGAAGGACGCGAGCGAGAGGCGGGCGTCCGGGGCGAGACTGACGACCGAGGCGGCCGCCGCGGTGCCGTGGCTCGCGCCGTCGACGACGGCCCGCTCGGAGCCGAACTGGCGGACCTCCTCGACCGCGCCGCCGAGGGCCGCGTGCGTGGGATCGAACCCGGTCGGGTCCAACACGGCGACGCGGACCCCCTCGCCGGTGATCCCCAGCGAGTGGATCCGCTCGATGGAGTCCGCGTCCTCGCGCGACCGGTCGTCCGAGCCCACGGAGCCGAGAGCCGGAACCTCGCCCACCGAGAGCAGCGTGGCCGCCGCCGCGCTCCCGATCGCCAGCGCGCGGCGGCGACTGACGGTCAGTCCGCGCCCGGTTCGGGGGTCGTTCGTCACGTCGTCGCCACTCCGTGCCGTGGATTTTTCAGCGTGTCGGTCGATTGACTAACGGAACCGAGATAGCGTAAAACGCTATTGAAGCAATCGGGCGTTCTTACTGGATGCCCCGCCTTCGAGAAACCGATGCCCTCCGAATCACCATCGAGCACGGAAACGAGCGGAGTGAACTACCGATGAACGCAGAGAGTTCGACCGATGTCGGAGCCGTGGTCCGCAGCGGCGCTCGCGTCGTCCGCGGCGGGTCCGAAACCGAGCGAGGAGGCGCGGTATGACGAGTCGCTACCGAACGCTGGCGCTCACGTGGATCTTGGTGACGGCGGCGCTCGCGCCGGCGGCCTTCGCCGGATCAGTCGCCGCAGATCCGAGCGTGAGCGTCGACACCGACGGCGGCGTGGTGACGGTCGCGAACGGGACGTCCCAGGTCGTCCGCGGGACCGCGGACGCGCCGGTCGGGACCGAGATCGTGGTCCGCGTGCGCTCTGTTGGCGACACCGAACCGGTGTTCCTGAAGACGTCTACCGGCGTCGTGACGGAGAACGGGACGTGGGCGACGACGTTCGACTTCGATCGGCAGCGGGCGAACGACACGTTCGCCCTCACCGCCCGGTTCGAGAACGGCTCGGCCGAGACCGAGGTCGACGGCGAGGTCGTCGCCTGCGGCGAGGAGTGCGCGGAGACGCCGCCGAGCGGCACGCCCACGCCGATCCCCGAGCAGACGCGGACGGCGACGCCGACCGATGGGCCGTCGCCGCCGGTCGCCTTCGCCGAGAACATCTTCCTCGTCGACCGCGGCGGGGTCGCCGCGATTCCGATCTCGTTCTCGTCCGACAACGGTGGCGACGCGGACGAAGCGGTGGTCGTCATCGGAGACGAGAGCGATTCGAACTACGAACTGGAAGCGGTCGTGCGAGACGGCGACGACGACGGGCAGGCCGTCCTCTACGTCGACACCTCCTTGGCCGGCCGGAGCGACGAGACGCTCAGCACCTCCGGCGGCGACAGCGTCCGCGTCGTCTCGGAGACGTCGCTGGACTCGACGTTAGACGTCGCCGACTACGACGTCTCGCTGTACGCCGGGAGCGAGCGGGCCGGCGATCCCGTCGACGTCGGGAGCCTCGTGGTCCAGACGGAGACGACGCGGACGTCGACGGTGACCGCCGCGCCCGTGACGTCCGGCGAGACCAGCGGGGGAGTGAACGGGATCGGACTCGGACCGCTCGCCGTCGGCGGCGTCGTCAGCGGGGCGTTCATCGTCGGCGGAGCGCTCCTCGCGGCGTTGTTACTCAAGGGGTAACACCGGCGGACCACTGCCGGCGTGGACGCTCGCCGTCGACGTCGACTAGTGGTCCGCGTGGACGTCGACCGGGAAGTCACGTTCGCCCGCGCGGATCGGTACCTCGAGCCAGTTCGAGGCCGGAACGAGCGGACACTCGTAGGCGGGGTTGTACGCGCAGGTCGGGTTGTACGCGCGGTTGAGATCGAGGACCCAGCTTCCGTCCTCCCGGCGATCCTCCTCGGGTTCGAGGTCGACGTATCGACCGGCACCGTACGTCTCCTCGCCGCTGGTGGCGTCGCGGAACGGCACCCACAGGCGGTCGCTCCCGTCCGTCGGCTCGAAGGCGTCGAGCGTCACCTCGGTGCCGTCGACCTCGAATCGGAACTGCCCGACGCGGCGGTACGTCTGCTCGCCGTCCGCGGTGGTCTCGACGACCACCGTCTCGGGGTCGTCGTAGCGTTCGAGTTCCAGTTCGAATCGATACGCCGGGTCGACCTCGTAGTAGTCGAGGCCGGGGAAGTCATCGCCGCGTAACTCCGGGGGTATCGGCGAGCGCTGGTGTTCGCGGAAGAACCGCTCTTTCTGCTCGCGGTTTCGAGCGACGGCTGCCATCCAGTCGCTGTCGGTGTTTGAATCGGATGTCATAGGTGGAGTGTCTTGGCGAACCGTTGGGTACGGCGCTACATCAGTATTGTATTTATCGGGCAAAAGTACTTTCGTGGCCGGAAGCGTCCGGCGCACGACCGAAGGACGTCCAAGTCCGCTCGTCGCGGGCGGTGTGAGTGAAATCGGCTGCAAACGCTACTATAATACGCCACTAGTGAGTAGGCGGGGTATGGACTACCGGTACGCTGGGGACGCTCACGAACGGCTCTTCGACTCGTATCAGAACGACGCGGACCCGTTCCCGACCAGCGTGACGGCGTGTTTCCCGGACCGAGACCACCGCCGCGAGGAGATCGCGATCCTCCAGGAGTTGTTCTTCCCGACGTGCTGGAACGCGCCGGAACTCGTCCGCGACGAACTGGCCGTGCTTGACCGCCTCGACGACCTCGGCAGCCTGATCAAGGCGGGCATCTGCCCGTACACCGACAGCCGTCCCGACGAGACCGTCGGCGCGGTACTGGACAGCCTCCCGCGCGTTCGATCGCTGCTGAAGAAGGACGTCGAGGCCGCCTACAAGGGCGACCCGGCGGCGAAGACGTACATGGAGATCGTCCGCTCGTACCCCGGCTTCCTCGCGATCGCGATCCAGCGGTTCGCGCACGTCCTCTACGACTTCGGCGCGAGCGAGTACGCCAGAGAGCTCACCGAGTACGGCAAGACGCAGACCGGGATCGACATCCACCCGGGCGCGGAGATCGGCGAGCACTTCTTCATCGACCACGGGACCGGCGTCGTCATCGGCGAGACCGCGACCGTCGGCGAGTGGGTGCGGCTCTACCAGGACGTCACGCTCGGCGCGCTCCACTTCGAGGAGGAGGAGGGCGAAGAGCACGCGCTGAAGAAGGGGTACAAACGACACCCCGACATCGGCGACTCCGTCGTCATCGGGGCGGGGACGAAGGTGCTCGGCGCGGTGACGGTCGGCGACCACGTCAGCATCGGTGCGAACTCCTGGATCACCGAGGACATCCCGGACCACACGAAGGTGTTCATCAAGGACCACCCGACGCAGGAGCGAAAGCGCTACGAGAAAGAACAGTAGCCCGGCGGCGATGACGAAACACCGAAGCCCCTCCGTCGCATCCGACTGGGTATGACCAGCGAACGGACCCTAGTGAGAGATGTGATGTCGACGTCGCTCGTGACGATCAGTCCGGACGCGACGTTGGTGGTGGCGGCAACGCGGATGCGGAGCGAAGACGTGAGCGCGCTCTTGGTTCCGTCGACCGAATTGGCGATCCTCACCAGTACGGACGTCCTCGACGCCATCGCCCGAGAGCGCGATCCGGCGGAGACGACCGTCGCCGAGGTGATGACCGAATCCGTCGAGACGGTCACGCCCGACCTCCGGCTCACCGAGGCCGCGGCGATGATGGAGAACTTCGGCATCAGCCACCTCCCGGTCGTCGACGACGACCTCGTCGGGATGGTCTCCTCGACGGACATCACCGCGCAACTGTCCTGAGCGGTCCGGCGGCGGAGTCGCGTTCTTCGACAGTCTCAACAGCCCCGCGCGCGTTCTCGGAGTATGGACATCGTCGCTGCGCTGGAGGCCGACAGCGGAACGACCTGCGTCGTCGGCGCGGGCGGGAAGAAGACGACGCTCGCCGCGCTCGCATCGCGACTGGACCGGGCGGTCGTCACCGCGACCGTCCGGATCCCGATCTTCGACGACTGGGTCGACCGCGTCGTCGTCACGGGAGACCCAGTCGGCGCGCTCACGGAAGTGACGGGTGGGGCGACGGGCGAGACCGCCGATCCCGATGCCGGGTGGCCGCTCGGGCTCGTCCCCGAACAGGAACGCGAGGATCGGTACCGCGGGTACGATCCGGCAGTCGTCGACGAATTGGGCGATTTCGACGTTCCCGTGCTCGTGAAGGCCGATGGCGCGCGGATGCGCCGGTTCAAAGCGCCCGCAGAGAAGGAGCCGCAGCTCCCGAGAACAGCGGACACGGTGGTGTCGATCGCGAGCGTACACGTCGTGGGCGAACCGCTCACCGACTCGCTCGTCCACCGGGTCGACGAGGTGTCGAAGCTCACCGGACTGTCCGAGGGCGAGGAGATCTCCGCCGCGGACGTCGCCGAGGTCCTCGCGAGCGCGGCGGGCGGCCTGAAAGACGTCCCCCAGAGCGCGACGGCGATCCCGCTTCTCAACATGGTCGACGACGACGACCTCGAAGCGACCGCCCGGGAGGTCGCCGCCGAGATCCACGACCGCGTCGACGTTCCCCGGGTGGTCCTCGCGGAGATGCGGGCCGACGATCCGCTCATCGACGTCGTGTAGGCATCAGCGGTCCGGTCGCCGACTGACTCACTCGGACCCGAGACGCTCTGCCGCCGCCTCGAACTCCTCGACGGTGTTGACGTTCTCGAAGGTGTCCAGCGAGCCGACCGACTCGATCGCGTCGCCGTCGACGACGACTGCGTCGAGTTCGTCGAGCGGCGTGACGATCCGGTCTGCCCCACGGTCCAGCGCCCGACGGCAGGCCGCAGCCATCTCCTCGGTCCGATAGACGGCCTGCGTGGTCTGATACCACTCGTCCAGTCGTGGGACCGCGGCGTCGTGTCCGGCGGCGCGCTCGAACAGGAGCCGCACGACGTCGGGGTCGACGAAGGGCATATCGCAGGCCACCACGAACGTGTACGGCGCGTCGACGGCCTCCAGCCCGCGAGCGATTCCGGCCATCGGGCCGGCGTCGGGATCGCGATCGACCGCGAACGACGGCTCGGGATCGAACCCCGAGAGCGCCGACTCGATCGCGTCCACCTGATCGACCCGACAGTTGATCACCACTTCGTCGACGACGGGCGCGAGCCGGTCGGCGACGCGTCGGATCATCGGCGTGCCGGCGAGGTCCGCGACGGCCTTGTCGCGGTCACCGAACCGGGTCGATCGGCCGCCCGCGAGGATGAGCGCAGCGCGCATAGGTGGCCGTAGGCGTGCCGGATAGAACAACGCACCGGTCGGCGGTCGCCGGGACGACGACTCGGCGGCGGACCACAGCGGAGCGCATATATCCCGCCGGGGACTCCGTCGAACCGATGCGGGAGGACGAACTCGCGACGGCGGTGGTCGAGCACTTCGAGGCGGCCTTCGACTCGCCGGAGATCCGGCTCGAAGAGCCGTACGACCACTACGGCAACCGGGGCTCCGTCGACGTGTACGTCCGGACGCGACCCCCCGAGCAGACCGAGTATCTCGCGGAACTGAAGGCCGATCCGGCCGTTCGGATGGCCGGCGGCGCGAACGAGATCCTCCGGCAGTACCGCCGGATGGAGCGGTACTTCTACGAAGACGACGAGCACACGCTCCGCAAGCGACTCGGGCGGACCGAACCCGCGCTGAACCTGCTGTTGCTGTTCGCGCCGACGGCGAAGTGCGTCGAGCACGTCTCCGAACACCGGCGGCTCTACGGCTCGGTCGACGCGGACCTCGCGATCGACGGCGTCCCCGCCGCGCGGAAGATCGCGTTCCTCGTGAACCTCGACGACGCCGCCTCGGGTGGTCTCGGGTTTCTCTCTGTCAACGGCGAGGTCGACATCGGCTCGGCGGCGTTTCGCGAGGCCGTCCCCGACGGGTCGCGGTTGGCGGCCGCGCTCGAGGAAGCCGAGCTACCGTGACAGTCTCGGCCCGAGCGCCGAGTCACCACGCGCGGTCGAGGATCGCTCGGATCTCTCCGACCGCAGGATCGACGCCCTCGGGCGCGACGTCGAGAAGCGAGTCGTCGTGGATCGCCTCCGCGACGTCGTCTAGATCCGCGCGCGCGACTCCGTCGACGTCGCGAAGGCGGCGCGGGAGTCCGAGGTCGTCTCGGACGGTCTCCACGGCGTCTATCACTGATTCGGCGACCGCCGCGTCGGACGTGCCGTCGGTCGAGCGCCCGAGCGCCTCCGCGAGCAGCCGCCGCCGACCGTCGACCTCGTCGAACACGTAGCGGAGGACGTGCGGGGCGACCACGCCGTGGATCGTCCCCTGATGGACGTCGAATCCGTGTGAGAACCCGTGCCCGAACGCGTGGATGATCGACGCGCGGTAGGCGTCCGCGCCGGCGAGTCCGTACTGGACGCAGACGATGCCGTCGAGGACGTCCGCGAGCCGGTCCTCGTCCATCTGCTGCTCGCGAATCGTGCCGAGCCCCGACGCGAGGAGGTGGAGCCCGCGGGCGGCGGCCCCGTCGGTGATCGGCGTCGCGTGCGGCGAGTAGAGCATCTCGACGCCCTTGTCGAAGCCGTTCATCGCCGAGGCGGCCAGCACCGACCGCGGCGTCGTCCGGTAGAGATCGGCGTCGTAAAAGAGCGCGTCCGGCATCAACCGCGGGTCGCTGACGCCGCCGCTCTGCGGACCCTCGGACGATTCGGACGAAGGTGACGAGACCGAGACCTCACGGTCCAGGGTGAGCGTCACGCCCGCGACGTCAGAGAGGTCCGCGCCGGCGAGTGTCGTCGGGACGGCGACGATCGGCAGCGGGTCGCCGTCGGTTGCGACGGGTAGATTGCCCGTTTCGATCGCGCGCTCGGCGACCGCCGCGGCGTCGTCCGCCCCGGTGGAGCCCACGTGCGACGACAGCGCCGCGAGCACTTTCGCGGTGTCGAGCGTGCTGCCGCCGCCGACGGCGACGACGACGTCGACGTCGCGTTCCCGTGCCACTCGGAGCCCCCCCAGGGCGGTCCCGAGCGTCTTGTCGGGGTTCGTCTCGGGGAACTCGGCGACGAGGCGCTCGCCGAGCCCCTCGCGGATCGGATCGACGACCGCGGGCGTGGTTCCGACGGTCGCTCCGCTCACGAGCATCGCCCGCTCGCGACCGAGTCGGTCGAGTTCGTCGCCGAGGCGACCGACGCACCCGGCACCGGCGACGATGGTTCCGGAGTGGAAATCGAACGTGAAACCCCGTGTCGCGTTCATCGCCGCAGAGTACGAACGGCGCGGTGAAAGGCGTACCTGTCGAATCCGGGGTATCGCAGAACGCAGCTCAGTTGACCGCAGACAACCACCCAGACTACCGCGGGCAACTCGCCCTGTCGAGTGAACGTGCTGACCGGTTCACTCGTGCGCGAGGGAGTGCGAGGGAGCGGACCGGCGTCACCGAGACCGACAGGATAAGAACACCGGGGAGACTCAGAAGCGGTATGGAGGTCCTGTCCCGACTGCTCGCGCTGTTAGTCCTGCTTTTCGTCGGGACCGGACTGCGCGCGACGGGGATCCTCGACGAGTCGCGGACGCGACTGCTCAACACGGTGGCGTACTACGCCGCGCTCCCGGCGCTCATCTTCGTCTCGACGTACGACCGGGCGATCGGGGAGTTGCTCACCGGAAAGCTGTTCGTCGGGCTGTTGGCGGCGGTCTTCGGCACGGTCGCCATCGCGTGGGTCGTGCACCGGGGCAGCGAGGAACCGGGGCGGCGGAGCGTCGCGATCGTCCAATCGTACCACTCGAATCTGGGATATCTCGGCCTTCCGCTGGTGGCGGCGACGTTCGACGCGCGGGTGACCGCCATCGCGAGCGTCGTCCTCGGCGTGGTGTCGCTGACACAGGTGCCGCTCACCATCCTCGTGCTGACGTCGATCAACGAGGCGGACGCCTCGATCGGTGAGGAACTCGACCGACTCGCCCGAAACCCGGTTCTCGCGACGCTCGTCGCCGGGCTGACGATCGGCTCGCTCGGGCTGTCGGTTCCGGGGCCGATAACGACCGGACTCGACGTCCTCGGGACGCTCGCGCTTCCGATCGCGCTGCTCTGCGTCGGCGCGTCGCTGCAGATCGACCTCCCGAACGTCGACGTCGGCGCGAGCGGCGCGGTCGTCGCCGTGAAGATCGTCTGTATGCCCGCGCTGGGGTGGATCGCGCTCTCGCTGCTCGGCGTCGACGCCGCGACGTTCACCGCCTCGATCGTGATGCTCGGGACGCCGACGGCGGTGTCGACGTACGTGTTCGCGACGGAACTCGGCGGCGACGGGGAGTTCGCGTCGCTGAACGTCTTCCTCACGACGCTGGCGTCGATCGCGACGCTCTTCGTCCTCATCCGCGCAGTGGGGTGAGTTGCGGGGCGTCGGGGCGAGAGTCCCCCGACAGCTTCAAGCCCTGAGACGGCCGGAGACGACGAGGTAGTCGCGCAGGAAAACCGCGAGCGACGGAACGAGGACGAGTAGGGCCGGGAGCCGAATCGCGGCCAGGCCGAGGAGCGGCGAGAGCGCGAGCGTGATGAACGCCATCTGGAGCCCCGCGAGCGGACGGCGGATCAGACTGTCCGGCAGGTCGTACACCGGCAGTCCGCGGCGTCGGCGCAGTCCCCGTCCGGCTTTGAAAAGGTACCGCGCGGCCGACAGCGAGAGGTACCAGATCGGCAGTTGCCCCCAGAGGACGGCGACGACGGGGGCGACCAGAAACCCGGTGGTGTCGAACGCCATATCGAGTTTCGCGCCGAGGACCGTGCGGCGGTCGAGCCGACGGGCGAGAAAGCCGTCGACGGCGTCGAGCGCGCAGCCAGCACCGTAAAGCAGGGCCGGAACCCACGCGATCGCCGGGTGCGGCGTGAGCGCGGCGAAGCCGCGAGCGCCGCGAAGAGGCCGCCGCGCGCGAGCGTGACGAGATTGGGGATGCCCAGCCGACGGTACGGGACGCCGGTGTCAGCGGCGGTCTCGGGCCGGTTCGCGCGCAGCGATCGGAAGCAGAACCACAGTTCGAACCCCGCGACGAGCGCGGTCGGGACCAGCCAGCGGACCGGTGCCGCCGGGACGGCGATAGTCGTCGTGGCCGAGGTGAACGCCGCGGCCGGCATCGGCCCGTCGGCGACGACCGAGAGCGCCGCGGCCCCGGCGAGTAGAGAGAGCGACGCGCTCGTCGCGACCGCGACCCACTCGCGCAGGAGCCGCTCCGGGATTGCCGATTCCTCACTCACGGGTGAACTCCGGGTCTTCGAGAGCCCCGAGTCGCCGTCTGTCGGCGTCGCTCAGCCGGACTCTCGCAGCCGCGAGGTTCGCGACCACGTGGTCGGGGTCGTTGCTGGCGGGGATCGGCACGACGCCGCGGTCGACGTGGAACGCGAGCGCGATTTCGGCGGGTGAAACGCCGTGTTCGTCGGCGACGTCGCAGATCGCGGGCTCCTCGAGGAGCCCCGAGGCCGAAAGTGGCGAATGGGCGATCACGCGGATCCCGCGCTCGTGGCACCACTCGACCAGCTCGGTCCGGGGCAGGTACGGGTGCGATTCGACCTGCACGACGGCGGGCGGGATCCGCGCGACGTCCGCGATCCTCCGTAGCTGCGACAGCGAGACGTTACAGACGCCGAGCGTCCGGGTCAGTCCTCGCTCGTACAGCGCTTCGAGGCGCTGCCACGTCGTTTCCAGATCGGCGTCGACCGTCGCCGGGTCACCGTTTTCGTCGGTCGGGAACGTCAGCCGTTCCTGCTCGGCCGGCGGTTTCGACGCCAGGTCCGAGAGCGGGCCCTGGTAGGCCCAGGCCTCCGGCCAGTGGAGCAGATACGAGTCGAAGGCGTCGATCCCGAGTTCCGCGAGACTGCCGCGGCAGGCTTCGAGGACGTGTTCGTGGTTCGTGTTCCAGACCTTGCCGATCACGAACAGCCCGCCGCGGTCCGGAGAGCCCGGCGCGGCGAGGAGGTCGCCGATTCGGGACTCGTTGCCGTACAGCTCCGCGGAGTCGAGGAGGCGGTAGCCCGCGTCCAGCGCCGTCGCGACCGAGTCGATCCGGTCGACGTACTCGCCGTCGCGGTAGCGCGAGCACCCGAAGCCGACCGGCGGGAGCCGGATCGCGGCGTCGCGGACGGCTGGGGAGTCGACGGCGCGTCCGCCTCCGTCCGAACGCGTAGCGGGCCCGCGGCGCGGCGGCCGGGTTGACGGAGAATCGCTGTCAGCGCGACGAATGCCGTCCGTCAGCGCGTCGTCGACGCCGACGCGCGAACCCTCCGCCGCGGCCCGTTCGATAGCGTTGCAGACGGCGACGACGTGGGCCGCTCGCCGCCCGCCCGTCGTGGAGGCGTCACCTCGTTCGAGCGCTTCTGCGAGTCGCTCGGGGCCGGAGAGGTACCGGCGTTCCCGTCGAGGTCGAGGGTGCGGGGCCGACACGTACTGTCGGCCCGATCCGCCGACCGATACGGTGTCGCGGTCGGCCGCGAGCGCCCCGCTGTCAGCGAGGTACAGCGAGCCGTCGTCGCCGTGGAGTTCGAGGCTGTTGAACTCGCGGCTGCGGTGCGGCGCGTAGAGGCTCGCCGTGAGCCGGACGATCGGTCCCGAGGCGAACTCGACCGTCGCCTCGACGTGCGCCGGTCGGGACGGCTTTCGCTCCTCGCGGTCGGGCCACACGTCGAGCGCGTCGGCGGTCCGAACCGCCGCAACGGGACCGAACCAATCGACCAGAAGCGAGAGCGGGTACACCGCGCCGTCGTACAGCGGACCCACGTCGAGAACGAGCCCGGGTCGTCGTGCCACTCGATCACTCGCCCGACGTGGGCGTGTGCGTACCCCAGTCGGACCGTGCCGAACCGGTCGTCATCGAGGAACCCGCGGGCGTGTCGCTGGGCGTCGCAGCGGTGGTTGATCGGCGCGCACCCGAAGGCGAGACCGCGGCGTTCCGCGGTTTGGACGAGAGAGCGCGCCCGGTCGGCCGCGAGCGCGAGCGGTTTCTCGCTGAAGACGTGCCGATCGGCCGCGAGACACGCCTCGGTGACGTCGGCGTGGGCCGTGTGGCTCGTGAGGTTCACGACGAGCGGAGCGGACTCGGCGGCGAGCAGGTCGTCGAGATCGCCGTAGACGGCCGCGTCGCGGTCGCTCGCCAAGCGCTCGGCGCGCTCGGGTTCGAGGTCGCAGACGGCCGCGAGCGACAGCGGCGAGTCCGCGAGCCCCGCGGCGTACTTCCGCGCGACCGAGCCAGCGCCGACGAAGGCACACTCCATCGGGAATCGGTTCGACGGCCGGGAGCAAAAGTGCGCTGGCGGCGCGTCGGAGAGAGCGGACCACAGCGGGGGCATCTCGAGGAGGGCGACGAGAACCCGTTACCTTTATCGAATCACGACGGTTCGCACTCAGATAACTCATTCACGATGGTATCGGGTGCACAGCTCCTCGACATACTCTTAAACGGCTTGACGATTGGGATGGTATACGTCCTCGTCGCCGCTGGGCTGTCGATCGTGTTCGGCGTGATGGGCGTGTTGAACATCGCTCACGGCGAACTGCTCGCGCTCGGTGCGTACTTCGCATTCTCGCTCGCGACCGGGTTCAGCCTCGGCGGCTTCTGGGTGGCGCTCGTGGCGGTCCCCGTGCTCGTCGGTGTGCTCGGCGCGGCCACAGAACGGCAACTCATCAACCGCGTGTACGGGCGCGGACAACTGGCGCAGATCCTCCTCACCTTCGGCCTGCTGCTGATCATCTACGACCTGAAACGGCTCGTCTGGGGGAAGAGCCCGAAGTTCTACTCACCGCCGTCGGTCATCGATCAGACCGTCACCGCCTTCGGCTTCTCGTACTCCGGCTACAGCTACTTCATCATCGCCGTCGGCGGATTGATCGCGCTGTCGGTCTGGGCGCTGCTCAGGTACACCCGGTTCGGACTCGTGGTGCGAGCCGGTTCCGAGGACCGAGAGATGGTTCGCAATCTCGGAATCGACGTCGACCGATATTACACCCTCGTGTTCGGTTTCGGGGCGGCGCTCGCTGCCTTCGGCGGCGTCGTGCTCGGCGGCTACCAGAACGTCAGCCTCGAGATGGGCAACGCGGTCATCATCCCCGCGTTCGTGATCGTCGTCCTCGGGGGACTCGGGAGCTTCCGCGGGGCCGTCGTCGGCGGGTTGGTAGTCGGCGTGATACAGAGCGCGGTTAGCACGTTCCTCCCGGAGATCCAAGGCGTCGTCGTGTTTCTCCTGATGATCGGCGTCCTCCTCGTCCGCCCGGAGGGGTTGTTCGGCGGATCGACGACGCGGATCGACGCCGGGCGGTCCGAGCCCAGCGAGTTCGTCAGCGAACTCGGTGGATCCGTCCTCGACGATCGCCGCCGGACGCGGTTGGGAGTCGCCGCCGTCGCCGCACTGGTTCTCGTCCCGGTGTTCGAGGGCGTGCTTTACTCGAATTTCGTCGTCTCGCTGGCGATCACCGTGCTCATCTGGGCGTTGTTCGCGATGAGTCTGGACCTGATACTCGGGTACACCGGACTGATCTCTCTGGGTCACGCGCTGTTCTACGGCCTCGGCGCGTACGCGACGCTGCTGACGCTGCTGTACGTGTCTCCGTCCGCGTTCGTCGCGCTGGGGGTCGCGCTCGCGGCGAGCGCGATCGTGGCCTGGGTCGTCGGACACGTCGCGATTCGCGTCTCCGGGGTGTACTTCGTCATGATCACCCTGGCGTTCGCCGAAATCGTCCACCAAGTGGCCGTCAAACTCGACGTTACGGGCGGTAGCAGCGGTCTCTTCGGCGCGCCAGAGCCGATGTACGGTCTGGGTCCAGTGGGCGTGCGGTTCGACGAGATCATCGTCGGCATCGAACCGTTCGCGTTCACCGGCGATGCGCTATTCTATTACTTCCTGCTCGTGGTGGTCGTTGGTGCGTACGCGGGCGTCCGCCGACTCACGAAGGCCCCCTTCGGGACCGCGCTCCAAGCGATCAGAGAGAGCGAACTGCGGGCGCGCTTCGTCGGCTACGACGTCCGTTCGATCAAGCGGCAGGCGTTCGTGCTCAGCAGCACGCTCGCAGGACTCTCGGGGGCGCTTTTCGCCCTCTACACGGGGTTCGTCGCCCCGGAGTTGCTGAACTGGATCAACAGCGGCAACGCGATAATTATGGTCGTACTCGGCGGCTCGGGGACACTCTACGGACCGATGGTCGGCGCGGCCGTGTTCACGCTTATCGAGCGCCAACTCTCCTCGCTGATCCCGTGGTGGCGCTTGCTGCTCGGTGTGCTCTTCGTGCTCGTCGTGCTCTATCTTCCGACTGGGCTCGTTTCGCTTCCGAGCAGAGTCCGAGCGCTTCGCGCACGGGGGACCGACGGGACAGCCGCCGGGGAGAGGTCGACGGAGGTTGACGTCGATGACTGAGTGGGAGTCGGCGATCGAGAGCGATCCGGTCCTGCAGACGGCGGGCCTCACGAAGCGGTTCGGAGCGTTCACCGCGGTCGACAGCGTCGACCTGTCAGTCGGGCGTGGCGAGTTCCGGAGCGTCATCGGGCCCAACGGGGCCGGCAAGACGACGCTTTTCAACCTGATCAGCGGTGCGATGCGCCCGAGCGAGGGATCGATCACGCTGGCGGGAGAGGACGTCACCGACTACTCCCCCGCCGAGCGGGTCGCGGCCGACCTCGCGCGCTCGTTTCAGCTGACGACTGTGTTCAACGGGCTGACGGTGCGAGAGAACGTCAGATTGGCGGCGCAGGCGTCCGAATTCGAGCAGCTGTCCGTTCGCCGACGGTGGTTCTCTGATCCGGGGGAACTGGCCGACGTCAACCGTCGGACCGATGCGGTCCTCGATGAACTTGGGCTGGGGGCCGTCGCGGAGTCGAGGGCGAGCGATCTCTCGTACGGCGACCGTCGCCGACTGGAGGTCGGGCTGGTGTTGGCTACGGATCCGAAAGTGGTGCTCCTAGACGAGCCAACCGCAGGGATGAGCGAGGAAGAGACCGCGGCGACGATCGAACTATTCGAGGACGTGCTTTCGGAGCAGACCGTGATTCTCGTCGAACACAACGTCGATCTCGTGATGCGCGTCTCTGACCGCATCACGACCCTGAACGGCGGGCGAGTGGTCGCGACCGGGACGCCGGCGGAAATCGCGGCCAACGAACGCGTACAGGCGGCGTATCTCGGGGGGTACACCGCGTGACCGCTCACGAGTCGGGAGCGGATCGCGACCGCGGGCACCGACGGGTCGCCGATCCGGTACTGCGCGTCGAGGAGCTCACCGCAGGGTACGGGCCGACGGAAGTGCTACAGTCGGTGAATTTCGACGTCGGCGACGGAGAGGTCGTCGGCCTCGTCGGTCGAAACGGCGTCGGGAAGACGACGACGCTTCGGGCCGTCACGGGCGCGGTCACGCCGCGTTCTGGAACGGTGACGTACGAGGGGAGAGATATCACCGACGAGGACCCCGAATCGACCGTCGGTCGGGGCATCGCGCTCGTTCCGGAGGAGCGGCGGATCTTCGGCGGTCTCACCGTTCGGGAGAACCTCGAACTCGCGGAACTCGGCGGCAGGGAGGGAGCGGGCGGGTGGAGTATCGCAGAAGTGTTCGACACGTTCGAGAACCTCGCAGACACCGAGACGGCGAAGGGAAGCACGCTCAGTGGCGGCGAACAGCAGATGCTCGCGATCGGGCGAGCGCTCGTCGGCAACCCACGGACCCTCCTGCTCGACGAGCCGACAGAGGGGCTCGCACCGTACGTCGTCGAGCGCGTTGTGGAGACGATCACCGAGTTGCGGGACCGCGGGCTGACGGTTGTCCTCGTCGAACAGAACGTCAAGATGGCCCTGGAGGTCTGCGACTACGTGTACGTTATGGACAACGGTCGGATCGTCCACGAAAGCACGAGCGCGGCCTTGGAAGACGACCGAGACGTGCTCGATAGACACCTCGGCGTCTCCCTCGACGGCGTACGGACCGACTAACCTCGGAAGCAGCGATCGGAGTCCGTACCATTTTATAACGTAGATCGAGAGCGGGAGGTATGAACGGAGATACCGTGGATCGTGCCGACACCGGCCAGTCGACATCGGAGACGAAAATCGGGCGGAGACGCGCGCTACGCGGCCTCGGGGCCGGCGCGCTCGCGACGGCGCTGAGCACCGCGGGCTGCGTCCAGCAGACGGGAGATGGCGGAAGCGACGAGACAGACACTGAACGCGACACCGACAGCGAACAGACGTCGGAGAGCAGCGGGAGCGACCTCGGCCCCGTCACCTTCGGAGTCTTGGTTCCCGAAAGCGGGCCGTCGGCACCGCTCGGGACGGCGCAGCGGCAGGGCGCAGAGTTAGGTGTCAAATACGTCAACGAGAGCGACGAGTTCGACTTCGAGATCGACGCGGTGTACGAGGACACGCAGACGGATCCCTCGACCGGGCTGCAGCGGGCCGAGCAGGTGGTGGAAAACGACGGGGCCGCCTACGTGGTCGGTGCGCTCGAAAGCTCCGTCGCACTGGCGGTCGCCGACTACGTGAGCGACCGGGACGTCGTGTACACGTCGGGGGCGGCGACGATCGAACTGACGGGCGAAAGCTGCAACGGCAACACGTTCCGGGCCGAGACGAACGCGGCCCAGCAGATGGCCGGACTCGCCGACTTCGCGGCCGCAGAGCTCGGAACCAAGATGTGGATCCACACGACCGACGACGCCTACGGGAACTCGGCCGTCGAACAGATCGAACGCCGGATCGAAGCCCGCGGTCTGGATATCGAGGTCGTTGGGAAGACGATACCCGACAAGGGAACCAGCAACTACGGACCGCAGATCAGCAACATCTCGAACTCCGAGGCGGACGTCCTCGCGGTTCCGGACACCGGTGCGGATCTGATCAACTTCGTGAAACAGGCCAACAGCGCGGGGCTGACAGACCAGGTCGACCTCATCGGAACCGCGATCTTCGCACAAGTGAGTCGTCAGGCGTTGGGGTCCGACGCGATCGGCGCGTACTCCTCGACCCTGTACAACCACAAACTGGAGACTGGGGACAACGAGCAGTTCGTTGAGGCCTACCGCGAGGAGTACGACGGCGTTCCCGGGAGCTTCGCGCGCGTCGGATACGATATGATCCGAATGACCGCACACGGGATTCAGGAGGCTGGGACGAGCGACCCAGCCGCCGTCGCGACGGCCCTCGAAGACCTATCGGTGACGACAGCGCTAGGGACCACGCGGTTCAGGGCGTGCGATCACCAGGCGGTCAATCCCGTCTGGACCGGCGAGGTGGTCGAAGGGGACGAGATTCCGGCCGTGGAACTACTCGAGACAGTGTCCGGGGACGAAGCCATCCGCCCGTGCGAAGAGACCGGCTGCAGCCTGTAGGCAGACAGGAGCCCGAGGCGATACCGAACAGAAGGTCGATGGGATAACAATCGTATGAAACAGACGGAAGTCCTACTGGCCGTCGACGCGGGGACATCCGCGATCAAGGCCGTAGCGTTCGACACCGACGGCACAGAGCTCACGACCGCCACCCGAGAGACGCAGACGCTCAGACCGGCGCACGGATACGTAGAACAGGAGATGCCAACGGTGTGGCGGCACACGGCCGCGGCGATCCGCGGAGTGACCGAAGCGCTTCCCGACGGGGCTGATCCGATCGGCGTTGGTATCACTGGGCAAGGGGACGGCCTGTGGGCGGTCACCGAGTCGGGGGATCCGGTGCGGAACGCCGTGCTCTGGTCTGACAGCCGTGCCGCAGAGATCCTCGAGAGGTGGGAAACAGATGGGCGACTCGCAGAGATCATCGAACGGTGCGGCTCGGCCCCGTATCCCGGAATGAGCCTCCCGCTGTTGGCGTGGCTGAAACGCGAGGAACCCGACCGGTTCGAGCGCGTCGATACGGTGCTTTCCTGTAAGGACTGGCTCACGTACAAGCTGACCGGCGAGCGATCGATCGACCACAGCGAGGCGACAGTGCCCTACCTGAGCAAATCGACCGAGCGGTACGATCGGAGCGTTTTCGATCTCGTCGATCTCCCCGCAGCGAAGGAGACGCTACCGCGGCTTTCGGCCCCGACGGAGATCGTCGGAAGGGTTTCCGAACGTGCAGCGGATGCGACCAGTCTGGAACCCGGTCTACCGGTGGTTTCCGGAGCCTTCGACGTCCCGGCGTCTGCGGTCGGAACTGGCGCGGCGACCACCGGTGGCACCGCCGTCACGCTCGGGACGTCGCTGACCCAACAGGTGTTCGTCGACGGCCCGCAATCGGAGACGTCGGGCATCCAAATGAGCGTCGGCGTCGACGGGCTCTGGACGTACGCGATCGGGTCGAACGCCGGGACACCGAGCCTCGAGTGGGCGGCCGATGCGATTGCGGGGGGAATAGACATCGAGACGCTGGAGGAGTTGGCCGCGGCTGCCGAACCGGGCAGCGGCGGCGTGATGTATCACCCGTATCTGAGCACGTCCGGCGAACGCGGTCCGTTCGTCGAGCCGGACGCGCGAGGACAGTTCGTCGGGTTGTCGCCCGAACACAGCACCGAGCAGTTGGTCCGAGCGGTGTACGAGGGGCTGTCTTTCGCTGTCCGTGACTGCGTGGAACACCTGCCGGCCAGTCCCGCAGAGGTGACGCTGAGCGGCGGCGGAACGCGTTCGGAGCTGTGGTGTCAGCTCGTAGCCGACTGCCTCCGGCGACCGGTCGTGGTTCCCGCGGGATCCGAGCACGGCGCTAAGGGCGCGGCCATCTTTCTCGCGGTCGCACTGGACCGGTATCCCTCCCTCGAATCGGCGGTCGATACCGTGGTGACGATCGACCGTCGGTACGAACCGCGCGAAAACCTCACGGAGGGATACGAGACGCTGTACGAGACGTTCGCCGAGATCAGCCGGGAGATGCGGCCGCTTTGGTCCGCACGCGCCGACGCGTTCGAGGTGGCGTTCACCGAGAAAGGCGAGTGATCACCACCGCAACCAGCCTTCTGGAGACCGGAGGGCCAACGGAGTAATACCGGGACGGTCCGAACAGCGCATATGGCCCGGGTCGCCGTCGTCCACAACACGCTGGATTTCCAGGGCGGGGCCGACGCGGTCTGTCTGTCGGTCTGCGAAGCGCTCCAGCGCGAGCACGACGTCACTCTGTTCACGCTCTCGGAGACGTCGTTGGAGACGCTCGCCCGGCGGTTCGGCGTCGGTCTCGACGTCGACGGAATCGACGTCCGAAGCCCACGCGGTGGATCGACGACCGCCAAGGCGCTGTCGACTGCCGCGCCGCTCCTCGGACCGCAGTTGCCGCTCCGGAGTGTCCTCGTCCGCCGTTCCTTCGAACTCGAGGCCGACACCTTCGATCTCGCGGTGAGCACGGCCAACGAGTTCGATTTCTCGGTCCCGTCGGTGCAGTACGTCCACTACCCGCAGTTCCACGCGGATCGAGTGCCCGACGCGTCTGGAGCATTGAATCGGCTCTGGAGCCGACTCGCGGGACCCGATCGAGGTAGTTTCGAGGACGTCACGATGCTAGCGAACTCCTCGTGGACGGCCGACGTGTTCGCGGGCGTCTACGGCGTCGAACCGACTGTCGTGCATCCGCCGGTCGATCCGATCGAACCGCAGGCCGACTGGGACGACCGGGAGGACGGCGTCGTCGTCGTGGGGCGTATCGCGCCCGACAAGCGCATCCTCGACGCCGTCGAAGTGGTCGACGGCGTCCGGGAGCGCGGCCACGACGTCCACCTCCACGTCGTCGGCGCGGCCCCGCGGTCGTACCGCCAGTACGCCGACCGGGTCGAGGCGGCGGCCGCCGAACGGCCGTACGTCACCGTCGAGCGCGACGTCCCCAGGGCGCGCCTCGAGGAACTGCTCGGGGCGCACAAGTACGGGTTGAATCTCAAACCCCGGGAGCACTTCGGGATGTCCGTCGCGGAGTACGTCGCCGCGGGGATGATCGCCTTCGCGCCCGACAGCGGCGGACAGCGGGAGATCCTCGGCGGGCGCGATGACCGCCTGTTCGGGTCGGTCGATGAGGCGATCGGACTGCTCGGGGCGGCGATCGAACGCGACCAGCCCCCCGAGACGCCATCGGACCGATTCGGTCGCTCGCGCTTCCGAGCGGCGATTCGCGACCACGTCGATCGGGCCCTAGATTAAAGATCCATCGAGTCGTTTGTGAACATATGGCAACGCAAACGGCCGGCGGTCTCACCCTGCACACGAACTCGCTGACGGGCGTCCACTGGGCGGGCATCGCACTGGCGGTGATCAGCGGCGTCATCCACCTCGCGCTCGGGGTGAGTTTCATCACGAGCCCGCTCGGGTGGGCGTTCCTCGTCGCCGGGGTCGGGTTCCTCGGCGGGAGCGTCGCCGTCTTGGTCGACTACCGGCGCTCGCTGATGTACCTGCTCGGGATCCCGTTCACCGCCGGGCAGATCGTCGCGTGGTACGTCGTCAACGCGCCCGACTTCTCGCCGCTGGGAATCGCCGACAAAGTCGCACAGCTACTGCTGATCGTCGTACTGGTCGTCCTGTACCGTCGCGAGTCCGCGTGAGGGAAAAGCGGCTATTCGATGTGGCCTTCTTCGCGGAGCTGCTCGGCGTCCTGCTCGGAGTAGCGCCACTCGATGTTGGCCTTCTCGTCCTGCCAGTCCCAGGGTTCGACGAGGACGACGTCGCCCTCGTTGATCCAGGTGCGGTACTTCATCCGGCCGGGGATACGGCCCATCCGGTTCTTCCCGTCTGCACATCGCACGCGAACGTGATTGCCACCGTTGTGCTCGGTGACGACCGCGAACAGCTCCTCTCCGTGGGGCATCCGTAGGTTCCGACGCCCTGATTCTTCAGTCACAGGTTCAATACGTCGGCGGGACGGATAAATGGCCGGTTCCTCGCGTCCGAGGTGGTACCACGCTGCACAGGCCAGTTCACGTGGTTGTTACTATCTGTCCCGGTTCCGTCGTTCCCGAAGCTGACACCGTATCTGTCCGCCTACTACCAGTTCTGATAATTAGGTCAATAATATTATACGTACTCTCAATCAAGTGGTATCCAGAGGTCAAACGGACATGAACATCAAACAGTTATTCACGGAAGAACGCGCAGTCAGTCCGGTCATCGGCGTAATCCTGATGGTCGCTATCACGGTCATCCTCGCCGCCGTCATCGGCGCATTCGTACTGAACCTCGGTCAGGG
Source organism: Halobellus rufus (assembly GCF_000739575.1). Classification (GTDB taxonomy): domain Archaea; phylum Halobacteriota; class Halobacteria; order Halobacteriales; family Haloferacaceae; genus Haloquadratum; species Haloquadratum rufum. Next base: position 285,451 of record NZ_BBJO01000014.1, on the reverse strand, counting down.
TATCGGACAGTCGGCCCCGCAGGCGACGTTCGAGATCAACTCGACAAGTATCGGAAACGACGAAAACGCTACCATTACCCATACCGCTGGCGATTCGATCGAAAAATCAAATCTCTACGTGAGCGGTGACATTGACAACAGTGGTGACGTGGTTACGAACTTCAGTACCAGCATCACTGGTGATACCGTAAGTTCAGGAGACAGCTTCGAGGTCACGGCGGATTCGACTAACGGCGGCACGATCCGCGTCACCTGGCAGTCCGCGGATGGCAGCAACTCCGCGACGCTCCGGACCTTCGAGTACGAAAGCCCGTAGTTCGGTAGCTTCACTTTCTTCGTTCGAGGCACCGAGGCAGTCGAATTTTCCAGCCCGCCGGAGTCGGTTCACGATGATTGACGAAATAGCGCTCGCTAGAACCTACGATCCCCGCAGTTACGACGATCCCGCGGTGCAACTCCGCGATTACGAGTCGGTGCGGGAGTACCGACATCGCCACCCCGAGGCCGGACGGACGGCGGTCGGGAACGCCCTCGGACTCCCGCCGAGTCGCGTGCGCGGGTGGCTCTCGGGCGGACAGCCCGACGCCGTGCGGGGCGTCGAGACGGCCCGGCAGCGCGGGTGGCTCGACGGGTCGAGGAGCGATCGGACGACCGCGGCGTTCGCCGAATTAGTGGTCGGCGTGTTCGCCTGTGGCAGTATCGACCGGCGATGGACGGTCGCGTACGCGCCGACATCGCCGCACGTCGAACGGCGACTGTGGGAGTACTTGACCGCGCTGGGCGTGGAGCCGACGCGGCGGCACGACGACTCTCCGGAGAGACCGACGGAACTCCTCCCGAGCGTCGACGGCTCCGTGTTCGCGCGCTGTCTGTTCGTCGCCGGAGCGCCCCGCGGCGGGAAGAACGCCGCGACGACGCCCTCGCATCCCGCGTGGCTGTTGGACGTGGACCGCGAAACGCGACGCCGCGCCGTCGAACTGTACGTGCTCGAACGCGGGACGGTCCACGAGTCCAACGGGACGGTCGTGCTGCGGAGTCGGAACCGATCCTCGGCGTACCGGGAATCGCTCGCGGCCTTGTGTCGGTCGGTGACCGACCACGAGGTCACAGTCGGCGCGAACGTCGTGCTCTCGGCGGCGGCCGCGCGGGACCTACGACCGACGGGTGACGACGTGTCTGTAGTCGAGTTACTCGCCAATGGTGACGGTCCTGCGACGTCGTCGCGGAGGACGGAGCCCGGCGGCTCGGTGCGCGGAGGCTGATCGGAAAATCCACGAGCGCGATAGAGCAGTCGGGCCCGACGGCGAAACGCTCAGTCCGCGCGCTCGAACTGGTACGTCAGGACCTCGGCGCTGTCGTCCCACTCGAAGTCGCCGGGGTGGACCTGTTTCATCCGCTGTTTGTACGCCGCGAGCGACTCCGATCCCTCCCGTTGCGCGTCGCGTCAGTGAACTCGCCGAGCGTCCGGGTTTCGACGCTCGACACCTCGAATCTGGTACCCTCGATCTCGAAGGTGTCACCCTCGGCCGCGTACTGGTTGCTCGCGCCCCGGGTCAACTGCGTCACGTCGCCGTTCAGGACCGCTTGCTGCACTCGGTCGTTGGGCAGGAGTCTGTCGGCGTCGATTTCGCTCATACGCCCGCCTTCGGTCGTCGAGGACAAAATCCCATCGCGTCGGCTGGGAGCGGCCCGCGTTCGGACGGCGGCCGCTCGCCGGAACCGATTGGTCCGCGTCGGGCGCTCACGCGCCCCTGAGGAACTGTGTCACGCCGAGCGTTTCGGCGACGATCCATCCGACGAACACGCCGTAGGCGGCGAGCAGGAGCGACGACTCCAGGTCCGTGATCACGAGGTCCGTCCGGAGCACCGTGAAGAGGAGGATCGTCGCAAAGGTGAGAACGCCCAGCATCGGGACGGCCGCGGCGAAGTTCACGGGGAGGCTGCCGGCGATCAACACCCCGACCGGGATGGCGACGAGCAGATCGAAGGTGTTCGATCCGAGGACGTTCGAGAGGCTCGTGACGTCGTTTCCGGAGGCGGCGGAGCGGACGCTGACGAGGAGATCCGGGAGGCTCGTCACGGCCGCGATGATGGTCACGCCAGCGAGGAACTCCGGAACCCCGAACGTCTGTCCCAGTGATTCGACGCTGCCGACGAGCTGTTCGACCCCGACGAGGATGACGAACAAGCCGCCGAGGAGTCGGAGCCACTCGCGGCGGATGGCGATTCCTGCCGGCGGGGCGGGGGCGTCGTGATCGCTCACGTCCTGCCACTGGATGAAGAGGTACAGCCCGTACAGGAGCAGCGGGAGCATCGCGAGCGGGCGGGTCAACACGCCGGTCAGCGCCGGTCCAGTCGGGTCCGGGCTGTAGATGACCGCCAGCGCGAACGTGATGACGAGCACGGCGACCGCGAGCATGTAGAACTGCGCTTCTTTGTACACCACAGTCCGGTTCGTCTCCAGGTGCCCGTCGCTGATGAGACCCGAGAGCGAGGGAATGACGAGGATGTTGAAGATCGCGGAGCCGACGATCGCCCCCACGCCCATACTGAACGTCCCGGAGAGCGCGGTCACCACGACGCTCGCGAGCTCGGGGAAACTCGATCCGATGGCGACGACGATCGATCCCTGAACCACGGCCGGGAGGCCGTAGTACGCGGAGAGATGCTCGGCCGACTCTTCGAGCCATCCGCTCCCGAGCCAGATGAACGCGGTCGCGACGACGACCAAGAGGAGATGGATCGCGGGACTGAGCGAGGGACCACCGAGCGACATTCTACTGCGGGAAAACAGCCGCGGGAGTCTAAAAGACGGGGGTTTCGATCGGAACGGACAGACGTTTATCTGTCATTGCCCCTGAATCGGATGCCGCGACGACTCACAGTTCCTCGTAGGGCTGGACCACGACGAAGCCCTCCGGTCCCTCGAAGTTCATCTGATAACGCTCGCCGGACTCTTGACCGATCATATCCGACAGGCTGCGGTTCACCTGCACGTTCGGGGACGTCCCGCTCCACGCGACGGTCGCGCTCGGATCGGTCGCGACCGGCGGTTCCAACACGAGCGGGTCGCCGTGGGTCGTGATCGCGACGTACCCCGGGCCTTCGAGGAAGACGTTCGTGAATCCGCCCGCGAACGATCCTGCGAGGCTGTCGATCGTACTGATCTCGTAGGAGACGTCGTCCTCGAAGGCGAGGACGTCTTCGCCGTTGACGGTGATCGAATCGTCGGCACCGAGTTCGAGCACCTGCACCTTCTTTCCGTGGTCGGCGAAGTAGACGTGGCCGGATCCCTCCACGGACATCACCGGGGTACCCTCTCCCGTGGCTGCCTCCTTCAGGAACCCTCGGATCCCGCCCTCCGCGGACGCCCGGCCGGTGAACGAGAGGTCGCCGGAGTAGGCGATCATCGATCCGGCTTTCGCCATCACGGAGCCGTCGACGGCGACGTCGAGAGTGTAGCTGTTTTCGAGTTGGAAGGGCTCTGCCGATTCGGTGGGGACGTGTTCGGATTTGAATTGTTCGACGTTCATCGGATCACTGAGTCAGGGCGACTCGCGTGATCCCTCGTCGGCCAGTAGTAAGAACGTACTGCAAACGCGTCGAGTGAATGGCCTCCGGTAGTCCGGGGTCGCCACCCGGGGAATCGTAGTCCCGCGAAGCCGTTAGAGGGGAACTGCTCCCCCGATTGTCGAAGACGACTACGACGCAGCACGTACAATCGCCTGTGTCGTGATAAAGACCCAATCATTGGTTATGTTGAGTACATACACCCACAATATTCATTCACCAATCTCATTCACTAAATTTGTTCACTACATACATTCATTGTACACTCTAATTAACACAACCAATGAACAAAAGTAATTACTCTTGTTCATTAACTATGATCAGTGAATGGATTCATTTGAGGAGACCACTAACACCGTGATGTGTGAGAGTTCGTTCGGTGTATGCACGGTTGGATGTGGAGAACATTAAAGATGAACAGGTGCAATGAACGGTACAATGCTCGCGTACTCGACGTACAGTGAGGCGGGAGGGGTCGGGAAGACCACCACCGCGGCGAATCTCGCCGTCGCTCACGCCCGAGCCGGCCTGAAACCGCTCGTCGTTCCGCTGGACCCGCAAGACGGAGATCTCTCGCGGCTGTTCGGCGTGGACGATCGGCGAACCGAATCTGTCGACAACCTCGTCAGACACATGATCCGACGGCCGAAGGGGGAGTTCGAAGCGCTCGTCCGGACGGTCGAAGGCGTCGACATCGTGCCGGAACACAACATGCTCTCAGACCTCGCGGAGTACCTCCAACGCGAGAAAGAGCAGTCCGAAGCGATGGGCGAGGCGTTCGGAGTGCACGCGCAATTGCTTCGCGTACTTCGGGAAGCGGGCGTTCCAGAGAAATACGACGTACTCATCTGTGATCCGCCGGCGACCGAAGGCCCGCACCTCTACAACGCGATCAACGCAACGCGCTCGCTCGTCATCCCGGTCGAACCGAGCGCGAAGGGACAGGCGGCGGTCGAAGGCCTAGAGGAACTGGTCGCGGGGTTCGAGGAGCAACTGGACGTGGAAGTCGGCGTCCTCGCCGCGATCCCGATGGGGTTCAAGAACACCCGCGATCAACGATCCATTCTCGAAGGGATCGACTACCCTGTTCCGGAGATCATCGGCGAGCGAGCCTCGCTGATGGAGGGCTGCTGGATGCAGCAGTGCTCGGCGTTCGAGTACGTTCGACAACACCGGGACCGGCGACGGGACTACGAGATCGAGACGCTCGCGCAGTTCGACCGACTCGCCAGACACCTCGAACGCGAAGTTGGCCTCGAGGCCCCGAACCCACCGGAACCGGGCGACGTCGACCACGAGGTGATGACCGTATGACGGGGATGAAGCAGGGCGCGGGTGAGAATCCCTTCGCCGACGACCCGGACGAGGAATCGGAGCCCGACGCGGGAGCGGAATCCGAGGAACGGCGCGAACAGTCCCCGGAATCGGAAGAGAAAACGGACCAGTCGGATCGGAGAACGATGCAGATCCCGTACAAATTCCGACGGGACGGCGTTCAGGACGGCCGAAATCGCGTCCCCCTGTTCTTGAAGCCCGAGACGAAGGACGCGGAGCGGGAAGCGCTCCGCGAACTCGAAGAAAAGTTCGGAGACAACGTTTCCCTCACCGACCTCCGAGAAGCTCTCGTGTTAGTCGGCCTCGAACACGCTGACGAAGTTAAAGCGCAGTTGGAGGAGTGGGGGTACGGGATGACGTTCGAGTAGCGAGCGTAAACGATAATTCGATATACGAAGATTTTCTTTCACCCCCTATCACGGTCGCGTCTCGAAGAAGGGCACAAACTCTCCCGATTAGTGTGACAGCTGCCCCCGTGCGTAGCGGGCACCATACCCGATCACGCGACAGTACACGATTCAACGGATCAGAACGAGAGATTCCCTGAGACCTACCTGCCGAAACGAGACAGTCGCTCACCGAACGACTGCGCGGTGGGCAGTTCCCACCCGCGGTTGACCGCGAGCAGGCGCGTCCCAACGGTGACGGCGGCACACAGCGCAGCCGCGATCCCTCCGTGGGCGAACACGGTGGTCACGAGCCAGTACGTCGAGCCGCCGAGGACTGCACAGCTCGCGTAGAAGTCCGTCACGAGGATGAAGGGAGACCGGTCCAACAGGAGGTCGGCGAACGCTCCGCCACCGGCCGCGTTGATCGTCGCGATCGCGATCACGCCGAAGCTCGAGACGCCGGTTTCCGTTGCCACGATCGCGCCAGCCGTCGCGAAGGCACCGAGTCCGACGGCGTCGGCGACCATCGTGATGGGGTGATCGTCCGGTGAGTCGAGGACGACGTTCAACGCGATCGCGAGGGCGACCCCGATCATCCCGAGACTGATTTCGCCCAGCGAACTCAGCGCGAGCGGGACCCGATTGACGAGGATGTCCCGCGTCGTCCCGCCGACGAACGCGGTCGCGAGACCGACCACTGCCACCCCGAACAGGTCGAATCGCTCACGGATCGCCTTCGCCGACCCCACCAGCGCGAAGGCGACGAGACCGATCGTGTTCATAACGGCGAAGGGATCCCCAGAGAGTCCGTTCACGAGTTCTACCACCGTTACGTCTCCCCTCGGCGCTACCGCTCTTCAACGCTGCGGTTGGCACATCGTCGGGGGAGCAGCGGGCCACAGCGACGGTGCCACGCGGGTCAACGTCGGTGAACTCAATCGGGTAACGCCTGCAACGTGGTCGCAGACGAGGCGAGCACCACGATAGAGGTATGCGGAGCGTCGAACGAGCTGATGGAGCACAGACCGGACGATGTCTTCCGACACGTCGACTCGGCGGCGGAAATGCACGACTGTAAGGTTTCGACGGCGCTAATCGGCGAGGCGATCCGCGAGGACGCGACCTACCTGATGCGAGCCGTCGCAGCACAGAGGGGCGGCGTCCTACGTCGAGATCGGTGGCGGGAACCCGAGCGGACACCACACGGCCACCTTCGACGTCGACGAGGAGTGCCTGGAGATCGGCGTCTCGGTCCTCTCGAAGACCGCGCTCGATCTGCTGTCGTAGGCCGGTTCCGAGCTGGGCCGAACCCGGCGTTTCTCCGCAGTCCAAAACGCTATTATGAGCCGATGACGACTCACCCGTATGCGTACTATTGACGACCACCAGGTTCGCTTCGGCGAACTGGCCGGACCGTTGGTTCACGGCGCGATGTTCTTCGATTGGCAGCTCGTTTCGACGCAGGAACTGGCCGCGGCGGTCGAGTACTCGTTTCAGGAACTGGTCGATGGCGACGCCATCCCGTATGCTCCCGTCGGGCTCGACACGACGGTCCATCGCTACCCGACGTTCGACGACACGGTCAGCGTGGAGGTGACGCCCACGCACGTGGGCGAGTCCAGCGTCCAGTTGGTCTACGAGATGGTCGACGGCGACGGCGACCCGCTCTCGACGGCGGAGATGACCCACGTCACGATCGCTCCCGAGGGCGGCGCGTTGTCCCTTCCGGAAGCGACGAAAGCCCGACTCGAAGAGCTACAGGCCGAGCGACGTGTCGACGTCGGTCCTGCCGCCGAAGACGGCGACCCGGGATCCCACCCCACCTTCGAGCGATCGTTCGACGTCCGGAGTCCCCACATCGAGGGGTCCGAGTTGGCGTACTTCGAGGAGTATCCGCGGTTCGCCGACGTCGCGCTCGAGTCCTTCCTCTCCGAACACGCGACGCACCTGAGCGACCTCGCGGGCGACCGCCAACCGTTCCGGCTGCGCGATTGGCACTGGGAGTTCAAATCGCCGGTGCTGTTCGACTCGCGCCTCTCGGTGGAGTGCGACGTCCGCGCGGTCACGGAGGATACCGTTCGAATCGCGCACACGTTCCGTACCGACGGCGAGGTCCGCATCGAGGGCGTCTCCGAGTACGGGTGCTTCGATCGCAGCGGAGCGCCGACGGCGTTCACCGCCGAGATGCTGGCTCCGTTCGAGGCGTAACGCCGTCACTCGGCGGTCGGCCACTCGTCGCCGCCGTCCCGCGTGAGAAAGATGTTCGTCGACCGCCAGTAGACGACCTCCTCTCCCTGCTCGTTTTCGGCTCGGACGTCGAGCGTGACGTATCCGCGGTCGTCGCGGCTCTCCGAGGCCGTCGTCTCCACGACCGCGAGTTCCGCCCGTACGGTGTCGCCCGGCCGGACCGGCGTGCGCCAGCGGAGTTCCTCGAGTCCGAAGGAGCCGAGCGTCGCCGTCTCCGACAGGAATCCCTCCACCAAGAGCGCCATACACGAACCGGCCGTGTGCCAGCCGCTGGCGATGAGACCGCCGTACATCGTCTCCCGCGCAACCTCCGGATCGACGTGGATTAGCTGGGGATCGTACCGTTGGGCGAACTCGATCAGTTCGTCCCGGTCGGCGGTGTAAGAGCCGAGGTCGTGCGTCTCCTCCGGTGTGATGTCCTCGAAGTAGCGAACCATCGCTCAGAGGTACGCGTCCTTGACGTGGTCGCTCTCTAAGAGCCGCGTTCCGGTGTCCTCTTTGACGATCCTGCCGTTCTCGATCAGGTATGCGCGGTCGGCCATCTTCAGGGCGCGGTTCACGTGCTGTTCGACCAGGAGGACGGTGATGTCCTCGCTGATGTCTTCGATCTTCTCGAAGACGCGGTCGGTGATCTGCGGTGCCAGCCCCTCCGACGGCTCGTCGAGCGCGAGGATCTTCGGGCGGGCCATCAGTCCACGGCCGATCGCGAGCATCTGCTGTTGGCCGCCGCTCATCGACCGCGCCAACTGGTCCGAGCGCTCCTCGAGAATCGGGAAGACCTCGTAGACCTCCTGCATCGTCTCTTCGAGATTGTCACGCTCGGTGTACGCCCCCATCTCTAGGTTCTCCCGTACGGTCATCTCTCCGAACAGGTTCCGCTCCTCTGAGACGTGGACGAAGCCCTTCTTCACGATCTCCGAGGAGTCCAGCGTCGAGACGTCCTCGCCCCACGCGGTCACGGTCCCGGAGTCGACGGGGTGAAGCCCGGACATCACCCGCAGCAGCGTCGACTTCCCCGCGCCGTTGGGACCGACCAGCGAGACGACGCCCGCGTCCTCGGAGACCTCGAAGTCGAAGTCCCAGATGACCTGGATGTTCCCGTAGGAGACGTCGACGGAGTCGAGCGCGATCACGATTCGTCCTCCGCTCCGAGGTAGGCTTCAGTCACGACCTGATCGTTCCTGATCTCTTCGGGCGTTCCCTCGGCGATCTTCTCGCCGCTCTTGAGTACGATGATGCGGTCTGCGGTTCCCATAATCGCGTCCATGATGTGTTCGATCCAAAATACCGAGATCCCCAGTTCGTCCCGAAGACGACGGATCGTATCGGACAGCTCTTCGATCTCGCCCGGCGTGAGACCGCTCGCGATCTCGTCGAGCAAGACGAGGTCCGGTTCGGAGGCCACGGCCCGAGCCAGTTCGAGCTGTTTCTGTTGTGCAATCGGGAGGTTCTCCGCCTGCATATCCGCCTTGTCCTCGAGGCCGACGAACGCGAGCGCCTCCCGGGCTCTGTCTTCGGCCTCCTCCTGTGAAATCGACTCCTCGGTTCCGAAGAGCGCGCCGGCGACGGCGTTCTCGAAGACGGACATCTCGCCGAACACCCGAACGATCTGGAACGTTCGAAGCAGCCCCGCACGGGCGATCTCGTGCGTCCCGAGCGCGACGATGTCCTCGCCGTTGAACGTGATCTCCGTCTCTTGCTCCGGTTCGAGCACCCCCGTGATGGTGTTGAAGAGCGTCGTCTTTCCGGCACCGTTGGGTCCGATGAGCCCGACGATCTCGCCGTTTCCGATCTCCAGGTCGACCCCGTCGACCGCGACGAGACCACCGAACTTCTTCCGGATGTTCGCGGCCTCAAGCATTGGTACCTATATACAGACCCCCGCCACCTAATAACGGTTTTGCCTCGTCAAACATCAAGAAAAGCGCTCGCAGTCCGGGAATGAGAACCGGCCGCGCGGCTAGCCGTCGCCCCCGGTGTCGACGGCTGCGGTACCGCCGTTGCCACCGCCGAGAGAGACGTCCCGGTCCTCCAAGAACTCCTGAGCTTTGACGATGACGCCGCTGCGGAAGTACAGGAACAGGAGAATGAGGAGCGCACCGAAGATGGCGGTCCGCCAGTTGGCGGCGTAGGTCCCGAGGATCGCCTCGATCGCCTCGACGATGACCGCGCCCACGATCGGGCCGTAGGTCTGGCGGATCCCGCCCACGATGAGGACGACCAGCGCGATCACGTCGACCGCGAGGAACGTGAAGATCGAGGGGGTGATGTACGTGGCTTCCCGCGCCAGCAACGTCCCCGCGATGGCGATGATGACGCCGGCGATGAAGCCCGCGATGGACTTGTATCGGACCACGTCGATCCCGATCGACTCGGCGGCCATCTCGTCCTCGCGGATCGCCTCGAACGCGATTCCGTACTTGGAGTTGATGAGCCAGATGTACAGCACCATCGCGGCCAGGAAGAACGCCAGGATGACGTAGTAGATGACCACTGCGGTCGGGACGCCCGCGGCCTCGGCGATCCCGCTCAGCGTGAACAGCTCGTACGGGAAGCCGGTCGAGCCGCCGGTCAGACCGCGGGCCCCGATGAAGGCCTCCGAGAACACGAGCTGGAGGTTCAGCGTCAGGATCGAGATCAGGATGACGGTGAAGCTCCGGCGCGCGGAGATCCAGCTGACCGACAGGCCGATGAGCCCGGCGATAACCGCCGCGACTGGGAGCGCCAGCCACGCGGAGACACCGACGCTGTCGGCGATGAGCGCGGTGGTGTACGCGCCGATACCGCCGAGACCGCCCATGAAGAGGAACAGCTGATCGTTGTGCCCGAAGACGATGTTCAGCGCGATCGCGAAGAGCGCGAAGAGCAGCGTCCGCGAGAGGACGCCGACGAAGTAGCCGCTGCCCATCACCGGCAGCGGGGCGAGCACGAACAGCAGTCCCACGAGCGCGAGTTTGCGCCCGCCCGGGAGGAAGTCGCTCACGACGACATCACCTCCGGACGGAAGAGCAGGAAGACGATCGCGGCACCGAAGAGGATGATCGTCGCGAAGTACGAACCGACGAAGAAGTTCGCCATCGTGTTGATGAGACCCAAGAGGAGTCCGGCGACGACGGCCCCCACGAGGCTGCGAACCCCGCCGACGATCGAGACGATGAGCGCGAAGGTCGTGAACTCGAAGCTCGTCGCGACGCTGACGTTCGAGCGAGCGGCCGCGAGGACGCCGGCCAGCCCCGCGACGAGCACGGAGAGGACGAACACCAGCGTCCGAATCTTCCGGGGGTTGATCCCGACGAGACGCGCGCCGCGCTCGTCTTGGAAGATGGTTCGAGTCGCCTTCCCGAGGAACGTCCGGTTCAAGAAGAGGAACAGGACGGCGAGCACCACCGCGGCGATGACGATGCTCGCGACCGACGTCCCGGTCACCACCGCGGCCCCGACGCGAATCGGATCGAGGCCGAGCGGGAGCGAGTACTGCGAGGAGACGTAGTTCACCATCACTCCCTCCAGGAGGACGGTCAGCCCGAGCGTGGTGAAGATCCCGATCAGGATCCGCTCTTCGCCGTCAGAGCGGTACACCAGCGAGAGGAGCGTCCGGTCGACGACGAGACCGAAGACGCCGACGAACGCGAGCCCTCCTGCGATCGCAACCGGCAACGACATCCCTTGGTCGATCAACAACGAGGCCAGAATGGCCGCGATGACTGCGAACGCGCCGATTGCGAGGTTCAACACCTCCCCGAGACCGTAAACGAGCGTGATTCCAACGCCGAGCAGCGCTAAGGACGCGCCGAAGGCGAGTCCGTCAACGGCGAGCGCCGCCAATGTGCTAATTGTTACCATCTAGTCTCTACTCATTAGGGATACTGGTGTATACTTTTCGACTTCACGAGCGAGTCAGTCAAGTGCATCTTGTCGTAGGTGGTCGAACGATTGAAACCGGGGGTGAATCCGGAAACGGGGAGCCGGATTACTCCTCGGGCGGGAGCGCCGGGAGGGGCTCCGTGCGGAACTCCTCTTGGAGGCTGTAGCTTCCCTCAGAGTAGTACGAGGGCGCTTCCGTGGTGAGCGAACTGTACAACTGGACCTGGTTCTTCAGTTCGCCGTACTCGGAGTACTGAATCGGTTCGGGGAACAGCGTGTCGAACTCGATGCTCCGGATGGCCTCGGTGATCGCCTCGGGGTCGGCCTCGCCGGCGTTCTCGATCGCCTGCGCGATCATCTTGCCCGTGACGTACCCGTAGGAGGTGTGCGTGTCGAACTGTTCGCCGACCTCCTCTCCGAATCGCTGCGCCACCTCGGCGTACTCTTCGGTGTACACGTCGCTCATATGGATGTGCGTGAACCCGCGGTCCACGTTCTCACCCAGCGCAGAGCTGATGACGGCGGGTGGGAGGCCGGGACCCGAGATGACGTCCGGTTCGTATCCGAGTTCGTACAGCTGCTGAGCGATGGTCAGCGAACCCGGCGGGTGGCCGGTGGCGATGACCATCTCCACGTCCTGTGAGATCTGACGGATGTACGAGGAGAAGTCGCTCGCGCCGACGGGAGCGACCTGGATGTCCACGTTCACGTCGAAGTTGTCCTGAATGGCCGTCCGAACGGACTGCCCCCACGCGTAGTCGCCGACGATGGCGGCGACGTTCTGGTAGCCCGCGTCGGCGACGAACTGCGCCTGCGCCTGCATCGTCGTCGCCGCGGGCAGCAGTCCCAGTCTGAACGAGTGCAGCGTCTCCTCGGTGATCGTCTCGTCGGAGCCGGCCATGTGCATCACCATCGGAATCCCGAGTTCCTGTGCCGTCCGGGAGGTGCGGATACCGACGTCGGAGCTCACCGGGCCGGTGGCGGCCACGATGTCGTTCTGTTCGGCGAACCGCTCGAAGATCGACGACGCCTCCGCCGGGTCGCTCTCGGAGTTCGCCTCCACGATGTTCAGGTTCTGCCCGTCCAAGACCCCGCCGTCGGCGTTGATCTCGTCGATCGCGAACGCCAGCCCGGCCGAGTGGGCCTGTCCCCACGGTGCGAATCCGCCGGAGAGCGGTTGGACCGAACCGATGTTGATGTCTCCCTCGCTGTCGCCGCCGCCGGATGTTTCGGTATCCTCGTTCCCACTGTCGCCGCCGTCGCCGCCGGAGTCCCCTCCGGAGTCGCCGCCGTCCCCGTTGCCGCCGCTGGAACATCCTGCGAGGAGGCCGACGGTTGCTGCCGCGCCAGTCGCCTTCAGGAGTTTGCGCCGATCGAGAGCCTTCTGCGTCATTTCTATACGAACACTATTATTAATCCTATTTTAATGTGCCGGTCCATACCACACACCAAACCGACTCCGATCACAGAGAGCACAGCGATTGGACGCACTCCCGTCTCAGTTTCAAATTCGGTCCGTTCGAGACCGAATTTCCGTTCGCTACCGTGACGATCGTGAGGCGAATTAGTGACGGAGAGGGATCAACTCGACCGTAAAGTATTTTTCCATAATCCATCATTCCAGTAATGAACGATGCAAGAGAACGTACCACAGGCGTATCTTCCCGACGAGGGGCCGGATCTCGTCCATCCGCTGCCGGAGCTTCACTACAAAGAGGAACTGAACGTCGCAGCCGAACTGGTCGACCGACACGTCGAAGCGGGGCGTGGCGACAACGTCGCGATCCGGTTCGGGGACGACGAGATCACCTACAGCGATCTCCAGCGTCGGGTCAACCGCCTCGGAAACGGACTCGCCGAGAAGGGCGTCGAGCCCGGTGACCGGGTCGTCGTCCGCTTCACCAACCGCCCGGAGGCGATCGTCTCCTGTCTGGCGGTCCAGAAGATCGGCGCAGTCGCGCTTCCGTCGATGAAGCTCCTCCGCGCGAAGGAGCTCGTCCACATCATCAACAACGCGGAGGCGTCGGCCGTCATCGTCTACGACGACCTCCTCGAGGAGATCAACAAGGCGCTCCCGGACCTCGACACCGTCGAGACCGTCGTCGCCGTGCAGCGAAACGGCGTCGAGCACGACCACACCGATTACGACGAACTTACCGAGAGCGCCGACGAGGAGTTGGAGCCCTACCCGACCGAACGCGACGACCTCGCGCTGATGCTGTACACGTCCGGGACGACGGGTCAGCCGAAGGGCGCGACGCACACCCACCGCCAGGTCCTCTCGACGGCGGACAGTTACGCGCGGTACTGCCTCAACGTCACCGAGGACGACGTCTTCGGGGGCAACCCGCCGCTGCCGTTTGCCTACGGGTACGGCGACCTCCTGACCTTCCCGCTTCGGTTCGGCGCGACGTCGAGCCTCGTCGAGAACGCCTCGCCCGGAGACCTGCTCGAAGCCGTCGAGAACCACGGAATCTCGATCCTCTGCTCGATCCCGACGGCGTACAACCAGATTCTCTCGAAGTTCCCCGACGGGCCCGAGGAGTTCGACACGAGTTCGCTCCGTCTCGCGGTGAGCGCCGGCGAACCCCTCACACACAGCACCTTCAACCGATTCAAAGACGACTACGGCGTCGAGATCTACGACGGGATCGGGACGACGGAGATGCTGCACATCTTCGTGAGCCACCGCGAGGGACAGGAGATCGACCCCGGTGCGACGGGATACCCCGTCCCCGGATACGAGTGCAAGGTCGTCGACCCCGACACCGGCGAGGAACTGCCCCGCGGCGAGGCCGGACTGCTGGCCGTCCGCGGGCCCACCGGCATCTCCTACTGGAACCGCCCCGAGAAGCAGGAGGAGGCTCTCATCGACGGCTGGAGCCTCCCCGGCGACATCTACGTCCACCGCGAGGACGGACGGCTCGAGTACAAGGCCCGAGAGGACGACCTCATCATCTCCAGCGGGTACAACATCCCCGGTCCCGAGGTCGAGGCGGTCCTCGAAGAGCGCGAGGAGGTCTCGGAGGTCGCGGTCGTGGGCTCTCCCGACGAGGAACGCGGTCAAGTGGTGAAGGCGTTCGTGGTCGTCCCCGAGGGCGTCGAGGGTGACGACGACCTGGTCGACACGCTGCAGAACCACGTCAAGAACACGCTGGCCCCGTACAAGTACCCGCGACGGGTCGAGTTCGTCGACGAGCTCCCCCGGACGGAGACCGGGAAGATCCAGCGCGTGAAGCTCCGGGAGCGCGAGCGCCAGCAGTACAAGGACTGACGCGGTCCACAGACGGGAAAGGCGGGACCGACTCGCCGACCGCGACCTCACCGCGCGCCTACTGTTCTCTGCGGTTCGATACCGACGTCAGTCGCGGTCTTTCCGCGTCAGACGACATCGCAGAAGACCCCGATCACAGACACAGCAGTGCGTCAATCGCGGCGGAACCTCGGGCGCAGCGAGACGTCGAATCGGGGAGGCGCTCCGCAGACGGCCACCGCTACTCGGGGACGAACTTGAGACCGTACCGGGTGACGCCCTCGACGCTGTAGATGCGGCGGAGCCGACCGGTGACGCGGTCACCGACAGAAACGTCGGTCGAATCGGAGCCGGTCAACTGTGCGGGGAACCGCGCGGTCCCGTCGGACCCGTCCGCCGTCGGAACCTCCAGAATCGCGACCGCGAAGGGCCCGTCGCGGCGCTGGTGTTCGACGAACTCCGGCGGCGCGCCGCCCTGTCCGATGACGGTGACGGCGACGACCTCCCCGGTCCGCGACAGCGGTTCGGTCTCGAACTCGACTCGCTCGTGGCACTCCGGGCACGCCCCATCCGGGGGGAAGGCGACCGCGCCGCATTCGGGGCAGCGTCCCGCTTCGAGGCGGTACCGCTGCGGGATCGTCCGTTGCCAAGAGGGAAGGCTGACGTGCGCGCCGCCACCGGCGACGTCGGTCTCGCCGACCGTCCCGCGTTCGCGGAGTGCCGTGGTGTAGTCGACCGACTCGCCCGACTCGACGGCGGATGCGACGTCGGCCCCGATCGCGCTCTCTGTCTCGAACGCGAGCGCGACGGCGGTCGCACCGCTCCCGAAGAACCCGGCGACGGTCAGCGACCCGGGGTCGCTCTCCGCGAGCGCCGCGAGCAGTCCGATCGCGGCCGTCGCGGCACCGGCGTCGCCGACGTCGTCGACGACGGTCCCGCGCTGTACGACTCCACCGCCGTACGGGAGCGCCCGCGCGATGCGGTGCGGGATGTCTCCCGTCGGTTGGTGGAGACTCGCGGCGTCGACGGCCTCGTGGTCGATCGCCAACGCGTCGACCGCCGAGGCGACCAGATCGCGGGTCGTCTCCCGCTCGTAGGTCGTGACGTCGAGGCCGGTCACGGCCTCGCTGTCGCGCTCGCGGAACCTGATCCCCGGTGCGTCGCGGGAGCGGCGGGCGCTGTCGACGAGCACCGCGTCGCCGTCTCCGGCGAAGAGGAAGGACGCCGCTCCTGCACCGAGGCGCTGGCCGGCCTCCGCGGCGTCGCCAGTCGGTGCGTCGGCGACGACGACGAGCGCCGGGCCGTCGGCGTTCGCTCCGGCAAGGAGCGCCTCCGCCCCGGCAGCGGTACTCTGGGTCGCGGTCTCGGTCCGCACGTCCACGGAAAGGCCGAGTGCCTCGGCGATTCGGGGGGCGAACTCCTCCTCAGCGAGCGGCGGCGTCGTCGTCGCGACGAACAGGTTCGCCACGTCCGCCGGTTCCCCGTCCCAGTCGTCGAGCCCCTCCTGACCCGCGGCGACGGCCATCGTGAGCGCGTCCTCGTCGGCCGCCGGGACGGCGGCCCGATCGACCGGTGCAGACGTACCCCAAGCGGCTTCGATCTCGTCGGCCGAGAGTCGCCGGTGCGGCACGTACACGCCCGTCGCGGCGAGTCCGAGCGTCGCGCTCATAGGTCACCTCCGTCGACCCGCTCGAACACGTGGACGGTCACGCCGCCGCCGGATCCGCCGACGTTGTGGGTGAGCCCGACTTCGGGGTCGTCGACCTGGACGTGGGCCTCCCCACGAAGTTGAGAGAACGCCTCGACGACCTGCCCGGTTCCGGTCGCGCCGATGGGGTGGCCCTTCGATTTGAGGCCGCCGGAGGTGTTCACCGGTAGGTCGCCGTCGGGGTCCGTGACCCCCTCGCGCAGGAGCCGCGGCGCTTCGCCGCGCTCGCAGAATCCCAAGTCCTCGTAGGCGGCGAGCTCGGCGATGGCGAAGCAGTCGTGGACCTCCGCGAAGTCGAGGTCCTCGGGCGAGATTCCGGCTTCGTCGTACGCGCGCTCTGCGGCCGTCTCGGAGGCGGGGATACCGGTCAGCGAATCCCGCTGGAACAGGCCCACGCGTCCGCTGGCCGCGCCCGCGCCGGCCACCCGAACCGGCGCGTCGGAGAACTTCCGGGCGGCCTCCTCGCTGGCGACGACGACGGCGCTGGCCCCGTCGGTCGTCGGACAGCAGTGATAGAGGTTCAGCGGGGCCGCCACGTCGGGGGCGTTCATCGCGTCTTCGAGCGTGCACTCGAATCCGAGCTGTGCGTGCGGGTTCTGCGCGCCGTTCGCGTGGTTCTTGACCGCGACGCGGGAGAGGTCTTCGACGGTGGCGTCGTGTTCGCGGAGATACGCGCTCGCCATCTGGGCGTACACGCCCGCGAAGGTCGTTCCCGACAGCCGCTCCCACTCGGTCTCGCCGCTCACGCCGAGCCACCACTTGGTGTGGTCGCCGCTCATGTCGGTCATTACCTCGTAGCCGCCGGCGAGGACGACGTCGGCCATCCCGGACCGGACCGCCATCACGGCCTGTCGGAGCGCGTACCCGGAGGCCGCACACGCGTTCTCCACGCGCGTGGTGGGAATGCCGTGCAGTCCCAGGTGTTCGGTCACTGCCGGGCCGCTCAGGCCCAACTGCCGTCCGCCGACTCCGAGCGTTCCGAGGAACGCCTCGTCGATCTCGTCCGTGTCGAACTCGTTGTCGATGCTGTCTATCGCTTCGTCGAACGCATCGTCGAAGAGCGATCGATACGATTCCGAGGGGAACGACCCGAAATCTGACTGCCCAGCACCGATGACGTACGCATCGGTCATACAGACCGCTCGACGACTGAGAACTAAAAGGTACGGGCTTCGGATGGATTTATACCCTTCCGGTCGGGACTCGCGGTATGGTACGAGTCGAGACGGACGGCCGCGTCCGGACACTGTCGTTCGATCGCCCGGAGGCGAAGAACGCGTTCACCGCCGACGCCGCGACCGAGTTGATCGGCGCGCTCGAAGCGGCCGGCGAGTCGGACGTCAGGGCCGTCGTCCTGACCGGCGATGGCGACGCATTCTGCGCGGGCGGCGACATCGAGGCGATGGCGGCCAGAGACGAGACGCCGCACGAGGCGTTCGAGCGCGTGCAGTCGACGCTGAGCCCGTTGGTCGAGACGCTTCTCACCGTTCCGATCCCGGTGATCGCCAAGGTCAACGGCGACGCCGTCGGCGCGGGCACGAACGTCGTCGCCGCGTGCGACTTCGCGTACGCGGACGAGGAAGCCCGATTCGGCGAGTTGTTCGGGAACGTGGGGCTGATTCCGGACTCCGGTGGGACGTTCCTCTTGCCCGCGCTCGTCGGCCTCCGCACCGCGAAGGAGCTGACGATGACCGGGCGCATCTTCGACGCCGCGGAGGCCGCGGAGATGGACCTGATCAACCGCGCGGTGGACGGCGCAGATCTCGACGAGACCGTCGAGGACCTCCTCGAACGGCTCTCGCGGAAGCCGACCGAGACTCTCGGGCTCACCAAGCGCGGCATCCACGAGAACATCGGCCGCCCGTTCCGAGACGCCCTCGAGCGCGAGGCCTACCTCCAAGTCCTCGCCTACGGGAGCGATCCGCACGAGACCGGAGTGGACGCGTTCCTCAACGACGAGCGGCCGGAGTTCCGGTAGTTCCCTCGCTCGATATCAACACTTTTCTCGGCATAGTGGGACTGGAAAGTGTATGCCATACGACGGCCCGACAGCCCTGTATATCGACGGCGAGTGGACGGATTCGGTGACCGACTCGACGCTCGAAACGGTAGACCCCGCGACGGAGGACGTCTACGCGACGGTCGCGTGCGCCACGGAGGCCGACGTCGACCGAGCGGTAGAGGCCGCGGAGGCGGCGGCCGCTCACGATTCGGCGTGGCGGACCGCCGCACCGAGCGAGCGCGCCGCGACGCTGCGTTCGATGGCCGACGAGATCGAGTCGATGGCCGACGAGATCGTCCTCGTCGAGTCCCACGACAACGGCAAGACCCCCTTCGAGGCGCGTCTCGACGTGGACATGGTCATCGACACGTTCCGCTATTACGCCGGGTGGGCGGACAAACTAACCGGCGAGACGATTCCCGTGCCGGGCGATCGACTCGACTACACCCTGCGCGAGCCCCTGGGCGTCACCGGACACATCGCCCCGTGGAACTACCCCTTCCAACTCGCCGGGCGAAGCCTCGCGCCGGCGCTCGCCTGCGGCAACACCGCAGTCCTCAAGCCCTCGAAGACGACGCCGCTCTCGGCGCTCTACTACGCGAAGGCCGCCGAGGCCGCGGGGCTCCCAGACGGCGTGCTCAACGTCGTCCCGGGGCGCGGCTCGGAGGCCGGTAGCGCCCTCGTCTCGAATCCGACGGTCGATCACGTCGCCTTCACCGGCAGCACCGGCGTCGGAAAGCAGATTATGTCCGAGGCGGCCGACAGCGTCACCGGCGTTACCCTGGAGTTGGGCGGGAAGGGTCCGAACGTCGTCTTCCCCGACGCCGACCTCGACGCGGCCGCGAAAGGCGTCCACTACGGGATCTTCATGAACTGCGGTCAGATGTGCTGGGCGGGCTCACGGCTCCTCGTTCACGAGGACGTCGCCGAGGAGGTCGTCGACGCCGTCGTCCAGCGCGCCGAGGCGACGCCGCTCGGTAGCGGCATCGACGACGACGGACAGATGGGCCCCGCCGTGAGCGAGGACCAACGGCAGGAGGTTCTGGACTACGTCGAGACCGGTATCGAAGAGGGGGCGACCCTCGAAACGGGCGGGTCCGTCCCCGAGGACAGGGAGCAGGGCTACTTCATCGAGCCGACAGTGTTCACCGACGTCGACAACGAGATGACGATCGCCCGCGAGGAGATCTTCGGCCCCGTCCTGTCCGTGATCGAGTTCTCCGACTACGAGGAGGCCGTCGAGATCGCCAACGACTCGCCGTTCGGACTGAGCGCCGGCGTCTGGACGAGCGATCTCTCGACGGCGCACAACATGGCGAAACGCCTCGAATACGGGATGGTCAGCATCAACGAGTACCCGCAGACGTTCCCGCAGACGCCGTTCGGCGGGGTCAAAGAGAGCGGTATCGGTCGCGAGCAGGGCACCGAAGCGATCGGCGAGTACACGCAGGCGAAGAACGTCAACGTCAACCTGTAAGCCCGAGTCCGGGAGAGCGGTCTCTCGGAAAACCGCTAAGGTTGGCTGGGATCCGATTTCTCACCGGTTCCAGCGATCACCGACGACAGGTGGCGTCGTCGCTCACGTTCTCCCGTCCGACCATACCGTTCGCGAAAGCAGACCGCAGAAAGGTGAGCTCGGGGACCGACGACGTCGCAGCGCGACGCGTTATTCGTCGGATCCGGGTTCCTTGTCGCCGAGTTCGACGCCGAGGAAGTCGGGGTCGCGCTTGTCGAGGAACGCGTCGACGCCCTCCTTCGCGATGTCGGAGCCGAGCAGTTGGTTCTGCAGTTCGCGCTCGTGAGCCAGCGCGTCCCAGAGCGGCAGTTCGAGGCCCTCGTTGACGGCGAGCTTGTTGTGACCGACCGCACCGGCCGGCTTCTCGACGATCATCTCGGCGAACTCGAAGACCGCGTCTTCGAGGTCCTCGGGGTCGTGGAGTTCGTCGAAGATGCCCTTCTCGGTGGCTTCTGCGGGGGTCAGCTCCTCGCCGGTGACCATCATCCGGAGCGCGTCCGAGCGGTCGATGTAGCGGGGGAGCAGCTGCGTGCCGGCCTCGCCGGCGATGAGTCCGAGGTGGATCTCCGGCATCCCGATGCGGTAGTCGTCGTCGTCGCCGACGAACCGGAAGTCACACGCGAGCGCGAGTTCGAGACCGCCGCCCATACAGTGGCCGTCGACCTCCGCGATGAACAGCGTGTCCGTCGTCCGCATCTTCATAATGATCTCCTTGGAGGTCTGGCTCGCGTAGCCGACCTGCTCGCCGCTCTCCTCCTGCAGCGCGTTGATGTCGAAGCCGGTCGAGAAGATGTCCTCGTTCGCGCTGCCGAAGACGCAGACGCGGACGTTGTCGTCGAAGCGAACGCCCTCGACGGCCCGCTGGAGCTCCAGCAGAACGTCGATGTTGTGCGCGTTCACCGGCGGTCGGTCGATGCGGAGGACTCCAACGTGATTGCGTACCTCGGTCTGGAAGTACTCTAGATCGAGTTCGTCGAATGCCTTCATTACGTACGTCGGGTCTTTCTACCAATACTAATAGTTATCGGTTACAGGGGGCAGAGAGCCCGAATCGCCGGCCTGTCACTTCCCCTCCCACTCCGGCGCTCTGTCCTCGAAGAAGGCGTCGATGCCCTCGTTTTTGTCCTCGGTCGCGAACAGTTGGACGAACAGTTGCGCCTCGTAATCGATCCCGTCGTCCAGCGGGAGCCGAGAGGCCGAACGGATGCTCTCTTTGGCGAACTCGAGCGCGAGCGGACTCTTGTCTGCGATCCCCGACGTCAACGACTCGACGCGCTCGTCGAACTCCTCGGAGGAACACACCAGATCGACGAGCCCCATCTCGTGCGCCTCGTCGGCGTCGATCAGTTCGCCCGAGAGGATCAACCGCATCGCCTGCCCCTCTCCGACGAGGCGGGGCAACCGCTGGGTCCCGCCGCCGCCCGGGATGATCCCGAGGTTGATCTCGGGCTGACCGAGTTTCCCACCCTGCTCGGCGACGCGAACGTCACAGGCCATCGCGAGTTCGAGGCCGCCGCCTAAGGCGTGCCCGTTGATCCGGGCGACGACCGGGGTGCGCAGTTCGTCGACGAGTTCGTAGATCCGCGGTCGCGCGCTCGCCTCGCGCTGTTCGAGGAGGTCGCGTTCGCGGAGTTCGGTGACGTCCGCGCCCGCGACGAAGGCGTTGCACTCCTCGGAGCCCGTGATGACCGCGACGCGTTCCTCCGCGTCTTCGATCGCCGGCAGGACGGTTCGGAGCTCGTCTCTCACCGTCGCGTTCAGCGCGTTCCGATCGTCGGGACGGTCGATCGTGATCGTGGCGACGCCGTCGTTTCGGTCGACGCGAAGCGACTCGAACGTTCGGTCGAGGACGTCGTCGCTCATCGGTCCCCCCACTCGCCGCTCATTCCGACCGCTTCGCCGTCCTCCCACACGTAGAATCCCTCGCCCGACTTCTTCCCGACTTTCCCGGCCCGGACCTTGCGTTTGAGCAGTTGAGGCGGTTTGAACCGTTCACCGAGTTCCTCGCGCAGGTATTCGAGGATGTCCAAGCGGACGTCCAGTCCGACGACGTCCGTGAGCTCCAGCGGCCCCATCGGGTGGTTGTATCCCAGTTCCATCGCGTTGTCGATGTCGCGCGGCGAAGCGACGCCCTCTTCGACCATCCGAATCGCCTCGACGCCGAGTGCGACGCCAAGTCTCGACGACGCGAATCCGGGAGTGTCCCGAACGACGACCGACGTCTTGTCGATGCTGTCGACGTACTCAGTCGCAACCGACTGCGTCGAGTCGCTGGTTCGTTCCCCGACGATGACCTCGACAAGCGACATGATGTGCACCGGATTGAAGAAGTGCAGTCCGATCAGCCCCTGCGGGCGTTCGAGAGCGCTCGCGAGTTCCGTCACAGACAGCGACGACGTGTTCGTCGCGAGCACCGTGTCGTCCGCCGCGGCGTCCTCGGCGTCGCCGAGGACGCTCTTCTTCAGATCGAGGTCCTCGGGAACGGCCTCGACGATGAGGTCAGTTCCGGCGACGGCGGCTTCGAGGTCGGTCTCACCGGTGATGTTGTCGAGAGCGGATTCCATCTCGGCCTCGGTGAGTTTCTCGCGTTCGACCCCGCCCCGCAAGTTCGATCGGATCGCGTCGATTCCCTCGGAGACCAAGTCCGATTCGATGTCGCGAAGGACCACGTCGTGTCCCCCCATCGCGCTCACCTGTGCAATGCCGTGTCCCATCGTCCCCGCTCCGAGGACTGTTACGTGCATACCGCAGGCGATGGTAGGCGAAGACTTAAACATTACACTCGACGCGCTCCTCGAACCTCCGACGGCCGCGAAGGCTCACCAGTTACTGACGGTGCTTCGTTGATTGGCGGACGTCATCGGGCCCGCGTTGTATACTAATTTGTATACACTCCGAATAATCATTGATTATGTTCGGTTAGATACCCCAGTAAGCCGAGTAGATAACAGGCGTACATATGTGATTTACCTCTGGAGTGGTGCAGTCGGACGGACAGAACTGCCTCGGATGGAATTGTATACTGAATTGTATACATCCTCGGCCACCCATCTGTCCCGATCGAGCCGTTTCGTCACCACGTCGAGGGAGGGAGAGATGCGAACGAAGGGTTAAAATCGCGAGGAGTGACTGGTGAGTCAATCGGACGAGAGCGGGTCAGTCGAGTTAGAGAACAGAGTACACAAGCGGGGAGAATGCTGCGCGGTCCGAATACGGGTCCGGATCTCAGGGGCTCTCGTTCGAGCGCAACTTGAGATCCGACCGCGGCTTGGCCACGCACGTCAGAACGTAGCCCTCCTCTTTCTCGGAACCCGAGAGGAACATCCCCTCGACTTGGTCTGTCTCGCCCTCTTCGACGCGGAGCGCCGAGCACACCCCGCAGACGCCCATCCGGCACTGATACGGCAGATCGAGTCCCGCCTCTTCGGCCGCCTCCAGGATCGGCTTGTCCGAGGGCACCGAGATCGTTCGCCCCTCGTCGACGAACTCGACGTCTAGTATTCGACCATATTAGAGTCGCTGTTCGTAGACGCATTCGACCGGTTCGAGCCCGTGGGATTCGAGCATCCGGCTCGCGGTGTCGTCGTCGGCCAGAACGTCGATTCGGTAGTAGTCGACGCCGCGTGGGTCCTCGCGGAACCAGTCGGCGGCGGCGTCCAAGAGCGCCGCGGCGACGCCCTCCTGCCGGTGTTCCTCGCGCACGTACAACCCGTGCACGTAGCCGTGGTTCGACAACTGGAATATCGGGTGATCCCCCATCACGCGTGCCTCCAGCACGCCGAGCGGTTCGCCCTCGTCGTTTTCGGCGACGATCACCGTGCCGTACTTCGAGTCCACCAACTGGTTCTCGAAGTAACGGAGCCACCGTTCGTCGGCCTGGTCGTCGTGACTGTATCTGTCGTCGTACTTCGAGAGGTGAGCCGTGAACTTATGCCACAGTTCCAATATCTCCTCTCCGTCCGATTCGGCGGCGTGTCGTGTCCGGACTTCCATACCCCCCATTCTGAACCCATCCTTCTAAAAGATTCGCGTCGATACGAGCGGCGGACCTCGAATAAATGTCAGATTACCTGTGGGTTATAGGGACTCGACCGGCGCGCTTCACTCGTTGTACCCCGGGGAATCGGTCGGCGTGGCCGTCGCGTGTCCCGAGAGAAACGGTCAGTCAGTCCGAGCCACCGGCAGTAAAGTTAATACTACTGGAGCCAAACTTTGCTGACGAGGCGAATTTCGAGCTATGCCAACGGAAAAACGATTCAAAGAGCAACTACAGAACGGTCGGATGATCGAGGACGAGTCCGAGATGACCGAGGGCTACAAGAAGGCTCTCAAGGCGACGCTCAAGGTTTCGGCGGACACGGAACTGATGAGCGCCCCCGCGTACTACGAGCAATCGATGAACGCGCCGACGCTGGACGCGCGCGCCTCCTGTGTGAGCGTCATCCAGGACGAACTCGGTCACGGGCACATCGCCTATCGGCTCCTCGAGGACCTCGGCGAGGACCGCGAGGAACTCCTCTTCGGGCGCGAGCCCCACGAGTTCCGCAACACCTACGGGTTCGACCAGCACCTGGAGACCTTCGCCGAACTCGTCAGCGCGCACGGGATGTTCGACCGCGCGGGGATGGTCCTCCTGAGCGACATCGAGGAGAACACCTCCTACGCGCCGTGGAAGCGCGCCCTCCGCAAAGTCGGAAAGGAAGAGCAGTTCCACCTGCGCCACGGTGAGACGTGGATGCGACGGTTGGCCAACAAATCGGAGAAGACGAAGCGCCGCGTCCAAGAGGCGATGGACTGGATGTTCCCGATGGGCATCGAGTGGTTCGGCCTCCCCGACGACCAGAAGCACAACACGTCCCAACTCGACTATCGGATCAAGGGCAAGACCAACGACGAGCTGCGGCAGGAGTGGATGAGCCACACCGTGCCGCTGGCGAACGACCTCGGGCTGGACGTCCCCGCCCACTTCGACGAGGAGTCCGAGGAGTACGTCCTCGAGTACGACGCCCCGGTCGCCTTCGACGCGGAGAACAAGGAGTGGCGCTTCGAGGAGCCGATCTCCTGGGACGACGTGCTCGACCGCTGGCGGGACCGCGGCCCGGCCAACGAGAAGTACGTCAATATGCTCCAGTCGGGCAAGATCGAAGTGGGGGTGTGACATGAGCGTCAACTCCGTCGACGCCGGAACGCCGGGCTTTCACATCGGTCCGGACGAGGACGCCGACGAACTGGAGCGAGAGGTGTGGGAGACGCTCGATACCGTCCCCGACCCCCACATTCCGGTCAGCCTCGTCGAGATGGCGATGATCTACGACGTCGATGTCGACGCGGGTGAGGCCACGGTCACTATGACGTTCCCCTGTATGGGATGTCCCGCCTACGATATGATCAAAGACGACGTCCGCGCCGCGCTGCGAACGATCCGCGGGATCACGGGCGTCGAGATCGAGATCACGTGGGACCCCGTCTGGTCGAAGGACATGCTCACCGAGACCGCTCACGAAGAACTCAAAGACGCGGGTATCAGCCTATGAAGTACCACGTGTTCACGCGAGTCAACGCCGGTGACGATCTGATCCACGCCGGGACGGTACAGGCCGACTCCGACCGTCTGGCGCGCATCTACGCCTACCGGACCTACGACGAGGAGGACTGGGAGTTCATCGGCGTCGTCCGCGAGGAGAATCTGCTCGAAGTCAAGACCGAAGCCATCGCAGGAGGGTACCCACAATGAACGCCGAAGCCGAAACCGGCTGGCCGGAAGCCGCCGTCGACTACGTACAAGCGATCGCCGACACGAAGCTGCTCTTGGGGCAGCGCTACGGCGAGTGGATGCTGAAGGGACCGCACCTCGAGGACAACATCTCCGGGGCGAGCAACGCCCAAGACGAGATCGGACAGGTCCGACAGCTGTTCCGCCTCCTCAAACAGCAGGGCGTCGACGAGGAGTGGCTGGAGTCCGAACGCGCTCCCGAGGAGTACGCGAACGCGCCGACACTCGACGAGGAGGCCGAGAACTGGCCGACGTTCGTCGTCCAGGCGGCGCTCACCGACCGGACGGCCTGGCTACTGCTGGACGCCATCGACCACGACGACTTCACCGGGATGGTCCAGAAGATGGGCGAGGACGAGTACTTCCACCTGGAGCACCAGGACGGCCGACTCGAGACGCTCGCGGAGAGCCAACCAGACGCCGTCGAAGCCGCGTTGGAGCGGTACTTCCCGCAGATACTCACGTTCATCGGTCCCGCGACCTACGACCAGGCGTCGGACCCGCTCGTGAACGCCGGCTTCACCGATCGCTCGGTCGCGGACATCCGCGGTGCCCTTCACGAGCATTACGTTGAGCTGTTCGCGAGCACGGACGTGTCGGTGCCGCCCCTCGACGGCGACGTCCCGGACCCCGACCAGTGGGATGCGAAGCGCAGACGAACCGACGACGGCCACGTCGAAGCCAGCGTGGTCGACCAGCTACAGGGCGTCTCGAACAAGGAGTACGTGATCGAATGAGCTCGAACGTCTCGAACTCCGGGGCCGATACGGCGCGCGAAGCGGTCGCCGACGGCTCGCGGGAGGAAGAACCGCCGTTCCGGGCGGCCTGTCCGTTCTGCGGCTCCGAGGACGTCGAACTCGAATCGACGTTCGGGTCGGAGGTCTCGAAGAGCCAGTACTACTGCAACAGCTGTCACACGATCTTCGAGCGGATCAAATACGACGGCGCGATGCCCGACACCGGCCGGGACCGCGACGGATCCCGCTGAACCGGATCAGCGAGTTTTTCAGTCACCTCGGGTGGCCGGCCACGGCCGACGACCCGATTATCCGACCTTCCGGAAGTCCCACGAGACCGTCCGATCGGGCGTCAGCGCGATCTTCACGCGTTGGTGTTTCCCGGCGTCGGGAACCGATTTCACCGTCCCGAACAGGCCGCGTTCGATCTCCTTCTCGAACTCGCGGTCGTCGACGACGCGAGCGGCCCCGCGCCACTGCACGCCGCGGTGCTCATTGAACTCCGCCTCGCCGGCGTCGACGACGGCGGCCCCCTTCCCCGTCTCTTCGACGTTCCTGACCTTTACCGAGTCCGCGTCGGTCTCGAAGCACAGCTCTCCGTCGACCACGGTGAACGCCACCGGGACGACGTGCGGCAGCCCGTCGGCCCCCACGCTGGCGAAGCGGGTGACGTCCGCCGACTCGAACAGTTCCGCGCGCTCCTCGTCGGTGAGCGCGATCTCGTCGTAGTGTCGGGCCACCCGGCTCAGAGTCCCAGCGCCTGGCCGGCGACGGTGGTCTTCTGAATCTCCGAGGTCCCGCCGATGATCGAGAGGATCCGAGCGTCGCGGTAGTAGCGCTCCAGCGGGTAGTCCGTCCGGTAGCCCTTCCCGCCGTAGATCTGCATCGCGTTGCGCGCACAGAACTCCGCGGCGTCGCTCGCGGTGAACTTCGCTCGCGAGGAGGCGCGCGTGTCACCGGCGTCGGACGCGATGCGGACCGCCGAGTCGTACACGAGGTGCCGCGCCGACTCCAGTCTGGAGTCCATCTCGGCGATCAGTACCTGAACGGCCTGGTACTCGCCGACCGCTTTCCCACCCTGTTCGCGGTCGCCCGCGTAGTCGACGGCGTGATCGAAGGCCGCGCGACCGATTCCGCAACCGATCGCCCCGAGCCCGGTCCGGGCCATGTCGATCGTGCCCATCGCGATCCGGAACCCCTCCCCGATCGATCCGAGGAGCGCGTCGGCCTCGACGTCGACGTCCTCGAACGTCGCGTCGCCGGTCACGTGGCCGTGCATCCCGAGGTACTCGCCGCGCTCGAACGAGAAGCCGTCGGTGTCCTCGGGACTGGGAACCAAGAAGACGCTGACGCCGTGGGAGTCTTCGGGCTGGGGCCGCTTCCGGGCGACGACGAGGTGCACGTCGGCGACGCCTGCGTTCGTCCCGAAGGACTTCTCGCCGGAGATCCGGTACCCCTCGTCCGTCGCCTCCGCGACGGTCGCGAGTTCGGTCGGTGAGGACCCCGCGCCGGGTTCCGTCAGCAACATCGCCCCGACGGATTCCCCCGCGACCATCGACGGGAGCAACCGGTCGCGCTGCGCGTCGGTCCCGAAGTTCAAGACGGGAAGCGTCGCGAAGGTGTGTCCCTGAATTATCTCCGCCACCGCGCCGCTCTCCTCGGCGATGCGTTCCAGCGCGAGACAGTACGAGAGGAAGTCACCGCCTAGGCCGCCGTACTCCTCGGGGACGAGGATCCCCAACAGTCCGGCGTCGCCGGCCGCCTCGACGACGTCTCGGGGGAACTCGCGGGTGTCTTCGATCTCTTCGGCCCGGGGTGCGAGCGTCTCCGTCGCGAACGTCTCCGCTCGATCGAGGACGTCGCGGTGCTCTGCTTCGAGTGCGCGCTCCAGTAACGTCATACCTACCCCTGACACGCCGGGGGACTTATCTGTAACGCGACGCCGACACCGCGCGCTCGAACCGCTCGTCCGCCGCGTCGCCGACCCGGGCGTAGCGATCCGGGTCCGAGTCGGTCCGGACGGCCAGCCCCGCCTCGACCCCGAACCGGAGGTGGGCGGCGGCCTCGCCGGCACCCATCTTCGCGTGGATGCCGGACATCTCGCCGAAGAGGTCGCGGGCCACCTGCCAGGGCGTCCGACCGCGACCGCCGGCTTCGGTGGCGCGCTCCGAGTCCGGTTCGTCCTCGTCCCGGGAGTCGGAGTCGACCCGGGGAAGCGACCGGACCGCGTTTCGGAGCCGATCGGCGTGGTGCTCGCGTATCTCCGTGATCCGCGACCGCAGGGCGACCGTCGGGCCGTGTCCGGGAAACGCGCGGACGGCCCTGGATTCGCGGTCTGCTTCCGGGGCTGCGGCATCGTCGGACCCGAAATGATCGAGCAGGCCGTCGAGCGTGTCGAGGTACGTCGACAGGGGCCGTTCGACCCGCGTGTCGGACCCGCCGACGTTCGGCGTGTACGTCGGGAGCACCGCGTCGCCGACGAAGAGCGCGTCGCCGGCGCTGATCGCGACGTGGCCGGCGGTGTGTCCCGGCGTGTGAACGACGTCGGTCCCTCGGATCTGATCGCCTTGCGTGACGCTCGTTACCGGCGTCGTATCGGGCATCGGCGACGGATCGTCGCCGTCGACCACCGCGTCCACGACTCGGTCGGGCACGCCCCACCCGCGAAGCGTCCGCGCGTCGCGTTCGACGCGTCGCCCGCGCTCGGCGGCGTAGTCTCCGACGAGGGGCGCGTCGGCCTCGTGGAGGAACAGCTCCGCGTCGGCGCGTTCGGCCAGTCGGGGCGCGAGACCGGCGTGGTCCGCGTGCCAGTGGGTGACGACGACCGCCTCGACGTCCTCGATCGATACGGAGGCGCTCTGGAACCCGGAACCGAGGACGTCCCACGCGTGATCGCCGGGCGGTCCCGGATCGACGACGACGCCGTGCTCGGGGAGGACGTACGTGCTGTTGGTTCCCTCGGGGCTCGATCCGGTGTGGTCGATGCGTTCGACGTCCGGAGTCGCCCGCCCCTCACGCATCGTCGCCGCTCCCGGCGTCCATCCCCCGCCGTTCGTTGCCACGTTCGGGCTCGTACTCCGGTCCGTGGTCGAACCCGAGCGACTTCCAGTTGGTGCGGACCGACTCCCGGAGCGCGGCCGGATACGTCGTCTCGAAGGTGACTCGCGGGGCGATGTACTCCTCGTCCCATCGGGGGTCCCACGCCGCGTCGACGTAGACGTTCGAACCGGTCGAGCCGTCCTGTCGGTAGTGGGTCGCGCTCGCCGGCGGCGCTTCCGGATCGGAGAACTCCCAGTCGTTCGCCGGGTGGGCTTTCACCCAGATGTCGTCGAAGGCGCGTCCGAGGTCCATCGGGAGCGTCTCCGTGTCGAGCACCACGACCTTATCGAACAGTCGCGAGAACGAGAACAGGGTGTTCGCCAACTGCCACTCGAAGCCCGCATAGAGGATGTCGCTGGCGACGAGACACACGCCGAGTCCCGCCTCTGCGGGGACCGCGAGCCACTCGACGGGGGTGACCCCCCAGTAGTTGTTCACGCGCCCGTACAAGCGCGCCGACTCGATGATCGAGAGGAGACTGCGGCCGTCGGACATCGGGGCTCCGGTGGGTGAAAAGGGAATCACCGGGTCGGTGCGAGTCGACACGCGTGAGACGCGCGCGTTGATCGTCGCCGTCGCCACGGCGTCTTCCCACGGCGATCGCGGGCCCGCGGGCTGCCGGGCTTCGCCCGTGACGACCGCTTCGACGACGATTTCGCTGTCGGCAGGGACCGCTCCCGCGGGCGTCGGCGCGACCGGAACGGTCCCGAGCGAGGCGGCGACCCGCGGCGGGGCGGCGATGTGGGACTCGCCGACCCATCCCATCGTCGCGCCGATCAACGCGGCCGGCGGCGCGCCCAACACGAGCGACAGGGGCGATCCCTCCTCGGTGGATTCGAGTGCGCCGGCCGGAACGGACAGTCGGAGTCCGTCGCTACCGTGGACCGATCCCCGGACGGGCAGCCAGCGGACCGCGTCGACGTCGGTCGCCTCGCCGTCCTGGACCGCCGGGACCGCGGCGAGTCCGAGCGTCACGACGGGAACGTCCGTATCGCCGATCGCCGGAATCCCGAGCGACCGGAGGTCCGTCTCCGTCTCCGAGGCCGCCAGCTCCGCGGTGTTCGGATCCTCGTCGCCACCGCGGGCGGCCACGAGCGCGTCGAGTACCGTCAGGTAATCCGCGTCGTATCCGAGCCCGAGTGCGGAGCCGATGCGCGACCACGGTTCCCGCGATCGGACCGACAGCCGATCCGGCCCAGCGAGCGCACCGGAGACGCAGCGAGCCGCGCCACCGGTGTCGGTGAGGAGCACCGCCGGCCCGTTCGCGTCGGTTGCCTCCGCGCCGACCGCGGCCGCGGTGTCGGCCCAGTGCGTTGGCCGCGCAATTTCGACGAGGTCGTCGGCCGCATCGAGGCGTTCGAGGTGCGCCCGGAAGTCCGTCACCGTTCGTCACCCCCAGAGGCCCGCGTGGCGTCGTTCGAGAGGTCGACACCGGCTGCGGCGAGGATATCGCGTGCCCGTGATCGCAGCTCGGGGGCCGGGAGCGACCTGCCGCCCGCATCTCCCCCCTCCTTGCTGGTCGTCGCGTCGATGTAGGCCTTCGCCGTCTTGGACTTCGAGGTCCCTGTCTTGGCGTCGCCCTTCTCCTCGGGCGTCTGATAGATGTTCAGCGGGACTTTCGGCATCGCCTCGACGCCGAACTGGTGGAAGTCGGCGTCCGGATCGGCGTGCAAGGCGAGCGCTTCGAGCACGTCCCGCGTCGAGAGCGGGTCCACCTCCGGATCCACGAAGATGAAGAAGTCGACGTGCAGCATCCCCCAGGTGGTGAAGATGAAGTTCGCCAACTCGTGGAGGTACCCGGGGCGTGGTACGTCTGTCGAGACGACGTAGGCCGTTCGCGGCGTGAAGCGCCACGGGACGCACTTCTCGACGTCGTATCCGGCGGCTCGGAGCCCGAGCGTCGCGTCCGGGCCCACGCACGCGACCTCGGTCGTCGAACTGGTGTTCTGCGAGTACCCCACGCCTGACCCCTCCACGCAGAACGGGATGATCGGGTTCTCGCGGTGGGTGATCGCGTCGACCCGCAGGACCGGCATCGACCGTCGCGGGCCGTGCATATACCCGAAGTAGTCGCCGAACGGCCCCTCGTCCAACCGTTCGCCGGGGAGAATCTCCCCCTCGACGACGAGTTCGGCGCTGGCGGGCACCTCGAGGTCGTTCGTCGTGCACTCGACGAGTTCGATCGGCTCGCCCTTGAGCCCGCCCGCGAACGCCGCTTCGTCGCTGCCCGTCGGAATCCACATCGAGGCGGTGAACTGGGCGGCGGGCTCGACGCCCACGGCGAGGGCGACCGGCATCGGCTCGTCTCGCTGCTCGTAGCGGTAATAAAACAGGTTCGGCGTCTGCTCGCCGGCCAAGAGGAGGACGCTAGCGCGGTCCCCGTCTTGGATCATCGCACGGTGGGACGACCAGTCGATCCACGAGGACTCGGGATCGGGGACGACCATCGTGTGGAGGTTCGAGTAACGGCCGCCGTCGGCGGCGTGGATATAGGGCCACGGGAACGCGAACAGGTCCGCATCGGTGCCGCGGTGGATGACCTCCTTGCACGGTGCCGACGCCGCATCGACGGTGTCCGGCTGGATCGGTGAGCGAAGCCGGTCGATGACCGTCTCGTAGTACGCGTCGCCGCTGAGGTCGGGCGGAAGTCCGAGCGCTCGCGCCGCCCGGTCCCACGGACGCGACCGCGAACCGCGATAGGGGTCGCCGACCAGCCGCGCCGATACCTGGCTGTCACCGATCGACTCGAAGACCGGGATCCGGTCGTCGCGGTCGTTCGCCAGCATCGTGATGGCACTGGCCTCCAAGTTCCACGAGACCTCGGTCTCGATGCGGTTCAACTGGTCGGCCGCTTCCAAGTCGGTCAGGTACGCCCGGAGACTGTCTGCGGGGTCGTCCGGACCCGGTACGGTGGCTCCGCCGTCCGGAGCCGCTCCTTCCCGCATCACTCGTCATCGCCCCCGCTCAGGCGGAGTTCGAGGTCCTCGCGTTCGTGCTCGGTCCGGAGGTCGACGTACCGTTCTACCAGTTCCGGCCGGATCTCCGAGAGGTGGTCGCGAAGCAACGAGCGGACCGCGTTGGAGACCGAACTGTACTCGCCGGTCTCCACCAGATACGACACCAGCGTCTTGACGTCCTCCCCGCGGGCCGTGATGACGTCTGAGCCCTCACGAGTCTCCTCGAGACACGCTCGCAGAGTCTCTTCGTCCACGCTCGGTTCCTCGACCTGCGTCTCGAGGATCTCGATGTACCACTGCTCCTCTCTGTTCTCGTGGGGGCCCCGTAGGATGGTCAGCGGATCCGGGTCGGTGAGACCGTCGGGGTCGCGGGCGATTCGGGCGCGGGTCCTGAAGATGTGCTTCGTCGCCTGGTCCATCACCTGCAGGGTGAGTTCGCCGCTCGTGTCGGCAGGCAGGTGGTCCTCGGAGGTAATGTACTGGTCGCTCACGCGCCCACCCCGCCCGTGCCTGCCAGCGTGTTCATACCACAGTATCCGGGTGCGATCCATTATAAAATCTTCCCGCTGGACTCCCCACACTCACGGATACGAACGTTGATTACGATCGGTAACAGTCCGTCAGTATGGATTTCGAGACCTTAGATCTCACAGTCACAGAGGACGGAATCGCGACCGTTCGCCTCGCCAACGACCCGGTGAACGCGATCGACGAGACGATGCGCCGCGAACTGGGGGACGCCCTCGACGTCCTCCGGGAAGATCGGGTCCGGGTCGGCGTCTTCGCCGGCACCGAGAAGGTGTTCTCTGTCGGTGCGGACGTCGAACTCTTCGAGGAGGCCAGAGAGTGGACCACTGCGGAGTTCAGGTCCAACAGCCGGGTCCTCGGTCGCGTGTTCGAGGGGCTCGAAACGATCGAGAAGCCGATGGTCGCCGCGATCGAGGGAACGTGCGTGGGCGGCGGGTTGGAACTCGCACTCGCGTGTGACGTGCGGATCGTCTCGCCGACGGCCAAACTCGGCTTCCCCGAGCACAACATCGGATTGCTCCCCGGCCTCGGCGGCTGTTCGCGGTTCGTCCACCTCGTCGGCCCCGGTCGGGCTAAGGACATGATATTCACCGGGGAGTTGATCGACGGCGAGCGCGCAGGCGACATCGGCCTCGCCGAGCGGGTCGAAGACGATCCCGAAGCAAGCGCGATGGAGTACGCCGAGACGTTGCTCTCGCAGCCCCCACAGGCGCTCGGCCTCGCGAAACGAGCGGTCAACACGGCGCGCGACACCGATCTACAGACGGCGGGGCTCGTCGAGTCGCTGGCACAGAGCACGCTCATCGAGACGCGGGATCACGAGGAAGGTATCGAAGCATTCCGGGAGAAACGGGACGCGGAGTTCACCGGAGAGTAACCGACTCTGCGCTGTACGCCACCCGTGAGGGAGGGTTTCCTTTCGATCGAGACCCCCACCTCTGAGCGAATCGAGACAGTGGGTCCGGATCTGGGTTGATATCGAACTGCGGAGTTGTCCGGAAGTCGTCTGGAAGGAGACTCGCCGTTAGAGTAGATAGTAGGAAAATAATGCAATTAGTGCCCTTTTTTGAATATTCTATAAACCAAATGGATTTGAAATTATAAGATAGAGATTCGTCGATGAATGGCTATTTCACCGTGTTTTGAGCAATTTTCAGCTATAATACCCGTGTTAGATTATAGATTCAAGAGTATTTTCACCTGTATAAGGTTCTTAATTTACAAATTTCGTATCTTTTTCTTGGTTTTTGAGACAGAGTGCGAGGACGTGTCACCTCACGCGCGGTCGTCTGACTCCGGTTCGGTGTCGGTGTCCACGTCGGCGGAAGATTCGTCCTCGGAGGCCCCTTCGGCGGCGTCCGGGGTAACGCTGGCCCGCGCGGAATCGACCCACTCGTCGACGTTCTCAGCGACGTACTCCTGTCCACCCAGCCCGACGGCGAGGCCGATGCCGATCGCGAGCGCGATCGCCAACGCGCCGAAGAACGCGGCGACGAACGCGGTGAAGAGGTTCGTCAACACGAGGATCTCGAACCCGATGGTCGCGACGGCGATGGTGAT
This sequence comes from Halobellus rufus, assembly GCF_000739575.1. Classification (GTDB taxonomy): domain Archaea; phylum Halobacteriota; class Halobacteria; order Halobacteriales; family Haloferacaceae; genus Haloquadratum; species Haloquadratum rufum. Next base: position 250,913 of record NZ_BBJO01000014.1, on the reverse strand, counting down.
CGTGATGTAATAGATGAGCACTTTGACCACCAAGCTGGCGACGTGAGCCGTCCGACCGTCGCCCATTCCACTCACGATCGCGGCGACGCGCTCGGCCACCCAGATACCCACGAGCAGGACCAGCAGACCACCGATCAACGCGGGGAGGTACGCCGCGAAGGTATCGAGTAGTTCCGAGAGCGCGTCGATCGCGAGGATGTCGGCGACCGCGAGCAGCGTCAACAGGTAGATGTAGTACGTGACCAAGAGTCCGACGAGCCGCCCGAACTCGCCCTCAGAGTCGCTGAGACGTTCCATCGGCGTTTCGCGCAGATAGCGACCGACGTTGAACCCGCCGACGACGTCGGCGACGAGGTCTCCGACGAAACGTCCGGCGATGAACCCGATGACGAGCACGACGAGCGCGCCCAGGATAACGGGCAAGAACGCTCCGAGCTCGGAGAGCAGTTGCGTCAGTTGCGGGATGTCCAACACGTCGGCGGCGGCCAGGATCGCGACGAAGTAGACGTAGAAAGCGACGATCTTTCCGAGCGCGTGGGCGATGCCGTCACCCTCGCCGGCGTTCTCCATCGCGGTACCCTCGGTGTAGCGGTCGACGCCGATTCGACGGACAATCCGTGTCACGAGGCCACCGAGCAGTCGCCCGACGAGGTAGCCGACGACGAGGATGACGAGCGCGGCGACCACCGTCGGAAGGTACGCGACCGCATCGGCGATCGCTTGGTTGACCGCGTCGCCGACCTGCAGGACGGTAACTGTGTTCTGGGTGAACATTACGGAAGGGTACTCCGCATACGACTATTGTTACTCAGCAGATATCATCGAATTCCGACGGTATGAGTCGTCTATGGTCCTAAAAGGAAGAGACGAACGTGGATCACCCCCCATCAGCCGTGCCAGTCGTCGAGCGGGAAATGTCGCGGAGTTACTGAGTAGTCAGGAAGTTCTACAACGTCACATCAACGAAGCGTCGCTTCGGCGTACTCCCTTGCAGTCTCTCTCGCAGTTTCGAGCGCCGAGAGGTCGTCTAAGACGACCGCCCGCGTGCGGCCGCCGTCGACGATGGTCATCAATGCCCGCGTGACGTGGTCGGCGTCGACGTCGTCGAAGACGCCCTCGTCGATACCGTGGTTGATGACGGCTTTGAGCATGTACCGGATGTACTCGTCGTTCTGTTTGAAGCGGTCGCGGAAGGCATCCTTGTAGGGGGCCTGACTCCGCATCTCTAAGAGGGCGACGGAGAGATCGGGATTCTCCTGCGGTTTGACGAGCAGCATATCGAGCAGCAGTTCCAGGCGCTTTTCCGGGTCTGTCGTCTCGACGGCGTGGATCGAATCGACGAAGCGTTCGAGGAGGTGGTCCAAGAAAGCGGCCAGCAGCTCTTCTTTGGTGTCGTAGTAGTAGTGCACCGCCGCGGTGGATTTGCCGTACTCCGCGGCGATCCGTTTGATCGTGAGATCAGCGTACCCGTGTTCGCGGAGCGCCCGATAGGTGGCCTGCATAATCTCCTCGTTCTGCTCGGGAAACTCCCGTTCCGAAGGGTCAGCCATCGTGTGCGTGAATCACCTGCGGTTGGTTAACGGTTTTGCACTGGGCGGCTCGCTCGTAGTTTTTTGAGTGGGCGGTAATTTCGTTCGCGTTGTATATAAAATTGAATTGGATTTTCGGCTTGATATTCGCCCTCGAAACCCTTTTGACTAACTAGTCAGTAAGTACCGTATCGACGCAATGGAGAACGACACCGCTACCGAGATCCTCGAGGCGACGCACAGAGCCCTCTGTCGCCGTGGATACGCGGACCTCACGCTCGGTGCGATCGCTGATGAGGCTGATCGCAGTACCTCTTCGATTCACTATCACTTCGACGACAAAGAGACCCTACTGCGGGAGTATCTGGATCACCTGCACACCAGATACATCGAGCGGATCGACGCAGTCGACGGGGGGACGTCGCGGGAGGAGTTGGGCTCGCTCCTGCAGCGCGCAATCGGTGAGGTCGAGCCGGCATCAAAAGCACCGTTCCGGACGGCACTGCTCGAAGTGAAGGCCCAAGCCCCGTACGACGACGCCGTCAGAGAGCGTCTGCGTGCCTTCGACGAGTTCCTTCTCGGACGGGTCGAAGACGTGATCGCCGACGGGATCGAAAGCGGACAATTCGACGAGCAGGTCGATGCAGCGGCCGCTGCGGACTTTCTCGTGACGGCGGTCATCGGCGCGCGAACTCGGAACGTTGCACTCGGTCACTCCGCCGACGTACGGAAGTCGATCGCACGGTACGTCGACGCGCAGCTCGTAGCCAAAGAGCCGACGGAGGCGACCCGCTGATGGGGCTGCGGTCCCGCATCGACGCGCTGTTCAAGGGTCCCGACGAGTTCGATCTGACGTCCGGAAGCATCGGCAAGCCGCTCTTTTTCCTCTCGATGCCGATCGTCGTCACCAACCTCTTCCAGACCGCCTACAACGTCGCCGACACGTTCTGGCTCGGCCAGTACAGCACCGACGCCCTGGCGGCGATCAGCTTCGCATTCCCGGTCGTCTTCCTCTTGATCTCCCTCGGGATGGGGGTCTCGGTCGCCGGAAGCGTTCTCGTCGCGCAGTACACGGGGGCGAACGCCGAACGCGAGGCCGAGTACGCCGCCTCACAGACGATGATCTTCGCGATCCTGCTGTCGGTCACGCTCGGGGTCGTCGGGTACTTCGTCGTCGAGCCGTTTCTCGGCGTCCTCGGAGCATCCCAGGACGTGCTCCCGCTGGCGACGAGCTACTTGGAGGTCATCTCGCTCGGGCTCCTGTTTATGTTCGGGTTCATGGTGTTCGTGGCGCTGATGCGCGGGTACGGCGACACGATCACGCCGATGCTCGTGATGTTCGGGTCCGTCGTGTTGAACATCGTCCTCGACCCGTTCCTCATCTTCGGGTTCGAGGGGAACCCGCTGTTCGGAATGGTGGGCGCGAACGGCCTCGAAGCCTCGCTGCTGGCGGCCACAGGGTACACGGGCTGGGGAATCACCGGCGCGGCAATCGCCACCGTGTTCGCGCGCACGCTGGCGTTGGTCGTCGGCCTGGCGATCATGTTCCGCGGCAACCGGGGGGTCCAGATCCGCCTCCGCGACATGGTTCCGAACCGCACCTACCTGCGGCGGCTGATCCGCATCGGCCTGCCAGCCTCGATCGAGGGCACCGGTCGTGCGCTGTCGATGAACCTCCTCTTGGTCATCGTCGCGCTGTTCCCGGACACCGTCGTCGCCGCCTACGGGATCGGAACCCGCGTCTTCTCCGTCATCGTCCTGCCCGCGATCGCGGTCGCCCGCGGCGTCGAGACGATGACCGGGCAGAATATGGGGGCGGACAAACCCGACCGGGCCGAGCGCGCCGCGGGACTGGCGGCAGCGGTGCTGTTCGGGATTCTCACGGCCGTCGGCGTCCTAGTGTGGTTCACTGCCGCACCGATCGCCGACCTGTTCACCGCCGACCCCGAGGTCGTCGAGGTCACGGCGCAGTTCCTCCGATACGTGGCGTTGACGTTCGGGTTCATCGGCGTGACGCGCGCGTACACCGGCAGTTTCCGCGGGGCGGGCAAGACGCTGACCGCGGCGGTGATCTCCGTGGTGATGCTCGGCGTGGTCCGCTTCCCGATCGCGTGGGTCGCCGCGGCCCCGCTCGGCGAGACCGGAATCTGGCTCTCGTTCGCCGTCTCGAACGTCGTCGGTGCAGCCGTCGCATACGGCTGGTATCGGCAGGGCACCTGGCGGGGAAGCGATCTCACCGAATCGAGGGTCGACATCGACGACCGAGCGGTCGAGCCGGCCGTCGACGGCGACTGATCCGCCGTCGTCGCCACTGGCCGAGGCGGCTCGGTCGCACCAGCATATGTGTAGCTACCGACCACGACCGGTAGTCTGCTAGAGGCTTTCGACGTACCAGTTTCGAGAGAAGTAACGATTCTATCTGCATCTATCGGCCCTATACGCGGTTTTAAGCGGTTTTCTGTGAGATAGGTGAGGAAGTATTCGTCCCCGTGGAACCAAATAATAGTGTATAGAAGTTGAATCATTATGCAAACATTTTTCCCGCGGCGTCCGGTACGGACGGGCACTGAATGAGTCCCCGCGACCGTTTCGATCGCGAATGCGCCTCCGACAGCGGTACGAGCTCGACCGCGAAGCCGCACGGCTGGAGAGCTACGCATAGCGTCGAGACCGCCCTGAAACCACCGCGGGAGCGAACGAGCCGGCCGGCTACCGGCGACAACTGAGAGGGACACCGCTATGGAGACTACCGTTATCGCGCTGTTCGTCGTGGCTTCCCTCGCGAGCCTGTTTATGGCCTGGGTCGTCGGGGCGGGATCGAGCGGTGCAACCCCGTTCGCGCCGGCGGTCGGAGCGAACGCGATCTCGACGATGCGAGCGGCCTTCGTCGTCGGGATATTCGGATTCCTCGGGGCGGTGACACAGGGAGCGAACGTCTCCGAAGCGGTCGGCAGCGGACTCATCGAGGGCGTTTCGCTACCAGCGACGGGCGTGATCCTCGTGTTGCTGCTCGGGGCCGGCCTGATGGCGATCGGGATCTACACCGGCTACCCCATCGCGACCGCGTTTACCGTCACCGGAGCCGTCATCGGCGTCGGCCTCGCGCTCGGGGGAGCGCCCGCGTGGGCGAAGTACCAACAGATCGGTCTCGTGTGGGTCGCCACGCCGTTCGTCGGCGGCGGTATCGCCTTCGCCATCGCGCGCGTCCTGCCACGCGAAGACGTTCCGGAGCGGTTCAGCGTGCCGGTGCTCGCGGGGCTCGTCGGCGCGGTCATCACGAACCTGGACTTCCCGACGCTGGGCCCCGACGGCGCGCCCGGCTCCCTCGCCGGTGCGGTCGCACGGACGGGGAGCGTCGACGCCACCGTGGCGATCGCAGCCACGAGCCTCGCCGCCGCCCTCGCCGTCGCCGCGCTCGTCCACTGGGATGTCTCGCGCGACCGGGACGGCGGTCTCCGACGGGTCCTGTTGGCGCTGGGTTCCCTGGTAGCCTTCTCGGCCGGGGGCAGTCAGGTCGGACTGGCCGTCGGACCGCTGCTCCCGCTGGCCGATCAGATCGATATGGTCTCGACGTTCGCCGTGTTGGTCGGTGGCGGCCTCGGAATACTCGTCGGGTCGTGGACGGGAGCCCCACGGATGATCAAGTCTCTGTCGCAGGATTACTCCTCGCTCGGCCCGCGTCGCTCGATCGCGACGCTCGTTCCGTCGTTCCTGATTGCACAGACCGCGGTACTTCTCGGCGTCCCCGTCTCGTTCAACGAGGTGATCGTCAGCGGGATCATCGGGAGCGGCGTCGCCGTCGGCGGCCGCGACGTCGTCGACGCGAGGAAGATTCTCCTCACCGTCGGCGCGTGGGTCGGTTCGCTGGCGCTGGCCCTAGCGCTCGGGTACGCCGCTGGGCTGATTCTCCCGTAGTTGACGGGGTCGACGGCGTAGTTTCATTGGCACCGGAACCCTCTATAGCGGTATGCTCCGAACGGTACTCTCGGCGATATGCGCCATCGAGGTCCTCAAACCCGAAGCGCTCATCGCCGCGGCAGAGCGTATCGCGCTCGAGAACCCGGACGACTGCGACCGACGCTCGTGGGTGAATCCCGGCGCTCGGCTCGAAGGGCTCGTAGTCCTCGCAGCGATGTGGCGCAGCGACGAGTCGTATACGACGTTCAAGCGGTTCCTCGGAGTCGTCGGACTGCTTGCGCTTCTGTTCCCGCGGGCGTACGTGAACTACGGTGGAGCGCTAGCCTACGCGGAGGCCTCCGAGCCAGAATGGAAACCGTGGGTGTACGCGGGAACGCGAGCGGTCGGCTTCGTCTACGTTTGCGTCGCGCTCAGCGAGTTGCGAGGAGTGTCGGTGACGAATACGGACGACTAGGCGATCCGCGCGAAACGCGCGAGAGCGCTTGCAAGCGGTGTCCGGAGACGAGATCGACCCCGTCGACAGCGGCGCGCGCTCGCTCAGAGTCATCGATACGTTATAGCGAACGAATCGATGTGCGCCGAATATAGTATTGTGCGATAATCCCAAAAGCGTTATTAGGTGCAAGCGGATACGAGGTGGTGAGTAGAATAGTATGGAACGCACACAATCATACAATTCGAAGGGTGAATCGAGATGGCGGACGTAGGTGCACTGTTCAGCGCGTCGGGAGAGGGAACGATGCAAGCGCTCACGCTCGTCGGTGCCGTCCTCCTGGAGGCGATGATCCTCTACGTCGGCTACGGTGCCCTGACCCGAGCGCTCGAACCGACCGTTCGCAAAGCACTCGGAGATGAATAACCACCGATGATAGAGATATTCGGAATCGGAGCCGCGACGCTGCTGCTGTTCGTCGGGTTCGGCCTGCTGATCGGCGTCCTGTTCGGATTCTTCGGGATGGGCGGGTCGTTCCTCGTCACGCCCGCGTTGTTGGTGATGGGCTACCCGTCGCGAGTCGCCGTCGGGAGCGGCCTCGCGTTCGTCTTCGGGACCTCAGTCATCGCGACGCTGAAGCACCGCGACCTCGGGCAGGTCGACTACAAACTCGGCGTACTGATGATCGCCGGGACCACCCTCGGTATCGAGGTCGGCAAGGAGATCGTCCTGCACCTCGAGACGCTGGGGCTAGCGGGGAACATCATCAGCGTCACGTACGTCGTGCTGCTCGGCGGGATCGGCGTGTTCGTCACCTACGAGGCGCTCAAGGGCGGCGACGGTGGCGGCATCGACCACGACGCCGACGGCGAAGCGACGCAGACGACATCCCCGACATCGCGAAGAAGATCCAGTCATACCGCGTACCACCGATGATCAGCCTTCGCGGGGGCGTCAGCGTCTCGCTGTGGATGATCCTCGGCGTCGCGTTCGCGACGGGGCTCCTCTCGGGGTTCCTCGGCGTCGGCGGGGGCTTCATCCGGATGCCCGCGCTGTTCTACCTGATCGGCGTGCCGGTGCCGATCGCCGTCGGGACCGACCTCTTCGAGATCGTTTTCTCGGGCGGGATCGGGAGCTTCCTGTACGCGATGGACGGCGGCGTGGACCTCTCGATCGTCCTGCCGCTCTTGGCGGGGAGCGCACTCGGCGCTCGCGTCGGATCGGCCGCGACGAGCATCGTCGACGAGGGCGAGATCAAGGTGTACTTCGGTCTGATGCTCCTCGGCGGATCGATCGCCGTCGCGGTGCGTGAAGTCGGCGGCTACCTCGAGATGCCGGTGTTCGATATGGTCAGCCTCGTGCTGATCCTCGGATCCGCGCTCCTCGTGAGCGGGATGGTCGTCTACAGCAGCATCGTCGAGATCCGCAAAGAGTTGGTGAACAAGCCACAGACGGCGGACTGATGCACGACGTCGGCGGCATCGACTCCACACAGTCGAGTTCGCCGGAGAGATCGCACCCTCTCCTCGGATTTCGGCGAGATTGTACGGATTCCACACAAGCCTTTTAATCACACGGTGCCAACTACGGAATAACAAATGCCAGATTCGATGTCCGAACAACTGAAACAGGATATGGAGTGTGAGGGGCTCTTGGAGTGTTTCCACGGCCTCAAGCAGCTCGACAAGCAGTGCTTTCAGGTGCTCGTGAGAGCCAACGAGCCCCTGACCGTCGACGAGGTCGCAGACATCGTCGAACGGGAGCGCTCGACGGCCTACCGGTCCATCCAGCGACTGCTGCAGTCGGGATTCATCCAGAAGGAACAGGTCAACTACGAGCAGGGCGGGTACTACCACGTGTACTCGCCGACGGATCCGGAGAAGATCTCCGACAGTATGCAGCGGATGCTCAACGACTGGTACGCGAAGATGGGACAGCTCATCCAGGAGTTCGAGGACAAGTACGAACAGCCCGACGCGGACACGGAAGTCCCGATCAAAGGATAGCTCGGCGGTGTCCGCCCGACCGCGGTCGCTCTACGGCGGCCCGGGTGGGCGTGGCTGTCGGGTCCACGATGCGGTTCTCGAACCTTTTCCCTCTACTTTTCGACGCTGAACGGTCGTTCTCCGGCGACCGATCGGACGTACGTCTCCGTCAGTCGAACCTGAACGTCTCGAGGTTCCGGGGGGCGTACGTCCGGACGTTGTACTTCTGATACAGCCCCGATGAGAGCTGGTCGGTCGAGGACTCGTCGCCGTGAACGCAGATGATCTCCTCGGGGCGGGGGTTCATCGTCCCGACGAAGTTCTCGAGCCCGCTCCTGTCAGCGTGCCCGGAGAACCCGCTGACGGACTCGACGTCGAACCTGAGCGTCAGTTGTTCGGACCGGCTGCCCCGGTCGCTGAACGGGATCTCTCGTCGGCCGCTCTGGATCCGGCGACCGAGCGTCCCCTGCGCCTGGTAGCCGACGAAGATGAGCTGGTTCTCCTCGTCGCCGCCGAGGAGTTCGAGCCACGACATAATCGGGCCGCCGGTGACCATCCCGGAGGTCGAGAGCACGATGCAGGGCTCCCCACCGGCGATCTCCTCGCGCATCTCCTGACCGCCGTCGACCTGCTGGAACTGCTCGGCGAGGAAAGGGTTCTCGTTCTCGTGGAGGATGCGGTCCCGGAGCCCGTCGCGGAGGAACTCGGGATACGCCGTGTGGATCGCGGTGGCCTCTCGGATCATCCCGTCGAGGTAGATCGGCATCGTGGGGAGCTTCCCCTCTCGCATCGCCTCCTCGAGGACCAACATAAGCTCCTGTGAGCGCCCAACGGCGAAGGCGGGGATGACGACCTTTCCGTCGCGGTCGTACGTCTCTCGGATGAGTTCGATCAGTTTGCGCTCGGAGTCCTCCTGGTCTGTCTGGTAGTCGTTGCGGCCGCCGTACGTCGACTCCATCACCAGCGACTCGACGCGGGGGAAGTCGTTCGAGGCCCCGTTGAACAGTCGGGTGTCGTCGTAGTGGATGTCGCCGGAGAAGACGATGTTGTGGAAGCCGTCGCCGATGTGGAAGTGCGTGACCGCCGAGCCGAGAATGTGGCCGGCGTTGTGGAACGTCAGCTTCACGTCCGGCGCGATGTCGGTGACGTCGCCGTAATCGACTGTGATCGTGTGTTTGAGCTCCTCGCGGACCATCTCGGACTCGTAGGGGGGCGTCCGCCCCTCTTTGGCGGCCACGTCGAGGTAGTCCAGTTGCAGCAGCCCCATCAGATCCCGCGTCGGCTCGGTCGTGTAGACCGGGCCGTCGTATCCGTATTTGAAGAGCAGCGGGAGCAGCGCCGAGTGATCGAGGTGCGCGTGCGTCAGCACGACCGCGTCGAGGTCGGCGATCGGGTTCGCCTCCGGCACCTGCAGGTAGGGGACTTCGCCCTCCGCGCCGGGTTTGTCGCCGCAGTCGACGAGGATGCGCGTCTCGGGAGTACTGAGCACGAAACTCGCGCGGCCGACCTCCCGGCAGCAACCGAGCGTCGTGACGCGGACCCACTCGGTCTCTTCGGTCTGTTCGCGGTGGATTCGCTTCCCGACGCGCTCGAGGAAGTCGCGGCGGTCGTCGCGCTCCTGCATCAGGAAGTTGCGGACGTTGTCGACCGTCGAGGACTCCATCGGCGGGGTCCGGAGGACGTCGGGCGTCCAACCGACCTCCTGAGTGATCTCCCGCAGCGTGCTCGCTCGTCGACCGATGACGAGGCCCGGTTTCTGCGCCTCGATCAGCACCTCGCCCGTCGCCGGATAGAACTGGAGGTTCGTGATGCCGGCCTCCTCGGGGATCAGATCGAGGATCTTCGGTTTCGCTTCCGCGGGGTCCAGCTGCGTTCCCGCCGCCGGCCTGACCGTGATGCGCTTCCGGAGGCTGCTCGCGAGTCGCCGAATCAGCCCGTCTCGCTCGGCGAACGCGCGGGGGGTCTCGGTGTAGATGACGAGTTCGGGGCCCTCGTAGGCGACGCGGGAGACGACGAGGTCTTCGGGGATTTCTTCTTCGAGTTCGGCTCTGACCGCTTCGAGCGGATCCGTGGTGTCGTTAGTGCTCATACATAGTGGAAAGCCGTGGGCGAGAGCCACCAAAATCCGTAGCCCCCACCACCGGAATCGTTGTTGCTGGGTCGTCGTCGAAAGCTGCGACGCGACCGAACGGACGAAATCGTTCAGTTTGATCTATCCGACAGCGTATATAAACGTTTTTCGCTGTTCGGGCGACTATCAGCCGAAGATTTCGTCGGGAAAAGAGATGTCGTCGCAGAATCCAGGCGGGTGCACGTCCTCCACAGACCTACCGATGGCCGTCTACGGCCGGAAGTCAGCTTTCGAATCCAAAGCCGTCCGACCCGGTGACAGTCTTACGGAGGCACTCGCAGTGAGGACGGACGCCCCCTGTCCAACAAGAGCTCGTCGCGACGTGGGACAGAGTGAGCGAAGTACGCCGAGTGTCGCCCGGAGCGGCATTGTCGGAGTGACGTTCGAGGACCGTTCACTTTCAGCTAAGATTCGCAGACTGGATTCGATTGTGAATTTCGTACGCTGCTTAGCTTCGCTTTCGAAGGGACAACTGCACTAAGAGAGGGACCCGTAGTGTACAGTAAGATGAACACGAGAACTGCCCACCTCGACATCACGGGGATGTCGTGTGCCAACTGTTCGGCGACGGTCGGGGACGCCCTCGAGACCCTCGACGGCGTCGTCGAGGCGAACGTCAACTTCGCGACGGACGAGGGCTCCGTCGAGTACGATCCCGACACCGTATCGCTCGGAGAGATATACGCGGCCATCGAGAACGCCGGCTACGGCGTCGTCTCCGAGACCGTCTCGATCGCGATCTCGGACATGACGTGTGCGAACTGCGCCGACACCAACCGAGAGGCTCTTGAAAACCTTCCCGGCGTCATCGACGCGAGGTGAACTACGCGACCGACGAGGCCCAGGTGCGGTACAACCCGGCGGACGTCTCCCGCGAGGAGATGTACGACGCCATCGAGGACGCGGGCTACTCGCCGGTTCGAGAGGACGATACCGAGGAGTCCGGCGGGGACGCACGCGACGCCGCTCGGGAGGCCGAGATCCGCAAGCAGCGCCGGCTCACGCTGTTCGGCGCGGCGCTTTCGACGCCGCTTCTGTTCTTCATCGTCGACAAACTCCTGCTCGGCGGTGCCGTGTTCCCGGAAACGGTCTTCGGCGTCGAGTTCGGCTGGGTCGAGTTCGCGCTCGCGACGCCCGTTCAGGTCGTTCTCGGGTGGCCCTTCTACAAGAACTCCTACAAGGCGATCGTGACGAACGGCCGGGCGAACATGGACGTGCTCATCGCTCTCGGCTCCACGACGGCGTACGTCTACTCCGTGTCTGTCCTCGCTGGTGCCATCGCCGGGAGTCTCTACTTCGACACGGCGGCGTTGATCCTCGTGTTCATCACCCTCGGCAACTACCTCGAGGCCCGCTCGAAGGGGCAGGCCGGCGAGGCGCTCCGGAAGCTACTGGAGATGGAAGCGGACACGGCGACCGTCGTCGACGAGGACGGCAACGAGCGCGAGATCCCGCTCGAAGACGTCGAGGTCGGCGACCGGATGAAGGTCCGCCCGGGCGAGCAGATCCCGACCGACGGCGTGGTCGTCGACGGCCAGTCCGCCGTCGACGAGTCGATGGTGACCGGCGAGTCCGTCCCCGTCGAGAAGGAGGAGGGCGACGAGGTCGTCGGCTCGACGATCAACGAGAACGGCGTGCTCGTCGTCGAGGCGACGAAGGTCGGCTCCGATACGGCCCTCCAGCAGATCGTCCAAACCGTCAAGGAGGCCCAGTCCCGCCAGCCCGAGATCCAGAATCTCGCGGACCGCATCTCGGCGTACTTCGTGCCCGCGGTCATCGCGAACGCGCTCCTCTGGGGCGTCGTCTGGTACCTGTTCCCCGGAACGCTCGCGAGCGTCGTCGAGTGGCTCCCCCTGTGGGGACTCGTCGCCGGCGGACCGGCGATCGCGGGCGGGGCAGTCTCGGTCTTCGAGTTCGCGGTCATCGTCTTCGCCTCGGCGGTCCTGATCGCCTGTCCCTGTGCGCTGGGGCTCGCGACGCCCGCCGCGACGATGGTGGGCACGACCATCGGCGCGCAGAACGGCGTCCTGTTCAAGGGCGGCGACGTGCTCGAACGCGCCAAGGACGTCGACACAGTCGTCTTCGACAAGACCGGAACGCTCACCGAGGGAGAGATGGAGCTCACCGACGTCGTCGTATTCGGTGACGACAGCAGTCTCGCGGCAGACGGCGGGGACGCGACCCCGGAGGACGGCGCTTCGGCGACCGACGGCGGCCAACTCCTCTCCCGCGACTCGCTCTCCGAGGACGACGTCCTCCGACTGGCCGCGTCCGCCGAGAGCGGCAGTGAACACCCCCTCGCTCGCGCCATCGTCGACGGAGCGGAAGCGCGCGGTCTCGAGGTGAGCGAACCCGAGGCGTTCGAGAACGTCCCCGGCCACGGGGTCGAAGCGACCGTCGACGGCGACGAGATCCTCGTCGGCAATCGGAAGCTGCTCGAGGACAACGGGATCGATCCCTCGCCCGCCGCGGAGACGATGGAGCGGCTCGAAAACGAGGGCAAGACCGCGATGCTCGTCGCCCGAGTACCCGCCGATTCGGACGGCGACGGGAGCGAGGGCCAACTGATCGGGGTCCTCGCCGACGCCGATACCGTCAAGGACAGCGCGAGAGACGCCGTGAGCCAGCTCCGAGAGCGCGGTATCGACGTGATGATGATCACCGGCGACAACGAGCGGACCGCCCGCGCCGTCGCCGAACGAGTCGGCATCGATCCCGAGAACGTCCGCGCGGAGGTCCTCCCCGAGGACAAGTCCGACGCCGTAGAATCGATCCAAGACGAGGGCCGGAAGGCGATGATGGTCGGCGACGGGGTCAACGACGCCCCCGCACTGGCGGTCGCCTACGTCGGCACCGCCATCGGTTCGGGGACCGACGTCGCCATCGAAGCGGCGGACGTGACGCTGATGCGCGACGACCCCCTGGACGTCGTGAAGGCCATCCGTATCTCCGATGCGACCCTCCAGAAGATCAAGCAGAACCTCGTCTGGGCGCTGGGGTACAACACCGCGATGATTCCGCTCGCCTCCCTCGGGTTACTCCAGCCCGTGCTCGCCGCCGGCGCGATGGCGTTCTCGTCGGTGTCGGTGCTGACGAACAGCCTGCTGTTCCGTCGGTACGAACCCGATCACGACTACGATCTACTCGGCCTGTTCCGCTGAAGAGGGCCGGCGTACTGACGGCCACATCGGGCGGAATCCAGCGCACACAGCTCCGTCGGGTTCGGATCGGCCCCTATGCGAACGTGCCAAACGTGCTCCTAGTCTGATCCCCGCGATAGGAGGTTTCTCCAGCCGTTTTTCTCCGTTTCGAACACCAGTATGTCCGCTGTTAGAAAGGTCGACCTCCCCCGTTTGAAAGACCGATCGTCAGCGGACGGCGTTGGCCGAGACGACGTCGAGCGCCGATTCGAGGAGTTCGTCTGCGGCCCGGTCTTCTCGGGCTTCCGCCGTCACCCGAACGAGCGGTTCCGTTCCGCTCGGTCGGACCAGGAACCATCCGTCGTCGGTCTCGACGCGGAGGCCGTCGATGGAGTCGATGTCGTTGTACCGGTCGCGGAGTTCCCGCTCGACGGCCTCCATCGACGCGGATCGGTCCTCGACAGGGATATTCTCGCGACGGGTGACGTAGGCGTCGGTCGGAAGTGCATCGAGGAGCCCGTCGAGAGACCCGCGCCGCGCGAGGAGCGAGACGAGGCGGAGCGCCGCGAGGTGGCCGTCCGGCGCGAGCGTCTGCTCGGGCCAGATCCACGCGCCGGAGGGCTCTCCGCCGAAGACGAACCCCTCCCGTGAGACCGCCTCCGCCACGTGGACGTCGCCGACGGGTGTGTACGCGACCTCGCCGCCGACCTCGGTCACTGCGTCGGCGACCAGTAAGCTCGTGTCGACTGGGACGGCGACGCGCGCGGGTCCGGTGCCCGTCCCGGTCGTTTTCGTGTCGGGAGCCGCACGGGCGGACTCGGGGTCGGAAGGCACGGCACCGTCGACGGCGTCGCGTGCGAAAAGCGCCAGGAGGACGTCGCCGGGGACGTACTCCCCCTCGGCGGTGACGGCGACCATCCTGTCTGCGTCGCCGTCGTGAGCGATTCCGAGGTCGGCGTCGAGGGCCGGGACCGCCGATCGGAGCGCGCCGAGGGTCTCGGCGTTCGGTTCGCTCTTCCGGGCCGGAAAGCGACCGTCCGGTTGTCCATCGAGTGTGTGAACGGTCGCGCCCAGCTCGTACAGCGCGTCGACGGTGACCCGGCCAGTGCCGTTGCCCAAGTCGACGACGATCGTCAGTCCCTCGAACGGGGACGCTTTCGAGGTAACCGATTCGGGTAGATCCGATTCCGAAACTGTCGCCGACAACGAGTCCGATTCCGTGACCGTCGCCACGAGTTGGTCGACGTGTCTCGCGGAGGCGTCATCGACGGGCCGTTCGGTTCCGAACTCGTCCCACGGGGCCGTCTGGGCGTCGTCGGCGTCGAGACGCTCCTCGATCGCGTCCGTCTGGGCGGGCGTGAACGCCTGGCCCGAGGGGTTCCACAGTTTGATTCCGTTGTCGGAGGCGGGGTTGTGCGATGCGGTGATGCCGACTCCGGCGTCAGCGCCGAACCACCGGACGCTCCTCGCGAGCGTCGGCGTCGAAACGATTCCAAGGCGAATCACGTCGGTCCCACACTCGCGCAGGCCCGCGGAGAGTGCGTCTGCGAGGACGGCCCCGGTCTCTCGTACGTCGCGTCCGACGACGACTTTATCCGCCTCGCTCGCGACGCCGCGACCCACGTCGACAGCGAGCCGGGCGTCCACCGCTTCGCCGACTGGTCCGCGTATCCCGCTCGTACCGAACATACAGATACGTCCACAGTCAGGGGGGCGGATGATAAGCCGACTGATCCGACAAGTAACTGGTAACGGTGGACGCCACGTGGTCGATTGGGGGTAGTTTGCTGTTAGGACCCCTCGGTGTCCGCTGTTACCTCGATCGCGAGACACCACGACGTCCTGAGAAAAGTCGGTGAAAGCCAGCAGCATAGTGATAGGCTGTGAACGCGGACACACCACAGTGTCCGGAGAAGCAGTGAGAGCGCGTCGCTCCGGGACGATCGAGTCGATAGCTACGGACATCGTGGTGTGGTACCAGGAGAGACGAATCGGTCGGCGAACCGTAACGCGTGCCGCAGCGATGGTACTCGGCGGGTCGCTCAGTGTCGTAGATCGCTCCGTGTCGCAGGCCGTCGGCGTCCCGGGTCGATCGGGTTAGACCTGTGAGAAGTCTTCGAGCGTCGGCGGTTCCTGATCGTCGTCCGTGTCGACGTACGGCGTGATCGAGTCGTGGACGCCCACGACTTCGACCGTGTCCGTCATCGCCGAGAGGATCAGTTCGACGTCCATATCGAGCGCGTACTCGCGGTAGGTGCCGCCGCGTCGACCCTCGTTGCGCTCGGTGACCGAGACGATGCCCAACATAGCCAACTCGCTGAGGTGATCGCGCATCCGACGCGGGACGAGGGGATCGCGGTTAGCGAGTTCGGCGAAGCGAGTGTATCGAGGCCTCACGTCGCGAGACCGGATGGGCGCTTCGCCTTCGAGATCGAGCGTCAAGAGCGCGTAGAGGACGAGGTGGCCGTGTTCGGTGAGGCCGTTGATCCCCTCTTTGATCCGTCCGCGTTCCAGCGCGCGTCGACCGCGACGGACGTGTTCTTCGGTGACTTGAGCCGTCTCCTCGTCCCGGGCCAGGTCGCCGGCCTTCATCAAGAGGTCGATCGACTGTCGCGCGTCACCGGCGTCCTTCGCACCGTAGGCCGCACACAACGGGATGACCTCGTCGCTGAGGACGTCGTCGTGGAAGGCCACCTCGCTCCGCTGTTCGAGGATCGCCCGGAGGTTCTCCGCGTTGTACGCGGGGAAGTGAAGCTCCTGTTCACAGAGGGAGCTTTTGACCTTCGGTGAGAGGTCGTCGCGGAACGAGAAGTCGTTCGAAATGCCGATGAGTCCGATTTTGGCGACTTCGAGGTCGCCGTTCGCGCGAGCCCTCGGGAGCTGATAGAGGATGCTGTCGTCGTTGACGTGATCGATCTCGTCGAGAACGACGAGGACGGTCCCACCGCGGTCGTCGAGGTCCTCCCAGAGCATCTCGTAGACGGACGCCAGCGGGTACCCGGTCGTCGAGATCTGGTTGGCCTCGGATCGGAGGTTGTTCACGAGACGTGTGGCGATCTGGTAGGAACTCGTGAGGCCGTCGCAGTTCAGGAAGATCACGGAGAGGTCGATGTCGTCGTACTGTGCGGCGTCCTCTTTGAGGTGCGCGAGGAGGTACTTCGTCGCCGCCGTCTTCCCGACGCCGGTCTTCCCGTACAGGAAGATGTTGTTCGGTTGCTCCCCGTTGATTACCGGCTGCAGGGCAGCTTGATACGTCTGTAACTCCTCGTCTCGTCCCACGAGCGCTTCCGGCTGGTAGTCCTCCCGTAAGGCGTCTCGATCACGATAGATATCGTTGTCCCGCTCGAAGAGGACCATTACACACCAGTATTCGAGCACTACATAAATAAAACCACGGTGTCCGGAGTGTCCGCTGTTCTCGTTGAAATAAAGGGTGGTCGAACACACCCCCTCCACTTTGTCCGCAGTTAACCGGGTATTGGGTGGGGGGTCGAATCCGTCTATTTGTTAACACAGGTTTTATTACTAGTTAGATTTAATTGGTCCGTGGTCTCAATTAATAGCGGTTGACGTGGGATCACGTTCAACCGCCTATTCGCGCGTGTCCGTGTTCTTCGTCGCCACTGACTGTGATTTCCGTTCGCCGTGATCCTCGGTCCGGCGTGGCGACCGAACTCAGCACTGACGCTATCGTCGCGTGACGTGATTTCGCGATCCTCGTCGTCGATCGAGGTTTTGCTTGCCACTTCGGTATTCCTTCACTCGCTCGGTTTCACTACCAACAGCGGAGTTCCCCCTGACAACGGTGGCGTTTCTTCCAACAACAGCGGACAAAGTGGAGGGGGAGGGTCGGGTGCACATCCGAACAGTGCGGCGAATACCACTCCGAGGCCGATCGGAAGCGTCCGATGGATAGAACTGCGGACATCGTGGTGTTCCCGAACGCCGCGGGAACGACTCGCTCTGTTCGATGGCCTATCTGTCCTTGAGGAGACTGCAACTGAGTCTCCTAGTGGGCTTTCAGCGGACATCGTGGTGTGGGTGTCAATCGCGCAGACGCAAGTCAGTGTGAGCGAGTCGTTATCGGAGAGTCACATACGAGAAGCTGTGCTTCGCCGGGGGCGAATCTGTTTCCAGAGGGGCGACCTCGCGATCATCCCCCTCCCACTCGCGGAGTACTGCGGACAAAGTGGAGGGGGTGTGTCGTCGGCTCGGATTATTCGACCGTACGCTACCCATACTGTCGAAACGGATCTCTCACACCCAACCCAGCGTGAACCGCCTCGAAAATTCGCATCGAAACCGCCGACGTGACGTAATCTCCGGAAAACGGCGCGTCGTGGTTACTTGTTGTACGTGTCGGGGATCAGGACGACGCCGTGGCGCCTGACAAACCGACCGACCACCGTCTCGATACGGTCGAGGGCCGTCGAGATCGACGACGCCGGGAGATAGAAGTCGGTCTCTTCTGCAGCGGTTCGCGTTCGTTCGAATTCGTTGGCTGTTGCCATCGTACCTACTCTTTGGGACCACACGTACCTGAGGCTTTGTCAGTACTCGTTCGGGTATTTTTACATCTCATCCATTGTTAACGGTTTATATTGAATGAGTTCCCAATATCTGTGTCTATCTGAGACGGAACGAAGTCACGTCGAGAGCACTTCGACGAGATTCCCTTCGGGATCGCGAACGAAGAAAATCGTCGTTCCGGATTCTGTGGTCTGTGGTCGGCTTATCGTTTCGACGTCGTCGGAAAGCGAGTCGTAAAACCCGACCACGTCGTCGACAGTGAGTCCGATGTGCGTCGCTCCCGCCTGATCGAGGCGTGACTCCGCTCCCCCCTCGTCGTCGGTACCATCGGGAGATCCACCGGTGGACTCGTAGGAGACCAGTTCGATTCGGACGTCTCCCCCGTCGAGATGCACGAACGAGGCCTCCGCACCCTCGATCCCAACTCCCTTCGCGAAGGCCTCTCCGCCGACCGTGAACCGAGCGAGCTCCGGTAACCCGAGCGTATCGCGGTAGAACGCGACGGACCGTTCGAGATCGTCGACAGTGACGCCGACGTGATGTGCCGTCAGTTCGGACATAACGAATCTGCGAGCCTCCGAGTGAAAATCCCATCGAACGGTCGACTCGTACCCGAACAGATCACACACAAAACCATCAGAAAATCTTTACTTACCTCGTATTTGCTGGAGCCCACCCGAACGTCTCGATGTGAAAGGATATCTCATCACACAAGCTGACCCAAGCTGTCCGGTCACGCAAGATTTTTTCGTGTATACGATCCACCTCCGATAGAAATTGCCGGGTCACGTCCCGTGACCGTCGGCGGGAGTACTTCGTATCAGATGAGCGAAACCACGGTCGTAACCGAGCGAGAGGAGTTCCTCGAGACCGCGGCCTCCGCCCCCGACGGGGCCCGCGTTCCGGTCGAGGTTCGAACAGTGGTCTCTGACCCGTTCGATGCGTATCGGCGTGTTCGTCACGACGGCGCGGACGGCGTCTACCTCGAAACGACGGGCGGACAGTCGGGATGGGGCTACTTCGCCGTCGATCCGATCGAGCGTGTCGACGTCTCCGCCGAGCCGGACGCATCGTTCGGTGAAACCCCTACCATCGACACGATCGACTCGCTGCTCGATCGCGAGTCCCTCGTTCGTGGCGACTGCGAGGTACCCTACCCTGCGGTGCCTTCGGCTGGCTCTCCTACGACGTGGCCCGCGAACTGGAATCGCTTCCCGACACCACGGCGGACGACGGCCTCCCCCGACTCCAACTCGGCGTCTTCGACCGCGTCGTGGCGTGGAAAGAACCCCGCGAGGACGACGGCGTCGAACTCCGGATCACGACGTGTCCCGTCGTCGGCGACGACCACGAGGCCAGCTACGAAGCTGCTCTCGATCGGGCGCTCGATATATCCGAGGCCGTCCACTCGGAACCGGAAACGATACCGAGCCCTCCGGTGAGCGCGAGCAGCGCGACCTTCGAGAGCGAGTGCGGGGAGTCCGCGTTCGCCGACCGGGTTTCGACGATCAAACGCCACATCCGCGACGGCGACACCTTCCAGACGAACGTCTCCCACCGCCTCGTCGCGCCGGCGGCGGTCCACCCGGTGGATGCGTTCGACGCGCTCCGGCGGGTCAATCCCGCGCCGTACTCGGGACTGCTCGAGTTCCCGGGTGTGGACCTCGTCAGCGCCAGCCCGGAACTGCTCTTGGAGGTCGACGGCGACCGACTCGTCACGGAACCGATCGCCGGAACGCGCCCGAGGGGCGAGACGTCAGAGGAGGACGCCGAACTGGAGGCGAATCTGCGCTCGAACGAGAAAGAGCGCGCCGAGCACGCGATGCTCGTCGACCTCGAACGCAACGACCTCGGGAAGGTCAGCGAGTACGGCACCGTCGAGGTGTCCGAGTACCGCCGGATCGATCGGTATTCGGAGGTGATGCACCTCGTGTCGCTCGTCGAGGGCGTCCGCCGCCCCGAGACGACGATCGCAGACGCCGTCGCGGCGGTGTTCCCAGGCGGGACGATCACCGGCGCGCCGAAGCCGCGGACGATGGAGATCATCGACGAGGTCGAGGCCACTCGTCGGGGACCCTACACCGGCAGCATCGGGATCTTCGGGTTCGACGACCGGGCGACGCTGAACATCGTCATCCGCACGCTCGTCCGCCGCGGCGACGAGTATCGGCTCCGCGTCGGTGCGGGAATCGTCCACGACTCGGTCCCCGAAGACGAGTACCAGGAGACCCTCGACAAGGCGCGAGCGCTCATCACCGCCGTCGACGAGGCGCTCGGCGCGCAGGCCTCTTTCGCCGTCGAGGGCTCCGAACGAACAGAATCGAGCGGATCCGACCAGACAGAATCGGATGGATCCGAACGAACCGAATCGAGAGGGTCCGAAAACCCGCGACCACTGGAGGTGGACGAGTCGCGATGATCCTCATCGTCGACAACTACGACTCGTTCGCGTACAACCTCGTCCAGTACGTCGGCGAGTTCGCGGACGTCGCCGTCCGCCGCAACGACGCCATCGACGTGTCCGGGATCCGGGATCTCGATCCCGACGGTATCGTCGTCTCTCCCGGGCCGGGAACGCCGCGGGACGCCGGGATTTCGATGGACGTGTTCTCGGAGACCGACTATCCGGCCCTCGGCGTCTGTCTCGGCCACCAGGCGCTCTGTGCGGTCCACGGCGCGCCCGTCGGCCACGCGCCGGACGTCGTCCACGGAAAGCCGTCGCTCGTGCGTCACGACGGCGGTCTCCTCTACGAGGGCGTCGACGAGACGTTCGAGGTCGGTCGGTACCACTCGCTGGCTGTCGAACCCGGCTCCATCCCGGACGTTCTCGTCGAGACCGCCGCGACCGACGACGAACAGGGGGTCGTGATGGGCGTCGAACACAGGGAGAAACCCCATTACGGCGTGCAGTTCCACCCCGAGAGCATCCTCACCGACGCCGGAAAGCGGATCGTCGAGAACTTCTGCCGGTCGATCGCGACCGCCTGAGCCGTCACGCTCCGGCGTCTTCGACCCAGATCACTCCTCTCTGTCTCCGGGATCGACGTCGTGATGCAGTTGAATCGCGGGGAGACGCCCTCTCACGCGACTCACCAGCGACGTGTGGCCCCGTCCGCGCTCTTCCCGGACGCACGCGAGGGCGAACCCGACCATCGCGACCAGTGCCAGCACGGCGAACGGCGCGCCCGTGAGCACCGCCAGGGCCTGGAGTGTCTCGCCCCCGCCGACCAGCACGACGCCGAGCGCGACGGCGGCTTGAAACGCGCCCCAGAGCGCGATTCCTCCGCGTGAGGGTGCGACGCCGCGACGGGAGGCCAGGATCGCCGCGATCATCGTCGAGGTGTCTGCGGATGTGACGATGAACACGACGATGAGCCCCAAAAAGAGGAATATCAGGACGTCGCCCAGTGGCAGCCCCGAGAGCAGCGGAAAGCCGGCCACGGCCTCGGTCCCGCCTCTCGCCTCGACGGCGGCGAGGACGTCGACCACCCCGCGGTGCTGCATCGACAGCGACGTCCCGCCGACGACGAGGAACCACGCCATCGTCGCGGCAGACGTCGCTCCGACGGTCGTCAACACCACGGTCCGGATGCGTCGGCCGCGCGAGAGCGCCGCGAGGAACGTCCCGGCGAACGGGGCCCACGAGAACCACCACGCCCAGTTCCAGATCGTCCAGTCGGTCACCCACGCCCCCGAGGAGCGGAGGCTCATCGGTACGAAATTGACTAGGTAGGAGCCGATAGCGCCGCTGCCGCGGTCGACGACGAAGGACCGCGGCCCGACTGCGACCAGCAGAACCGCGAACACCGCGAACAACACGACACAGACCGCGGCGATCCGCCTGATCCCGCGGTGTAGCCCGGTGACCGCCGACAGCACGTACACGACGGCGAGTCCGACGGCGAACAGCACGGGCGCGATCGGACCCGCCGTCCGCTCCAGTGGAACTCGACGCCGGTCAGAAACTGCTGGGAGACCAGCGCCATCGAGGTCGCGATGCCACCGATTGTCGCGAACACCGCCATCGTGTCGACGACGCGGCTCCACCGGGAGTCGAGGCCGTCGACGCCCAGAAACGGTGTCAGTATCGAGGAGACTCGCAGCGGCGCGCCGCGTTCGAAGACGAAGTACGCGATCGGGACGCCGACGACCGCGTACGCGCTCCACGCGCTGACGCCCCAGTGAAAGAGCGCGTACGTGAGTGCAGCGTCGATCGCGGCGTCCGACTGCGGGGCGACGTCGAAGTACGGCGGCGGCGACTGATAGTGAAAGAGCGCTTCGGCGGGCCCCCAGAACACGATCCCCGCAGCGATGCCCGCGGTGAACACCAGCGCGAAGTACGTCGGAAACGTGTAGGCCGGTTCGACGTCGCCGCCGAGTCTGATGTCACCCCACGAACCCAACACCAGAAACGCCGAGAACCCGACCGCGAGCAACACGGTCCCGACGAGCACCGGACCGAACCCGCGAAGGACGACGTCGGTGACGAGTTCGACGCCCTCGGTGGTCGCCGCGGGCGCGCCCGTCTGGAGGGCGAAGTAGAGCGCGAACACGGCAACCGGCAGTCCGAGGACGACCGGATCATGCATCCTGACGAGATTGGAGACGACTGACCACAGCGACTCTCGACGGATGTGAAGCAGCGATCCCGCGCTGGAACCCTCAGAGCGGACTTCCTCGTAGGGCAGCGCCGCGAGGTATCCGAGCCCGGAGCCGAAGAACAAGAGCGACAGCAGGAGCCACGAGCGGCCGCCGAGCGCGTCCGCGACGATCGAGGGGAAGAAGAACCCGACGAGCACGACCGCTCCCGCGCCGACGAACGTCAGCGAGAGCACCCGGAGCAGCAGCCGTGGCGACTCGGTCCCGTCGGATCCGCTCATATGTGGGGTGTTAGCACGAACTGCTATTATTCTGTTGCCGGCGGGAACCCGAATCGAGGCGATCGATAGCTCTGTACGTCACTCGGTGGATCCCCGGTTTGTCGTTCCCTCAGAAGCCGATTCCTCGCTCGCTTCCGGCTCCGTATCGAGCAGTGATTCGCCCAGTAACCGCCCGCCGATCGCGCGCAGGTCGATGATCTCGTCGGCACCGACGGCGGTCAACTTCTCCACGTGCGTCTCCTCGTTCGCGACGGCGACGACTCTCACGTCGGGGTTGACGTTTCGGGTCGCCAACACGGCGAGGACGTTGACGGCGTCGTCGTCGCTCGCGACGGCCACGCCGCGCGCCACGTCGACTTGCGCGTCTCGAAGCGCGGACTCGTCGGTCGGATCGTCCGTCAGCACCTCGACGCCGGCCTCGGCGAGTTCTGCGGCCACGTCGGCGTCGGCAGTCACGACGACGACGTCGGTCTCGTCGCCGACGCTGTCGAGGAACGATTCTGTCACGTCGCCGGACCCGAGCACCACGACGTGGTCCTCGAGAAGTGAAAGCTCTGATGCGGTCATTGTTCCGAAGGCTGCCGCCATCCGCGATTCGATCGCCGGGCCGATGAGCGCGCCGACGGCGACGGTGAACGCGCCGGTTCCGAACAGGATCACCGACAGCGAGAACAGTCTCGCTTCGAGCGTGACCGGCGTGATGTCCCCGTAGCCCACCGTCGCGATGGTGACGACGACGTAGTAGAACGCGTCGCCCCAGCCGTTCAGTTCGAGGAACTGCCCGCGAAGCCCGTACGCGCCGACGGTCCCGTAGAGACCGACGCCGACGATGGCCGCGAGCGATGCGATCTGCAGCGACGAGAGGTCGATCCGCTGCTCGAACCCCTCGCGGTTGAGCACGAGCAGCGGTATCGCCGAGAGACTGAGGACGAAGAGCGGGAGTTCGGTCGCCCGACCGGTCACGAGCGGCAGCAGCACCAGGCCCGGAAGCAGCGCCAGTCCGACCCGCCAGGCGATCCGCTTTCGCCGCTGGAGACCGACAGTGACCAGCCCCAGCGGGAACGCGAACAGCACGCCGGCGAACCTCGCGAACCCCTCGGCCATCGGCAGGAACGCGGCCAGTGGTCCCTCGACGATCGGGTCGGGTTGACTGAGGTTCGAGAGGCCGGTCACGAACGCCAACACGGTGATGACGCCCATCAGCGCGACCGCCGATTTCGCCCCCGTGAACTCCCGCCACGCGACGAGCGGGACCCTGTCCGCCGGGTAGAACACCTCCTCGAACGGACGCTCGTCGGACTGTCCCTGTGAGTCAACCACTATCAGACATACTCGAACCCGGAATAAAACTGTACTGTCAGTTAACCTACTAATTGTGGTTCATCGGCACTCTGATTGACCCCGTTTTCGAACAGTCCGTATGCACATCGGACTGCTATCAGCAGGCGGATCGGGTTTGGACTTCGCACGGATCTCTTCGTGGTCGAGCAGCGGTAATCTGGGGGATCCCGCGTGAACCCGGCGATCGTCTTCGGCCTCGGGACGATGCTCGCGTGGGGGTTTTGGATCACCTTCGGCGACGTCGCCTCCAACAGCATCGATCCGGAGATGGCGGCGTTCGTCTCCTATCTCACGGCGACGATCGTCGCCGGGGTGTACGTGGTCGCCTCCGACGCGTCGGTGGCGGTGACCAACCGCGGGCTTCTCTACTCGGCGGTCGCCGGCGTCGCGGCTGCGATCGGCGTCCTCTCGACGTTTATCGGCGTCACTGTCGGCTCGACGGCGATCGTCTCGACGATCGGCGGGATGTACTTCGTGACCGCCGCGGTGATCAGCATCGTCGCGCTCGGCGAACCGCTCTCGATGCAGAAGGCGGCCGGAATCGGGTTGGCGCTCGTCGCGATCGTCGTCATCAATCAGTGAGGCTCGACGCTGCGTCTGTCCTCCAAGACGACGCCGGTCGACACGATCTCTCGGTCTCCCTTCACGTTGTGTGGCGTCCGATCCGACCAACCGAGTTTTAAGTCGGTCGGCTGGATACCCCGAACCGTATGAAGCGGACTATCAGCACGGACGACGCCCCGGCCGCAGTGGGCGCGTACAGTCAGGCGACGACCAACGGCAGCCTCCTGATCACGGCGGGGCAGCTCCCGCTGACGACGGACGGCGAACTGCTCGACGACGAGTCGGTCGCCGTCCAGACGCGACAGTGTCTCCGGAACGTCGAGGCGATCCTCGAGTCCGAGGGGCTCTCGCTGTCGGACGTGTTGAAGACGACCGTCTTCCTCGACGACATCGACGACTTCGACGAGTTCAACGAGGCCTACAGCGAGTTCTTCGAGGAGGAACCGCCGGCCCGGAGCGCCGTCGGTGCAGGTGCGGTTCCGAAGGGCGCGGCCGTCGAGATCGAGGCGATCGCGACGACCGAGTGAGCCCGCCACCGCGGGTGAACCCGGATCACCCGTTCGACTCTCCCCCAATTTAATCCCGTTTTTCCGCCGTCTGCGTGCTCTGCTCGCCGAGACGACCCATAACAAACGCTTAATGAGTCTGCGTCTGCTAGCCTCTCCCGAATGACCGACGGGTCCTCATCTCACGTCCTCCACGTCGACCTCTCGGCGGGAGCGGTGCGCCGGGAGCCGCTTCCCGAGCGGTGGCTCGCCGAGTACGTCGGGGGGAAGGGACTCGGCGCGCGCTACCTCTACGATCGGCTCGACCCGGGGACGGACCCGCTCGGAACGGACAACTACCTGCTGTTTATGCTCGGCCCGCTCTCGGGACTGCTCCCGGGTGAGCCCCAGTTCGCGGCGATCACCCGCTCGCCGCTGACGGGGACGTTCCTCGACTCCTACAGCGGCGGGAACTTCGCGTCGTCGCTCGTCGGCGCGCTCGACGGCGCGCTCGGCGTCGCCGTGACCGGCGCGGCGGACGAACCGAAAGTCCTCGAAATCGAGGGCGGCGAGGCGACGCTCTCCGCCGCTGACGAACTCTGGGGTCGCGACGTCGTCGAGACCTGCGACGCGCTCGACGGCGCGGTCGCCTGCGTCGGCCCGGCGGGCGAGAACCGCGTCCGCTACGCGACGATCGCCTCCGACGGCGGCGACCACCACGCCGGTCGCGGGGGCGCGGGGGCGGTGATGGGCGCGAAGGGGCTGAAGGCGGTCGTCGCCCGCGGGGCCGTCCCGCAACCGAATCCGGAAGTCGCTGCGCTTCAGTCGACGTACGAACGCCGCTTCCGGGAGACCGACGTCGGCCGGTGGCACGCCGCGAGCGCGACGCTCGAAACCGTCGATTTCGCGGACGAGGTCGGCGTGCTCTCGACGCGCGGCTGGCAGGAGGGCTCCTTCGACGGCGCGGATCGGATCGGCATCGACGCCGTTCGCGAGGCGGCGCACGATCGCGAGCGCGGCGAGGAGAGCGAGATCCCCGGCGGCTTCCGCGTCGATACCCCGACGGGCGAGTCCGTCCCTCGGGGTGCGACCCCGATGTCGCTCGGGGCGGGGCTCGGGATCGACGACTTCGACGCGGTCGCCGCGCTCGGGCAGACCTGTGACCGCCTCGGCCTCGACGTCATCAGCGCGGGCAACGCCGTCGCGTGGACGGTCCGGGCGGCCGAGACCGGCCTCGTCGACCCCGCCGACGACCTCGGTCTCGAAACTGCGCTCGACTTCGGCGACGAGCGGGCGGCCCGCCGACTCATCGAATCGATCGCACGGCGCGGTTCGGAGCTCTCAGACGTCCTCGCCGACGGCGTCGACGCCGCGGCCGACCGCCTCGGCGGGACGGAACTGGTGCCGACGATTAAGTCGATGGAACTGCCCGCGTACGACCCCCGCGGCGCGCCCACGATGGCGCTGGCGTACGCGACGAGCGATCGCGGTGCCTGCCACAGGCGGTCGCTCCCCGCCGAAACGGAGGTATTCGAGGGCGACTCCTGGGACGACACCGACCGGGTTCGGCTCGTGATACGCGAACAGACCATCTCGGCGGTGCTGTGGAGCCTCGTCGCCGACGACTTCGCGGGCGCGGTTCTCGAAGACGATCTCGGGGCGGAGTGGCTCGCCGCCGTCGACTCGCCGGCTCCGAGCGACCCCGCGGAACTCCTCCGCGTCGGCGAGCGCGCGTGGACGCTGACGCGGCTGTTCAACGTCAGAGAGGGGTTCGACGCGGCCGACGAGACGCTCCCGTCGGTCTTCGAGCGCCCGCTCTCGGGCGGGCCCGCCGCGGGCGAGGCCATCGACACGGACTGGTTCGACGGCCTGCGCCGCCGCTACTACGCGGCCCGTGGGTGGAACGAAGAGGGGATTCCGACGCGCGAACTACTCGACCGACTGAACCTCTCGGACGTCGTCGACGACGACACGCCCGTCGCCCGCGGTTCGATCGCGCGTCCGAGCGACTGAGCGGCCAGATGGCCCTGCTGGTGTGACCGCTGTCGTTCTCCGATTTCTGCTACAAAAAATGAGCGTCCCGTCCGGAAACCCGCTTCGGGGACCTATCAGTCGTCCGCGGGTGCGTTCTCGGATCCGCTCGGCTCGACGCCGACCTCGATCTCGGCCGCGGCGGCCTTGTACTCGGGGATCTTCGCCCGCTCGTCGAGGACGTCGTTGGTGAGTCTGTTCGCCGATGCGGCGGCGAAGTGCGGCGTCGTCCAGATGACGCCTTCCTTGATGTCCTCGGTCACGTGCGCTTCGAGTTCGATCTCGCCGCGGCGGGACTTGACTTTGATCGTCTCGCCGTCCTCGATGCCGTAGCGCTCGGCGTCGTTCGGGTGGACGTCCACGAAGTTCTCCGGGTACTGGTTGTTGAGCCGCGGCGACCGGCGACTCATCGTCCCGGTGTTGTAGTGCTCTTCGAGGCGCGCGGTGGTGAGGATGAGCGGGTACTCGTCGTCGGGCACCTCCTTCGGGGGCTGGTGGGTGACGCCCTCGATGTGGCCGAGTCCGCTCTCGGTGTCGAAGCTGTCCTCGTAGAGGAACTGGTCGCCCTCGTCGCCGGGCTCGTAGCAGGGCCAGTGGATGCCCTCTTCGCCGAGCGCGTCGTAGGTCATCCCGTGGTAGCTCGGGCAGACCTGTCGAAGCTCCTCGAAGACCTCTTCGGGGGTGTCGAAGTCGAAGCCCTCGCCGAAGAGGCGCGTGCCGACCTCACAGAGGATCTCGAGGTCGTGCTTGGTGTTCTCGTGGACCTTCTCCACGCCGCGCATCCGCTGGACGCGACGGTCGGTGTTGGTGACGGTCCCGCCGCGCTCTGCCCACGTCGTGGCCGGCAGCAGCACGTCGGCGTACTCCGCGGTCTCGGTCATGAAGATGTCCTGAACGACGAGGAAGTTGAGTTCGTCGAGCAGGTCGGCGACGTGGTTCGCGTTGGGCTCGGACATGATCGGGTTCTCGCCCATCACGTACATCCCCTGGATCTGCTCGCCGATCGCGCCGGTGATCTCGACGTTCGTCAGGCCGGGCTCGTCGGGGATCTCGAATCCCCAGACGTCCTCGACGCTCTCGCGCGCCTCGTCGTCGTCGACGAGCTGGTAGCCGGGCAGGACGTTCGGCATCGCGCCGACGTCGGAGGTCCCCTGCACGTTGTTCTGGCCGCGCAGCGGGTTGACGCCGGTGCCGGGCCGGCCGAGGTTGCCGGTGATGAGCGCGAGGTTGATCTCGTTTTGGACGTTGTCGACGCCGCAGGTGTGCTGGCTCATCCCCATCCCGGTGAAGATGGCGGCGTTGTCGGCCTTCGCGTACTTCTCGGCCGCGAGTTCGATGTCTTCGAGCGGGACGCCGCACTCCTCGGCGGCGGCCTCCTTGTCGAAGTCTTCGAGCGTCTCGCGGAGGTGCTCGATGCCCTCGGTGCGCTCCTCGACGAACTCCTCGTCGACCCAGTCGTTCTCCAGCACCGTCTTGAGGACGATGTTGAGGAGCGGGATGTCGGTGCCGGGCTCCAGTTGGAGGTGCTGGTGGCGCTCGGTCTCCTCGATGTCGAACGAGCGGGTCGTCTTGTTCGCGTGGGGGTCGACCTGAATGACGGTCGCGCCGTCGAGGACCGCCTGTCGGAAGTAGTTGCTGTTGGCGATGGGGTGCTGTTCGGCGGGGTTCGCGCCCTGGATCCACAGCACGTCGGCCTCGTTCTGGAGGTCCTCCATACTGTTGGTCATCGCGCCCGCGCCGAGGCTCGTCCGGAGCGCCCAGACGGTCGAGGCGTGGCACATCCGCGTGCAGTTGTCGACGTTGTTGGTGCCGTAGCGTCGCGCGAGCTTCTGGAGGAGGTAGTTCTCCTCGTTCATCGTCTTCGAGGAGCCGAAGAAGCCCATCGCGTCGGGGCCGAACTCCTCTCGGATCCCCTCCATCTCCTCGACGATGCGCTCGTAGGCCTCCTCCCACGTCGCCTCGCGGAACTCGCCGTCCTCTTTGATCTGCGGCGTGGTGAGTCGGTCCTCGTGGTCGACGACCTGCGTCGCCGCGCCGCCTTTGATGCAGACCCGGCCGTCGTTGACCGGCGCGTCGCCCCACGGCATGAAGCGCATATCGCTGGGCTCCTCGCCGGGCATCACTTGGATGCCGCAGCCGACGCCGCAGTACGGACAGATCGTTTTCACCGGTTCCTGTTCTTCACTCGACATACTGTGTTCCCTCCGCGTTGTGGCTCATCTCTGTTCGAATCCTTCCCTGCCAAGCGTATGAATCTTTCTCACATACCTCAGCCGAGAATCCCGGACGAAAGCGTCAGGTCGCCGTTTTACCCGGAATACAAGTAATGACCAGCGGTGAAAAACCGTGCTCGATACGCCGCCGTCGACGGGCGTCTCAGTGAGGCTCGCTGCTAGGGGTCGATAGCGGTGTCTGGCGTTCCCGGGACCCGATTCAGTACGTGACGCGCTCCAGCGAGTCGATGCCGCCGACCCACTGGTGGTCGTCGCCGTCGCTGATGTCGTTTTCCTCCCACTCGACCGGCTCCCAGTGGGGGTCGAGCGTGAGGTAACTCCCGGTGTTGAACTCGATCCGGTGGCCGCTGGTGGGGTCTCGTGCGTACATAAACTCGCCCCGCGAGATCCCGTGCTGGCCGATCCCGTCGACCGGGACGCCGTTCTCGTTCATCACGTTGTGCGCCTCGAAGAGGTCTCTGACGCCGTCGACCTCGAAGGCGACGTGGTGGACGGCGGCGTCGTCGTCGGCGTGTTCGGACTGGACGATCGCGAGGTCGATCTTCACGCCGCAGGCGCTGAGGAAGGTCCCCCACCGGGAGCCGTCCTCGAGGTCGTAGTACTCCTGCTCGTCGAACCCGAGGACGTCGCGGATCCACTCGGCGCACTCCAGCGCGTCGCCGTCCCAGATCTGCAGGTGATCGATCCGATTCGGTGCGGTGGGGTGGTTCTCCGTGGGGTCGTACTGGCGGTTCTTGAGCTTCGAGCGGCGCTCCTTCGGCGGTTCGGGCTTCGCCATCTCGCCGTAAAGCTCGAAGCGGTGTCCGTTCGGCACCTCGAAGCGGATCGCCTCGCCCTGCCCCGCCTCGACGCCTTCCTCGACCCACGAGACGTCGATTCCCTCCGCTTCGAGGCGGTCGGCGAACGCCGCGACGTGTTCCGGTTCTTCGGTCTGCCAGCCGACGTGGTCGACGCCCGACTCCTCGGCGGCCGTCAGGCTGAGCGTGTGGTGGTCGTACTCCTCGACGCCGCGCAGGTAGGCGGTCTCGGCCGTCCGCTCGACGACCTCCAACCCCACGGTGTCAGAGAAGAACGACAGCGACTCCTCGACGTCCGGCGTTTCCAGCGCGACGTGCCCCAGCCGTGCGACTTCTGGCGACATACCACCGACTTCGACATCGCAAATAAAAACGGACCCGCAGATCCTCAGATTCTTGGATTCGCCCGAACCATCGAGGCTCGCGTTCGACGTCCGCGACAGCTGCCTGCGTTCACCCCGACGGCTGTGAGCCGACAGTCTGAGAACCCTCGCGCCCGAGGTTGGCGTATGGAACTCACCGCGGAAGCGATCGACGAGCGGGTCGAACGGTATCCCGATTACCAGCCGCTCTCGACAGTCGAGGACGAGCACGTCGACCTGTTGCCCGGGACGTTCGCCGACGGCGACTACGGCTGGCGCGACCCCGAGTGGGTCGTTCAGTGGTACGGCCGTCGGTTCCTGGGTGCGGTCCCGAACGCCGACCGCCGCGCGATCGAGGACGCCTACGACGAAAACGATTACGAGGACGTCCACGAGGCGATATCGGCCGCCGTCGAGGCCGACACGGCGGCGGAGATGCTGAGGCGGTTGACCGCGCTCTCGGGCGTCGACGTCCAGATCGGATCGGCGTTCTGCCAGTTCATCGACCCCGATCGGTACGTCGTTATCGACGAGCGGCAGTGGTCGACGCTGCGGGCGCTGGGCGAACTCGACGACGACTACCCCGACTCACCGACGGCGGCGGACTACGAGGAGTATCTGGAGACGTATCGGGCGATCGCCGACCGCTGTGACCGTTCGCTGTGGGACCTCTATCGGGCGCTCTGGGTATTCGCCGAAGAGCGGTGACAAGCGCCCCGGTCCATCCGGTCGTCGCCGTGTGGTCGCTGCTGGCGGCGCTATCGTTCTCGACGCCGTCAGCCGCAAAAAATCACCGCTCGTTCGACCGTCGCCGATTCTCGAACTGCCGTCGGGAGAGACAGCGCGTCGGCGGCCTCAGAACAGGCCGCTGATGTTGCCGTCCTCGTCGATGTCCATCCCCGCGGCGGCGGGCACGGCCGGGAGGCCCGGCATGTCGAGGACGTCGCCCGTTAGCGCGACAATGAAGCCGGCACCCGCGGAGGGGTACAGCTCGCGGACTTCCAGCTCCCAGCCCGAGGGCGCGCCCTTCTTCGAGGGGTCGTCGCTCAGGGAGTGGAACGTCTTCGAGAGACAGACCGGGACGTCGTCGAAGCCGAGGTCTTCGAGCCGTTCGATGTCGTCCTCCGCGCCGCCCGTGAAGTTGACGCCGTCGGCACCGTAGACCTCGGTCGCGACGGTCTCGATCTTCTCTTTGATCGGGGCGTCGTCGGGGTAGAGGTGGTCGAACTCGTCCTCGTCGCCCTCGTCGACGGCCTCGATGACGTTCTCGGCGAGGTCGACGCCGCCCTCGCTGCCCTCGGCGAAGACGTTCGACTCGGCGATGCGGACGCCGAGGTCCTCGCGGCAGTGATCGAGCACCGCCTGGACCTCCTCGTCCGAGTCGTCGGGGAAGCGGTTGAGCGCGACGACGACCGGGACGCCGAACTTCTGGAGGTTCCGGACGTGCTTGTCCAGGTTCGCGAACCCGGCTTCGAGTTCGTCGACGCCGGCTTCCTTGACCTCTTCGAGGTCGGCGGGCCACATGCCCATCCCGTGGTACTTCAGCGCGCGGACAGTCGAGACGAGCACGACCGCGTT
Organism: Halobellus rufus; assembly: GCF_000739575.1. Lineage (GTDB taxonomy): Archaea > Halobacteriota > Halobacteria > Halobacteriales > Haloferacaceae > Haloquadratum > Haloquadratum rufum. The sequence continues at coordinate 218,975 of NZ_BBJO01000014.1, read as the reverse complement.
CGGCGTCATGTCGCCGAGGCGGCAGACGATGTTCATGAACTTCTCCGCGCCGAGATCGGAGCCGAAGCCTGCCTCAGTGACGAGGTAATCGCCCATCCCGAAGGCGGCCTTGTCGGCGATGAGGGAGTTCGTCCCGTGGGCGATGTTCGCGAAGGGGCCGCCGTGGACGAACGCGGGCGTGCCCTCGAGCGTCTGAACGAGGTTCGGCTTGATCGCGTCCTTCAGCAGCATCGAGGCCGGGCCGGTCGCGTCGATGTCGTCGACGGTGACGGGGTCGCCGTCCTCGGTGTAGGCGACGATGATGCGGGCGACCCGCTCTTTGAGATCGGCGAGGTCCTCGGCGAGACAGAGGACGGCCATCAGCTCGGAGGCGGCCGTGAGGAGGAAGCGGCTCTCGCGGGGAGTGCCGCCGGAGGACCCGCCGAGGCCGATGACGATGTCGCGGAGTGCGCGCTCGTTCATATCCATCGCGCGCGGCCACGCGACGTCGTTGACGTCGATGTCGATCTCGTCGCTCTGGGAGATCTTCGCGTCGAGCATCGCCGCGATGAGGTTGTGCGCGGAGGTGAGCGCGTGGAGGTCGCCGGTGAAGTGGAGGTTGATGTCCTCCATCGGGAGCACCTGCGAGTAGCCGCCGCCGGCCGCGCCGCCCTTCACGCCGAAGACCGGCCCGAGCGACGGTTCGCGGATCGCGATCATCGCGTCCTCGCCGACGTGGTTGAGCGTCTGGCCGAGGCCGACGGTGGTGACCGTCTTGCCCTCGCCCATCGGCGTCGGGGTCATCCCCGTCACGAGCACGAGGTTGCCCTCCTTGTTCTCGGCGTTGTCACGAAGCCGGCTTACGGCGTCGTGCGACAGTTTCGCCTTATAGTCGCCGTACAGTTCGACGTCGTCGTCGCCGACGCCCCACGGTTCGAGGACGTCGCCGATCGGTTGTTTCTCCGCTTTCGTTGCAATCTCGTAATCTGTTGGGAAACCGCCCTCGTCTTCGGAGGCCATACTTTGCGGTGACCCGCGGAGGCCACGTAAGCGTATCGGAAAAAATTTACAGAAATCAGATAAGACGTGTTTCGAGCGCGTTTCGTTGGGCTCCGGATATATCGGAAATAGCTGTCCAAAAGAGGGATACATTTTTCGAAGCTGGGCTCGGAGACGGCTCGGCTCTGGAGAATATACCGACGACCGCTGGATATTTCCATCGCCCAGATTGCTGTCGGTCGCGGTTGACTGATTTAAGTATATCCGATATACTCGCAATCTGTCGGCCACCGTATAAATATCTGATTTGTAATAGTTTCCGCGGATCGACTCCGCTGCGATAGGTTAATCAGGTAACCGACGACGATACGTTGGTATGAAATACCACGAGGCGGCCGACTACCTCACCTCGTTCCAGCAGCGGCGGCCGAAACTCGGTATCGAGACCACGGCGCAGATGCTCGCGCACTTCGACGACCCACAGGACGACGTCGACTGCGTGCAGATCGCGGGATCGAACGGGAAGGGGAGCACCGCCCGGATGCTGGACAGCGTGCTGCGGCGAGCGGGCGTCAGCGTGGGTATCTTCACCTCGCCGGGCTTGAACGACTTCCGCGAACAGGTGCAGGTCGACGGCCGAAAGATTCCGAAGTCCCAACTCGCGACGTACGTCGAGGAGATCGCTCCCTGCATCGACCGACTCCGCGAGATCGACGACGAACCGACCCACTTCGAGGTCCTGACCGCCCTCGCGCTACGGCACTTCAGCGAGATGGACGTCGACGTGGCTATCCTCGAGGTCGGGATCGGCGGGCGGTACGACGCGACGAGCGCGGTCGACCCGATCGCGAGCGCCGTCACGAGCGTCAGCCTCGAACACACCGAACTGCTGGGCGACACCGTCGAGGAGATCGCGCGCGACAAGGCGCAGGTCGCGCCCGCCAACGCCCCGCTCGTCACGGGAGCGACCGGCGCGGCCCTCGAGGCGATCCGCGAGATCACCGAGGTCGTCGCGGTGGGGACGGAGGAGGGGACCGACGGGGATCGCCCGGACGTCGTCGCGATTGAACGCGGGATGCACTCGGCGGTCGAAAGCGACGTGCGGATCGCCGGTCCGGACTGGTCGGTCGAGACGCAGCTTCCACTTCTGGGCGCACACCAGGCCGCCAACGCCGGCGTCGCGGCGACGCTCGCACGACAGATCGCGGACGTCGATCCCGAAACCATCGCCATGGGACTCCGATCGGTCGTCTGGCCGGGGCGCTTCGAGATTATGTCCACGGAGCCGATGACCGTCCTCGACGGCTCGCACAACCCCGGCGCGGCGGAGACGCTCTCGGCCCTCCTCGACCGCTACACCTACGACGACCTCCATCTCGTCTTCGGCGCGATGGCGGACAAAGACCACGACGAGATGGTCGCGTCACTCCCGCCGGTTGCGTCGGCGTACGCGACCCGACCGGACCTCGATCGGGCCGCAGAGCCCGACGCGCTGGCCGAAACGCTCGAATCCCGCGCCGACGCCGTCGAGGTCGTGCCGTCGGTCGCCGAAGCCACCGAGGCCGCCATCGAAGCCGCCGACCCCGACGATTTCGTCCTCGTCACGGGCTCGCTGTACGCCGTCGCGGAGGCGCGGGACCGCTGGGCCCGCACGCTGGTGCCCGTCGTTCGACCCCGGGAGGCGCACGTGGACGCGTCCTTCGTGGGTGCGGCCTTCGACGTCCCGACCGCGGGTTCACCGGGCGGACCAGTGACCGCCGCGGACGTCGACCGACGCGTGTTCAGGACCTACCTCCGGCCCGACCAGGCCGAACGGGTCGCAGACCTCGCAACGGCAGTCGGCGTCGACTGCCGCCGCTCGCGGGCGGGCAGCCCACAGAAACTGGTCGCGACGGTGATCGCGGGCACGACCACGGGGCTCCGAGAGCTCGTCTCCGAACTCGCGGACGCGGACTTGGGACTCCGGCACGTCGCGACGCAACTGCGCGAACAGCTCGGACCGCAGGACCCTCCGAACGAGGCCGGCTTGGGCCCGCTCGGCGGCGACGACACGGCCGTGATGGGCATTCTCAACGTGACGCCGGACAGCTTTCACGACGGCGGGGAGTACGAGGCGGTCGACGCGGCCGTCGACCGCGCGCAGGAGCTGGTCGACGCGGGCGCGGAGATCATCGACGTCGGCGGCGAAAGCACCCGCCCCGGCGCGGACCCGGTCCCGGCCGCCGAGGAGATCGACCGAGTCGTCCCGGTGATCGAGGCGCTCGCCGACCTCGACGCCCCAATCTCCGTCGACACGTGGAAGGCCGAGGTGGCCGACGCGGCCCTCGCGGCCGGCGCGGACATCGTCAACGACGTCTCCGGGCTCGCGGATCCGGAGATGCCGTTCGTCATAGCCGAGCACGACGCGTCCCTCGTGTTGATGCACAGCCACTCGATCCCCGTCGACCCCGACGACACCCCGGTCTACGACGACGTCGTCGAAGACGTCATCGACGCGCTCAACGAACAGCTCATCCGGGCCGAACGGGCCGGGATCGACCCGGAGAAGGTCGTCGTCGACCCCGGTTGCGGATTCGGGAAGTCCCCCGAGGAGTCGTTCGCCCTCATCGACCGCGCCGCGGAGTTACGGGCGCTGGGCTGTCCGGTACTGATCGGGCACTCGCGGAAGTCGATGTTCGAGGGCGTCGATTACGCCGACGACGGGCGACTGACGCCGACGGTCGCGGGAACGGCGATCGCTGCCGACCGGGGCGCTGACGTCGTCCGCGTCCACGACGTCGAGGAAAACACCTCGGCGCTCCGCGTGGCGGAAGGTCGACTGACCCGGGAGTGACGGCACGCGGGATACGCACCGACTGCGCCGCGCTCGATCGATACACTTTCACCACGCGCTGTGATATCTCGTGTCGTGATTTTCCAGACAGCGTTGCTCCCCGTCGACGCGCTCGCGACGGCGTTGGCGGTATCACTACAGCTAGTCGACCCGTCGGCGGTCACGACGGTCCCCGCTTCCTACCGGGCGGCGCTGGCCTTTATGAGCAGTACGATCGTGGGCGGTGCCGTCCTCTATCTGTACGGAAACCGGCTGCGGACTGCCGTACGCGCCTCGACAGAGAGCGTCCCGCTCTCGGTGCTCTACGGACTGTTCGCGTACGCGCTGGCGGGCTTTCTCGTCGCCTACGGGCTCACGCAACTCGCCGGACTCGGCGTCGACTCGTCTGCGGTGCTGACGGTCGCGGCGGTCGCCCTCGCCGGCGCGTTGCTCACGCTCGGTGGGATCGGATACGTCGTCGTCGGCGCGTGGCTCGCCGAGAGCGCCGGCCTCGGCGACCCCTGGATCGGTCTGGTCGGCGTCGGTCTCCTCGGCGCAGTCGCGGTCCTCGTTCTCCCGGTCGCGCTGGGGGCCGTCGCCTGGTTCGGCATCGCGGCGTTCGGCATCGGGGGGTCGGTCCGTCGGTGGGTTCACGCCGACGCGGCCGAACGCGAGGCCAAGGGGCGCTGAGGCACACGTCCGGGGACCGATGCTCGGCACTCCCTTCCGACCGACGAGCCACCGCCCGAACCTAAACGCCTCCAGCCCGTAGTGTGAGGTATGCACCCTCCCCTCCCCCTCGCCGACGACGCACGGATCCTGCAGTTCCCGTTCGAGTCGCTCCCCGACCTCGTGAGCATCGCCGGCACGTTGGTCCTGCTCCTCTTACTCGTCGCCTTTGCGGGCGTGCTGTACCGCAGCGTGCGAGGCGACGGGATCCAGTGGCCCGACGACGTCGAACAGGACGACGACGGCGTCAGCCGACGCCCGCCGGGCGACGACGAAGAGGACGAGTGGAAGTTTTATTGAACCCGACGGACGGGTGTGACTAGAACCGCCCACTTGGGCGAACTGAACGCGCGACCGGTCCGAGCAGTCGCTGTCGACGGTCTCGGATTCGAGATAGGAAGGAAAGTGTCGGTTCTCGTCGTCGAAACGGGTCCGTTCAGCGAACTTTCGGGTTTCGATCAGTCACCTCCCTCGGTTTCTGCGCCGCCGCGAATCTCCGTTACGGTCTCGTTACCCGAGGTGACGACGTCGACCTCGTCTTGCTCCGTGAGATCCTGGATCCGCTCGGCGAACTGCTCGGAGGAGAGGATCTCGTGTTCGTTCTTCAGTCCCTGATAGACGGTGTAGCACATCAACACGAGGATGATCGCGAACGGGAAGCCGGTCGCGATCGCCGCCGTCTGCAGCGCGTTGAGTCCGCCACCGATGAGCAGGACCGCAGCGACCGCGCCCTCGGTGACGGCCCAGAAGATCCGCTGGACCTTCGGGACGTCGTGTTTGCCACCGGAGGTGAGGTGGTCGATGACGAGCGACCCCGAGTCAGAGGACGTGACGAAGAAGGTGATCACCAGGAGCGTCGCGAGCAGCCCGGAGATGGCCCCGAGCGGGAACTGCTCCAGCAGGGCGAACATCGCGACGGTCTGTCCGAGTTCGTTGTACGTCGCCAGCGCCGCACCGTTACCGACGAGGGTGTTCTGCAGTGCGCTCCCGCCGAACGCGGCGAGCCACAGCGTCGAGAACAGCGACGGCAGGAACAGCACGCCCATCACGAACTCGCGGACCGTCCGGCCCTTCGAGATACGCGCGATGAACATCCCGACGAACGGCGACCAGGCGATCCACCACGCCCAGTAGAACACGGTCCACGCGCCGACGGTGCCGCCACCCTCGCCGAGCGTCCCGGTGAAGAACGCGAGCGAGAGGAAGTTACCGAAGTACGCGCCGAGGCCTTCGACCCACGCACCGAAGATGTAGAGCGTGGGGCCGACGACGATGAGGAAGCCGAGCAGGGTCAACATCAGATAGAGGTTGATCGTGCTCAGCCGCTTGACGCCGCTTTCGAGACCGGCGGCGACCGAAATCGTCGCGATCAGGGTGATCCCGGCGATCAGCACTACCTGCGGCATCGTCCCGGTCGGGATGCTCACGAGACCGAGCATATCGCCGAGGACGTACGAGAGACCGGTGTTGACCTGTGCGACACCCAGTCCGAGCGACGTCGCCAGTCCGAACAGCGTCGCGAAGACGGTCACCAGGTCGATGAGGTGACCCGGCCACCCGTAAATTCGCTCACCGAGGAGCGGCCAGAAGATCGATCGGAACGTCAACGGGAGCCCGCGGTTGAACGAGAAGAACGCCAACCCGAGTCCCACGAGGCCGTAGATCGCCCACGGGTGGAAGCCCCAGTGGAAGAACGTCTGCGTCATCGCGGCGACACCGGCTGCGCCGGTCCCTGCCTCAGCGCCGAAGAACCCTGGCACGTTCGAGACGTAGTACAGCGGTTCCGAGACGCTGAAGAACATCAGGCCGATCCCCATACCGGCGCTGAACAGCATCGCCATCCACGCGAAGTCGGAGAACTCCTTTTCGGCTTCGACGCCGCCGATCCGGATCGTTCCGAACCGGCCGAGCGCGAAGTACAGGATGGTTACGATGAAGATGTTCACCGCGAGTAGGTAGAACCATCCGAAGTTGCCCTCGAAGAACCCACGAACCGCGCTGTACGCCTGCGCCGCTTGGTCTCCGAGAAGGATGGTGACGGCGATGAACACCGCGATCAACAGCAGTGCGACCGGGAAGACGATCGGGTGAATGTCGAACCCGAACCGCTGGATGTTGGTGTCTCCCGGGCTCCGGTCCGATTCCGGATGGAACAGTTCTACTTGCAACCCGTCGGACATCCCTCCGTCGTCGCTATCTGACATACGCTACCTCCGCTGAACCGCGATTGTTGTGAATTTCTGGTATCATCGTCTTGCGTTCGATTCGGGGTGAGCGGACTGCGTCGTCCCGCTCACACTGCCCCATTCCCGCCCTATTCGGTCGTTTGACTGTACGATCGACGCTGCGAGTGTCCCACCGCCGCTTACGTCGGTTGAGACACTCTTGGGTGGAGTGTTACACAACCTCACACATTAACAATCGTTGAGATATAATAAAACTTGGGCAATATTCGCCATTGAGCGACTGAAACCCGTCTAATACCACCATATGAGGGGAGCACTTGTTCGTTCGTACCGGGTTTTTTATCGGCCAGTGCGTTTACTACGGTGCAACGGCTCACTCTTCCTGTGGCGTAATTGACTGAATATGTGGACTAGGGGGCGAAACCCGACGTTTACGCGGTGATCGGCTCTGATGGCCTCCCCCAGGCACTGCAAGATCAAACACACGCAAACCTAAATACTCATCGTGATGGATTCTTTACGTGTTGTGTTCGGGTGGGTGAAGCACATTGGCGCCCGGGTTCTCGCCCCGCTCCGCGTCGATCCGGACAACTCCGGGTTCCGACTGTCGAGTCCCGAGACGAGCACGACGACGCTGGACGGTGACGTGGGGTGGGCGTCTCGACCACCCGCGCTGTTGCGTTGCAACCGGTGTGACAGCGACATCAGCCAGCGGTACCCGCTCGACGACATCGATTGCACCCGCTGCGTGGCCACGTACGACTACGACGAGTTCGCCGACCTCGAACTCCAGCATTTCCTCTGTCCCGTCTGCGGAAGCGAGATGGAACACGGACGGCGACACCCGGACGTCATCGACGTCCCGGAGTGGGCCACCTGCCACGGCTGTCGATACCACTGGGAGTTCCGACACGACTTCTGACGAGGCGACGATAGTATTATTTCTCTCTCGTGTCGTCTCGGTGTATGGACAATCCACTCGCGACGGCGGCGGCCGTCCTCGTCGTGGTGCTCTTCGTCGTCGCGCTGGGCGCGATGACGATCGGTAACTACGCCGCTGCCGGTGTGTTCTTCCTCTCGGCGAGCCTCGTCATCTACCTCCGAGAAAAGCGGTTAGTCAATCCCTGAGACGTCCGCAACAGGCGGCTTCCGACCGGTAAGCCGCCGGGTCGTTCGTCTCAGTCGCGCTTCGTTCCACGTCAGATTTCTTCCATCCGCATCCGCTGGCTGACGACCGGAACCGTCGCGCTGCGCACCACCTTGTCCATCGTGCCGCCGAGGAGGCCGCCGATCTTCCCGCGGTAGGCCGACCCCATCACGATGGCGTCCATTCCCTCGTCTTTCGCGTAGTCGACGATCTCCTCGCTCGGCGTGCCCGTCCGCATCTCTGTGACGATGTCGACGCCGTGCTCTCCGGCCATCTCCGAGAGCTCCGAGAGCACCTGATCGCCGTATCGGCGGTAGTCCTCCCGCATCTTCTCCTCGTCGTCCCGCAGTGCCAACGCCCGCGGTGCGCCGGGTAAGTCGATGACGTAGAGGCCGTGAACGGTCGATCCGAGTGCAGCGGCGAGTTCGATCCCGTGTTTAGCGCCCTTTTCGGCTTCGTCGCTCCCGTCGTAGGGTATCAGTATTTGATCGTACATCCCTGCGAACCATTCGCACTGACACGACCCGCTCACAAATAACTTTCCGCGTTTATCGACACGAACGAACGAAATCTGGCAGAGAATCGCGATAGAGGGCGCACCGACCGGGATCAGACACGTCGGCTCTCCGAACGGAACGACGATCGGTCAGACCGACTACCGACCGAGACGGACCCCGGGACGCTCAGTCGGCCTGGCTGGTCGCGCCCGCTGCGCCCGTCGCATCGACACCCGGGCCCGCCTCGATCGCCTCGACGAGCAGTTCGGCGACGTCGACGATCTCGATGTCGTCCTCGTAGCCGCCGGTCTTCATCCCGTCCTCGTACATCGTCATACACATCGGGCAGGCGACGACGAACTTCTCGACGGCCGATCCGGCGTCGGTGTCCTCGAGGGCCTCCCGCATCCGCTCCTCGCTCGGTTTCGATTCCTCGTCGATGTCCATCCAGAGGCCCCCGCCCCCGCCGCCGCAGCAGAACGACTCGTTGCGGTTTCGGGGCATCTCAGAGAGCGTCGCGCCGGTCGCGCGGATGAGCGACCGCGGGGCCTCGTACTCGTCGTTGTACCGACCGAGGTGACACGGATCGTGGTACGTCACCGTGTAATCCAGTTCGGTGCCCTGTAGCCCTAACCGACCCTCGTCGACGAGTTCCTCGATCGCCTGCGTCCAGTGGAGCACCTCGATTTTCCCGTCCTTGTTCCACTCGCCGTCGAACTCGAACTGCATCAGCGGCTCCTCGGCGAAGTCGGCGTACTCGATCTCCGGGTACTCGTTCTTGAACGTGTTGTACGAGTGCGGGTCCGTGCAGATGATCTTCTCGGGGTCGACTTCCTCGAAGCGCTCGACGTGATAGCCCGCGAGGTCGACGTAGAGGAACTCCTCGCCCAGCCGCCGGATGTCGTTGCCGTCGTACTTCTCCTCCTCGAAGAGGATGCCGTACTCCACGTCGGCGTGTTCGAGGATCTTCGCCAGCGAGCGGGCCACCTTCTTGTTCCGCTCGTCGTAGCTCGGGTAGTCGCCGACGTACCAGAGGTACTCGACGTCCTCCTCGCGGGCGTCGGTGACCTCGAAGTCGAGTTCGTCGGCCCAGTCGGCGCGCTGCTCCGGCGGGTCGCCGAAGGTGTTGCCCATCCCCATGATGTTGTCGAAGGTGTCCTGGACGTTGGAGTCGACGTCGCCCTGGTCCGTCAGCTGACGGTTCATTCGCGTGAACGAACTGAGGTGCTCGATGTCGACCGGACAGGCGTCCATACAGGCCATGCAGGCCATACAGGACTCCATCGTCGCGGCGTCGACGACGCTCTCGCCGCCGTCGACGACGCTCTCGCCGCCGTCGGCGACGATGTCGACCTCCTCGGCCTCGCCGGCGTCCAGCGCGTCGCGGTACTGCTTGAGGTCCAAGATGACGTCCCTCGGGTCCAGCGGCCGCCCCGAGGACTCCGCGGGACAGGCCGACGAACACCGGCCGCACTTCGTGCAGGCGTCCTGATCGAGCAGTTCCTTCCACGTGAAGTCCGAGACCTCCTCGGCCCCGGTGTCGGCGTCGAGATCGGCGGGGATGCCCGGCAGCCGCGCCCCGGCCTTCTCGTCGCGGGTGACGATGTTCGCGTACGAGGAGAGCATGTGGAACGGCTTGCCGAACGGGATCGCCGCGATGAACGCGAACGCCAGCAGCGCGTGAGACCACCAGACGGCGGGGTAGATCGCCTCCGCCGTCAACTGCGTCATCCCGGCGAGCGCGAGCACGTCGGCGACGAACCAGCCGACGAAGCTGACCGTCTCGAACTCCGGGAAGCCGGTGCCGAGGATGCGGAGCCCCTCGGTGAGGTAGCCGCCGACGCCGAGGAGAAAGAGCGCCCAGATGAAGAGGTCGTCTTCGAGGCTCGTGTGCTTTCCGTGGAGCCGCCACTTGCGCGCGGCGTACCGGCGGTACAGCGCGACGCCGACGCCGACGACGAAGAGCAGCCCCATCGCGTCCATCACCAGCGAGTACGAGAGGTAGAAGTCGCCGACGAAGAAGGACTGCTCGGTGCCGACGAGCCCCGTGATCGGCTGGTAGATGTCCATGTCGATCGCGAGGATCGTCGTCCCGATAAGCAGCGTCAGAAAGCCCCAGAGGATGAACGCGTGCATCAGCCCGCCGACCGTGTCGCGGTCGAAGAGCTTGCGGTTCGAGAGGACGATTCGGGCGCTGGAGACGATCCGACCGGGGAGGTCGTCGAGCCGGTCGAACCAGTCTTCCTGTCCGGTCGTGAGTCGGTCGACACGCCGGTACACGCCGTAGCAGAACACGAGGATCGTTACCGCGGCGAGCACGTAGAACACGATCTCGCCGAGGTGACTGATCCCCCAGAACGTGGGCCTCGTTACTGTTTCCTCGGCAACCATAACGATTGGTAATTCGCCAATCTCGGCATAAATCTTGGCACGAAAGGCCGGACGCATTCGTCGTCTGTCGTTTTCGCCGGCTCGATCTCCCGATCCGGTTTCCCGTCTCGCGGGCGCGCGAGGGGCTTGCGACCGCGAAGAGGGTTGGCTCGGACCACGACGGACCCGGTAGCTGTCAGCGGCGTTTGAGAACTCATCAGCCGCCGTGTGGTTAATCTCATCCTATCGGCCCTTTGACGTTCTGTGGCGGTGCTGTCCGTCCCGGATGCGTCGACAGCGTCTCCGGCGGGGTTGTCCCTACAATTATACGTCGGCCCCACGAAGCGAACGGCGAAATGAACGCTCCCGCTCGATTCGACCACGAAGTGTGGACCGCCGGCCTCGCGACAGTTCTCAGCTACGGCCTCGGATTGCTCGGGTTGTTCGTGCTGCTGTTCGTCGTGCCGTTCCTGCTGTTTCTCCTCGTCTGAGCGAGCACGGCCGTATAAAATGAGGTGTAGTATTGAGGGCGTGGTTAATTATTGTTAGGTAGGAAATCTACACGCGTACGGAGTATGGGTGTTACCAGCGGACAGACGTGTGGGGCCGTGTCGCGTGACACCAAAAACCAAGATGAACGAACGCAAACTCGAGGTTAGACGTCTATGAGCACGAACGAACTTCCAGAAAGCGCAGGTACAGTAATTATCGGGGCCGGAATCGTCGGCAGTTCCTGGCGGGGGAACTGGCCGAGCGAGGCCGCGAGGACATCCTCCTGATCGACAAGGGGCCGCTCTCGGACCCCGGCGGATCGACCGGACACGCGTCGAACTTCATTTTCCCGGTCGAACACAGCAAGGATATGACCCAGCTGACCTCCGACAGCCGGGACATCTACCGCGAGTTCGACACCTTCACGAACTCCGGCGGGATCGAGGTCGCCCGCACCGACGAGCGGATGGAGGAGCTCAAACGGCGCGTCGTCTCCGCGAAGTCCTTCGGCGAGGACGCGGAGCTTCTGACGCCCGAAGAGGTCGAGGAGCTCGTTCCGTACGTCAACACGGACATCATCAAAGGCGGCTTCTACAGCAAGGGCGCGGGAACGTGTGACCCGCTTCGCGCCGGGGAACTCTACCGCCAGCAGGCGAAAGAAAAGGGCGCGCTCAGCACGGCGGCGAACACCGAAGTGCTGGACATGCACGTCGAGGGCGGTGAGATCCAGGCCGTCGAGACGGACAAGGGGACCGTCGAGGCCGACGAGGTCATCATCGCCGCCGGGCTGTGGAGCCCGAAGATCGCCGACATGGCCGGCGTCGACATCCCGCTCACTCCGGCCGTCCACCAGATGGTCTCCGTGGGTCCCATCGACCGCTTCGAGGAGGGGCCCGAGGGCGAGATCAACTACCCGGTCATCCGGGATATGGACACCCAGATGTACGAGCGCCAGCACGGCAACGACATCGAGGTCGGCTCCTACGAGCACCGACCCATCCTCTGGGACGTCGAGGACGTCCCCTCCATCGAGGAGTCGCCGCTGTCGCCGACGCAGCCGCCGCTGACCGAGGACGCCTTCGAGCAGTCGATGGAGCACGCGCTCGAAATCATCCCCGACCTGCTCGACGATCCCAGCGCGGGCGTCCGCCACTCGATCGACGGGCTGCTCTCGGTCACGCCCGACGGGCACCCGCTGCTCGGTCCGATCCCGGAGGTCGACGGGCTCTGGTCCTGTGCGGCCATCTGGATCAAGGAAGCGCCCGCGATCGCTCGTGAGGTCTCGAAGTGGATGACGCAGGGTCACCCCGACATCGACATCGTCGCCCACGACCACGTCGCCCGCTTCGACGAGTACGGCGAGACGAACGAGTTCGTCAAGAGCCGCGCCCACGAGGGCTACCAGAAGATCTACGGCATCGTCCACCCGCGCGAGCAGTGGCAGTCCACGCGGCCGCTCCGGACCAGCGCGTTCTACAACCGTCAGGAGGACTTGGACGCCGAATTCTTCGAGGCCGGCGGCTGGGAGCGACCCCGCTGGTACGAGTCGAACGCCGACCTCGTCGACAAGTACGAGGATCAGATCGAAGACCTCCAGCGCCCCAACGAGTGGGACAGTCGCTGGTGGTCGGACATCATCCTCGGCGAGCACCTGCACCTGCGGAACAACGTCGGGATGGTCGGCGACACCGGCTTCGGAATCTTCGACATCATCGGCAGCGACGCCGAGGAGAATATGGAGCGGCTCTGCGTCGCGCGGATGGACATCGACGTCGACGACGCGGTCTACACGCCGATCCTCGCACCGAACGCGGGGTTCGTCGCTGACCTGACCGTCGCGCGTCTCGGCGAGAACCACTACCGCGTCATCACCGGCGGTGCCCACGCCGGCCAAGACCGCACGTGGTTCGGGAACCACCTCGAGGGCGACGCCGAACTCATCGGTCGCTCCTCCGAACTCTGCACGCTCGGCGTGTGGGGTCCGAACGCCGAAGCGCTGATGGACTCCATCAGCGAGGAGCCGATGACCGCCGACTCCTTCGACTTCGCGGAGATGAAGGACGTCACGATCAACGGCGTCAGCGCCAAGGCGCTGCGGATCTCCTACGTCGGCGAGTTCGGCTGGGAGATCTACGCGCCGATGGACCGCGGCCAGCGCCTCTGGGATACGATCTACGAGGCCGGTCAGGAACACGACATCCGTCCCGTCGGCACCGGCGTCTACGGCGAGACAGGCCGGATGGAGAAGAGCTACCGCCTGATGGGCGCGGAGCTCGAGATCGACTACAACCCCGCCGAGGCGGGGCTGACCTTCCACGGCGTCAAGGACGCCGACTTCATCGGCAAGGAGGCCTACGCGGCGGCGATCGACGAGGAGAACACGGCGACGCTGTGTACGCTGTCGGTCACGGACCACACGCCCGACGGCGGCGAGCCGCGGTTCATGACCGGCGGCGAACCCGTCCTCGATCAGGACGGGAACGTCCTCATCGACGACGAGGGCCGCCGCTCCTACGTCACCTCCGCCGGAACCGGCCCCTCGGTCGGCAAGCACCTTCTCCTCTCTTACCTGCCGCAGGAGTACGCCAACGAGGGCGAACAGCTCCAGGTCGAGTACTTCGGCCAGCAGTACCCCGTCGAGGTCGAGGTCGCCGGCAACGGCGGCGTCTTCGACCCCGAGAACGACCGTCTCTTCCGCAACGAGTACTGAACGGAGGGAACGGAGACACACTATGGAGATACTCACAGCAATCAAGCGCGTTCCGGAAACGGGCGCGAAGGTCTCACTGACCGACGACAAGCGGGACATCGACACGACGTCGCTGGGCTTCACGTTCAGCCCCCACGAGGAGTGCGCCGTCGAGGAGAGCGTCCAGCTCGTCGAGGAACACGGCGGCAACGTCACCGTCCTCACGCTCGGCCCGGAGGACGCGACCGAACAGCTCCGCTCGTCCATCGCGATGGGAGCCGACGACGGCATCCTGCTGGACGGCGGCGACGAGGAGTGGGGCCCCGTCGGCACGGCCAGCGCCATCGCCGAGGCGGTCGAGGGAAGCGACACGGGCTACGACCTGCTGCTGTTCGGCAACGAGTCCGCCGACGCGGCGAACCACCAAGTCGGCGTCCGCGTGGCAGAACAGCTCGGGCTGCCCTGCGTCACGGGCATCAAAGACCTCGAAGTCGCCGACGGGACCGCGACGGCGAAACGCGAGATCCCCGGCGGCTCCGAGGTCTACGAGATCGACCTCCCGGCCGTCATCACGGTCAAGGAAGGTCTAAACGAGCCGCGGTACCCCTCGATGCGCGCGAAGATGCAGGCGCGGAAGGCCTCCGTCGACCAGCAGTCGCCGGAGCCGCGCGCTGAGGGTCTCGAACTCGTCGAACTCGAAGTGCCCGAGACCGACGACAGCCCCGCGGAGATTCTCGGAGAGAGCTCCGAGGCGGCCGAGGACGTCGTCGACGTCCTCGAGGAACTGGAGGTGGTCTGAGATGGTACTCACGATCGTCGAACACGACGACGGCGAACTCGACGACGTCTCGCTGCAGGCGCTCGCGCTCGCTCGCGACGTCGCCGAACAGACAGGCGAATCGCTGGACGCGGTCGCGTTCGGCCCCGGAGCCGACGCGGTCGCCGAGGCGGCCGGCGCACACGGCGTCGAGACGCTGCACACCGTCGAGGACGACGCGCTCGCGGACTACGCGCCGGAAGCGTACGGACGGGCGGTCGTCCAGTGCGCCGAGGAACTCGGCACGGAGGCCGTGATCGCACCCGGCACGGACCGCGGCGCGGAGACGCTCTCGCACGCGGCCGCGAAACTCGACGAGCCGATGGCCGCGGAGGTCACCGACGTCGAGGTCGGCGAGGCCTACGAGCTCACCCGGCAGCGCTGGGGCGGCACGCTCATCGAGCACTCGAAGCTCACCGCCGACACGAACCTGCTCACCGTCGCGGCCAACGAGGTCTCGCCGAGCGAGACCGGCGGCGACGCGGCCGCGGTCGAGCCGTTCGCGCCGGACGTAGACGACGGCGACCTCCGCGTGCAGCTCACCGATATCGAGCAGTCCGACGTCGAGGGCGTCCCGCTCGGAGAGGCCCGGGTGGTCGTCTCCGGCGGCCGCGGCACCGACGGCGACTTCTCGGAGCTGGAAGCGCTGGTCGAGCGCGTCCCGAACGCCGCACTCGGATCCTCGCGGGCGGCGGTCAACGAGGGCTGGCGGCCGCACGACGACCAGATCGGCCAGACCGGCGCGAAGATCGCCCCGGAGATCTACATCCCCGCCGGGATCAGCGGGGCCGTCCAGCACATGGTCGGCTGTAAGGGCGCGGAGAACATCCTCGCGATCAACACCGATCCGGAGGCCGCGATCATCCAGAAGGCCGACTACGCGGTGATCGCCGACCTCCACGAGGTCGCGCCCGCGATCGCCGAGGAACTCGAGGCCCGCGGACACGCAGAGTAGATCTCTCGGTCACCGACCTTTTGCGACCGACGCCCGGAACGCGTCGTCGAACCGCCAGCGGATCGGCGTCGGGGGTGACGGCCGAGCCGCACACGTCGAATCTTTTGCACGACTGACCGCTCCACGGAGGAGCCGTGTGCGGGATTTATTTCCCCGGGTGTGAATGAATCCCTATGACGGACACCTCGCTCGGTCAACGTCGCGATTTTCGGACGTTGTTCGATCAGCTCGAGGGAGTCGCGCTCTGGACGGCGAGTCAACCTGACGAATTCGAGTACATCAGCGACGGGTTCGAGGACATCTGGGGCATCCCGTCCGAAGAGGTGAAAGACGACGTCGATCGGCTGCTCGAAACCATCCACCCCGACGACCGAGAGCGCGTTCGGGACAACATCGAGTCGTCGGATCCACAGGAGATGGCCGACTCCTACGAGGCCCGCATCGTCCGGCCGGACGGAACGGTACGCTGGGGGCTCACGCGCCAGGTCCTCCTCCGAGATAGCGAGGGCAACCTGACGGAGGCCGTCGGTATCACCATCGACATCACGGAGCAGAAGCGCCGCGAGCGGGAACTCGAACTGTTGAACCGGATCGTCCGACACGACATCCGAAACGACATGGCGGTCGTGCTCGGCTGGGCCGAACTGCTCGACGAACACGTCGACGAGGAGCGACAGGAGTACCTGCAGAAGATCCTCGCCAGCGGCGAACACATCATCGAACTGACCGAGGTCGCGCGCGACTACGTGGAGACCATCACCTCGGGGACGGACCTCACCGTCGAACCGGTCTCGTTACACGCGGTCCTCACGACCGAACTGTCGCTTCGGGAGGAGTCGTTCCCGGAGGCCGAGTTCAGGTTCGACGGCGTCCCGTCGGACGTGGCGGTGACCGCGAACACGATGCTCAGTTCCGTGTTCCGAAACCTGCTGAACAACGCTGTCCAGCACAACGACAAGGAGACGCCCGTCGTCGAGGTCTCCTGTGAGGTACGCGAGGAACACGTCGCGGTCCGGGTCGCCGACAACGGGCCGGGGATTCCGGACCGCCAGAAGGACGTCGTGTTCGGGAAGGGCGAGAGCGGACTCGGTAGTTCCGGGACGGGCATCGGGCTCTACCTCGTCGACCAGTTGGTCCGGCAGTACGGTGGCGACGTCTGGATCGAGGACAACGACCCGACCGGGACGGTTGTCGTCGTCCAACTCCCCCGAGCCGAGTGATCGAACCGCCGAGCCCCGCGATCGGGTGTCGCAGCGTTCGTCGCCGATTACTCACTCCGCCGTCGAAGTCGGTCCCTCGCTCGGAATCTACGCGTCGGCCCGCGTCACGTCGTCGACGCTGTAGTCCGCGCTCTCGATCGCGTCGACGATGGACGCGGCGTGTTCGGCACCGCTCGTCTCGACGGTGAACACGAGGTAGGCCTCGCCGACTTCCAGGTCCTCGACCGAGCGGTCGTGACGCACGTCGTGGATGTTCGCCTCCTGTTCGGCGATGATGCCGGAGAGTTCGTGCATCTTCCCCGGGCGGTCGTCGATGCGGACGCGCAGGCGGATGCGCTGCTTCCGCTGGGTGAGCGCGTGGACGACCACCGTCTGTAACTGCGTCATGTCGAGGTTGCCGCCGCAGAGCAGCGGCATCACGGTCTCGCCGGAGACGTCGAGGTCGTCGGAAAGGAGCGCCGCCACGGAGGCCGCGCCCGCGCCCTCGACGACCTGTTTGGCGCGCTCCATCAGGAAGAGGATCGCTTGCGCGATCTGGGTGTCGGTGACGGTGACGACCTCGTCGACGTTCGCTTGGATGATCGACAGGGTGGCCTCCGAGATCCCGCCGGTCGCGATGCCGTCGGCGATGGTGTCGACCTCGTCGAGCGTGACCGGAATGCCCTTGTCGAGGCTCTCGTGAACGGTCTCCGCCCCGGTGGCCTGCACGCCGACGACGCGCGTCTCCGGCGAGAGGTGCTTCAGCGCCGTGGAGATCCCGCTGATCAGGCCGCCGCCGCCGATGGGGACGATCACGGTGTCGACGTCGGGGTTGTCGTGGTACATCTCGGTGCCGAGCGTGCCCTGCCCGGCGATGATGTCGGGATCGTCGTAGGCGTGGACGAAGGCGGCGTCGCTCTCCTCTACGGCCGCCTGGGCGTGGCTCATCGTCTCCTGGAAGTCCTTGCCCTCCAACTTCACCGTCGCGCCGTAGCTCCGCGTGGCGTCGACTTTCGCCTGCGGGGCGTCTTCGGGCATGTAGATCGTCGAGTCCGCGCCGCACTTCGTCGCGGCGAGCGCGACGCCCTGGGCGTGGTTGCCGGCGCTGGCGGCGACGAACTCCTCGACGCCCTCGGCGACGTCCTGGCTGATCTTGTTGTACGCGCCGCGGGTCTTGAACGAGCCGGTCCACTGGAGGTGTTCCATCTTGAGGTACACCTCCGCGTCGACGAGCGCGCCGAGGGAGGTGCTCTTCTCGACGGGCGTCTGCTTGACGACGGTGTCGTCGTCGAGGCGTTCGCGTGCGCGTTCGATGTCAACGTACTGCACGGGCAATGCGTCGTGTTCGGTGTCGGATTCTGTGTCGGTCATGGGATGCGATAGTGAGTCGGGATCGGAGCGATCCGCCGTTGTCCGTGAGGACTCGCCCCTACCGGATGATCTTTTCGCGGCCGGGGTCGAACAGCGGTTCGTCCCTGACGGTCGCGTCGTACAGTTCGCCCTCACAGCGGACCTGCACGTCGGTGCCCGCTTCGGTGTACTCCGTCGGGAGGTACGTGTAGGCGATCGACTCGCCGACGCTGTAGCCGAAGTCGGCGGCCTGCACGTACCCCTGCGGCTCGCCGTCGACGAGCACCGGCCGGCCGCTCAGGAGCACGTCGTCGGAGTCGTCCAGCGTGATCGGCGTGATCTCGTCGTCGATCCCCGACTCCTTCGCGGCCTCGAGCGCCTCCTTGCCGATGAAGTCGGTGTCGAGGTCGACGGCGAAGCCCAGCCCCGCCTCGTAGGGGTTCGAGTCGGTGTCGATGTCGGTGCCCCAGAGGCGGAAGCCCTTCTCCAGCCGCATCGATTCGAGCGCGCCGCCGCCCATCGGCCGGACGTCGAGGTCCTGGCCGGCCTCCCAGAGCGTCTCCCAGAGGCGCTGGCCGTACTCGGTGGGGGCCCACAGCTCCCAGCCGAGTTCGCCCACGTAGGAGACGCGCAGCGCGATGACCGGCACCTCGCCGACGTAGATCTGCTTCGCCGTGAAGTACGGGAAGCCGTCGTTCGAGACGTCGGCGTCGGTGACGCGCTGGAGCAGCAGCCGCGATTTCGGCCCCCATAGGCCGATCGTGCTCCGCGCGCCCTCCTCGATGTGCACGGAGACGCTCTCGGGGGCGTGCTCCTTCAGCCAGCCGCCGTGGATGCCGGGGGAGTTGCCGCCGCCGGTGGTCACGAGGAACCGCTCCTCGTCGAGGCGGACGACCGTGACGTCCGCGAGGATGCCCCCGCCCTCGTTCAACAGCAGCGAGTAGCGGACCTTGCCGACCGCACTGTCAACGTCGTTGCTGCACATCCGCTGGAGGAAGTCGGTGGCTCCCTCCCCCTCGACGACGATGCTGCTGAAGGAGGTCATGTCGAACATCGAGACCGCATCGCGGGTGTGGAGGTGCTCTGCGCCCTCGATCGCCGAGCGGTTGATCCCCTGCCAGCCGTCCTGCTCGGGGATCTCCTCCTCGTACTCGTCGACGAGGTCGGCGTTCGACTCGTACCACTGCGCGGACTCCCAGCCGCCGGACTGGTAGAACTCCGCGCCCAACGCTTTCTGCTGGTGGTAGAACGGGCTCGTGCGGAGGCCGCGGTGTTCGCTCGGCTGCCAGCGCGGCTCGACGATGCTGTAGACCTGCTGGTAGCGCTTCGCGCCCTTGTCGACGAAGTACTCCTTCTCGCCGGCGTGGGGCTCGAAGCGGCGGACGTGGACGCCGCCGGTGTCGACCGGGCCGGAGGGCAGCCGCGGCACGCCGTTCTCCATCCACTCGGCGACGATCTTGCCGTAGCCGCCGGAGTGGGTCCACCAGATCGCCAGCGCGCTCCAGAGGCCGTCGACCTGCGCGGTCGGCCCGACGGCGGGCATCCCGTCGGGGGTGAACACGAAGATGCCGTTCTCGGTCATCTCGTAGTCGACGTCCTCGGTCATCGGGAGCAGTTCGTCGAACGCCTGCTTCGCGGACTTCTCGCGGTCCGGGTGCGTCGGCTCCTCCCAGTGCTCGCGGGTGAACCCGCGCACCGACGCCTGTCGGTCGTCGTTCTTCCCCATCGCGTCGGGGTCGACAGAGAGCGTCTCGTGGTTGTACGAACCGAGCCCGAGCGAATCCTCGTGCGTGCGGAAGTACAGCGAGTTGTCCTGGTCGCGACCGACGGGCTGGTGCGGGGCTTCGCTCATGTACTCCTGGATGCTGCGGTCTCCCGGAACCAGCAGGCCGTCGGTGTTCTCGCCGATGGTCGAGTCCGCCTCGGCGAGTTCCGCCAGCGGCTCGGTGACGACGTACTGGTGTTCGACGGGCGCGATCGGCAGGTCCAGTCCGGCCATCTGCGCCGTCTGATAGCCCCAGTTGTTCGTCGCCATCACGCAGCGGTCGCACTCGATCGTGCCGCGGTCGGTCTCGACGGCGGTGACCTCGCCGCCGGAGACGTCGAGGTCCGTCACCTCCGTGTTGCCGAAGAAGTCCGCGCCCGAGTTCGCGATGTACCACTGCAGGGCGGCGATCCCGTCGACCCGGCCGTCCGTCGGGGAGTAGTAGCCGCCGAGGATCTCGTCTTCGTTCACCAGCGGGAGCTGCTCTGTGACCTCCTCGGGCGAGAGCAGTTGCGGGTCGGGAAGGCCGTAGGACTCGGCCCACTCGACGCGCCGTTCGAGGAAGTCCATCCGCTCCTCGCTGCGCGCGAGTTCGATGCCTCCGACCTCGTTGTAGACGCCCGCGTCCGAGAGCAGCCGACTCGTGTAGTGGGCCGCCTTCGTCTGGAGCTTCGACGGGGACGTCTGGAACATGATCCCCGGCGCGTGCACCGACGACCCGCCGGTGACCGGGAGCGGCCCCTGATCGACGACGACGACGTCCTCTGCGCCGAGTTCGTGGAGGTGGTAGGCGACGCTGCAGCCGACCGCGCCAGCGCCGACGATGACTGTCTCCGCCTGCGACGGAAGTTCCGGTGTGCTCATTCGTGTTCGTCTCAGGGTGACGGTGTCACGGGCTTAAATACCACGGTGACCGATCAAACGCGGAATCGGAAACGAGCGTTACGAGCGACGAAAACAGGAAAAACGACGGATGCGCGCAGACCGAAACGAGCCGAATATTTCAGTCGCTTTTTGAGCTACGGCCGTCGACACAGTCTGACATCGACCCGACAAAACGAGGCGAGCTGATTCGGTTCAGATCCGCGGCCCGGGGTCGCGCTCGCGGACCTCGTCGAGCAGCGCACAGAGCGCGTCGGCGGACCGCTCCAACAGTTCCGCGCCGAGTTCCGCGCTCGATTCGCGCGGGTCGCCGACGACCCCGTTGTCGGTGAACTCGTGGGAGTCGACGGCGAGGTTGACCCGGCCCTGCCAGTTCCCCCAGCGGGCGCTTCCCCCCTCGGCGGCCTCGTCGAGGCGGTCCTCGTGCACTGTTTCGGGGTTCGTGTGACGCAGCAGCGAGGTCTCCAGCGGCCCGGCGTGGCCCATCTCCGAACTGTGCTCGCCCACCTCGTCGAACCACGTGAACGGGACGGCGTAGGCGTCGTCGTGGCGGACGATCTGGGCCGTGACCTCCTTTAGCGCCGCGATGTTGCCGCCGTGGCCGTTCACGACGACGACGCGGTCCCAGCCGTGCGAGGCGAGGCTCCCGACGACGTCGCGGACGTACGCGCGGAAGGTCGATTCGGTCGTCCACAGCGTCCCCGCGAACTCCCGGTGCTCCTCGGCGATCCCGACCGGAATCGCGGGCGCGACGACCACGGGGTCGGCGTACCGCTCGGCGGCGGCTTCGGCGACGGCTTCCGCGTCCAGCGTGTCGGTGCCGAGCGGGGCGTGCGGGCCGTGTTGTTCCGTGCTCCCGACGGGGAGCAGCGCCACCTCCGCCGCCGACTCCTCGGCGTCGGTCCACGTCTCTCGCTCCAGGTGCATACGCGGCGCTTCACCGAGCGGCCGGATAAAAGACGCGGCGCGCTCGTAACTCGCGCCGTTCGAGCGGCGATCAACACGAGGTCGCTCGTTCCGTCCAGAGATTTTTACCCCGCGGACGCGCCTTCTCGGATATGACCTACGACTCGGTGACCCACACGGCGTCCGATCGGTTGCTCGGGCGATTTCCCTCGGGCCGCGACGTCTCCGTGACCGTCCACCGCTACGAGGGCGGCGACGGGCCGACGGTGTTCGCGCAGGCGGCCCAGCACGGCATCGAACTCAACGGCCCCGCGGCGCTCCGGCGACTCCACGACCGCCTCCTCGACGCCGAGATAGCGGGGACGGTCGTCGCCGTCCCGGTCACGAACCCGCTCGCGTTCGACCACCGCTCGTATCTGACGCCGGAGGCCTACGACGCGTTTCACTCGAACTTCAACCGCATCTGGCCCGGCGACCGCGACGGCAGCTTTCAGGAGCGGCTGGTCGCGAACCTCTGGCCGCTCGTCGAGGAGAGCGACGTCGCGGTCGATCTCCACACCGGGATGCCGCAGATGCTCGAACACGTCCGGTTCAGCCGCGGCGACGACGACGCGCGGGCGCTCGCGGAGGCGTTCGGGACCGAGCACTCCTCGCTGACGACGACCCCTTCGAGGGCGACGACTTCGCCGGGAAGTTCCGTCTCGCGGCGGCACGGGCCGGCGTTCCGGCGATCACCGCGGAGCTCTCGAACAGCCGAACCGTGCGACGCCCGGCCGTCCAGTCCGGAGTCGAGGGCGTCTGGAACGTCCTCCGCGAACTCGGCGTCGTAGACGAACCCGTCGAGTCGACCTCGGACCAACGGGTCCTCTCCGACGACGTCCCGCGGGTCGTCGCCGAGATGTCGGGTCTCTTCGAGCTGCGGGCCGACCTCGCCGTCGGCGACGCCGTCGACGCCGACGAGGAACTGGGTGCCGTGTTCGACCCGTCGTCCTTCGAACGGCTGGAGACCGTCACCGCGAGCGGCGCTGGCATTCTGTACTCCGTCTCGCGGGGCGGCGTCGTCGTCACCGGCGAACGGGTCGCGAGCATCGCCGCTGATTCCTGACGCTGTCGAGCCGACGGCTCTGGACGGGTCGACGTCTGTACCGGTTTTTAATACCCTCACCATTCCGCACGTAGCGTTAACCAATCACAATGTGTTGGTTGCTAGCAGTACAATGGCGATGCAGCCGCAGTCTTCGTTCGACGCGCTCTCGCGGGTGCTCGATCGCCTCGGTTCGGGGGACCGGACCGTGCGACGGGCCGAGGCGGCTGCCGGTGGCGACGCGGACGGACCGCTGCGCTCGACGGTCGAGGTCGCAGTTCCGCTCTCGGAGGCGCTCGGCGTGGAGGCGAGCGACGATTCCGATCGGTCGTCGCCGGACGGCGGTGTCGACGACCTCGAAATCGCGGTCCGGCTCCCGGTGTTCCCGTCGAATCCCGACGGCGGGCCGGCCGTGGATCTGCCGGAGGACATCTCGATGTCGACGACGACGACGGACGTCCGACTCGAAGACGACGGAGTGATCCTCACGCTGACGGTCACGATCGACGCGGCGGCCGTGGGCACCCCGACGGAACCGGCGGCCGCGACCGACGCACAGGAGCAGACCGGTTCACCCGAGGATCTCGAACCGACAGAGGACTTCACCCGCGGCGGAACGTCGGCGGCCCGAGGTGGCTCTCCGGGAACGGAGAACGAGGCGGATCCGACGTCGCTCGCGGCCGTCCGCGACGAGTCGGTGCCGCCGTACGACGACACGGGCTATCTCGCCCGACTGTACGACGTCTGCGACACCTTCGAGGAGATGAGCCGACGGATCGAGATGGACGTCTCCGCGGAGACCGTCCGCCGGTATATGATCGACGCGGGCGTTCACTCTCCGGCGTCGTACGAGACCGGCGCTGCGGAGGATCCTGACCCGGCCGAAGCGGCGGAGGCTGACGGCGCGGACGACTCAACGGCTTCGAGAAGCCACGAAGCGCATTCGGTGGAAGGACCGAACGCCGGAGGAACCGACCGCGAACCGGAATCCGACGCCGTTTCGACGGAGTCACTCCCCGACGAGCAGTTGGTCACCGACGGGATCGGGCTCCCGGAGCGACTGACGCTGCACGACGTCGTCGACGCCGTTCTCGACGCGCGGACGGTCCACGAGGTCCAGCGGGAACTCGGGTTGGAGCACGACCGCACTCGACAGCTCCTGCGGCAGCTCAACGTCCTCGATCTGGTCTTGCGACGGGTGGCGTCGGCCCCCGACCGCGAAGTCACCGCCGAGGACGTGGCCGCCAGAATACGGGAGTCAGCACCCGATGGGTCGTGACCGCCACACGTCCGAGCAGCCGTACCGCTCGCCAGTAGACAAAAGTAGACCCCATACGTTCGTTCAATATCGATGTCTGTAGCCACCCAGCACGGAAGTTCAGACGGTGTTAGCCAACTCCTGACCTCGGTTCGGTTCGAGTTGATGCCCTTCGATAGCTTCGAGGAGGAGCTCTCACACCTCCCGGAGGGGGCGAGCGTCGCGATCACGACCTCGCCGCAACTGGGCATCGACCGAACGGTCGAAAAGTGCGTCGCGGCCGCGGAGGCGGGATACGAGGTGATCCCGCACATCGCCGCGCGATACATCGAAGGGCCCGACGAACTCGACGAGATCTGCGGGCGACTGCGAGAGGTCGGCATCACGGACATCTTCGTCCCCGGCGGCGACAAGGAAGAGCCGGTCGGAGAGTTCGAGTCCGCCTACGACCTGCTGGTCGCCCTCGACGACCTCGACCACGAGTTCGAGGAGATCGGAATCACGGGCTACCCCGAGGGACACGACTTCATCTCCGACGCCGAACTGGTGGAGTCGATGGAGAAGAAAGCGCCCTACGCCACGTACATCGTCACGCAACTGTGTTACGACCCGGACACCATCATCGAGTGGATCGAGGAGATCCGCGACCGCGGGATCGACCTCCCGGTGGAAGTCGGGATCCCCGGCGTGATGAAATACGAGAAGCTCATCGGCATCTCGCGGAAGGTGGGCGTCGGCGACTCGGTGAAGTTCCTCCGGAAGACGACGGGTATCGTGGGCTTCATCAAGCA
The DNA here is from genome assembly GCF_000739575.1 of Halobellus rufus. Classification (GTDB taxonomy): domain Archaea; phylum Halobacteriota; class Halobacteria; order Halobacteriales; family Haloferacaceae; genus Haloquadratum; species Haloquadratum rufum. The sequence goes on along the minus strand of NZ_BBJO01000014.1, from coordinate 194,068 downwards.
GTTCATCGGCTCTCGCGGCCGCTACAAGCCCGACGACCTCGTGGAGGGGCTCGCCCCGTACGTCGGCGACGACACGTACAAGCTCCGGGGTCTGCACCTCTACACGTTCAATCAGACGCCCGACCTCGAAGAGTGGCGGCAGCGGAAACTGGCTCAGTAGCTGTTCTCACCCCTCTCCAGACCTCTCCCCTTCTTCCCCTCTCCGTGTACCGTCCGCCGCGTCGCGCCCGCCCGGGACCCCGGTCTTCGGAGTAGGACGGATGTACCGCCGTTCTTAGGTGTTGAAAACGCGGCCTCTCGCACTTGCGTGTCTGTAACAATGGCGCTCAGTGCGCTGCGTCGGAGTATGCACTCGAACGGCGACAGTCGCTACTGCGGGGTCGAGGATGGCTGATTCCGCGGCGCGCATCGGCGTGTTGAGCCTCCACAACAGCAAGGAAACCAAAGCCATCCTGAACGCCATCGACGCACTCGGCCACGAGACGGAGTGGCTCCGCGAGGAGAACACGGTCGTCCGCTTCGGGGACGGTGACGCCCAGTTCAGTCCGGACGTCGACGTGATCGTGAACCGGCTGCTGCTCTCGAACAGCGAGCAGCCGGCCGAGGAACTGGGACTCGCGCACACGCTCGCCGGCATCCGACCGATGCTGAACGCGCCGGGCGCGACCGCTCGGGCGGCACACAAGACCGCCGGCGCGATCGCGCTGCTCAACGAGGGTATTCCGGTGCCGAAGACGGCGCTGGCGCTCTCGAACGCGCAGCTAAACCGGCTGCGCGGGGAGTTCGGCGAGGAGGCGGTGTACAAGACCGCCATCGGGACCCACGGCGGCGGCGTCTGGCGGGTCAAGACGGACGATCCGCTGACAGCGAGCGTCGGCAAGCGTCGGGCGTTTCTCCAGGAGCTGATCGGTCGGGATCGCGACACGCCGCGTGACCTCCGGGTGTACGTCGTCGACGACGAGGTGATCGGGGCGATGTTCCGCTACGCCGCCGAGAGCGACTGGCGGACGAACGTCGCACGCGGCGGGCGCGTCGAGAACGCGAGCGAGACCGCGCCCCCGGAAGTCCTCGATATGGCCCGTCGTGCCACGTCGGCGCTGGGGCTCGACTACGCGGGCGTCGATCTGATCGGCTCCGGCGACACGTGGTACGTCCTGGAGGTCAACCCGACCGCCGGGTTCAAGGGCTTCTACGAGGCGACGGGTCGGAGCCCCGCCCCGTACATCGCGAGACAGGCGATCGAACTCGCCGGCGGAAGCGTCGCCGACGAGCGGGTCGAACAGCTCGCCTCGACGCTCGACGATTCGGTGCCCGCCTGCAAGCCCGTCCCGGAGGCGGAGTCCTCCGAGAGCGTGGTGACGATCGGATTCACCGAGCGCGTCGTCGTCAGCGGGAGCAGCGGCACGAAAACCGTGATCGCCAAATCGGACACAGGGGCCGCCAGCACGAGTATCGACCTCCGACTCGCCGCGGCCATCGGCGCGGGGCCGATCCACACGACACTCGCGCGTGCGCTCGGGGAGTTCGAAACAGGCCAAGACCCGCCCCGTCGTCGACCTCGTCGTCGGCATCGGCGGCGACCAGTACACGGTCGCGGCCAACATCGAGGACCGGACGCACATGACTCACCCGCTCCTGCTGGGACGGGACATTCTGAAGCACTACCGCCTCGACGTCAGTCGGAGGGTCGAAGACCACGCCGAGGTGGACGACGAGGAGTGAGTCCCCACCGCGCCAAGCGGTCCGTCCCCCTTGCTGGCGTCGTTTTTGTTCTGCTAGAACGACACCTCGGCTATATCCGTGTCTATCACGAACTTTACTGTGAGATGTATCAGATGCTCGTCCCCGTCGACGACGACGAGAACAGGGCGCTCAATCAGGCGCGGTACGTGGCGAGCCTCCCCGACGCCGAATCCGCGATCGAGGCCACGGTGCTGGCGGTGGCTCCTCCGAGTAGTCTCGGCACCGCCGAAGACGTCGAATTCGCGGAGTTCGAGGCGGCGATGGCGGCCGCGGCGCACCTCGAATCGCAGGGGGTACAGGTAGCCCGTCGCGTCGGTGACGGCGGCGTCGGCGAGGAGATCGTCAGGATCGCCGACGAACTCGACAGCGACGAGATCGTGATGGGCGGGCGGAAGCGATCCGGCGTCGCGCCGCTGCTGCTCGGCAGCACCGTCCGCGAGGTGTTCGTCTCGACCGAACGCCCAGTGACGATCACGGGTACCGGGATGGCGTTCGACGGCGGGCCGCGGGAACTACTCGTCCCGGTCGATCGCAACGTCGAGCGAGCGCGGCAGCAGGCCGACTACGTCGCGGGCCTTCCCGACCCCGCGAACAACGTTTCCGCGACGGTGCTGTACGTGTTCCCCCATCAGGACTACGCCGGCGCGCCGCCGCACGAGTTCGCGGAGATCGGTGCCGCGGTGGCGGCGGCAGATCGGCTCGAAGCGGAGGGAGTCGCGGTCGAGCGCGTCGCGACCGGCGGGGAGGTGACCAGAAAGATCCTCGCGGCGGCAGAGGACCGCGAGGCCGACGGAATCGTGATGGGCGGGCGGAAGCGCTCGGGCGTCCAGAAGGTTCTCCTCGGGAGCATCGCTCAGGACGTGATGCTGTCGGCCGACCGGCCGGTGACGCTCACGGGATAGCGTCGCTGTCCACTGGGGCGGGGACGCCGCACCGGTCGTCTCTCCGGCGGGACGCATTCCTGTCCCACTTGTGGCCGATGAACCGTCTACACTCGTCGCTCTCGGATCGCTCGGACGTCAAAAAACGAAACCGGCCAGTTTCGATCGCCGATCTCCGAGCCAGCGACGTCGACTGCCTCAGTCGTTCTGCTGGGCTTCCTGCTTCGCGCCGAGCTTCGCCTGTTCGCGGGCGCTCGGATTGACCGACTCCTTGAACGGCACTTCCGAGACCGTGGCGAACACCGGTTCGCCCTCCTCCTCGGCGTACTCGTCGGGGAGGTGGACCTCGAATTCGAGATCCAGGTCGTTCTCGTAGATCTCGTCGTCGAGCGTGGCCTGCGCGGCGTCCTCGAGCTTCTCCGCGGGGACGAAGCCGAGGCCGATGTTCGTCTCCAGATCCGGGTTCCACCACGGCGACGTCATGTAGCCGCACTCCTCGCCCGTCTCGGGGTCGGAGATGAGCCAGAAGTCCGAGGCGTAATCGCGGATCGGCTCGCCGGCCATCTTGAGTCCGACCAGCTTGAGGTTGAACGGGTACTCGCCGTTCTCGATGAGCTCCTTCTGCCGTTCGAGCTCCTCCTTGCCGATGTAGTCGCCCTCCTTGTCGTCGGGCACCTGATAGCCGAGGTTGACCTGGAACGGCGAGGTCTCGTGGTCCATGTCCTGGCCCCACGAGAGGATCCCCGCGGCGATGCGGCGGTGGTGACCGGGAGCGATCTGACGACCGCCGTGGTCTTTGACCGTGTCGAGCACCGGGTCCCACACGCGCTCGGCGTTCTCCATCGCGTCGCGGACGTAGACCTCGAAGCCTTTCTCGCCGGAGAAGCCGGTCTGGCTCACCAGCACCGACGCACCGTTGATCTCGGCCTCCATCAGGCCGTAGTAGGGAATGTCGGAGACTTCTTCACCGACGACTTCCCGCATCACGTCCTCGGAGCGCGGCCCCTGAATCTGCATCGGGGCGACGTCGATCTCGTCGACCTCGACGTCGAAGTCCTTCCCGACGTTGACGCCCTGGATCCACTGCATCAGCGTCGAATCGGAGATCGAGAACCAGAACTCGTCCTCGGAGATACGCAGCAGAATCGGGTCGTTGAGGATGCCGCCGTCCTCGTTGCAGAGGATGACGTACTTGCCGTGCATCGGCTCGATTTCCGTCGCGTCACGGGTGATGACGTAGTCGGTGAGCGCCTCCGCGTCGGGGCCCTTCACGCGGATCTGACGCTCGACTGCGACGTCCCACAGCGTGACCGTGTTCGTCAGCGCCTCGTACTCCGCCATCGCACCGCCGTCCTCGGGCTCGACGAGTCCGCGCGGGTGGTAGATCCGGTTGTACACCGTACACCGCCACGCTCCCTCCTCGTTGAACGACTTATCGAAGAAGGGGGACTTTCGTACTCGCGTCGACACCAGCATCTCGATCCCGGGGTCTCCGGTCTGTCGGAGGTTCCGCGGGAGCGTTCTATCGGATTGGTCTACACTCGGATGGTTCGGATGATCGTAGTCCCCTGACATCCTCTGAAACAAGATATCACACCTCAATAAAATGGGACCCTGATAGTATCGTACTTTTATGATAGTAGTGGAAATCCTCCACACTCGCCCCTCCGACGCGGCCGAGTGAAGCCCGCCTCGCGAGGCTCTCGAGGCAGTCATTTCCGGCGCGACGCTGCCGCAGTCGCGATGACGCGGACGACAGACTCGTTCGCGTGACGAATTGCTCGCCGGCGTTCGAGGCGTGATCCAGGAGTTGAACATCTGTACGCAACGAATGTGATCGATACGCCGCCGACTCGCTTCCCTTATTTTCCCGCGTCCCGAACCGAACGTATGACTCCCTATCGACCCCGCCCGGGACCGGACGCCGCCCGCGCGTTCCGCCTCGGCATCGCCGCGGGTGGACTGATCGGGCTCACGTTCGCCGCGGCGTTGTACTGGTTCGGCACGATGAACGTATTCGCGTTCGGGTACATCTTCCTGCTCGTCTTCCCCGTCTACTTGGTCCTCGTCGCGACGGCCCTCAGCGTGTGGCTAGGCTACGATCAGGACGCCACGTCTCTCCGGCCGGTGTATCGAACCGAGCGGTAACTGCTCGTCGTCCCGCCGAATTCTCGACGTTGGAACGTCTCGATCACCCCTTCTGGAAACCTCGCCACGAACGCTACTGTAATGGATCGGGGGTGCCACCTCTCGGCAATGGCAGAACTCGACCGAATCAGGGTGTTCCCGGTGAAAGGGTTCGACGGCATCGACGTCCGCGCCGCCGACGTGCTCGCCGGGGGGACGATCGAGGGCGACCGCGAGTTCGCCTTCTTCGACGCCGACGGCACCGTGCTCAACGGCAAGCGCTCCGCGCTCGTTCACGAACTCGACGTGGACTTCGATCCGAGTACGGGAACACTGACCGTCGAGACGCCCCACGGTGAGACTGAACAGTTCGACCTCTCGCGGGACGCGGCGCGAGCGGAGGCGTGGTTCGGCGACTACTTCGACGCGGACCTCTCGCTCAGGAGCGACGAGGACCGCGGGTTCGTCGACCGCCGTGAGATGGGCCCCTCGGTCGTGAGCACGGCGACGCTCGAAACGATCGCGACGTGGTTCGAGGAACTGACCGTCGACGGCGCGCGTCGCCGCCTCCGCGCGAACCTCGAAATATCCGGCGTCCCCGCGTTCTGGGAGGATCGGTTCGTCGGGGACGACGCCCCGGCCTTCGAGATCGGCGGCGTCCGGTTCGAGGGCGTGACCTCCTGCGGCCGCTGCGTCGTCCCCGGCCGCGACCCCGACACGGGTGCCGTCACGCCGAACTTCCGCGAGCAGTTCGTCGAAAAGCGCCGCGAGACGTTTCCCGAGTGGGCCGACCCGTCCGACTTCGAGCACTTCTTCACCGCGATGCTGATCGCCGAGGTCCCCGAACGGGACCGAGGGCGACGGCTCCGCGTCGGCGATGGGGTCAGAATTCTCGATACGGCGTGATACTGTGTCCTCTCCACGTCGGAGAGGTGGCTCCACGCCCGCGTCTCACTCCCGCTCGGCGATGGTCGCGGCGATGAGGTTCCGCATCCCGCGGCGGAGCCGCCCGCTCATCGCCGTCGAGGAGAGGCCCATCTCGTCGGCGACCTCGCTGAGAGAGGTGTCCCGGGGCTCGTTGAAGTAGCCCGCTGCGAAGGCGAGTTGTAACGCCTCCCGCTGCTCGTCCGTGAGACCGTAGGAGGACTCGCCGCCGGCGTCCTCGTTGCTGTAGATCTCGATGATGTCGAGTTCGATGTCGTTCTCTCTCGCGTACTCCCAGATGGCGTTGAGCGCGCTGCGGTCCGGCAACAACAGGTGCACCATCCAGCCGGCGTTCTCCGTCTCGGTGTGGACGAGGATGCCGTTCTCTCGGGTGACGACGCTGCTGATAAGCTTCGTCTGCGGCGTGTGTTCGATGTAGTAGATGGCGGTGTCGCCGGTCCGATCGATCAACTCGAACTCGTCGACGGTGACGTCGGTCTCGAGCATCGATTCGAGCGCGTCGTGATCGTGGTACTCGATCAAGAACGGGAAGTGCGTCGAGCCGGGATCGGTCGTCCCCTGCGTGAGCACCCGTATCTTGATGCCGTCGAGCCGCTGCAGCGTGGGCACGAGGGCGAGGTGTTCGTGTTCGATGTGTACCTTTGCTGTGATCGACATGGTTCGTGGATCTCCGTTCGCAGCCGCCTTCGATCGCGTTGGCTCCCCCGACGAGCCGACCGATACCGTGGGATTTTCTGCCGACTAATAGTGTCTGTCGGTTCGGAGCCGGGCAGAATACCCGATAGATGTCTCTCGGGCGAACGGAACGGGATCGGGACGGATCGAACGGGCTCGACCCGACAGAACGGAACCGCGACGTTACGCCGACACGCCCTCTGCTCGACCGCGCGCCGAGGCGGTCTCCCGCTTGTTCTTCGCGACCAGCACGACGAACAGCACGAACCCGACACCACGGAGTGCGAGGTCAAGCAGGAGCGCGTCGACGGAGACGCTCACGCCGACGAGTCCGAGCAGGTCGAACACCGTCGCAGAGAGGAGCCCCGGTGCCATCAGCAGCAGCGAACTGAGCGCGAAACCGGTCCGTTCGAGGCGGTTAATCTGTCCGTAGAGCGTCCCGATGACCGTCGCGCCGAGTGCGATGACCCCGAGGAATACCCCGACGACGGGGACGAGGATCTCGGGCACGGAGTAGGAGAGCTCCGCGAGGTCGGCGAAGTTGACGACGCGGTACTGCTCGCGGATCGGTAACTCCGCGGCGTTGTCCTTCTGTCTGAGCAGGACGATCCCCGGCGCGAGCACGAACGCGAAGGGCACGATCGCCTTGTTCAGCGACAGGGAGAACGCCTTCACGCCCGTCTCGAAGGGGTCGGACTTCGCGACGCCGCTGGCCGCGTAGGCGGCGACGGCGACCGGGGGCGTGATGTCGGCGATGACGCCGAAGTAGAGGATGAACAGGTGCGCCGCGAGCAGCGGGATCCCGAACTCGACGAGCGGCGTCGCGAGCATCGAGATCAGGATGATGTAGGTGACGGTCGTGGGCATCCCCATCCCGAGGATGATGCTCGCGACGGCGGTCACGAGCAGCATCACCACGATCGACCCGCCCGAGAGCGCGAGCAGCAGTGAGGTGAGGTTCGGCCCCAGCCCCGAGACGCTGATGACGCCGGGGATGATGCCCGCGGCGGCGACGGCGATCACGACCGGGACGGCGGTTCGCGCGCCCTCCTCCATCGACTTGATCACGAAGGTGCCGACGCGGAACAGCTGATTCTCGCCGAGGTCACGACCGGTGACCTCGCCGGCGGACGTGGCCGACTCCTGGACCGTCGGATTCAGATCCAGTACCTTCGACTCCATCTTCGGATGGACGAGCATCGTGACCGCGCTGGCGAGCATCGCGTACCAGCCGATCCGCGGACCGATGACGGAGAAGGCGGTTTCGAGCGGGACGCTCGCGCCGCCGCTGCCGCCGACGAGCCCGAGCACGGACGTGCCGGTAAGCGTGTAGCTCGCGAGTTCGACGCCGAAGACGACTGCCAGCGATCCGAGGAGGAACGCCCGGGTCTCCTCGCTGTAGGCCGCGATGAACGCGATGAGGGCGACGAGCGCGACGAGCGTGAACCACGCCGACCGCGAGACCGAGAGCCGCTCGATGATGAGGTAGTACAGCAGCAGGAAGATCGGGACCAGGTAGAACCACCCCTTCGTCAGGTGCTTGCGCATCGGCGTCGTCTCCTCGAGTCCGCCGATTCCCTCCTGGACGGCCTTCAGATGGACCATCACCCAGACGCCGAAGAAGAACACGACGGCCGGGACCGTCGCGAGGATGATGATCTCGCGGAACGGGGTCGCCGTGTACTGGACCATCAGGAACGCCGCGGCACCCATCACCGGCGGCAGGATCTGTCCGCCAGACGACGCCGACGACTCGACGGCGCCGGAGAACTCAGGCGAGTATCCCGAGCGCTTCATCAGCGGGATCGTGAACGCCCCCGTCGTCACGGTGTTCGCGATCGAGGACCCGGAGATCGTGCCCATGAATCCGCTCGCGAGGATACTCGCTTTCGCCGGTCCCCCCTTGCGCTTTCCAGTGGCCGAGTACGCGAGGTCGATGAACCACTGTCCCGCGCCGCTCATCTCGAGGAAGGAACCGAACAGGATGAAGATGTAGATGAAGCTGACGGAGACGGTCACCGGAATCCCGAAGACACCGTTTTCGGTATTGTACCACAGGTTCTGGACGATGTCCGGCCACGTCAGCTCGGGGATCGCAAGCAGACCGAGGAACGGCGTCCCGCTGCTGATGAGGTAGCCCCAGCGGGCGTACACGATGAAAGTCGCGACGATCAGCATCAGCGGCAGGCCGAGCGTTCGCCGGGTCGCCTCGAGTACGAGGAGGACGCCGACGACGCCCAGAATCATCGCGTAGGAGTACTCGCTGATGAAGGGAACGCCCCCGAGTACGGGTTCGAGGAACGTGTAAATCTCCGTGACGGGCCGCCCGGATTCGAGGCCGAACACCCGCATGTCTTGGATCTCGGAGAACTCCATCAGGAAGTAGATCGCCGAGAGGGCCGCCGCGATCATACAGAGCACGTCGAACGGCGTGACACGGCTACGGTTTGGATCGACGAACGCCCAGCGGAGGAGCGCGCGGACCCGGCCGACGACGCTCGTGAGGGGATTCTCCGATCCCACCGCCTCCTGGACGGCGTCGTCGAGGCGTCCGAGTCCCCGCGCGACGAATCCGTCGCCCATCGTCGCCGGGAACATCAAGAAGGTGAGAACGAGCGCGAACGCGACGTGGATCGCGTTCGCTTGGAGAAGCTGGAGGGAAACTTGGAGGTTGTCGACGACCGGGAGGGGAATCGTGAACGTGAAACTCCGCGCCGCCAGCGCGAGCTGGAACAACGAAAAGCTGATGCCGATCACGGCGACAGCGAGCGCGGCGAGTCCCTTCAGGGATCGCCGGCGCTCGATCTCCTCGATGAGCTCTGAGGCCTCCTCTCTGGATATCTCTGCGTCCGTATCACCGTCTGCTGCGTTGTTCGTACTCATAAAAGCGTCTCCATCAGTGGCTGCCGCTCGATGTGCATTCGGACGTCGTTCGCGTTGGTCGCTGCGACCAAGTCATACTGTCGGTCGTCAACGATCAGCGTGTGGTTCGCTATCCGCCCCGGCGAGACCGAAAGCGACTCCATCTCGGTTATCGGCCCCTCGGGGTCGTACACGAGCGTTCCGTTGACGTTCTCGATGTCGACTCTGGACGGGAGCCCCCAGCCGTAGGACTCGAACTCCATCCGCGTGTTTACGAGCGTCTCGCCGGATACCCGGTACTCGTCGTACACGCGGGATTTTTCGACGCTGTGCATGTATTCGAGTCCGATCGTACTCCCATCGTCGACGGGTTGCGTAATATAGTGTTCGCCCGTGTCGACGTCCTCGACGACGAGCACGGTCTCCGTCGGAACGGTCGCCGCCACGCCGACGCCCGCGACCGCGATCACGACAGCAACCGCTAGAATCGCCGTACGGAGCGGCCGTTGCGTGATCGTCGTTCGGTTCACCAGTTCGATCAACGGAGCGCGGTCTTTTGACGCCTACGATACGGAAAAAATACGAGCGTCTCTCGGGTGAGGCTGTGTCGTTACTCGCCGAAGTACGCCGCAGCGCCCTCGTGGAGCTCGATGGACATCCCGTCCTGTGCGCTTTCGCGGGTGATGAAGTCCGTCTTGATCGTGAGTTCGTCGAGGTTGTCGAAGATGGCCGCGGTGACCGTCTCGACGGTGTCGGCGGGGACGCCAGAGTTCGTCGCGATCATCGCCTGCACGGCGACGGTCTCGACGTCCTCCTCGACGCCGGTGTAGGTTCCGCCCGGGATCGTGTCGTCGGCGAACCAGGAGGCGGCGTCCTTGACCGATTCGCGGGCCTCGCCGTCGATGGAGATGATCCGGATGTCGTTCGTGTTCGCGAGGTCCTCGATGGCGCCGACGGGCCAGCCGCCGACGACGAAGGCGGCGTCGATGTCGCCGTTGGCGAGCTGTTCGGACGCCTGCGAGAAGCCGGCGTTCTGCTCGTTGAAGTCCTCGATACCGACGGCCTCGAGGATCTGCAGCGCGTTGACCTGCGTCCCGGATCCGAGGTCGCCGGTGTTGATCGTCGCGCCGCTGAGGTCGTCGAGCGTCTCGATCCCGCTGTCGGCGAGTGTGACGAGCGTGATCGTCTCGGGGTACAGCGTCGCGACGCCCTGGAGGTTCTCGATCGGGTTGCCCTCGAACGTCTCGATGCCCGTCCCGTTCTTCGCGAAGTACGCGATGTCGTTCTGGATCAGCGCGAAGTCCGCGGACCCGTCGGCGAGGCTGCCGACGTTCTCGACGCTCGCGCCCGTCGACTGGACGTTCAGCGAGAAGTCCGTATTCGCCTCGACGATGGTCTTGAACTCGTTCGAGAGCGGGTAGTAGGTGCCGCCGGTGCCGCCCGCGTGCCAGCTCAGACGCGTTTCGGCTCCGCCGTCGTCGCCGCCCTCGGTCTGGGTTTCGGTCTCGGTGTCCTCGCCGCCGTCACCGTTTCCGTCGCCGCTGTCTCCGCCGTCGCCGCTTCCGTCGCCGCCGTTGCCGCTACATCCAGCGAGCGCGGCCACGCCTGCGATACCGGCCGCTTCGAGGAATCGTCGTCGAGTTTCTTCGGATGACATACCAACTCACAGTAACTCTACGGAGGTTTAAATCTCTGGCTATTTCACATTCAAACACCAACATACTCGAATGATATGGTCGATTAACTGTCTATTGTCGTCACAAATATGTTCTTCCGCCCACGTGTAGGATACTCAATGTATGTTATGTGGTGTGTAATGTCGAGTAATATCTCACTTCTCAATTAAAAACCAGTCTCTGTACAGGACCCCGTTTATGTGCTACTCCGTCAGCGGGCAACACCACCACGTCCGCTGTAACTTGCAGCCTCCCTCGTGGTAACGGTTGAATTCGCCGCTTCTACCTCCGCAGTTTCACGACAGTACCTCGTCGACGAACGTTTAAGTGCGATACCGCCGCCAATCGGGCTATGTGGGGCCGTCTCACCGATCGGCTGGGTCCGAGCGGGTTGGCCGTCGTCGGGTCGGGATCGATCGAGGTCGGCGCGAAGGTGCTCTTGGATCTGCCGTGGCTCCTCGATTCGACGCTCGGTGCCGTGGCCGCCTCGGTGGTCATCAACCTCGGCATCCGGAACCAGTTCCTCCTCGCGGGGAGTCAAATCCTCTTCCTCGTCGTCTCGTTCTACGCGTTCCTTCCAACGGTCCTCCCCGGTGATGCGGGCGCCCGGGCCGCACGCGAACCACCGTATCGAGCCGCGCTGGCGCTCGTCGCAGGGTTCTACTCGCTGCCGGTCGTTCTCCTCTCGACGGGTATCTGGACGACTGTCGGTTGGTCTGCCCGTCTGGTCGGCGTCTCCCTAGTGGCTTCCACGGTCCTGTTGCTCGGGGTCGTCGCGGTCTTCCTCGACCGGACGCAGTCCGAACCGCTGACCGATCCGTCCGGGGAGGCTCACGTGATCGTTCGCGAGGGTCGCGGCGATTCGCATCCGACCTCAGTGGACCCGAAGCGGTTGGGGTCGCTTCCGCGGTGGCAACGAACTGGTCGGACCCTGGTCCTCGTTACGGGGACCAGCGCCTCGCACGTGAGTCCGATGGTCTTGCTCGGTTTTCTCGGCGGCGCGCTCAACGCCGTGTTCCCGGTGTTGGAACTGGTGATCCTCTGCGGGTTGATCCTCAGATCCGGCGGCGGGGAGACCGACTCGCGGTTGTCGTCGTCGCTCCCGGCTGTCGAAGACACGTTCTACGACCACCTGACGGTCGTCACGCGCGGCTCGACCAGCGCCGCCGGAACGATCACGGCCGTGATCGGCGTGCTCGCCCCGGTCGGAACTGCCGTGATCCTCCTCGACGGTGGCTATCTCACGCCGCAGTATGCGATTTCGGCGTGGGGGCGCGCGTTCGAGTACCTCGGTCGATGGCTCTTCGCTACCGTTCGGCCGGCGACGGTTCTAGACGGGTTCGTGGCGGCCGTCGCCGCGAGCGGTGAGCTCCTCGCGATTCCGCTCGCGGCGACGGCCGCGGTGTGGTTCTGGTTCCGTGAGATCCAACGACTGCCGGCGCTGTCGCCACCGCCCGATGGGACAAACACCGACCCGGCTCGGGCCGATCCAGTTCCCGCTCGCCCTGTCGGGATGCTCCTCCCCGCGGCGGCGCTCGCACTGGCGCGGCGGCTCGAAATCGAACTCACCGTCGGTTCGCTGCGCGGTGTCGCCGCTTCGGGCACGGTCGAACTGCTCTTCGCCGCGGGCTGGCTCCTCCTCGCGCTGCTGATCTTCGCGACGATACGGTGGACGCCCACTGACGGTCGGGACGCCGAATCCATCGACGCGCTGACCGAGGGACCACCAATGTTCGTCGCCGCCGGCGCGACGCTCGTGATCGCGTACGCGCTCATCGTCCCGCTGTCGCGAATACTGCCGTTGACAGCCGTCGTGGTGCTGCTTCTCGCGTGGCTCTACTACCTCACGCCGGTCGATCGTTGGGCGGACGCCAACGCGGACCGGCCGGTGCTCGTCGTCCTCGCCTACGGTCTCGTTCTCGTTTCCATTTCGGTCCCGGCGGTCGTACTGGACGTCGCCCCGCCGATCGTCTTGGGTCTCGTCGTAGTGCCGGTGCTCGTCGTCGTCGGTCACCGCACTCCCGGTGAACCGTCCGGAGAATCGGACCGCTCAGCGAGCGGGGACGACGCTGCCGCGAAGAACCGCGGTGAATCACCCGTCGGAACGCCCCCCTCGCCCGCGCTCGACCCCGACCGCAGCGATGACACCGATTCCGAGGCCTGATCCACTTTCGCCCTTCACTCGGCGTCGAGCCGCTGCATCTCGTCGGCCGACAGTTCGAGATGGGAGGCCGCGACGTTCTCTCTGAGGTGCGCCACCGACGAGGTACCGGGGATCGGAAGGATCACGGGCGAGTACTCCAGCAGCCACGCGAGCGCGATCTGGTACGTCGAGGCGTCGTGTGCGGCGGCGACGTCCGCCAGCACGTCCGCCTTCGACCCCAAGTCGCCGGCCCCGAGCGGGAACCACGGGATGAAGCCGATTCCCTCAGCCTCGCAGACGTCCAGCACGGCCTCCGAGTCGCGGTTCCCGAGGTTGAACTGGTTCTGGACGGTCGCGACGTCGACCATCTCTTGGGCCGTCTCCAACTGCTCGACGCTCACGTTGCTCAGCCCGATGTGCCGGATCTCGCCGTCGTCTTTGAGTTCCGCCAGCGCCGAGATCGACGCCTCGAAGTCGACGTCGGGATCGACCCGGTGGTACTGATACAGGTCGATGCAGTCGACGCCGAGCCGATCGAGGCTACAGAGGTGCGCGTTCCGCAGGTAATCGGGGTCCCCCTGCTTGATCCAGTCGCCCTCGCGGTTTCTGAGGAGTCCGCCCTTCGTCGCGATCACGAGGTCGTCGGCGTAGGGGGCGAGCGCCTCGCGGATCAGGCGCTCCGAGACGCCCGGGCCGTACGAATCGGCGGTGTCGACGAAGTCGACGCCGAGGCTCACCGCCGTCTGGAGCACGCGTTTGGCGTTCTCGACGTCGTCGGGTTCACCGATGACGTTCTCTCCGGTGAGTCGTAACGCCCCGTAGCCCAGGCGATGGACGGTCAGGTCGCCGCCGATGTCGAACGTGTCGCTCGCGTTACGTAGTGTCACACGTCCCCCTTTGCCGGTCGAAAAATAAGTGATGCGGCCCCGGCGGTTCTGCCTCCCGTCACTCGATCACTGCCACGTGACGTACGCGAGTACGCTGATGCCCGCGGTCTCCAGTATCTGGAGGATCATCATCACCCGCACGGCGACGGTCGGCATCGCCGGGGCGTTGAAGTAGAAGTAGAGCGCGACCACGTTCTCGGCCAGGAGGAAGCCGGCGAACACCATCGACGCGAGCGTGAACGGCGCTTTGATCTCCCGGTAGGTCCGCATCCACACGGCGATCACCGTCGCTAGGAGGACGATGTTGAGCGCCGCGGCGAGCCGTGCGGCGTCGAGCATCAGCGACACTGTCGGGGCCCCCTCTTCGGTCTCGGTGCGTTCTCGCGTCCGTGGCGTGGCTCTGTGATCATCTTACTCCTCGATCTGTGTGAGTATCTTCTCGACCGTCTCCCAGTGTCGCTCCGTGCGGTCGCTCGGGAGATACACGGTCCCGTAACTGGCGTCGCTGCTCGTGATGACCCCGTTGTCTTCGAGCACGTCGAGGTGGTGGCGAACGGTGTTGTACGCCAGGTCGACGTCCTCCGCCAGTTGGTTGGCGTTCCGGGGACGGCTCTCGAGTTTCCGCAGGATACGAGCGCGATTCGGCCCTCCGCGCGTGCCGGCGAGCGTCTGCCAGAGGACCGTATCCATCCGTCCGAGAATTCACTTCCGACCGCAAAGAATCCACCGGCTACGCTCACGGCCGCTCGCGGCGGACGCGACGACCTGATCCGCCACGGTGAACGCCCCCGACATTCCTGCAACGACGTGGCCACCTGTATTTCATATATCCGAGAATACCGCATAAAACGTTTTCGTCCGCTGTTGACGAGGTGGCAATAGACGCAATTTAGAGCCATTTTCGCGGCAGTTGAGTCAGATTTTAGTCTGAGTTGCGAAAGAGGTTATTTTTCTTTCACACCTCGACCGTAGTGGATGTCACACGACAGATCGGACACCACTCGGAGACGCGTACTGCTCGGCATCGGAACCGGTGTGACGGCGACGCTGGCCGGTTGCGGCGGGACCGGCAACGACACCGCGACCGAAACCGCGACTGACACCGAAACGTCGACCCCGACGCCGACGGAGACGGCGACCGAAGAGCCGACCGAGACGCCCGCGGGAACGGCCTCCGTCCGGGTCGCGCACCTGTCTCCGAACGCGCCGAACGTGGACGTCTACGTCGACGGCGCGGCCGCGCTCGAGGACGTCGCCTTCGGCGCAGTCAGCGGCTATCTGGACGTCCCGGTGGGCGAGCGTGAGGTCGAGATAACGGCCGCCGGCGATCCCGAGGCGACCGTCTTCTCCGGAGCGGTTCCCGTCGAGGCCGACACCGCCTACACCGTGGCAGCGATCGGTGAAGTCGGCGAGGACGCCGACGAGGCGTTCGAGCCGCTGATTCTCGAAGACGACAACTCAGATCCCGGAGAGGAGATGGCACGGGTGCGCCTCGTCCACGCCTCGCCGGACGCTCCCGCTGTCGACGTCACGCTGGCATCCAACGGCGACGCGCTCTACGACGGCGTCGCCTACGGCGAATCCGGGTACGTCGAGGTCCCCGCTGGCGATTACACGCTCGAAGTCCGCGGCGACACCGAGAGCAACGACGGGGACGTCGTGGCCGACTTCGACGTCAGCCTCGCGTCCGGGCAGGTGTACACCGCGTTCGCGGCGGGCTACCTCTCGC
Source organism: Halobellus rufus (assembly GCF_000739575.1). GTDB lineage: Archaea > Halobacteriota > Halobacteria > Halobacteriales > Haloferacaceae > Haloquadratum > Haloquadratum rufum. The sequence continues at coordinate 178,400 of NZ_BBJO01000014.1, read as the reverse complement.
CGGACGACGAACCGGCGGACACGCCGTTCGACCTCGTCGTCGCACAGGACACCGGCGACGGGATGGACGATACAGAGGACGCCCCAGCCAGCGTCCGCGTGGCGCACCTGTCGCCGAACGCGCCGAACGTGGACGTCTACGTCGACGGCGACGCCGTCCTCGAAGACGTCGCCTTCGGCTCGGTCAGCGGCTACCTCGACGTCCCCGCAGGCTCGCGGGCGGTCGAGATCACCGCGGCCGGCGACGCCGACACCGTCGTTTTCGACGGCGACGTCGAGGTCGCGGCCGAGACTGCCTACACGATCGCGGCCGCCGGCGGGATCGGCGACGAGGGAGACGAGCCGTTCGAGCCGCTGATCCTCGAAGACGACACGACTGCCCCCGACGAGGACACGGCGCGGCTCCGCGTGGTCCACGCCTCGCCGGACGCCCCGGCGGTCGACGTCACGGTGGCGTCGAGCGGGGACGTCCTCTTCGACGGCGTCGGCTACCGCGAGTCGGGCTCCGTCGAGGTGCCCGCGAACGACTACACCGTCGAGATCCGGGGCGACACCGAGGGCAACGACGGGGACGTCGTCGCCGACTTCGACGTCAGCCTCGAGGGTGCAACGGGCTACACCGCGTTCGCGGCGGGCTACCTCTCGCCCGACGACGAACCCGCCGATACGGCCTTCGATCTGATCGTGGCGGCGGACACGATGGCGTAAGCGGATCCGGCACCCCGCTGCCGTCGGTCTCCCGTCCGCTCTCTCGTCGTCTCGGAGCTACCACCCGACTTCCCGCAGGCCCTCCAGCAGTCTGTCGACGTCGCTCGCGTCGTTGTACACGTGCAGCGAGGCTCTGACGACGCCCTCGGGCGACGGCAGCGAGCGGACCACGACGTCGTACTCCTCCTGGAGCCGTTCGACCGTCTCCTCGGGGTCGTCGACGCGGACCGTCACGAGCCCCGATTCGGGCTCGCGCGGACTCACCAGTCGCTCCTCGGGTACTCCGTCGACGAACCGCGTCGCGAGGTCCTGAATGTGCGATTCGACCGTGTCGATGCCGACCGATTCGAGGAGCTCGATCGATGCCGAGAGCGCCGCGTAGGGCGCGGGGTTCGTGGTCCCGATCTCGAAGCGCGCCGCGCCGTCTTTCAGTTCGTAGGTCCCGTCGCCCGCGTCTGCGACGCTCCGGTAGCCGATCTGCCCCGGGTGAAGGTCGTCGACGACGTCCTCGTTCACGTAGAGGAAGCCGCCGCCCCAGAGGCCGAGCATCCACTTGTGGCTCGCCATCGCGACGGCGTCCGCCCCCCACTCGCTCACGTCGAGATCGCACTGTCCGGGCACCTGTACGGCGTCGACGAGCACGCGCGCCCCGGCGTCGTGCGCCTCCTCGACGAGTTCCGCGACCGGCAGGTACGTCCCGTAGTTCCACGTCAGCGCGCTCAGGCAGACCAGTTTCGCGTCCTCGATGGCGTCGCGGTAGGCGTCGCGATCGATCCGCCCTTCGTCAGTGGGTGCGACGCGCACTTCGCAGCCCTGCCGCTTCAACCGCTGCCACGGGAGGACGCCCGCCGGGTGTTCGAGGTCCGTGCGGACGATCACGTCGCCCGCCTCCCACTCCATCGCGCAGGCGATTCGGTTGATCCCGTCCGTCGTGCTCTGTGTCAGCGCGATCTCGTCGGCGCTCGCACCGACGAAGGCGGCAACGTCCTCACGCACGTCCTCGTAGAGGTCGAACGCGTAGGGGTACGGCCCCGGATCGGCGGCCGACTCCCACTCGTGGGCCTCGATCGTCTCCTGTGCGCGCTCGACGATCGGCCGCGGGCTCGGACCGCTCGCACCGGTATTCAGGTACCTCGTCTCCTCGAAAATCGGAACCGACTCCCGGATCTCCGCTGGCGTCGTCATCGGTCTCGACAACTCGCCGTCGACACTTAGTCCCTGCTGGCGGTCGCCCGCCGTGGCTGAGTCTCCCGAAGATCGAGTTCTCTCTCCTCTCCTCTCCTCTCCTCTCCTCTCGACCCGTGTTCCCTGCTACCACGCCGACGAGACGCTTATATTCGGGGCGTGCGGTGTTACTCGCGTGTTCGTCGGTCACGCGCTCTTCGCGTTCGCCCTCGCGGTCCTGTTCGCCGAGTGGCGAGGCTGGCCGACGCGGCGGGCGCTGACAGTCGGTATCGTCGCCGGGGCGTTCGCGGCGCTGCCCGACATCGACGTCGTGTACGCGCTGGCGGCGGTCGATGGCGGGCGGTTCCTCGGCGGCGGCTCGGTCGATCCCGAGGCGTTCTGGAGCGCTGCGAACGCGGTCCACCGGTCGATGACGCACTCGCTCGTCGTCGCGGCAGTCGTCGGACCCGCGGTCGGTCTCTGGGCCGTTCGGCACGCTCCGCCCCGGCGAAAGTGGATCGCCCGGGCGACCGCCGTGACGCTGCTGCTCGCGTTGGTGGCGACAGCGACGGCCGTCAGCGGACCGCTGGGGACGCTCGTGATGGGTGCGTTCGTCGGGGGCGCGGCGGCGCTCGCCACGCTCGCGGCGCGTCGGACGTCCCTCTCCCCGCGACTGATCGCGCTCGCCGCCGCCGCGGGGCTCTTCACCCACCCGTGGGGCGATCTGGTGACCGGCGAGCCGCCGCGGCTGTTGTACCCGCTGCAGACGACCCTGCTGGACGGACGGGTGATCTTGCATTCGGATCCGACGATCCACCTCCTGGGCGCGTTCGCGATCGAACTGGCGGTCGTGTGGCTCGCCCTGCTTGCGGTCGTGCGACTCACTGGTCGTTCAGTCCGGCTCTTTTCGGACCGGACGGCCGCACTGGGGGCGACGTACGGGGCCGCGGCGGTCGTTCTCGTGCCGCCGACGCTGGAAGTGTCGTATCACTTCGTGTTCTCGATCCTCGCGGTCGGCACCGTCTGCGGCGTCCTCGCGTGGTACCGCTCGGTCCCGCCGATCCACACAGTGGTCCGGCCCGCATCCTACGACAGACGGGCGTTCCGCCCCGACCTGGCGTTCGTCGCGATCGCGCTGGCGGGGACGACTATCGCGCTCGTCGGCTACGCCGTCGTCTACGTGGCGCTCGTCTCCTAACCCTCGATCCTCGGACGCATCGCTGTCCAGTCGGGTTCCGAAAAATGTCCATCGGACGACGTTCGACGTTCGCTCGTGTACCCCTACCCGTGCGCCCGTCGAAGCGTTCGTCCGCGACCGTACCCGGATTATTACACGAATTGAGTAAAAGTCTTGTGTAAGTGGCCGGGCGGTGTACTGACCAGTGACGCGTTTCTCGATGTCTGTCTACGCGCCTCTGTCACCGTTTCGACGGTTTCCGTTTCGTGCGTTCTCTCCGTTGCCTGCGTTCTCCCCGTTACCTGCAGTCTCCCCGTTCTCCGCCCCTCTCGCTCCGCGTTCGGAACCGCCACCGTTGTTTTCCGGAGCGCCGCGACTAGCGGCGTCGCGACCCTCCCGTTCCGACCTGTCTCTTTCGGGGCCCTCCCGATCTGTCTCCGACTCCATCGGGGACTGGGTGTTCTCTGCCGTCGACGTTTCCATCGTGGTCTCCGCCGCGGGCGTCGTCGCTTCTGTGGCTTCCTCTGTCGTCGCTTCTGTGGGCTCCCTTGTCGTTTCTTCAGTCGTCGCTTTCGCGGTTTCCGCCGTGGTCTCGGTTGTCTCATCCGTCTCCGTAGCTGTCGATTCCGAGGTCGTGTCTGTGGTGTTTTCGGGTGTCTCGACGGACGTCGTCTCCTCGCTCGTCGCCTCGATGTCTGCCGTCTTCGCTTCGATCCCTATGGACGCGTCGTCGGTCGACACCGATGTCGGATTTGGCGTCGGTGTTCCGGTGGATTCCGCCGTCGAGGTTTCGGTGGTCACCTGAGTCTGTGACGCTGTAGCCGAATCCTCGGCTGTCGGTGTATCGCTCGTCGTTGGCTCTTCGGTTGTGGTCGCCGCTTCCGTTGTCGTCGACTCTTCGGTCGTCGTCTCGCCCGCTGTTGCAGCCGCTGCCGTCGTCGACTGACTGGTTGTAGTCTGTTCGGTCACCGTTTCCCCGCTCGTCGTTGGTTCCGCCGTCGGCGCGTCTGTTGTCGCCGCTTCGGTCGGTGGGACTGTCGACGGCGGCGTCGACGTTGCCGTCGAACCGTTGCCCGTCGTCGTCGTTGTCGTTGCTGTCGAACCGTTGCCCGTCGTCGTTGCCGTCGAATCGCCGCCCGACGTCGACGCGTCGCCCGCGACTTCGACCGGAGCGTAGGTACCGTCTCGATCGACGGTGCCGGTGACTGCTCCGCCACTGGCTTCGGACGCTCCGGTCGGTTGCCAGACGGCTCCGTTGTAGCGCCACAGTTCGACCCGGCCATCGTCCGCGTCACTGTACCGGAGGCTCACGGTGGCGTTCTCGACGTCGACGACCTCGACGCCGTCACCGACTGCTCGCGCGCCGGTCGGCAGCGTCGGCAGTGACCCCTGCTCGACGGTCTCGATCGCGAGCGGTTGGTCGACGAACTCGAACGCCGCGTTGTCGCCGACCTGTAGCCCTGTCGCCGACAGCGGCAGCTCCCGGTAGTCGGTACGGCCGTCCAGCTCCCAGCCGTCGTTACTGCGGACGGTGACGTCTTCGAGTTCGCCGCCGTTGGCGATCCGGAGCCCCGCGCCGCCGTTCTCCTCGATCGTCGTGTCTCTGACGACGTTGGAGGCACCGCTGTCTCCCCCGATCTCGATCCCGTGTCCTCCGTTGTTCGCGACGGTGGATTCGGAGACGACGTTGCGGCTGACGTCCGTTCCCGTTCGGATTCCCTGATTCTCGTTGCCCGTCGCGGTGATTCGGTTGAACTCTCCGCCCGCGACGTTGTCGTGGAGCCACAGCCCCGATCCGTCGTTGTCGGCGACGGTCACGCCCGCGAACCGGACGTCGTCCGTCTCCCAGAGGGTGATCCCGAACGCGCCGTTTCCGGTGGCGCTCGCGTCCGCCAGCTCAGAGCCCGACGCGTCGACGAAGTACATCCCCATCTTCTTGTTTCCGTTCGCCTCAACGTCCGAGAGCGTCGCTTCCACCGGGAACGTGTGGGAGAAGTCCCCTATCTCGATCCCGACTCCCCAGTTGGTGACGCTGACGTCGCGGATCGTGACGTTCTCGATGGTGGCATTCCCCCGAGTCGCCACCTGGAGTCCGACGCTGCCGTTCGCCCCGCCGCCTTCGATCGTGTGGCCGCCGCCCGTCAGTTCGACGTCGCTCGAACTGATCAACACGCAGGTGTCCGACGTTCCGTTCCGAACGTCGCCCGTCAGCGCGTACGATCCGGGATCCTCGATCACGGTGCAGGAGTCGATCGCTCGAACCCCGTCGGGTGGTGTGTCCGTCTCAGGGTCTCCGTCTCCGTCGTTCCGGTCCCTGCCGTCGCTATCGTCTCGATCCCGGTCTCGATCGGCTCTGCCGTCGCGATCCCGTCCGTCGCGGTCGTCGCTCCTGTCCCGGTTCCGATCGTCTCTGTCTCTACCGTCCTTGCGGTCGCGATCTCTGCTGTCGCGGTCTTTTCTGTCGTCGCGATCACGCTCGTCTCCGCCGTCTGCGACTCCACCGCGCGGCTTTCGGTCCTCTCTCGGCTCCTCACAACTTCCGGCGACGAGGTACACCGCTCCGCCGTCGCGCTCTCCGGTGTCGGCGAACGGTGCTCCGACGACGAGGTCGGTCGCGCCGTCGCCCGTCAGGTCCGAGGCGGTGGTGACTGCCCACCCGGCGCGATCGAACGCCGCCGCGCCGTCGAGTCGCGCGTCGTCTCCTAGTCGGCGTTCGCCGTCGAGGCCGCCCTCAACGACGTACGCTGATCCAGACTCGGTCCTGTCGTCGCTCCCGTTCCTGAACGGCGCGCCGACCACGAGGTCGTCGTAGCGCGAGCAGCGGAGCTCTGTACCGCCGGCGACGCTCCAGCCCGCGCGGTCGCCCGCGTGTTCGCCCCGGACGGTCGCGTCGGCGTCCGCGAGCGAGATCCGCCGATCGCCTCGTTCGGCGTCGAGATCGATCCGCTGGGCGTCGACGAGGTACACCGCGCCGGCGTCGTTGCCGCCGCTGTCGTCGAACGGCGCACCGATTGCGACGTCGGGGCCGCGGTTTCTGGCTTCTCCGTCCGCGTCCGTCTCGACGACCCGCCCGGCGGGGGCGAGCGCGAACCCGGCGGCGTCTCCGGACGCGACGCCTTCGAGTGCAATTCCGCTCTCGACCGAGACGACGTCGCCGTCCGGCGCTTCTCCGTCCTCGTACACGTCGCTCGCCGCGCTTTCCGAGGTCCCGGGGAGCACGTAGACCGCCCCGGCGTCACGCTCGCTGCTGTCGTCGAACGGCGCGCCGACGAGCACCTCGCGGGTTCCGTCGGCGGTGACGTCGGCCGTGGCGACTGCCCACCCCGCGGCGTCGCCCTCGCCGGCACCCGCGTAGGTCCTGTTCGCCGCTTCGTCGAGGCGGTGTCGCCCGGGAGCGAGGTCCTCGATCAGGTAGGCCGCCCCCGTTTCGTTCTCTACGGGGCTCGCGTACGGTGCGCCGACCAGCAGCCCGCCGGTCGACTCCTCGCGGGTCCGCGCCGCCGAACCGGATCCGGTCCGGCCGCTACGGTGGCCGTCGGCAACCGCGACTGCGTGACCCGCGCGGTCGCCGTCGTCGACTCCGTAGTACGTGGCGTACGCCTCGCTCGATACGTCGATCTCGCCGTTCGAGAGGTTCTCCCCGCGGGCGACGTAGACGACCCCCTCGCTGGCGTTGTCGGAGCTGCTCCGCGCGTCGAACGGCGCACCGATGACGACGTCCGCGCGGTCGTCGCCCGTCAGATTCCCGATGGCGACCGACCAGCCGGCACCGTCGCCCCTGCCGCCGGTGAACGTCACGTCGGCGTCGTCGACGTCGAGCGACGCCGCGTCGACCGGCCCGTAGAACAGGTAGGCCGCGCTGCGCTCGGGGTTGGCCCCCGCGGTCGCCGGGTCGCTATCGTTCGCCGCGCCCGGGGCGGCGACGAGGAGGTCCTGCTGCCCGTCGCCGTTTACATCACCCGTCGCGAGGTCGTAACCCGCGGTTTCGTTCGCTCTCGTCCCCCCCACAGTTACGTTGATATCGCGCAGGGACTCGTCCCCGTTCAACACGGCCTCCCGGTCGGTCCCCGACGCTCGGTCGTCCCCGGTAACTAGTGCACTCACGTCACTTTGGTCGAAGTTCGGCTCGGCGAGGATCGACGCTCCGGGCCCGTCGTCCGCGACGAACTCGCTGACGGCGACGGCCGCCCCGCCCAATACGAGGAACGTCGTGAGGACGAGTACGAGCGGCAGCGCCTCCTGTAACGAACTGCGGGCCATACAGCGATGCGTCGGCGGACCCGCTTTGTTATCCAACGGTGGCGGAATCAAAAGGCAAACTTACCGCAACCATCGCCGAGCGTCGAGCAGTAACTGGTCGATGTCGACAGAACCCGTCGGTACTGGTGAAATCGGCCGGTGCTGAGGGCTTCAGTACGCCGCGTCGACGATCTCGTCGTCGAGGTCGTCGAACTGTGAGAGGTACGCGCGCCGTTCCGCGCGGAGTTCCTCGCGGGCGGCACCGAAGTCGGCGACGTGGTCGGCGACCGCGAACTCCTCGATGTCGATCCCGGGGACGGACGCGGGTACCGTGAGTTCGTGCGTTCCGGCGTCGGTCCACTCGATGCTTCCCCGGGCGGCGGCCGAGAGGACGGCTACGGTCTCCTCGACGCCGACGTCGACGGGGTCGTCGGTGCCGACGGCCCCGGTGTTGATGACGAAGCAGTCGAGATCGAGGTCGTCGATGAGGTCGCGGAAGCGGTTTCCTTCCTCCCCTTCCGGGCCCACGATGAACGGGTTCGTGCCGACCACCCGAATCGGTTCGCCGATGCGGGAGGGGTCACCCGCGCTCGTCTCGATAGACTCGCCGAGCATGAACGCCGCCGCCGCTTGCGTCTTGGTCAGCTTCGCGATCGGGGGCATCAGCGGGTTCCGCGTGATGAAGAACACCTGGTCGACGCTCGGCAGATCGATCTCGTCCGCGGAGCTTTCGAGGTGGTCGCGGCGGATCACCGCCCGCGCGTTCCGCCCGTAGCGGGGTTCGTCGAAGTGGACGGTCCCGTCGTCGTCTACTGCGACGTTCTCGAGCACGGCTCCCCCGTCGGTGGCGGCGTCGTACAGTTCGGGCTGTTCCTCCGCGTCCAGCCCCAGCGTCTTGATGTAGAGCCCGCCGCCCTCGCTGCCCGCGACGGTGCCGGACGGCAGCAGCGCACAGACGTCGTCCTGAAGCATCTCCGCGCCCTCCGGCTCGTCCAGCCAGAGGCCGTGACTGGTCAGGGTCGACTTCCCCGTCCCCGAGAGGCCCAAGAAGAGCTGTCCCGCTTCGCGGTGGCCGTCCTCGTCGTCGAGCGTGACCCGTTTGCTCCCGGCGTGCAGGCCCAGACCGCCGGCCTGCTTCGCGCGGTACATATACAGGCGGAGGAACGACTTCTTCGCCTCGCCGGTGTAGTCGCTCCCGAGAACGACGGTCATCCCCTCCTCGGGGAGGACGCGGATCTTCGGTTCGTCCGCGGCCTCCGGAAGCTGAACGGTGACGAAGTCCGGTTCGATCTCTCTCGAGGGATCGTCGGCTCCGTCGACGGGATCGAGCAGTTTCGCCCACGCGAGCGCGATGCGGCCGTACGCTTTCGGGAGGTACAATCGACAGACAGCGGAGACGTCCTCGTGCCGGCCGACCACTCGGTCGACGCAGAGCACGTCGTTCGCCGGATCGCTCACCCACTCGATGGCGCTGTTGAACGCCTCGCGGTCCGACCCGTCGAAGCGGTCGTCGACCGCGTTCGCGGTCCGCTCTGCGCTCCGCGATCGGTACTCGCTCGCGTAGGAGGCGGCCCCGAAGGACGTGGTCGTCTCCAGGTGCGACGAGAACCGGCGCAGATCCTCGAACGAGGGGTTGTACGTCACGTGGTCGGCCGCGTCCGGATCGGGGAGCGTGTCGACCGAGGGCCAGCGCGTCGAAGTCACCATCGTAGATACTACTGGATTTGTAAACCGCATAAATTTGCTGAATGTAAAAAATCCTCCCGGACGATTATTCACGTCCTAAACGTGCCTCACGAGGTAACAGACCGTGTGTAAAGTTGGCACGTAGCCTGCGGTTCCGCGCGCGCTGGAGTGACCGACTACCGGACGTCCTCGATCGCCGTGCGGAACGCCTCCGCGCGTTCGGTCAGCGCGTCGTACTCCTCGTTGGCGACGGCGTCGCCGTCGACGAGTCCGCTTCCGACGCCGACGGCGTCGGCCCCGGCCTCGACGAACGCCTCGACGTTGTCGAGCGAGACGCCGCCGGTGGGGACCAGCGGGAGCTGTTCGAGCGGTCCCTTGAGGCTCCGGATGTGTCCCGGACCGAGCGTCGACGCGGGGAAGATCTTCAACACGTCGGCCCCCGCCTCGTAGGCCTCGACGGCCTCCGTCGGAGTCATCACGCCCGGCGCGACGACCGCGCCGTAGCGGTTGCACGTCCGGACGACCTCCTCGTCGAAGCTCGGGGTGACGACGAACGACGCGCCCGCGCGGAGCGCCGCTCCGGCGGTGTCGGCGTCGAGGACGGTTCCCGCGCCGACGAGCGCCTCCGAGCGGTCGAACGCGTCGTCCAGACGGGCGATCGTGTCGAGCGCGCCGTCGGTGTCCGCCGTCACTTCGATCACGTCGACGCCGCCGTCGACGAGGGCTTGGGCTACGTCGACCGTCTGCTCCGCGGGCACGCCGCGGAGGATGCCGACGATTCCGGTGTCGAACAGTCGTTCGAGATCCGCGTGTCGGTTCCGGCTCATACGCTCTCTGTGTCGTGAGCGGCTGATAAAGCCCCCGACGAACGAGGAGCGTAGACCACAGGGCGTTCAGTAATAGGAAACAGTAATCGGAGAGTGACCTTCGTTTAGCGATTCCGAACAGACACTCACTCGCTCAGATCGAGTTCGACCCGCTTGGCGGCGCTGAGGATGATTCCGGGCAGATCCTCTTCGAGCCGCTTCCCCGACAGCCGTTCGGCGGGGCCGAGCACGGAGAGCGCCCCGGCGAGCGCCTCCGAGCGGTCCTCGCGTCTGATCGGTGCGGCGACGGCCCGCATGTCCTCGGAGTACTCCCCGCGGTCGAACGACAGCCCGCGGTCGCGTATCGAGCGCAGTTCGTCGCGGAGGTCCGCCCGCGACTGGATCGTCCGGTCGGTGAAGCGATCGAGGCCGCGGGTTTCGACGTACTCGTCGACGGTCTCGCGGCTCCGATACGCGAGGATCAGTTTCCCGGCGGCGCTGGCGTGAAGCGGATGTCGACTGCCGAGGCGGATCCGTCCCCCGTTTCGCTCCGGTCGCTCGACGTCGGCGTAGACGGCTTCCCCGTGCTCTTCGATCACCAGTGCGGACGATTCGCCGGTCGACTCGGCGATGCCCTTCGTCTCCTCGCGGGCGACCGCGTATAGCGGCATCCCGTCGCGGACCGACATCCCGATGTCGAGAAACCGCAGCCCGAGTCGGTATCGTCCGTCGGTCGAGACGACGACGCCCAGCCGTTCGAGGGTCACCAGGTGGTTGTGGACCGACGCCTTGGAGATGCCTAGCTCTCCCGCGAGTTCCGTCACTCCGGCCTCTCTTCCGCCCTCCAGTGCGCTCACGATGCGGCCGGTCGTATGCGTCGCACCGACTGGATACTCGCTCACGTTCGACGATAGGGACGTGGGAACTTAAATACTGTTCAGTGACGACGAACGAACTTGTTACGTAGTGATAAATAATGACTATTTGATCTGATTCGGTAATCTGCTGGATATGCGGAATAAAACGGCTGAGAGTGCAAAATATTGGGATATCGCCCAAACACTTCTGTTTACTATCGGCGAACGCATTTGATATGAATACTCATAACATTCTCAGACAAAACGCCTTTAGAGGCCTTGTACTACCTTTTTAGCCTCGAATATTCCAAAGGTTTAAGTACACAATTTCCTATGTTGAATACGAGTCTCAGAATGACAAATAATGACAGACGCTCGGTCGGTCGGCGGACCGTTCTCAAAGGTGCAGGCATCGCGGGGCTCGCGGGGCTCGCGGGGCTCGCGGGGTGCGTCGGGACGGGTGACCCCGCCCCGGAGACGACGGAGTCCGGCGGCGGCAGCACGGAGTCCAGCGGGGGCTCGACGACGACCAGCGCCGGCCCGGCGATGGCCGACGAGATCGAGGTGTGGGGGTGGGACGTCGCCGCGCGGGCGATGGACCTCATCGACGACCCCTACGAGGAGGCCAACGGCGGCGACGTCTCGATCAACCAGATCGGTCGCGCGGACCTGAAAGACCGATTCAAATCGCGACTCCTCTCGGGCACGGGCGCACCCGCCGCCTCGATGATGGAGAGCGTCGACGCCGCCTCGTGGGTCGACACCGGCGGCCTCCGCGACATCTCCGGGTGGCTCGAAGAGTCCGGCATCAAAGGCGACTTCGTCGAGGGCAAGTGGGGCCCCCTGGAGAACGACGAGGGCACGTACGCGCTCCCGTGGGACATCGGCCCCGTCGTGACCTTCTACCGCCGCAGCGTGATGGAGGAGAACGACATCGACGTCAGTAGCGTCGAGACGTGGGATCAGTACATCGAGGAGGGGAAGAAGCTCCCCGACGACCAGTACCTCCTGAACCTCCCGTCGAACGACTACGACGGACTCTGGCGGATGATGCTCCGACAGATCGGCGGGCAGCCGTTCACCGCGAACGGCGCGGTCAACGTCGCCTCCGACAAGAGCCTGCAGGTCGCGCGCATCCTCAAGGAGATCCGCGACTCCGGCATCGCGAACGACCTCGCCTCGTGGTCCTCGGGCTGGTTCACGGCCTTCGGCGACGGGACGACCGCGAGCCTCACCGCGGGCGCGTGGATGGAAGGCACGCTGAAAGCCGAACTCGGCGACACGTCCGGCGACTGGGGCGTCTTCAAGCCCCCGGCCGTCGAGTCCGGCGGATCGCGCGCCACCAACTGGGGCGGCTCGAACCTCACGATCCCCGCACAGGTCTCCGACGAGGTGGCCCGACGCGCGTGGGACTACATGGCCTACACCCTCGGCACCGAGGAGAGTCAGCTCACGATGTACCGCGAGTACGGGCTGTTCCCGGCGCTGGAGACGACCTACGAGTCCGACGCCTTCGACCAGCCGAACGAGTTCCTCGGCGGGCAGGAAGCCGGCCGGATTTACGCCGAGATCGCGCCCGAGATCGCGCCGTACCGCTATACGGTCGACACGCCGGAGGTCACGCAGGCCATCAACTCGCACTTCCGCGATATGATGGCCGGCGACAAGACGCCCAAGGAAGCGGTCGACGCGGCCGCACAGCAGGTGGCCGACCGGACCGACCGCGACCTCGCCTGAGAACGTCAGATGGCTACTCGCGATTCTCTTTCGGGATCGGACCCGTCGGTACGTGATCGTCTGCGGTTCGCGCGACAGTCCGTCGGCGAGCGACTGCCGACGCCCGGGGAGGGAATCGTCGGCTACGTGTTCCTACTGCCGGCGTTTCTCCTCTTCGGGATCTTCCTCGCGTTCCCGATCGTCTACACGTTCTACCTCTCGTTCTTCAGGTTCGAGGGGGTCGGCGACGAGACGCTCCTGTGGATCGACACCGGCTTCTTCAGCTACCGGCTGACGAGCATCGCGGACCTCAGCTTCGTCGGGCTCAGCAACTACACGCGGATGTTCTCCGACACGCTGTTCCACCAGGCGATGTTCAACACGACGTTCATCCTCGTCGTGCAGGTGCCGCTGATGGTGGCGCTCGCGCTGCTCTTCGCCGTCGCGCTAGACGCCTCGTTCGTCAAGCTCCGCGGCGTGTTCCGCACGGTGCTGGCGCTGCCGGTCTCGGCGAACCTCGTCGCGTACTCGACGGTGTTCCTCCTGATGATGCAGGACGCCGGGCTGATCAACTACGTGCTGACGAGCGTGGGCTTACCCGCGATACCGTGGCTGACCAGTTCCTTCTGGTCGCGGATGACCATCGTCGGCGCGGTGACGTGGCGCTGGACCGGATACAACATGATCATCCTCCTCGCGGGACTGCAGAACGTCCCCAAACAGCTGTACGAGGCCGCCGAGATCGACGGCGCGAACCGCATCGAGAAGTTCTGGTACGTGACGATCCCGCAGCTCCGACCCGTGCTGCTGTTCGTGTTCGTCACCTCGACGATCGGGACGTTCAAGCTGTTCAGCGAGCCCGTCATCATCAACGGCGGCGGCGCGCCGCTGGACTCGACGATCACCATCGTCCAGTACATCTACCAGACGGCGTTCATCGACTTCCGACTGGGCTACGCGAGCGCGCTCACGTACGTACTCATCGCCATCGTGAGCGTGTTCTCCGCGATCCAACTCAACATCGGAGGTGAGAGCGATGCGTGAGGAGACTCGCCGCGAGGCCGTCTGGCAGTTTCTCACCTACGCGTTCATCATCCTCGGTGCCGTCGTGACGCTGGTCCCGCTGTACTGGATCTTCGTCGCGTCGACGCTCAAGGAGTCGGAGTTCCTCTCCTCGACGGACCCGACGCTCGTCCCCGGCGACAGCTTCCTCTCTAACTTCGCGGCGCTGCGCGCCCGCGACAACGTCCAGTTCGTCGGCCACGTCGGCGAGATGACCCACTACATCGACCTGGGACCGATCTACATCGCCTACGACTTCTGGAACCTGTGGAATATGGGCGCGATCGAGAGCAGTATCTTCGTCGCGGGGGTTTACACGATCCTCTCGCTGCTGCTGTGCTCGATGGCCGGCTTCGCCTTCGCGAAGTACGAGTTCCGGTTCAAGCAGCCGATCTTCTACGCGATTCTCGCGACGCTGATCCTGCCGATCCAGTTGCTCGTCATCCCGCTGTTCCTGTTGATGAGCCAGATCGGCCTGACGAACAGCTACTGGGCGATCATCCTCCCGTGGCTGGCGAACCCGCTCGGGATCTTCCTGATGCGGCAGAACATGCGGTCGATCCCGGACGCGCTCTTGGAGTCGGCGCGGATGGACGGCGCGACGGAGTTCCAACTGTACTACAAGATCGCGCTGCCGACGATGAAGTCGTCGCTGGCGGCGCTGTCGATCATCCTGTTCCTCTTCCAGTGGAACCTCTTTCTGTTCCCGCTGGTCATCCTCGACCAGGGCAAGTACACGATCCCCGTCGCGATCAACCAACTCGTCGGCGCACAGCGCGTCTACTACGACCAGATTATGGTCGCCGCAACGCTTTCGATCATCCCGATCTTCGTGCTGTTCCTGTTCCTACAGAAACAGTTCGTCAGCGGGATCCTCGCGGGATCTGTCAAGGAGTAATTTATGTCCGGAATAACACTCGATACGGTACGAAAGGAGTTCGGCGACGGTCCGGAGAAGATCGTCGCCGTCGAAGACGTCGACCTGGAGATCCGAGACGGCGAGTTCCTCGTTCTCGTCGGCCCCTCGGGCTGCGGGAAGACGACCACGCTGCGGTGTATCGCGGGACTGGAAGACGTGACGAGCGGGACGATCACGTTCGGCGACCGCGACGTGACCGACCTCCGCGCCCGCGACCGCGACGTCGCGATGGTCTTCCAGAACTACGCGCTGTATCCGCATATGAACGTCCGCAGAACATCGGCTTCGGGCTGAAGCTCTCGACCCAGCAGACGGCCGCCGAGATCGACGAGCAGGTCGAAGACGTCGCCGAGATGCTCGGGATCGAGGACCTGCTCGGCCAGAAGCCGAAGGAGCTCTCCGGCGGGCAGCAGCAGCGCGTCGCGCTCGGCCGCGCGATCGTCCGCGACCCGGAGGTCTTCCTGATGGACGAACCGCTCTCGAACCTGGACGCGAAGCTCCGCTCGCAGATGCGGACGGAGCTACAGACGCTGCAACACGACCTCGGCGTGACGACGGTGTACGTGACGCACGACCAGACCGAGGCGATGGCGATGGGCGACCGGATCGCCGTGATGGACGGCGGAACGCTCCAACAGGTCGGGACCGCAGAAGAGGTGTACCGCTCGCCGGTCAACGAGTTCGTCGCCGACTTCATCGGCTCGCCGAGCATCAACGTCTTCGACGCGACCGTCGACGGCGCTCGGCTCGACGGCCCGGGCGCGTTCACCTACCACCTCTCTGATCCCTCGCCGGTCGAGGGTCTCGACACCGTCCGCGTGGGCATCCGACCCGAAGACATCACGCTCGTCGACGAGGGCATCGAGATGGTCGCGAACGTCCTCGAACCGATGGGCAACGAGAACTTCCTGTACGCCACGCTCGGCGAGAAGGACATCACCGCTCGTATCGACGCCACGAAGCGACCCGGAACCGACGAGACGGTCGCGTTCGCCTTCGAAGAGTCGGCGCTGTACCTGTTCGACCCCGAGACCGGCGAGTCGCTGAAGACGAAGTTGGAGGGCTCGATTCCCGGAGCGACCGGGACGAACGACGCTTCCGGGGAAACCATCGAGGAGGCGGTCGAATGACCCGCATCGTCGACTACGACCTCTATCAGGTCCCGCCGCGGTGGCTCTTCCTCCGGATCGAGACCAGCGACGGCCGCGTCGGCTGGGGCGAACCCGTCGTCGAGGGCCGCGCCCGAACGGTCGAAGCGGCCGTCGAGGAACTGCTCGACACCTACCTGCTCGGCGAGGACCCGAACCCGATCGAGGACCACTGGCAGACGATGTACCGCGGCGGCTTCTACCGCGGCGGGCCGGTGCTCATGTCCGCCATCGCGGGCATCGACCAGGCGCTGTGGGACCTCAAGGGCAAGGAGTTCGGCGCGCCGATCTACGACTTACTCGGCGGTCGAGCGCGCAACCGCGTCCGCGTCTACCAGTGGGTCGGCGGCGACCGCCCCGAGGGGGTCGCACAGGCCGCCCAGGAGAAGGTCGACGAGGGCTTCAGCGCCCTGAAGATGAACGCGACCGCGGAACTGCGCCGGATCGACAACCCCGGCGCGATCGACGCCGCCCGCGAGCGCATCGCGACGGTCCGCGAGACCGTCGGCCCGGAGGTCGACATCGGCGTCGACTTCCACGGCCGCGTCTCGAAGTCGATGGCCAAGCGCCTCGCGAAGGCGCTCGAACCGTACGATCCGATGTTCATCGAGGAACCGGTGCTGCCCGAGCACAACGAGTGCCTGCCCGACCTCGCAGAGCACACCACGATCCCGATCGCGACGGGCGAGCGGATGTACTCCCGCTGGGACTTCAAGGAGGTCTTCGAGGACGGCGCGGTCGACGTCATCCAACCCGACCTCTCGCACGCCGGCGGCATCACCGAGGTGAAGAAGATCGTCGGGATGGCCGAGGCCTACGACGTCGCGATGGCCCCGCACTGCCCGCTGGGACCGATCGCGCTCGCGGCCTGCGTGCAGGTCGACGCCTGCTCGCCGAACGTGCTCATCCAGGAGCAGAGCCTCGACATCCACTACAACGAGCACAGCGACGTGCTCGATTACCTCGCGGACCCCTCGGTGTTCGAGTACCGCGACGGCTACGTCGAACTGCCGACCGACCCCGGACTGGGGATCGACATCGACGAGCGCCGCGTCCGAGAGGTCACCGACGAGATCGACTGGCACAACCCCGTCTGGCGGCACGAGGACGGCAGCGTCGCGGAGTGGTGAGCGTGGCCCCGGAGCGATTCACCGACGACGTCGCCGTCGTCACCGGCTCGACCCGTGGAATCGGTGCGGGCGTCGCGAAGCGACTCGCTCGCGAGGGCGCGAGCGTCGTCGTTACCGGACGCACCCGCGAGGCGGGCGAACAGACGGTCGCCGACATCGAGGACGCGGGCGGCGAAGCCGTCTTCGTCCGCGCGGACATGCGCGACCCCGACGACATCGCGTCGCTCTTCGAGGCGACGGTCGACGAATACGGCGGCCTCGACGTCCTCGTGAACAACGCGGGCGTCGAGACGAACACCGGCGTCGCCGACGCCACGATCGAGGACTGGGAGTTCGTCGTCGAGACCGACTTCCGGTCCTTCTGGCTCTGCGCGAAGGAGGCCGCCGCGCGGATGGACGAGGGGGCGATCGTCAACACCTCCTCGAACCACGCGTTCCTGACGATGCCCGAGATGTTTCCGTACAACGCCGTCAAGTCGGGCATCAACGGGATGACCCGGGCGATGGCGCTCGATCTCGGGCCGCACGTTCGGGTCAACACCGTCAACCCCGGCTGGGTCGCCATCGAGCGGACGCTCTCGGAGATGAGCGACGCCGAGCGGCGCGAGATCGAGTCGATCCACCCGGTCGGCCGCCTCGGGACGCCAGAGGACGTCGCGAGCGCGGTCGCTTTCCTCGCTAGCGACGAGGCGGGGTTCGTGACCGGCGCGAACCTCCTCGTCGACGGCGGGCGGACCGCCGTGATGCAGGACGGAACGCTGCCGGACTACCGCGCCCGTCGGGAGTCGGGGCCGGACGCTGGCGGCGATTCTGAACCAGACGTGGGCGACGACTCGGGGGACGGCAGGTGACACGAGTCGCCGCCGACCCGACAGTCGTCACGTACGACGACGAAACCGGGCGGCTCACGGTCGAAGCGGCCACTCCGGACGACGCGGACGAACCTCTCGCCTCCGGAACTGTCGGCGTCCGCCTCGCCGACGGAGAGGAGGCGGTGAGCGCGCGCGACGCCCTCGCCGTCGACGTGTCGCTCTCGGCTGTCGACGTCGGATCCGACGACGGAGACCACGGCGCGGTCGACGTCACCGTCGCGGTCGAGAACCGCTCGACGGAGCCCGTCCGCCTCGACGCGATCGAGGTGCTGGACGCGTCGACGCCGTTCGGGCCGAGCGACCGGGCGTTCCTCCACGGCTATCAGTCGTGGACGCCGACCGCGACGCTGCGACTCGACGAGTCGTTCCCGACGGAGACGCCCGCGAACCGACCGCAGATGGTCGACCTCGCCGCGCCGCGGGACGCGACGACGAGCCACGCCGTCACGGCGCTGCGGGGCGATCCCGGCGAACTGACGCTCGGGTTCCTCGAACACGAGTCGTACCTGAGCCGGTTCGATCTCCGCGTCGATACCGACGGAGAAACGGCATCCACGTCGCTCGCGGCGGTCTGCCCGCTCGACGGTGTCGCGCTCGCGCCGGGCGACCGACGCGAGAGCGCCACGCTCAGAATCGACGTCGGACGGCCGATCACCGACGGACTGGCCGATCTCGCGGACGCCGTTGGCGAGCGAATGAACGCCCGCGTTCCCGAGTCGGTCCCGACCGGCTGGTGCTCGTGGTATCACTACTTCACCGACGTGACCGCCGCCGACGTCCGAGAGAACGCGGCCGCCCTCGACGACTGGGGTGTCGACGTCGACCTCGTGCAGATCGACGACGGGTACGAGACGGCTTTCGGCGACTGGCGCACGCTCGCCGACGGCTTCGAGTCGATGTCTGAACTGCGCGCCGACATTGAATCGGCGAGCTACGAGCCCGGCCTCTGGCTCGCGCCGTTCTACGTGCAGGCCGACTCCGAACTGGCCGCCGCCCACCCCGAGTGGCTCGTCACCGACGACGGCGAGCCGGTCGACGCCGGCGCGCGCCACGGTCCGATGTACGCCTTGGACGCGACGCACCCGGAAGTCACCGAGTGGCTCACCGAGACGTTCGAGACCATCGTCGACGAGTGGGGATTCGAGTACCTCAAGCTCGACTTCCTCTACGCCGCGGCGCTCCCCGGCGACCGCCACGCCGACGTGACGCGCGCGGAGGCCTACCGCAACGGGCTCGAAACGATCCGCGAGGCCGTCGGCGACGCGTTCGTCCTCGGCTGCGGCGCGCCGGCCTTCCCGAGCGTCGGTCTCGTCGATGCGATGCGGATCGGCCCGGACACCGCGCCGTACTGGCGGCGCGAGGGCGAGAGCGGCAGCCAGCCCGCCCACGAGAACGCCGTCAGGAACGTCCTCAACCGCCAGTTCTGTCACCGACGGTTGTGGGCTAACGACCCCGACTGCCAACTCGTCCGCGAGACGACCGAACTCACGGCCGCCGAACGGCGGTCGTTCGCGGTCCTCGTCGCGCTCACCGGCGGCTCGAACTTCCTGAGCGACGCCGTCAGCGAGATCGACGAGGCGGACCGCAGACTGTTCGAGCGGACGCTCCCGCCGGTCGCGAACGGCCGCGTCGACGACTTCGGGAAGCGGGAATTCCCCGAGCGCGTCGTCTGCGAGCGCGACGCCGACGGGGCCGTCGCGGTCGCCGCGTTCAACTGGGGAGACGAACCGCGTCAGGTGCGCGTCGACCCCGCCGAGTACGTCGATCCCGCCGGTGACGAGGACGGCGACGGGCAGCCAGCGGTCGCGTGGGAGGCGTTCGCGCCCGATGAGGGTGGTCGACGGCTCCACGTCGGACCGGTCGAACGAGAGATCGACTCCCACGGCTGCCTGCTCGTCCACTGCGCACCGTCGACCCCGGATTCGCGTCCGAGGCTCGTCGGTGCCGACCACCTGGCCAACGCGGCCGCGCAGGTGACCGCGGTCGACTGGAACGAGGGAACGCTGTCCGTGACGCTGGACGCCGACGAACCGACGACGCTGTTCGCCTCGACCCCCGGCGCGTGGCGGACCGACGAGACGAGCGGCGATGTCGCCCTCGCCGAACTGACCGCCACGCCGGGGCCCAACGAGTTCGAAATTCGACGCTGAGTTATGACTGAGGACACCGAAACCGACGACGGAACGAATCGCGCGCCCGCCACAGCCGAAGCGACCCCCCGAATCGGGGTCTGTTACTTCCCCGAGCACTGGCCGCGGGAACGCTGGGAGACCGACGTCGAGCAGATGGTCGAGGCCGGGATCGACGTCGTCCGGATGGGCGAGTTCTCGTGGGGTCGACTCGAACCCGAGCGCGGCGAGTTCGACTTCGAGTGGCTCGATACGGCCGTCTCCCTGCTCTCCGATGCGGGCATCGACGTGGTGCTCTGTACGCCGACGGCGACGCCGCCGAAGTGGCTGATCGACGAGCACCCCGAGATCCTCCAGGTCGAACCCGACGGGACGACCCGCGAGTTCGGCAGCCGTCGTCACTACTGCTTCAACTCCGAGGTGTACCGGGAGGAAACCGAGCGGATCGCCCGGACGATGGCCGAGCGCTACGCCGACGTCGACGCCGTCGTCGGCTGGCAGACCGACAACGAGTACGGCTGTCACGAGACGGTCCGCTGCTACTGCGAGGACTGCGCGAGCGGGTTCCGCGAGTGGTGCCGCGACCGCTACGGCGACGTCGAGACGCTCAACGAGACGTGGGGGACGGCCTTCTGGAGCCAACAGGTCGGCTCCTTCGAGGAACTCGACCCGCCGCGGCACACCGCCGCCGAACACCACCCCTCACGACTCCTCGATTACGCCCGGTTCGCCAACGCGAGCGTCGTCGACTACAACGAACTCCAAGCCGAGATAATCCGCGAGGCCAACGACGAGTGGTTCGTGACGCACAACTTCATGGGTCACTTCGACACCCTCGACTCCTTCAGCGTCGGCGACTCGCTGGACTTCGCGACGTGGGACTCCTACCCGACGGGGTTCGCGCAGGACCGGAACACCGAGGACGCGACCGCCGATCGCCTCCGCGCGGGCGACCCGGATCAGGTGAGCCTGAACCACGACCTCTACCGCGGCCCGAACGGCTTCTGGGTGATGGAGCAACAGCCCGGCGACGTCAACTGGCCTCCGCGCTGCCCCCAGCCCGGCGAGGGCGCGATGCGTCTCTGGGCGCACCAGGCCGTCGCCCACGGCGCGAACGTCGTCTCCTACTTCCGCTGGCGTCGCTGCCGAGAGGGCCAAGAGCAGTACCACGCGGGGCTACGGAAGCACGACGGATCGCCGGACCGCGGCTACGAGGACGCGACCCGCGCCGCCGCGGAGTTCGGGGCGCTGGGCGACCTCGACGCCGTCGACGCCCCGGTCGCGCTGTGTTTCTCCTACGACGACCTGTGGGCGCTCGACGAGCAACCGCACGCCCCGGAGTTCGACTACTGGGGACTCGTCGGCGCGTTCTACCGCGCGCTCCGCGCCCGGGGGATCCAGGTCGACGTCGTCGACGTCTCGCCGGGCACCGAGCCCTCGTTCGACGGCTACGCGGCCGTCGTCGCGCCGACGGTCCACCTCGCCGACGAGTCGCTCGCGGACGCCTTCGAGGGGTACGTCGACGACGGCGGCCACCTGCTCCTCGGCCCGCGAACCGGCTACAAACTGCCCGGAAACAAGCTCCAATCGACGCTGGCGCCCGGGCCGTTCGCCGACCTCGTCGGCGGCCGCGTCGACCAACACGAGAGCCTCCCCGGATCGATCGAGACGCGGCTCACCTACCGCGGGGAGGGGTACGACTTCTGGACGTGGGCCGAGTGGCTCACTCCGGAGGACGGAACGGCGGTCGGCGAGTACGCGTCGGGCGTCGCGAGTGGTCGCTCCGCCGTCCTCGAAAACGAGGTCGGTGCGGGCTCCGTGACCTACTGCGGCGTCTGGCCGGAGGCCGACCTCGCGGACGCGCTCGTCGTCGATCTCCTCGACCGAGGCGGGGTCTCCCACGGCGAGCGCTTCCCCGAGACGGTCCGAGTCGCCGAACGCGACGGGTACGTCTGGCTCCTCAACTTCGGCGGAGAGCCCGTGACGGTCGACGCGCCCGACGACGCCGAGTGGCGCGTCGGCAGCGAGTCGCTCCCGGCGTTCGGCGTCGGCGTCGTCGAGGCCGACGTGGCGTCGCTTTCGGTCCGGTAAGCACGTTTTCGCTTCGATCCCGGGCCCGACTCATCACCGCCACGCCGCGCTTCTCAGCGCGTGGGAACCGACCACGTCTCTTATAGCTGTGTGGTCCTGACCCGCTACCACTCAGTATGCAACGACGGACCTTTCTCCGGGGTTCGGCGGCCGCGGGCGTCGTCGGCACGGCCGGCTGTCTCGGTCTCGGCGACTCGAACCCGGACGTCGCGCTCTCGGAACCCGACCGCGAGTACACGAGCGAGGAGCTCCCGTACCCCGCGTGGGGTCAGCGCGTTCCCGACGTGACGCTCCCGGACCCGATAAACGGCGCGGACATCTCGACGCGGGCGGTCGATACGCCGGCGCTCTACACGTTCTTCTACAGCCACTGCAACACGGTCTGTCCCGTCCTGATCCAGTCGATGCGCAACGTTCAGGCCCACTCGATCAACGAGGACTACGCCGGCGAGGTGGCGTTTTTCCCGGTCACGTTCGACCCCGAGCGCGACGACGCCGAGCGCCTCGAGACGTACGCCGAGGAGATGAACGTCGCGCTCGATCAGGGCAACTGGCAGTTCCTCCGGCCCGAATCGAAAGCGCGGGCGAAGGAGACCGTCTCCGAGAAATTCGCCGTCACCTTCGAGCGGACCCACCCTGACGATATGGACATGTATATGTTCGCGCACTCGGCGATGACGTATCTCGTCAATCCGGATGGGTTCGTCGAGCGCGCGTACCGGACCGACTCGCCGGACCCCGAACGGTTGATCGACGACCTCGAAACCGTGCGGAACGCGTGAGCGCGACCGACCGACGCAACTGATTTCACACCGATGAATCGACGACAACTCCTGACGGCGCTCGGCGGACTCGGGCTCACCGGCGGGAGTGTCTTGGCCGTCCGCGGGGACCTCCCGAACCCACTGAACGACGGGTCCGGATTGCCGCTGCGGGTCGAGACGATCGACGCTCCGGGCTCGACGGCGGGTGAAGTCACGGTCCCCGCTCCCGGCCGACCCACGCTCATCGATCTCTTCGCGACGTGGTGTGCGCCCTGCAAAGAGCAGATGAACGTCCTCTCGACGATCCACGAGGAGTACGGCGACCGCGTGCGGTTCGTCTCGGTGACGAACGAGCGCTTGGGCGAGACGCTGACCGAGCGGGACGTCCGCGCGTGGTGGCGTCGACATCACGGCGCGTGGACCGTCGGCGTCGACCCCGACAGCGACCTGATGTCGGCGCTCGGGGCGGGCGGGATCCCGTATCACGCCATCGCCGACGAGACCGGGACGATCCGCTGGCAGAAAGCGGGGCTGTCGACGGCCGACACGCTCCGGCCCGAACTGGATCGGGTACTCGACGAGTCGTGATTCCAGAACTCGCTCTCGGCGGTCTGCTCTCCGCCGTCGCCGCTCTCGACGGCCTCGGCGCGCCGGGGTTTCTGGGTGCCGTCGCGTTCGCCGCGAGCGCGGGGCTCACCACGTTCTTCGCGCCCTGTGCGTTCCCGCTGCTCCCGGGGTACGTCGGCTTCTACCTCGGGCAGGAGAACCGCTCGCCGGCGCTCGTGTCCGGACTGGTCGCGGCCGCCGGAGCGACGCTCGCGCTCGGCGGCATCGCCGCGCTGGTGTTCGCGTTGGGACGGCAACTCACTACCGTGCTTCCCCTCTTCGAGCCGCTCGTCGGCGGCGCGCTCGTCGTCTTCGGCCTGCTCGTCCTCTCGGGGCGCGCGTCGCCGACCATCCGGCTGCCGAAGCGGCCGGAGTCGCTGTTCGGGTTCGGCCTCTTCGGAGCCGTCTACGCGCTCGCCGCCGCGGGCTGTGTCGTGCCGCTGTTCCTCGGCGTCGTCGCGCAGGCGTCGTCGTTCCCATCGGGGCAGGGGCTCGTCGTGCTCGGTGCGTACGCCGGTGCGGTCGCGATCCCGCTCGTCGGCGTCACGCTGCTCTCGGACGCGGGCGTGGACGCGTGGCGCTCGCTCGGCCGGTACTCGGGGCGGCTCGAGCGGGCCGCGGGGGGTCTCCTGATCCTCGCGGGGCTCGGACAGCTCTACCTCTCGATCGTCGTACTCGACGTGCTCTGATTCCTCGGTTCTCTCCGCTCCACAGCCCTATGGAATCTCGCGTGCTGCCGGGACCGAAACCGCTACCGGAAGACGCGTCGAATATCCGACCACCAATGACTGACACAGGCGCGTCGGCGTCGCTTCCGGCGTCGACGCGACTCGGGCGGACCGCACTCCGCGTGCACGACCTCGGTGAGATGGTCGACTTCTATCACGCTGTCGTCGGCCTCGCGGTTCTCGACCGCGGGAACGACAGCGCGACGCTCGGGGTCGACGACACGCCGCTGCTCGAACTTCGCGAAGACCCCGACGCGCCGACGCGGGACCGCGAGCAGGCGGGGCTGTTCCACAACGCGTTCCGCTTTCCGTCTCGGACGGCGCTCGGTGCCGCGCTCGACCGGATCCGCGAGCACTGGACGCTCGACGGCGCGTCCGACCACCGGGTCAGCGAGGCGCTGTACCTCTCGGACCCGGAGGGGAACGGCGTCGAACTCTACCGCGACAGGCCACGAGAGGCGTGGCCGACCACGGCCGACGGCGGCGTCGAGATGCCGACGCTCTCGTTGGACCTCGACGACGTCGCCGCCGACTCCGACGGCGCGTCGCTGGCCCCAGCGGGGACGACGCTCGGGCACGTCCACCTAGAGGTGACGTCGGTCCCGGCCGCCCGCGAGTTCTACGTCGAGACGCTGGGATTCGACGTGCAGATGGACGTCGACTCCGCGCTGTTCGTCTCCGCCGGCGGCTACCACCACCACATCGGTCTCAACGCGTGGAACCGCCGCTCGGCCCCCGCGGGCGGCCGCGGTCTCGACTGGTTCGAGATCCTCCTTCCGGACGCGGACGCGGTAGCGGCGGTCGCGGAGCGGATCGCGGACGTCGGGGGCGACGTCACCGAGCGCGACGCCGGAGCCGACATCGTCGATCCCAACGGAATCGGAATTCGCCTGCGGTCGGCGTGAGCGGACGACGTCGATCGCGCCGGGTACGATCGCTCTACTGAATCGGTTACTCTCGTTCCACTGGACCGGCTACTCCCCGTCCACTTTTTCGTCGTGGCGGTCGCGTTCCCGTGCGTCGGGGTCGCGCTCGTCGGGGTCGCCGTGTCCGCCGCCGCCGGGCGTCCGAATCGACACGGTAGTCCCCGCCTCGACGTCGACGGACGCCTTCGAGGGTACGGACTCGCCGTCGACGAGGTTCTCGCCGGTCGCTCCGTCCTCGCCGCCCGCCACGCCCGCGGGGGCGGTCCGGCGACGCTCGGTGATCAGGGAGACTGTCGCGTCGGTCTCGACGGTGACTGTCCGTTCGAGGCCGAGTCCCCCGCGGTGGCGACCGTCGCCGCCGCTGTCGGGCCGGAGCGCGTACCGCTCGACGCGGAGGGGGTACTCGGTCTCCAGCGCCTCGACGGGGGTGTTGAGGGTGTTCGTCATCCCGACTTGGACGCCGTCCATCCCGTCCTTCTCGGAGCGGGCACCGAATCCGCCGCCGATCGTCTCGTAGTAGGTGAACTCCCCGCCCCTGTCTCCGATGATGAGGTTGTTCATCGTGCCCTGCCCGCCGGCGGGGATCTCGTCGGGCACGGCTTCAGCGAGCGCCGCGAGCGTGACGTCCATCACGCGTTGGCTCGTCTCGACGTTGCCGCCGACGACCGCCGCCGGTGGCGTGGGATCGAGCACCGACCCCGCGGGCGCAGACACCGTCACAGGCTCGTAGCAGCCGTGGTTCGGCGGGATCTCCGGGTCCGTGACGGCGCGGACGACGAAGTACACCGCGCTCTTGGCCACCGAGAGCGGGGCGTTCAGGTTCCCCGCGACCTGCGCTGCGGTCCCGGCGAAGTCGACGTCCATAGCCGCGCCGTCGATCGTGACGGCGACTTCGATCGGCACGTCGGCGTCGGTCACTCCGTCGCCTTCGAGCACGTCGCTGGCGCGGTAGGTGCCGTCCGGGAGGTCTGCGAGTTCGGCCTCGACGCGCTCGCGGGAGTACTCGACGACGGCGTCGAACGCGTCGAGCAGTCGCTCGCCGTGTTCCTCCAGTAACTCACCGATTCGCTCCTCGGCCCGGACGTTGGCGGCGCGCTGGGCGCGGAGGTCGGCCTCGCGCTCGTCCGGCGTGCGGACGTTCGCCCGGATCAGTTCCGCTACCGCATCGTTCGGCTCGCCGCCGTCGACGAGGCGGACGGCCGGCAGTCTGAGGCCCTCCTCGTAGATCTCTCGGGCCCCGGGCGGCATACTCCCCGGGGTACTGCCGCCGACGTCCGCGTGGTGTGCCCGCGACACCGCGAAGCCGACGATTTCCCCCTCCGGGGCGATCGTCGAGACGAGCGTGACGTCTGGCAGGTGCGTCCCGCCGGCGAAGGGGTCGTTGACGACGAAGACGTCCCCGGGCTTCGGCTCTTTCTCCAGGACGACCTCGACGGCGTCGGGCATCGCGCCGAGGTGGACCGGGATGTGCTCCGCCTGCGCGATCATCCGCCCCGACGCGTCGAAGAGCGCCGTCGAGCAGTCCTGTCGCTCCTTGATGTTCGGCGAGTAGGCGCCTCGAATGAGCACGTGGCCCATCTCGGTGGCGACGCTCTCCAGTTGGTTCCGCAGGATCTCGAGTGTCACCGGATCGATCTGGTCGGCGTCCGCCGACGACCGGGCCTCGCCGCTCATTCCGCGCTCACCTCCGCGATCAACGCGCCGTCTTCGCGCACCCGCCCACCCCACGAGGGCGGGACGACGATCGTGCTCTCGTCCCCTTCGACGATCGCCGGCCCGGAGAGTGTCCGTCCGGCCGACAACCGCCCTCGCTCGTAGACGGGCGTCTCGTGGCTCCCGTCCGCGAACGTCGCCTCGCGGGTGGCCTTCCGCGCGTCGCCGCCGCCCCTGTACTCGACTGCCGGCGTGTCTCGCGGAACAGTCGTCGTCACGCGACAGTTGACGAGGTGGACCGGTTCGTCGGTCCGGTAGCCGTACGCCTCCTCGTGTGCCTCGTCGAAGCGCTCTCGTGCCTCGTCAGGCTCGAACGGCACCTCGATGTCCACCGTCAGCTCGAAGCTCTGGCCGGCGTACCTGAGGTCGGCCGAGCGGGTCACGGTCGCCTCGTCGCGCTCGCTGACCTCCGAGAGTACCCCCTCGGTCAGTTCCTCGTACACCGCGTCGACCTCGTCGGGGTCGATCCCGTCGAGGGCGCGCTGGTGCGTTCGGACCGCGTCGCGCTTCTCGTCGGCCGCGAGGAGGCCGTACGCGGACAACACGCCCGAGGCGCGGGGGACGATCACCCGGTCCATCTCGAGGTCGTCCGCGATCGAGACCGCGTGCATCGGCCCCGCCCCGCCGAACGCGACGAGTCCGAAGGTCCGCGGGTCGATGCCGCGCTCGACGGTCACCGCGCGGATCGCCCGCGTCATATTCGCGTTCGCGACCCGGTGGACGCCGCGGGCGGCCTCGCGCGCCCCGGCCATCCCCGCCTCGTCGGCGAGGTCCGAGAGGGCGTCGTAGGCGGGTTCGGCGTCGAGTGAGAGTTCGCCACCGAGGGTGGTGCTCGCGCCGATGTAACCCAGCACTAGGTTGGCGTCCGTGACGGTGGGGTCGGTGCCGCCGTTACCGTAGCAGGCGGGGCCGGGGTCGGCTCCGGCGGACCGCGGCCCGACTCGGAGCGCCCCGCCGGCGTCGACCCAGGCGATCGATCCGCCGCCCGAACCGACGGTTTCGACGTCGACCATCGGCGTCCTGATCGGCCGACCGTTGATGACGCCCTCTGTCGTCCGCTCGGCCTCGCCGTCGCGAACGAGGCTCACGTCGCTCGAAGTGCCGCCCATATCGAAGGTGACGAGTCCCTCTTCGTCGCTCGCCATTTCGCTCGCGCCGACGACGCCCGCGGCGGGCCCGGAGAGCACGGTGGTGACGGCGTTTCTCCTGACGGCGTCGGCGTCGGTGATGCCGCCGTTCGCCTGCATAATTCGGGGCTGGGGGATCCCGTCGTCGCGGGCGCGCTCCGTGAGGGTACTGACGTAGCGGTCGATCGCCGGCCGGACGTACGCGTCGACGGCGGTCGTCGAAATCCGCTCGTACTCGCGGAACTCCGCGAGGACCTCGTGAGAGGCGGACACGGGCACGTCGAGTTCGTCTCTGAGCACGCTCGCGACGCGCCGTTCGTTCTCGGGATGGGCGTACGCGTGCAGCAGCGACACGGCGACGGCCTCCGCCTCGGCGTCGCGGATCTCCGCGGCCACTTCTCGAACCTCCGCCTCGTCGACTCGGCATTCGATTCCCTCGGCGGAGGCGCGTTCGGACACCTCGAAGCGCCGGCGACGCGGCACGATCGGCGCGCGCTTCTCGGCGTCGAGATCGTACAGCGACGGTCGGTCCTGTCGACCGATTTCGAGGACGTCGCGGAATCCCTCGGTGGTGACGAGCGCGGTCCTCGCGCCGTCGTCCTCCAGGAGCGCGTTGACCGAGACGGTCATCGCGTGGGAGAACGTCGTCAGCGCCTCGGGGTTGATTTCCGCCTCCTCGCAGGCCCTCTCGATCCCGTTCATCACGCCCTCGCTCTGGTCTGGTGTGCTCGGGACTTTCGCGGTGACGAGTTCGCCGTCGCACAGCAGGGCGACGTCGGTGAACGTCCCGCCGACGTCGACGCCGATCGGTCGCCGCTCCATTCAGCTCACTCCCTCGCGTGCGTTCGGTTCCCGGATCGCTGGCATAGTCGGTGTCGCCGCCGGACGGACTTATATCGCACTACGTGGTGCGGAGTCGGTTCCCGCCGCTGTCCGACCGATTTGGCCGACAGTATGAATACCGCGTAGAACGCACCTGTCTACTGATTGTGTCGTCGTATCACTCCGATCCAGCGGGTCCGCCGTTTCGACGTGTCAGACCCCGGATCACGTCTCGTCTCCTCGCTCTCCAGTGGCACCCACACTCGCATCGATGAACCGAAAATCGCTGTACTTCACCGCCCCGTACGAGACGTCGATCAGGGACACCGTCGTCGATGTCGACGACGACGAGTTACTCGTCGAGACGCGGATCTCGGGCGTCAGCGCGGGGACCGAACTGCTCATCTACCGCGGCGAGGCACCGAGGGAACTCCCCGCCGACGAGACGCTCGACGCCCTCGACGGCGACCTCTCCTTCCCGCTGCGGTACGGGTACGCCGCGGTCGGAGACGTCGTCGACGTCGGCGAGGCGGTGGACGACGAGTGGCTCGGCCGGTCGGTGTTCGCCTTCGACCCGCACGAGACGCGGTTCTCGGTTCCCCCGGAAAACGTGATCCCCGTTCCGGAGGGCGTTTCACCGGAGACGATGGCGATGTTCCCGTCGGTCGAGACGGCGACCTCTCTCGTCCTCGACGGCAGCCCCCGGGTCGGCGAGGACGTCGTCGTGTTCGGCGCTGGCGTGGTCGGGCTCTGCACGATCGGCGTCCTCGCGTCGTTCCCGCTCGGCCGACTCGTCGCGGTCGAACCGATCCCCGAACGACGCGACCGCGCGGAAGCGATGGGTGCTGACGTCGCCGTCGCACCCGCGGAACTCGACACGGCGCTCGACCTCGAAACGCGTCGCGGCTCCGACTCCGGCGGGTCGAAGCCGAGTGGTGCCGACCTGGTGTACGAACTGTCCGGGCGGCCGGAGACCCTCGACGCCGCCGTCGACGCCGCGGGGTACGACAGCCGCGTCGTCGTCGGCTCGTGGTACGGCGACAAACCGGCGACGCTCGACCTCGGAACGTCGTTCCACCGCGACCGGATCTCCGTCGAGTCGAGCCAGGTGAGCACGCTCGCACCCGAGACGCGGGGCCGGTGGACGAAATCCCGCCGCGCGTCGGTGGCGCTCGACCGACTCGCCGAGGTCGACGCCGCCTCGCTCGTCACCCACCGGATCCCGTTCGCCGACGCGGCCGAGGCCTACCGCCTCCTCGACGACCGCGCCGACGGCGTCCTGCAGGTACTCCTCACGTACGACTGACACGCTCGAAAGTACCATGTCCCACTCTGAGAACACCGACGCGTACGAACTCACCGTCACGAGAGACTTCATCGCACAGCACTTTCTCACCGTCCCCGACCCGGGTCCCGAGGGCGACGTCCACAGCCACCACTTCACGACGGAGGTCCGATTCACGGGGGACGAACTCGGCGACTACGGCTACCTCGTCGACATCGACGCCGTCGAGGCGGTGCTCGACGCCCTCGAGGCGCGGTATCGCGACGCGCTCTTGAACGACCTGCCGGAGTTCGAGGACCTGAACCCGAGCATCGAGCACTTCGCCCGCCTGTTCGGCGACCGCGTCGAGGATCGGCTCTCGGACCCGACGCCGACGGGACTGACCGTGCGTATCTGGGAGGACGACGTCTCCTGGGCCAGCCACAGTCGTCGGCTCGACGGATGAAGCACGCACGGCCGCGGTATCTCGAATCGAAGCGAACGGTGGACGCCCGCGCTCGCAGTCCCCGCGTCCGCGACCGATTGCTCGCGGAACTCCCCGACGAGCCGACGATCCTCGAGGCGGGCTGTGGGACGGGCGCGACGGTCCCGCAACTGCTGTCGTGGGGCGTCGACGCGGGTCGATACCGCGGAATCGACACCGACGAGCGGATCGTCTCGTTCGCCCGCGAGGTCCGCCCGCCGGCGCTCCGTCGGGCCGGCCACACCGTGACGGTGGCCGGGACCGACCGCCCGGTGTCACGTGCGACAGCCTCTCCCCCCGATTTCGCCGTCGAGGACCTCTCGATTTCCTTCGAGACGGGCGACGCGCTCGACGCCCTCGAATCAGCCGGCAGCGTCGACCTCGTCGTCGCGCAATCGTTCGCGGATCTGGTCCCGCTCGACCGCTTCGTCTCCGCGATCGAGTCCGCACTTCGCCCTGGCGGACTCGCCTATCTCCCGCTCACGTTCGACGGCGGGACGATCTTCCAACCGGACCACCCGGACGACGCGGCCGTCGAACGCGCCTACCACGCGGCGATAGACGACGCGCCGGGGCGAGACGTTCGAGCGGGACGGCACCTCGCTGACAAGTTGAGGAAGCGCGACGGTGACCTCCTCGCGATGGCGAGTTCCGACTGGGTGGTTCGACCCCAAGACGGGCGCTATCGAGCGGACGAGCGGTACTTCCTCGCACAGATTCTCGGATTCGTAGCGGGCGCGCTTTCCGAGGCGGCCGACGCCCCCGAGGGGTTCGACTCGTGGCTCTCGACGCGGTGGGCGCAACTCGACGCCGGGACACTGTTGTACGTCGCGCACCAGTACGATCTGCTCTATCGCGCTCAGTGACGACGCCGACGCACCGGTACTCGGCTCTGACCTCGATGACTGATCGGCGAAATATATAATAAAAACACATACCAGTAAATTTACCAATTCTAGAGATATAGATGTTTACAGTCTTTATTTCTCGGCTTAAATCTATGAACGAGTCGTATCTGAGTCACAGAACCATATCTATTCCAACTAAAATCGGAAATAGTTCTACAGTAAACAATTCCTTCCCGGGACTGCTTCGCTATCTCATCTGGGGTATTCTGAATCCAACCACCAATGTTAAGTGTAGTCGTGTTCAGCGTTGGCACGGAGGTTCATCATGTCATCCGATGACACCCTCTTCGTCCGAGAAGCCACGGGCTTAGTCCGTGATTGGTCATCGTACGACGCAGGAATATACGCGTTCCTGTCCGTGAACATCGTCACGTTGGGCTTCTACATCTGGACGTTCAACGCGTTCATCCCGCAGGGGAGCCCGATACTGGCGACGCTGATCGCGGTGGTCGCGATCACCTTGCAGAACGTCGTCTACGCGACGCTCGTGGCGTCGATGCCGCGCGTCGGTGGCGACTACGTGTGGCAGAGTCGGTTACTGAGCGGGTTCTGGGGATTCTTCCTCTCGTGGCCCGGGTGGGTGTTCATCCTGTGGCTGTGGGTCCCGATCTACGGGTCGATCCTGTCGTGGCTCGTCCTCGGGCCGGTATCGGCGCTGTTCGGGTTCGTCGAACTGGCGAACTTCTGGAACTCCAGTATGGGGCTTTTCGCCTCCTCGATGATCGTCGTCGCGTTCGTGTTCATCTACGTCAGCCTCGGAATGAAGTGGTACGCGCGGATCCAACAGGCGCTGTTCTATCTCGGCGTCGTCGGGCTGGCGCTCTTCGTCGGCGGCCTGCTAACGACGAACCCCTCGCAGTTCCAGTCGGCCTTCGACGCCCAGATGGCGACGTGGGGGATGGATCAGACGTACAACGGCATCGTCGAGGGGACCGCAGTGAGCTTCGCACCGGTGTGGAACCTCAACTGGGGCGCCTCCTACAAGCTGTTCCCGATGCTGTTGTTCTGGATAATGTGGACCGTGTGGGGCTCGACGCTGTTCGGTGAGGTCCGCGAGGCCGGCGAGTTCAAGAAGATGTTCGGCGTCTTCGAGGGCGCGCTGCTCGCCGCGGCGGCGCTGGCGATCGTCCTGTGGCCGCTCTTCGACTCGGCGGTCGGGTACACGTTCTATCAGGCGCTGAACTACAACTACTTCGTCGGTGCGGGTGCCCAGCAGTGGCTCTCCTCGCCGACGACGCTGGCCGCGATCGCGATGGGCAACGGCGTGCTGGCGAAGCTGATGGCGATCCTGATGGCCGGGTGGTTCTTCGCGTGGTCGGGGACGGTGTTCCTCTCCTCGACACGCGTCATCTTCGCGACCGCGTTCGACCGGACGATCCCCGAAGTGTTCTCCGAGGTCAAGGGCCGGTACAACACGCCGATCTACGCCATCCTGCTGATGGCGATCCCGGCCGCGATCCTCACCGTGATTTACTTCTTCGCACCGGGCTTCCAGACGCTGACGCTCGCTGCGACCTTCGCGATCGCCGTGACGTTCCTCGGATCGACGATCGCGTGTATGCTGTTCCCGTGGCGACGCCCGGAGCTGTTCTCGAAGAACCCGGTCTCGAAGTACGAGATCGCGGGCGTTCCGGTCGTCTCGATCGTCGCCGGCGTCTACGTGCTCATCCTGCTCTCGGTGTTCTACCTGTGGGCGACAGAGAGCGTCTACGGGCTGAACAACGTGCGCTCGATGGGCTTCCTCGGCGTGCTGTATCTGCTCTCGGCGATCATCTACCTCGGGATGAGGTACTACCGAGCGCAGGAGGGCGTCGACCTCGGCAACCTCCACTCGGAGATCCCGAAGGACTGATCGACGCGTCGACGACGCCGTGTCGACGTCCGCGAACCTCGCTCGTTTTTTGCGGTACGGTCGTGTCGGATACAGTAGCCCGAAGAAACGGTATCTGTGACTTCCCGCGCCGAGGTAGTCGAAATCAGATAGAGAGCGGCAGTCTGCGACCGGTCAGCCGAGTTCGGGGCGTTTGTACCACTGCTTGTGCTCGCCCACGATCGATCGGAGCTTCCACCGGAGGCTCTTGGGGGCGTCGTCGATCTCGCTTCGGATCCCGTCGAGGCGGTCGACAACGGACTCCTCGTCGATCGGGAGCTCGTTCGATTCGACGTACTCGCGGACCCGATCGAGGCTGTAGGTGACCGTCCGCCACAGTCCCCAGTCGCTGCTGCAGAGTTCGGCGATGTACGTCGGATCGATCACTTCCGTGTCGTCGCTCCCGGCTTCGACCGGGTGGTCGACGAGCATCGCGACGATGTCGCGGACGTCGCGGTCTGAGACCTCGACGATCTGTAACTTCGAGAGGAGCAGATCCTCGATCGGGACGGTCGGATGGTCGAGATCGATCCGATCGCGGAGCCCCCAAGAGTGACAGAAGTCGAAGCGATCGATGACGTAGTCGGCCTTCCGCTCGTTGACCGGATCGAAGAACTCCAGTCGGAACCGACGCATCGTGTTGAACCGCTCGTTGGCCTCGTAGCCGAGATCGAGCATCAGGTCGGTCATCTCCTGTTCCTCCTCGCGCCGTCCGACGAAATCGACGTCGCGATACCCTCGTTTGAACGGCTCCTCGCGAGCCGTCTCGGCGTGACGATTGATCGCAGTTCCCCCGATCAACCGCACCGTCAGATCGCGTCGATCGGCGTGCTCGATGACTCGCTCGGCCTCTTCGATGGGGTCGGACAGCGGTTCTGTTTGACTCACGGCGGCATCACCTTGCTACCGTGTAGCATCTGACCCCGACAGTTAAACTTACCCCCTGACCAGCCCGACGACGTCGACTTCGGGCGTGAGGTCGATCACGGCCCCCTGTAAGGACCCCTCCGAGTAGACGCTCCCGGGGTTGATCGCGGTCGTCTCGCCGATTTCCGTCTGGCCGCGGGACTCGTGGATGTGCCCGTGCAGCGACAGCGGCGGCTGATACTCCTCGATAATGTCTCTGACGGCCTCGCTCCCGACGGGTTCGGTCGACTGCGCGCCGAACTTCGGCCTGAGATCTTCGTCCAGTTCGGGGGCCTCGTCGAGCCCCGAGTCGTACGGCGGCTCGTGGAAGTTGAAGATCGCGCGGTCGTAGTCGTCGACCTGCCCGACGACGCGTTCGAGCCGTTCGCGGAGTTCCGCCTCGGACTCCTCGCGGTCGGTGTCCCACGGCGTCGGATGCGTCCAGCCCGAACTGGCCATCTGATAGCCCTGTTCGAGTTCGACGACCTCGCCTTCGACCAGCCGGACGAGATCGGACGACTCCCAGACCTCGTCGATCTCGAAGGGATCGTCGTTCCCCGGACTGGCGTACACCGGCGTGTCGTCGAGGCGCTCCTCGCCGAACTCGATCCACTCCTCGATCCGGGACTTCATCTCCGAGAGGAATATCTCGTTCTGCCGCTCGTCGGCGTCGTCGGCGTTCTGGAGCTCGTCGTACTCCGACTCGTTCATCACGTACGGGTAATAGCCCGTGTTCTCCAGCGACTCCAACAGGTCGTCGAGCTCGCTCTCTTCGGTGATCGTGTGCTCGTCGCCCTGTCGGGTGTACGTGTAGCGATCGCCCTCGTCGACGATCGGGAAGATCGCCTTGCCGGTGGTGTCGCCGCCGAGTACCAACACGTCGGCGTCGTAGAACTCCTTGCTGTTGACGAACTTCCGCCAACAGGCCGTCGAGCCGTGGATGTCGGTCGCGAAGAATAGCCGCGTCACCCCCGGATCCTTGTCCATTCCGGCGGTCTCCCGCGACGCGTTCTCCTGGTTGAGTTTCCGCTTGAGCGTGTCTACTAGTCCCATAGTTCCCTCTGCCGGAGTATCTGGCTTCTCTGAAAAAAACGTTTGGTCCCTGCCGGTTTGCTATCATCGAACGGCCTTACAGGCCACCCGCCTCGGAGGGGTCGTCGAGGTTGACGTACACCGTCTTCGTCTGTCGGTAGTGTTCGAGCGCCTCCTCGCCGAGGTCTCTGCCGATTCCGGAGCGCTTGAACCCGCCGTAGGGCCCTTCGGGCAGGATCGGGCCGTAGGCGTTGACGTAGACGATCCCGGCCTCCAGGTCGGCCGCCGCGCCGTGCGCGAGGTCCGTCGACTCGGTCGCGATCCCGGCGGCGAGGCCGTACTTCGTGTCGTTCGCCAACTCGATCGCCTCGTCGTAGGTCTCGAACGACTGGATCGTCTGGACCGGACCGAAGATCTCCTCGCGGGCGATCCGCATCCCGTTGTCGACGTCCGTGAAGGCGGTGGGTTCGACGTAGTGGCCGTCTGCCAGCGCGGGATCGTCGGGCACGTCGCCGCCGACTTCGAGGGTCGCCCCCTCGTCGACGCCCGCGTCGATGTAGTCTCGGACGGTGTCGTACTGCTCGCGGTTCGTGAGCGGTCCCATCGTCGTCGACTCGTCGAGCGGGTCGCCGAGGACGTACGACTCCGCGCGGTCGCGGAAGCGGCCGACGAACTCGTCGTGGACGTCCTCGTGGACGAGGACGCGCGAGAGCGCGTCGCAGATCTCGCCGGTGCTGTAGTAGACGCCGTCTGCGGCGGCGTCGACGGCGTGCTCCAGGTCGGCGTCGGGAAAGACCACGAGCGGTGACTTCCCGCCGAGTTCGAGGGTCACCGGGGAGATGTTGCCGGCGGCCGCCCGCATCACCTCCGCGCCGACGCCTTCGCTGCCGGTGAACGATACCTTCCGGACGTCCCCGTGTCCCGTGAGGGCCGCGCCGACGGTGGAACCGCGGCCCGTGAGCACGTTCACGACGCCGTCCGGTAGGACGTCCTTCGAGAGTTGCGCCATTCGCAGGGTGCTCAGGGGCGCGTGGGCCGAGGGCTTGAGCACGGCGCAGTTCCCGGCGGCGAGCGCCGGCCCCAGTTTCCACGCGGTCGCCCACGCGGGGAAGTTCCACGGCGTCACCTGTCCGACGACGCCGTACGGCTCCGAACGGGTGTAGAGGTGCAACTCCCCGCCGGCGGGGATCTGTTCGCCCGTTCCCCCGCGGACGATCGCGGCGTAGTACCGGAGGGTGTCGATCGCGCCCTCGACCTCGCCGCGGGCCTCTGCGAGCGTCTTGCCCGTGTCGAGCGATTCCAGTCTGGTCAGCTCCTCGACGCGGTCCTCGATCGCGTCGATCCACTCGGTGAGCCGTTCGGCGCGCTCTCTCGGTGACGTCTCGCCCCACGTTCGATCGTAGGCGTCCCACGCGGCGTCGACGGCGCGGTCGACGGCGGCCTCGTCACAGGCGGGAACGTCGGCGATCGGCTCGTCGATCACCGGGTCGTTCGTCGCGACCGTTTGGGTACCTGCCTCGACCGCCGTCTCTCCGTCGATCCACGGGCCGACCTCGACGGTCAGGAGCGCCTCGGTGTGTGCCTCACGGTGTCGCTGTCGGATCGCGTCTCGCGTTTCGTCTCGGGCCATCGGTCAGGCGAAGTCGGTGACGACTGGGATCCCGACCGTCTGGTAGTCCGTCATCGCCTCCAGTTCGTCGGTGACGTCTTCGAGGCCGATCTCGTCGGTGATGATCGCGCCGGGATCCAACTTCCCGTGTTCGACCATCCGGAACATCTCTCCGTACTTCGACGGCGGGAGTCCGCTGGAGCCGTTGATCTCGATCTCGTTCATCACGATGGTGTCCGTCGGCAACGGGTTGTACCCGTGCTGCTCTTTCGTCGTGAGGCCGATCTGGACGTGTCGTCCGCGGGTCCGCAACGAGTTGATCGCGTTCCGGCAGGTCTCTTCGATACCGAGCGCGTCCAGCGAAACGTGTGCGCCGCCGTCGGTGATGTCTTTGACCTCCTTGACCGGGTCGTCGACTTCCGAGCCGTCGATCGTCGCGACCGCGCCCAGTTCCTCGGCCATCTCGAGTTTCTCGTCCATCAGGTCGACGCCGATGACGTTGCCGCCGAGGGCGTTGGCGATCTGGACGGCCGAGAGGCCGATGCCCCCCAGCCCGTAGACGACGACGTACTCGCCGCGGCTGACGTCGGCCTGATGGGCCATCCCGCGATAGGCGGTCATGTACCGACAGCCCATCCCGGCGACTTCCACCTGATCGACGCCGTCGGGCAGCGGGACGGCGTTGATGTCGGCGTGCGGAATCGGGACCTCCTCGGCGAACGCGCCGGGGGCACCCTCTTGGAACCCCAACCCGAGGTGGTTCTCACAGAGGTTCTCGTAGCCGACGCGGCACTCGTGGCAGTGCCCGCAGGCGAAGTTGAAGGGGATCGCGACCTCGTCTCCCTCGCTGACGGTTTCGACGTCCTCACCGACTTCGACGACGGTTCCGGAGGGCTCGTGCCCGAGGATGTGTCCCAGGGGCGGCTTGTAGTCGAACCACTCCCAGTTGCCGACCCACCCGTGCCAGTCGCTGCGACAGACGCCGCAGGCGTCGACCTCCGCGATCACGCCGTCCGGATCGGGGCTCGGACGGTCGACGTCTCTGATTGCTAACGGCTCCTCGTACGCTTCGAGTACTGCTGCTCGCATACGGATTGAAGTGTGAGACCACATACCAAAAATCTTCTCCCACCCCAGTTTGAATCGGTCAGCCAACGGTGGCCCCGGATCGAAAACGGCTACTGGGGATCTATGAGCACGCTTGAGCCCCGATACCGGTCGATATCTGCCTGTTCGAGTCTCAAACGTGGTAGTCCAGCGAGTCCAGGTCGGCCTCGATCGAGTCCGTAACGTCCGCGAGTGCGCGCGGAATCTCCCGGTCCAGAACTGATCCGTCGAGCCGGTAGGTGGGCCCGGAGACGCTGAGCGCACCGAGCGGCCACCCGTCCGCTCCCGTGACGACGGTCCCGACGCTTCGGAGCCCCTCGGCGTAGTACTGATCGCCGATCGAGTACCCTCGCTCGTCGATGCGATCGAGTTCCGCGAACAGGTCGGATCGGGACGTGATGGTGTGATCGGTGAGCGCGGGAAGGCCGTGTTCGTCGATGATCTCCTCGACGCGGGCCCGCGGATACGACGACAGAATCGCGAGGCCCGAACCGGTGGCGTGCATCGGGTAGTAGGTGCCGATGTTCGCCCGGTACCGCTTCGTGCCGTCGTCGCTCCCGAACTTCGCCCACTTGTGGTACGACTCGACGATGGTGATGATGCGTCCGTGATCCTCGACGACGAAGTCACACTCCTCCTCGGTCCGCTCGGCCAATTTCTCGACGCCGGCTTTGACAGTCGCGAACCACGGCCACTGTTCGCGGGCGTACTCGCCGAGGTTCAGGAACTTGTAGCCGATGTAGTACCGCTCGCCGACCTTCCGCAGGTATCCGGCGCGTTCGAGCGTGCGCAGGTGCTTGTGGGCCGTGCTCTTTGCGACGCCATGCTCGTCGACGATGTCGTTCATCCGCACCCCGCCTCGCTCCCGTATGGTGGAAATGATATCCAGAGACGTCTGGGTGGTTTTCACCGTTGATTCGTCGGTCGTCATCGTACCACGTGGGTACACGAGGTGGTTATATAATAGTTTCTTATATTCGAATTAGGTTGTGCTGGGATCCTGAGCGTTAGGTGAGAGATCCCGCGCAAGACTGTGAGACAGCGGGTTTCGAGACCTCGAAACTGCGATATCGACCAACGAGACCAGTGAACGGCACAACTGTCCCCCTCGGCTCTTTCAGAGAGAATAAAATTTGGTATTTCAACAATAATCACTTCTACTCACTTGAATACAAACTTCAAATCCCGCTCCATATTTACTACAGTGATATCAACCCAGAGAACTTCAATAATCAGAACATTTTGCTGCTCGATTCGGTGAGCCGTTGACCCCGTTCGAATGTACGACTCTTTTTTATACCACTCTCGGCGACTGTACTAACAGACGTACTTATGTTATTGGTACCGAGATCACATCGTATCGAATTTTTGCGCCTTTTGGTTGTTATACTGTACCACGACTATTCCTAACTATCTTCTATCTCTTTCTCGACGGGCTGAAAAACGCGAACTTCCACAGAAGTACACGAAATCTGTTATAATACGACAATTGAGTATATGGTCTGATTCGGGTGCTGGCGCTACGGGCATAGGTACTCGCTCGGTGGCGGGTTGCGATCCACACTGACATCGGGCTCACGGCGCGGCACAGCGCCGGACGGGCACCTATTTACCGCCTCCGAACGAGTGTCCGTTCGAGAGATATGCGATACACCCCTGGCACGTTCTCGATAGCCGCCCACGACCCCGCGACGGACACGTTCGGCGCCGCGGTGACGACCGGCACCGTCGCCGTCGGAGCGACCTGCCCGTACGTGAGCGCGAACGCGGCGGCGCTCACACAGGCGTTCACGAAGACCGAGCACGGCCGCGATGCGGTCGACCGCGTCGATTCGGGCGATAGGATCGACGAGGCCTTCGAGGCGCTGCTCGCCGCCGACGAGCACGCGTCCTACCGACAGGTCCACGGCGTCGATAGCGAGACGGAGTTCGCCTTCACGGGCGAGGAGTGCAGCGACTGGGCCGGCCACCGCGCGGGCGATCACTACACCGTCGCGGGGAATCTCCTCGCCGGTCCGGGCGTCGTCGACGCGGCGGCGGCGGCCTACGAGGAAACTGACGGCGATATGGCGGATCGACTCGTCTCCGCGCTCGAGGCGGGCGAGCGGGCCGGCGGAGACGACCGCGGAGAACTGAGCGCGGCGGTTCTCGTTCACGCGCCCGAACCGGAGTTCTATCACAACCTCCGGATCGATCTCTCGGAGACTCCTGTCTCGGACCTCCGGGAACTGCTCGAAGAGGCCCGCGAGGCCAAAGCGCGCGTCCGAGCGGAGACGGACGAGGTGTTCGACGACTACCCCGAGGAACTGCTCGACTTCGGCGTGAAGTACTGACGCGCGAACTGCTGTATTTTCCGCGTAAAAAATTCCACCCGACGCGCCGGCGATTCAGTCGGACTCGACAGTCTCCGCGCTTTGCCGCTCAGCGCGGATGAACGAGTCGCGCTCGCTCATCTCCTCGATCGAGAGGTGACAGGATATCCGGTGATCGTCGTCGCCGACGTCCTCCAGTTCCGGCACGTCCGTTTCGCAGACCTCGCCGATCTTCTTCGGACAGCGCGTCTGGAACGGACAGCCAGAGGGCGGATCGATCGGACTCGGGACGCTGCCCTCGAGGAGGATCCGATCGGTCTTCCGGTTCGGGTTCGCGTGCGGCACCGCAGAGAGCAGACTCTCCGTGTAGGGGTGGAACGGCGCGGAGAAGACGTCGCCGATGCGTCCGAACTCCGCAATCTTGCCGAGGTACATCACGGCCACGCGGTCGCAGATGTGCCGGACGACGCCGATGTTGTGGGAGATGAACAGATAGGAGATGTCGGTCTCGGCTTGGATCTCGTTGAGCAGGTTGAGGATCTGTGCCTGTACGCTCACGTCGAGCGCCGAGACCGGCTCGTCGCAGACGATGAGCTTCGGCTCGACGGCCAGCGCGTGCGCGATGGCGACGCGCTGCTGTTGGCCGCCGGAGAACTCGTGGGGATACTTGCTCGCGGCCTCCGCGGAGAGACCGACGCGCTCTAACAGTTCACCCACGCGCTCGCGCTTCTCCTCGCCGGTCGCGATGTCGTGTCGCTCCATCGCGCGGCCGATGATGCGACCGACGGGCTTTCGCGGGTTGAGCGAGCTGTGCGGGTCCTGGAAGATGATCTGCATCTCCCGCCGGAGGCTCCGGATCGCCCCGGATCCGAGGTCGTGGATCGGTTCGCCCTCGAAGTACACTTCGCCGTCTGTCGGTTCCAACAGCCGCAGCACGGTTCGGGCGACGGTCGACTTCCCGCAGCCCGACTCGCCGACCAACCCGACGGTCTCCCCGGGGTAGATGTCGAAACTCACGTCGTCGACGGCCTTGACGTACCGTCGTTCCACCGACGGGAGGCCGCCGCCGTCCCACGAGAGCCGCACGTTCCCCAACACGCCGTCGCCGGCGCTGAAGTACTTCTTCAGGTTGCGGACCTCGAAGAGCGGCTCG
Source organism: Halobellus rufus (assembly GCF_000739575.1). Lineage (GTDB taxonomy): Archaea > Halobacteriota > Halobacteria > Halobacteriales > Haloferacaceae > Haloquadratum > Haloquadratum rufum. Next base: position 137,366 of record NZ_BBJO01000014.1, on the reverse strand, counting down.
CCGGAGCGGTCGATCTCTCGGCGTCCGCTGCCCGCTTCGACTGCAGTGCTCTCTGAGAGATCCAGGTCTTCGGCGTGGATGCACGCCGCTCGCGAGGTGCTGTCTCCGACGCTTTCGAGAGCGGGGTCGCCGCCGGTGCGACACGCTTCCGTCGCGTGCGGGCACCGCGGCGCGAAGTTGCACCCGCTCGGGAGGTCCGAGAGGTCGGGCATCGCCCCGTCGAGCGTCGGCAGTTCGTCGTACTCGCTGTCGACCTCCGGGATCGAATCGATCAGCGCCCGCGTGTAGGGGTGTCGCGGCCGCTCGAAGAGATCTTCGAGTTCGGCGGTCTCGACGAGGTTCCCGGCGTACATCACGCCGACGTGGTCGCAGGTCTGCGCGACGACGCCGAGGTTGTGCGTGATCATCAGCACGGCCGTGTTCTCCCGCTCCTGCATCTCGTTGAGCAGGTCGAGGATCTTCGCCTGCGTCGTGACGTCGAGCGCGGTGGTCGGCTCGTCGGCGATGATCAGGTCGGGTTCACACGAGAACCCTATGGCGACGAGGACGCGCTGGCGCATCCCGCCGGAGAACTCGTGCGGGTAGTCGTCGATGCGTTCGGCGGCGTCGGGGATCCCGACGTCGTCCATCGATTCGATCGCGAGCTCTCGCGCCTCGGACTTCGAGACGTCTTGGTGACGGCGGATCGTCTCGATGATCTGCTCGCCCACCGTCATCACGGGATTCAGCGAGGACATCGGGTCCTGCGGGATCATCGCGATTCGGTTCCCGCGGATGTCCCGCATCTGCTTTTCGCTCTTTTCGAGGAGGTCCTCGCCGTCGAAGACGACCTCGCCGCCCGTGATCTCCCCGGGCGTGTCGATCAACCGCATGATCGACCGCGCGGTGACCGACTTCCCCGCGCCGGACTCGCCGACGAGGCCCATCGTCTCGCCGCGGTCCAGCGAGAACGACACGCCGTTGGAGGCGACGACCGGGTCGCCCTCGGTTCGGAACTCGGTGCGGAGCCCCCGCACGTCGAGGAGAGGTGCCTCTGAATCAGTGGGTCCCTCGACGCCGTCGGCGTGCTCCGCGTTCTCGGCTCGCTGTGCGCTCATTCTATCGCCTCCACCTTCGGATCGAGGACGTCGCGGAGGCCGTCACCGAGCATGTTGAAGCCGACGACGGCGATACCGATCGCCAGCGCCGGGAACAGCAGCATCCACGGCGCGGTCTCCATGAACCCTCGTCCCGTGTTGATCATCAATCCCCACGACGGGCGCGGGGGCTGTGCGCCGAGGCCGAGGAAGGAGAGGCTCGCCTCCGCGAGGATCGCGAAGGAGACGTTGAGCGAGCCCTGGACCAGGATGGGTGCCATACAGTTCGGGAACACCTCGCTGAAGACGATTCGGGTGTCGCTCTCGCCGCGTGCGACCGCCGATTCTACGTAGGCCTCGTTGCGCTCGGCGAGCGCCGCGCTCCTCGACACGCGTGCGATGTACGGCGTGTACACGAACGCGAGCGCGATGACCACGTTCACCAGCTCCGGCCCCAACACGACGAGTAGTGTCAGGGCCAACAGGACCGGCGGGAACGCCATCGCGGCGTCCATCACCCGCATTATGATCTCGTCTGTCAGCCCGCCGGCGTACCCCGAGACGACGCCGACGACGGCCCCGACGAGCAGCGCGCCGGAGATCGCGCCGAAGCCGACGTACAGCGAGATCCGGCTGCCGAGGACGACGCGGCTGAAGATGTCCCGACCGAGGTCGTCGGTGCCGAACGGGTGTTCGACCGACGGCGCTTCCGTGCGGTCCTCGATGTTCGTCTCGTTCATCTCGTACGGCGCGATGAACGGGGCGAACACGGCGACGAGGATCAGCGAGACCACGATGAACAACCCGACCATCGCCTTCGTGTTCGACCGGAACTTCCGCGCGAAGCTCCCGAGCCGCTCCTTCTGTGATTCCGAGAGGAACCCGTCGTCGCCGTCGGCCTCCTCGCGGTGTTGTTCGACTGCCATTACTCCTCACCTCCGTACCGGATCCGCGGATCGAAGTACGCGTACAGCAGGTCCGCGGCGAAGTTCGATATCATGTAGATCAGTGCGACGACGATGATGCAGCCCTGAATGAGCGGGATGTCGCGGCTCTGAATGGCCGTCAGCGTCAGGCGGCCGATGCCGGGCCAGAAGAACACCTCTTCGAGCACGACGACGCCGCCGAAGGCGTAGCTGAACTGGAACGCGATGACCGTGATGACCGGGATCACCGCGTTCTTCAGCGCGTGCCGAAGGACGACGACTCGCTGGCTCATCCCCTTCGCACGCGCGAGTTTGATGTACTCGGCGCTCAGCACCTCCAGCATCGACGACCGCGTCATCCGCATGATGTAGGCGGTCAGCGCGAATCCCATCGCGCTTGCCGGGAGGACCAGTCGGTGCAACGATCCGACGAGGTCCTCGGTCGGTGACACGTAGCCGCCGGTCGGGAAGAGGTTGAACCAGACGGCGAATATCAAGATGAACACCAGCCCCCACAGGAATATCGGCATCGAGATGCCGACGAAGGCGAACATCGACGCCGTCAGGTCGGGCGCTTCGTTCTGATTGACGGCGGCGTACACGCCGAGTGGGATCGAGAGCGCGACCGCGATGAGCGTCGCCGTCACCGCCAGCAGCAGCGACCGTGGAAGCCGCTCGGCGATGAGCGCGGCGACGGGTTCGCCGAACCGGAGCGACTGGCCCATGTCTCCCTGCAGGAGACCGAGTACCCAATCGAAGTACTGGACGTACAGCGGTCGGTTGAGCCCCAACTGCGCCTGCAGCGCCGCGAGCGACTCCTCCGTGGCGTTCGGTCCCAGTATCACGAGCGCGACGTTACCGGGGAGGATGTTCGTGACGGCGAACGCGATGAGCGTCACTAAGAACAGCGTCACCGCCATGAACCCGACGCGTCGGATGACGTAATTGTACATCGATGGCTTTCGATGAGTTACCTGTCGAGCCAGTTGTCGGCGAACTGGAGCGTCGAACCGTCCGGCGCGCCGATGTCACCCTTGTACGCCGGTGCGGCGGCGTACAGGCTGGGCTGCCACCACAGGAAGAGGTGGCCCGCGCGCTCCTCGTGGAGGATCTCCGTCGCCTGGTGGTACAGTTCGGCCCGCTGGTCCTCGTCGTACAGCGTTCGGGCCTCCTCGACGAGTTCGTTGTAGTCCTCGTTGACCCAGTTGGTGAAGAAGAACGCCCCGTCGGGGTGGAGGAACTTGTAGAAGGACACGTCCGGGTACCACAGCGCGAGGTAGGAACTCGTCGTCGCCTGGAAGTTCTGATCGGTGAAGACGTCTGAGAGCCACGAGTTCCAGGTGATCTGTTGGATCTCCAGATCGATGCCCGCCTCCGCGGCGTCGTCGGCGATGACCTCCGCGGCCTGCACCTGCGTCGGGTACGACTGCGGGATCTTGAACGTCGCGGAGTAGCCGTCGGGCATCCCGGCGGCCTCGAGGTGCTCCTGCACCTTGTCGAGGTCGCGCTCGCGGGGGCCGAGATCGGGGTGGACCCACGGGCTGTCGGGCGCTGCCGGGGACGCGGTCGTCTGGCCGGTCCCGTACAGCGCCGCCTCGGCGACCTTTTCCTTGTCGATCGCGTAATCGAGCGCGAGGCGCGCGTCCTTGTTGTCGAACGGCTCGCGGTCGCAGTTCAGTCCGAGGTAGACGAGCGACTTGGGGAACTGCGTCTCGAACCTCGCGTCGGGGTTCTGTTCGACCGTCGAGGCGTCCTTCGGCGCGACGCCGTTGATGAAGTCGTACTCGCCGGCCTGGAACGACTGGAGGCGGACGCTCGAGTCCGGCACTTCGCTCTTGACGATGGTGTCGATGAACGGGCCGTCCTCGTCGGACGCCCCCCAGTAGTCCTCGTTGCGGACCATCGTGAACGAGGTCTCGATCTCCCGACTCTCGAACTTGTAGGGGCCCGTCCCGATCGGCTCTTCGACCATATCCTGCTCGGCCTTCTCGGCGGGCATCACCGAGAGTTCGGCCGTCGCCATCTTCGCGAGGAAGGGCGCGAACGGTTCAGTGAGCTGGATCTCGAACGTGTAGTCGTCGGGCGCGCGGAGCTCCTCGACGTGGTCGAAAAAGCCCGTCGCGAGGTAATCGCCGTTCTGGACGCGCTCGTACGTCGCGAGAACGTCCTCGGAGGTCATCTCCTTGCCGTTGTGGAACGTGACGCCCTCTCGGAGCTTGAACGTCAGGAGCGTGTTGTCCTCCGATTGCTCCATCGACTCCGCGAGGTGGGGTTCGATCGAGTAGTCGTCCTGCAGCGCGACGACCTCCTCGTAGATGTTCTCGAGGACTCGCTTCGAGGCCGCGGACGTGTCGATGTGTGGGTCGAGACCCTGCACCGGGACGGCTCCGCCCCAGTTCAGCGTTCCACCCTGCTTCGGGCTTCCGGAGGACTCCGTCCCGGTTCCCGAACCGCCGTCCCCGCTGCCGTCACCGTCCCCACTTCCGTCGCCGGAACCGCCGGTACATCCGGCCAACGCCGCTGCGCCCGTGGCAGCCGCGGTTCCGAGGAACGTCCGTCGACCGAGCCGTCCCGTCCGGCTACCGCTGTCCGTAGTCGACTCTACCTCCTTGCCATTCTCTTGCATATGGTCGTCAGAGAGCACAATAGTATATAAATATTCTGGAACAGCGGACAACTAGGTGTCCGCAGATCCCCCGATAGACGATAGTATAAAATACGAGAAGGTAGATTCGGGAGGTACGCGCTATGCAGATCAACCAGCAACGACTCCGCAGTGACATCGAGTCCAACGCGGAGTTCGGGGCCATCCCCACTGACGAGGGCCGCGGACGGACGGTTCTCACCGGCAGTGAAGCCGACCGGCGGGCCAGGGAATTCTTTTGTGAACGACTCCGCGACGCCGGTCTCTCGATCGAGATCGACGAGGTCGGCAACATCGCGGGCCGCTGGGTACCGGAGAGTGCCGACCCGGAGGCGGCCCCAGTCGCCACCGGCAGCCACCTCGACTCCGTCCCCGAGGGCGGGATTTTCGACGGTCCCCTGGGCGTCTACGCGGGGCTGGAGAGCGTCCGGGCGATGCAGGACGCGGGCCTCGAACCCGAGCGACCCGTCGAGGTCGTCTGTTTTACCGAGGAGGAGGGGCAGCGATTCGGCGGTGGACTGATCGGATCGGCGGTCGCTACGGGCGCGATGGCCGTCGACGAGGCTCTCGACCTCGAGGACGCCGACGGCGTTCCGCTGGGTGACGCCCTCGCAGACATCGGGCACCGCGGCGAGGGTCGACTCGACGCGGCCGGATGGGACGCGTGGGTCGAACTCCACGTCGAACAGGCCGAGCGACTGACGGACGCGGGCGCGGCCGCCGGGGTCGTAACGAGCATCGTCGGGCTCTCGCGGTGCCTGATCGACGTCTCAGGGGAGGCCGACCACGCCGGATCGACGCTGATGGACGAGCGCTCGGACGCACTGGCGGCCGCCAGCGAGTTCGTCCTTGACGTCGAACGCGCGACCAACGAGCGGCGGGGCGACTCGGAGTCGGTCGTCGCCACCGTCGGAAAACTCGACGTCTCACCGAACGCGCCCAACGTGATTCCGGGCGAGGTCTCGCTCACGCTCGACGTTCGCGACGTCGAGTACGACTCTATCACGCACGTGATCGACGCCGCACGAGCGAGTCTCGACCGAATCGAGACCGACAGAGCGGTCACCACGTCGCTGGAACACCCGTGGGACCGACGGCCGATCGAGATGAGCGACCGGTGTCGCGAGGCGCTGCACGCGGCCGGAGAGTCCGCGGACCTCGATACGATCGATCTCCACTCCGGGGCCGGCCACGACACGATGCACGTCGCCGACGTGACCGACGCGGCCCTGCTCTTTGCACCCTCGCGTGACGGGATTTCCCACAATCCGCTGGAGTGGACCGACTGGGAGGACTGCGCGGACGCGACCCGAGTGCTCGCTGGTGCGCTCGGGCGTCTGGCCTCAGCGTAGCGTCGCCCGCATCCATTTGACCGCGTCAGTTGCTCCGTAGTGATCTGCTCCTGACTTCCGCCGCTGTATTTCCTCTCCCGGTCACCCGTACCCCTCGCATTTTTTGCGACCAGTTCGATGGATCGAGTCGATAAATTTTGTAGTATGTGAACACAACTTGTCGATCCAGATAGAGCGCCGCTACCGGTGCTATTCGTGCATTAGGGAATGATTGGATTAGCTAGATCGCTCTTTAGAGCCCTTTTAGATGGTTTTAGAGAGCAATCCGAACTCGATGGTTTGTGAAATACAAACACCTATACTGGTGGGGACGTAAGCGGAGGTATGACGGAGAACGGCCGACCGGTTCGCCGCGGACCCTGAAGACGGTGTCGCGCGCGTTCGACCTCGTGCGCGCCCTCGAAGAGTTAGACGGCGCTGGCGTGACGGAGTTGTCAGAGTATCTCGACCTCTCGAAGAGCGTCGTGTACAACTACCTCAGCACGCTCCGTTCGGAGAAGTTCGTGGTCAAAGAGGGCGACACGTACCGCCTGTCGTTGCAGTTCCTGCTGGTCGGCGAGTACGTCCGATATCAGAACACGCTCTATCGAATCGGGAAGTCAGAACTCGAAGACCTCGCCGAGAAGACGGGCGAGTTCGCTCACCTCGCCACCGAACAGCACGGCCTGGGTGTCAACCTCTACAAAGTGAGCGGCGAGAAGGCGGTCGGCAGCGACTACCAGGTGAACAAACTCCAGCGCGCCGATTACCTTCACTTCTCGGCGACGGGCAAGGCGATCCTCGCACACCTCCCGCGGGAGCGCGTCGAGTGGATCGTCGACAGGTACGGCCTCCCGTCGAAGACCGAATCGACGATCACCGACCGCGAGGACCTCTTCGAGGAACTCGAAACGATACGTGAACGCGGGTACTCGCTCAACGACGAAGAGGAGATCACCGGCCTCCAGGCCATCGGCGCGCCGGTGACGAACCGTCACGGACGCGTTCTCGGTTCGATCAGCGTGTCCGGTCCCGTCCGTCGGATGAAGCGATCGGAGTACCACGAGCAGTTGATCGAGGAGGTCGTCAACACCGCGAACGTCATCGAGGTGAACATCAATATGGAGGAGACCGACGACGAGTTCCCGACGTTCAGCTGACCGTCGTGTAGCCAAGAAAAAGTAACGGACGTACACGTGTTAGAAATTCTCTCGTATCACCGCCGCCCCGAGTGGGATGTTTCGGCGTTCGTTCTGCTAGTCGATCCTGTGCAAACGGACACAGATAGGCCGATAGAAATATAACAAATATTGTATTTAATATAAATACTCAGAACTAATTACTGTAGTACTAGTAGTAATACTGTTTGAAGAAACTAGTACGCCTAAACTCTAAATTTATAAAATAAAATTTTCATATCTTGTCTATTTATATTTAAATATCAACACTTTCTGTCTCACGGAACTGCCTTCCAATTGTCAGTTCCCTGTACCGCTGGCGCCACAGGAACGACGGCGTGATTGCCACATATCGAGAACGGGCCGGTGAGCGTCGAGACGCTCGTCGCCTCGAGATCGGGACCGACGCTTCGACGAGTCTTCGTCACACAGCTCGTTGGCCAGTACTGTAGGCGGGCCTCTCTACGCGACACGCCAGCGTAGGGAGGGCGGTGAAAAATTGCCCGTGGACCCGACGCATCGTGTGGGGGCCAGTGAAGGGGGGTGGGGGGTGACCGTCGGGTGCTCCGGGCACGTTGTGTGACGCGGTGCAACACCTTCGTTATCGTCCCGTTAGACGGTGGTTGTCGCGACCTACCGTTCGGCTGCTGACCGTGTCACTTCTCGACACGCCGATGCGGCGCACTCTGCGGGCTTCTGTCGAGTCACGCCGGGACGGTTCGATCGGTACCGTCGGGAAAACCCGCGGGCGTCTCAGTACCGTCCGCATTACCAAGACTGTATTCCGCAATCGGAGCGTGTATGCCAGACCGAAGGTACACGATGGACACGAACCGGCAGTGTGAACGGTGCGGCGCGGCGGTCAGCAAACAGTTCGTTCGCGTGTTCGGCTTCGACAACACGGTTCACGGCTGTCTCAACTGTCTCACCCGGACCGAACTGGCGGTCGGGAAGGCGGCGAATCGAACAGGGGCCGAAGAGGAAGAAGCCGATGCGGGGATCCGGTGGCCGACGGGCAGCACTCCGTAGCTCTCGGCGGGCGAGGTGGTGCGATGCGGTTCTATTTTTTCGTCGTCCCGGTAGACGCTCACTCCACGGTGACGCTTTTCGCGAGGTTTCGCGGTTTGTCGATCGCCCGGTCGCGGATCTCTGCGGCGTGATAGGCGAGTAACTGCAGGTGGACGTTCGCGAGGATCCCGGCGAAGTCGGGATCGACTGCGGGATACGACAGGTACTCGTCGACCGTCTCACGGGCGGCCCGCGCGGAATCGGGGCCGATTCCGATGACTGGTGCGCCGCGGCTCTGGGCTTCGCGGATGTTGTGCAGCGTCCGGTCGTCGTTCCGACCCGTGAACACCGCGACGACGACGGTCGCGGGCGTCACGAGCGCGAGCGGGCCGTGTTTCAGCTCCCCGGCGGCGAACCCCTCGGCGTGCTCGTAGGTGATCTCCTTGAACTTCAGCGCGCCTTCCAACGCCACCGGGTACCCGACGCCCCGCCCGATGAAGAAGTACGAGTCCGCCTCCGAGTACTGTGTGGCCAACCGCGCCGCACCGCCGTCGTTGACGACGGTCTCGACGAGGTCCGGTAACGTGTCGAGTTCCGAAATGCTCCCCTCGGTGTCTGCACTGGCGTCGTGACTGTCTCTGTCGTTGCTCTGTGCTGGATCCGCTCGGCGGTCGGGCCGACCCGCACCGCTGGCTTCGAGCTGATCCGCCAAGAGCGCGATGGCGGCGACCTGCGAGGAGAAGGTCTTCGTGGCGGCGACGCCGATCTCGGGGCCCGCGCGGATGAACAGAGCGTCGTCGGCCTCGCGTGCGGCGGTCGATCCGACGACGTTCGTCACCGCGAGGGTGCGCGCCGGGGACTCCTCGGCCGCCCGCAACGACGCCAACGTGTCGGCGGTCTCGCCGCTCTGCGTCACCGCGATCACGAGCGTCCGGTCGCTGAGAGGCATCGGCTCGTGCGCGAACTCGTTCGCGGGGACCGCTGTCGCCGGAATTCCTCTCCGTCGCAGCAGCGTGCAGCCGTACATCCCGGCGTGATAGGAGGTGCCACAGGCCACGAATATCACCTCGTCGACGTCCGAGAGCGACCCGGGCGGGAACTCCGAGAGGACGCTCCGCCCGTTCTCGATCCGCCCGTCGACGGTCTGTCGCAGCGATACCGGTTGCTCGTCGATCTCCTTCCGCATGAAGTGGTTGTAAACGCCCTTTCTGGCGTCTCCGGCGTTCCAGTCGACGGTCTCGACCGGGCGCTCGATCGGATCGCCGGCCACGTCGCTGATCTGGTACCCGTCGGCGTCGACGACGACGACGTCGCCGTCTTCGAGATACACGACTCGGTCGGTGAACTCGAGGAACGCGGGCACGTCGCTCGCGAGGTAGTTCGCGGTCTCTCCGAGTCCCAGGACCAGCGGTGAACCGCGACGCGTCGCGTACACCTCGTCGCTGTCCTCGACGACTATCGCGATCGCGTAGCTTCCCTCCAGGCGATCGACTGCCGATCGGAACGCGGCCGACGGATCGCGACCGGCATCGAGGGCGTCGGCGACCAGATGGGGGATGACCTCCGTGTCGGTCTCGCTCGTGAACTCGTGGCCTCGGTCGCGGAGCTCTGCACGCAGCGTCTCGTGATTTCGGATGATTCCGTTGTGGACGACCGCGACGCGGTTCTCCCCGTCGGTGTGCGGGTGGGCGTTCGCATCCGAGGGAGCGCCGTGGGTGCTCCACCGAGTGTGGCCGATCCCCACGGCCCCGCTCAGTCGGTCGGCGTCGAGGTCGCTCCGGAGCGCCTCGGTCTCGCCTTCGCGCTTGCACACTGCGATCTCGCCGTCGCTTCGGCGGAGCGCCACGCCGGCGGAGTCGTAGCCGCGGTACTCGAGGTTCTCGAGGCCGGTCAAAAGCTCCCCGAGGGCGTCGCCGACACCGGCGCGTACGATGATTCCGCACATTCTCAGGGCCTCGCTCTCTCGTCGGTTTTTCGGTGACTCGTCCGTGGACTCTCGGATCTTCGTTGTGGGACCATAGGTTCAGTGAACCGCTCGGAATCGCATCGAAGCGGGTGGCTGTATCCGACTGGAGCGCTGGGCTTTGTTATGATGAGACACTCGACGTTACCGCCGGTTAGGAGGTCGCTGTCCCCTTGCTGACACGACGAGCAGATATCGACGAAAATGGGCCGTATCGGCGAGCCACGTTGCTAGTGAGTAACTATCGAACCGCGGTATCGACCGCCCGCTCGCGACTCAGGGCGATTCGCGTCTCCAGTGGTACGCCGACAGCGCGCCGACGAGAACGAGCGAGGTGATCGCAACGATCGGCTGTGGGCCGACAGCTGTTACGGCACCGACGTAGAGCAGACACGCGCCGGCGGCGACGCCGCCGTAGTACTTCGGCCACCGAGACCCGCCGTCTACCTCCCGCTCGAGGTACTTGTGATACTCGTCAGTGATCGCGCCGCGCTTGACCGTCCCGCGGTCTTTGTCGAACTCTATCGCGCCGGCGTCGTGCATCTTCGGTAGGTGGCACTGATACAGGCCGACGTACACGCGCTTTCGTTCCTGGGCGTTGAGCGCTTCCGGCGGTTTGTCGTTCTCGATCCCCCCGATGTGCTCTGCGAGGTCGCTCAGCGTGGTCTCCCCGTCGCGTTCCTCGAGGGCCTGCATCACGAGTCGCCGTCGGCGGTTTCTGAGCACGTCGAAGATCACGTCCAGTGACGGCTCCGCCGATTCGACGCGATTGCCCGCCTCCGATTGGTCTGTCGTTTCCGCTTCGCTGCCGGACTTCTCTCCCGATTGTTGTGTTGACACGCTCATGGCTCATCACTCGTCACTTTGGGGGCGACTGTAGAACGCACCGCAGAGCTTCCGCGAGGCGGGACGTCGAGCGGCAGTTCGACTGCGGGACGCAGCCGAGGGTCGCCGCCGTTCCCTCTTGCGTCCCGGTTCTCATCCGTCGACTCGTGCGTGGCCCATCCGAGTTCCTCGGTGTGCACCCGTGGCTCCCGAGGTAGGATGCGGCCGACTTGGGCCGTCTGTGTCTCGGCACGCCGGACGCAGCGCCGTGAGGCTGACCATCCACCGGGGGCCGATCCGGTCGCTATCCACCCCTTTACCGTCGAGTGCCCGCGGCACTCTACCCCGCGATTCGTGGTAATCTGTTGCATACGATCGGATCGTTCCGGCTTTCCGCAGTCAGCTTTTGTTCCGTCGGAAGCTCTTCGATTGGTCGTCCAGCATTGGTGTTGTCCACGTGACAGACACACTATTATGAAGCACGATATTAAAACCACCTGACTTTTTCGTGCGATACCGCTACGGTAACGAAATGATACCTTATAGTATGGCTACGGTATCGTCCGGCGACGACCGCCGGCCGTCGTCGACGTCTGGGTTTCAGCACGGGCTTACGACGGTCGGCCGTCCACCCGCGGTCTCCCGACGACTCCAACCGCGCCGAAGGCGTCCCCATCCAACAACGGCCGGGATGACCGCGCTCGTCTCTCGACGGTAGCGATCTGCTACTCCGTGGTAACTTCCGTACTACAAACTGCCTCCCCACCGTCCGCTTCGGCGTGTTTGGACTTTCGGAACGGACTACGAACCGGCGTGGTTCGTTCGTCGCTCGCAACGCGTTATCCCGGAATTGTCGCTGGAACGTACTGCGTACTGCCCGCTGCGACCGTCCCCGGCGGGCCCGGTCCGGAACCAGCTCCTCGTCGTTCGAGCCGCAACTCACGACGGAATCCCCCACCGATTCGGTATGACGTCACCCTCGCGTCCGACCGTGGAATCCGAGCGCTCCTCAGAGGGCGCTCGATCCGAACCCGTCCGTATGCCTCGCGGGCCGCCCGAATCGCCCGCCGACCCACCGGAGACCCCCGCAGAACGAGCGGGAGCGTGGCTCGATTCCGCGCTGCGGGGACTCGGTCGGTCACTCTTCGAGGCGCTGCCGGTGTTCGAGCGACAGCTTCGACTGGTCCGGTCGCTGTACGCCGACGCCACCGTCCGTCTCACCTGCTGGGGATACAACCGGCGACACGCAGCCCCGATCGAACCCTATCGAGTACTGTGGGTCGATCCGGCGCGTATCGTCCGGCTCTCCCGACACTCGACTCGACCGCGGTTCCGACGCCTCGGGACCGTCGTGGACGGTGATTGGGACCGCTGTGAGATTCGGTTCCGAGAGACCGACGTGTTCTACGCCTTCGAACGGCACTTCGAGGAGGGCGTCCCCTGGGAGGAGACGGCGTTCTTCTCCAGAGTCCTCGAGGAGATGAACGAGGGCGCGGAACGCTGGGGTTGCACGTCCCGTTCGGAGTTCCGCGATCGGTGTGAACGGCTGGACCGCCTGTACGAATCGCTCCGCGAACACGGGTTTTACAGCCAGCGCCAACTGCTGGAGTCCGGGGTCGACGACCCGGTCGAGTACCGTCGGGCGACGGTCGCAGAGCGCATCATCAACGACGAGATCGCGGTCGACGTCGCCCGCGACGGTGAACTGCTGTTCGCGGACGGCCGCAATCGACTCGCGATCGCGAAGATTCTCGGAGTCGACGCCGTCCCGGTGGTCGTGCTCCGCAGGCACGCCCAGTGGGCTGCCTGGCGCGATGCCGTGGCGACGTTCCTCGAAAACGGCGGCGACCTCCGGGGGCGGCTTCGCGAGCACCCCGATCTCGCGTCGCTCCGCGAGGCCGCGAGGTCGTAATCGCGAGACGCCGCTGCCGTCTTTGAGGCGACCGAGAGCTATGGTTCACTCCCACTCGGCGACGTGCGCGGCGAGTCGACCGACCGTGGCCCACGACAACTGCTGGTGCGTCGGGAACACGATCGATCGCTTCCGCAGCCGCTCCGCCCCCTCGAACCCGCGTACTTCCTCGCGGCGATGAACTGGCGGCCACGTGAGCACTTCGGACGGCAACCCGGCCGAGCGGAGCCCCCGGAACAGCTCGTCTCGTTCCGCTTCGGAGTCGAGGACGCCGACGACTCCGTACGGACACGCGCCCTCGTGTACCGTTCCGGTGACGACACGGAACCGCTCGCGGCCGTCGAGAAGCCCCCGGAGACACCGATAGCGAGCCCGTCGCTTCGCGCTGACGACCGCCGGTCGACAGCGTGCGAGCCCGAACGCGGTGAGCGGACTGGCACCCGCGAGCGCCTCTTCGGGTTCGACGTCGTCGACCTCGCCGGTGTGCGATCGACCGAAAACGGCGTCGGGCACGACGTCGACCGGGACTCGGTCGCGCAGCGACCCGAGGAGGTAGCGCGCGTCGTGACGCCAGTCCCGCGTCGGCGACGGCTCCGGGAGTTCCAGGCCGTTCCGCGAGACGGCGATACCGCCGTCGGGGACCGGGAGCGTCTTGTGCGGGCAGAACACCGCGAGATCGCCGCGTGAGCCGAGCGGAGTGCCGTTCTCGTCGCGCCCGAACAACCCCCGGGCGCAGTCTTCGACCACGAGGGCGCCGTGCTCGCGGGCGACGGAGACGAGGGAATCGAACCCCTCGTCCACGAAGCCGAAGTAGTGAATGAACTGGACCGCCGCGGGTTCGACCGTTCGGATCAGCCGACTGATCTCTCCGACCGGGAGCGTGAGATCGGCCGCGACCGGGTAGTAACGGACGTCCAGCCCCGCGTGGAGCGCAGCCCACGTGACACCGCCGGGGACGTACGCCGGGAGGAGCACCGTCTCACCGGCATCGAGCGTCTCGAAGGCGACGGTGAGCCCCTGTTTCGCCCACCGGTACACCCGCCGCCGCCCGTCCGGGATCCACGTGTCGTCGTCGAGCCAGTCGATCGGCCGCCGTCCGGGATCGGCCAGCCACTGGAACCTGAACCGCGGGCGGATCGACGCGGCGTGGGGGGTCATTCAGCGATCGTGTCTCGGGTCGACGAGCGCTCGTCCCCCGAGTCGACACCCCGGCCTCGTCGGTACGCGACGAGGTGTTCGATTCCTTCCCGAAGCGAGACCGTCGGTTCCACGCCGAGTCGCTCCCGCATCCTGTCGCAATCCGCCAAGCTGTGCCGGATGTCTCCCGGACGAGCGGACCCGTGTGTGATCTCCGCCGTGGTCCCGGTCGCCTCCCGAATCGCCGCCGCGAGTTCGTTGATCGACGCTGACTCGCCCGACCCGACGTTGTACGCCAGACCCGTGTGGGCCGTGGAGGCGGCGGCGACCAGCGCGCGGACGACGTCGGAGACGTGGACGAAGTCCCGCGTCTGCTCGCCGTCGCCGTGGACGACGAGCGGTTCGTCGGCGAACGCGCGCTGCAGGAACGCGTCGACGACGCCGCTGTAGGGACCGCGTTGCCCCGGCCCGTACACGTTGAAGAAGCGCATAACTGCGACCGGGAGGTCGTACACGTCGGCGTACACTCTCGCGTACGAGTCGGCGGCGAGTTTGTCGGCCCCGTACGGCGATAGCGGGTCCGTGTCCGCGGTCTCGTCCACCGGGAGGTCGGTGGGTTCGCCGTACACGGCCGCGCTGGACGCCAAGACCACGCGTGCGTCCTCCCGTCGGGCGCGTTCGAGCACCGCCAGGGTTCCGTCGACGTTCACCGCGTGCGACTCCACCGGATCCTCGACGGACTGCTCGACGCTGACCACCGCGGCGAGGTGAAACACCACGTCGACGCCGGCCATAGCCCGGTCGAGGGCGGTCTCGTCCCGGACGTCGGCACGCAGCAGGGTCGCGCCGTCCGGGAGTTTCGACGCGGTGCCGGTAGAGCAGTCGTCGAGCACGCGGACCTCGTTTTCCGCCGCCAGAGCCGCCGTCAGGTGACTCCCGATGAAGCCCGCACCACCCGTGACGAGTACCGTCGCGTCTTCGAGGCCCGTCTCCGGGACGGAGCGATCAGCCATACGGGTAGCGGAACCGCCCGCGGCTTAGTAAGGCGGTCGTTATGCGGGAGACGCCGCTGGAACCGGCTCGGGCGGGGTCGGTCCGGAGACTCTGATCGCCCCTGAATCGTCTGCTGTGTCGTCTCTCTCCCCGACCGCGAGACCGAACTGTCTCCTGTGAGACGCCCCGACGCGTCTGAGGGGTGCTGGCCAGTTCCTTTGGGGTACGCACGTCTTACGCCACCAAATCCAACTATCTGTCACGTGTGGTTTTGTGTGTCCGCGTTGTGTACGCGGCTATGGAGGTCCTGATAACCGACGGGATGATGAAGAAGTCGCTCTCGGTGCTTCGCTCGGTCGCCCCCGTCGCGTCGCGGACGGGCGTCGTTTCGTCGTTTCCCCACTCGATGGCCGGGATATCTCGCTTCGCCGACGGAGAGCATCAGGTTCGAAGGACCTCGCCGCGGGCCTACGTCGACGGCGTGAACGAGGTCGTCGAACGGTACGGCTACGACTACGTGCTCCCCGTCGGCGGCTGGACGACGAACGTCTTCTCGGAACACCGCGACGCGCTGTCCGCCCCGATCGAGGAGGTCCTGCCGGGGCGGGAGTCGATGCGGATCGCCCAGGACAAGTGGCGGTGTTACCTCCTCGCGAGGGCTCTGGACGTCCCCGTCCCGGAGACAGTGCGACTCGACCCCGACGGCGACGTCTCGGCTGCGGACTCCCTCGGGTTTCCGCTCGTCGTCAAGGCCGGGACCGAGTCCGCCCCCCGGTTCGTCGAGTACGCCACCTCGGAGGCGGAACTGCGCGCGGCGGTCGACGACTACGCCGAGCAGTACACCGACTCACCGCTCGCACAGGAGTACCTCTCCGGGGAGGGCTGCGGCTTTTTCGCGCTGTACCTCGACGGCGAACCGGCAGGTAGCTACTCGCACCGTCGAATCCGGGAGTTCCCGCCGACGGGAGGCATAAGCGCCTGTGCGGAGTCCATTCTCGACGAGACGTTGACCGAGTACGGGACGCGAATCCTCGACGCGCTGGGGTGGAACGGGCCGGTGATGGTGGAGTTCAAACGCGATGCGACCGGGACGCCGCACCTGATCGAGATCAACCCGAAGTTCTGGGGCTCGCTCGACCTCGGGATCGCCTCGGGGCTGGACTTCCCCGAGGCGATGGTGCGGTATCTCCGGGACGGGACCCGACCGGATTTCTCCTTCTCCTCTCGGCGGTTTCACTGGCCGCTCTCGGGGGATATCCAACACGCGATCGCCCGACCCGACTCGACGCCCGCGATCTTCGGGGACCTCGTGTCACCGCGGACCGACACGAACCTCTCGGCGACCGACCCGCTCCCGCACCTCGTCGAGGGAGCGAAAGCGGTCGTCTCACCGTTTCTCGGGAGTTGAAGCGACCGGCCTGCATCCGGTCTCGCCGTCACGACGAGCCGACCGCTCGCTCGAAGACGGCTTCGAGGCGATCGAGCTGTCGAGAGAGGCCGATCTCGGCGATCGCCTCGCGCCCGTCGGAGCGCTCGCCCGTCCGGAGCGTCGCAGCGAGCGCCGCGGCGAGGGCGTCGTCGTCGTCGCTGACCGTCGAGTGGGCGATCGGCTCCAACCGCTCGGACAGGTCCCCCACGTCGGTGGCGATGACCGGGACGTTACAGGCCATCGCCTCCTTCACCGTGTTCGGCGATCCCTCCCGGTTCGACGTGAGCAGGATCGCGTCCGCCGCGTTCATCAACACCGGCATCCGGCTGTGTTCGACGCCGTCGGCGACCTGCAGTTCGATCGGTCGGTCGACGCGCTCGCGGGCCGACTCGACGACGCGCTCCGCCCGGTCGAAGTTCTTCACCGGCCGGAAGGGCCGATACGGGAAGAGCACCTGATAGCGGTCCTCCCGCCAGCCCACTTCCCGCCGCGCGAACGACTGCGGAAGCGGTCGGAACAGGTCGAGGTCGATCCCGTGTGGGATCACGTGCGTCGGGCGGTCGAGCAGGGCGGCCATCTCCGGCGACATGACGATCACTTCCTCGGCGAACCGAGCGCAGTACCGCGACAGCCACCCGTAGGTACCCATCAGGTCGCTGCCCCACAGCGACAGCACTGTCGGTAGTGAGGGCTGGACGACTGCCGGCGGTGCGCTGAGGCCGTAGTTCGCGTGCACGAGATCGTAGTCGCCGGCGGAGGCGGCGAGAACGCGCGGGTAGTACTTCGCGTAGGTCCACATCGACCGCCCTGACTCCTTCGATCGCCCGGGCACGGCCAGCGTGTCGACCTCGTGGCCCCGCTCGCGGAGCCCGTCGCACTGCTGGCGGTAAAAGCGCGAGTGACCGTTCGTGACGAGGCTGAGTACCCGCATCGAATCACCGCACGAACCGCTCGTAGACGCGCTTGGCGAGGTTCATCCGATACCCGCTCGTGTCGACGGCGTGGTACGGGACCAGTTCGCCGCCGAACTTGCTCTTGTAGCGGCAGAGCCGCTCGGTGTTGGCCCCGTGAAGATCGTAGAACCGGACCGAGTCAGCGGGCGGGTCCCCGACGACGTCGGCGATCACCCGCCAGTGGAGGAAGCTGTTCACCGCGACCCCCTCGTGAACCGTGCGACTGCCGCCCTGCCAGAAGTACGCGTCGTCGGCGGAGTACAGGACGGTGACGCCGGTGAGGAAGTCGCCGTCGCCGTCTCTGACGGTGTACACTCTCGCGTGCTCCCCGAGCGCCGTGACGAGGTCTCGCACGTACGGCCAGCGCAGCGGAAACGACTCGCCCTGCTCGGCGTATCGATCGCGGGTCTCCTCGAAGACCCGCTTCGCGTCGTCGACCCCGCCGCGCTCGACGCTGAGATCCAACTCGCGGGCGTCGTTGACCTCTCGTCGGAGGCTCTTGCTGGCGTCCGCGAGGACCGTTTCGGGGTCTCCGCCGTCGAGATCGAGGCGGTACGTGAACCGCGTCCCGACGTCGAAGTCGGCCCAACTGTACGGTCTGGGGTCACCGAACCGCGAGTGACACACCATCGAGAACAGCGTCGTCGGCGCGGTGAGATCCAACTCGTCGATCACCAAGTCGGCGAACGTCTGGTTCACTTTCTCCCGTTTCCGCCGCTTCGGGCTCGCCGGCATCACGACCGGCCCGAGGCGGGGGACGCCCATCCCCGGCGGCGGCGACGTCACGACGCGGCCCACCGGCAGGTCCCGGACGAACACCGGGAGTAACGCCGTGGGTCTGTCACCCTTGAAACCGCCGAGGAGTTCCATCTCTCCGGACGTGTGGTCGTCGAGCACGGACAGCGCTTCCGGGAAGTGAAACACCTCGAACCCGCGTTTTGGCAGCGCCGCGGCCCACTCAGACAGCGAGATCCGTTCGAGTTCCATTGGGAGTACTCTACCGCCTCGACGGCTTTGTTAACCCGCGCATACTGTCACGCTGCCGGCACGCTCTCGGTCTCGACGGCCGCCTCCCGCCGGTGGTGTCGGACGGTCGACCCGGTTCGTCCCGCGCTACCCGGACGGGCCGGCCGATGCGACCGCCCGGCTACAGCTTCAAGTGTCCTGTCGGCGTAGTGTGGCTATGGACCGAGAAGTGAAATTCAGTCACGTCCGAGAGACGCTCGAAGCGCTGGAGTACCCGATCGACCGCGCGACCGCGGCCGACGAACTCGCCGACGTGACGCTGTTGTTGGCAGACGGCTCCGAGAACTTCGGCGACCTAGTGGAATCGACGGGGAGCGAGACGTTCGAGTCGCCCGAGGATCTCGAGACCGAACTGCACAACGCGCTCCCGCGCGAGGCCGTCGGCGAACCGTATCAGTCCGAAGGCGACGCCTGATCCGCGGCCGCCGTGGGGTGATCGAGCCGCTCGTACAGCGCCCCCGGCGGTCCGACCCACGCCCCGAGTTCCAACGCGCGCTCGATCAACCGCCGGTACAGCGGACCGTACGCCGGCGTGTCCTCGCAGAAGAACCGCGGATGCCAGAGCACGCTCATCACCGCGCCGTTGGCTCTGGCTTCGAACAGGAGCGACTCCAGCGCCTCCCACGCGGCGGTCGGGTCGCGCTCGACCGGCAGGGCCATCTCCATCACGGTGAGCGGAAAGACGACGAACGAGTCGCCGAACGGGCGCTTGAGTCCGTAGCCGTACTGAAATCCGTACTCGGTCGACGAGCCGAGTGAGGTGTCGTACTCGAGGCCGATCGCCGCGTGGTGCTCCCAAGTGTCGGGGACCGAGAGGTTGAGATGGTGCTGTCTGATCCCGGTGACCTCCCGGCCCAGCACCGATTCGAGCCGCCGCTTCTCGTCGCGGAGTCGCTCCCGGTCGCGGTAGGAGTCGTAGGAGCCGTGCAGTCCGATCTCCCACCCGCCGGCGTCGAGGTCGTGGATCAGCTCTACGATCGCCGGATCGGTGAGATCGTAGCGCCCGGCGTACCGCATCCACGACTCCGGACTGAGCAGCTCTCGCCGGGGACGGTCGGTGAAGAGCGACTGCTCGTCGAGGAAGTTGAACGAGGAGCGGACGCCGAGGTCCGACTCGATCGCCTTGATCCGGTCGAACGACCAGTACGGATTCCGCCCAGGAAACAGCGATTTCAACTGTGCGAGGTCGCCCTCGCTGACGGCGTAGTAGATCGACTGATACGTCTTGTACGGCCGGTCGACGTCGTGGGTGAGACAGAGCGCGAAGGGCTTCCCCTCGGGGATCTGCCGCCGACGACGCGACGCGGCGTCTCCGGGCCGACCGCCGTCCGCAGCGGATTCCGACGCGGTATCAGTCATCGCCCTCCCCGTCCGCGAGCTTCCGCCCCCGCTCGTCGATCTGCGTGTCGAACCGAGCCGTCCCGGCCGCCACCGGCCGCCGTGGCGAGTCTTCCGCCTCCGGTTTCCCCGGGGTATCGCCCGCAACGCTCAGCACCCGTTCGACGATGTAGTCCGTGAGGTCGGGCTTGTCGGCGACGTATTCGTCCCGCCGCTCGCGCCAGCGACGCTCGGCGTCCGGGTCCGCGAACAGTTCCAGCGCGCGCTCGACGGCGCGGTCTTCCGCGGCCACCGATTCGACGAGCCCCGCCTCGGTGAGGACCTCGAAGTTGCTGAACTGGTCCGTCCCGGCGTACGCGCCCGACCTGACCGTGGGCGTCCCGAGGATCCCCGCCTCGGTCGCCATCGTGTTGGAGTCGGTGACGAGGAGCGACGCCTCGCTCAGTAGGTCGTGCATCATCGCGGGCGGCACGGGGATCTGCGCCGCGTCGACGTCGGCGTCGACGCCTCGCTCCGTCGAGACGTACACCGCCGTGTCCGCTGAAAGCGCCCGCACGAGGCGTCGTTTCGCAGCCGCGGAGAAGCCGTCGAGCCCAACGTCGTGGTGCGCTCCCATCTCGACGAATCGCAAGACAACGTAGGGATCGTCGGGATCGACGCCGAACTCGCGTAACCGGTCGCGGTCGGGATCGAACCGGTCCGGGTGGAGGTAGGCCAGTTCCTGGACCCCGGCGTGGCGGTCGTGAGATTCCCCGAAGTCGGCCTCGAACGTCGCCGGCGTACAGAGCCGATCGGTGAACGGCGCGAGCGCGCTCGCCAGCCGGTTGGTCCCCTCGTGGTCGTGGAAGGCGACCGCGCCCGCGCCGACCATCTTCGCCGCGTGGACGGCAGTGGGACTGAGCCGGCTGACGATCACGTCGGGATCGAACCGGGCGGCGAACCGGACCGTCCTGACGTCCCGCAGGAGCCACTCGGGCACCAGCGCCGCCTTCCGGGTCCCCTTCTTGGAGAGCACCGTGTGTGCGATGCCGTAGGCGTCCAGCAGGTCGGTCGTGATCTCCTTCTCCCGGGAGGTGACGGCGACCGCGTGCCCGTCGCGGGCGAGTTCTTCGATCGCGTGCTTGAACAGGTGCACGTGTGCCGGATGGGTGACGTCGAACTGAATGCGGCTCATCGTTCGCTCCGGTCCCGCGGCTCTCGGTTCGCGTCGTCCGTCTCCTCCTCGCCGCCGTCGAAGACGGTCCTGCTTCCGGACAGTTCGCCGACGCCGTCGTTCACCGTCTCGGTGCCGCCGCGTGGTTCGCCGCGAACGGCGTTCGCGTCCGCCCTCGGATCCGATCTCGCTCTCGGGGAGCCGATGGCGTACCCGGCGTGACGGGTCCCCTCCAGATCGAGGGCGTCGTGACAGTCGACCACGATCGTCGGCTCGACGTCCGCCCAGTCGATCGACGCGAACTCCTCGTGGGGGGTCACGACGACGATCGCGTCCGGGTTCAGGTCGAGGCCGCGCTGCAGGGGAACCGGTTCCGCAGCGATGCGGTCGGGGCCGTCGACGAGCGGGTCGCTGCTGTAGACGTCCGCACCGCGCTTGGCGAGGCCCTCTGCGATCGGAACCGCGGGGCTGTTCCGCGTCTCGGCCACGCCGGGCCGGTAGGTCGTTCCCAAGAGCAGGACCGTCGCCTCGGCGGTCTCGGTCCCGGCGTCGGCCAGCGCGTCGCGCACGAGGTCCACGGTGAACGCGGGCATCGACTCGTTGACCGCGCGTCCGACTCGCGTCAGAGGGCTCTCGACGTCGAACGTCGAGAGCAGGAAGTGCGGGTACACCGGGATGCAGTGCCCGCCGACGCCGGGTCCCGGCGAGAGGATCTTCGAGTGCGGCTGGCTGTTCGCCGCCGAGATGGCGTCTCTGACGTCGATCTCCATCGCGTCCGCGTACCGCGCGAACTCGTTGGCCAGAGCGATGTTGACGTCGCGGTAGACGCCGCTGAACACCTTCATCGCCTCCGCCGTCGTGGCGTCGTCGAGGGTGATGACGTCGTTGTCGGTCACCTCGTCGTAGAGGAGCGCGGCGACCCGGGTGCTCTCCTCGTCGACGCCGCCGACGACCTTCGGGTACGCCTCTCTGATGTCTTCGAGCGCGCGACCGCTGAGCGTTCGCTCCGGGCAAAACGCGACGCCGAAGGAGGTTTCGCTGAGGCCGCTGCGCCCGGCCAGCGTCGGGACGACGACGTCCGCGCACGTCCGCGGTGGCACCGTCGATTCGATGCAGACGGTGTCGCCGGGATCGAGCCCCGCGGCGACGTCTTCGAGGACAGCCCCGAGCGCCGAGAGGTCGACCTCGCCGTCGTCGTCCACCAGCGTCGGGACGACGACGACGTGTATCGCGGCGTCGTCGGCCGCTTCGGCGGGGTCGGACACGGCGTCCAGCCTCCCGGCGTCGACGACGTCCGAGAGCAGTTCCGGGAGCCCCGGCTCCCCCGAGACCGGGCACTCCCCGCGCCGGACCGCGTCGACGACGTCCTCGTCGATGTCGGCACCGACGACCGATCCCGTCACGTCCGCGAGCACCGACGCGACGGGGAGGCCCATCTTTCCGAGGCCGTAGACCGCGATCGGCACGTCGCCGTTCAAGAGCGCGATCCGCTGGGCCGCCGGACCGAGGTCGGACCCGTAGAGTCCGGTCATCACAGGTCGTTCCTCCCGGCGAGCTCGTCGGGGAGCGGTCGATGTCTCGCCGGCGACCCGACCGCGAGCGTCTCCGGCGGCACGTCGTCGGTCACGACCGCACCGGCCGCGACGAACGCCCGCTCGCCGACGGTTATCCCCGGGAGGAGCGTCGCGTTCGCGCCGATGCTGACGCCGTCTTCCAGCGTCGGGCCGACGAGTTCGACGTCGGTCCGCGCCGGATAGGGGTCGTTCGTCAGCACCGCCCGCGGGCCGACGAACACCTCGGCCCCGATCGACGTTTCGCTGGGGACGTAGACGCCGGTCTGGAGGCTCGTTCGATCGCCGATCGTCGTCGCGCCGTCGACGACCGTCTTCGTCCCGACGAGGACATCGTCGCCGATCCACGTGTCCTCCCGGACGAGGGCGTCGTGGCCCGTCGTGAAGTTCTCGCCGATCCTGACGTTCGGGTATATCACCGTCCCCGAGCGGATCCGCGCGCCGTCGCCGACCACCGTGACTGCGTCGTCGCCGTCACCGCCGATCCGCACGCCGGGGTCGATACGGGAGTCCTGCCCCACCGCGTTCGATCGGGATTCGTTCGACGCCGTCATCGCTTCCCGTTCGGGTGCTCGCCGGGCGGTGCTCGGCGCTCGGTGACTCTACTCCGGTCGCGTTTACTCCGATTGTAACTGCGTCTCATAGTGATGGTAACCACGATAGATCGTCCGTCTGCGACGGTTTCGCCGACCGTCGCGTGATCTGTCGAAGCATCTCCGCTGGAGCACTTTGTTATGCGATAGTTTCCGCCGTAGCGGCCGGCTTCGGATCGTTCAGTCCTTCGATTCGGGCGTATCGAGGGGCTAACAAAGCCGAACTGTGCCGGACTTCTCCCGTATGTCTGAGACAGGTGCGACGGGACCCCGCACGCTCGTGATCGGGATCGACGCGCTCAGCCGCGACGTGTTGTCTCGGCTCTCGAAGGGGACGGCTCCGACGATCGAGTCGATCCTCGCGTCGGGGGCGAGCGGGCCGCTGGAATCGCAGTTGCCGCCGTGGACGCCGAGCGCGTGGCCCTCGATCTACACGGGCGTCAACCCGGGGAAACACGGGGTGTACGGGTTCCTCCGCTTCGACGGGTACGACTGGGACGTCGTCAACTCGACGGACGTCCGCGAGCGATCGATCTGGGAGCTCTGTTCGGCGCAGGGGCTCACGAGCGTCGTCGTCAACGTCCCCGTGACGCATCCGCCGCCGACCTTCGAGGGGGCGTTGATCCCGGGCTACACCGCCCCGGAAGACCCCGAGTGTCACCCGCCGGGGCTGCTCGCGGAGGTCCGCGACGCCGTCGGCGAGTACCGGCTCTACAACCGACAGCTCCGCGAAGGGGCGTCGAAGGCCGACCGCATCGACGGCTACGAGGAACTCGTCGAAATGCGCGGGAAGGCGTTCCGGTACCTGCTCGACCGCGAGGACCCCGACTTCGCGTTCCTCCAGTTCCAACAGAGCGACACGGTCTTTCACGAGTTTCCCGACGGTGACGCGCCGGACCGCGTCTACGCGGCGATCGACGCCGAGATCGAAGCGACGATGGACGCGTTCCCCCCGGAGACGGTCGTACTCGTCAGCGACCACGGGATCGGGCCCTGTTCGGGCTACGAGATCCGGCCGAACGCGCTCCTGCGCGACCGCGGGGACGTCGTGACGACCACCGACGGGGAGAAACCGTCGTGGTCGGACATCTCGACGCGCCGGTTGCGCGCGGGCGACGAGACCGACGTCGATTCGACGGACGACGGCCCCTCCGCGGTCGAGCGAGCGCTCGCCGCGGCCGCGGGCGTCGGGCTCACCAGCCAGCGCATCGGGACCGTGCTCCGGAAACTCAGACTCGACGGACTCGTGTTACAGGTGGTCTCCGCCGACCTCGTGGCCGCCGCCGAGGAGACGGTCGACTTCCCGAACTCGACGGCGTACCTCCGAGACCGGATCGAACTCGGGGTCCGCCTCAACCTCGAGGGGCGCGAGCCCGACGGGACGGTCGGCATCGACGAGTACCGGGAGCGCCGCGCCGACATCGCCGACGCGTTCGAGTCGCTCCGCACGCCCGACGGCGAGCCGGCGTTCGAGGCGGTGCTCCCGCGGGAGGACGTCTTTCACGGTCCGTACGTCGACGACGCACCGGACCTGCTGCTCGTTCCGAACGAGTTCGAGCACACGCTCTCGGCGTCGATACGAGAGGAGACGTTCGGATCGCCGCGCGAACCGTGGACGCACAAGCGGGACGGGATCGTCGCCGTCGCCGGTTCCGGCGTCGACCCCGTCCCCGTCGAAGACGCCCACCTGTTCGACGTCGCGCCCACGGTCCTCGCGACGCTCGGCGTCCCCGTCAGCGACCGGATGGACGGGGCGGTGCTGCCCGTCGTCGAGGACCCCGGGAGCGAGTCGTATCCGCCCTATCGCGGGGAGAAGGTTCCGACGCGCGACGCCGACGTCGAAACGCGACTCGCGGACCTCGGGTACCTGGAATGAGTATCGACGTTCGTCCCCTCGAAGACGACACAGAGTGGAACTCCCTCGTCGATCGGGCCGACGGGAGCACGCCGTTTCACCGCCGGGAGGCCCTCGACGTCTTCGCCGACCACACCGATACGACGCTCTACCCGCTCGTCGGGTACAAGGGCCAGGAGCCCGTGGGGCTCTTCCCGGTTTTCGAACTCCGGAAGGGGCCGCTCTCGGCGGCGTTCTCGCCGCCGCCCGGACGGAAGATCCCCTACCTCGGCCCCGTGGTGTTTCGAACGCCCGGGGTGAAACAGCGCACCCACGAGAAGACCCACCGCCGGTTCGTCGACAGCGCGATCGACTACCTCGACGAGGAGATCCGCCCGCGGTACGTGAACGTCCGCCCGCCGCCGTCGTACCACGATCCGCGGCCGTTCCTCTGGGCCGGGTTCGAGGCCACTCCCCGATACACCTACCACGTCGACATCGACAGGCCGGCCGACGAGGTCCTCTCTGCGGCGAGTAGCGACCTCCGGTCGAACGTTCGAAAGACGGCGGAGGGCGACTATCAGATCGACGAGGCCGGCCGCCCCGAGATCACGAACGTGATCGAGTTCGCGCAGGCGCGCCACGCGGAACAGGGCATCTCCTACGGCGTGACGACCGCCTTCGCGTCCGACCTCGCGAGCGCGCTCCCCGAGCACGTGGCCGCCTACGTCTGCACGGCCGCGGGGGAGTTCGCCGGCGGCGCGATCGTGCTCGTCGACGACGACGCCCTCTACCGCTGGCAGAGCGTCGTCGACTTCGAGGCTCCCGTCCCCGCCCACGACCTCCTCGATTGGCACCTCATCGAATCGGGTATCGATCGCGGGGTCGACCGCTACGACCTCGTCGGAGCCAACGAACCGCGGCTCTGCGAGTACAAATCGAAGTTCGCCCCCGAGGTCGCGACCTACTACGAACTGACCCGCAGTCCGGTGCCGCCCTCCCTCGTCGCCGCCGCGTACGATCGACTGCGGTGACCGGCCGATAAGCCTCCCATTACCCTCGTTTCACGGGTTTTCACCGAGTATAACAATGTCCGCAGCAGGGCGTTTGTACGCCCGGGACTCCCCGTTCGACGGTTCAGCAATTCATACTATGATTATCGACATCGTTACACCGCCATCGACCGCAGCGCGCTCCACCGGCTTCGAGAACCGCTCTCCCGTCGTCCCGACGCACCGTGAGCGGATCCACCGTTCGGAGCCCCGGCGATGAGTGGACGCGCTCGACCGACGGAGAACCGCGGCTCGTCGGACCGTCGAGCGGAACCCCGACCGATCCGGGAGCGCTTCCGGATGCGCTGGCTGATCGTCGGCGCGCTCGCGGTGGTTCTCGTGGTCTCGCTCACCGCGGGCGTCTCGACAGCCAACGAGCACGGCGACGTCGCCGTCGAACAGGACGGCGTCTGCCGGGTCGTCGATCCCGTCTCGACCGAGCAGACCGCCGCGGAGTTCTACGACTACAGCGGCGGATCCAGTCCGTATAGCTCCGAGGGGACCGTCCAGTACCAGCAGAACGACACGAGTATTCTGCTGTTCCACGACGGTCCCGACGGCCTGAGTATGATCGTCGTCCACGATCGGTATCCCGGCGACGCGAACGATTCCGGGACCGACGGTGGCGTGGCCTCCTTCGACGTCAGCGGTCTGCCGACGGACGGCGAGTGGACCGTCGAGGACGACGACTACGAAAACCAAACCGATCAGTTTAGCCACGCGGGCAGCGAGAGCGAACTCGATTGGGTCTGGACGACTGGCCGGAACGACGGCGCGGCGTTCACCGGGCTCGAACCCGGTTCGGCGATCCGGATCGACCCGGCGTTCAACGAGGACGCGGCGCTCGAACCTCAGTTCGAGGGAGAACAGGGCGTGATCTCCTCGTGGCAGGCGATCGACAACACCGACGACGGGTTCGAGCGCCGCCAGCTGTCGAGTCTCGAAGCGCCCGTGTACGTCTGGGTCGGGTCCTGCGCCGACCGACCGGGCCCCGACGCGTCGCTCGACGCGACGCCGGCGGCGGTTGGAGTCGGTGACGCGGTCACGCTGGACGCCTCAGCGACCACCTCCGTGCGCCAGATACAGGAGTACCGCTGGGACCTGACCGGGAACGGGACGACCGACTCGGTCACCACGGAGCCGACGCTCGAAACCGACTTCGACGCCCCGGGAACGTACAACGTCTCCGTGACCGCCGTCGACGACGCGAACGGCACCGGGACGGCCACCGCCGCGGTCGACGTCGGCGCGGGTGACGCGCCCGCGGCCGCACTGAACGTCACCGACACGGCGACGGCGGGCGAAGCGGTCCAGTTCGACGCGAACGCGAGCACCGTCGACGAACCGCCGGCTACCTACGAGTGGCGGGTCGACGGCGAGACGGTGGCGACGACCGACCAATCAGCGTTCGAGTACGCGTTCGATTCCCCCGGCGAGCGGACCGTCGGGGTGGTCGTGACCGACGGCGTCGGCCGCGCCGGTACAGCGAACGCGTCGGTTTTGGTCAGCGAACCGCTGTCGGCGGAGCTCGGCGTCCCCGAGGAGCCGGTCGACGTCGGTGAGACGGTGACGCTCGACGCCTCTGGTTCGACCGGCGAGATCTCGTCGTTCGCGTGGTCGTTCGGCGACGGGAACTCCTCGGAAACCAACGAGAGCAGCGTCGAACACAACTACTCGTCGCCGGGCGAGTACGCGGTGATGCTCACCGTCACCGACGAGAGCGGAGACTCGGCGCAGGCGAACGCGACGGTACTGGTCGAACTACCGAGCCCGACGGCCGCGCTCGACGGGCCCGACGAGGTGGACGCCGGCGAACCGGTCGCGTTCGATGCGAGCGATTCCGTCGCCGCGGAGGGCAACCTGACCTACGAGTGGCGGATCGACGGCGAGCCCGTCGCGAACGCCACCGCCTCGACGTTCGAGACGACGTTCGACCAGCCGGGGACCCACACCGTCTCGGTCGTCGTCACCGACGGCACGAATCGGTCGGACACGGCCTCGGCGACGGTATCGGTCGCGGCCCCGCTCGCTGCGGTCGTCGAAACCCGACCTGACGAACCGACGGTCAACGAGTCCGTGACGTTCGACGGACGCAACTCGACCGGTGACGTCGGTAGCTACGAGTGGACGCTCGTCGACGCCGGGCGCGAGGAGGGTAACGAAACTGACGGCAACGAGTCAGTCGCGAACAGGACGGCGGAGGGGCCGGAAGTCACACACACATACGACGAGCCCGGGACCTACACCGTCATCCTAACTGTCACGGGAGAGAACGGGACGGCGACCGCGTCGGTTTCGGTGCAGGTCGCCGACGATACTGGTGATAGCGACGGAAACGGTGACGGCGACGAGAGCGAGGACACCGATGATTCCGCCGGCGATCCCGGCGGCCCGCCGGGCGGTGGCGGCGCACCGAGCGGAGGCGGTGGTGGCGGAGGAGGCGGCGGTGGCAGTTCCGGAGGCGGTGGCGGCGGATCCAGCGCCCCCGACCCGGCAGAACCGGACCTCTCGGTGACGGCCATCGAGGCCTCCGATGCGGTCGCAGAGCGCAGTTTCGATATCAACGTCACCGTCGGCAACGCCGGCGACCTCGCCGGCAACGCGTCGATCCCGGTCTCCGTCGACGGCGAGGAGCGGGGCGTCGTGGACGCGACCGTTCCACCCGGCGAGAACGTCACCCGGACGGTTTCGGCGACGGTCTCGGAACCGGGCGTCATCGACGTCGAAGCGGGAGAGCGGTCGACGACAGTACGGGTTCGACCGGCTGAGGTCGACCTACGGCTCACCGCGATCGAGTTACAGCGCGACAGCATCGACGTCGGCGACGACGCGGTGGTGGTCGCGACGGTCCGAAACGACGGCACGATTCCGGGAGACTACCGCGCCGAACTCTCCGTGTCCGGGTCGGTCGCCGCGGTCGAGACGGTTCGAGTGATGCCCGGGGAGACCGAGCAGGTCCGGTTCGAACAGCGGTTCGAGGCGGCCGGGACCTACGACGTATCGGTCGGCGATCGGTCCGCGCAAGTCACCGTCGGCAGCGGTGACGCCGACGCCGCGGGCGACGGCGCGTCCGGGACGACGGCGACCTCCGGCCCCACCGAGACGCTGGGTGCGGTCGACGGGTTCGGACTTCCGGTGGCGCTGCTCGCCGTGGTGCTCGCGGGACTCGTGGCCGCGTACGCCGCTCGATCGAAGAACGAGTGAACCGTGAGGCGGGGTCGGCGACCGACCGATTGCCGCCCCGCCGCGCGCGTTACTGCATCGCCTCGCGAATTCGCGTCGCCAGCGAGAGCGCGTCGATCCCGTCTTCCCCGGTGACGACCGGCGTCGTCCGGTTCCTGACCGCATCGACGAAGGCCCGAAGCTCCTTTTTCAGCGGCTCGCCGTTGTCCACCGTCGGCCGCTCGACCACGCGCTCGCTGCGGTAGCGGAGGTCCCCGTCGTCGGTGAGGTACGTCGGGCGCGTCCGACGGTCGATCCAGACCGCCCGATCGCTGTAATCGACCGTCACCAGGCAGTCCGTCGCGGTGAGCGTGAGCTCCCGAACCTTCCGCTGGCTCACCCTGCTCGCCGTCAGCGACCCCACTATGTCGTTGTCGAACTGCAGCGAGGCGTTCACGTACTCCCGGTCCGGGCTGCCCGTCGCCGCCACCGTCCGGACTCCGCCGTCGACCAGCGACTGGATCACGTCGATGTCGTGGATCATCAAGTCGAAGACGACGTCGTTGCTGACGTCTCTCCCGTCGCCGACCGGCGGGCCGAGCCGTCTGGCTTCCACGGCGACGAGGTCGAGGTCCTCGACGAAGTCTCGGACCGCGATCACGGCCGGATTGAACCGCTCGACATGTCCCACTTGGAGGGTGACGCCGGCCTCCGCGGCGGCGTCGACGAGCGAGCGCGCCTCCGCGACCGTCGGGGTCATCGGCTTCTCCACGAGCGCGTGCACGC
Organism: Halobellus rufus; assembly: GCF_000739575.1. Lineage (GTDB taxonomy): Archaea > Halobacteriota > Halobacteria > Halobacteriales > Haloferacaceae > Haloquadratum > Haloquadratum rufum. The sequence goes on along the minus strand of NZ_BBJO01000014.1, from coordinate 107,476 downwards.
CCGACTCGATCGCCCGGAGTCCGATCTCGTGGTGGAACCTCGACGGGACCGCGATCGAGACGGCGTCGACCCGCTCCAACAGCGCCGCCGTCGACGCCGCTTCGGCGTCGTACTCGGTCGCCACCGCCGCGGCGGTCGATTCGTCCTCGTCGGCGACCCCGAGGAGGTTCACGTCTGGCAGTTCGTGGTACACCCGGGCGTGATGTCGACCCATACTCCCGACGCCGACGACGCCGACGTCGATCGTCACGGCTCGAACCCCGCGAGGCGTCGGCGATCGTCCGGACCTCGGCGCGGTCCAGTTTCGGATGGACCGGAATCGACAGCACGCGCTCGGCGGCCCGCTCGGCCACCGGCGCGCTCGCCTCGACGTCGGCGTACGCGGGCTGGCGGTGGATCGGCGTCGGGTAGTAGACGCTCGTGTCCACCCCCGCGGCAGCGAGGTGGTCTCCGAGCGCGTCTCGGTCAGCACACCGCACGGTGTACTGGTGGTACGCGTGGCGCGTTCGCGTCGGAGTCGGCGGGGCCGAGACCGACGGCTGATCGGCGAGCGCGTCGTCGTAAGCGGCGGCGTTTCGGCGACGAACCTCGACGAAGTCGTCGAGGCGTTCGAGCTGACGGGTGCCGATCGCCGCACCGAGACTCGTCAGCCGGAAGTTGTGCCCGACTGTCGCGTGTTCGTAGCGGTCCGTTCTGCCGTGATTGACGAACCGCGCGACCCGGTCGGCCACCGCCGAATCGTCGGTGAGCACCATCCCGCCCTCGCCGGTCGTGATGTTCTTGGTCGGGTAAAACGAGAAGCACGCGGCGTCGCCGAGCGAGCCGACGGGTCGGCCGCGGTAGCTCGCGCCGTGTGCCTGCGCGGCGTCCTCGATAAGCGGAACCCCGTGCGCGTCGGCGATCGATCGCAGCTCGTCCATCTCGGCCGGAAGCCCGTACAGGTGCACCGCGAGGATCGCGTCGACCGCGCCGTCGCGGTCCGCTATCGCCGCGCGGACCGCGTCGGGATCGAGGTTCAGCGTCTCCGGGTCGACGTCGGCGAAGACGGGCTCTGCCCCGCAGAGGCGAACCGCGTTCGCCGTCGCGACGAACGAAAACGGCGTCGTGACGACGGCGTCGCCCGGACCGATCTCCAGGCCGCGGAGCGCGGCGTGCAAGGCCGTCGTTCCGTTCGAGGTCGCGACCCCGTGATCCGCCTCCGCGTGGTCGGCGACGGCCGCCTCGAAGGCTCGCACCGCCGGGCCGTCGGCGAGCCGCGCGGTCTCGACTGTCTCTATCACGTCGCTGAGCGCGCCGAGCCCGAGATCGGGGGCGGCTATCGGAACGCTCATCCACCGCTCTCCACTCTCTCGCCCGGCCGTGGGCGTCCGCTAGCGGTGCTGGCATCCCTTCGGAACGTTGGCTGAGGCGGTGACATTGTCGTCTGTAGAACGTACCCGGATAACGCGCCGATTCGGGCTTTGTTATAGCCGGCGTGTCGTCGGTACGTGGCGGCTTCGGGTCGCCGTGCGTGCCTTGCCCTGTCGTTCCGAGTCGGTCACTTTCGCGTGTTCGGCGTCACCGCGGCGCGGAGTTCGCTGACGCCGGGGGCACCGTCGACGAGCCACACGGCGACGCAGGAAAACAGCGCCACGGCTCCGACGACGGCCGCCGTCCCGGCGTCCCCCTCGAGGATGTCGGCGACGTACCGTCTGAGATATTCGAGAAGCGTCCCCGAAAATCCGCCGGTGTAGGTGGTCTCGACGGTCCGAACCGGCCAGAGCACGCGTTCGATCGGGAGCCGCCCCTCGGTGAGGTAGCCGACGAGGAGGTCGCCCGGCAGGTGACTCAGATAGCCCACCGCGAACGCCGCGCCGACGCCCCGCTTTCCGCGCTCGCTCAGGAAGTGAGTCACTCCGAGTGCGATGGGGACCGCGAAAAAGACGGAGTGAGCGGCCCCGTACCCGGAGCTGAAGACGCCGAATTCCCAGCCCAGCGGCTTGTCGACGAGGTCGGGCGAGACGGACGCGAGGACCACGACGACGGCCTCCGCGCCGGTCGGTGGTCGACGCCGGACCGCGTGAACGAGCAGCGACCACGCGAGGTAGCCGACGGCTGCGTGTTCCCAGGGCCACATCGTCAGGCCGAGGGAGTGACCGTCGTCCACACGTGTAAGTGCCGATACGCCGTGTCCGGGCGCGGGCGGTCGGGGGCGTCACCGCGGTAGAGGTAGTACCCGAGCCGGAGGTCCTCGCCGACCATCGACGGGGCGACCGTGTGGTTGCGGAGTGTCTCTTCTCCGTCGGCGACGCGTATCGACGTTCGATCCAGTTCCTCGCTTTCGATCACTCTGTACTCCCCGTCGGCGTCGACGACGCGTTCGAGCACGACGACGACGGTGTAGTCCATCGGCTCGGACTCGGCGTTGTGGACGCCCCACGCGAGCGTGGCCTCCTGTCCGACGGTGAGGTTCTCCGGGTACCCGGCGGAGGTGTACTCACCGTCGCCGTCGGGCGTCACCACGTAGAAGTCGGTGTAGGACTGCCCGGCGGGGCCCGCACTCATCGCGAAGCCGAACATCCCGACCGTCAGGAGCACGCTGCAGACCACACCGACCGTCAGCGCGCGGTCGGCCACCGACCCGCGCGTGAACGCCGTCACGACCTCGTCGTACCAAGATTCGACCGGCAGGGACACCCGATAGCCGGCGGGCATCCGGTACCGTCTGATGGCGGCGATCCCGCCGACGGCGAGCACGTAGACCAACACCGCACCGCTCACGAGACCCGCGGTGATCGCCGAGGCGACCGTCCCGATCACCAGTCCGATCAAGACGAGAACGAACAGGCTCACGCCGAGCGTCAACACGCCGCGTTGCCGGAGCGATATCCCCGATCGCTGCTCGGAACTCCGGGATCGGGTCTCGATACCGCGGCCGGGAAACAGCGCCGCGAGCGTCACGTACCCGGGGAGGATCCACAGGAGAATCCCGCCGGCGAGAAGCCGCAGTAGCCCGTCGGTTCCGACGACGATGACGAGGTACATCCCGGTCCCGACCAGCCCCGAGAGGAGGAGATCGATCGGCGCGTAGCTCACCGGCCCGAATGACGAGCCGTGCCCCACTCCGTCCCCGCGCATTATCCGAGTACGGTCGGGGCGCGTTCGCGGCTCGGTTGCCGTCCTCGTTCTGCCCACTGTCGATCGAGCGGTCTCGTCCGATCACCGCGACCGGATCCCGCTCGCACTCTGGCCGCCGTTGCGTCGCAGCGAACGCGCTGTGTCATGTACTGGGTGCTCGCCGTGAAATCGGCATTGTAATGGTCCAACTACCGCGTTCTCTCCGTCGCCGTCCGTGGATAACGAACATCTAACAAAGCGGATACCTCCGGAACGATTGAAGCACTGCTCCCGCGGTCGCGAGATTCTGATGTCACCACACGAGCCCCAAACGCTGTCGCAGGACACCGCATTCGATCTGTTGAGCAACGCACGTAGACGCTTCGTGCTCAGACGCTTACAACAGCAACGAGGAGGGATCGAACTCAGTGACCTCGCCGAGGAGTTGGCCGCAGAGGAGAACGGACTCGACCCGTCCGAGCTTTCCGCACAGCAACGGAAGCGGACGTACGTCTCGCTGTATCAGACCCACATTCCGAAACTCGCCGAGGCCGACGTGGTCCGGTACGACTCGGAGTCGGGGATGGTCTACTCGACACGTCACGTAGACGAGCTCGCACAGTACTTCGAGGAGGAACGCGAGTCGGTCCCGTGGCAGCTGATCTACGCGTCGATCGCCGTCGTGGGCATCGTCGGCTACCTGCTCTCTATGGTAGTAAACTCCGCCCTCGTCCGGTCTGAGTACGTTTCCGTGGCCTTCCTCGTCGTGCTCGTCGTCGTGAGCCTCCTGCACTACTTGTATGCGAACCGAATACTTACCACCGCGGCAGTGATCCCGCTTGAAAATGAATCGAACAGACAATGAGTGAGTATCGATGACCGACACGTGGGACCACATCGGGTTCGTGATCAGCTCGCAGTACCGCGTGGCGGTACTGTGTCGGCTCGCCGAGGGACCGGCAACTCCCTCGCAGATCGCCGAGGACGAGGACATCGGGATCGCCGCAGTCTCACACGCGCTCACGAGCCTTCGCGACCGAGGGTTCGTCGACCTTCTGGTCTCCGAGGACCGCCGAAAGGGTCGCGTCTACGGTATCACCGACCGCGGTGAAGACCTCTGGCAGGAGATCGAGCAACAGGGCTTGCTCGACGAGTGACCCGTCGCAGAGTCGACCCGTCCGAACGGGACGTCGACGCCGCAGTCCGTCCCACTCGTTCTCCTACTCCAGTAATGCCACGAAAAAATTGCTCGCCCCTCGGACTCACCCCCCGTTCGCCGTTCGGGTCACCCACCGTAACGGTGCCTGCTCAACTACCGTCGCGACGCTCGCTCAACGTCGATGCGACGCCTCGTGCGCCGTCTCACTCCGCCCCCTCGTCGGCTCTGCTTTTTTCCTCCGGCAGCAGCATCGTCGGGTCCCGAGCGTACCCAGACGTCTGTGCAAACCGAACGATGCGCTCCATCTCCTCGTCAGTGAACCATTCTGACATCCATCATTAAATTCAATGAAGATGGTAATAAATATACCGCTGCCCCCCGGTCACGATTCGACGACTTCGATTTCTCCACACCCCCGGACTGTCACATCGTATGCCCCCATCTCGAATGAAACGCTCACGTCGTCACCGCCTGATTGAATGCACTCGACCAAAGCGTCAGCATCGACGACATCGTGTAAGCGCGGTTCGAAATGAAGTGGGTCAACGCCGGCGACCGCCGAAACGGCTTCGACAATATCGACCACGACGGTTTCGCGTTCGGGCTCGAACTGGAACGTTGAACTATTCGTCGACACCGCAGTGTCCGAGAGGCAGTCTGGTTGTGCAGATTTCATTCAAGCGTCAACGCTGCGTTACGAGTGCTAGTACATATAATTCCCGCTTTCGTATGACACTTGTCATACGCGTGACGTCGTTTGCTCGGCTCGCTGCTGCAACCGTCGCTCGGCTTCGGCGCGATCCTCGGGGTAGCCGACGTCGATCCGCCATCCGTCGAGTTCGACCGCGTCGATCGTGCGTCCGGACCGAATCAACAGATCGATCGCGTCCGAAAGCTCGTACTCGCCGCGGCTCGACGGCTGTACGAGACGCGTGGCGTGGAAGATCGCCGGCGAGAACGTATAGAACCCTGTCATAACCAGATTCGACGGCGGATCGTCCGGCTTCTCGACGACTTCGACGATCTTGCCGTAGTCGTTCGTGTTGCAGACGCCGTATCTGGAGGCCTCCGATTCGGGGACCTCCTCGACCAGGAACGCGGCGTCGACGCGGCTCTCGCGCTGCCGGCGGACGACGTCCTCCACGTTCGCCCGGAAGATGTTGTCGCCGAGCATCAACATGAAGTCGTCGGTCACGTGCGGTTCGACGGTGTTGAGCGCGTGTGCGAGCCCCAACTGCTCCTCCTGACGGGCGTAGGTGATCGGCACGTCCCCGAAGCTGTCCCCGTAGTGCTCGACGACGTCGTCGCCGCGGTAACCGATCACCACGAGAAGTTCTTCGGCACCCAGGTCGGTGAGCTGTTCGAAGCAGTGCGTCAGGATGGGCTTGCCGTTCACTTCGACGAGGCCCTTGGGTTTGGTTTCGGTCAGCGGGCGGAGTCGCGTCCCCTTCCCGGCCGCGAGTACGACGGCTTGCATATCTGCACCGGCGGGTCGGACGCCGGTTTGTTATGCCCTCGTTTCGGCGCGTCCGCCCTCGTTCGCACTCCTCACTGTCGCGGTCCCGGGCGTCGTTACTGTCGGCCGCGCGCCCGCTCGAATATTCTCGACGGGCGTCTCCGGCCCCCTCTCCGCGTTAGTCGGGGCCTTCCCGGTCGCAGTCGATCCATTACAATCCACGGTGACCGTGACCCGGAGACGATGGTCGACAGCGTCGATTTCACCGATATTCGCGTCGCGGAAGACACGATCGAAGCCGTCGTCGACGTCCTCGAAAGCGGGCGGTTCGTGAAGGGGCCGCTCGTCGAACGGTTCGAGAACCGGTTCGCCGAGACCTGCGGCGTCGACCACGCCGTCGCCGTCTCCAGCGGCACCGCGGCGATCCTCCTCGCGCTGGAGGCGGCCGGAATCGGCGAGGGCGACTCGGTCTTCGTCCCGGGGCACACGTTCTTCGCGAGCGCCAGCCCGGTGTTGGCGCTCGGTGCGACCCCCGTCTTCGTCGACGTCGACCCCGAGACGTACACGATGGACCCCGATTCACTCGCGACCGCGGTCGCGGCGGCCGACAACCCGGCCGCGGTGATCCCCGTCCACATCTACGGCGGGATGGCGGACGTGGACGCGATCGATGCCATCGCGAGCGAACACGACCTCTTCGTCGTCGAGGACTCCTGTCAGGCGCACTTCGCGTCGCGCGACGGCGCGACCGCGGGGACGGTCGGTGACGCGGGCGCGTTCAGCTTCTACCCCTCGAAGAACATGACCGTCGGGGGCGACGGCGGGATGGCGATCACCGACGACGCCGACCTCGCCGAAACGATGCGGATGCTCCGGAACCACGGCCGCGGCGACGAGGGCGTCCACCGGCGGCTCGGACTGAACTACCGGCTGGACGAGACCAACGCCGCCGTCGGACTGCGCCAACTCGACCGGGTACGAGACTGGAGCGAGCGGCGACGGGCGGCGGCGCGGCGATACACCGACCGCTTGGCCGACGTCGACGCGGTGACGACGCCGTTCGTCCCCGCGGACGTCGAGCACGTCTTCCACCTCTACGTGATCCAGGTCCCGGACCGGGAGGCGCTCGCGGACTTCCTCGCCGATCGAAACGTCGACACCGGCGTTCACTACCCCACGCCGGCACACCAGCATCCGGCGATCGTCTCCCGCGTGGAGACGCCCGAACTCCCGGTGACCGAGTCGCTCTGCGATCGGATCCTCTCGCTGCCGATGCACCCGCGGCTCACCGACGCGGAAGTCGACTACGTCTGCTCGGCGATCGAGGAGTTCTATCAGTAAGTCGCGGCCTATGCCACCGGTCGCGCTCGCCTTTTTCGACAGCGTCGGGTACATTCTCCATTACAATCTCCGTGCGAGCGTAGTTCCCGCCGATGCACTACGCCGTCATCGGCACCGGATACTGGGGAAGCAACCACGCCCGCGTGGCCGCCGAACTGGCCGACGCGGCGTGATCGACGAGGTCTCGCTCTGCGACGTCGACGAGTCGCGCGTCGCGGAACTCGCCGAGAGCTACGACGTGCGCGCGGTCACAGACTACGCCGAACTCGCGGCGCTCGGCGTCGACGCGGCGACGGTCTCGACGCCGTCGCCGACGCACCACGAGATCGCGACGACGCTGCTCGAAGACGGGATCGACGTCCTCGTCGAGAAGCCTCTCGCGCTCGACAGCACCGAGGCGTGGGACCTCGTCTCCACCGCCGACGAGGAGGACCGGACGCTCGCTGTGGGCCACATCTTCCGGCATCACCCCGCGCTCTGTGAGCTGAAACGCCGCATCGACCGCGGCGAACTCGGCCGCGTGAAGTACCTCGCGACCAACCGGTTCTCGTTCCGGGCCCCGCGCGCGACAACCGGCGTGCTGTACTCGCTGGCCGTCCACGACGTCGACGTCTCCAATTACCTCCTGAACGACCAGCCCGAGTGGCTCTACTGCTCGACGGACTCGATCGTCCGCGAGGGAATCGACGAGACGGCCACTGTCGTACTGGAGTACGAGGACGCGACGAGCGTCATCAACGAGTCCTGGCAGGTGCCCGTCTTCGGGAAGCGGCGGGACCTCGTCGTCGTCGGCTCGGAGAAGGCCGCCTACATCGATTACCTCGACGACACCGTACTCGAACTGTACGACAGTCGGATCGTCGAGCGCGACGGCTCCCTCAGTGCGCGCGAGGAGGGAAAGCAGGTGTTCGAGGCTCCGACGGCCGAACCGCTCCGCGCGGAGATCGAGGAGTTCGTCGCCGCTTCCCAGGGTCAGTCGACGTTGCGCGCGCCGGGCTCCGTCGGCGCGCGTGCGGTCGACTTGCTGGAACTCGCCGAGCGGTCCGCCGACCGGAACGAGACGCTCCGCGTCGACGCTGTCGCGGGGTCGCCCGCCCGCGGGCGAGCCTCACAGGAGTAGCGCCGCGAATCGATCTCGGAGCCGCGCCGCCGACCGCCTCGATCTGTTCCTTTCACTCCCGATAGCCGACGATCTCCGCGGGGTTCCCCGCCGCGATCGCGTTCGGCGGGACGTCCTCGGTCACCACCGCCCCGGCTCCGATAAGCGCTCCTTCACCGATTTCGACGGGCAAGAGCGTCGCGTTCGTCCCGACGACGGCACCGTCGCCGACGACGGTCTCCTCCCACTCGTCGGAGTCGCCGCTGGGCGGGTAGACGTCGTTCACGATCGCCGCGCCGTGGCTGAAGAAGACGTCGTCGCCGAACTCGGTCAGCGACGGGACGAACGCGTGTGACTGGATTCGCGTCCGGTCGCCGACGACGACGTCGGACTGGATCTCCGCGAACGAACCGACCATCACCTCGTCGCCGAACGTCGCGCCGTAGCAGTTGACGAACCGCCACACGCGGCAGTCGCGGCCGAACGTGCAGTCGTCGAGGACCGCGAAGGGTGCGATTTCGGTGCCGTCGCCGATCCGGCAGTTCTCGATCACGCGCGGGAGCTCTGTGGTCTCAGAATCCGCGCCTGTGTCAGCGCTCATACGGTGGAACGGCCACCGAGCAACTAAGGTATAGACCCGTTACGGGGGCGACGTTCCGTTGAGAGCGCATAACGATAGGCCGCCGCGAAGTACGCGAAGGCGGATCTCACAGCTATGTACAAAGACCACACCGTCGGCGTCGTCGTTCCGGCGTACAACGAGGAGGGCTTCGTCGGCAGGGTGATCGAGACGCTGCCGCCCTTCGTCGACCGTGCGTACGTGATCGACGACTGTTCGACCGACGGAACGTGGGCGGAGATACAGTCTGCGGCCGAACGCGTCAACAGCGCTGGAACGGACGACCGAGACCGGACTGCCGACGCGGCGGAAGAGCACCCGGAACGCTCACCCGGAACCGACTACCGCAGCGACGGGGGGACTCTCAGCGCCGACTACCGCGACGTCCCGAACGAGGCAGCCGACGACGCCGGTGCCTTCGACACCCGGTCTACCCGATCCAACACGAGCGGAACCGCGGCGTCGGCGGCGCGATCAAGACCGGCTATCAGCACGCCCTCCGGGACGAACTCGACATCGTGGCCGTGATGGGCGGGGACGGGCAGATGCGACCGGAGGAACTGTCCGGATACCTCGACCCGATCGTCGACGGCGAGGTCGACTACGCGAAGGGGAACCGACTCCTCAACCGAGAGTACCGACAGGATATGTCGTCGTGGCGGCTGCTCGGCAACTGGATCCTCACCTTCCTGACCAAGATCGCGAGCGGGTACTGGCGGACGATGGACCCGCAGAACGGCTACACCGCGATCTCGCGGGAGGCGCTGGAGGCGGTCGACATCGACCGGATGTACGAGGGGTACGGGTACTGTAACGACCTCCTCGTCCGCTTGAACGTCGCGGAACTCCGCATCGGCGACGTGCCGCGGCGAGCCAACTACGGCGACGAGACGAGCAGCATCCGGTACCACACCTACATCCCGCGGGTCTCCGCGATGCTCCTGCGGGACTTCCTCTGGCGACTGCGCGTGAAGTACCTCGTCCGCAGGTTCCACCCGCTGACGCTACTGTACGGCGTCGGGGCGAGTGCGACCGCGTACGGGTCGCTCTCGTTGTTGCGTGCGGTGTCCTCGCGGATCCGCGGGCGTGATTCGGACGAAGAACGCGGATCGGGCGGCCGTGACGAAACGACGTCCAGCGTGCTGCTGGTCGTGGTCGGCTGGATCGCGATGATCCTCGCGATGATCTTCGACCTGCGGGAGAACGAGGAACTGGAAGTGCGATACGAGGAGTGATCGTCCTTTCCGAGTCCAGTCGCGTTACGACTGTCTCCGGTGACTACACCTCGACCGGTAACCAGACGTTATCCAGCGCGGGTTCCGTAATCGGTCGATACTAAATACCGTCCCGCTCGGACGCCGAACCGTATGCAGATAACGTATCTCAGCTCCGCTGCGATCGTGGTCGAAACAGCGGACGCGTCGGTGTTGTGCGATCCCTGGCTCGTCGACGGCGCGTTCGAGGGTTCGTGGTGTCACTACCCGCCGCTCGACGTCGAACCCGAGGACTTCGACGACGTCGATTACATCTACGTCTCCCACATCCACCCCGACCACTTCGATCCCGCCACGCTCCGTCGGATGGACACGGACATCCCGGTCTTGATCCACGATTACCGCTGGGACTACCTGCGAGAGGAGATCGCGGCGCTCGGGTTCGAGGTGATCGAACTCGACCACAACGAACGGACGCACCTCGCCGGTGACCTCCACGTCAACATCCTCGCGGCCGACGCCTGCGATCCCGAGGTGTGCGGCAACTACTTCGGCTGCTCGTGGGTCGAGGGCAGCCCCGAACTCGGATCGACGCAGGTCGACTCCCTGGCGGTGTTCGACGACGGGGAGTACACGGTCGTCAACATGAACGACTGTCCGTACCCGATGGTCGAGCGGAGTATGCGGCAGGTGACCGAGAGATACGACGACGTCGATCTGGTGTGTCACCAGTACAGCGCCGCGCAGTTCTACCCGCAGTGTATGGAGGATTACACCCACCAGGAGAAGATCCGGGCGCGCGACGAGGTGATCGAGGAGAAACACGAACTCGCGACGGAGTTCATCGACATCTTCGACCCGGACTACTACATGCCGTTCGCCGGCGAGTACGTCCTGGCGGGACGGCTCGCCCCGCTGAATCAGTACACGGCGAATCCCCCCCGTATCGAGGCGTTGGAGTGGTTCGAGGCGCACGTCGATCCCGACGAACACCAGTGCGTGTTCCTCAACTCGGGGGAGCACCTCGACCTCGCGACCGGCCGCGTCTCGGAGCCCTACGAGCCGATCGATCAGGCGGCCAAACGGGAGTACATCGAGACCGAACTGGCGAACCGCACGTTCACCTACGAGCACGACCCGATGCCGTCGGTCGAAGCGCTTCGCGAGCAGATTCCCCCGGCCTTCGAGCGGTTCGAGCGCAAGCGGCGAAAACTCGGCTACGAGACGGAGACGACCGCACTGATCGGTCTCGGACCCGAGGAGTACGTCGAACTCTCGTTCACCGGTGACGGGTACGACTTCGTCACGGATCCGGACCTCTCGGCGTACGACGGCTACGTGAAGTTCGAGCTCGATCCGCGGCTTCTCGCTCGCCTCCTCTCGGGACCCGACGAGGTCCACTGGGCGGACGCGAAGATCGGATCGCACCTCGGGATCAGCAAGCAGCCCGACATCTACGAGCGGCAACTGTACAACTGCCTGGGCTCGTTCCACGCGTAGTTGAAGGGGTTTTCTACCCGACGAGAACGCTAAGAGAGCACCGTCCGGATCCGCTCGACGTCGAGCAGCCCTCCGAGGGTCGCGAGCACGCCCCAGACAACGACGCCGACGCCGACGACGAGCAACAGCGACACGATTCCGGAGACCAGCGGTACCAGCAGGCGGACGACGCCGGCCATCACGGCGGTGATGGCGGTCACACCGACGAGCAGTCTGCCCAGCCCCCGGACGTCGAGATCGAGTTCGTCGTGGATGATGTACACGTTCGTCAGCGTGTACGCCGAGAAGGTAATCACGGTCGCGATGGCCGCGCCGACGACGCCGACCGTCGTTATCAAGACGACGTTCAACCCGACGTTCACCACCGCGGTCACGACTTTCGCGATCGCTCGCTCTCGGGCGCGGCCGAGGAAGTCCAACCCGTCGCTCGTCACCTTGTTGATCGCCGTGACGAGCATGAACCCGGCCATCACTTGGAGGACGGGGACGGCCCCGGTGTACTGGGATCCGAAAAGCTGGGTGACGGTGGGTCTGGCGACGAGCACGAGCCCCACCGCCCCGGGAACGTACAGGAGCAAGATGTGACGGAGCGACATCTCGTACACGCGGCGGGCGCGTGCGAGGTCCTCGCTGGCGTACTGTTCGCCCACGGTCGGTGAGATCGTGTAGCCCACCGAGTTCGCGGGGATCGCGCCGAACTCCGAGACCTGCCTCGCGATGGTGTAGTAGCCGACGGCCGCCGGTCCGAGGAGGGAGCCGACGAGGAACGTGTCCACTCGCTGATACAGGATGTTCGCCCCCCGGGTGGCCGTGAGGGGCACGCTGTACTCGAGGATCCGTCGGCGGAGTCCCGACCCGACGTCGCCCGACGGCGGGAACTGAGCGTACGAACGGCGGTAAAACACCACCGCGCCGAGGGCCGCTGCGAGGCCGAAGCCCACGAGGTAACCGCCGAGCGCGCCGGCCGCGCCGAACCCCGCGAGGACGAAGCCGACCGCACCGAGCAGTCGCGCCACCCCCGAGACGGTCTTGAGCCGCGCGCTCCAGTCGACGCGGTTCACCGACTGAAACAGCCTGTTGAACGTCGAGTACAGCGCGTTCGTGACGACGTATCCGACTCCGAGCACGAGCAACGGAGCGAGCGCGGGATCGTTCAACCGCGTCGCGATCTGCGGTCCGGCCACCGTGAGCGCGGTCCCGACGGTGATCGAGAGGACGACGATCCCTCCCAGCGCGAACCGGACCACGTATCGCACTCGCTCGGGGGCGGTCTCGGAGAATTCCGTGACGTAGCGTGCCGCTGCCGAGGGGAGCCCGAGCGTCCCCAGAATCGCCACGGACGCGATGATCGAGAGCGCGTAGTGCAACAGCCCGAAGGCGTCGGGCGTGAGGAGGTACCGCGCGAGGACGATCATCAGTACCCCGTTGGCCGCCGAGTAGAGGAGGTTCGCGCCGAGCGTCGCTTTCACGCCCGTGGCGAGCCGGTCTGCGATCGACATTATTTGTCCGTCGGGACCGACTGCCACTGTTCGCGGGTCATTGCTGGTACGGTCCCCTTCGAGGCTGGTTGTTATATTGAACGTACTCGACGCGGTCGCCTCTCCGCGCTCGCATCCCCCGTCGGCGTCGGCTCGACGGACGTTCGACCGGAGTATTCGGAGGCTACTGTGGCGGAGCGAGCCGCCACGCGGAGGACCGGCACTCGGTCAGACCCGCGGGAAACGGGTCTCTGACTGGGTACGATGGGCCTATTCTCCGCCTCGGGTTCGACATTGTGGACCTACTCGAGTTATCGACGGGTTACTCGAAATTCCGCGCGCGCCGCCGCTACCCCTCCGAGTCACAACCATCCCACAAGCAGGTCACAACCATCCGTAGGCAGCGGCTAACAATCCGTTAGCTAAGTACGCATAACCTACTCGCTCGTACAGCGAACCTACAAAAACGCTCTTTGTAGTAATCGCTCTCTACCCGGATATGGCGAAAGGCCATGGCAACGACGACAGTAGTTCAGGATTCGCACGCCGATCGTACCTCAAGCTCCTCGGCGGGGCAGTCGGTATGGCGTCCATAACAGGCAGCACGGTGGCTCAGAGCGCCCAGTCCGCAGAGACGGACTCGGTCGTCGACCTCGGGCAGCAAGGCCTCAGTGAGGGCGACGTAATCGACGACTACCTCGAGGAGTACTTCGACGACGGCGTCGAAGTGCACATCCCCGAGGGCGAGTACGAGTACCACGGCTCCGGGCTCGGCGGGGCCAAGAGCAACGCCGCCGTGGTCGGACAGGGCGAGGTCATCTTCACCAACGAGGTTGGCGAGTACCGCGAGAGGATCGAGGCCGAAGAGGGCGTCGTCGAAGTGCGTAACATCACGCTGCGCGGCGCGGCGGAGCTCGACGACGACGAGGAGGCTCGGTTCCGGCTCCAGGCCGGACCGGATGGCCACGTATTGATTGACAACTTCAACCTCCCGGACGGCGTCAAGGACCCGGGTAACGGGATCGGGTTCTACGCCCCCGGCGAGCACGCCGGGTTGCTCGAGATCAGGAACTGCTACGTCGCCAACTTCTCGAACAACGGTATTTACGTGGGTTCACCGGGACAGGATGGCGGGGAGGACGGCCCGGTCGTCGTCGAGAACTGCTTCGTCCACAACAACAACATCTCCGGGATCCGCCTCGGGTCGACCGACAGCGTCGCCCGCAACTGTCTGGTCCTCAACGATCAGGAGGCCCCGCACATCTACGAGGGGAGCGCGATCAATATGCGCGGTATCCGCATCCGCGAACCGGGAGACAACATCTCCATCGAGAACTGTGAAGTGATCCACTCGTACGAGGGTGCGGGCGGTCCGATCGTGCATCACCACGGCGCAGAGGGCGGTAGTGGCAGCATAACAAACACGTTGATCCGGAACAACACCGGAACCGACGCGATTCTCGAGAAGGGCGACGCCGCCGCAGACTGGACCGCCAGCGACGTCTCGATCACCGGCGACGGCAGTATGGAGTACCCGTCGAACCTCGACGGCGTTTGCGTCGGCGACGACTGCCCCGTCCCGACCGGCGACGACCCGCAGAACGCCGACGCGTCCGATAGCGATTCGAGCGACGATACGTCCGGCGACGATTCGACGAGCGACGATACGTCCGGCGACGACTCGACGAGCGACAGCGGGTCCGACGACTCCGGATCCGACGACTCGTCGGGTTCGGAGTCGACCGTCGGCACCGACGGGACCGAACTCGTCATCCTCTCGCAGGACTCCGACGGCGTCGACTACGAGTTCACGACGACCGGCGAGATCACGGGACTGTACGACCGCGATCAGTACAGCGCCGACACCGCCGCGCCGGCCGACGAAGTCACGGAGAACGGCGACGGCACGTGGACGGCCACCGGTTCGACCGGCGGCGGCAGCGCCAGCGGCGACGCCTTCCACTACGAGGGCGTCATGGAGCAGTTCTCCGCGACCGGGGACGTCGATCAGATGAGCCTGATCGCCGACGGCGAGACGGTGACGTCGGACGAACTCCTCGCGGCCGAGGAGACCGACGAGACGTCGGACGACGGCGGATCCGACTCCTCGGGATCGGACGACTCGACCGACGACGAGACCTCCCAGTCCCCCCAGAAGACCGTGGTCTTCGACGGGACGGTCGCCGACGGCGTCGCGAAGTACACCTTCCGCGTCTCCGGTGACGTCACGAGAGACTCCTCGATCAGCACGACCCCCGAGGAGAGTCGGATCGACAACCTCGAGGACTTCGTCAACGGCGACACCGTCGAGGGTATCCTCGGAAAGGGTATCGACGGCTACCGCTACACCGGTCAGATCGTCGAGATCGAGTTCGACGGGTCCGCCGCCGTCACGATCGACGGCCAGTAAGGAGGCGGCTGTGAACTCCTCAGACAGCTGGAAGCGACTCGCGGCCGACCCCGATCCGGCCAGAGACCTCGGCTACGACCTCCACGAGTGGGAGGTTCACCGGGTCTCCTACCGTGACGGGGACCAAGTCGTGTTCGTTCCCGCCGACGAGGACGCGTTCGACCGCGAGGCCTACATCGTGGCGTCGGCCGACGCGCTGTGCGAAACGCTCGAAAACCGCTGAGCCACGATCGGTCGGAGTGGACTCGGCCGTCTTTTGCGGTTCTTTTTCACGTCCGCGTTGACGCGTTATTTCGTCCGACCCGGGAAGCCGCGACGCCTCCACGCTACTCGTCGGTCCCGCGGAGCCGATAGAGCGTGTACCCGCCGTTGTCCTGGATCCGGTTCGACCCCGGTTCGGTGTTCAGCGCCTCGAACCCGGCGGAGCCGTAGCGGAACCCGTCGTAGAGGTCGACTTCCTGCTTGCGGTCTTTCGTGGAGACGATGAGATACCGGTCCTCTTCGTAGTGCGACGTCACGTTGGTGTTGAACACCGGTTCGGGAACGGCGTCGCTGTACCCCGGGAAATCCAGACCGGAAGCCGTCTCCGTCCCGTAAATCGCGTCGACGTAGCGACTGGGTCCGTCGCGAACGCCCGTCAGTTCCGTCTGTCCGTCGTGGTACTGGAACGTCCGCTCGTAGCCGTCCATCACTGTCTCGGTCACGCGGTCGTTCCCCTGATAGATGTACGGCGACGGGTGGAGCGTCGCGAGTTGGAGCGCGATCAACACGACGAACACGAGGCTCATCGCGGTCCAGATCCGCTGTCTCGTCAACAGCCCGCCGAGTCTGCCGGCGGAGCCTTCGAGCCGGTCTGCGAGTATCGACAGCGAGAGCACCGCGAGGAGGCTCACGGTGACCATAATGAACCCGAGGAAGCGGAAGTAGTGGTCGCCCTGATCGGCGATGAAGATCAGCACGAACCCGATTGCGGGGAAGACGAGCCCCGCGGTCAAGAGGGCGGCAAACGCGTTCCGGCGGTTCTCACTGTGATCGAGTACGCCGACGAGCAGCGCGAGGACGAGTACCCCGGCCAGCAGGAGCAACAGCGTGGTCACCGAGAACAGCTTCAGGTACAGTTCCAGCAGGCTCCCGCCGAGATCGGTGAGGGACGCGCTCCGAGAGCTGGTCTCCTGTAACACCGACGGGTCCCGCGAGAGCAGGCTCTCCAGAACCGACGTCAGGCGGGAGCGCGCGCGTCCCTGACGGCGGATCCAGCCGACGAACAACACGCCGAGCACGACCGTGTGCACGTACGGCGGCCGGAACGACGCGATCGGATGGGAGGACCGATAGCGACGCGCGAGGAACTGGAGACTCACGATGCCACCGAGCATCGCGAGGTACGTCATCGCCTCCTGCGGGTGCACGAAGAGGAACCCGACCGAAACCAAGAGCAGGAGTACCCCCGGCGGCGTCGCGAGCGCGAACCCCTCCTCGTCGGAATCGAGGAACAGGAGCAGCGAGAGCAACACGACGGGGAACAGGAGGATCGCCTGACTCGACGCGTGCGGGACCGGGTGGACGCTGACGTTGTTGACCGGAACGAGGGTCGCGGCGACGACGGTGCCGACGGCCCCGGTTCGGAGGTTCTGCGAAACGAGGTACGCACACGCGCCGAACGCGCCGACGAAAAGTAATGGAATCAAGACCGCGACGATCGTCAGCATCGCGGTCCGGATCGGGATTCCGACAACCACGGCGAACTGCGCGGAGAGCAGGTGGAGCCCGGGGTAGACGATGCCGTCCGGCGGGATCACGCGGCTTGGATCTCGCGTGCCCACCCGAGGTGACTCAGCGAGTCGCCGGCGCCGTAGAAGTGGTACGACTGGAGGAGCGGGAGGCTCACGATCGAGAGCACGCCGAGCATCGCGAGCAGCAGCGATGCGTCACGGGTTCGCGAGTGCGAGTTCCGCTCCCGAAGCGCTAACGCGACGGCGACGACGACAGCGACACCCACTCCGAGCCAGAACGCCGTGGGGACTTCGGCGTATATCGAGAGTTCGTACTCGGCCGGCCGCGGTCGCGCGAGGAACAACAGCCCGACCGAGAGGGCCAGATACCCACCGATCAGCGTCGCTTTCTGTCGATGCGTCGCCCCGGACCGTTCACGAGATGCGTTCGAGTTCATCATCACAATCTATCGCGTTCGTCCGTCCCCCATACCGGGACGGACGCAGCACTCTCGACGTACCGCTCTGTATTCCGAAGACCCGTTTTGTTATAGTGTGGTTTACCCGGGGACGAGCACTCCAACTGTGTGCCGTCGCTGTTCGCGTCCCTCACTGTTCGTCCTCGGTCAGCGTCTCCACTTCGGTCGGTTGCACGTTCGTGTCGAACAGTTCCACAGTCGCCTCCTGAAGCAGGACCGGGATGCCTCCGACCTCGACGGTCGCGTCCCGAATGACGTTGTCGTAGGAGTCCTGAAATCCGATCCCGTTACGGTTCGTGGCCGCGTGCGATACGTCGATCCCCGTCAGCGTCGAGCCGCCTCGTCCGTCGATCTTGACCGCGAACTGGTCGTCGGCGTCGCCAGTCACTGTCAGGTCTTCGCAGTCGACCCACAGTTCCGCGTCGTGTTCGCGTAAGGACTCCGCGGGCGTCTTCGCCCAGATCCCGTTGACGCCGTCGGCGTCGACCCGTATCTCGGTGTTTCGGACGACCATCGACGGGACCGCGGAAGTCAGGATGATGCCGCCGTCGCTCGACGAGACGTCGATCATCTCGATCCGACAGTTCTCCACCAGCGTCGGCTCGACGTCGGCCCGCGGTTCGGCGTTGTTCAACCGGATCCCGCGCATGTTATCGAACCCGCGCGAGTGATCGTCACACCGGACGTGGACGTTTCTGACGACGCTGCCCGCGCACACGCGGACGTTCGAGATCCCGCTGTTCGCGTAGTATCCGCCGTCGACGACCATCCGACCGACGGCGGGATCGGCGTACAGCCCGTTGTCGCTGAACCCGACGATTCGGCAGTCCGCGAACGTGATCTCCCCGCGGTTGTCGTCACCGACGTAACAGCCCGTGACCCGCTCGCCGGAGACCGAGCCGTCCGGCAGGCGCAGTCGTTCCACCAAGCCCGTGCCGTCGGGGTCTGTGACGTCGATGCGGACCGCACCGCGACCGCCGTCGAGCCGTCCGTTGACGGTGACGTCGCGAATACGTATCTCGCCGGGCGCTCGCACGTCGAGCGCGCGGCTGCCGACCCCGTTGGCACTGTAGTCGAACCGGAGGTCGCTGACGTGGATCGTGCCCTCGGCACTGATGAAGAAGATCGTCCCCGACGCGCCCTCTGTCGGGACGAGGGTCGTCTCGTTGCCGACGAGTCCGAACCGGTCGAGCCCGGAGAGATCGAGGCTCTCCTCGATCGTGAAGGTGCCTTCCGGCAGTACCAAGAGATCGCCGTCGTCTGCGACTTCCTCGATAGCATTCCCGATCGCGCCGCCTGTGGGATCGACGTCGAACTCCGAGAGGTCGGTCACCGAATCGAACGGCGGCGGGACGGGCGTCGCCGTGGCGACGTCGTCTCCGGGCGACGGTGGCGGGACCAACTCGTCGGTGGTCCGATCCCGCTCTCTGCGACCGCCGCATCCGGCGACCGAAGCGATCCCCGCGGTCCCGGCCGCTACCCGTCGGAGGACGCTCCGGCGCGTCAGTCCGACCGGGGTGGAGCGCTCCTCGGGTGCGGAGGACCGCGGTGCACCTGACTGGCGAGCGTCTCGTCCTTCTCGGTCGGACATCTCACTCGGCCAGTCCCGCGGTCTGGATCTTGCGCCACATCCGCTCGCCCTTCTCCGTCAGGTCGTACCGACGGTTCTTCCGTTGCTCCTCGGGAACCACGAGCTCGACGATCGACCGTTTGCGGAGGCGGCGGAGGGCGCGGGAGATGTGCGACGGCGAGAGGCTCTCGGCGCTCGCGATCTCGGTCGTCGTCGCCGGACCGTCTTGGAGGACGTTCAAGACCGCCAAGCGGTACTTCGAGGAGATGACGAACCCGATCGCGTCCCACTGTGATGACATCGCGTTTCCGTTCCCCTAGAACGGTCTTTGGTATTCACCTGCTACAGCTCTTTGGGCACTTTACCCGGCGACGAACCCGACTCTCGGGGGAGCGCGTTCGCCGGCTCGGCACCGCCCGGGCACGCCCCTGACCGAGTCGACACAGCGGCCGGTCAGCCCCGGCGAAAGCTCCGCTTTACAAATAAGGTATTACATCCATAATACTGTAAAGTCAAGGAGTCCGAAGCAATCCACAAGTACCGTGGTGGCCCCCGGATCGCCCGAATAGTAGGAACTGAATTACAACTTCCACTCCTCGCGCAGTCCTCTTCGAAATGTCATCTGAAGCGAATCTGGACGAGCGGCTCTCTCCCCTTCGGGCGACGATCGTCGAGTACGAGAACGCACCGAACGAGTGTACGATACACCCGTTGGATCCACCAGATTCGAACAGAACGACCGAGTGGATCACTGCCCGGGAGGGATCCTACCTCCACCTCCGGGACTGCCGCTAGCTCCGAGGGCCGTCCGAGCGGCCGCGGTGACCTATTCTCCGGGATCGGCTCGAAGGCTCCCCACTGACGCGTGAGGCAGCCCTACTCGTCGCTCACGCCTCGGTCGTCTCCGCTTCCGTCTCCGTTTCCTCAGCCGTACCCGTCCCGTCAGCCGTTGTGGTTTCTCCCTCCGTGGTCGTGGCCGCTTCGCCCTCCGCGGTGTCGGTGGCGAGCGTGAGGTCGAACGGTTCGTCGACCGGTGCCTCGTCCGGATTCAGATAGCCCATCGCGAACGCCGTGTACCCGGTCGCCCCCGCGAGGTCGACGTCGAAGGTCGCGACGGCTTCGGTCTCGCCCGCGGCCCTGACCTCCAGCGTGTAGGCGTCTGCTGGCACGGTGGCGTACTCGCTGGCGGCACCGAACTCCAGCTCCGAAATCAGCGGCTCGTCCTCGCCCTCGACGGCGACGTCTACGGCGGGCGCGTCGGGCGAGGCGTGGAACGCGCGTACCCGTGATTCTCCCTCGGCCGGCGCGGAGACGTCGTCCTCGATCGCCCGGACCTCGAAGGACTCGGCCTCCAGCTCGCCGATCGCGGCCATCGTTGTGGCCGAGTCCGCCGAGAGCGAGACCTCCTCGTCGAAGACGACCGTCTCCTCGTCCCCGGCGGCCGTTACCCGCACCTGATACGATCCGGCTGCGAGCGGGAGGTACTCGCTGACCGTGCGAAAGGCGACGTCGGTCAGCACCGATTCGTCGTCGACGTAGATGTCGACGTTCGGCGCGTCCGGGGAGGCGTGTACGACTCGCACGAGCGCGTCGCCGTCGCCCTCCTCGGTCGGTTCCCCCTCGGTGTCTGTCTCCGTCTCTGTGGCTGTCTCGGTGTCGGTCTCCGCGGGCGAACCGTCGGTTCCTGTCCCGTCGGTCGCGACACCGTCGCCGTCTCCGTCGCCGTTGGCTCCGCCGTCACTGCAGCCAGCGAGGCCGACGCCCGTAACTGCGGTGACTGTGCCAACGAACTGCCGTCTGTTGAGGTGCATTTGCACCATATCGGTGCCTCGGACAGGAGACGTAAGACGCTATTTTCCACCTATGCCGAGGTTCTCTCCCTTTGGCTGGATAAACGCTCACTACTCCCAGATTTTGTTAGCTGTACCACCGCTCATTGACGGACCGTGCGCGGGGGTTCGCGTTCGGCGTAGGACGCTCATATATCAACAAACGAACGCATACTATTGCGGTACGACGTGGATTTCACTCGTATGGTCAACTTATCACCACAAACGTCGGTATCGCGGTCGGTCCTGGTCGCCTGTGCGCTCGTGTTGGTGGTCGCCCTGGGGTCGACTGTCGCCGGTGCCGCGGTCGTGACGTCAGCGGAGAGCGGGCCGGATCGAGTTCACCCGAACGTCGCCGCCAACGACACCGAACCGGAGCGAAACGGGTCGTTCTTCGAGATACAGGACGTCGAGACGAACACGCCGATCAAGGCGGGTGAGACGGTAGAGGTGACTGTCACCGTCGAAAACGTCGGAGACGAATCCGGCGAGAAAGAGGTGTGGTTCCACCTCGACGAGTACTACAAAGACGACGCAGAGCTCCAATTAGCGCCCGGCGAGTCCGAGACGGTGACGCTCACGTACGTGAGCAAGAGCGACAACGTGAAGGACTGGACGCTTCGCGTCGACACGCCCGACGACCGGTACACGCGGACGGTGACCATCGAGGAACCGGCCCAGGCCGACAGCGGACAGCGGAACGCCGGCGGGTACAGCGCCGGCGGATCCGACGGGCATCCCCACTTCGAGATCACCGAGATGCACGTCGAAGAGTCGGTTATGGCGGGCGACACCGTCCGGATGAACGCGACGGTCGAGAACACCGGGAACGATCTTGGCGAGAAACTCGTCTGGTTCGCTCTCGACGGCGACACCGTCAACGAGACGATCGTCGAACTCCCCGAAGGCGAGTCCGCAACGGTGTCGACGGTGCTCAACACGTCGGTCGACGACGCCGGAGCCCACCGGATTACGGCGAACACCTCCGACGACGTCGTGAGCGAGCGCGTCGAGTTCCGCCAGCCGGAGCCGGAGTTCGTGGTGGAGTCGGTTTCCGTTCCCGAACGGATCCCCGCGGGTGAACCGCTGAACGTCACCGCGACCGTCGGGAACGTGGGCGACATCTCCGGGACGGCTCCCGTTCGACTCACGATAGACGGTCACTTCATCGACGAGGAGCGGACCGAGGTCGAGCTGAACGAAACGTCGAACGTGACATTGCAGTACCGGAGCAACACGTGGACGACCGGTGAAATCACCGCGGTCGTGAACGCCGGTGAGGACAACGTCACCCGATCGGTCACCGTGTTCGAACCCACGCTGACGACCGAAGATCCGACCACTGCGACGTCAACGCCGGAGCCAGTCGAGACCGAGAGCACCACTGCTGCACCGGAGTCCTCGTCGTCTGGCTTCGATCCGAGCCTCCCCGTCCTGGTCTTCGCGTTGGTGGCGGGCGCACTCGCCGTGACCAGGTGGGGGTAACGGCTTCCGGATTCCGGTCTCACGTTCCAGACGTGCGGCGGTGTCGCACGGTGCAAAATGACAACTCGAACAGGGGTAGGCTGTCTCACGTGCACAGTAATCCGACGTATCCGCCGGCGTCGCTGACCTCCTCTTCAGCAGTAACTTCAGCTTTCGTTCGAGAAGGCGAAAACACGCGATAGCGAACGTTTCAGTACGGATACCGGAAATTCTGATACACGCTGAATTACAATACTGACTACGGGTCAAGGTTGTCGATGTCCCGAGTTCACCCTCGGGGAGTGACTATGGTAGATCCGAGCCAATCCCAACCGCCATCGGTGGAGTATCAGAGCCAGTATCAGCAGTCGCCGTCCCGACAGCCGACAGGGGGGCAGTTCTCGCCCGTGCAGGGACAGCCACTAACACAAGCGGGCCAACCGCAAGCGTATTCCCAGCAGCCGCAACAGTCAGTTCAGACGCAACTGCCGATTCAGTCGCCCACCCAACAGCCGCAGGCGCAACCACAACAGGTCCAGCCACAACAGGCACAACCACAACAGACACAGCCCGAGCAGTCGGCCGGACAACCGCAGCAGCAATCGCAGTTCCAACCGCAGCAGGCCGCTTGGTCGCAGCAGGCGGCCTCTCCGCAGCAGCAGCAGAGCATCCCGACGCAGCAGCCCGTTGCGTCACCGCAGCAGCAACAGCCCGCGGCGTCGCCGCAGTCCTTCCAGCAGCCGGCGTCACAGCTGTCGCCGTTCCAGCAGGCGCAGCCGCAACAGTCGATCGCGGGACAGCAGGCGGGCCAGCAATCGCAGCCGCAAGCGGGGAGTTCGATGGGGCAGTCGCAGCCGGCTAGCCAACAGTCCGCGCTCCCGTCCGCGACGCAGCAGTACGCGCCGTCACCGGCGGCCCAGCCGCAATCGCTCTCGAGTCAACAGCAGCCGGGGGCCCAGCGACAGGCGGCAGCGATGCAGACGCCCGAATCCGTCAGCGGCGCGTCGCAGACGGGTTCCCAACCGGTACAGGTGAGCCCGGTCGCAGCGATGCAGACCCAGCCCTCCTCGACGATGCAGGCACAGCCGGCCGCGGCGATGCAGACTCAGCCTTCGGAGATTCCCTTGACCCAGCCGCAACAGTCGCAGCGACAGTTCGGCCAGGAGTCGGCGCAGCAGGGTATCTCGGGCCAGTTCGAGGAGTCGAGCCAGCAGCAGCTCGGACAGTCCGAGCCGAGCGCGTCTGCCGGACAGCAGACGATGCTCATCGGCGGCCAGTACGAGCAGGCGGTCCCGCAGGAAGTGCGGGCGGCCGTCGAGGAACTGAACCACCTCAACAACGTGCTCGGCTGGGCGAAGACCCGCCTCGCCCAACGCGGGAACGGGTCGGCGGCGCGAGCGTGCGAGGACGTCCACGACTGCGCGCAGATGACGAAGCACTTCATGCTGCGCGAGTCGCCGTTCGCGACGGCCGCCGTCAGAGAGCTCCAGCAGACCATCAACGGCGCGAGTCAGGAGCTCCAGCAGCACTCCAACGAGCCGGAGGTACAGGAGATCCTGAGCCGGATCCAGCGGACGAACGGCTCTATCGAACAGAGCATCCCTCGGCTCCAGGGAGCGTGAGGATCGAGATGTCTTCAGAACCGTACGAAACGCAGACGCCGTACGGCGGATCGGGCGGCTGGCCGGTCGAACAGCTACCCGGTCAGACACCGGGAGCGATGGTCACCGAGACGCAGGGGTCGCAATCGGTTGCCGAACCCACCCAGGGCGCGGCGACCAGCCCCCCGGTGACGCCCGTTCCCGCTGTCGATCTCATCGAGAACACCGACGAGATCTGGGTGTTCATCGACCTGCCGGGGTTCAAGCCCGAAGAGATCCAACTCGAAGGCGACCCGCGGACGCTCCACATCGGCGCGACACGGCCCTCGGAGGTCGAAGACGGCAGGAACGTCCTCGTCAACGAGCGATTCGTCCAGATCGACCGGACGATCCAGCTCCCGACGGACGTCGAGATGGACGAGATCGACGCCGTGTTCGAAGACGGCGTGTGTAAGATCACGGTCCCGAAGAAGGCGAGCGAACGGTACCGCGAGATCGACATCCGTTCGGCGTAGCACCGTCGGCGGCGCTACGTCGAATCTTCCTATCCACGTTTATTTTAATAATGTAAATATTATATGATATATTTGGATCTAACTGAAATATATTAAAATCCAGTATAGACCAATGAATATGGTATTAGAGCAGAATCAACTATTCTTATTCGATGAAAATACTAGAGTAATATATAATATTAGACTAATTTAGTGGCTGGAGACTCTCCGGCAAGCTACGGGTCACCGGCAAGAACAATTATGTGCCGAAAGACCAATACTGCAGTATGGAACGAAACGTCGGTCAAACGGACAGCCTCGTTCGCATCGCCTCCGGTGCCGTCGCCGGTCTCGTCTCGATCGGTATTCTCGCTAACGCGGTCGCCGCGCCGCCGATCCTCTCGCTCCTTCTCGGAGTGATCGCAATCGCGATGCTGGCGACGGGAGTGACCGGCCGCTGTGGCCTGTACTCTCTCATCGGCGTCGACACGTGCGGTATGCGATAACCGCTTTTCCCCACTCGTTTCGACGCGCCCAATCGGGAGATGTCGACGTGAGACGCAGTGTGTGATTCTTGTGAATGAACACGGTGAACACAATTGATGAACATTTTCTACCACCCCGGTTAATGCCCGCGTTTACGCCGGTCTACAGATGTGTGGTCCGTTCACTACTGCTCCGCTTCACCCCATGACGGTGCGGCCGGAAACCAAAGTTCGTATATCGGCGCAATCGCGTACGTGTACGTATGATCGACGTCAGCGTAATTGGCTGCGGACATATGGGCGGTGCCCTCATCACCGGCCTCTCACAGGCCGGTGGGTACCGGATCACCGCCTACGATGTGGACCCGGACGCCTTCGAGGCGATCGACGAGTACGCCGATCGGACGACGACCGACATCGACGACGTCCGCGATTCGGAAGTCGTCGTCGTCGCCGTCAAGCCGGACATCGTCCCGCTGGTGCTCGAGGACCTCGAACTCCGCGCCGAACAGACGCTCGTGACGATCGCGGCGGGCGTCTCCCGCTCGGTCGTCCAAGCCGAGACCGAAGCGACGGTCGTCCGCGTGATGCCGAACCTCGCGGCGCGAACGCGCAATATGGCGGCGGCCGTCGCGTGGGACGAGCCGGACGAGACCGTCGAACAGATGCTCTCGGACCTCGGGGAGTTCGTCGTCATCGACGAGGACCTGATGGACGTCGCGACGGCGCTGAACGGCAGCGGCCCCGCGTTCGTGTTCTACCTCATCGGCGCGATGCAGAAGCGCGCGGTCGAGGAGGGCCTCGACGCCGAGAACGCCCGCGTCCTCGCTGCACAGACGTTCAAGGGGGCGGCCGAGACAGTCCTCCGCTCCGACGAGTCGATCGACGACCTCGTCGACGCCGTCTGCTCGCCGGGCGGGACGACGATCGAGGGGATGGAAGTGCTGTGGGACAGCGACGTCGAGGAACGCGTCGGCGACGCGCTGAGCGCCGCCTCGCGGCGCTCGGCGGAACTCGCAGAGGAAGCGGAGAGATGAGCGAGGCCGTCACCTCCTCGGAGGTCACAGAGGCCCGCCGACTCGCCGCGTCGGCCGGGCGGGTCGTCGTCAAGGCGGGAACCAACTCGCTCACCGACGAGACGTCGAACCTCGACGACGAGAAGCTCGACAAGCTCGTCGACGACGTCTCCGGACTCGTCGAGCGCGGAAAGGACGTCATCCTCGTCTCCTCGGGGGCGGTCGGCGCGGGCAAGGGCCGGATCGGCTTCGCCCCCGACGACACCGTCGAGGAGTCCCAGGCGCTGTCGACGATCGGCCAGAGTCACCTGATGCGTCGGTACACCGAGAGCTTCGAGCGCTACGGGCTGACGGTCGCCCAGATCCTCGTGACCGAGCACGACCTCGACGACACCGACCGGTTCACCAACTTCAAGAACACGATCGACACGCTGTTGGAGTGGGGCGTCGTCCCGATCGTCAACGAGAACGACGCCGTCGCGACCGAGGAGATCCGCATCGGCGACAACGACATGATCTCCTCGTCGATCGCCATCGGCGTCGACGCCGACCTGCTCGTGACGCTCACAGACGTCGGCGGCGTCTACACCGGTAACCCCAAGCACGACGGGGACGCAGAGCTCATCGAGGCCGTCGGCCGGAACTACGACGAGGTCGAGCGAATCATCGAGAGCAGCGCCAGCGACTCCTTCGGCGGCATCCGAACGAAGGTGCAGGGCGCGCGGTCGATGAGCGAGCACGGTCACCCCGCGATCATCGCGCGCTCGACGGAGCCGGACGTGCTCGAACGGATCGCCACCGAACAGCCCGTCGGGACCATCTTTATTCCGATCAACGACCACTGAACGCCCGCTACTCACCACACTCAGCAAACGATGACCGAATCCACCACGACCGAGAAATCGGCCGAGACCAAAGTGACGGAAGCACAGTCCGCGGCGCTCGAACTCGCGAACCTCTCGGAGTCGACGCGCAACGACGCGCTGTACGCGATCGCCGACGCCATCGAGGCCAACAGCGACGCCGTCCTCCAAGCCAACGCGAAGGACGTCGAAGCAGGCGAGGAACTCCTCGAGGCGGGCGAGTACACCCAGGCGTTCGTCGACCGACTGAAGCTCTCTGAGTCGAAGCTCGAAAGCATCGCCGGGATGGTCCGCAGCGTGGCCGAGCAGGAGGACCCGCTCGGCCGCACGCTCGCGGCGCGGCGGCTCGACGAGGACCTCGAACTGTACAAGCTCGCGGTCCCGATCGGCGTGCTCGGGACGGTCTTCGAGTCCCGTCCCGACGCGCTGGTGCAGATCGCTGCGCTCAGCCTCAAGTCCGGGAACAGCGTCATCCTGAAGGGCGGCAGCGAGGCCGCACACTCCAACCGCGTCCTCTACGACATCATCGTCGACGCCGTCGAAGACGTGCCCGACGGCTGGGCACAGCTCATCGAGGCCCGCGAGGACGTCGAGACCCTCTTGGAACGCGACGACGCCGTCGATCTGCTGATGCCCCGCGGCAGCTCCGAGTTCGTCAGCTACGTCGAGGACAACACGAAGATCCCGGTGCTCGGACACACGGAGGGCATCTGTCACGTCTACGTCGACGAGGACGCGGACCTCGAGATGGCCGCGGACGTGGCCTTCGACGCGAAGGTGCAGTACCCCGCGGTCTGCAACGCTGTCGAGACGCTGCTGGTCCACGAGTCCGTCGCGGCTGACTTCCTGCCCGGACTCGCCGACCGCTACTGCGAGGCCGACGTCGAACTCCGGGGCGACGAGCGCGCCCGCGAGATCACCGAGATGAACGCCGCGACCGACGCCGACTGGGACACCGAGTACGGCGATCTGATCCTCGCGGTCAAGGTCGTCGACTCCCTCGGCGACGCGATCGATCACGTCAACGCGCACGGCTCGAAGCACACCGAGTCGATCGTGACCGAGACGGCCGACCACGCCGAGCGGTTTATGCGGAGCATCGACGCCGCGAGCGTCTTCCACAACGCCTCGACGCGGTTCGCCGACGGCTACCGCTTCGGTCTCGGCGCGGAGGTCGGAATCAGCACCGGGAAGACCCACGCCCGCGGTCCCGTCGGACTCGAAGGGCTGACGACGTACAAGTACCACCTCGAAGGTGACGGGCAGTTGGTCGCAACCTACGCCGGGGAGAACGCGAAACCGTTCCTCCACGAGGACTTCGAGGGCGAGTGGATTCCGGGTCGACTCGCCGGCGACCGTTCCTAGACCTCCCCGTCGGCACCGCCGTCGCCGTCGGCGTCACCGTCCCGATCGCCGCCGCTCGTTTCCGCCGCTTCCGCCTCCTCGATCTCGTCGATCCGCTCGTGGAGTTCTTCCAGCGCCGGTTCGTCGACGGACCCCCAGTACGCGACGGCGAGGAGCGAAAGCGCGAAGACGAATCCCCACCCGAGCGTCGCGTACGCTTCGGGGACGTAGAGGCCGAATACCCCGTCGATGACGCCCTCAAGCGAGAAGACGATCACGACGGGACCGACGACGTCGCGCGGGAGAAAGTGATCGAGGTACGCTCTCAGTACCGAGAGGTTCGGAGCCATAGGCACCCGGCCGAGCGGCGGCGGGTAAACAGTTTCGCCCGCGTCGGTCACCCGGTGGTCCGCACCAGTTCCTCGAACCGCTCGCGGACCTTCTCGACCTTCGGCGCGGCGTGCATCCGGCAGTAGGCGTCTGATGGATTCTTCTCGAAGTAGTCCTGATGGTACTCCTCGGCGGGCCAGAACCGATCGAGCGGTTCGATCTCGGTGACGACCGCGTCGTCGTACTCCCCGTCGAGCGCGTCCACGTACGCCTCGACCTCTCGCCGCTGTTCGTCGTCGTGATAGAGGACGATCGAGCGGTACTGCGTCCCCACGTCCGGCCCCTGACGGTTCAACTGCGTCGGGTCGTGCGTCGCGAAGAACACCTCCAGTAAGTCGACGTACGAGATCAGGTCGGGGTCGAACTCGACTTGAACGACCTCGGCGTGGCCCGTCGATCCCGAGCAGACCTCTCGATAGGTCGGGTCCTCGGTCTCGCCGCCCGCGTACCCCGACGTGACCGACTCGACGCCCGACAACTCCTTCATCGCCGCCTCGGTACACCAGAAACACCCGCCGCCGAACGTCGCTGTTTCGAGGGTCATACCCGCGTTTGGACGCCGATTCGTATGTACCTGACGCGGAGACGTACGTTCATATACCAACCCGCGGCCAGTGCCCGCGTGCGCTGACGCTCGCCCCGCGTCGGAACGCGGTTGTTCGGCACGGCCGACGGGGGAACCGACGACGCGACTGCCTGCCGGCGAGGCGGTCCACGCGACCCGTACCGACTGTTCGCAACCTATCGAGTCACGTCTCGAAGCCGCGTTATACGGGTACGCCTCGCACCCACTCTTCGAGGGTGAAGCCCTCCCACGGTTCGGAGGACGCCAACCGCCACGCCGACTCGTCCCACTCGGGATAGCGGACGTCGCCCTCGTACGCGCCGGGGACGCGGCTCAGGATCATCCGATCGACGTGCGGCTGAAACAGCTCGTAGATCTTCGCGCCGCCGAGGACGTAGACCACGTCGGCACCGAGCGACTCGGCGATAGCGACCGCTTCCTCGACGCTCCCGGCGTGAAACGCCGTGTCGACGTCGAAGGTGCGTTCGGACCGACTGAGCACGATCTGGTGGCTGCCGGGGAGGTCCTCTCGCATCGATTCGAACGTCCGACGGCCGAGGACGACCGGCGCGTCGGCGACGCGCCGGCGGTACTGTCGCTTGTCCGCGGGAATGCTCTCCCAGGGGAGTTCGCCGTCGCGCCCGATCACGCCGTTTTCGGCGACCGCGGCGACTGAGACCAGTTCCATCGGCGTCGACTACGGTCGCGCGGTACTAAACTGCGGTCCTCCCGCGAGCTGGGATCCGGACGACTGCGCTCCGAAATGAGTTAGTGCCGTGAGTAACTACCCCACGGAAATGACCGTCGAAGAGATCACCCCCGAGGAAGTAAAACGGAAGCTCGACGCCGACGAGCGCGTCCAGATCATCGACATCCGCTCGCCCGTGGAGTTCGCGCAGGGACACATCCCCGGTGCCGAGAACGTGCCGATGCACGAGCTGCCGCGCCGCGTCGACGAGATCGACTGGGCGGACGACGTCGTCGTGGCGTGTCCGATCGGGCAGTCGTCGATCCAGGCGGCCCGACTCATCGAGAGCTACGAGTCGATCGGCGAGTCCGCGTCGGTCCGGAGTATGTCGGGCGGGTACCAGGCGTGGAGCTACGATCTCGAAACCGACGACGAGTGAGCGGCGACTGCGTCTGCGGCGGGAACGTTTAGGTCCTCGGGCGCGGACGCTTCACCGTGCTCTCGATCCGCCGAAGCGTCTACGACGCGATCGTCGACCGCGCCAAGGAAGGCGCTCCCGAGGAAGTCTGCGGCGTTCTCGCCGGGGAACACGGGGACGAGGAGAGCCTCGCGTCCGAATCGCACCCGATAGCGAACGTCGCGGATCGACCGCAGAGCCGCTACGAACTCGACCCCGAAGCGCTCCTCGAGCGGATCGACTTGATCGAGTCCCGCGGACTCGACGTCGTCGGATTCTATCACACACACCCGCGGGGACCGCCCCGGCCGAGCGCCGTCGACGCCGACCGTGCGACGTGGACCGGCTACTCGTACGTGATCTGCGCGGTCGACGGTCGTCCGTTCGTGGGGTCGTGGCGCTGGCGGGGCGAGCGGTTCGAGCAGGAAGTCGTCGCGATCGACGGATAGCGACCGGTCGGTGGGACGCGTACCGCCGTCGGTCCCTGTGCAGACCGATCGGTGGCTTCTAGAGACGGTAGCGAACACGTTCCGCTATTGATGAGTACCGGATCAGAAAGCGGCGGACAGAACGGACCTGATTCGTCTCGGAGAGACGGGACCGACTGGCGGACGGTCGGTCTCGTCGCCGGAGCGAGCCTGATGTCCGCGGGACTGGCCGCCTACGAGATCGTCCCCGCGAGCGTCACGCCGATCATCCAGGAGTCGCTGGGCGTCAGTTCGTCGGTCGCCGGCCTCCTCGTCAGCATCATGTTCGGCACGGCGGTCGTCGCGAGCCTCCCGGTTGGAGCGGTGTTGGACCGCACGGACACCCGACGAGCGATGGCCCTCGCCGTGCTGGCGCTGTTCGTCGCGGGCGTGTGGGGCTGGATCGCCGGTCGGCAGGGGAACTACTGGTCGGTGATCGCCTCGCGGGCCGTCGGCGGCGTCGCGTACGTCGTCGTCTGGAACGCCGGCATCGACATCGTCAGCCGCGCCGTGAGCGCCGAGCACCGCGCGACGGCCGTCGGCATCTTCACCGCGAGCGGCCCCGTCGGCTTCGCGATCGGTCAGGGGACGGGCCCGCTCATCGCGGCCCGGTTCGGCTGGCCGGCCATCTTCCTCGCGTTCACCGGCGTCGCGCTCCTCGGGCTGCTGGTCTTCCTACCGGCGAGCCGCGGCCTCGGTTCCGCCCGCAGCGACGCGCCCTCGGTGAGCGCCTTCGCGTCGGTCCTCGGGAACGGGACCGTCTGGCTCGTCGGCGCGCTCGGGTTCCTCAGTTACGCGCTGTATCTGTTCGTCAACAGTTGGGGCTCCACGTATCTGACCCGAGAAGTGGGGCTCTCACTCGCGGTGAGCGGCGGACTCGTGGCGATCTTTCCGGCCGTCGGCGTCCTCGCGCGGATCAGCAGCGGGCTCCTCTCCGACCGGGTGTTCGGCGGTCGCAGACAACCGGTCCTCGTCGGTTCGTTCGCCGTCGCCGCGCCGCTGGTGTTGGGGTTCACGCACCTGAGCTCGATCTGGCTGTTGATCGGCGCGCTGCTGCTTTCGGGCTTCGCGATCCAACTCACGCTCGGGCTCTCGTTCACGTACGTCCGCGAGGTCGTCGACCCCCACGTCGCGGCCACCGCGGTCGCGTTTCAGACCAGCGTCGGGCTGGCGGGCGCGTTCCTCTCGCCGATCGTCGGCGGCGCGATCGTCGACAGCGCGGGGTTCGATATCGCGTTCCTCTTCGTCGGGCTGCTCGCGGTTACGGGTCTCGTACTGGCGTGGCGCGCCCCGGAACCGGCGACGCTGTGAGCGGACCGAGAACCCGAGTCACTGGCTTTTGAACAGCAGCGCCGCCGCCGCCACGAGGCAGACGACGAACCCGCCGAAGGCGACGTCGTAGCTGACGTAGGTGGCCACGATCCCCACGTAGGCGGGGCCGAGCGCGTTCGCGCTCAGGAAGATCGCCCGCGCGGCTCCGAGGTCTGCACCCATCCCGTCGGCGGGCGCGCCGTCCAGGATGATCGCGTCGGCGAGCGGGAACCCCGTCTTATAGCCAAGCGCCAGTAGCGCGACCGCCGCCCAGATCGCGAGGTTCGAGGAGGCGGCGACGAGCGCGAGGAGCGAGGCCGCCGCGATCAACAGGCCGGAGACGGCGATCCCCCGGCGCGAGAACCGATCCCCGAGCGTGCCGGCGGTGGGTTTCACCGCGAAGCCGACGGCGAACACGATCGCGAACGTCAGTCCGGCCAGACTGTCGGAGAACCCCTTCGCCTGCGCGAGATACGCGGGTGCGAAGTTGATGAACCCGCCGACCATGAAGTAGAACAGCGAGAACGCGAGGATCGTCTCGCGCTGGCTGGCGCTCTGCACCAACCGGGCGACCGTGCTCCGGAGTTCCAGCGACCTGCTCCCGACCTCGTACGGTTCCCGCGTCACCGACGCGAAGACGACGGCGAGGACCGCGAGAGCGAGCGCGACCGGGAAGAACGGCGTCCGCCAGGTCGCGTACGTGAGCGCGAGCACCGCGATCCCCGACGAGACGAGGCCCCCGAGGTCGGTCCCGGCGGCGTAGATGCCGAGCGCCCGCCCCCGGTTCGTCGTGAATAGGTCCGAAAGCAGGGCGCGCGATGGGATCGCGAACAGGCCCTTTCCGACGCCCGTGATCGTCGCCGCGACGAGGAACATCGCCAGCCCCGTCGTCAGACCGAACAGCGCGAATCCAGCGACCAATATCGCGAGGCCGGGCACGATCAGCGTCGTTCGGTTCCACCGATCGGAGTACTCGCCGCTCGGGTACTGGACGAGCGCGTACGTTCCCTGGAAGACCGCGAGCGCGATGCCGGCGGTCGCCTCGGTGATGCCGAGGTCGACGATGATCGTCGGCAGCAGCGGCGAGAGGAGGTACCGACCGGTCTGCAGCAGGGCCCATCCCAGCGACACGGTCACGAGCATCCGCCTCGCGTACCGCGCCGTCTCGCTCGTCGACGTCGTCGAAGCCGTCACGTCTCTGGCTCGTCGACGGACGGTTACGTGCGTTCCGATTCGCGCCGAAAACGGGGTAGGGGGAACCGTGCGGCGTCGGACGCTAGGAGCGCCAGAACGAGGGCGTCAAGAGGACGAGCACCGGGATGATTTCGATTCGGCCCATCCACATCAGAAAGACCATCACGAGCTTCGTCGACGTCGGAAACGGCTCGTAGCTGGCGAGCGGTCCGGCGATTCCGAACGCGGGGCCGACGTTGAAGAACGTGGCCGCGACCGCGCTCATCGCCTCGAACTCGGTGACGGCGACCTGCACGCGCGAGGCGTCGACGACGACGAACACGGTGCCGAGGATGAAGAAGACGAGGCTCACCAGCGTGTACGCGTAGATGTCTCGGACCGTCTCCTCGTCGACGGCCCGCCCGCTCAGCCGGACCGGACGGATCGCGCTCGGCGTCGTCGCGACGAACAGGTCCCGACGGAACGCCTTCAGCACGACCAGCCAGCGGAGCGCCTTGATCGAGCAGGTCGTGCTGCCGGCCATCCCCCCGATGAACATCCCGACGAACAGCAGGTGCTTCGCCGCCGGCGACCAGAGGTCGAAGTCGACGCTCGCATAGCCCGTCGTCGTCACGATCGAGACGACCTGAAACAGCGAGTGCCGGAGCGTCTCCTCGGCGGTGAACACCGGTGATGCACTAGTGAGGAGCACTGCGGCGATGCCGACGGTGAACACGCCGAGAACCGTGAGGTAGAACCGGAACTCGTCGCTCTGACGAAGCCGCGAGAAGTCCCCCTGCAGGACGAAGTACAGCAGCATAAAGCTGGTCGCACCGAGCGCCATAAACGGGATCACCGCCCACTGGACCGCCGGGGAGAAGGCCGCGATGCTGTCCCCGCGGGGAGAGAACCCGCTCGTCGAGACCGCCGTGAAGGCGTGGGCCACGGCGTCGAAGACCGTCATCTCCGGGGCGAGTCCGACGAGGCGGAGCCCGACGAGGACGACGATCATCAGGCCCGTGAGGCCGACGTAGAGCTTCCAGAGGACCGCCGCCGTCTCGGAGATCCGCGGCGTCAGCTTGTTGAAGTCCTGCGTCTGCGTCTCCGTCTCCATCAGCTGTGCGCCCCCGACGGAGAGCTGTGAGAGCAGCGCGGTCGCGAGGACGAGAATCCCGAGACCGCCGAGCCACTGCAGCGTCGAGCGCCACAGGTGAATCGCCCGCGAGTGCGCCCCGAAGTCGACGATCACGGTCGCGCCGGTCGTCGTGATCCCGCTCATACTCTCGAAGAGCGCGTTGACCGGTGCGGCGAGTACGCCGTTGCCCGCGAGCAGGAAGGGCACCGTCCCGACGAGCGCGATGCTCAGCCACGTCAGCGCGACCATCAGGAACGCCTCTCTGGCCCGTAGCTCGCGCGTCTCCGGGAGCCGTTCGAGGCCAGCACCCACGGCGGCGGTGCCCGCCATCGGGATCAGGAACGGCAGCAGCGGGGTCCCGTCGTACAGGGCGACCGCGAGCGGCATCGAGAGCGGGACCCAGAGCCACTTGAGGATCGTCCCGACGAGGCCCACGCTGACGCGCCAGTCGACCCGGAGCGTCATCGGAACCCCGCCCCCGTGTTCATAGATTCGACGCGCTCTCGCCGCCGTCGATAGGGATCGCCGTGCCCGAGATGTACGCCGACTGCGGCGACGAGAGGAAGGCGACCGTCCGTCCCAACTCCATCGGGTCGCCGATCCGACCGACGGGGATCTCGCCGGCCCAATCCGCGAGCCCCGACTCGTAGGAGTCGTACGCTCCCGCCCGCACGCCCTGTTCGACGAGCGCCTCCACGCGGGGGGTCTCGTGCGTCCCCGGGAGAACCGCGTTCGCACGGATCTCCGGGGCGAGTTCCTTCGAGAGCGTCTTCTCCAGTCCGACGACGCCAGCCCGAACGGCGTTCGAGAGCACGAGGTCGTCGACGGCCTCCTTGACGCTCACCGACGCGATGGTGACCACGGTTCCGTGGTCGGAC
This sequence comes from Halobellus rufus, assembly GCF_000739575.1. Taxonomy (GTDB): domain Archaea; phylum Halobacteriota; class Halobacteria; order Halobacteriales; family Haloferacaceae; genus Haloquadratum; species Haloquadratum rufum. The sequence goes on along the minus strand of NZ_BBJO01000014.1, from coordinate 72,183 downwards.
TCGCGGAGGTGCGGTTCGGCGGCCCTGACGGTCCGGACGACGCTCATCACGAGCCCGTCGAACGCCGCGTACCACTCCTCGTCCGTCGTTTCGAGGAAGGGTTTCGCCGGCGGTCCGCCCGCGGACGTGACGAGGTGGTCGAGGCCGCCGAACTCCTCGACGGTCCGCTCGACGAGCGACTCGCCCGCCTCGGCGTCGGTCAGGTCCGCCGCGTGGCCGACGACTCTCGCCTCGGCGGCCGCGTCCTCGCGGACCTCAGCGACGGCCGCTTCGAGGCGTTCCTCGTCTCGTCCATTGAGCACGACGTTCGCCCCCTCGGCAGCGAGCGCCCGCGCGGAGGCCTTCCCGAGGCCGCTGCTCGACGCGGTCACGAGCGCCGAGTCGCCCTCCAGGTGTAGGTCCATACCCGTCGATGTCGGGGCGGGAACAAAAGCGTTGACAGCGCGGGTGTGGGGCGTCACCGGGCTCGAACGGGGGTCGCCGACGAGTGGGGCGCGTCGTTCCGACGACCACGGTGCGAATATGTTCGTCGAGAGGGTTAGGACGCTGGCCGCGTTCGGTCCGACTATGGCTACCGTCGAATCCCTCTCGGCGCTCGAAGGCGACCCGCACGCAGCCGTCTTTCCGGGGGCGGAACCCAAGACCGTCCGGCTCTCGCTCGACGCCGACGAGCGGATCGCACCGCACACTCACCCCGGCAGGGACATCGTGTTCTACGTCGTCGACGGCGCGGTCGACCTCGACCTCGACGACGAGACGCACTCCTTGGACGTCGGCGACGTCGCTCGCTTCGCCGGGGAACGCGAGATCTCTCCGGTCGCGCGCGAACCCAGCACGGCGCTTCTCGTCCTCGCCCGACGCGCCGACGACTAATCGAGGAACCGGTGGCTGACGTCCTCGTCGGGGACCATACACTGATCTTTCCGTCCGAACCACTCGTAGCGGTTCTCGGCGACGAGGTCGTAGAGCCCGTCGCGTACGCCGCGCGGGACGGCCCACCCGACCGTGAGAAGCCGGTAGGGCCACCCGAGCAGCTCCGCGATCCGGATCGCCGCGTCTGATTTCGTGTACGCGCTGTCGCCATCCACGAGCACGACGGTTTCGAGGTCGTCGGCCGGGAGGTGGTGGCGCGCGAGGAGCGCGCGGCCGACCTCCGACTGCAGCGACGCGAACCGGAGCTGACCCTCTGGATCGCGCGGGATCAGGAAGCTCACGACGCCGTTGCAGAGGTTACAGACGCCGTCGAAGAGGACGACAGGGTGCTCAGAGGTATCGGGGTCGCTGTCGGCCATCTCACACCTCCTCGGCTGCCCGTTTGCTCCGCGAGGCGACGACGTCGAGCCCCGGGCTGTAGAAGTACACGGGCTCCTCCTCGGGTCGATCGAACCCGTCGGCCGACAGCAACGTGTCGGTCTCGACGCTCGCCTCGGCCGGGTACAGCGTCCACGGATGGTGGCTCACGTCGGTGTACCGGAGGTCGCCGGCGGGCGATTCGGTGTAGAACCGGTACCGCTCGACGAGGAACGCCGCGAGGGGGTCTGCGGGTGCCTCGAACGGTTCGCCGGTCGGTCCGTAGGTGGCCTCGTAGCGCGCGGGCCGCGCCCCGGGGTGACGGCGGCGACTGCTGAAGTCGACGCTGCCGTCCGCGCCGGTGAGCGAGATCCGCGCGTAGTAGTACGGCAGGTGCTGAAACAGCCGCGCGCCGACGACGCTCGCGACCCCTTGGGCGTCCAGACTGAAGAAGTAGACGCTGGGGACGCCGTCGCGGGTGACGTACGTTCGGACGTTGATCTCGGGGAGTCGAACGCCGAGGCGGTGAGGGAGTCCCTTCGGTCTGACGTCGACGTTCGTGAACGGGATCACGGAGAGCCACGCCGAGCCGTCGAACTGGTCTGGCTCCAACGCGGCCGGGAGGTGCGCGTCGAGCAGGTCCGGATCGACCGGCCAGTTCTCGAACAACAGGTGCCGCCAGCCCATCTCCAAGGGGACCATAGCGGCTCTCGGATCCTCGCGGAAAAGTACCTTTGCCTCGCTGCGGTCGGTCGGCGGGCAACGGCGGGTCGCAGCGCCCGAGACGGGTCAGGCGGGGTCGGCGTCGAAGATGTCCGGCCGCTCCTCGCCTTCCGCTCGGACGACCGCCATACAGCCCTTGCGCGCGACCCGCGACAGCGAGTGATCGACGAGTTTGAAGTCGCCAGGGACCGGCGAGTTCATCGTCGCGACCGTCGTGCTGCCCGGCGGGACGAGCCGCGTCTGGATGTGCGTCTGCGGCTCCGTGCTAAGCGATCCGTCGGGGTACAGCGTCTCCCAGACGCTCCCGATCGGGTGGAAGCTACTGGAGAGGTTCGGCCCGCCGTCGACGAAGAACACCCGGACGGTCTCGTCGGTCCCGGCGGTCACCGCGGGGCCGTACCCGTTCGGCGTCCAGGCGTACTTCTCGCCGTTCATCAGCACGTAGCAGGGCTCCTCGCTGCGCATCGAGTCCATATCGAACTTGTGGTGGCCCTCCTCGCCGGTCGGTTTGTCCGTGTAGAGCTCGTGCTGGCCGATGTAGATCTCGTGGTCGACCTCGGGCATCCCCTCCGGCGGTTCCACGAGGATGATGCCGAACATCCCCGCGCTGATGTGCATGTCCATGTTCGGGACGGCGCAGTGGTAGATGTACGCTCCGGGGTAGGTCGCCTTGAACCGGAGTTCGGCGGACTCGCCGGGCGCGGTCGTCGTCGCCTCCGCGCCGCCGCCGGGACCGGCGACCGCGTGGAAGTCCACGTTGTGCGGCAGCGAGTTCGACTCGTCGTTCTCGAACGTCAGGTTCACCGTGTCACCCTGTCGGACGCGGATGAACGGGCCGGGAACCTGCCCGTTGTAGGTCATGTAGGTGAACGTGACTCCGTCCTCGATCTCGGCGACCGCCTCCTCGGAGTGCAGCGTCACGTCGACCTCCGCGGGCGAGTCCCGATCGATCGGATCGGGAATGTCGGTCGGGTCGGCGGCGATCCTGTCGACGTCGACAGACTGCGCCGCGGCGGCCTCCGTCGGTTCTTGGGTCGCGGCCGCGTTGTTGGCTGTCGGTGCGGAGCTAACGCAGCCTGCGAGCGATGCGGCCCCTCCGAGGCCGAGTGCTTTCAACGTCCGTCGCCGGGTCGTAGCGAGCATTGTCCTTCATCCTCCAGTTGGACGAAGGCCCCCGAACCGGGTATAAGCGGGCGGCGATTATTTCGCACCTGTACACCGGACGAACATATTCAGGGTCGAACGTTTACTCAGACGCGCCTCTGCTGTACGAATCGGTTCGGGATAGTCAGAACGAGTACCGGTGCTGCAGCGGCGCTGTTCGAGCCGTCACCCACCGATAGCCTCGGGGACGCGCTGACGGCTCAGATCCCGAGGCGACGTCGATCCGGCGGTGATGACCCGGTCTCACGCGCCCGGGATACCGACGGCCTCGAAGCCGCCGAACCCGAGGACGGCGAGGACGTACAGGACCACGACCGTCGCGAGCCACGCGACCAGCGCGATCAGGACGGCTTTGAGCCACCCGCCGGGGTACCTGTAGTTTAGCACCGCGACGTAGGCGACGAGGACGAGAAGCGGTCCGAGAAGCGGGATCCAGCCGAAGAGGAGGCCGACGACGGCCCAGATTATCGCACCGAGCAACGCGGTCACGATGGCGTACGTGTAGTCGGATTCGCCCGTGACGATGCGCGCGCCGACGTAGATGCCGAGCCCGCCGACGAGGAGACTGACGACGAACACGATCGCGGAGTCGATGAGCGCCATACCGGATCTGCGTCGGACGGGCGTTTTGTTAACGCCACCGTACGCTCGGAAGGCCACATATGCACCAGTATGGACGAGTAGACGGCACACAGGAGGGGGGAGTTCGGGGGGTGGAACGCACAAAGATCACCCGGGCGAAACGGTTCGTCCGTCGGCGTCAGTCGTCGCTCAGGACGCCCTCCGCGACGGCCATATCCTCGACTGACGGGTCGTCCTCCGAGCGGCGGAGGACGAAGCGCTTTCTGAGGAGGTCAGCGGCGTAGATCGCGGTGCCGACGATGATCAGGGTGTCACCCGGGAGTCGCGCCCAGAAGAGGTTCTGGACGAGCGGCTGGTTGTAGAAGGCCAGACTTCGTCCCGCGGCGTACCCCTGCGTGAACACGGCTTCCAACTGGAGGAAGCCGACCGGCAGGACGGAGACGAACACCATCAGCGCGAGGCCGACGTTCCAGCACCAGAACGCCGCCCGGAGCCACGAGCCGTCCCAGCGCTCGGGATCGATCGAGAGCTGGAGCATGTACGTCACCATCCCGAGCGCGAGGAACCCGAACGCGCCGAACATCGCGGCGTGGGCGTGGCCGACGGTGAGGTAGGTCCCGTGCTCGTAGTAGTTGATCAGCGGGAGGTTGATGAAGAAGCCGAGGACGCCCGCGCCGACGAAGTTCCAGACGCCGCTGGCGACGATGAACAGGAACGGGAGCCGGTAGGGGAACTCGTCGACCGTCATCGCGCTGTACTGCCCCAGCGCCTCGTAGAGGATGAACACCAGCGGGATGAGTTCGAGCGTCGAGAACACGCTCCCGATGGGCACCCACATATCGGGCATCCCGACCCACCAGTAGTGGTGCGAGACGCCGATGACGCCGGTCCCCATCACGAGCAGCGCCTGCAGCATCACGGCCTTCTCGGCGCTGCGCCGCGAGAGTAGGTTCATCGAGACGAGCGTGAGCCCGATGATGGCGACGATGAAGAACTCGAAGGCCCCCTCGACCCACATGTGGACGACCCACCAGCGCCAGAACTCGGTGACTGCGATGTTCGTCGAGGGCGTGAAGAGGAACCCGGCGGTGAACAGCAGCGCGATCGATCCGCCGGCGTAGAGGATCATGTGCGCGAGCCCGTAGACCGGTTCGCGGTCCAAGAGCGGTTTCAGTCCACGGATCGCCAGCACGGCCCAGATGCCGAACCCGGCGAGGATGCCGAACTGCCAGATCTTCCCGACCTCGAGGTACTCGAGGCCCTCGTTGCCGAGGAGCCACCAGAGCTGATCGCCGAAGTAGCCGTTCGATCCGAGCCAGATCCCCGCGAGGCCGCCGACCACGACGACGACGATCGCGGCCAACAGGCCGTTGACGTAGGTCGACTGCCGCTTCGGCTCGTGTCCGGTCAGGAGCGGCGGGAGGTACAGCCCCGCGCCCAACCACGTCGCGGCGATCCAGAGGATCCCGAGGTCGATGTGCCAGGTCTTCGCGATGGAGAACGGGAGCAGTTGCAGGATGTGGACGCCGAAGATCTCCTCGACGCCGAAGAACCCGGCGCGTTCGATGTAGAAGTGCGCCAGTAAGCCGCCCAAGAGGACCTGCGCGAGGAACAGCCCGGCGGCGACCGGAACGAACCGGAGCGCGGCGCGCTGGCTCGGGAAGACGCTGACGTCTCCGGGCTGGGGAACCGAGAGGCCCGCCGCTTCGGGCTCTGGCAGTTCGACGGCTCGGTAGAGCCAGATCCCGGCACCCGCGCCGGCGACGAGCAGCACCATCGCGATGACGCTCCACGTCATCGCGGCAGGCGTGGCGTCGTTACCCGCTCCGGGCTGGTACGGCCAGTCGTTGGTGTAGGAGTGAGAGCTTCCCGGGCGGTCGGTGTGAGAGAACCACGCGGTCCACATCGCGAAGTCCGCGAACTGTCGGGCGTCTTCGGCGGACTCGATCGTGCCCGCGCCCACCCCTCGCTCGTGTGAGCCCTCGTGGTACCGCTGCACGTACTCCTCTCGAACCTGTTCGTGCGCGTACAGCTCCGCCTCGGAGTACTCGATCGCGCCGCCTTCGTAGGACTCCTCGAGGTCCTGCTTCACCACGTCCGCGATCGCGGCTCGACGTTCGGAGCTGAGGTCGGCGTACGCGCTGCCGTAGCGCTCCTGCGCGTAGTAATCGCGCATGTGTTGGACCTTCAACTCCAGGGCGTCGGCGGTGTAGTCGGCCCCGTAGTAGGCACCGTTACCGAGGATCGAGCCGTGGTTCATCAGCCCGTTCCGCTGGAACGTCCGCTTGCCGTCGCGGATCTCCTGACCGGTGACGACGACGTCGCCGTCGGGACCGACGACCTCCTCGGGGATCGGCGGCGCTTCCTGATAGGCGAACCACGCACCCGTGCCCATCACCACCAGGTTGAAGATGAACACGACGGCGATCACTTTCGCGATTGTCTTACGTCGTATCTGCATACGGGCGGTCGTAGACGCCACCCACAAAAGAGCGGTCCCGCCCGTTCCCGAAGCGGCTCAGTGCGGACGAATATGTTCGGCCGATCGAACGCGGCGAGAATCCGCGCCGATCGTGACGTCGGCGAAGGACGTTTGCCGACGTCGCATTCGTCGACCTCCGTCCCTTCTATCCCTCGTAGCCGGCGTACTCCATCAACTGCGCGAAGATGTCGGTGTCCATCGCGCTCTCGTAGACGACGCCGCCGAGCATCCCGCCGGGGTAGAAGCCGCCGTTCATCACGTGGTTCACCTTGTGACAGTGCAGCAGGTAGATACCCGGCTCGGCGTCGGCGGTGAACTCGATCGTGTGTCGTTCCGCGGGCGCGACGTTGGTGACGTCCATCTCGTGTTGGGCGGCCTCCGGAATCTGCCCGCCGTCCTTCTCGACCCGCTTGAACCGATGGTTTGGATGTGAAGCGGGTGGCTCATGTAGCCGTTGTTCGCGAAGTGGATCCGGACCTGATCGCCCTCGCTGACGATGATCGGTGACCCGTCCTCGGGGTGCAGCGTCCGCGGCGCGCTCTTGCCGTTGATGGTGAAGATGTCGGGGTTGCGGTTCCGGGGGTCGTAGCGCACGTCCTCGCCGGCCATCTGCCGCGGCAGTCGGGAGTCCCAGTCCTTGACGGTCATGAAGTACTCCCGGTCGGCGGGCTCGTAGCCCTCGGGGTCGACGCGGAAGATCCCGTACATCCCCATCTCGATGTGCCGGTGCGTCTGGTAGTGGCAGTGATACAGGTGCGTGCCGGGCACGTTCGCGGGGATCGTGTAGGTGTGTTTCTCTCCGGGGTCGACGCGGATCCCCGTCGTCGTGGGAACGCCGTCGTCGGCCCACGCCTTCCGGACGCCGTGGAAGTGCAGCGTGTGCGGCCGCATCCCCTCAGTGTTGTCCAGCGTGACCTCCATATCCTCGCCCTCGGTCGTTCGCAGGATCGGACCGGGGACGCTCGGGTCGCCGTCTTCCGTCTGGAACGCCCACACTTGGGGAATGTCGACCGGGCCGCCCATCGTTTCCAGCGGGTGCGCCGTGTGTCGCGCGGGGCGCGATTTCAGCGTCACCGACCCGCCCTGTTCGTCGACGTTGACGACCTCAGGGGGACTGGTCTCCGGGAGTGAGCTGTTCTGGGTCGCTGCGGCGGTTCCGTCGTCTCCCATCGCTGTTCGCGTCCGCTCGTTCGTCGGTGCCGTACAGCCAGCCGCGCCGATGAGTCCCGCGCTCCCGCTGGCAGCGAGGAACTCGCGACGAGACATCGTCGAACCGGGTGCACCGTAGGTGGTCATTACACGTTGGCCTCGGGGAGTAATCCCCCTATAAGGTCGATTCGGTTCTTGGGGCCGTGGACGGGATCGAACATATTCGGGACAGAGCGCAACCCGTCCGAGGGGCAAGACCAGCCTATGCGACGTGGGGTACGGAGCGGAGTGTTTACAAACGCAGACGACAGAGCCGCATATCGAACCGACCGCGCCGGAACCCACACGATCTGAGATGTCCTCGAACCCCCTCGCTAACGCGCTCGAACCCGACTTCGAGACGGTTTTCGACACCCTCGCGAGCGAGCAGTGCTGGACCGTCCTCCGGTCTCTCGACCGGCCACTGACGGCCGCGGAGATCGCCGAGGCGTGCGACATCCCCCGTTCGACAGCGTATCAGAAGCTCGAAGCGATGGTCGAAGCGGGTCTCCTTCGGAAGCAACAGCGCGCAGACGCCGCGCGGTACGTGATCGACTTCGAGGAAGTCGTCGTCAGGCGCTCGGACGGCGAGTTGGAACTGAGTGTCGTTTCGCCGTCGCGCTCGGCCGCCGACCAGCTCTCGGACATGTGGGGCGAAGTCAGGGCGGAAACCAGCCCGGACTGACCGCGGGCCCCGAGGCGGCGGGTCACTCCTCGCCGCGCTCTTTGAGCCAGAGGAACGCGCCGAAGAGCCCCGGCGACGCCAACGCGGCCGCGAACACACCGCCGAGCGCGAGCCCGCCCGCGTTCCGCGTCGCGTCGTCGCCGAAGGGGGCTGCGAGGTCCGCCCCGGAGCCGCCTCCATCGCCTCCACTGCCGTCACTGCCCCCGCCGCTGCCGCCGACGACGACGGCTCCCTTCATCCCCATCGACTCGTGCGGCACGCAGGAGTAGGTGTACGTGCCCTCGCTCTCGAAGGTGTGCTCGAACGTGTGGCCCGCGGAGTCGACGAGGTCCGACTCGAAGCTCCCGTCGGTGTCGACCACGTTGTGCGAGCCGCCCTTCCCGGTCCACGACCACGTGACCGTCGTCCCCGGATCGATCCGTATCGCGGCCGGGCCGAACCCGAACGCGCCGCCGTTCGCCTCGGCACCGACTTCGACTTCCACCGAACCGCTGCCCGTCTGGTCGTCGACGCCGTCGTAGTTCGAGACGTCCCCGAGCCACGAGTCGAGGTCCTCACCGGACGACTGCGCCCGTGCGCCTGTCGCGCTGGCTCCGAGCACCGCCCCGCCAGCCGCGGCCCCGCCGAGCGCCCGCAGCGCACCGCGACGTGAGAGTGTCCGCTCGCTGCCGCCTTCGACGCGATTGTCCGTCGTGTTCATAGTACAGTCGGAGCGTGGACTCCCGCGCAGAAAACACGACGCGGCCGTTCCCGGCGGAGTGAGTCGGTGGCGAACATATTCGTGGGTACTTTACTCTCCGCGCTCGATCAAGCATCTGGTATGCCCCGAGCGACACTCTCGTTGGATCTCCCAGAACAGGTGTGGGTCTCCGCGCTCTCCTCGCAGTACCCCGACGCCGAGTTCACGGTGCTCGCCGCGATGCCCTCGGGCGACGCCGGCGTCGGTCTCGTCGAGGTGACCGCCGCGGACATCGAGCCGATCGTGACGACGATCGACGGCTACGAGAGCGTCACGTCGGTGACGATCCTCGAAGCACAGGCCGATCGAGCCCTCGTGCAGTTCGAGACGACGGAACCGCTGTTGATCCGCTCGCTGAGCGAAGCCGGGATCCCGCTGGAACTCCCGATAACCATCGTCGACGGCGAAGTGACCGTCGAACTGACCGCCTCTCGGGAGAAGCTCTCCGAGCTCGGCGCGCTGCTCGAACAGTTCGGGATCCCGTTCGACCTCGTCTCGATCACGCAGTCTATCGACACGCAGACGCTCCTCACCGACGAGCAGTACGACCTCCTCGAGACGGCTGTCGAGCGCGGCTACTACGACACGCCGCGGACGAGCACGCTCACCGAACTGGCGGAGGCGGTCGGCCTCGCGAAGTCGACGACGAGCGAGAAACTCCACCGCGCGGAGGGAAAGGTCATCAAGGAGTTCGTCTCGACCGAGGACGAGTCGGCGTGAGCGAGGGCGAATATGTTCGGCGCGAAACACACGCCACGCCGCCGAGTATCGGCATCCACTATATGTACGCAGCAGGGACAGCGTCAGGGAGGCGGATCGAATGAGCGTGACACCGGTCGCCGTCGCGCTGAAAACGCTGACGCTCGTGCTCGGGGGGTCGATCACCCTCTACTCGTTCAGGGCGTTTCGGCGGACCCGATCGGCCGCGCTCCGGGCGCTCACCATTGGGTTCGGCGTCGTGACCGTCGGTGCCCTGTTCGCGGGCGTCGTCGACCAGTTCTCGCCGCTGGATCCAAGCGTCGCGCTCGTCGTCGAGAGCCTCTTCACCACGGCCGGGTTCGGCGTCATCCTCTACTCGCTGTACGTCGAGTAGCGGTGTGCGCGGACAGACCGTCGAGGTCCGAACATATTCGTCCGAAGAAACTCGTGGGTCCGACACCGACCTTCGTTCGTATGGCAGCAACGACCCTCGATCTCAGGGACGTCCCGCCGGCGGACCGACACCCGAAAATTCACGATACGTTCGAGTCCTTAGCGAGCGGCGAGACGCTCGAACTGGTCAACGACCACGACCCGAAACCGCTGTTCTACGAGATGCAGGCGGAAGTCGATTCCTTCGACGCCGAGGGGTACGAGGTCGAACGGCGTGGACCGGGCGAGTTCGTCGCCCAACTCCCGAAGAAGTAGCCCGAATCGATGACGAGCGTCTCAGTGACGGCGGTCCTCGACGAGGACGCGGCTACGGTCCGCCAGCGGATGCGGGAGGTCGAGCCGTTTATGCGTGCGGCGGGGTTCGACGCGGTCCGTCGCGAGGGATCGCACCTCACGATCGAAAACGCCGTCGGGCCGGCCACCATCGAGCTCTCGCTCGAACTGTTCGACGACCCCGACGCCGACTTGGCGTACCGCCAAGAGGAGGGGATCTTCGAGGAAATGGACACCACCTACACCGTGACCGCCGTCGACGGAGGGACGAGAGTGGAGGCGGAGACGGAGTTCTCACTCGGCGTCGCCGTCGTCGGCTCGGTCCTCGACGAGACGGTGATAAAGCGGCAGCGACGTCGGGAACTGAACGCCCAGTTCGCGTACCTCCGCGGGAACGACACCTGACGGGCGCGTTCGGTCAATTCTTCTCGGCGAGCTTCCGTTCGACGCGTTCGACGGCCGCCGAGAGGGCGTCCAACGCGCTCTCGCGGTCGGACGTTATCAGGTCGTCGGACGGGCTCGAAAGCGACATCGCCCCGTAGACGGTGCCGTCGACGACGGCGGCCATCCCGATTGCGTAGATGCCCGAGATGCGTTCGCCGAGGTTGATCGCGTAGCCGCGGTTTCGGACGTATTCGAGTTCGGTTCGAACGTCCTCCGGGGATTTCTCGGCCTCGTCCGCGTTTTCGATGATCTCGGCCGCACGCTCCTCGGGGAGGGCCGCGAGGATCGACTTCCCCGCGGCCGTCTCCGTGATCGAAGACCAGTTGCCGACGAGCAGGTCGGGGTTGTGCGTGGGACGCGCCCCGGTTCCGTTGACGAACATCAGCCCGCCCATCTCCTCGATGGCCGCCCAGGCCGTCTGTCCCGTTCGCTCCGCGAGGACCACGAGTTCCCGCCGGGACGCCAGGTAGAACGGGTTGCGGGACTTCACGTCGGTGCCGAGGTGGAACCACTGGTGCGACAGGCGGTACGTTCCGCCGTCGTTGACGGCGTACCCGTGCGCCGCGAGCGTCTGTAAGTGCCTGTGCGCCGTGCTCTTTGTGAGGTCGAGTTCGGCCGCAACTTCGGTCACGCCCATCGAATCGGCCCCGGCCATCGCCTCGACGATCCGAAAGAGCGTCTCGTCGGCCCCGACGAGGTTCCCGGTCATACGGGTGCGTCGTGACCGACTGAAATAAACCTCCGCCTGAGGCGACAGGTCGGGTTCGGATATACTTCCTGTCTGCACCACGTGCCGTTCGTGTGGCATCCCCGAAGACCTGCCTTCGTCGCTTACGGCACCGGCTGATGATCTAGTGAACAAACCCAAGGTGTCGCCCACGAATCAACGAGTGATGACGACTACTGACCCGAAACCGATCCTCCGCCGGGCCTCGGACGTCGAATACGACACCGTCGAGTTGGCCGAGGGCCTCCGGAAAGGCGTCTTGCTGGGCGACGAGGACGGGACGCCGAACTTCAATATGCGGCGTTTCGTCCTCGCACCGGGCGCACGCGTCCCGCGGCACACCAACGAGGTCGAACACGAACAGTTCGTCGTCGAGGGCGAATACCAAGTCGGAATCGACGAGGAGACCCACACGGTTTCGGCGGGTGATTCACTCCTGATTCCCGCGGGTGTCGAACACTGGTACCGAAACGACGGCGACGACCGCGGGTCGTTTCTCTGTGTCGTACCGAAAGGGGCCGATCAGATCACCGTCCGCGAGTAACGCGTCGGTCGCATAACACTCAACATTATTAAATAACTAAACAAATACGATTTCAAATATCACATAGAAATTATGTAATAGATTAGTACGTATACTTGTACTATTGGGATGTAATAGATGTAATGTATTCTAATCTGCATTTATAGTATGTTTAATATATCAATTCTATAGGTATGTAATATAATATTAAATTAGAAATATATTTATAATATGTCGAATCCGTGGCTCATAAACAGAATTCCCGAGCAGCAGTCGTCTCACCCACTATCCCACGTTCGATACCGCGGCCAACATAAAAAAATGACGACCTAAAACCTCAGAGTTGCCGTGCGAGGCGGTTTAATCCGATCGAGAATGCAGATAGGACGAGCGCGACTACGACGAGCGTGATGAGCAGCGTCGAAACCACGTTCACGATCGGATCCAGCATCTGACTGATAGCGGTCCAGGCGAGAACAGGGATAGTCCGAGTATCTTGGCCCGACAGAAAGAGAGCCATAATGAACTCTTGGAGGCTGATGATGAACGCGATCAGCGCAGACGCGAAGAGCCCCTGTCTGATCTGCGGAAAGATGACTTCAAATTTGGTTTTAAGCGGCGAAGCGCCGAGATCGAGTGCTGCGTCCTGTAGTCCCCAGTTTACTTGAGTCATCACCGACTGAATAATGAGGAACGAAATCGGCGTTGCCCAGAGTGCGTGGGCCACAATAATACTCCCGTAGGTCTGATGCAGATTGTAGCTCCCGAAGAACGAAAGCAACGCCACTCCGAGTACCACCGGCGGCAAAAAGAGCGGCATTAACGTCACCGGAACCAGTCGAGCGACCCACGTAACGTCACTCTGCCGGACGCCGAAGGCAGCCAGAAGCGAAAGGGTCGTCGAGAGGATGATCGTTCCCGTACCGACGATGATGCTGTTTTTGACGGCGGTGATCCACGTCTGGCTCTGTGCGAACTCGACGTACCACTGGAGACTCAACTCCTGCGGCGGGAATTGGAACGAGGTCGAGCCGGCGAAGGAGGTCGTAATCAGCACGACCAACGGAGCGACCAACAACAGGAACATCGTCCCATATCCCAGTCGGAACGCCGCGGTCTGAACTGTTCGTCTACGCACCATAGGCATCACCCAAGTTGTCGTCCGTCACGAAGAACAGGAGGCTCACTGACGCAAGCACGACCAAGAGGACGACGAACGAGAGCGCGGTCGCCAGCGGCCAGTTGAACCGAGTGACCATCAGGCGATACACCTCCATCGCGGCCGTGTCCTGACCGGAGGATCCGAGCAGGAACGGCGCGGCGTAGGCACCGAACGACCAAGCGAAACTGATCACAGCACCGACGAGAATCCCCGAAGTGATCTGCGGGAGTACGACCTCTCGGAACGATCCAATCTCGGTCGCACCGAGGTCGCGGGCAGCCTCCACCTTGGTCCAATCCAGGATAGAAAGGACGCTGTAGATCGAGAGGACTGTGTAAGGAAAGATCGTGTACACCTGTCCGACTGTCGCGCCGAAGAGGTTCGTCACGAGCAGGGTAGGTTCACGCAACACCTGTATCGCGACCAGTAGCTGGTTGAACGGTCCGTTCGGTGAGAGGATGATCAGGATCGAGAACAACCGGACCACGAGCGTCGTCAACAGCGTCACCACGACAATGAAGAGGAGCGCGTTCTTCAGCATACCGTCGGCTCGCCAAATGGCGTACGCAAAGAAGACGCTGAGCACAGTCGCGATAGCGGTGACCAGGACCGCGAATTTGAACGAGAAAAACAAGATTTCCTGAAAGTGGCGCGAGAAGAGCACCTCTTGGTAGTTAGCTAACGTGAACGTGCCGGCGACATAGGCCCCTGAAGTCGTTTGTTCGAAGAGCGAAACCCGAACAAGCATAATCAGCGGTACGACGAAGAACGCCAGCTCGAAGAGGACCAGCGGTGCGACTAGCAACTCAGGACGGTATACGCGCTCGCGAACCGTTTTCAGCGCGGATAGGGTATCCGTTTGTTCGATAGCTGCCATACGTTACCCCTTGATTTCTTGGAACTCGTTCGAGAACATCGAGGAGTACTCGCTCAACTGTGTGAAATCTGCGATACTGATTTTTTCCCACTCCGAACTGCTGCTCGGATACTGACCTTGTGTCCGCTCCGGATACGTGGCCTCCTGGTTGGTTGTGAAGACGTAGCCGGTCTTGGCCCACTCGGACTGAACGGCGGGGTCGATCATGTGGTTGAGGAAGTCGTGAGCCATCTGCGTCTTTTCGGATCCCCGAACCGGGCAGTAGTGGTCGAGGTAGCCAGCGGTCCGCTCGGGCGTTGCGAACCCGAGTTGTTCCTGTTGGGCCGCTGCGGCGTTGCCCATCCCGGAGTACCACATCGAGAGATTGATGATTCCCTGTTTGAGGCTTGTTTCGATCTCAGCGAAGGAGCCGGTCCAGAGTTCAACGTTCTGTCCAAACTGGCGAAGCCGATCGAGAACCGCCTGATGAGATCCCTCGTCGTAGAGCTCTTGGATTCCAGGTTTGGTGTCGAGCGAAACTGCCGCCACCTCCATCGGATAGATGTACCAAGCGCCTTCGAACCCGATCCTGTCGGTGCCCTGCTTGTCTGAGAGGAGGTCGGTCCACTCGGTCGGCTCCCAACCGATGTTGGTGTTGTAGACGATACCTTCCAACGATCCATCCGTCGGCACGCCGTACTTCGTTCCGCGAAGGTCCTTCAGATACGGGTACACGTCGTCTAGGTTCGGGATTCTGTCGGTGTCGATCTCCTGGAAGAGGCCCTCATTGCGACCTTGCCAGTAGAAGAACCCTTCCGCGGCCGCGACGTCGTACGGTGGGTTGTCCTCCGGCGCGCTCTGAATCTCGGTCAGGATGCTCCCGCCTGCGGGCGCAACTTCGACGGTCGCACCGGTGCGCTCTTCGAACAGTCGTGCGACGGACTGCTCGAACGCTTCCGCGTAGATGCCAGCCCACGTCGCGACGGTGAGGGTCTGGCCGGAGTAGTCGGGGTATTCCCCGTTCGCAGTCGTCCCGCCACTCGAGTCCTGCGACGCCTCGGTCGTATCGTCGGATGAAGCTTCGGTCTCCCCATCCTGAGACGGTCCGCTACCGGCACAGCCTGCCAACGCCGTCGCCGAGAGCCCGGCCGTCGCAGCGAGAACATCCCGGCGATGAAGTCGATTCCTCGATCCGTCGGTACGTTTCGGTCTGGAGTTCGTGCTATCGTCCCGCATAATCCGTGGAATGTCTTTATATTTGAAATATCTTTGGGTGCCAATCCGTCATAGCGGCTCACGGTGTGGTGCCTCGGTGGTCGTTTCGAGTAAGGCGTTCGCAGTAGCCAACAATGTCTGTTCGTCATAGTGGTCCGCGATGAGCAACAGGCCGACCGGAACACCGTCGACTGACCCGTACGGAACGGAAATTGACGGGTGGTTCGTGAGTGACGACGTTGCAGTGTTTCGACAGAGCGTGATCGTCCGACTGGTGCGCTCTGTATCCGCAAGATCGTCTTCGATTTCGAACGGGAGGACTGGCATCGTCGGCAGCGCTAGGACGTCGACCGTGGAGAACAGGTCGTCGAGTTCGCGACGAAGTCGGTATCGGAGGTTCTGAGCCCGTCCGTACGTGGCGCCCCCATAACGGTTGGCGAGGTGCTCCATCGCTAACAGCGTGGCTTTCCCTTCCTCAGAGAGGCCATCGGTCCGTGTGTCGCGACGCTCGGCGAACGCCGCCATCAGATCTGTGTCGTACCACCCATCGAGATGCACGCCTTGGCCTCCGTTCCTAAAGACTTTGAGGGCGCCGTAGGCCCAGATTGTGAAGCCTACTGAGACGGCATCGTCGTGAAGCGGGACCGAAACTGGCGTCGTGTTGGCACCGAGCCGCTCGTAGGTATCGAGTGCATCTCGGGTTGTCTCCAGGACGCGGTCGTCGGCATCAGGGCCCTCGAATCCCTCTTGTAGGACGCCGATCTCCAAGTCTTGAATGTCGTCGGCTACTGCGGCGGTGTAGTCGGCTGTCTGCACGGCTGGCCCCTGTCTGGGGTCGAGTCCGTCCACCCCCGCGATTACTTCTAGGACCTCGGCGACGCCGTGGACGGTCCGGGCCATCGGCCCCACACTGTCTATCGTCGGGTCCATCGGAAAGATCCCGGTGTACGGGACCAGCCCTGTCGTCGGGTCCAGCCCGACGATCCCACAACAGGACGCGGGTACACGAACCGAAGCGCCTTGGTCACAACCGAGTGCGACATCGACGTCCCCGGCAGCGACAGCGGCTGCGCTGCCGCTCGAGGACCCGCCAGCGATGCGGGCGGGGGCCGCGGGATTTGTGACAGCCCCGAAATCTGAGGTGTCACTCGACGCGGAGAATGCGAAATTCTCCATATTGCACTTGCCTGTGATTCGGGCACCGGCCGCGAGCAGCCGACTCACGACGGTTGCGTCAGATTCGGGTACGTACCCTTCGAGCAGCCGTGATCCGCACGTCATCTCGACGCCGGCGAGCGCGATGCTGTCTTTCAGTCCAACCGTGGTCCCATCGAGGGCTCCACTGGTGTCGGCTCCCACGTCACACCGCGTGATCCACGCGTTGTGCGGGTTTTCGCTCTCGTCCGGTCGATTCCCCTCCCGCTCGGTCCTGTACTGACGCTGGGTCGGGCGGAGCGATGGCGGTTCCAACTCTTGCACGCGTTCGAGTTCGGAAAGTGACTCCTCAACGACGGTCCGATAATAATCCATATCGGTCGTCGAGATGTCGAGGCCCAGTCGGTTTGCTATCTCGTAAAGGTCGTCGACGGTGGTGGATTCGAATGTCATAGCAGCATATCGGGAACGATATTTTACACGTCGAGTTTCGTTCCGTCTTCGCGGAACAGCAGTACGTCATCGGTGTCCCACTGAAGTTGGACGGTGTCTCCCGTGGAGAGTTCGAGACGATCACCGACGTGTCGTTCGACGAAGAGGGGCTCCCCCGAAACCGACACCGAGTACCGAATGGTCGATCCCTGATACAGGACGTCTTCGACCGTTCCGGTGACAGCGTGGCCACCGTCTGTCGTCACCGTCGACTGCTGATCGTCCGGCGACGAGAGCGCCAGGAATTCCGGGCGGAGCGAGAGGTCGATCGTGTCACCGGAATCGACACCCGCGTTCTTCGAAAGCGGAATCGAAGCGCCGAATCCTGTCTTTACCACCGGTTGGTCGCTGGAATCCGAGACCTTGCCCTCGATGAAGTTCGTATCGCCGAGGAACTCCTCTGTGAAACGGTTTGTCGGGTTCTGATACACGTCCATCGGATCTCCCACTTGGACGAGTTGGCCGTCGTTCATAATTCCGATCCGATCTGCGAGAGTGAAAGCCTCGTCTTGGTTGTGGGTGACGTAAATGAACGTCTTGTCGAACTCCTCGTGGATCTGCTTGAGGTGAATCTCCATCTGCTCTCGCAGTCGCTTGTCCAAGTTCGAGAGCGGTTCGTCTAGGAGGAGAACCGATGGATCGACAGCCAGCGATCGTGCGAGGGCGACCCGCTGCTTCTGGCCGCCTGAGAGGTCGGTCGGATCGTACGAACCGTATCCACCCATTTCGACCCTTTCGAGCAGCTCCTCGGCCGTTTCGTGTCGCTCGTCAGCGTCGACGTCACGCATTTTGAGCCCGAACGCCACGTTCTCTCGGACGGATTTGTGTGGAAACAGCTCCCAGTTTTGAAAGACGATCGAGGTGTCCCGATTGTACGGCGGGACGTCGGTGATGTCTTCGTCGTCGAGTTTGATCGTTCCCTCCGTTGGCATCTCGAGGCCGCCAATCATCCGAAGCGTTGTGGACTTTCCACAGCCGCTCGGGCCGAGCAGACAGAGGAGTTCTCCGTCTTTTACGGTCGTAGAGAGACCGCTCACGGCCTCTAGATCGTCGTATCGCTTGGTTATTCCGTCGAGTTCTATCTGTGCCATCTATTGATAATGTGCTACTGTTCAGGTTGTTAAAAGTTTCCCAGGGGGTTAGAGCGGTGTGACACTACGAACTGTGCCGCTCGTATGCGTCCCCGATCGAGAGGATCGTCGATTCATCGAACCGCGATCCGACCAACATCATTCCGATCGGAAGCCCATCGACCGTACCACAGGGAACCGAGAGAGTTGGGTGACCGGTGATCGCGAACGGACACGTGTTCTTGTTCGGCGGGAACGTTCGGATGATCCGCTCGATCTGGTTCAGTTCTGGATCCACTCCCAGAGGCTTTCCCGGTGTGGTTGGCATCACGATTGCATCCGCCTCGGCGAGGACGTCATCGTACCGCCGTGTGATGGTTCGGCTGACGTTCTTGGCCTTCCCGTAGAGGGCGGTATGTCGTTGGTCGATGTATTCCATCGCCAGGAGCGTCGCCTTGACCATCGGCGAGAGCGTGTCTCCCGCAGCGGCCCGGCACTTCGAGAAGATGCGCTTGAAATCGGTGTCGTACCAGCCGTCGTGTTGTGGGACCTGTCCGGCCTGCTTGAATACTTGCAGACTTCCGTACCCCCAGATCAGCCACGCGACAGCCGGGGCACGGTTGTGAATCGGCACAGAAACTCGCTTCACTTCGACCCCGAGATCCGCCAATCGTCCGACGGCCGAGTCGACGGCGTCAGTCACTGCCGCCCTGCTCTCTGGGTGATCGAACCCTTCCTCGAGAAGAGCGACAGTCAGTCCTGAGATATCCCTTCCGAGCGCCTCGGTGTACCCTTCCGGCTCGAGATCGGCGGGCTGGCGGGAGTCCAATCCGTCACGCCCGGCGATCGCCTCGAGCGTGACCGCGACGTCAGCGACGCGCTGTGCCATCGGGCCGACGTGGTCGATCGTCCGTTCGACGGGGAAAATGCCAGTGTAGGGAACTAGACCCGTCGTCGGGCGGAGGCCGACGACTCCGCAGTTGGCCGCTGGAACGCAGATTGACCCACCCTGATCGCAGCCCAGTGCGATTTCGATCTCGTCCGATGCCAGGGCAGCCGCACAGCCCCCCGAGGAGCCGCCGGCGAGATACGACTCGTCGGCGGGGTTGCGAACCGCACCGAAATCGGAGAGGTCACCAGACGACGAGAATCCGAAACTATCCATATTGTTCTTTCCGACGATCGTCGCCCCCTCGTCGAGAAGACGGTGAACGACCGTCGCGGTTACGCTTGGTACGTACCCCTCCAAGAGGGTCGATCCGCACGTCATTTCCACCCCCGCGAGGGCGATGTTGTCCTTGAGACCGACACGAGCGTCCGCGAGCAGTCCGTCGTCGGCGCCAGCCACCTTCGTCCGTGAAATCCACGCATTGTAGGGGTCCTCGCCCTCGTCAGGGCGGCGGCCTGAGTCAGAGCGGGCATACCGTTGCTCCTCCGGTGAAACCGCCGGCTCGGACATCTCTCGGATGACGTCGTAATCTGCGAGTGTCGTCTCGATCAGGTGTGCGTAGTCCTCTGCTTCCGAAGGGGTAACGCTCATTCCGAGATTCTCCGCGAGTTTTACAATTGTATCCACGGTGGGGTCTCGTTTCATACGGATCCGTCTCTCCCGGAGGCCATTAATTTTGGGCGCAGCGAGATCCTTCCGGTGACGCGGTGGTTTTTTGAGACATACTGACGTACACTGGCCTATGTCTCTGTTTGACGCCAACACTAATATTTACAGAAGACGACGTGGATTTCCCGGCCAAGAGGTGGATGCTGCTATCGAACGGGAGCAGGAGTACGAGGAGCTGAAAACGGTATTACGACGGGCCGTCGACGGTGGAGATGAAGTTACCGTCGCGGTCGGGCCTGAGGGTTCCGGAAAGATGACCCTTGTCCGACGCGGACTCGACGAGATCGGAGACTGCAGGGACTTCAACACGATACTCATCGACTGTGCGTCTGCGGGAACGCTCTATCGGACGCTCGTTCGAGCAGTCAACGAGTTTCGGTCCGATGAGAATGCCCTCTCGGAGACGGGATACGCGTTCGCCCGTGTTCGGACGACGCTCGAAGAAGAAATCCAATCACGGTCAGAGCCGACAGTACTGGTGCTCGACGGCATTGACGAACTCGAAAGCGTTGACGAACTTGGGGACTTGGCCCGTTGGAATAACATGGGCGTCGTCGCGATCGCAGAGATATGGAGATATCGAACCGGTTTACTGAGGACGTGTGGCCGGCCCAGTCAGTAGTGAAATTCCCCCAGTACACGACCGATGAGCTCCGGAGTTTGCTCAAAGAATGGATCGAGACGTCGTTGTCAGGTCAGCGTGTCGCGCCGGAGACTGTCCCTCTCTGTGCCGCCTATGGGACAGAACGCAACGGGGACGCTCAGTACACCCTCCGATTGCTTCGTGAGGGTGCCGCCATAGCGAGTGATGAACGCGCGGACCGAGTCCGGGGCCGGCACGTGCAAACAGCTAAGGAAGAGATCGAGCGCGAAGAAGTCGACGAGCACCTCGACCACCTCGACGGACAGAGCCAATTGGTGCTGTTCACGTTAATCGAACTTAGCTCTGCAGGAGACCTTCCTGCGAAGACTGCCTCCGTATACAATGAATACGTATCTATACTCGAAAAGGCACCCGAGATTGAGGCGAACCCTCGAAGTAAACGTCGTATTCAAAAACGGCTGAACGAGCTGGTTGACACTGGCCTCGTAGCGTACACTACTCACAACGAAGGACGGGCCAACGGCGCGTACCGAAAGTACGAACTCGCTTGCAATCAAGCGATAGTCCGGTCGGCGTTAGCCGACAGAGGGCGAACCGGTAGTCACTCTGTCTCGAGCCTTTTCTGACCGGGTACCAACTCACTATAGTGCTCTGCAAATCGGGTTATCGTACCGAAGAAGAACCAATACCCCCTTCGTCATCTGTTCTTTGAGCATTCTCTTCGGCCCGATTTAGACTGTGCTCTCAGAGTAAATTATGCACAAAGAACCCCGTCTTCTGTTCTCTGATAGATCATTTTCCGGCACCCAGATTTATTCCTGGTCGCAATTTCGTGTGCGACTTGGCCAGAAAATAACAACTGTACGTCTGATAGAATAGTGGAGCTCGCCCTGGGGGTCTGTCTAGGTTCCGTGGTCAACGCGAATGCGATGTTTGCGCATAGTTTAATTGGTTCAGAAGCGGTAGCAGAAATAAATCTAAAGCGGACAGTATGCCGTAATATCTAATTAAATATATTTGAGGGCGTTTCGGCTTTCATCGATGGTGTAATGGACTCAGCGATTTTCTTCGAGATTCGAGCTTGTTATCGATATGCAGCACCGATAAGCGACGCACCGACTGCGACGTCATCTCGCTTGAAATTCCTGCAACACCTGTTCTCTCAGGGTAGTTCCCATTGGATGATAAAAAAATCAGATAATCGACTAGTATATAAATATGATAATACTGCCGTATGATGTGGATACTGAGTCGGATCAGCGATTCCGGTGTCTCTTTGCGCGCCACGTTTAGTTATGCGGTGACAGACCGGCAAGTCGCTGGTAGTGGGTTTGGAGGGAGTTGCCGTCTCGGGGGACTTTCGGGGACCTTCTCGCAACCCGGTCTCGAAGCGTTCACTCCCCAACTAAACAGGCACTATTCGCCGTCACGGGAGTTCTTCTGTCGTTTCGACGAGTTCCTCCTCGGTCTGCCACCGGTACAGCCGGTCCGCTCGCTCGAACAACTCGAATACCCCGTCCTGCATCCACCCAAACGGGTGGCTCTCGTCCTCGTACTCCCGTTTGAGGACGTGACTCTTCGAGAAGTACTCCGTCGTACCGACGAGGAGTCCCTGCTCGACGAGGAAGTCGCTCGGCTCCTTCTCGGCGACGCCGACGAGATGGGTCACGATGTCGGCGATCAGACAGAACTTCTGGATGCTGTTGTCCCACTCCCCGTGGATATCGACCATACGGAAGGCGTAGGCGTCCTGCCGACGGTTGAGGCGGTCGATCACCAGATTCAACCGACGGATCGGCTCCCGGTCGTAGTTCCCGAGCACGAAGTAGGACCGGTCGTTCTCGTACACCGGTGTCAACTCGGTTAGGGCGTGGAGTATCTCTTCGTTGTCCGCCAGTGAGATCTCCTCCGCGTCGAGTCGCTCCTTCGCACTCGTGAGGATCTCCTCGGGGACGGGCGACTCTTCGTCGGACATACACGCTTTCTCTCAGCACCGTGTGATAGGGATTATGAAGTAAATCACCGAGTCAATCAGTGCTGTTTACCATAGAGTAGTTTACTCTTGAGTAAACTACTTGCCGCTCGGGTGTATATCGTGGAGTATGAGCACGGATCTGGGATCCGGTGAGGGAGCGGAGACCCGCGAACTCGTCCACTTCGCGACGCAACAGACGCGGTTCGCGCTGATCACCAACATCCTCCAGCACCCCAAACAACTGCCCTCGATGTACGAACTCGAGGAACTCAATCCCAGCGTCAGCGCCGCTACCGTCTACAAACACGTCCAGAAGCTGATCGACGCCGGCATCGTGAAACAGGTATCTCTCGACGACGACGAACGCCGGCAGGGATATCCTTGGAAGTTCTACGGCCTCACAGAGGAGGGTCGAGTGTTCCTCGAAGAGCACAACCTACTCGCCGCGGAGGAGACGCTCCAGCGGATCTACGAGACGATTTCCGACAAGCCCGAGAAGATGGTCAAATACGAAAACGCGCCCCGGCCCGACGACGCGTAACTCCCGAAAGCGACTCGTTCTTTGAAACCACTACTGGAGTTCTCAGTCAGTTGTCTGTTCCTGAACTCCCGGGGACATTCCGGCAGGTGGGGTCATCTCCACTACGCGAGTGAAAGGCCGGCGAGATGGGTCGAGATCTGCGGTGCAGCCGGCGTCTCAGTTCACGTCGAGAAGCGATTCGAGCAGTTCTGGCAGGTCCGCTCGGCTCGTCCGCTCGGTGCTGATCGACACGTCTCCGACCCCGAGCTCTTTGAACCCCGTCCCGGTCGGCACGACTACGACCCGCTCGTCGGACGCGATCTCACCGCGCTCTGACAGCCGTGTGAGGCCCGCCAGCGGGGTCGCCGCCGCGGGTTCAACGCAGAACCCCCCATCGACGGCGAACTGCCGCTTGGCGGTCCGTATCTCCGCATCGGAGACCGACACGACGGCCCCGCCGGTGTCACGGACCGCCGCGAGCGCCCGAGCGCCGCTCGGCGGGTCCGGATTTCCGATCGAGTGCGCGATCGTCTCTCCCGTCTCGTCGGGTGAGAGCGCCGTCGGTTCCGCCGCACCCGATTCGAAGGCTCGCGTTATCGGATCGGCGGCGGCGGTCTGGACGAGATACAACCGGGGGAGCTCTTCGAGCAGCCCGAGCGCCTTGAGGTCACACAGCCCGCGCCAGACGCCCGACGCGAACCCACCGGAACTCGCTGGCAGCGCGAGCGCGTCGGGCGTCTCGGGCGCAAGCGACTCGTAGATCTCGAAGACGACCGTCTTGTACCCGCTGATGCGGGCGGGGTCGTCGCTGACGAGAATCGATATCGGAAGCGACTCGGACAGAGACAGGCCGTCCGAGTACAGGGCCCCGTAGTCGCCGCTGACTTGCACGATCGTCGGCTCGTACTGTGCGATCAGTTCCAAGCGACCGGATGGGATCTCCTCTGGTACCAACACGAGACACTCCCGGTCGAGACTGGTCGCGTGGGCGGCCGTGCTGATCCCCATATTCCCGTACGAGATCGTGCCGACGACGTCGTTGCCCGCCTCGATGGCGTACGGGACCGCGACGGCACTGCCGCGGTCCTTGTACGCCCCGGTCGGGTTCTCGCTCTCGTCTTTGACGTACACGCGACACCCGGCGGCGTCATCGAGGCCGCTGCTTCTGACGAGCGGTGTCCCCCCTGCGGCGCGGGCGACCCCCTCGGGCCGGTCGATCGGAAGCAGCGGTTCGTAGCGCCACATTCCCTCGATATCTGGACAGTCCTCCCAAGTGAACTCGGTACGGGGGGTGTCGAACCAGAGCGGTTCACCGCACGCACATCGAACCCGCGTTTCGTCGTCGTAGCGGTCACCACACCGGAAACAGACCACGGGAGCGCTCATACCGCGCCCTACACCGCTCGCTCCGAAATAGTCTCTCGTTTCTCGGCGGGCGCTCGCACTGCTTCGCGTTGACCTGCGGACGGGACGTTTCGACGGGATCGGTGAGGAACTCGAACCGTGCGTCGAGTCGGGTGCGCGCCCACGTCGAGGGGGTAATCGACCGACGAGTTCGACTTCACTCGTGGATCAATGACTGTGTCGTCGGTCTCTCGGTCCGTCCATCGACTGTCCGATTCGCTGGAAGCGCAATTATTACGCACATAGTAAGCGGCCTCACCCACTGTAACGGGCACCCGCGTGGTCGTGTTTACCGCCCGAGTAATATTCCCACACCCTGCCGTATGCTGACACGGAGTGGGACTGAAATCGGGACGCCCCGCCCCGACGACTCACTCCAGAGGCACCCCGTCGCCGCCTCTTTTTCGGGTTCGGAGACCGAGTGCTTTCTCGTCGTCCCTGACTCGAACTGAAGCCGCTGCGGGAACGCGGAGAGTGGCCCGGAGTACGTCACTGCGGTGTCTGTTTCGGGCGACGAAATCCGCTCGAAGGCTGGTACCTTAGAACGGAGTCGAAAGCGAGAAGGAGTCAGTCGTGGACGTCTCGGAGCTATTCGACGACTCCGTCGTGTTGGTAGTCGTCGAATTCTCGGTCGCCGTCTGCTCGGCCGGACGCCCCGTTTCGGCCGTGACCGTTCCGCTCGTCAGTTCAGCGAGCGGGGCGCGGATCGCGTAGCTCGGCGTCTCGATCTGAATTGTGCTCTGTGAGTCAACCTGAACGAACTTCAGTTTGAGCGTGTACGACCCGTCGCTGTTGATCTCGGCGGCCTCGACCTGGTCGGTGGGCGGGTGGAACGCCCAGACTGTCTCGCCGGCGTCCGCCTCGTCCGTCCGCCCCTCGATCGTGCGGACTGTGTACTCGCGGTTGGTGTCGTCGCCCGCGAGCGGGTAGTTCCGGTCCAACCACGCCTGGAACCCCTCGTCGATGGCGTACACGTTCTCGAACCCGTTGGTGAGTAGGGTCGCCGCGCGAAGCGAGGAGAGGTGATGCGGGCAGTGGCAGTAGGTCACGACGCGGTCTGCGGTGTCCCAGTCGTTGGTCGGATCCATTCGCCGACCGTCGGGGGCCGGGCTGAGAACCGATCCGAAGATGTGCGAAACGTCGTAGCCGGTTTCGCTTCGTGCGTCGACGAAGCGCGCGTCGCCGCGTGCGTACCAGTAGTAGGCGTCTTCGATCGGGACGAGCGGGACCTCGACCGTCTCACCGTCGATCTCCCGACGCAGGACGTCGTAGGAGCTCGTGTCGATGTCGCGCTCTTCGGGAACCGTGTCGAACTCGGGTGGGTACCCGTCGTCTGGCGCGGGGTCGCTCGGGAGGTCGTCACCGTCTCGGGGGCCCTTCATCCGGTTTTCGGGCACGGAAGTCGCCGTCTCCGTCGACGACGACGTCGTCTCGTTCGAGGTGGTCGTCGATCCCGAAGATGTGCCGTTGGAACAACCGGCGAGGCCGGCGATAGTGGCTACACCGCTCAGCTGGAGGAACCGTCGGCGGCTCGACTGTCGTTGCGTCATCACCGAGCCGTAGTCGGCATCGGGTGTTTATTATATGCGGAGTAAGCGGTTCCCGGAGTGGTTCGACCGTCAGAACGATCGACTCGACGGTGCACTCGGCCGATTCAGCCGTTACTCCGGCTCTCGGAGGACCGCGTATCACCCTCCTAACGCCGATCAGTTGGTCCCGGAGACGTAGCGCCGCTCCCAATATCGGCGGTCCCGGAGCGCCTCACGCCCAGCGTCCGTCAGTGAGTACTCGTTCGTCCGCCCGTTTTTGCTCCCCTTCTCGACGTACCCGCATTCGACGAGTTGATTCAGGTTCGTGTACACGCGCCCCGCGAGCAGGTCGCGTCCCTGCGTCTCTTCGAGTTCCGATTTGATACGCTGTCCGGAAGACTCGCTCATCCCTCGCACGACGAAAAGGAGATCGCGCTGAATAGCGGTCAGTTGGTGAACCTCCATAGTCGCACGGAAGGAGGGCAACCCACATGAACTGCCGCGATAGTTGCTGAAATAAAGACCCCCTAGCGTCCCAGGAAATTGGGCCGGCACAATCCTCCTAGCGATCCGTCTGGTGCTACGAACCCCCTAATCGGGGGATCTCCGTGGAGCGGACACGACTGGGCGTGAAGTGAGTGCTCCCCGTCGAACGGGGAGTGCCGTCCGCCGACCTCCGACGGTACAGCGATGCGCCTCGCCGTTGCTTACCCCTCCCATAGTAAGGAGTCGGGCGTTCCTCCGGAGAGCGTATGTTCGGAACGAGTGGCGTCCGCGGGCCGATCGGAGCGGAAATCACTGCGGATCTGACGCTGTCGCTGGGACGGGCCCTCGCGAGTGAGGGGGCCGACCTCGTCGTCGTCGGGCGCGACGCGCGCACGAGCGGGGAGATGCTCGAACACGCGTTCATCGCGGGTGCCGCCGAGTGCGGGGCCGACGTGATCCGTATCGGGACCAACTCGACGCCGACGATTGCGCGCTCGGCAGAGTGGCTGGGGGCCGACGCCGCCGCGGCGATCACGGCGTCGCACAACCCGCCGACCGACAACGGCGTGAAGTTGTGGACGAGTTCCGGGCGGGCCTTCGGGCGCGACCGACGCGAGCGTATCGAGCGCCGCGTTCGTGAGGAGGAATACGAGTTTGCCGCGTGGGACGGGATCGGGTCCATACGGGAACGAGACACGTACGAACGCCACCGTGAGGAGCTCCGAACGAGCGTGGATATCGACGCTCCGCTCTCCGTGGTCGTCGGCGTCGGGAACGGGACCGGTCGGTTGACGGCGGACGCGCTCGCGGACCTCGGATGTGAAGTCTCGACGCTCAACGGACAGCGCGACGGGCGATTTCCCAGTCGGCCCAGTGAACCGACCGCCGAGGCGATTCGACCGCTCCGAACGCACGTCGAGGCCGTCGGCGCCGACCTCGGAATCGCCCACGACGGGGACGCCGACCGGATGGTCGCGGTCGACGGCGACGGGCGTGTCGTCGCGGGCGATACGCTCCTGTCCGTGTTCGCGCGGGAGGCGGCGACCGACGGGGACCGAATCGCGGTTCCCGTCAACACGAGCCTCGCGGTCGACGACGCCGTCGCCGAGGTCGGTGCGGACGTCGTTCGGACTCGCGTCGGCGACACGTTCGTCGCCGAGCGCTGCGCCGAACCGGGCGTCGTCTTCGGCGGCGAACCCTCGGGGGCGTGGATCTGGAGCGGGGAGACACCCTGCCCCGACGGCCCGCTCGCGGCGTGTAAACTCGTCGAACTCGTGTCCCGGCGTGGGCCACTGGCAGATCTCGCCGACGAGATAGACGGGTACCCACTGCGGCGGGGAAGCGTCAGTACCGACCACAAGCGGCGCGTTCTCGACCGGGTCGAAGCGCCGCTCCGCGCGGAGTACGAGGGGATCGACGACCGCGACGGGCTCCGAGTCGAGACCGACAACGGGTGGTTCCTCGTTCGAGCGAGCGGAACGCAACCGCTCGTCCGAGTGACTGCCGAAGCGCGAACCGACGCCGAAGCCGACGGGCTGTTCGAGGAGGCGATGGCGATGGTCGAAGAGCGCGCCGATCCTGCTCCGGCACCCGACCGAACGTGAGCGTCAGGCCGGTGTCTAGTCAGTGACCGAATAGGATCTCGACGGTCTCTCTAGGGTGTTTAATCCGTGACCCTCGATTCCGAATTTATTTCTACGGCTCCGAAACCGAGTGACTCGGTGTGTTTGTCGGTCACACGACTATATCAACGCTGCATATGTGAAGGACGCTACTCTCGGGGATCCGCCACGTCTCTCGATACGAACGACAGTGAATCCACAACTAACTCGACGCCGTTTTCTCACGGCCGCCGGAGGGCTCACGCTCGTCGGTGCCGCCGGAGCACAGCCCGTCTCTGCCGACTTTTCGCCGGGTGTCGTCGGAACCGCACCGTACCTCAGCGATCGATTGTAC
This sequence comes from Halobellus rufus, assembly GCF_000739575.1. Classification (GTDB taxonomy): domain Archaea; phylum Halobacteriota; class Halobacteria; order Halobacteriales; family Haloferacaceae; genus Haloquadratum; species Haloquadratum rufum. The sequence goes on along the minus strand of NZ_BBJO01000014.1, from coordinate 44,169 downwards.
CCGACGATGGGAACGGACGACAGCAATCCCACGCTGGTCGTCTACGTCAACTTCCTCTCGGAAGCCTCCCAGTACTTCGTACAGCACAATCTGGAGCGCATCGTCCGCGAATACGTGGTCCCGGGCCACCTGAATCTCGAGGTCCGATTCCTCTCGTATCGACCGGACGACGTCGACACCTACCTCGTCGGCGACGACGAGGGAGAGGCCCGTGCCGCGCGCGCCGGTCACGGCGTCTGGGACGTCGAACCGGAGAACTTCTGGACGTTCTTCGAGTTCATGTTCTGGAACTTCACGACGAAGACGTACACGCACTCCCGGCTGGAGTCCTACATGGACCTCGCGGGCGTCCGAAACGTCACGAAGATCGCCAACCGGGCGTACAGGGACCGGTACGACGCACTCGTTCGCGGCGCGACCGACGAAGCAGTCCGCTACGGGATCTCCGACGTGCCGCGGATCCGCCTGCTCCGCGATCACAAGCACGGGAACTACGCCGACGTACTCGGCTGGATCCGGAAGCGCCTCGATAGGGCCAACGAAGGGTCGGTTCAGACCCACTCGCTGCTTCCGGGGACCGACTACGAGACGCCGGTGTACGTCATCGAATCGGGGAGACCCGGGCCGACGGCGTTCGTCGTCGGCGGGATTCACGGTGAGGAACCGGAGGGGTACACCGCCGCGAGGCACGTGACTCGGCTCCGCCCGACGGGCGGGAAACTCGTCGTCGTTCCCTACGCGAACAAGCCCGCCGTCGACATCGGAGCGCGGTACACGACCGACGGCGACCTCAACCAGCAGTTCCCCACGGGACCTGAGCCGACGTCGACCCTCGCTCGCGCGCTCTGGGAGGAACTCCGTTCGCACGATCCGGACGTCGTCGTCGACCTCCACAGTTCGAGCGGCATCTACAAGCACGACGGCAAGGTCGGACAGGCCGTCTTCCCGACCGCTGCGACGCCCGGGAACGCGGTGGGTGCCTGCGAGTACGTCAACGAGCAGTACGTAGACCTCTCGGAGTACCCGACGTACTACGACTTCGACTGCGGGAACTCCCTGGACGGATCGCACCCGCGACTCGTTCACAAGGTGTACGGCGACCTCCGCCTCCCGGGGTATCTCGTGGAGACGACCCGAAAGGAGACGCACTTCGAGGATGCGGTGACGTGGGAACTCGCCGTGGCGCGCGATCTGCTCTGGCAGCACGGAGTCCTGCACGGATAGGGCCTCCCAGAAACGCCGGCGAGCAGAGTGGCGGGACTGTGCGCTTATCTCACGGATAATAACGCCCCCCCGTTCCGCACCGATGGGGTATGCAGGCAATCGTACTCGCCGCCGGACGCGGGACTCGAATGCGACCGCTATCGAACGCGACGCCCAAACCGATGCTTTCGGTCGCCGGCCGGCCGATCGCCGAGCACACCGCTGACGCCGCCGTCGAAGCGGGGGCCGACGAACTCCTGTTCGTCGTCGGTCACGGCCAACAGCGCGTACGAGATCACTTCGGAACCGCCCACCGTGACGTGCCCGTCACGTACGTCGTCCAATCGAAACAGCGCGGCACCGCAGACGCCGTTCACGCCGCGAAAGAGCACATCGACGGACCGTTCGCCGTCCTCTCCGGCGACTCCCTCTACGATCCAGACGGCATCGACAGACTGTTCGCGGCCGCACCGAGCGTCGCTTCCATCCGCGTTCCGGACCCGGAGAACTACGGGGTGTTGACCGTGGCCGACGGCGCGGTGTCGGACATCGTCGAAAAGCCCGACGCGCCGCAGAACGACCTCGTGAACGCGGGGGCGTACGTCTTCCCGGCGGAGGCGCGCGACGCGCTCGACGTTCCCGAGAGCGAACGCGGCGAGCGCGAACTCACCGACGTGCTCGAACGGGTCATCGAGGACTTCAACGTCACCTCGGTGACGCTCGACCGCTGGATGGACGTCGGGCGGCCGTGGGAGCTCCTCGAAGCCAACGAGTGGAAACTCGGGACGATCGACAGACGGGTCGACGGCGACGTGAGCGACGACGCGACGATTCGAGGAGACGTCGTCGTCGAGGAGGGGGCGACGATCCGAGAGGAGACCGTCGTCGACGGACCAGCGGTCGTCTCCTCGGGCGCAGAAGTCGGTCCGAACGCGTACGTCCGTGGACGGACGTTCATCGGCCCGAACGTCAGCGTTGAGCGCGCTGTCGAGATCGAAAACAGCGTCCTCCTCGCGGATACCCGGGTCGGCCACCACTCCTACGTCGGTGACAGCGTCGTCGGGCGAGAGGTCGATTTCGGCCCCGGGCTCAAGGTGGTCAACCGCTGTCAGGACGGCAGCGACGTCGTCGTCACGGTCAAAGGCGACCGCGTCTCCACCGGTCGGCAGAACTTCGGCGTCGTCGTCGGCGACGACGTCGGGACGGGGATCGATGCCACGCTCGACGCCGGCGTGAAACTGTCTCACGGGACTTCGATCCCGGCCGGTGAAACAGTGACCCGAGACCGATAGTCGCCTCACACCGGAGCCCCTTCACCGGATTACCGTCGACGCGAGTGGCAGGTCACGTGGCGACCGTCGTCTGCTCGTCGGCGATCAAGGAGGTAACGCGCTCGAACAACTGCTTCGCGCTGCGCTTCGACGTCCCCTCTGCAGTCACTCGAAGGGCCGGTTCGGTCCGGTCCGGCCTGACGACGAACCAGGCGTCGTCGGTTTCGCCGAGCACGCAGCCGTCGGTGGAGACGGACTCGAAGCGCTCCTTCGCGTCTGCGGCGACCCGGATCATCTCGCTGGCGAGACTGTCGACCCCGAACGACTTACAGTAGAGCGGATACGCTGGGACGTCCGTGAGTTGCTCGGCGAGAGCCGCGCCGTCGTCAACGAGACTGGCGAGTTTGATCGCCGACAACGCGGCGTCCGGACAGGGCGACTCCTGTGGCCACTGGTGGACGCCGTTCGGGTCACCGCCGAAGACGACGTTTGCGGACCCTCCCGGACGCGGCCAGGAGTCCCGTTCCGCCTCGGGTCTGGTGACCTGTCCCCCGACGTCGGCCACGACGTCGTCGATCCGCCGACTCGCACCCTGCGGGATCGCAACGCACGCACCGTGGCCTGCGTCGCGTACCGCGCCTCGCGCGAACAGCGCCACTAGCGAGTTCCCCTCGACGATCTCACCGCGTCCATCGACGACGACGAGTCGCTCTGCGTCGACGCCGTGTGCGACGCCGAAGTCGGCGTCGGAGGTCGCGACCGCGCGTCGCAGCGTCGCGCACACGTCGTCCCCCGGCGAGATGCGTCCCTGCGGGAGCGCGTCGTCGCTCGTGTCGGCGAGGCGGTCCACCTCGCAGCCGAGTTGGTCGAGGGCCTCGGCCGTGACAGCGGTCTCGTACTCGCCGACGGCCACGGCCACGCGGGTGTCGGAGAACGTCGGGCGGTTCTCGCAGAGCCGTTCGACGTGACGTGCGGTGGCGTCATCCAATCGTCGTTCCGACCCCAACTCCCCCCACGAAGCGATGTCGGCAGTCGATCGGTTGACCCGCCGGACGATTTCGCTCTGCTGCTCCCACGAGAGTGGGGACCCGTCGCCGTCGAACAGCTTCAGACTGGCTCGTTCGGGTCGCCCACCGACGGCGACGACCGCGACGCCGCCGTCACCGCCCAGCCGGCTGACGCTGTTCGCGACCGTCGGGCCGGCCGTCTCTCCGAGCCGCACGACCGTCCCACCGCACTCGCGGATCCCGGTGGAGACGGCGTCGGCCAGGAGCCGTGCGCTCTCGCTCGGGGAGTGTCCGAGGACGATCTCGTCGCGGTTGCTGGTCAGGGCACGACCGGTCTTGAGGGCGAGTTTCGCGGTCACGTGGGAACCGTACGTACCCCGGATACGTGCTGATGCGAACATACCACACTACACCGCCGAAGCGATGATTACTATCGACCAGATAATCCGACGCGGCTACGCTTAGCGTCTGACAAAACCACGAGTTGAGCCGCGGCTCCGCCGGGAACGCCCTAACCGACGCCGACGTGGCGGTCCCGATCGCCCCCTCACCGCGTTCACAGCGCGAGGCTGATCGTCCCAGAGAGGAGGAACAGGAACACGAGTTGGTGCGTCCGAGCGAGCGACAACCGGGTCAGACCCGTGTGTCCTACCCCGGAGGTGACGAGTGCGAGTCCGACGAACGTCGCGCTCATCGGGACGAACTGGCCCGAGAGCATACGCTATCTCGCCCTCCAGACCGGCGCTCCTGAGACTCGGTTCGACTCGGCAACGTTCTGATCGAGCACGCCGATAGATAGGCGAAATCGACACTTGCTTATGGAGGCGATAACCGAATCGGGAGCGTCTGCTCGGGGACGTTGGTTTCCGTGGGTTTCTGCGTCGGCGACCGACCCTCACGCGCGTGAGATAAAATAGAGGACGACGAGTCCGGCCGGAACGAGTGCCGTCGACGTACCGACGGGGAGCAGGTCCGACGCCGCGACGGCGACGCCGAGCAGGCCGACCACCAAGACGGCGAGGTCCGTCAGCAACCTCTTCGAGACCGTGACGCGCTCTCCGGTCAGCGCGGTCGCGTCCGATGATCCATCACCGACGGACGCTCCGTGCTCTGGGCCCGAATCCGGCGACATCGATCGCCTCGCTGCCTCGTAATCAGTCGCGTACACCCGGCCAGTCGCCTCGTCGAAGACGATCCGCCCACTGTTGTCGAGGGCGGGGAGGTCGAAGTCGTAGAGCGTGCTGTGTATCTCCTCGTCGGTCGGGACCATTCCGTCGGTCTCTGCGTGGAACCACTCGGAGAGTTCGACCGTCAGTTCACCGACCGTGTACGGCGTCGTCGGTCGTTCGTCGACGAGCGAAACGATCTCCTCGCGGCGGTCACTCTCCGAGACGCCACCGAACCCGGGCATAACGTCGAGCTCCGGTGTGGCCCCTGTCTCAGTATCGTCCGGGCCACTGGGTGACCGCGTCGGGGACATCCGTGTCTGGATACATCGGGCCTGTGAAAATAAAACCCGGGTGTGGCCGTCTATCGTACGCCGAAACCCCCCTCTGGATGCGTGACGGGCTTATCTGACTCATAATAATGCGGAGACAGTGCCGAGCATCGTCAGCGGTAGAATCCGCAGATCACGCTATGAGAGGCACACGTCGAAACCAGAAGGGAGTCGAGCAGCCCGCGGGCGACACCGCGGTCGAACCGAACCGGGAGGGGGCGCGTCGATGACCGATCGGATCTCGATCGCCGACCCAGAACTCGGAGACGCCGAACTCGCGAACGTGGAGTCGGTCATCGAGTCCGGGATGCTCGCAGACGGCCCGGAGGTCCGCGACTTCGAGGCCGCGTTCGCGGACTACTGCGACGTCGGACACGGCGTCGCGACGTCGAACGGGACGACGGCCCTCCACACGGCGCTCGAAGCGGTGGGCGTCGAACCGGGGGACCGAGTGCTCACCACGCCGTTCTCCTTCGTCGCCACGGCGAACGCGATACGCCTCGCCGGGGCCGAACCCGTCTTCGCCGACGTCGACCCGGAGACGTTCAACCTCGATCCCGAGAGCGTCGAAGCGAAGCTCGAAGCCCTCGACGGCGACGTCGAGGCGATGGTCGCCGTCCACCTCTACGGTCTCTCGGCACCGATGGATCGCCTTCGCAGCATCGCCGACGACTACGACGTGGCCGTCGTCGAGGACGCCGCGCAGGCGCACGGGGCGAGCTACCGCGGCGATCCGGTGGGGTCGCTCGGGGACGTCGCGTGCTTCTCGTTCTACCCGACGAAGAACATGACCACCGGCGAGGGAGGGATGGTCCTCACCGACGACGAGTCCATCGCTCGGCGGGCGGCGAGTTTCATCAACCACGGGCGCGAGTCCGACGGCTACCGCCACGTCTCGGTCGGCCACAACTTCCGGATGACGAGCGTCGCGGCGGCGATGGGCCGGGCGCAGCTCGATCGGCTCCCCGAGTTCGTCGAGGCGCGTCGCGAGAACGCGTCGCGTCTCGATCGCCTGCTCGCGGACACGGACGCGGTCACGCCCGCGGTCCCGGACGGGTACGACCACGCCTATCATCAGTACACGATCCGCGTCGGCAATCGAGCGGACGTGGCCGACCAACTCGACGAGCGGGGGATCGGAACCGGCGTGTACTACCCGCGTTGCATCCACGACCAACCGGCGTACGACGGCTACGACGTCCAGGCACCCAACGCAGAACGGGTCGCCGAACAGGTGCTCTCGCTGCCAGTGCACCCCGCTCTCGATGACAGCGAGGTCGAACGGATCGGAACCGTCCTCCGGGACGAGGTGTCTATCGCCTCGCCCGAGGGTCCGGCCGCGGTCGCGGAGGTGGCCGATGACTGACGAGCGAGTGAACGCCGGGGTCATCGGCGTCGGAAGTATGGGGCAAAATCACACGCGCGTGTACGATGAAATCGACGAGACGAACCTCGTCGGCGTCTTCGACGTCGACGGCGAGCGGGCGACCGAGGTGGCCGCCGAGTACGGAACGACCGCGCTGTCGATGGACGAACTGCTGGCAGTCGCCGACGTCGTCTCTGTCGCCGTCCCGACGCAGTTCCACTACGAGAACGCCAAGCGCGCCCTCCAGTCTGACGTTCACGTGTTGGTCGAGAAGCCCTTCGTCGAAGATCCCCGGAACGGCCGAGAGCTGACCGCCCTCGCCGACGAACGCGACCTCGTCCTGCAGGTCGGGCACATCGAGCGGTTCAATCCGGCGATCCAGACGCTCGGCGACCTCGTCGACGATCTCGACGTCTACGCGGTTTCGACCGAACGCCTCGGCCCGCCCGTCGACCGGATGATCGACGACACCGTCGTGATGGACCTGATGATTCACGACCTCGACATCGTCCTCGACCTCGTCGACGGCGAAGTCGAATCCTACAACGCGGTCGGGACGCCGAAGGGCCGCTACGCGAACGCGAACCTCCGGTTCGACTCGGGCGTGACCGCATCACTCACGACTAGTCGGGTCACCCAAGAGAAGGTTCGGAAGCTCACGATCTCGGCCGCCGACTGCCGGGTGAAAGTCGACTACATCGACCAGAGCATCGAGATCCACCGATCGTCCGTTCCCACTTACATCGACGACGAGTCGTTCCTCCGCCACCGTCACGAAAACCTCGTCGAAACGCTCTCGGTCGAGCAGGTCGAGCCCTTGAAGAGCGAACTCCGGTCCTTCGCGAACGCCGCCCGATCCGGCTCGGATCCGGTCGTCGACGGCGAGCAGGGCCTTCGTGTGTTGAGTTTGACGAAGTCGCTCGACGCCGAAGCCACGTCGACAGCGGATCGAAAGACGCCGGTACGGATCGACGCTGACTGACGCGTCCTTCGTGGTCTCGGCGAGTTTCTGTACGTTGCAGCGGGTTCTTCTCTTCGAGTTAGATAGCTGCTGACAGTACGGACGCCTTACGGTCCTCTGGCCCGTGCACGTAGCTCCCGACGTCCGTCCCGATCGCTTGATACCCCTACACTGAGGGGCGTGAATCTCCGTTTGTCCGACGATCCGAAACACTGCCTCGACACGGCGTCAGTGGCTACCAGCTACTGCCCGGATATGACGCGAAGCCCCTACGCTCTGCAACCGTCAGACGGCCGTTTCTGTTCGGAAAGCCGGTCTTCCGCTCGCCGTATCTCGGCGATCCACCTTTGCACGGATGAGGTCTGCGTGGAGCCAACACCCACCGTTCACTCCGAGTGATACCGGGTTCACCACCGCATTTGGGATCGACGACTAGCGGTGGGAATCCCCGACAGAACTAGCCCTCAAAAAATAGTATCAGAGAATAGGTAGGTATGTTCCGTTTTCGGAGTGACCGAACCGTTTCTCGGACGGTCAACTCGGTTCTATTCGGATTTAGGGACTCCCACGTCAGACAGTTGTTGTACTTTCTATGTTGGCGCAGTATTGCGATTATTCCCTGAAACAGTTCGAAACAATGCCGAAACGACGCTGCAACAATCGAGAACAATCGAGATGGACTCGGGCATTTATTTGGGTCCCAGATAACAGTCAGGGTGAGTATGACTACTCAAGTAAGCGGCAACGAAAATGCGCTCGTCGATCAGCACGCGACGCCGAAAGAGGAGAAAACCGAGCTCGGGAAGGACGAGATCTACCACCTGCTCCAAAACGAGCGGCGCAGGAAAGTACTGGAGTACCTGCGTGACCGCGAAGGACCCGTTCAGATGCGCGACATCGCCGAACAGGTCGCCGCGTGGGAGCACGACACGACCGTGCAGGCGTTGATGTCCGACCAGCGCCAGCGCGTGTACATCGCGTTGTATCAGGCGCACCTGCCGAAGTTGGACAAGGAGGGCGTCATCGATTACAACCAGAGCCGAGGGATCGTCGAGAAGAAGCCCCTCGCAGAGGAACTCATCGCTCACCTCGAAGCACCCGACGCGCAGGACGATGAGGCCGAAGACGAGCCGGATCGTCCGTGGGGATGGTACTACCTCGGCGTCTCGGGTGCGAGCTCCCTGCTGATCGGAGCGTCGGTCCTCCAAGCGCCGTTGATCGGCGCTATTTCGTACCTGTCGGTCGCGCTGGCGATTATGAGTGGCTTCACGACACTCACCTTCTGGCAGGTTCTCGACGATCTCCGTGCGGTCGATGGTAGATAAGACTGCGAAGGAGAGCGTTTATTTCCACATACCGCGGAACAGCCGTTATCTAACCTAATTCCGACGGATATATTGCGCAATTAAAATGTGTTACATCACGACGGGAAGCGCGGTATGAAAACGACGTTCGATTGCGAGAGATTCATAGTAGTCCGCAAAAATTACCTACAAGGACAACGCAGGCACCTATGAGTTCTGGCCCCCTCCGATCGCGAGGTTCACGATGAAATCCGCCCTGAAGACCCTCCGGAGCGGTGGGACCCTCCGCCGGATCGTCGATACGCTGGGCGGCACAGGAACCCCGACGAGAAACTTCGGTCGGATCTCGTTTCTCCTCACGGTGCTTGCGCTCGTCGCGGTCGTCTTCGCTGCGCCTGTTTCGGCGGCGAACGGATCGCAGGTAAACGTCCAAGCGGAGTTCAACGAAACCGTGCCCGCCAACCAAACGGGCGAACCGGTGCTGCTCTGGAAATCGGAGCCGAATACGCTGAACGCGACGTTCACCGCCACGAACCAGACGAGTATGTACGAGGTTTGCGTGTCCGACGACACCGGGGACAACGTGACCTGTAAGACCGAGAGTAGCATCTCGGGTGAGCACACCGTGCAGTTTGCCTACGAGAACCTCTCGGCGTTCGAGGGTTCGAGCAACGTCACCGTCGTCGTTCGGGACGATTTCCCCGGTCGGTCTGAAACGCTCGGCAACGACACGATCGAAATACGGACAATCGCCAAAGACGGAGACATCGACGGAGACGGGCTCTCGAACGAGAACGAGCTGAAGAACGGGACGTCGATGACGATACGGGACACCGACAGAGACGGCCTCGAAGACGGCCCGGAAGTGAAAAACTACGGCACGTCTCCGACCTCACCGGACACCGACGGGGACGGGATAACGGACGCGCAAGAGGTCTCTATCGGGACCGACCCACGATCGGTGGACACGGACAACGACGGTCTGAACGATAACCTCGAAGTCAGGCTGGGAACGGACCCGACGAACAGGGGGACAACGATGGTGGTCCTGCTCGCGGGCGGGACGTTCTTCGGCGTGGTCGCCGTCTGGGGGTGGATGGCGCTCGACTCTTCCGGGGTCGCGTCGGCGTCGTTGCTCCCGACGGAGACAGCCCTGTTCGATCGATTCTCGGAGGACGACGACGAGCCGAACGAGGAAGAAGCGGATTCGCCGCCGTCGATGGAGTTCGACGAGAACGAACTCCTGAAATCGTCGCAGCCGATGCTGAGCGACGAGGACAGAGTCGTCCAACTGCTGCGCGAGAACGGCGGTTGGATGTACCAGGGCCGGATCGTCGAGGAGACGGATTGGTCGAAATCGAAGGTCAGCCGCTTGCTCTCTCGAATGTGCGACGACGGGATGATCGAGAAGATCAGCGTCGGACGGCAGAACCTCGTCGCCGAGGAGGGGTCGATGCCGGAGGGCGCAAAGTCGCCGTTCGACGAGTGAGCGGTTTCAGGAATCGCTCCTAGCGCCGGCACGGACGCCTCGAAGCGCATTGAAGGCCAGCCCCGGTAGCTGCGAGGGGGAGAGCGTCGCGCCGGCGCTGAAGTACGTCAGCGCGGTTCGGAACCGACCTTCGCGGAGATACGTCGACGCGACCGCGTGTTTCTGAACCCCGGTCACGTTGTAGCCGCGCGTTTCGAGTTCGACCACGTCCTCCGCGAACGTTTTGAGGAAGTGCGCGTTCGCGCGGCGAACCGCGTCCGCGTCCGGACCGCCGGAGGGGTATCGACGCAACAGTGGTTCGTCCACGTAGGCGAGTTTCCCTTCCTTGAGCACGCGGATGAGGAACTCGGTGTCCTGGTACCGATCGAACGACTCGTCGAATCCGCCGATCCGGTCGACGACGTCGGCCTCGACGACGAGCGTCGATCCGGCGCTGGTGTGGACGTTCTCCAAGAAGATCTCCTTGACGAGTTCTTCGCCCCCCTCTGCGCCCTCCCGAGAGGAGTGTCCGCCGACGAGCGATTTACACCGCTCCCAGAGAGAGTTCTCCGCGCCGTCGTCGATGAGCGTCGTCCCGCAATAGGCGGCGATCCACTCGTCGGAACGCTGCTCTAACGTCCGTACCTGTCGTTCGAGTTTCTCTCGGGCCCACTCGTCGTCGGAGTCGAGGAGTGCGATGTACTCGCCGGTGGCGGCGTCGATGCCCGTGTTTCGGGCGGCACTCCCCCCGCGGTTCGTCTCGTGAGCGAGGTAGCTCACGCGGGAGTCGTCGTAGGAGGTGACGACGGACTCGGTGTCGTCGGTCGAAGCGTCGTCGACGACGATCACTTCCAGATCCGAGAGCGTCTGGCCGAGCGCGCTGTCGATGGCGCGCGGGAGGTCGGCCGCGCGGTTGTACGTGGGTATGATGACGCTCACTGTAGGCATCGAGTATCGACCGACAGTCCTGCCCGGCATCCCTTTATTACCGGGCAGGTAACGGAGCGGTCCGTTTCGGCTTATCAGTTGGATAATAATGGGCGGATACTTCGAGGGTGGCGTATGGACCTCGACCAGGTTGACGAGCGAGGCGCGCGCGTCCTCGACGAGGTGTCCCGGTCAGTCGTCGCTGACAGGGCCGTGCTGCGACGCGTTCTCACCGGCGTGCTCGCCGGAGGACACGTCCTCTTGGAGGACGTCCCCGGGACCGGAAAGACCCTGACGGCGCGGAGTTTCGCCACCGCACTCGGGCTGTCGTTCTCTCGGGTCCAATTCACGCCGGACCTCCTCCCGTCCGACGTGACGGGGACGTACGTCTTCGACGAGCGCGAGGGTCCTTCGAGTTCAACGAGGGACCGCTGTTCGCCAACGTGGTCCTCGCCGACGAGATCAACCGGGCCTCGCCGAAGACGCAGGCGGCCCTCCTCGAAGCGATGGCCGAGCGACAGGTGACCGTCGACGGCGAGACGCACCCGCTCCCGACGCCGTTCTTCGTCATCGCCACGCAGAACCCAGTCGAGCGGGGAGAGGGCACCTTCTCGCTACCGGAGGCGCAGAAGGACCGGTTTCTCATCAAAGATAGCCTCGGCTACCCCGATAAAGCGGCCGAACGGGAGCTTCTCGACCGTCGGGACGCGCGCGACACGTCCACTCCGTCCGTTTCGCGCGTCCTCTCCGCGGACGTCTTGAGCGAGATGCAGCAGGCCACCGAGACCGTCTACGTCGAAGACGGCATCAAGGAGTACATCGTCGACCTCGTCCACGCGACTCGCTCGGACTCCCGCACCGCCGTCGGCGTCTCCCCTCGCGGTTGCCAGCGGCTCTTCGAGGCCGTTCGCGCGACGGCCGCGATCTACGGGCGGAGCTTCGTCGTCCCCGACGACGTGAAAGCGATCGCCCACGAGACGCTCGCTCACCGACTCGTTCCGACGGCGGAGGCGAAGGTCGAAAACGTGACCCGAGAGCAGATCGTCGACGACGTGCTCGCGGAGGTTTCCGTGCCGACCGTCAGTCGTGGAGGGCGAGCGTGAGCGCGACCACTCCGACGAGCACGAGCGCGAGCGAGTGAAGTGACAGTCCGTCGACGCCGACGCCTTTGACGACCAGTCCGGTCCCCACCGAGACCGCGCCGACGAGACCCGTCCCGGCGAGATGTGTGACCTCGATGGTCCACGTCCGCGCCTCGTCGCCGAGTTGTTCCCCGACGGTAACGGCGTTCTCGGCGGCGTCCCACGCGGCGACGACCCCCGCACACGCGGCGAGTGCGACCGCACCGCTGACCGATCCGAACAGCGCCCCCGCCAGAACCGCGAAGAGGACCGACGCCGATCCGGCCTTGAGAAAGAGCCGGGAGCCGACCGCTCGCATCGGGAGCGTCGCGAGGCCGAGACAGCCGATCCCGGCGACGCCCAGACCCACTTCGATCAGCCCCGCCAGATCCGTCGTGCTCGACGTCGCGAGAGCGATTCCGGCCAGTCCGACACCACCCCCGACCGACAGAGCCGCGGACCCGTGGAGGCGGCCGTCAGAGCGGAACCGGTGGGCTCCCGCTCTCGCGACGACGAGGCCGAGGACCACCGCGAGGACTCCCATCGACGAGTCGGGTTCGAGGACCGAGACGACGGTCGCGGCGATGCCGAGCGAGAGGAACGAACTGAGTCGGGCGGGGCGTCTGTCGAGCGGTGCGCTCATAGTCGATCGTTCAGTTGTCGCTCGACCGCGAGCCGCAGCGGAGTTTCCGGCGTCCAGTCGACGACCGGCACGTCGGCCCGCCGGAGCGATCGAATCCGGTTCGTTCGTTCGACGGTCGCCAACCGCTCTCCCGCGGTCCCGTCGGTCGTCACGTCGGGTGACACGACCGTCACCGGGTGGTTGCGACTCTCGAATCGGTTCACCGCGTCGACTGCACCGCCGTCGCAGAGCGGCGAGACGAAGACGATCTGCGTCCGTTCGGCGAGCCGAACCAGCAGCGACTGCACTTGCGCGTCGATCGGCTCTTCGTCGCCGGTTCCCCGCTCGGAGAACGACAGATGCGTCGCCAGGCGGTGTCGTAACTTCTGGCGGTGATCTCCCCCGCTGGCCGGCGCAGCGAAGAACGGCTCCGCCGAGATGGCCGCGAGGCCGACGCGACACCGGTTCGAGAACGAGGAAACCAACTGCGCCGCCGCGGAGATGCTCGCGTCGACGGCGTTCGCTCCGGACGGGGAGCTTCGCCGGGACGTCTCACGGGCGTCGACGAGAACCACCGCAGAGAGCGCCCGCTCCGAGCGGAACTCGACGGTCGTCAGCCTCCCGGTCGACGCGTACCGCTTCCAGTCGATTCGACTCGGAGGGTCGCCACGCCGGTAGGCCCTCGTCTGTTGAAACTCGATTCCTGACCCCGTTCCGTCGGAAACGGCGGTACCCGCGACATCGAGCGCCTGACCGCGGTGGGGCGGCTCCGGAAGGGCGCTCGTGCAATCGAGGACGGTGGCGCTGTCGGTCCGCAGCGCGACCTCGACTTCTTCGGTCCCACTCGGGTCTCTAACGATGGCTGTCGCCGCTCCGAAGGGGTGATAGCCGCGTTCCGCCTCGACGACGTAGGAGAAGGTCCGGGTCGCCCCGGGCGGGAGAACCATTCCCCGCCTCGGGGATCTCTCGACGACCGAGAGCGCCGGTGGGACGCCGTCGACGACGCGGCAGTCGAAAAGCAGCGAGGATCCCTCGTTGGTGATCGCTACGGTCACTTCGACCTCGTCGCCCTCGGCGGGCGACGGCGCGTCCACCCGGCGTTCGATCCCGAGCGCAGGCGTCGGCACCGACGCCGTTCGGCTGTAGGCGGCGAAGACGACACCTACCGTCGAGAGCAGGAACACCGCCCGTTGCTCGGCCAACAGACCTGCCGCGGCGACGGCGAGCGAGACCGCGACGATCCCTCGCCACCGGTTGGTCCGCGTCGGGATCGTCACTGGGTATCACTCCGGGCGAGATCGTATACCGCGTCTGCGGTCCGACGCGCGCGGAATTCGGCCGGTAGTTGGAACCGCACGAGAGCGGCGAGAACAGCAGTGACGGTCCGCCCACGTGATGGGTCGAGGAAGGCCGCAGCGACGCCGTCGTCGGTCCACTCGCCGCGTTCTACGGCGCGCCGTGCGCGGGTCCGCCCGCAGTTTTCCGCGTGCATCGTCGCCTTGACGGCGGCCGTGCGAAGTCGGTCCTCGATCACGTCGGTGGCGTCGGCACTGCCGACGGGTGTCCGAAAGCCCCAGCGCCGGACCGACTCGTCGAACTCGCGGCCGGGGTGCGGATACTGGACCGGCGTCTCCGGGTCGGGCGTCTCCGTCTGTCGGAGGTTTCGGGTTCTGCCGGAGGCGAGGACCGCGATCGCAGCCAGCAGCGCGGTCCCGGCGAGGAGCGCGATCAGCAAGTAGTCTCCGCCCGATTCGACGGGAGCGGCTGATACGGAGACGTCTCGGACACTGGCACCGAGGGCGAGACAGAGCACGCCGACGCCACCGAGGAGCGTCTGCCGAGTGTTCATCGATCCTCTCGCTGCTCGCTTCGACGAAGCTGATCGAGGTACTTCCGCGCACGTCGCCGTCGCTCCTCGGTGACCGGCGCGTCGCCGTACCTGACCTCCTCGAACAGCTCCGTCAGCGACCAGACGGTGGTTGCGTCGGCCCCTTCCCGGCGGGCGAGGGCGGCCCGCTCGCGGGGCGTCAGCGGTTCGCGATCTTCGAGTTTCAGTCGGCGGACCATCTCGTGCCACGCTTCGGTGACCTCGTTTTGTGGCCGTGGCGTTCGACCATCACTATCTGTGGTCCGAATCTCGGCGTCGGACGGAGGGCTACGGTCGTCGACGTCGGACCGCTGACGGAAGCGGTCAAACAACCGTGGACCGTAGCGAGCGGCCAGCACGGCGCCGGCGAGTGCGACGAACGCGCCGAAGACCACGAGAAGCCGGCTCAGCAACGACCGGAGGTACTCGAAGAGGCGCGTCAGCGCGGAAGTCCGAAGCGTCGACGCCTTCGACTCGGCTGCGGACTCGCCGGCGGCCGGTGACTCGGTCGACGCCTGTCTCTGACGCGCGCGCACGGTGTCTGATCCCGCCGCGTCTGCGGACGAGCCCGAATCTCCGGCGAGCGACCGATACGTCTGCTGGACCTCGCCGGCCTCCTCCCCGCTCATCGGGAGCGAGGCGTAATCGAGGTCGACCGCCTCGCTCGGTGTGGAATCCACCGCAGACTCGAGGGACCCTGCCGCCGACCCGACGGCGAGTAGGCAGACGAGAGCCAGCGCGAGCGTGAGCACTCGATCTCGGTTCATTCGAACCGCCCTCCGTGAGTGTGGATTGGTATCACGTTTGTTGGCCATCGCGCGTCTTCGCTCCTTATTATCCGGACGATAAGCGCCGGCTACGTACTCGATAATAACGAGGGGAGCGTGTGACGTAGCGGTCGAGACCGAAATGGAACGCAAATCGACCACGGTGAAACGCGTGAGCATCGCGCTTCTCGTCGGCCTCCTGATGACGACAGCGGGCTGTTCGTCACTGAGTGGTGCCGACGAGGGCGGACCGACCGTCGACGACGGGACCGGCACGACCGCCGCCGTCGAGAGCAACGAAACGACGACTGCGGAGTCGGCCACGGAGGACGGACACTCCCACTCACACACGGAGTCGAACGCGTCGACCGAAGCCGCTAGCGTGGAGATCGACGCCGAGTACAGCGGGGAGATGGCCGTGATGATCGCCGGCGACCGCGTCGACCTCGAACGGAGTCTCGGCGACGACGCTCCCGTTCGAATGCACGACGTCGATACGTGGGCCACGAACGAGAGCGTGACGCTCGCGAACGTCCTCTCGGCGGCGGGAGTCGAGGCGGAGGAGTCGTCGCTCTCCTACGACGGGGAGTCCTACGACGAGTCGGCCGACGGGACGGAGATCAGTTACCGCGTCGGGAGCCACGAGGTCGATCCCGAGGAGTACGTGCTCGAATCTGACGACGAAGTCTGGGTCCTAGTCGTGACTGACGATTCGGACGTCGCCACGCCCGGCGAGTACATCCCGCCGGAGCAACTCCACGTCCACGGAACGATCGACTTCGTCGTCGACGGGCAGGAACTCGACTTCAGCCGGGAACGATACCAGCAGGCCGGACACAACGATCACTTCCACTTCGAGGGCGGCCACGCCGAGCCGTGGCACGCTCACTCGGCACACGTCACGCTCGCCTACGGGCTGTCGACGCTGGAGGGCATCAACGTGACCGACGAGGCCGTCGTCTACAACGGGACGAGGTACCCCTACGACGGTGAGAACGGGACCGCCACGGTGACGGTCAACGGCGAACCCGTCGACCCGACGGAGTACTATCTGAAGAACGGCGATTCCGTCGCCATCGAGATCGGATCCTCGGACTGATCCCCCGCTACCTCGGATTTATGCACGTACGCAACCGGACAGCACGCGATCAGGACTCGATACGCCATCGATATCGGCGGTTCCGACCGACGAGTGCAGCCGCGGCGGGAGGCCCGACGGAGCGACTATGAGGCGGAATATGGTCACTGCGTTCCTCTCGATCGTGGGAGGACGCATCTTCATCGTGCTGTCCTCGGTGGTACTGACGCCGATTCTCATCACGACCCTCGGATTCGAGCTGTACGGACGGTACAGCACGCTCACGGCGGTCTTCGGCATCTCGACGATCCTGATGAGTTCGGGGATCAACAGCGGCGCTCGCAAGTATCTCTCCGAGGACCGATCGCACCGGAACTGGGAGACCCACGTCTTCGGGTACTACTTCCGCTTGGGAACCGTCCTCGCGGTGTTGACCGCGGTCGCGTTCGCCGCCGCGGCGCGGTTCGGGATCGTGACGAGGTACTTGGGCCCCGAGTACGTCGTCGGTTTCTACGGGCTGGCCGGACTGACCATCGCGACGCAGTTCCGCGAGTACTCACG
The DNA here is from genome assembly GCF_000739575.1 of Halobellus rufus. Classification (GTDB taxonomy): domain Archaea; phylum Halobacteriota; class Halobacteria; order Halobacteriales; family Haloferacaceae; genus Haloquadratum; species Haloquadratum rufum. Next base: position 27,148 of record NZ_BBJO01000014.1, on the reverse strand, counting down.
ACGCGCGCTGATGGGGCTCAAGCAGGAGCACCGTTCGGAACCACTCCGAGTCCTGAACAAAGTCGGCTCCCGACTCGTTCTCATCGGTATCGCGTACCTCGGGTTCGAGATCGGCGGACTGATGGTCGGACTCGTCGTCGTCAACAGCCTCGTCGCGCTGCTCGCGCTGTGGTGGCTCCGGACGAACGTTTCGCTACGCGGCATCTTCAGTCGGACACCGGACCGGTTCCCGACCCGGGAGCTGTTCAGCTTCAATCACCTCTCTGTCGTGTATATGCTGTTTCTCACGTCGATGTACCACGTCGACGTGCTGATGCTCGCCTCCCACGTCACGGAGACGCAGGTCGGCTACTACAAGTCCGCGCTGGTCATCAGCCAGTTCCTCTGGGTCATCCCGCGGTCGATCCAGTCGATGCTCATCCAGTCCGTCTCCGACCTGTGGGCGGCCGGCAGAACCGCGCAGATAACCGAGATCGCCTCGCGGGTGACGCGCTACGGGATGTTGGTCGTACTCCTGCTGTCGATCGGCCTCGGGACGCTGGCGAAGGACTTCGTCCCGCTCTATCTCGGCGAGGGGTCGATGCCGGTCGTTCTGCCACTCCTCGTTCTCCTCCCCGGAACGATCGGATTCGCCGTCGTCAGACCGATCCTCGCGATCAGTCACGCGAAGGCGGACATGAAACCGCTCATCGCGGCGACGGGCGCTGCGGCGCTTCTCAACCTCGTATTGAACGCGGTTCTCATCCCCAGATACGGGATCACGGGGGCGGCGATCGCGACGACGACGGGGTACTCCTCGCTCCCGATATTCAACCTGTTCAGCGCGCGCTATCTCGGATTCAAGCCGTTCGCCGACGCGCGGATCGGCCGCGTGCTCGGGACTGGGCTGATCGCGGGCGTCCCGATCGTACTGGTCTCGATGGCGATCGGGCAACGCCTCCTCGCGCTGGCGGTCGTCCCGCCGGTCGGGTTCGTCGTCTTCGTCACGGTGGCGTTCCTGACCGGCGCGGTCGACGTCGACGAGGCGCTCGACGTGCTGTCGTCGCTCCCGGGCCCGATCGGAGCGCGCGCCAGCGCCATCCACTCCCGCCGTACCGGACTCGGTGGTGACGGGCCGTCGTGGGGGAACGAGTCGTGGGCCGACCGTCACAAGGACACGTTCCAGCGCGGCCTCCTCGTGATCGGCGTGCTCCTCTCGCTGTCCGGCGTCGTACTCGCCGTGGGGGCACCCGACGTCGGCGTCGGACCCTCGGTCGATGGTGACTCGCCGGTCCCGGAGGTGAACGCCACGACGCCGATCACGGACACCCCGATGCCGACGACGACCGAATCGGAGACTTCGACGGCCACCGGGACGGAAACTCCAGACACGTCGACGCAGACAGAGACGGAGAGTCCGACGGAGACGACCACGCCGACGGAGACGACTGAATCGGACGACGACGGCGGGTTCTTCGGTGGCGGCGGCGGCGACGACGGAACGACAACTGAAACGGCCACAACGTCGGAGACGACGACGACCGAAACTTCCACGGCGTCGGAGATCACGACGACGCAGACGTCGACGGACACGACGAATTCGCCGACCACAGAGACCGCGACGACTACCGAGTCGTCCACGACGGATGCCGCGAGCACCACTGAGTCGTCAACGACGACAACCGCAACCACCACGGAATCATCCGCGACCACTACCGCAACGACCACGGAGTCGTCCACCACGGACACCACGACGACTGAATCGTCCACGACGACTACCGAAACGACCACGGAGTCATCCACCACGGATACTGCGACGACGACGTCGTCGAACGAGACTACCGGAGACGACACGTCGACGGCAACCACGACCGACTCCTCGACCACCACTACCACGGAGAGCACGACCACAGAGACGTCGGACGGGTCGCTCCTGATGATACAGCCGCTCTCGTCGATCGGCTCTTGGTGGACAGAGATCGAAGGAACACTGATGTACCACTCTGCGCTCTTGGGGTCGGTTGCGATCTTGGCCGGACGGAATCTACGGTAGCGGATACTGATTTCGGTCGACTACGTGTAACATCGCTATCGGCGACGTGGAGCGAACGGATGAACCGGCCTGCGCCGGAACGGGGCGCGATCCGTGCGATGGAGAAAAGAAAGCCCTCTGAAACGGGTTTCCTGAGTCCGCCTCTCAGGGCGTCGGGGCGACAGGCGCGCTTCGATGTTCGTCGAGGACGTCGACGTACAGGTCGGCGATCTGTTCGCAGACGGTCTCCCACGTGTACTCGTTCGCGTAGGACTCGATGGCGTCCTCGTCCCACTCGCGGTCGAGGGCGGTTTCGATCGCCCCCGCGAGTTCGTCGTGCGCCTCCGGTCCCTCGACGAGGAGGCCGTACTCGTCGCTCGTGACGACTTCCTCGCTGCCGCCGTTCTCGGTGGCGACGACGGGCGTTCCGCAGGCCATCGCCTCCAGTTGGACGACGCCGAAGCTCTCGCTGTAACTCGGGAGGACGAACACGTCTGTGGCGTTCATCCAGTCGTTCAGCACGTCCGGTTCGAGGTAGCCCAGGAGAGAGGTACGGTCCTCGATGCCGAGCTCCGCGGCGAGCGTCTCGAGCTCTCCGCGCATCCCCCCCTGACCGCCGATGACGAGCCTCGCGTTCGGTTTGGACTCGTGGACTCGCGTCATCGCGCGCATCAGGTGTTGGAACCCCTTCCGAGGCTTCAGGGTCCCGAGCGCGAACACCACCGGTGGTTCCTGATCGATGCCGAGGCGCTCCCGGGCCACGGCCGTAGAGATCCGCTCGAAGGTATCGGTGTCGTATCCGTTCGGGACGTATACCACGTCGTCGTTGTACGCCTCCAGCTTCGAGCGGTCGCTCCGGTTGACGCGGATGAGCCGATCGGCGTCCTCCCACGCGGTCTTCAGTCGGTCGTTGTCGGATTCGAGTTGCTGCTCGAACCAGTTCCGGTTCGCGTGGACGGTGAGAACGTACGGAATGTCGAGTTCCTGCTTGAGGCGTGCGCCGACGTACCCCGACGTCCACGTGATGTGACAGTGTATCAGATCGAAAGAGACGGGGTGTTCTTCGAGCTTCTTCCGGACCTTCCGGGCGTGCTGTTGACCGAGCAGGTGATCGCGGTGGAGATCGACTGGGAGGTACGCGAGCGGTACTTCGATGACATCGACGTTGTCCGGAACGTTCTTGCGGGCGATCTTCGCGTCTTTGCCGAACCCCGCACCGGCGTCGATCGGGAGCCGTGACGCGACGTCTGCGAACCAATTGTACCTGACGCAGACGGTGACGGAGTTCACGTACTCCGCGAGGACGTCCACCTGTGACTTCACGAAGTGTTTGTAGCCGTGTGAGACGACGAGCAGGTCCATATCGGCCAGGCGTTTCTGGTTCATCCGTACCCGTCGTTGCCGCCCCGAGACTATGATTATCGGGAGGGTAAGGTCGAAGCCCTCTCAGGCGGGAGGCAGTTCCGAGTTCTCGATGACGAACCCTTTCGCGCCACGGTCGATGTATCCACCGTAGAGCACGGAATCGGTGACGACGACGTCGGTGCCGGACTCGTACAGTTTCATCGCTTGCCGTTCGCTGTACGACCGTGCGGTTATCTCGTCGAAGCGGGTTCGGTTGCCCTTGTTGATGAACGGGTGGTGGGTAGAGGAGTAGCTCCCGCCGACGAACAGGGTGTCGTCGGCCAGAATCTCCGCACAGCGCCGGTAGTGTGACCCGGGCTGGTCGACGGTCAGGTTCTCGAACCGAGCGTTCGACCGTTCGATCCGAATGGCCTCACGCTGCCCATCGCCGGGTGCGTTCCCGGAAATCGACACTCCCTCGACGAGCACCATCGAGTCCTCGGGGGCGTTTCGGCCCTGCAGGTAGATCGCGAAGTTCGATCCCCCGATCTCGATGGTGGAGTCGAGGATTTCGAGGCTGCCGGCATCGGGCGTGGTCTGGATGCCGCGAGCGCACCCGTCGCCGTCGTCGTTCAGGACGATCGTGCAGTTCTGGACCGTCGCCGTCTCCACGTCGTTGAGCACCCGGATGGCGTTCTCTGCCGGTCCGGTCACCTCGACTGTCGTGTTCTCGACGGTGAGCCCCGCGCCGTCGTCGAGTCGGATACCGCGTTGGCTGATCCCAGGGACCAGGTCGTCGATGACGACTGTGGCGTCGCGGATACTGCTCCCGTGGCCCTTGAGACGGATCGAGGAGACGGTGCTGTTCCTGTAGGTTCCGCCCTCGACGTGGACGACGCCTTTCGCGCCCGAAACGTACAGCCCGTTGTCGGGGAATCGACCGAGTTCGCAGTCGACGATCCGGAGCGTCCCCGCGCTGTTGGGGTCGATGAGCATCCCCGTCGGGCCGAGCGAGATGTCTCCGATCGTGTTCTCGCTGAACTCAGCGCCGTCCGGCGCGCTGAACCGCTCGACGGTCCCGGTTCCGTTCGCGTTCATCACGCCGAAGAGCGCCGGACCGAACGTCCCCGTGTCGTGTTGTCCGTCGATGGTGACGTCGCGGACTTCGAGTCCGTCGGTGACGTACGCCTCGACGGCACGGATCCCCGTCTGCGCCTCGGTGAAATCGAAGGTGAACCCCTCGAAGAGGAGGTCGCGTCCGGGGGCGTAGATGACGCCGAGTCGGAAGAACCGCGCCGGACCGTCGAAGTCGCCTTCGGTGACGACGTTTCCGTCGATCGCGTCGATTTTCCCGTGTGCGATCGTCGCGTTCGGGCCGTAGAACCCGAGGTTGTCGAACCCCGTCTTTCGGAGTTGGCGGTTCATCAGGTACCGGCCTTCCGGGAAGACGAGGAGCGTATCGTCGCCTACGTTCTCCGAGAGGACGCCGTCGATCGGATCGTTCCCCGTCGGATCGGCCCCCAGATCGACGACGTTGAGGACCGAGTCGAATCGGTCGAGGTACGCCTGCGGTACGTCGACCGTTATCGTGTCCGCTTGGGCAGTGGGAGCGGTCGCAGACACGTACCCACCCACCGCGAGCGCTCCGGCCGCCCCGAGGAGGTAGGATCGTCTGCTAAGTGTTGAGCCATCGCAAGTGTCCGGTTCGCAGTTCTCCGAGGAGTGAGTTTCACGGGTCGCCTCTTTCATACGAGAGAAGACTCGGTAGACCGACTACCGTCTCTCCCTTCATATGTGTGCTTTTTATATATGTCCCGGAAACTGATGTGTGAGGTGTTAACTCGGGTCTATTCACTCGCCTCGATTGGCACATCTGTGTCGTAGGTGTCGTCGTAGACCTGCAGTTCGAGGGGGGCGTTGTCGTCGCGATCGAGCACGACGCCGACGAGGAGGAAGGCCGTTCCGAGGAGTAGGCCGATCGCCCAGCTCCCGAGCCCCGAGGGCCCGTCACCGTCGTGCATCACCCCGGACCCGACGAGCCCAGCGGAGGCGACCATCGAGACGACTGTACCGAGGACGTAAAATGCGGCCAGCGGGTGGAAGTCCCGCAGCAGGTACTTCTGTTTCAGCCGCCAGAAGTAGTTCCGCAGCAGCATACCCGAAACGCGAGGGACGTACTCCCCGTAGTCGATGTGGCTCTTCCACTCGTCGTCGTAGAGATACTCCGCGGAGCACGCGACGTCGGCGACGCGAAGGTTCTCGACGTTGAGTTTGACGAGGAGGTCGTTGCAGTACCCGTAGTACTCGTACATATTTTCGATGTCGGCCGACGCCAGCGCTTCGTAGGAGATGGCGGTGTAGCCGTTCTGCGGGTCCATCGTCTGCCAGTATCCGCTCGCGAACTTCGTCAGATACGAGAGAACCGAGTTGCCGACGAGGCGGAACCCCGGCATCGCTTCGAGGTCCTCGCGCTTCATGAACCGGTTCCCCTTCGCGTAGTCGGCGTCACCCTCGGCGATGGGGTCGAGGTACTTCGCGAGCTCGGCCGGGTTCATCTGACCGTCGCCGCCGAGAACGGCCGTGATGTCGACTTCGTCCTCGAGTGCGCGGAGGTATCCAGTCTTGAGTGCGCCGCCGACGCCGCGGTTCTCGTCGTGTTGGATCGGGACGACGAGGTCGTCGTACCCATCCGCTTCGGGCGTTCGTTCGGCGTTGACCGCCTCCGCGTGCGTCACGATCTCCTCCCACGTGTCGTCTGTCGATCCGTCGTCGACGACGTACGCCACGTCGACGAACGACGGGATCGTGTCGATGACGTCCCCGACGTACCCTTCCTCGTTGTAGGCAGGCACGACGACGGCGATAGAGTTCTCCTTGTACATAGAATTGGGATTCGGTACCGCTGAGTCGGGCTCCGGGGGTCGTTATTATGTGTCTCGTAGCAACGGGAGCGGGTCCGTCTCACAACCAGCGGTTCTGCTTCTGAAGTAGTTTCCGCGGCTTATCATCCGAATAATAACCGGTGCCCCCCGGGGATTGTCCAGTAGTAATGCCGGTAGGACGTGATGAGGACTCGCGGCCGATCTATCTCGAACTCAGTCTCGACGACCCGCGGTTGATACTCTCGACGTTCACTGCCGACACGCCGTACGCGGTGGAGTTGGAGTTCCAACCGACCGACGGGCTGGGCTGGGACTGTGCGTTCGTCGTCGTCGACGGAGGAACGACCGAGTCGCTGTTGGAGTCGCTGCAATCGGACTCGACCGTCGAAGACGCGGAGTTCCTCGGGGAGATCGGCGAAGAGAGGCGGTTCAGAGTGCTCTTTCGAAACGGCGTACAACTGATCCCACAGTCGTCGACCGAGATGGGCGTCCGCGTCATCTCCGTTCGCCACCGAGACGGGTCGTGGCGCGTTCAGATGCAACTTCCCGCCCACTCGACGCTGCACCGGGTGCAATCACACTACCACGATCACGACATCACCTTCCGCGTAAAGCGCCTGCACGTCGCTCGTGAGACCGACGCCGGGTCCGAGACGGGGCTGCTCCCGGCGCAGCACGAAGCACTGCTGATCGCCCACAAGAGCGGTTACTTCGACGTGCCGCGCAAAACGTCACAGGAGGAACTCGCTGCCCGACTCGGGATCTCGAAATCCGGAGTGTCACAGCGCATCCGCCGTTCCATCAGCAGGCTCATCGAGTCCACGTTGTCTCCGTGAGAGCGGCCGAGATCCGACCGAGACACGCCCTGCGCGTCCAGATTGGTCTCCAAGGAGGCGAACTCGCGGGGACCAGACACCACGGCTAGAGGAACGAGTTGTCGCTGTACGTCACGTCGACGTCACCGTACTCCCAGACGTCGTTGTAGATCGCCGACTCCGAGATCGTCACGTCAGTGGACCCGTCGAGGATCTTCATCCCCTCGTAGCCGTCGAGCGATCGGGTGGTGATGCCGTGGAACGTCGTCCCGTCGCTCTCGTTGACGATCGGGATGTGAGTCGCGTCGTAGTGGCCCCAGGTGAACCGACAGCCGTCACCGAGGACCTTGACCGCGCGCCGGTAATCGGTACCCGTCTGTTCGACGTCGAACCGATCGAACGTGCCGTTACCCCGTTCGATCCGTACCGCGTGGCGACCGTGAGTGCCGTCACCGCCGCCGGTGATACTCGATTTCAGGACGTACACTCGGTCTGCGTCCGGGCTGCCTGGGCCTTCGACGTGGAACGCACACCCGGGCGTGTTGAACTCGATCTCGGAGTTTATCAGGTCGACCTTCCCCGACTCCGGTGAGACGGAGACCGCCTTCGTGGGCACGTCTCCGTCGACGACGATGTCGGTATCCTGAATCCGGGCCCACTCCACGTCGTTGAGGATACTGATCGCGCGTCCGTTGGGCTCTGAAAGCCGGATCTCGACGTTTTCTACCCAGTTGTACGCCCCGCCGTCGAGGCGGATGGCGCGCTGATTGCGATCGTCTTCCCGGTGGGAGTCGACGACGACCGTCGCGTCGTGGATCGAACTGTAGTCGCCCGACAGGCGGATACACGCGATATTACAGTTTTTGAATATCCCGCCCTCCACGACGACTCGGCCGCTGTCCGTAGAGCAGTACAGGCCGTTGTCCGGCCACGCGCCCACCTCGCAGTTTCGAACCCACAACTTCCCCTCGTGATAGGGCGAGACGATGATCCCAGTGGGGCCGACGTCGATGTCACCCGGCGTGTACTTGGAGAACTCACCGCCTTCCGGGATCCGGACGTTCTCGATCGAGCCGATCCCGGAAGGATCCGTGATATCGAACAGGAACGGGCCGAACTTCCCGCTGTCGTGCTGACCGACTACTTCGAGGTCCTGCACCAACAGGTCGTCGCTGACCTGGGCCTGTACCGCGCGCAGTCCCGTGTGATCGGCGGTGAAATCGAAGTCCAATCCCTCGACGTAGAGGTCGTCTCCGGGCTGGCTGTACGTTCCGAGCTTGAACAGCCACCGACCGTCGTATCCGGGGTCAGGAACGATCGTCGCGTCGTCGCCGCTGAGACCGAACCCCTGGAAACCGACGTGACGGTACTCGTCGTCCATCAGATACCGGCCTTCCGGGAAATACAGTATCGTGTCGTCGTCGCGCGGCAACTCCTCCAAGACGGGGTTTATCGGCTCCTCGCCCGTCGGGTCGGCCCCGTACTCGACGACGTTCAACCAGTCTTTGTCCGCAGAGGCCGTCCCTGCGAAGGAGGCGGCCGCGAGCGCTCCCCCCAGCCCCCGGAGGACTCCTCGGCGTGTGACGATCCTGTCGCTTCCGTCTCCGCGTTCTTCAGACATCGGGAACCAGTCCCGACGCTCGCCTAATGAGTATTTTTAGGGTTTTTCGTATTTTCCAGCTTGAATATTCTGAATTTAGTTAGCTTTTCCGCTGATTATAACCTCGGCTCACTCGGGGAGCATCGACAGGAGAAACGAGCGGACGGGCTTGATTACTCGGCGAATTGCACGTTTCGCCGTGCCCACCGGATCCCCGGCATCCCGTCCATAACCCAGCGAACCGCGACGACGAGGAAGATAGCGAGGTATCCGAGCACTAGTCCGACGTTCTCCGTGTGCATCATCTGCAGGAGGAACGTTCCGAAGTACTCGGTGAACCGCTCGAAGAACCCGAGATCGCTCTCGTACGGTGCTTGGGGGATGAGCGGCCAGAGGGTTCGCGCGACGTTCGGGCCGTTCGCGCGGAGGGCGAGCACGTCGGCGAACAGGTGGGACCCGTACCCCACGAGGGCGGCGACGGCGACTCGCGTCCTGCCGCGCGTCCACAGCACGGCCGCAACTCCGAGCGCGACCGGTCCGGCGACGAGCAGGGAGTGAGCCGGCCCGTACCCCGTGGCGACGAGTCCGAACGTCCACGAGAGCGGCTTGTCGACGAGGTCCGGCAGTTGCGTCGCCACCGCGAGAGCGAGGCCGGTTCCGTCGTTGATGGGGCGTCCCCAGACGAGGCCGTTCAGCACCGAATACAGCACGTAGCCGAAGACGAGGTGCTCCCACGGCCACATCAGGCGACCGTCCCCCCGCCCGACGACTGCCGCTGGAATTGCGTGGGATCGTCACCGCCGACTGAGACGACGAGTTGGACGGTTCGGTACGCGCTCTCGCGGTCAGCGTTCTCGGGTGCCTCGCCCTCGTAGACGTGGAAGACCAGCCTGAGTCCGTCTCCGGACATCGTCGGCTGCACCTCGCGATCGAGATACGCCGTCTCTCCGTCCTCGACCGTGTGCCGCGTCCGCGAGAGTTCCTCTTCCTCCGCGACTTGCGTTCCGTTCGCCGTCTGCTCCGTTCGCTGGAGCTCGGTGACGACGGTGTACGTCGTCGGCTCCTGCTCGTGACTCTCCAGTGCGAGGGTGTACTCCGTCGTCTCGCCTTGGGAGAGCTGTCTCGGGTAGTCGCTCGCGGTGTATCCGGTCTCGTTTTCCGTCACGAGGTACGCTTCGGTGAACTCGGCGTCGGGGTCCTGGGTCTCGACCATCGCGAACCCGACGCTGCTGAGGAACACGAGGAGGCTCAGGACCACCAGCGCGTTGACCACGAGGGGGACCGGTGAACGCCGTGCCGCCGAAAGCGAGGAGCTCTGTCCGCCACTGGACGAGGATACGGCTCCGAAGACCGACGAAAGCGCGGGGAGACCGGCACGGACGTCCGAGGGGAGCGACGCGCGACGAGCGAAGGCGACGGCGGTGAGGACGACCGTCAGGACGAACACGCCAAACCCCACGACAGCGGCGTCGAACCCGCGACCGAGCGCGTTCGTGAGCAGGGCGACGCCGGCGACGAGCGCGAGGCTCGCAGTGGCCGAGAGGATCAGTCGAACCGAGTACAGGAGCCCGGCCGTGTGTCGCGCCGGGCGGGTCAGCGAGAGGTCGGGCCCGAGTCGGTCCGAATCCACCTCCGACCGTCTCTCCGGGAAGATCACCGCCAACAGCGCGTACCCGGGGTAGAGGACGATCAAGGGCACGACGAACAGACTCCGGACGAGCGATCCCTCGATACCTAAGAGCACCACCGCGAGGGCGGCGATCGCCCCCGCGACGACGAGTAGTAAGTCGAGTGTCCACCGGCGGTGAGACGACGTCATCGCCTGCGGCTTTCGCTTCTGCCCCCAAAAATGGAGGAGACTGTTCACGCCGGAATATCCGGCTTATCGGGCCTTATACGACTGCTAAGCAGATTCTGAACCGCCCGGACACTGCCTCTCGTCGCAGATAGTTCGAAAATTCGGAGAGTCGAGGTGAGAGAAACGTCGGTGGCACACACTATCACATAGCCAAACGGCGCGCTGGACCCACCAAGAGGCCGCTTACCGTCCAGATAATAATGGCCGTCTCGCGTGACCTGCCTGCTGAACCGCGGGTCACATCGGCCCGCGTGTGATCACCGTATGCGCACCAAAACGAAAATTCTCGCGTCATTCCTCGCACTGTTCCTGCTCGTCATCGTTCCCCGACTGGTCGGCGGTACGACTCCACCAGACGAGGTGGAGACGACTGTAGAGGGCTCGTCCGCATGAACACGTACGTCACGGGGACCGGCTGCGAGATCGACGAAGACGTCACGATCGGGTATCCGGCGGGAGACGATCCCGGTCAGACCGTCATCGGCGACGACGCCCGCATCCGCTCGGGGACGATCGTGTACAGCGACGTAGACATCGGAGACGGGTTCACCACCGGACACAACGCGCTCGTTCGGGAGGATACCCGAATCGGCGACGACGTCGTCGTCGGGACCGACACGGTCGTCGACGGGACGTCCGTCGTCGGCTCCAACGTGAGCCTCCAGAGCCGCGTCTACGTGCCCACGAACACGTACGTGGGCAGCGACGTGTTCGTGGGTCCCGGCGCGGTCCTCACGAACGACCCGTACCCGGTCAGGCGGGACGTCGACCTGTCGGGACCGACGCTCGAAGACGGCGTCTCGATCGGCGGGAACGCGACGGTGCTCCCCGACGTGACCGTCGGCGAGGGTTCGTTCGTCGCCGCCGGTGCCGTCGTCACCGACGACGTCCCGGCGGGGACCCTCGCAGTCGGCGTACCGGCAGAACATCGCCCGCTACCGGCCGCGCTCAGCGGAGAGAACGCGATATGAGCTCGAAATCCACCATCAGAGCAGTCTACGGATCCACGCGACCCGAAGACGAACAGATCGACGCACTGACGTCGGGACAGGTACCCGTCGGCGTCTACGGCCTCGGCAAGATGGGACTTCCCCTCGCCTCGGTCTACGCCGAGACCACGGGGAACGTGATCGGCGCGGACGTCGATCCAGACGTCGTCCGAGAGGTCAACGCCGGTCGCAGTCACGTCGTCGGCGAGCCGGGACTGGACGACCTCGTCGAGGAACAGGTCGAACGAGGGTCGCTCGTCGCCGACACCGATCCCGACGACGTCGCAGCGGAGACGAGCGTCCACGTGGTTATCGTCCCGACGCTCATCGACGACCGCGGCCGCCCCGACCTCTCGATAATCGAGGCGGTGACGGAGAGCATCGCACGGGGGCTCGAGGAGGGCGACCTCGTCGTCTTCGAGTCGACGCTCCCCCCGCGGACCTGCGCCGACGAACTGCTGCCGAAGCTCGAAGCCGAGAGCGGCCTCTCGCTCGGAGAGTTCGGGCTCGCGTTCTGCCCAGAACGGACCTCCTCCGGCCGGGCGTTGGAAGACATCCGGGGCGCGTACCCGAAGGTCGTCGGCGGCGCGGACGCCGAAAGCACACGCGCCGCGGCGCTCGTCTACGAGCAGATCAGCTCGAACGAGGTCATAACCGTCTCTGACACCACGACCGCGGAGGCGGTCAAGGTCTTCGAGGGCATCTACCGCGACGTCAACATCGCGCTCGCGAACGAACTCGCGAACCACGCCGACGAGTTCGAGGTCGACGTCACGGAAGCGATCGACGTCGCCAACACGCAGCCGTTCTGCGACATCCACGCGCCCGGCGCGGGCGTCGGCGGGCACTGCATCCCGTACTATCCGAAGTTCCTCATCGAGCGGTTCGACGCGGAGTCGTCGCTCATGGAGACGGCCCGCGAGATCAACGACGAGATGCCGCACGTCACCGCGCAGGCGGCGCTCGACAGACTGGAGGCGCAGGGCGTCGCCCCCGCGGATGCGACCGTCTTGGTCCTCGGATTGGCCTACCGAGCCGGCGTCGAAGAGATCCGAAAGACGCCGGCGCTGCCGATCGTCGAACACCTCGACGACGCCGGTGCCGACGTCGTCGCCACCGACCCCATCCTCGACGACACCGCCGACTTCGAGAACGCCGGCGCGACGGTCCTCGACGACCCGAACGGCGACGACCTGTCCGTCGACGCCGTGCTTCTCGTGACCGCTCACGACTCGTTCGACGGCCTCGACGTTCCGGCGCTCGGCGACGGCGAACGCCCGGTCGTGCTCGTCGACGGCCGCCAGGCAGCGACGGAGTACCGAGACGACGAGGACGTCGTCTACGAGGGGATCGGCCTCTATGACTGAGACAGTCTGCGTCGTGGGGCTCGGGTACGTCGGCCTCCCGCTGGCGGTCGAGTTCGATCGCGCGGGGAAGGAAGTGATCGGCTACGACGTCGACGCGGGGAAAATCGACGAACTCGCGTCCGGAACCGACCCGACCGGCGACCTCACCGACGACCGCGTCGCCGCTTCCGAGGTGTTCTTCACTGCGGACCCCTCGCACGTCTCTGATGCGGACTTCGTCGTCGTGACGGTCCCGACGCCGGTCGACAGCATGGAGAACCCCGACCTCCGGTTCGTCGAATCGGCGGCCGAGACCATCGGGGAGTACATCGCACCCGGAGCGACCGTCGTGCTCGAATCCACCGTCTACCCCGGTGCGACCGAGTCCGTCCTCGTTCCCGAACTCGAAGCCGCGTCCGGCTACACCGTCGGCGAGGACATCTTCGTCGGCTACTCGCCGGAGCGCGCCTCGCCGGGAGACGCCGGACGAAAGGTCCGGGACGTGGTCAAAGTGGTCGGTGCGAACTCCGAGTCGGTCCGCGACGACCTCGCGGCGCTCTACGGGGACATCGTCGACGCGGGCATCCACAGAGCGCCCGACATCGAGACCGCAGAGGCGTCGAAGGTCATCGAAAACGTCCAGCGGGACATGAACATCGCCCTCGTCAACGAACTGGCCATCGCGTGCGACCACATGGGACTGACGACGGAGGACGTGCTCGAAGCCGCCGGGACGAAGTGGAACTTCCACGACGGCTACTCACCGGGATTCGTCGGGGGACACTGCATCCCGGTCGACCCGTTCTACCTCACGTACCGCGCCAAGCGCGAGGGCTTCTCGCCGAAGCTCGTGTTGCAGGCCCGCGAGATCAACGAGTACGTTCCCGTCCACGCGGCGCGAAAGGCGGTCAAGACGATCAACGAGTCCGGCCGCGTCCTGAAGGACACGCGGCTCCTGATCCTCGGGCTGGCCTACAAGCCCGGGGTCGGTGACATCCGCAGCTCCAACGTCGGGACGATGATCGACGAACTCGGCGAGTACGACGTCGAATGCGTGGGGTACGACCCGCACGCCGAACCCGCCGACTCACGGGAGGTATTCGACATCGACGTGGTCGAAGCGGTCGACTTCGAGGCGTACGACGGCGTCGTCGTCTCGACGGCACACGAGTCCTTCGGCGACTACGACCTCGAATCGATGGCCGCCTCCCTCGGCCCTGACCCCGTGATGGTCGACGTGGCCGACGTGTTCGACGCTGACGCGGCGACAGAACAGGGGTTCCACTACGCCCAGTTGTGAGTGTGACGATGGACATCCTCATCACGATCCAGCACCCGGCGCACGTGCACTTCTTCAAGCACGCCATCGACGAGTTCGAGGCGCGCGGCCACGAGGTGTACGTCCGCGCCCTCGATAAGGACGTCTCGGTGTCGCTCCTCGAAGAGTACGACATCGAGCACGAGGTCATCGGCTCGCCGGGCGAGTCGTTGCCCGCACTCGCGCTCTCGGCGCTCTCGATCGAATACCGCCTCTACCGCGAGGCGAGGCGGATCGAACCGGACGTGATAACGACCATCGGCGGCTTCTACGCCGCCCACGTCGCGCGGCTGATCGGCACGGACTGCGTCGTGTTCACGGACACCGAGCACGCGACGCTCTCGAACGCGCTGACGTTCCCCTTCGCCGACGAGGTCGCGACGCCGGAGTGCTACCGCGAGGACGCCGGAGCGAACCAGTACCGCTATCCGAGCTATCACGAACTCGCGTACCTACACCCGGACCGGTTCGAGCCGGATCCGTCGGCGCTCGACGGACTGCCGGTCGGCCCCGACGACACCTACGCGGTCGTTCGGCTGGTCAGTTGGGGCGCGGCGCACGACGTCGGCGACGAGGGGATCGACGGCCTCTCGGCGCTGATCGACCGCCTCGAACGCGGGGGTGCGACGGTGTTGATCTCGGCCGAAGGCGACGCGCTTCCGCCGGAACTCCGCGGGTACGCACTCGACGTCGCCCCGCACCTCATCCACCACGTCCTCGCGTACGCCGACCTGTTCGTCGGCGAGAGCGGGACGATGGCCGCCGAAAGCGCCGTCCTCGGAACCCCGACCGTGTACGTTCACAGCGCGGAACCGGGTCTGATGCAGGACTTGGAGAGCTACGGACTGCTGTTCGGATATCACGGGGACCGCCGAAACGAGCGTGCCGTGGACCGAGCGGACGACATCCTCCGGTCGACCGACGTCGACTGGGAGGAGCGACGGGGTCAGCTCCTCGAAGAGAGGGTCGACGCGACGGACGTCGTCGTCCGACGCGTGCTCACGGCCGCGCGTACGGTCGGCATACAGGAACAGCGCGTTCCCGCGACCGGGGCTCAGCGGTCCTAACCACGACGCCGAAACACCCGGTTTCGGACTGCTTTCCCTCATCACCCGGAGCCGACGGCGTTTTCGGGCTGTCGAGACGCCTCGACAGGGGGCTAAGCGCGCGACCACCCAGTCTCCGGATACGACTGCGTCCCGCCGTGGCTGTTGCGCGCGACGAGTTCCACGGTCGCCGAACGTCTTCCGTCCTGTCGGCCACTCGATTCCTCGTAGTACAGCACGGTGAGATCGAGGCAGGCACGGAGGAGTTCGTTCGAGCAAAACCGGTACCGGTCGGTACTCGGCCCCACCGTTGCCGGGGGGTCCGACCGGAGGTGGTGCTGATAGAACAGAAGCCCGCCGGATCGTAATGCTCCCTTAACGTCACTCAGTCGGTCGAGCGTTCGGAAGAAACTGATCGTCACCACGTCGTATCGCTCCTCGGGGTACTCGAACTGGGTCGCGTCCGCCCGTATCGGATTGAATCTCTCACCGACGTCCCGATCGGCCGCGTTCGACCTCGCGATTCGGAGTCCCTCGATGGACTGATCGAGCGCGTCGACCTCGTAGCCGCGTTCGGCGAGGAAGACAGCGTTGCGTCCCGTGCCACAGGCGACGTCGAGCGCCCGTCCGTCGGACACTTCGTCGACGTACTCGCGCAGGACCGGCGACGGATCGGGCTCGGACGGGTACTCGCCGCGGCGGTAGCGTTCGTCCCACGTGGTCATACGTCCACGACGGCGTCGTGGGCCTTGGTACTGTCCCCGCTGTCGATTCCGCTTCTGCTCCCAATTGTAGATGTTCAGCTCCGGAGGCGAGTCGGTAGTCTCGCAGCGGCGGTCGGAGACGACCGAGAAGCCACCGGTGCGATCGGCGGAATCCCGGGGGATTCGGGCGTTTATTGGCTTTATAATAAGGACAGTTTGGTGGCTACCTGACTTCGATGACACTGCTGGATACCGTTCGGCCCTCGATCCGCGACGGCGACGTGACCGTACTGGTGGCTGGCGTTGGGACGCTCGGGGCGTCGGGAATCCTCAAAGCCCTCCGACAGACCGACGCGTTCGACGCCCACATCGTCGGCGTCGACGCGAATCCGAACGCACGCGGGTTCAGTCTGGTCGACACGGCAGCGACCGTCTCGCAAGACGAACCCGAAGCCCTCGTCGCCGAGCTGTTCGAGATCGCTTGGCGAGAGAACGTGGACGTGGTCTTCCCGCTCGGAACCGAGTTCCTCCGGCCGCTCTCGGAGTCGAAACAGACCTTCGAGAGCGAAGGCATCCAGGTGATGGTCGCTGATCCGCGTGCCCTCGGGATCGCTCGGGACACGGGGCGCCTCTACGGAGAACTCGTCAAGCGGGGGCACCCCGCAACCCCCGAGTTCTACCGCGTCTCGACCCACGAAGAGTTCGTCGACGCAGTCCACGCGCTCGGGTATCCGGACCGTTGCGTCTGTTTCAAGCCCCCCACCAGCACCGACCTCTCCTGCCTGCACATCCTCGACCCGGAGATAGACCGGTTCAACGCCCTGCTGAACAAGCAGTCGAACAGCATCCGTACCACGTTAGACGGGGTATTGCCGGCGTTCGCCGAGACGGCGGAGTTTCCGGACCTCGTCGTGACAGAGGACCTCCGGGGGGAGAAGTACAGCGTCGACGCGTTGGTCCGGGCGGACGAGGAGCCGATTCTCGTCACTCGGCTGCACACCGAGACCGACGAGAACCGGTCGTTCACCGGAACCGTCGAGGAGGATTTCGAGCTGATGGAGTATTCCCGGGAAATCTGCGACCTGGTCGGGCTGGAGTACAACGCCACGCTTCGGTTCAAGCGTAGCGCCGACGGGACGCCGAAACTCCTCGGGATCCACCCCCGGATATCGAAGAGCATCACCGCCTGCGTCGGAGCGGGAGCGAACATACCCGCACTCAGCGTGCAGTACGCCCTCGGCCGCGAACTCCCGGACGTCGACGTCGAGTGGGGGACGCACGTCACGCGCGACTGGCAGGACGTGTTCTACGGGCCGGACCGGGAGCCGAGTACGATCTGATTGAGCCGCCGGGCCGCTCCCGAAACGGCTCGACGGCCACCTATCTCACGAGATGAATCCGATATCATCCGCCTACGATCGGTTGCAACGCGCAGAGTTGGACGTACTCGCCGCAGTTGTCGGACTCGCGCTCGCGCTCGCGCTGTTCCCGCTCCGGTTCCTGTCGTCACAGATATTCATCGTGACGCTCCCGGTGATCCTCGGGGTCGCGTGTCTGTTGTACCTCGCCGCAGCGCGCGGAACGGGGACGACGAACGGGCTGCCGACGGTGACGCCCTCGGTCAGTCGACTCCTCTCGGTCGGCGTCTTCCTCGGCCTCGCTGTGATGGTCGCGCTCGCCGCCCTCCAGGGCAGCCGGACAGTCCTGTTTATGGACATCGGGGGCGTCGTCGGCGTGGTCCTGCTGTTGCAGATTCTGCTCTCCCCCGACGAGGAACTGCGGCCGACGGTGTATCTCGCCCAGTTGCTGACGTACTCTTTCGTCGTCCGCTTCGCCGCCCTTTACACCGCACCGGGGTACATCGGTATCGATATCTGGTCGCACACGACCTTCGTGGAGTCGATACTGCAGACCGGATCGCTGTCTGCGATCGACGACATCAAGTACTTCGCCTCGCCGCTGTTCCACCTGCTCGCCGTGGCGGCGACGAATCTATTGGACCTGTCTCTCAGAAACGGCCTGTACCTCTCTCTGGGACTCGTGATGCCGCTCGCGCCGCTCTTCGTCTACGGGACGGCGCGGCTGCTGATTCCCGTGCGCTGGTCCCTCGCCGCGGGAGCGCTCTACGCGATGGGGGATCAGGTGATCCGCTGGGGGATCCACCTCATCCCGACGAGCCTCGGGCTCCTGTTCTTCCTCGCGTGTCTGTACTGTCTCGTCCGGATTACGCACGCGAGCGAGCGGTGGCGCGACTTCGGGCTGCTGGTCCTGTTCAGCAGCGCGGTGATCCTCACCCACCAGATTTCGTCGTTCATTATGCTGGTGCTCCTGTTCTCCGGGTTGCTCGCGCAAGTCCTGCTTCGGTTCGACTTCTTTTCGGCAGAGCCGAACCCCCTGTCGTTCATCGGTGGAGGTTCCAACCCGGTGAACCTGGGCGGACTCGTCGTCTTCAACCTCGGCCTCATCGTGTTCACGTGGTCGTTGACGCCCTACAAGGGAGAGACCTTCCTCGAGACGGTGCTCAACTACCTCTACATCAACCTGTTCAACGCTGGCTTCCTGAGCGGCGTCAGCGGGAGCGGGGGGTCGGCCGGCGCGTCGGGTGCGACGGGATCCGCCGGACAGACGTTCCTCTCGCAGCTGTCCACGTACGTCACAGAGGCCGGATTCCTCCTGCTGATCTTCGCCGCAGTCCTCGGGTGTCTCACCGTCCTCAAGCGTTCACGGGCGACGCAGACGACGTACACCATCCTCGGCTCCATCGTCGTTATGCTGTTCGTCATCCTCGGACTGCCCCTGTTCGGTATCGAGAGCTTCGTACCGGGTCGCTGGATCGCGTTCCTGTACGCGCTGTTGGCGATCGTCGGCGCGCTCGGATTCCGTCACCTCGCGAACCGGACCTCGCTCAAGGTCGTCGGCGCGGTCTTGCTCGTATTCGTGCTCGTCTACCCGAATGTGATGATCATGTCGAACGACGGGGCGATGGACAGCCCAGCCTTCCCGAACCAACACGAGCGGTTGTCCTACACCGAACAGGAACTCGCCGCAGTGGAGACGTTCGGGACTGTTCGGCCCGCCGGACAGGGCGGAGAGCTCTACACCGACCTCCCGTACGGGACCGTGTGGGAGCGGACGAACGCCTACCCCGCCGAGCCATTACCGGCCGAAGGGGGACGCCCAGTCCCCCAAGGGATAAGCGCCTACCGGGAGTACCAATCCGAGAGCGCGTCGTACTTCCCAAACGAGCAGGACGTCACCCAGAACCTCAATCCCACGAAGAGCGAGGTCTGCCCGACGACGACCAACCACGTCTACGCGAACGGCGAGGTCACGATCTGTACGCTCCCCGGAGCCTGATACTGATCGCCGGAGCTAGTATCGGTGCTCACCACTCCTGGTCCCGGTGAGCGCCGGAACGAGACGACAATCGATATGCGGGGATCGGCCGTCACGGTTCGCTGAAAACCGAGCGTACGCTGAACCGCTCCGGTCGCGAGGCGAAGACGACGACCGACAGCGTGATCGGTTCCATCGCCCCGGCCCGCTTTTCGGTCTAGACGCGAGAAGGGCAGCGTCGCTGATGCGAACGGTCGCGGCGTAGAAACTGATCGACGTGTGCGAAACGTCCGGTTCGAGCCTCTGGAGTACGCCCAGTTACGTCACCGAGATCGAAAACGTCGACGACTCGTCGGAGTCCGACCCATCGGAGTCTACCCCGTCGGAGCCCGACCCATCTGAATCTGAACCGTCCGCATCGTCTCCGTCGTCCTCGTCGTCCGTATCCCGGTCGTCGCTGTCGGACGGGCTCCCATCGGATGAATCGTCGGACGTGTCGGAGTCGAACGACCCATCACCCGTTTCCGACTCCCCGTTCGCCGCGCGCTCGAACTGCGCCCGCGTCGCCTCGGGGTCCACCGTCGGTGCGGTCACGTCCCCGTCGTAAACGACGCGGGGGACGGTGCTGATACCGATCTCCTCGGCCCTGTCGGCGGACGTCTGCACGTCCCCGGTGTAGGTGCGGTCTCGAATCGCCTGCCGGATGCGGTCGACCCGTTCTACGCCTGCCTGCTCTGCGAACCGAACGAGGGTGTCGGTGGACGCCCACTCGTACCGCTCCTGGGGTTGGTTGGCGAAGACGTACGAGAGGTACGTCCAAAACGACCCGGGGTCAACGTTCCACACGGCGAGACCGGCCTCGCTCGCCCGCGGCGCGTCCGAACCGAGGTAGGGCTCTCCATCGAGATAGGCGACGTTGCGGAGTTCGATCGAGACGTCACCAGTGGTGACGAAGTCGTCGATCAGGACGCCCAGTTGCCCCCTGACGAACTCTTGGGTGTACGGGCACTTCCAGTTCCCGTAGAGCGTGAGAGTCTCCTCAGCCGTTCCGATGGTCGGGTAGCGCGGGTTCGTCGATCCGTCTGGTATCGGATCCGACGGGAACTCGAAGTCCGGTTCGTCGATGGTCTGTGGGTGGACTTCGGTCGACGCGTCGTCACTCGTCCGATCGGAACTGGCGTTCGCCGTCCGTTCGGTCGACCGCTCGGTTCCCGATCCCGTCTGTCGGTTCGGATCGGAGTTCGCCTCCTGCGCGATGCTCGCACAGCCGCTGACTGATGCGATAGCTGCGGCACCGGTCAGGCTGAGCACTCGTCGTCTGTCTACTTCTCTGTCACCCATACGACACAGACCGGCCGTAACGGCCATTATTATCGGGCCGGTAAGAGATCGTCTCGCGGTTATCCACCGTTGGCCGATGACTAAACCGGGCGATCAGCGCGATCACCCGAGACCGTCGGGACCGAACCGCTGCGGGCCGAATATCGTCGGCTCTCCGAGCGTGCGTCTCCTTAGCGCGTCTATAGTAATGCCCGTGTCTCTGCATTGGATTCCGTAGGGGCAACTCGTCCCCGCAGCCACCCAACAATGAGACAACAGACACACGCTTCGAGGGAGACGAACACCTCCGTATCGGACGCGCACAACGCGGTTCTGACTGCCGACGGCAGCCGCCATCTGGAGGTGTGTTGAGATGTGCGGTATCATCGCACACGTGGGGGATCGAGAAGCGCTCGACCCGCTCGTAACCGGGCTCGAGAAGCTCGAATACCGGGGATACGACTCCGCCGGGATCGCCGTGAAGAACGGACACGGCCTGGACGTCTGGAAGTGCTCCGGGCAGGTGTCGGACCTGAAGCGGACTATCGACACCGTCGAGTCTAACGCGACGCTCGGTATCGGTCACACCAGATGGAGTACGCACGGACCACCGACCGACGAGAACGCACATCCGCACACGGACGATTCGGACCGCGTCGCTGCGGTTCACAACGGCATCATCGAGAACTACGAGACGCTCAAAGAGAAGCTCTCCGAGGACGGTTACGAGTTCACGAGCGACACGGACACCGAAGTCATTCCGAACCTCATCAGCTACTACCTCGATCGCGGGAACGAACCGCTGGCCGCCTTCGAGCACGCGGTGAGTGACCTAGACGGAAGCTACGCGATCGCGACCGTCATCGAAGGGAGCGATTCCATCTTCGCCGCCCGGCAGGGATCGCCGCTCGTGCTCGGTCTCGAAGAGGACAATTACTATTTGGCGAGCGACGTGCCGGCGTTCCTCGGTCAGACGGACACCGTTCTCTACCTCGACGACGGCGACGTCCTCGAGGTCCGTTCTGACGGCGTCGAAATCATCGACGAGGAGGGACACTTGGCACAACGAGAGGTCGAGCAGGTCGACTGGCAGCCCGGCGAGACCGAGAAGGCGCAGTTCGATCACTACATGCTCAAGGAGATCCACAACCAACCGGAATCGCTCCAAAAGACGCTCGAAGGGCGTTTCGACCGCGATCGCGGCGAGATCGACCTCGACTTAGAGATCGACCTCTCCGGGGTCGAGTCCGTCCAACTCGTTGCCTGCGGCACCTCCTACCACGCTGCGATGTTCGGCGCGAGCCTGCTGAACCAGTGCGGCGTTTCAGCGCGGGCCATTCGCGCGAGCGAGTACGACGTCTCCGCCGGCACTCCGTCGGAGGAGACGCTCTGTATCGCCGTCACACAGAGCGGGGAGACAGCCGATACGCTCACTGCACTGAAGCGCGCGAAGAAGGCAGGTGCCACTAGCCTCGCGGTGACGAACGTCGTCCAGTCGTCGGCCGCACGCGAGGCGGACGAACCGATCTACATCCGCGCCGGCCCCGAGATCGGCGTCGCGGCGACGAAGACGTTCTCCTCGCAGGCGGTGACGCTCACCCTCCTGAGTCAGTACCTCGCCGAGATCACCGACGGCGGAGAACCGCTGGACACCCTCGAAGAACTCGTCTCGGACCTGTCCGAACTCTCCGACGCCGTCGAACAGGTGCTTCAGACGAGCGGCGCCGAGCGCCTCTCGCGAACGTACCTCAACGAGAAGGCGTACTTCTTCATCGGACGGGGACTCGGCTGCTCCGTCGCGAAGGAGGGCGCACTCAAGTTCAAAGAGGTGACCTACGAGCACGCGGAGGGGTTCGCGTCTGGCGAACTCAAGCACGGCCCGCTGGCACTCGTCACCGAACGAACCCCGGTGTTCACAATTTGTGTGGACGACAGCCAAAAGACGGTGACGAACGCCGAAGAGGCGAAGACCCGAGGTGCGCCCATCGTCGCGGTCTGTCCGCCGGACCACGAAGTCGTGGACACGGCCGACGAACACCTCTACGTCCCGGATATGCATCCGGTCTGTTCGTACCTCCTCGCGAACGTCCAGTTGCAGTTGCTCTCGTACTACAGCGCCACGGAACTGGACCGCGCGATCGACAAGCCGCGTAACCTCGCCAAGAGCGTGACCGTCGAATAACGAGACTCCACTGAACAGCACCCGCATATAATGAACAAAGAACTGTTTGGCGTTCTCGACGGCGACGGAGCGTTCGACGAACTCGTCTCTAGGTCGAGTTTCGACTGGGTCACCGACGGCGAGCGCGCCACCGTCGCCATCCGGGATCCCGCGCTCGGGTTCCCCGGACGTTCTGCGACATACCGAGACGAGCGAGGTCACTGCGTGCTCTGGGGCGAGGTGTATCCTCCAGACGGCGTCACCGTCTCCGCAGCCGAATACACGCTCGAAAGGTACACTGCAGTCGGGACCGATGCGTTCGCGGAACTCAACGGATCGTTCCTCGTATTCATCGAGTGCGACGACGACGTCGTCGTCGCGACTGATCCCGTCAGGTCGTGGCAGTGTTTCTATACGGACACCGACGAGGGACGCGTGTTCGGGACGAACCCACACCGCGTGCTCTCGGCCGCGTCGGACTCCACCGTCGACACCCGCGGCGTCCTGGAATACGTCCACATGGGAGTCGTCGTTGGTGATCGGACGGTGTACAACAGCCTCAAGAACGTCCCGTTCGACGGGTACATCACCGCCGACGACGCCGGGACGCTCTCCCGGTTCGTCTACGATCCCGCGGACCCCGATGAGTTCGATTACGTCGACGAACTCGCCTCGCGTCTCGAACGTGCGATCGGGCGGAGGACGAAAAATCCCGGCTCGCACGGCGTCCTTCTCAGCGGTGGGTACGACTCGCGAGCGCTCGTCGCTCAACACCCGGATATGGACGTCTGTTACACGCTCGGCTCGCCGGGTCACCCCGAGGTGGAAGTAGCCGAGCGGATCGCGCACCAGTACGGCGCAGAGCACGAAACGCTGGTGGCGAACGACGAGTATCTCAACGTGGACAAAGACGTCATCGAGTACTCGCTCGGGACCAGGGAGTCGATTCACATCCACCACGCCGGGTGTGACGAGAAGATGACGGTCGACACCATCTTCCACGGACTGCTCTTCGATACGTTCCTCCGCGGCCACTTCCTGCCGCGTAACGTCGTCGACGTCTTCGGCAACAAATTTCCGCTGGACGGACTCGACCCCGATCCGAACCCGACGGAGGTGTTGTCCTCGAAGTTCGGCTACCACCCGGCGTGCGATCACGTCTTCCCCGAGTGTTACGACGAGTTCGACACCAGTATGGACTTCATCCGCGACGTCGTCTCCGAACAGTTAGAGCGGTGGTCCGACCGGTACGACAACGTCTACGACAGCATCGCACTCGTCGGGATCCAGAACCAGCCGTCGGTCCCGTTGCACTTCGAGTTGGCCGACAACTACGTCGAATCGTTCGTCGCCGTGGACGCCGAACTCCTGGAGTGGCACCTGAAGACGCCCCCGGAGAAACGAAACACGGAGACGATGAAGCGAGCGATGCGGAAACTCAATCCGAACATCTTCCGCCATCAACCACCGGACAGGCCACACCACTCCTTCCGGAAGAACCAGATCGAGAAGTTCCTCCGAAAGAAGGTACCCGGACTCGAACCGTTCAGCTCGCCGTGGCCCGATATGGAGGCGCAGTACGAACAGAACGAACTCGACCGCAAACTGTTCCCGAAGTATCCGGGCATCCACGACCTACCGGTCAGAGTGAAGCTCCGAATCAACGACATTACGACGTGGATGAACGCCGCCTCCGACGAGAACGCGTTCACTCCGAACGACGTACTGTGTCCGCGGTCGAGACTCCCGATAGACATTTGATCCAGACCGCTCTAGGGAGTCACTCGACCCTCGGCTTCGATCGGTGGAGCTCGCAATAGGGGGCGGGAACCAGCGCGAGTTTATTTCGAAGACATCCGATCTCACCAGTAAATCAGCCACTCGGCTAAAAACGCCGTAGTGGCATTCCTCTGGTTACGGATTCTTCGCGCTGTACTTCTTATGGCACCCTCAATAAAGTACCCTTCAATGAATAGCTCCTGCCGACTGATGACACCTCAATTGTGCTTCAGTGCGGAGGAGATGTCAATGTCCGGTGCTACTCTTGGCTGTCCTCGAACTCGATCCCTGAGACCTCGAAGCGAGCCCCGCCAGCAGTGCTTTCAACGAGGTCAATCTTCCAGTGGTGATTCCGGACGATTCCCACCACGATCGAGAGTCCGAACCCGGGACTGTTCTGCTGTGTTGACATTCCCGACTCGAACACGGAATCGCGTTGGCTTTCGGGGACCCCGGCTCCGTCATCGGCGATGAAGATCCCATCATCGCCAACTCGCCCAACACGAATCGTCGTCGCATCACCGTGATCGATTGCATTCCAGAAGAGGTTCTCAAATAACCGACGGAGTTCGCTTGCCTGTGCCTCGAACGTTACGTCGTCTTCAACGACCAGTTCCGTTGGCCCCGAAGAGACCGTTTCCCATGCGTGGTGAGCCGCTTCTTGGAGAGAAATAGAGACGGTTTCTAACTCTTCATTTCGGGCCAACCGAAGTAGTTCATCGATGAGGTTCCGCATCCGGTTGTGTGCTTCTGTAACTGCCTCCAGATGCTCGAAATCACCAGTCTCTTGGGCCAATTCGAGTCTCCCCTCAGCGACATTCAGTGGGTTTCGAAGATCGTGGGAGACGGTGCTTGCAAACGACTGGATGATGTGATTTCGGCGTTCGAGTTCGTCTTTCCGTTCGTTCTCTTGTGTCGTCTCGCGTGAATGGACGAACAGCAGGTCGTCTACCGGATACGCCCGAATTTCCGCCCAGTAATCGAAGGGTGGATAGTAGAGCTCGAAGTCTGTTGGGCGATTTTCTGCCATCGCAGCACGCAAGTTGCTGTACATCTCGGTGTTCGTTGCTTCCTCGAATACCTCCCAGAAGGTTTCACCCAGTATTTCCTCGCTGGAGATGCCTGTCCGCTCTGCAATCTGTTGGTTCCAGTACGTTACCGTCCAGTCGCTATCCAGAATATAAAAACCGTCCGTCTGTTCGTACAGTTCTACCAGTCGATCCCGAGCGATTCGGGCTCGCCGCTCAGATCGCCGTCGGTCCATCGAATTGTCGATTCGATTGGTGAGCTGCTCGTACACCTCGCTGCCTCCTTTCTGCACGTAGGAGGTGACGCCAGCCTCGATCGCTTTTGAGGCAACCTTTTCGCTCCCAGTTCCAGTGAACAGAATGAACGGCAGATTGGGGTAGTCCTCCCGGACTTCCCGGAGGAGTTCGATGCCATTCATTCCTGGCATCTTATAGTCGCTGATGATACAGTCGATTGGACGCTCCTGTACCCGCTCAAGTGCAGTCGCAGGGTCCGTCTCTGTGGTGACTTCCAGCCCGCTGTCCAACCGTTCTAGGTACGTAGATGTGAGTTCGAGTTGTTGGCTGTCATCATCAACACAGAGGACGGACACTTGCTCGGTATTCTGACCTGTCCCTGTCATACTTGGGCCCTTCCTACTGTCTAATCGACCGCTATTCCTGCTGCGTCCTGAGCTGTCAGCGTTCTCGGAGTTGTCTCGGTCGCCTGGACCAGAAGCATTGTCCCTTAGCACTGTTTCCAGAGTGCGGGGTACACATCCTTCCCACTAATAAGTAAAATGCTGGCTTACAGGTCAAGGTATTTTAATACTGCATCAGTCTGATCCGGATGGGTGGAGTGTCTGTTGGAGAATTTTCTGATTCCCTCGACGAAGGCGACCCGATACTGATTGTTTTGTGATGTCGAGTTCGTCGCCCAGTTCGGCGAGATCTGTCTGGCTTGGTGTCTCGAAGTATCCCCATTGAAGCGCCAGTGTCAGCGCTTCTCGCTCCTCTGGTGTGAGTCCGAAATTCCACCGACGAGTGCTATCTTCTGTGACTAGGTGTGTCCGCTCAACATCGATTGTGACTCCTGATTCACGTAGCACGTCGTGAAATTTCGTGAGACAGTCCCCGTCGACGAATCGCACGCGGAAGTTCCACGTTTGCTTTCCCCACGCGTCGAGTATTGTCGCTTCGGCTGTTTTGAGTGCCGTGAGCAAGCCATCATCACTGCAGTTTCCCCACTCAATCCGGTAGAGTGTCCCATCTTCCAGCCGGTCCAGTGAGTGCAGCTCTCGGACAAGGTCACTATCTCGGATCCTCTGTTCAAACTTGGATAGCACCTCGGTCAAGTCTTGGTTTGTGCTGGCCCATATGAACGGCATCACCTCAAGTCCAGTCGGAACGATTTGCTCCAATTCAAAGCTTAGGTCGCCCACAGTAGCGAGAACGCTCCCGAACGCAAATTCCTCGGCATCAATAGTAAATTCCAGAACGACACTCATAGGTCGTGCACGGAAGTATTTGATAAAAACATTCTTATCGGCACAAACTATTTTGAATAAAAACTTTTAGAATAAATTTCTGACAATTCCACAACTGCCACCGTATCGTCCGTCGAGGGATTTT
>NZ_BBJO01000015.1 GCF_000739575.1 Halobellus rufus | reverse complement strand
TAATCCGGTCGGCGGGGTCCGCCCGGACATCGATCTGGACATCGAAGCCCTCTGCCTGGAGGAGGACTTCAATACGTTCGAGACGAGCCTCGTACTCGCTGTAGTGCCGTCCTCCGGGGTCGACGTGCGTATACTCTTCGAGGAGGCCCTGCTCGACGAGGCGGGTGACACGGCGCGAGACGGTCGGGCGTGACATGTCACATTCCTCGTTGAGTTCCTTCGCAGACAGTCGGTCGGTCTTCGTCGCCACGAGGATGTCGCGAGCGTACTCGTCGTCGAGTGTAGCGAAGATTTCCGACGGGTCGGACTCCTCGGTCACACGTCTCTACTCGCGACAGTAGGGTAATATAGCCCGCCGATTTTCTGACTCAGAACGCCGGCTCGCCGTTATATCGTCTCTGCCTCCGTACTGATAGTTGAAGGTGCAATAACTATGTCCACACTCGACTCCGGCATGAATCAGCTCGAGAGCAGAGTCGGCGGTCTGACCGTCGGCGGGAAAGTTCACAGTCTCAGTGCGTGGTTCGTGCTCGCGCTCCGTCTCATGATGGGCTACGCGTTCGCGTACTCTGGGTTCACGAAGATCACCGGCGAGTTCGGCGCTGGCGGCTACCTGTCGAACGTCGCGGCGACGAACGGGAATCCGCTCGCGGGCCTGTTCGCGTGGATGGGTAGTACGCCGTGGTTCGTCGAGTTCGCGAACGTCGCCGTCCCGTGGGGCGAGCTGTTCATCGGCCTCGGCCTGCTCGTCGGCGCGTTCGTTCGCCTCGCGGCGTTCTTCGGCGCGCTCATGATGCTCATGTTCTACTTCGGCAACTGGGACATGGGCCACGGGTTCATCAACGGGGACTTCGCGTACATGCTCGTGTTCCTCGCGGTCGCCGCGTTCGCTGCGGGCCGCATCCTGGGCCTCGACCAGTACATCGAACAGTACGAGATCGGCGGCGAAGCGCTCGTCGAGCGCTACCCCGCCCTCGAATACATCCTCGCTAACCACGCCGAACTCTCTTCAGGAGTACAATAATGCAAAATCCAATTCAAGCACGCGGGATTCGTTCTCTGGGACTCATCGTCATCGGAGCACTGACGCTAGCCGTCATCATTGGAATGACTCTGACGCACGCTGCTGTTCCAGATACAGTGATGTGGGACTGGCATGACGGGATGTGGAATGATGGTCACATGGCCGGGTGGGGAATATGGAGCTGGGGGATGATGTTGATCGGTTTGCTGTGGATGGCACTTCTGATCGCCCTTCCCGTCTACATCGTCTACTGGCTGACAACGCGGTCGCCATCGGACGGCCCCACCGAGGATAGCGCACTCGCTGTCCTCCAGGAACGGTACGCTCGCGGCGAAATCGACGACGAGGAGTTCGAACGCCGGCGCGCCCGACTCACGCCTGACGGTGGCCGTTACTGACTGTTCTTCCCCTATTCGTCGACTTCCGTCTTCACGACGGTCGCTGGGCGGGTCGTCAATCGAAGGACGCGGTCGGTCACGCTTCCGAGCAAGGCCCGGTATTCTTCCGTCCGGTGTTTCGTTCCAAGTACAAGTAGATCCACATCTTCGACATCAGCATACCGTACAATCGTCTCAGCCGGTCGGCCGTGCTCAATTGCTTTGACAACATTGACACCGACCTCCTTCGCTTTATATTGGATGTCTGCGATTGTTTCCGTTCCAAGTTCTTCGAGGCCATGTTCTGGGCCCTCGGCTTCATCAACGTACTCGTCACCGCTGTATGCTGTTACGACGTCCTCATCGACTACATACAGAACATGAAGCTCGGCAGAATGGGCCTCTGCTAGCGCGATAGCATGGGATTCAGCCTCCTCAGAAGCAACTGTCCCGTCAGTTGAGAGCAAAACCGTATCGTACATTTCTCTTGACTTATTGAGACTAGATTATAAAAACCAGTGCTCTTGGATAGTGGCGTAGCTGGTAACACTTTTTGTAACTTCACAAAGTTTGGAGATTGTCGTCTCTCAGGGTTGAAGAGTGGAGGATTTCTATGACGACCAGCTGATGCTAAGCTATTTCCTGTTATGAGTCGTACTGATTAGCATGGGTACCAGACCAACTGACCTCCGGATGGACATTGGTCGTATTGCTGATGAGTCGGTCGCCCGTGTCACGCCTGACGCCACGGTTGCCGAGATCGCTCACACGATGATCTCCCAATCGCGGTGTGCCAGGTACGTGGTCGTCGAAGAATCCGATCAGATCTCTGGTATCATCACCGATCGAGACCTGATTGCTAACCTGCTCACCGAGGAAAGCGAGTTAAGCGTGCTCACAGCCGAGACGAGTGGAGACGACGTACGAGCTGCTGACGTGATGACGCGTGACCCACTTACTGTGCCAGCAGATGCTGAGATTCCAAAAGTCCTGAGACAAATGAACGAAGCGGGTGCTCGACACGTCCCGGTTGTTGAAGACGGGAGCGTTATCGGGATGATCACTCTGGACGATTTAATTACGCATGTTGCTGGTGAGAGTGCACACGTTTCAGCTCAGATGGATAACGTGGCGGGCATCATCCGAACAGAGTCTACGCACGATTGAAACGCTAATTTGCTGACTCGATGTTATTCGTGTTGCTCATGATTCCAGAAATAGAGTCAGTTGAGAGAGATTATTGCGTGAGGAGCCGTCTAAGGACGTAGTGGAGGATGCCGCCGTGTTCGATATAGGTCACGGCGGCCGGCGTGCCGACCTGTGCTGTGACCGGGAACTCGACAGTCGACCCGTCCGCACGCTCGGCGATAACGGTCAGTTCGTCCATCACGTCGAGCCCGTCATCGAGGCCGTGGATCGTGAAGATTTCCGACCCATCCAGACCGAGAGATTCCCACGAGTCGCCATCATCAAACTGCAGGGGGAGCACACCCATGCCGACGAGGTTGTCGCGGTAGATGCGCTCGTAACTCTCGGCGATGGTTGCGCGAACACCGAGTAGGTCCGTTCCTTTCGCCGCCCAGTCCCGGCTGGAGCCGGTACCGAACTCTTCGCCCGCCATCACGACGAGCGGGACTCCCTCCTCGCGGTAGCGCTGGCTGGCTTCGAACACGGTCGTCTGCTCGTCGGTTGGGTGGTGGATCGTATAGCCCCCCTCGACATCGTCGAGCATCTCGTTCTCGATGCGGACGTTGGCGAACGTTCCCCGCATCATCACCTCGTGGTTGCCCCGGCGCGCGCCGTAGGTGTTGAACTCGTGCGGCTCAACGCCGTGATCGAGCAGCCACTGGCCGGCAGGGAGGTCAGATCCGAAGGGGCCAGCAGGGCTGATGTGGTCGGTCGTAACGGTATCGCCGAGTGTCAGCAGGCAGCGTGCATCCTCAATATCGGCGACGCCGGGTTTTTCGAGGGGGAAGTCCTGGAAGAACGGCGGCTCTCGGATGTATGTCGAGTCGTCGTCCCACTCGTAGACGTCACCAGTGGGCGCGTCGAGAGCAGCCCACCGCTCGTCACCCTCGAACACAGAGGCATACTTCTCCTCGAACATCTCAGGAGAGACGTTCTCGTGGATTGCTGCCTGCACGTCCGCTGCGTCGGGCCAGATGTCCGCCAGATACACCGATTCCCCCTCCTCGTCGGTGCCTAGCGGCTCGTTCTCGAGGTCGACGTCCATCCGCCCTGCGAGGCCGTAGGCGACGACGAGCGGCGGGCTCGCGAGGTAGTTCGCGCGGATCTTCGGGTGAATACGCGCCTCGAAGTTCCGATTCCCGGAGAGGACGCTCGTCGTCCAGAGGTCGTGGTCGTCGATCGCTTGCTCGATGGGATCAGGAAGTGGTCCGGCGTTCCCGATACAAGTGGTACAGCCGTAGCCGACGACCGCGTACCCGAGCTCTTCGAGATACGGAAGCAGGCCCGATTCCTCGAGGTACTGCGTGACGACACGACTGCCGGGTGCGAGACTCGTCTTGACGTACGGCGGGACATCTAAACCTTTCTCGACGGCGTTCTGGGCAAGCAGACCAGCAGCGATCATCACCGACGGGTTCGAAGTGTTCGTACAGCTCGTGATGGCGCTGACGAGGACGTCTCCGTGTCCAATTTCCACTGTCTCACCGTCGAGGTCGACCTCGACGCGTTTGGTTAACGGGTGCAGTTCCGATTCGGGTTCGACCTGAACACCGCCGTCGGTCTCCGCACCAGCTGCACCACCTTCGCCGAGCCACCGCTGTAGGGCGTCTTCGTCGACATCATCGAGGTCGTCTTCGAACTCCCCGTGGAGAAGTCCCCGGAAGCTCTGTTTCACGTCCCCCATCGGAATCCGGTCCTGTGGCCGCTTGTGTCCGGCGAGACTCGGCTCAACAGTCGAAAGATCGAACTCGACGACCTCGGTGTATTCCGGTTCCTGTTCTCCGAATAGCCCTTGCGCTTCGAGGTACTCGCGAACAAGGTCGATGTGGGCGGGGTCACGCCCGGTGAGTTCGAGATACTCGAGCGTCTGCTCGTCGACCGGGAACATACTGATCGTCGAGCCCTGTTCGGGCGCCATATTGGCGATCGTGGCCCGGTCGGGGACTGTGAGATTCTCCACACCAGGACCGAAGAACTCGACGAACCGGTCGACGACGCCGACCTCGCGGAGCCGTTCGGTGATGTGGAGCACGAGATCCGTCGCCGTCGCGCCCTCGGGTAATTCGCCTTCGAGGCGGACGCCGACGACCTCGGGAAGTTTCATCGTGACCGGCTGACCGAGCATTGCCGCTTCCGCTTCAATGCCGCCGACGCCCCAGCCGACCACACCGATGCCACCGATCATTGGGGTGTGGCTGTCCGTGCCGACGAGTGTGTCCGGCAGGAGCCATTTCTCACCGTCTCGCTCGCGGGCGTGGACGACCCGGCCCAGATGCTCGAGATTCACCTGGTGGACGATGCCGGTCCCCGGCGGGACGACGTTGAAGTTCTCGAAGGCGTTCTGCGCCCACTTGATCGCGCGATACCGTTCGGCGTTGCGCTCGTACTCCAGTTCGACGTTCTTCTCGTAGGCGTCCTCGGAGTCGAAGTAGTCGACTTGGACGCTGTGGTCGATTACGAGATCAATAGGGATCTCTGGTTCGACCAGGGTCGGGTCCCGATCTTTGCGGTCGACTTCGGATCGAAGGGCCGCCAGGTCGACAACTGCGGGCACGCCAGTGAGATCCTGTAGGACGACTCGTGATGGAGAGAACGGAACCTCTGCGTCCGGTACGTCTGGCTTCCAGCCAGCAGCATTCTTGACATCCGCTGCAGTAACAGTTTCGCCGTCGGCGTTCCGGAGCACCGACTCAAGCAGAATACGGATGCTCACAGGGAGCGTGTCGAGGTCACAGAGCCCCTGCTCTTCGAGTGCTCGAAGATCGGCCATCTTGTACGTCGTCCCGTCGACGTCGAGCTCGCGGACGGCATCGAACGGAAGTGTATCAGTCATAGTATCTACACCTGGGATTGGCAGTCGTATCAATCCCTCTCCGAATCCGATTCGACGAGAATCGGGATTTGTTACGCAGAGGCATCGTATCCAGCGTCTTCGACCACAGTCACAAGCTCATCCCGTTCAGCGGACCCCTCGACCGTCGCGGATTCTGAGTCACGATCCGCAGTAGCAGACGTAACCCCCTCAACTTCTTCGAGTGCCTCTTCGACGGTCTGCTCGCAATGTTCACAGGTCATTCCTTCGACGGTGATTGTCTGAGTCATATCCATTCGTAGATAGGGGCGAGTATTCTATGTGGTTTTCTGCTTAGAATCCAATGTTGTCGCAGCCCTGGATCACCGATTTCGAAGGTGTGTTGTGGGCAACAATAATGTATCCTGCGAGACGAAGCGGTCGTATGCGCAATTTGGATGAAACCGACTTAGAAATCCTCTCGTTACTCGCTGATGACGCCCGCCGCCCGTTCAGCGATATTGGCGAGGAGGTCGACTTGTCGGGGCCAGCCGTGTCTGACCGGGTAAAGCGATTACAGGAAGCTGGCATCATTAACAACTTCACGATTGACGTCAACCGGGCTCATCTCCGAGCTGGTGTACCGGTATTTATTCAGGCCGAAATCGGCTCAGCGTCGTTGGAGGCCGCCCGCGAGCGGGCTCGAGAGTCAGATGGCGTTGAACACGTCTTCACGACCTCCGAAGGAGATCTTTGGTTCTATGCCCGTGTTGAAGCCCAGAACGTACGTCAGTGGGTAGATGGACTCTTTAACGAGATCGATGTAGCAGATTACACCGTCACGCTAATTGACGAGCTTGAATGGACGCCGTCCGTTGATGGCGTCGAATTTGCACTCACCTGTGCTGAATGTAACAATACCGTTGATAATCAAGGTGAAACGACGAGAATCGACGGAGAGATCTATCACTTCTGTTGTCCGTCCTGTCTCACACGGTTCGACGATCGGTATCAGCGACTCGAAGAGGGAGCGTAACGCTGTCTTTGGAATCCAAATTTTCCTGCAGTCGAAACCCCGCCTCTCGAAGCAGTAAATCGCCTAAACCTAGACCCCGTATAGTAGAACAAGCATGACAAGCCAAACAATCCATCTTGATATCACGGGAATGTCCTGCGCCAACTGTTCGGCGACGATCCAGGACACTCTCGAATCGCTCGACGGGGTATCGGAGGCGGATGCGAACTTCGCCACCGACGAGGGTTCCGTCACCTACGACCCTGAAGAGGTATCGCTCAAAGAAATCTACGACGCGATCGACGAGGCCGGGTACGGCGCAGTCTCTGAGACGGTAACGATTGCCATCTCCGATATGACCTGTGCCAACTGCGCCGAGACCAACCAAACCGCTCTTGAAAATATTCCGGGCGTCGTTAATGCGGAGGTCAATTACGCAACCGACGAAGCACAGGTCACCTACAATCCTGCGGAAGTATCTATTGGTGCGCTGTACGATGCTATCGAGGAGGCTGGCTACTCGCCCGTCCGCGAAGATGGTGCCGACGAAGAGTCGGGCCAGGACGCACGAGATGCCGCCCGTCAAGCCGAAACTCGGAAGCAACTCAGGTTGACCCTCTTTGGGGCAGTGTTATCGGCACCGTTGCTCTTCTTCCTCATCGACAATTATCTGCTCGGTGGCGCGATCGTCCCTGAAGCCGTCTTCGGTGTGGAACTTGGCTGGGTTGAGTTCCTCCTCGCCACGCCGGTACAGGCGATCCTCGGCTGGCCGTTCTATAAGAACTCGTACAAGGCGATCGTGAAGAACGGCCGCGCCAATATGGACGTGCTGATTGCGATCGGTTCAACAACGGCCTATCTATACTCTGTGGCAGTCCTTGCTGAACTCATTGCAGGTGGACTTTATTTCGACACGGCAGCCCTCATCCTCGTGTTCATCACGTTGGGTAACTATCTCGAAGCTCGGTCGAAGGGCCAAGCGGGTGAGGCCCTCCGAAAGCTCCTCGAAATGGAAGCCGAAACGGCGACCATTGTCCGCGAGGACGGCAGTGAAGAAGAAGTTCCGCTTGAAGAGGTCACAACTGGTGACCGGATGAAAATTCGTCCAGGTGAGAAGATTCCCACAGACGGTGTCGTTGTCGACGGTCAGTCTGCCGTCGACGAGTCAATGGTCACTGGCGAATCTGTGCCTGTCGAGAAAGAGGAGGGCGATGAGGTCGTCGGCTCGACGATTAACGAGAACGGCGTCCTTGTCGTGGAGGCGACGAAGGTTGGAGAAGACACGGCCCTCCAACAGATCGTCCAGACAGTCAAGGAGGCCCAGTCGCGCCAGCCCGACATCCAGAATCTCGCCGACCGCATCTCCGCGTACTTCGTGCCTGCGGTCATCGCGAACGCCCTTCTCTGGGGTGTCGTCTGGTTCCTGTTCCCCGAGGCTCTCGCTGGCTTCGTCGACTGGCTCCCGCTGTGGGGTCAGGTTGCTGGCGGCCCGGCCCCGGTCGGTGGGACCGTTTCAGTCTTCGAGTTCGCGATAATTGTCTTCGCGTCCTCGATCCTCATCGCCTGTCCCTGTGCGCTGGGGCTGGCGACGCCCGCAGCGACGATGGTCGGGACGACCATTGGGGCCCAGAACGGCGTCCTGTTCAAGGGCGGTGACATCCTCGAACGCGCGAAAGACGTCGACACGGTCGTCTTCGACAAGACGGGCACCCTCACGAAGGGTGAAATGGAACTGACCGACGTGGTCGTCTTCGATAGCGATGGAAATGCGGTGACTGACGGTGGCGAGCCGACACCGGATGGTGGACAGCTCAGCACTCGTGAACGTCTCTCTGAGAACGACGTGCTGCGGCTGGCGGCGACAGCCGAAAGCGGGAGCGAACACCCCCTCGCCCGCGCAATCGTCGAGGGGGCCGAAGAACGCGGCCTGGACGTGACTGAGCCTGACGACTTCGAGAACGTTCCGGGCCACGGGATCAAAGCAGTCATTGGTGACAGCGAGGTGCTGGTCGGCAACCGCAAGCTGCTGCGGGACAACGGGATCGACCCCTCTCCCGCTGAGGAGACGATGGAACGCCTCGAGAACGAGGGGAAGACGGCGATGCTGGTCGCCTACGAGGGGGAGCTCGTGGGTGTGGTCGCCGACGCCGACACAGTGAAGGAAAGCTCCAAGCAGGCTGTCACAGCACTCCAGGAGCGGGGAGTTGACGTGATGATGATTACGGGCGACAACGAGCGAACTGCCCGTGCGGTCGCTAAACAGGTGGGTATCGACCCGAAGAACGTCCGCGCAGGAGTCCTTCCTGAGGACAAGTCCAACGCGGTCGACAGTATTCAAGACGAGGGCCGGCAGGCGATGATGGTCGGTGACGGCGTCAACGACGCTCCGGCACTCGCGGTCGCACACGTCGGGACAGCAATCGGCTCCGGCACCGACGTCGCCATCGAAGCTGCAGACGTCACGCTGATGCGAGACGACCCGCTCGACGTGGTAAAGGCGATCCGAATCTCAGACGCGACACTCCAGAAGATCAAACAGAACCTCGTGTGGGCGCTCGGTTACAACACGGCGATGATTCCGTTAGCGTCGCTCGGCCTCCTCCAGCCCGTGCTCGCTGCAGCAGCAATGGCGTTCTCGTCGGTGTCGGTGCTGACGAACAGTCTCCTGTTCCGGCGGTACACCCCCGATCACGACTACAAGCTCTTCGGATTTCTTCGCTAACCGTCACCTCTAGATCAATGTCGAATATTTCCCGGCACACGGTTCGAAGGTACCTCGTCGAGACAGCCAGTAGCGAACCGACATACCTCCGGGCTCGCGAGATTGCCAGCGACCTCGACGGATCTCCCAAGGCAGTCGCGCAGTACCTCAGCCAGCTCCAGGACGAACTCACAATCGTTTCACTCGAACAGTGGGGGCGCTCGAAAAGCACGACGTGGCGATTGGAGGTGAACGGGTCGTGAGTACTGTCACCCGCCGCGTCGAGACTGTCCTTCCGGAGACCGGCTCACGCGAGTGGTGGGCGCTGTACCTGCTGGCCCCGCTCGTCCTTCTCGGTGGGGGCATCCTCGTGTTTCCGACGTTGGTCTACGACCGGTTCATCTGGCAGTATCTCTGGGGACCAGTCGTCGCCGATGCGGCCGGTCAGCCAGTCACGCACGAGGGGATTCGTGCTGTCCAGGGCTACAACGCGGTGAACACGGTAATCTACCTCGCGGCAGTCGTATACAGCCTCCCCGGACTACGTGCGTATCTCGACCAACTCGACGTCACGTTCGACGCACGACTGGCCTACGGGTTCGCTCCGATCATCATCGCAGGTGGGGCGATGCGCGCCCTCGAGGATCTCGGGCTGCTCGGGGACTACGCGGTGTGGTTCATCACGCCATCGATTTACATCGTCGTCACCGCTGTCACCATCTCGCGCTCGGTGTCGGTGCACTCTTGCGTGACCAAAATATCGGATCTATCCCGCTAACAGTCGGGCTCGTCGGGTCGGTGTGGGCTGTCGGGGCCGTCTGGTGGGCTGTTTGGCACGGCCTCTCGACATCGACCCCACTCCGCCTATGGGTTCCTGTCGCGACGACGGGGATAGCGCTCGGCGTAACCGCACTCTACTACTGGGGCACGAGTTTCGCCAATATCACCCACCTTCGACACCCGCTAATTCTGCTGGCCGTTTTCGGCCAGTTGTGGGACGCTGCGCAGAATCTCATCGGTGTGACGTTCCTCGGCTACTCCCCAAAGCTGGTCGTGACGAATCTCGTGTACCAGGCGACTGGATTCTCCGGATCGACGTTCGTGCTGAAACTCGTCGTGACTGTCGGCATCGTGTGGTATCTCGCCGATGCGAAAGAGGAGATGAATCACACGTGGTGGTGGCTTATGACGTTCTTCATCGGAGCGATCGGACTCCCGATGGGCGTTCGTGGGTCACTTCGGATGCTGTTGGGAGCTTAACGATGGCCTCAAAGATTGGCAAAAACCGATGACTCGAACGTCCAAAATTGCGGTAATAGGTGGAGGGATGGCCGGGCTTGCAGCAGCTGCTGGATTCGACGACGCTGGATTCGTCGTCGAACTATATGAGCGGCAGTCCTACGATAGCAAAGGCGTTAATTGCGGAGAAGCGATGACAGCGGTATCGAAGATCCCACTCGAACCGACTGTAGAGAACGGCTTTCTCAACCCGCTGCCAGCGATGGAAGTGGAGGTGTATGACGGAATCGACGCCGATCGCCACCGCACTGGAGCCGGCACCTTTCCTGCTGCGGATACATATATAACGGACCGAAATGTCGTTGAGCAGTCCTGGGCAGAACAACTCTCAGAGAAGGGTGTTGACATCCACGAAAACCAGTCTATCACACGGACAGATTTCCACGAGTTCACCGATGAGTATGATCTCGTCGTTGATGCAACCGGTCAGCCATCACTCTCTAGTAAAGCGCTCGGAACAACCAACGAGTATTCAGGATATATGGTAGCGCTTAACAGTGATGTCGAAGGGGACTTCACCGAGTTGTACCCGAACAGCCGGATAATTCTGGAGAACTATACAGGGTACTCGTGGGCATTCCCGAAGACATCGCAACGAGCCAACGTTGGTATCGGCTGGACGGTCAGTGACCGGCCTAATGATTATATGAAGGCATTGAGGGAAGCCTGTGAGCGGAATGGGTGGCCAGTCCCGTCGCAGGAACGGACGAACGTCGCAATCATTCCCGAGGGACCAAGCCTTGATCCCGACAGAACCCATCTACCGGAGCATTCAGTCGTACGAGTGGGTGATGCTGCAGGTATAGCAAACCGACTCACCGGAAAGGGGATCTCACAGGCCGTTGAATCGGGATTCTTGGCCGCAGAGCTGGCTAACAGAAGCCAATTACGCAATTATCCTGATAGATTATATCAGAGGATGAAAACGGAGTACATTTTCGCCACAGTTGTGAGATACTTTCTTGAAACTCGTAATCCCAAGGTTCTGGGAGCAGCAATTCGTGCCGCTGCCGGGATCGATATTGAAGACGTTGACCGGTCTCCGAGTGCAGTTCTACTGCGTCTCCTCCGCCACCCTGTTTTATTTGCCCGTATTTTCTCGAGACGACGAGTTTTAAACCGTGTCTATGGAGGAATGACTAACCAGTGGGAGTTAATTGATTGATATCCACTCGAGTTAAATTCTCGGCTCTGTTGAAATCCTTAGAGGATGATAGCTTCGGTGCCCGCTGCGGTCAGTACAGGTTGGACAGATATCGGAGTCGGCTCTCTCTTTCCCGATGTTGTTCTATCTATCCTGCTGAGACTGGAGAATTCGGTATTACTCGCTACTGGTTCGTTGTTCCACGTACTCGCGCGTCTCTCCGTGCAACACGTATTCCACCTGCTGAAGCTCGTCGATCGACCCCGAGCCGGTGACGAACATCGCTGTCCGCAGCTCGGCGATCAGGTCCTTGACTCGTTCGATGACAGCGTCTGGCCCGTCTGTAGCTGGTTTCAGGAACGGTTTCGCCAACCCGCCGGCGTGGGCACCCAGGGCAATCGCTTTTGCCACGTCCAATCCCGTTCGTACACCACCACTCGCAATTACGCAGTCGTGTTCGGCAACACACTCGATCGTGCTTGCAGCGGTTGGGATGCCCCATTCTCGGAACAGGGTGCCGATTCGTTGCTGTCGCGGCGCGTTCGCGGCTGCTGCGCGATAGGCCTCGATCCCGGACCAAGTCGTCCCACCTTTTCCAGCGACGTCAATCGCGTCAACGCCTGCCGCAGTCAGCTCTCGGGCAGTCTCCCCGGAAATTCCGTTGCCCGTTTCCTTGACGATAATCGGCACCGAGAGTGCCTCGGACACTCGTTCAACCGCAGCTACACAGTTCCGCCCATCGACATCGCCTTCAGGTTGAGTGGCTTCCTGGAGGAAGTTCAGGTGGACCGCGAGCGCGTCGGCGTTAATCATCTTGACTGCCTGCTCGACCATCTCGATGTCGTACTCTCGAAGCTGTGCAGCGCCGAGGTTCCCGTAGATGAACGCATCGGGTGCAGCATCGCGGACGACCGTGTACGATTCAAGGACGCGTTCGTCGTCGAGTTCGAGGCCTGCTCGCTGGCTACCGAGACCCATGGCGATACCGGTCTCGCTGGCGGCCCGGGCCAGCGCCCGATTAATCTCCGTCGTGTTCTGGTGCCCGCCAGTCATGCTCTCGATGAAGATTGGGGCAGATAGGTCGTGACCCAGAAAGTCGATGGAGGGGTCGATCGCGTCGTAATCGAGTTCCGGAAGCGCGTTATGGATGAGTCGGACGTCGTCAAAGCCCGTCCCTGTCGTTTCGACGTCCCGCTCCTGAACGATTTGAAGGTGGTCGTCTTTTCGGTCTTCAGTCTCCGAGGAGTCCTGCGCCGTCATTAGTCGAGTTTGTACAAGAGATGGGAAAACAATACTGTTGTATCGACTCGCCCCCATTCTAACTATTCTTGAAATGATAATATCCTGGGGTCGCTCTGTGTCTGTATCCAGCATTGCGCTGCTATACGACATAAATGACAGAGGTACCAGTGATAAGTTCGCAGGCCTCCTGAGCAGGCAATTCACCATTAACAGCTCTGAGATCAACCTCCTTGTGAACGGTTCTATGACATCTTCGGTGGAGAGTACCACTGCGAATTGTCCCTACCATGGTCAATAAGCTCGTCGGGAAAGATCAGTAGAGAGAACAACAAGACCGACGGTTCTCTTCAGATAATTAATTCGAGATCGAGAAAGGGAGTAGCGACGATGCACAGCAATACGAGGATCGCCGCGGAACGGAGTACGCCTACCGCCTGTAGCTGGGTCTCTGGGAGGGACTCGGCGATTCCGGACAGCGCAGTTCCGACGACCATAAATAGTAACCACCGGGTTTCGCCAGCGTCGCCGACGCTCCAAGCGTACACGAACATGCACAAGAAGGTAAGCGACACGCCGAACTGAAAGAGTGCCATACGACGGCCTTGTGGCTCGTTGAACAGCACCTCGCTGATATAGGGGACCATAAGCGACGCGTTCCTGTTTCCGGTACAAAATAATGCCGCAACGCGATCCCAGTAGAACATCCTCTCCCGTGCTACACGATTCCTCTGCGGGAGACGGTAGGTGACATACTGCGAAATGCGTACGTGTAGTGAGGCCGCGATTCACGCTACAATGTATCTGGAGAAGAGGATTTCAACAGAGCCAAATTCTCAGAATCTGTTAGCTACTGAGAGGATCGGTAAGTACAAAGGATTAGATCAGTAGATGAATTCAGTCCCTCAAACAGAATTTTCCGAAATCCAGAAATCGGTGGGCTCAGCTTCATCGGTGCTCCTGCTTACATGCCCCAGCACACAATCAGTGCGTTGAGGGTGACCGAATTCCTTCTTGAGGATCATCCAACTCACCTCTGACACCCGCGTTCCTGCAATGAGCCCCGACTCTTAGAGATCACGAACCACCACCAATCTTTTTACCACTTCTGATAAACTCAGTCGTGAGGTGAAGTATGCCATGTCAACACAATCCATTCGAACGAGATTTCTCGGAACTGAGACGTCGTTCTCGGTCTCAGGAGCCTGGTTGTCGTATTGGATCCTGCTGCTTCGGCTGACCGCCGGGTGGTGGATGCTCCACGCCGGCCTTGACAAGATCTGGGCGTGGCCCTTCGACGCCAGCTGGTTCGTCGGCGGAGCCGCTCAGGGCACGATTCTCGCCCCCTTCGTCACGCCGTTCAGCGACGGCATCCTGTTGGCGTTCGTCAACGTGGCGGTACCGCTTGGGCAAACCGCCATCGGTTTCGGGCTGATACTCGGTGTCCTCACGAGGACCGCCGCCTTCTTTGGTGCCTTCATGATGCTGTTCTTCTACTTCATCAACGGCTACGGTGGCGGCTGGGCCAACGGTATGGTCACGGGTGAACTACTTGGGATCATGGTCTTCGGAACCATTGTGGCACTCGGAGCGGGCGGCGTCCTGGCAGTCGATAACCGCCTGCGTGAGATGGAACTGTTCGAGAACACGCGATTACGGAAACTCCTCGGGTGACTACCAATGAGTGACTTATCAACGGCAGACCAAATCGCCATGTACGTCGGCGGTGGCTTGGTTGTCTTGGGCGTCGTCGTGATCGGCCTGCTCGACATGCTACTGGGAGCCGGGCACCCAGTCGATAGCGAGGGAGCAATCGAACACGCTGCAGTGGTCCCCATCGACATTAGGGCGGGCATCATCCTGCTCGGCTTGGTGATTTGGGGACTCGTCGCCGTTTACAAGTTTGCCGCAGGGTCGGCACCGTCGGGATCGACTACGGGCCAAACCCCATCCGGCATGGACGACTAGTTCAACAACTCAGTCTACGGCTCTCTCGTTGGTGTGGGCTACTGGATATCTTCTCCTCGTAGCCGTGCTCGCAATTGGTGTTTACTACCGAGCCACACAGGCGAGTTGATCACAAGAGAAATCAGTCATAAATGGAACAAAACAAGTCACGGGATCGTTCTGAAATCAAAGGTATCGGTGAGGGCGGTATTCTCTAATCCCCGAATCACTTGACCCCGGTGAGTTCACCCTCTCACGGTGGCAATCAGTTGGAGATGTCCTCATCAGTAGCATCTAATCGCTCACGGCGACGTCTATACTCCTCCTCGTCAATTTCGCCCCTGGCATAGCGGTTCTGGAGCGTTTTTCTGGCTGAGTCGTCGGTAGTCGATTGAGGAGATTTTTGGTTTCCAAGCCAGTAGAGCCCGCCACCGAGAACGCCCAGCATTCCGAGTACGCCACCAACAGCTGGTAGCCCTCCAACTCCACCTCCGTTGCGGCCACTCATCATTCCAGAACCACCTCGTCCCATCATTCCACCACCAGTATTCCCGCTTCCATCGCTGCTTGAGCCGTAGGCGACTGTACCCTGGTCAACAATCGCCTCACTCGATGGGACCTCTCCATCCGGGATTGAATCCTCCTCTGCCGGTCCGCCAGGACTGCCAACTACGATCCGTCCGACCATCCCAATCGACTTGTGCGGGATGCAGTAGTAATCATACGTCCCTGGCGTTTCGAACGTATATTCGAAGCTCCCGTCTGAGATCGTCCCACTATCGAAGGCGGAAGCGCCCTCCGGAATACGATCTGCGTACGCCGTAGCGGAATGTGCCCCCGCTGCGAGTTCAAATTGAACGGTTGTCCCGGGATCAACACGTAGGCCGATTGGGTCGAAGTAATTGTTTCCCATCTCCACGATGGGCGTCTCCTGTGCGTTCGCTGACTGAGCAAAGCCGGTGCTGGCGACTGCGCTGGCACCGACAATGCCTAAGAATTGACGTCGGCTGTGATGTGTCATGTTGTCTGGATCATTCTTCGGTGGGTAGCTACGCGCGATACTGGTGCGAAGACTTCGGACGTGACTCACTCCGAACTTGTCGTTTGTTCCCATTACTACTCATAACCATATGCTGAATCGAGCACACCATTTCGATGTAACGGAACGATGCTGCCGAACGGTTGGTTTCGATACCCTCGAGTCGATCCGCAGGTGTTCAAACGGGTGAAACGCGGTTTGGGTAGTGGTCACTCTGATTGTTCGAGCTTTTCTCGTCGGGCTTCGAACTCTTCGTCCGTGAGATCGCCACGAGCGTACGCCAGACGTAACTCTTCCATCGCGGGATTATGAGACGTCTGTGTCTCGCTCATCCGCCGGAAGATGAGATATCCACCGCCCAGAAGCGCAAGGAGGAAGATGACCGGGACGAGCATCCCGATGAGGGGCCACCAACCACCTGTGGTACCGTACTGGCCCATCATTCCTCCGTATCCCATCATCCCACCGAACCCCATACCCATTGTGAGCAAGGGAAGGAGGATGAACGCTCCGAGGACGATGAGCAGTATCGTCGTCGTATCCAGTTGATCCGATGATGCCATCAGAGATCAGGCCTCCGATGCGGATCCGAACTCGTCAGTTACGGCTGCCAGTACGCGGTCGAATCGTTCGCTGACCTCGGTCGCGACGGAGTCAAGCGCGTCGTTATCAGCGATCCCGACTAACTGTTCCGGGTCGACCGCACTCACCACGATGACGCCGTCATCGTTCTCGTAGACGATGACGTTACAGGGCAAGAGCGCACCGAGTTCAGTTTCTACACTCAACCCTTCGTATGCCAGCGGAGGATTGCACGCACCGAGGATGCGATACTGGCGGAACTCCTCACCGAGTTTCTCCTTGAGCGTCGCCTGAATGTCGATGTCACAGAGAACACCGAATCCCTCGTCTTTGAGCGCGGCATTCGTTGCGTCGACGACATCGTCGAACTCTCCATCAATCTTGGTTTGTATTGTGTAACTCATGTAATACTGTATCCTGTTTACGCACTTAAGCTCCCGTCGCCCCAACTGGC
Source organism: Halobellus rufus (assembly GCF_000739575.1). GTDB lineage: Archaea > Halobacteriota > Halobacteria > Halobacteriales > Haloferacaceae > Haloquadratum > Haloquadratum rufum. Next base: position 7,968 of record NZ_BBJO01000015.1, on the reverse strand, counting down.
AGACGAGAATTTTTTCTCGACGATGCTCCTTCTATTTCGGTCATGGGCACTACTCGAGTTGCTTTCGTCGACGTTCGAACTCTTCATCGGAGAGTTCACCGCGAGCGTAACGCTCACGAAGAACCGAAAGCGGCCGACTATCACTCCTCTCAGAATCTCTGTTGAGGAGTGAGTAGACGAGATAGAGCGGGACGACGATTAGGAGCCCCATCCAAAGGAAGCTCCAGAGGCCCATTCCACCGCTGAAGACCCCCCAACCGCCGCTACCCATCATACCGCCGCCGTAGCCTCCACCACCGTGAGCCGCTGCGGTGCCCGTTGCTACAATCAACAGCGGAACCGCTAGTATTGCGATTCGACGAGTCGTCCGCCCGAGAGTGTTGGTGTAGTGTGTCATTGTGATCGTTGAGTCAGTAAGTCGAATATCTATCGTGTCAGACGAGGATCCGAACAGGGATCGTTAGCAGCCGTACCCCTGTCCGTTCATCCCCGTCGCGGTGTGATTGTCGTCCGCCATATCTTGGGCCATCTCGTCGACGGTCACGCCCATGTGCGCTTCCATCTCGTCAACGGCATTCGGGCCCATGTAGTCGGTCATGTGACCTTCCATCCAGGCCGCCCAGTCTGCTGCACTACCATCGGCTGGCGTCCCTTCAGCTGCCGTCTCGTTCCCCTGGATCGGTTCGTCACCGTGTGCGCTAACTACCGGGGCGGCAAACGCGAGTCCGACAATCGCGAGCACCACGAGCAGCCATCGTCCGAGGTTTCGGTTGGTCATTGTTTTTCGCCTCAAGTAGTCATACGGTGGGTTCGGGGTTATCTTCGTGGGAGTGAACTCAAACAGGAGAGCGTTCAAGAACGTCTATAACGCCATCTAAACGTTTTCTACTGACGGGATCGTTCATACCTGCCGAATTCGAAAGGATCAGAGGAATGGTGAGAGCAAAGGGGATCCGTCGAGACTGTTCACCTCATTGCGGCGATCCAGACAATAACCACGGTTCAGGCGGCGAGGGAGGCTCGGGTATTGCTGACCACGAACGAGATGGATCAGTTCCCTCGGAACTGGTGATACTGCCTCGTGAGTGCCTGACGATGGTAGAGGATTCCAATTGTCATGAGGAACAGAACGGTCGCAATTTCGTAGCCATACGCACCAAGCAATAACATCGTTGAAGAACCACTCAGTCCGCCTGCAAGTAGTACGGCAAACAACGGGCTAACGCAGGCAGGGCACGCCACAATCCCGACTATTCCTCCGACTGCCGACTGCGAGAAATCAAGCAATGCATCATAGACGAGATACGCCAGCGCGAACAGGCCAACCGCTTGGTAAGGAATGAGCGAGACCGTGATCAGGTCACCTGTATAGACGAAGACCGGACTCCATCCCAAAGATCGACCCCACGTTATTCCGAAGCCGCTTGGTCCAGTGAGCTGCCCGAAATGAGAGGTGCTCGGTCCAAGTAATCCTGAAAAATAAAACATCACGATGAGATATAGAGCAACGACAAGTGCGGCACCAATACGATACACTCGACGTTTCGTTACAGGTCGAGTGTGCCAGATCACCCAGACTGAGGCGGTGAACCAAATAAATGGAAGGACGAAATGGGTCCACCGGCTCCCCATATCTCCTGTGAAATATGCGTACACCAACCCGGCGATCAACTGTGCGGCGAGGAGGAGATTGAGCCACGTGCTTGACTTGAGAACCCGGCTAATGCGATCAGTTTCGAGTGTTGCTTGTGACATGATGGGTAGTGTTAGTATGAATTTCTACGTCTGTTAGTTCTGCAGGTCATCACTCGGATACACGCGGTAGGTTCGACCCTGTCGTTCCCGATACAGCAGCCCGCGCTCCTCGAGTGAACTCACGGTCTGGCTCACTTTACTCTTTGAGAACTCAGATCGATCCCGAAGTTCGATCTGCGTGATTCCAGGCGAGTTCAGGACGGGTTCAAGGACGCGTCGTTCATCATCCGGTAAGAGATCGAGAACGCGCGCTTGCGGATCCGATTCAGGATTGATAGGCGTCGCCGGCGAGGCGTCATCGTCTATCGATGTAGGCGTTGCCTCCGATACCTGATCGGGGTCGATGTGATCCGCTGAGTCGGTTGTCGAATCGATGAGATTCCCTCGAACCACGTAATAGATGCCACCGATACTGCCTGCGACCAGAAGGGTTCCAACCACGTACCAGAGAGGATCTGGACCGTGAATCGCCCCCATAGACGAGTCCATCATCGGCCCCATCGACTGCTCGATAGCGCGACGCTGTTGATAGGCCCGCCAACTGAGTAGTCCGCCAGCCAAGAGGACGAACCCAAGGAGCACACCAACGACGGTATCCGCTGGACGTTGGTTCATATGACATCCCCTTGTTTCGATATCTGACTGCTCATACAATCAATTTTGGCGCGACAGGTGTGACAATTGCGGATTGAAGGTGCGATGATGAAGTGCTTCACAGCGGATGAACCACAGTACATCTATCAGTGATCGTGATCGTGGTTTGTTATCTGCGGGCTTTGATCAGCAAATTCCGTGGGCTCTTCCTCGAATGCCCGCTTACAGGTCTTCGAGCAAAAATAGTACGTCATCCCATCATTGGACGCACTCGGCCCCTCATCGTCGGTCCGCATGCCACACACCGGATCACGATACTGACCTGGTGCGCCGATTCCACGTCGGTAGACATACAGGAGGAACCCGGAGAGCGCGAAGGCGATAATATTGAGGTAGAACGTGTAGTTGAGCTCGAAGTACGTCTGTTCGGTCGCCGTCTCGCCACCGGCCAGATCTGGTACGATGCCGAGGGCGTCGAACAGCAACTCCATGAGGAAGCCAGTGAACGCCATCGTCACGAAGAAGACGCCAAGGATGTACAGCATGATCTTCCAGCCGTAGTACTTCCGGTAGACGTTCAGCACGGGCACGGTGATGAGGTCGGCGTAGACGAACGCGATGATCCCGGCGAAGCTGACGCCACCGCCCCACAGCGCGACGGCGAACGGGACGTTGCCCATACTGCCGACGAAACTGAGGACGGCGATGATGACGCCCATGACGGCGTTCTCGGCAGTCACGAGCAGGCCGTCGCCCTGAATGAACAGCGTGTTCCACACCCACTGCGGGACGAAGACGATGACGAACCCAGAAATAAGGAAGCCGGCGACGATGTCTTTCCAGATCATCGACCACTCCTTGCGGTACTGATTCCCGACCTTGTACCAGCCACCCCACGACAGCAACTCGTCACGCCACCCGCCGCTACTCGACGTCTCCTGGCGATAGGTCTCCATACAGCCCTCCGAGCAGAATTTGAGCGTCTCACCGCCGTCGGTCGTGAGCGTGTACTCGTCTTTCCCCTCCATCCCGCAGGTGGGATCTTCCGTGACGCCCGCCTGGCGGTCGCGCTCGTTGAGCTTCTCGCGGACTTCGTTAAACAGGTTTTCGGGAAGCGTAAGGTGGACGATGGCGGCCATGACGGCGATGAGAATCAGGCCGCCGAGCAGTTCCGCGACGAGGAACTCCCAGCCAAGCAGGATGAGAATCATCAGCCCTAGTTCGACGATGAGGTTCGTCGACGCGAACATGAACGCGAGGAAGTTCACCGCGTGCGCCCCCTTCTTGAACAGGCCCTTCCCGATGGCGACGGCGCCGAAACTACAGCCACTGCTTGCTGCTCCGAACACAGTCGCCTTGGTAAGTCCAGTTAGATCGCCCTCACCCAGCACCTGTGCCATCCGCTCCTTCGAGACGTAGACCTGGACCAGACTCGTAATCGTGAGGCCCATGATGATCGCCCACGCCGCCGTCCAGAGAAATCCGACACCGATACGAAGGGATTCAAGAACTCCGTCGATTATCGTCGCCTGCATAGGTGTATCATTGTAGGGATCATCTATTGCGGTTTTGATTAGAATATACTGCCTATGAGGGTATCAGTACTATGGCATCGTAACCGTCGGCCATAGATGATCTATCGTGAAGAGGGGAAAACATTGCAAACCTCCACAAGCTCCACGGAATCCGACTTCAGATTCAAAAGGGGAATCTGATTAAATCACGCCGACGTATTAGAGGCTAATGGGACCAGTAGAGACCGATGATATCCCAAATGAGGGGAACACCACCTGGAAGAACAGCCTTCGCCGGCCTGCTCGGTTGTCCAGTACGGTAACTGTCACATCCACTTCCTAATTTACGATGGCTGTCGATCTGGCAATCCATGATGCACTCGTTCTCACAGCCGACGAGCGGAACCGCCTGTACGAGCGCGGCACAGTATGCATCACCGATGGCTGTATCGAAGAAGTCCGACCATCACGTGCAGGAGACGGAGAATTAGAAGCATCCACCGTTATCGACGGGAACGGGAAACTGGTGATGCCGGGGTTGGTGAACGCCCACACGCACCTGGAGATGACACCGCTCATCGGTGCGTTTAGCGAACTCGAGCTGACGGAGATGCTCGGGAGTGGGACGGCCTTGTTTAACAGACTAGGGAACGGCGAATTCGAGTACCTCGTCGAGGCAGGCGTCGAGCTCGCAGCGCTCAATTTCCTCCTGGGCGGTGTCACGACCGTGAACTCCATGGACGCACGGCCTGCCGCAGGTGCGGAGACGTTCGGGGAAGCAGGGCTCCGCGGATTTTTCGGCCCGGCGATCTCGGACCTCTTCTGGGACCAACCAGTCGATCAGCAGTTCGCCCGTGCTCGCGAGTTCGTCGAAACGTACCACGACACGTACGACGGCCGAATCAGGGCGACGATCTGCCCGCACGACGACTGGTCGTGTACCCGGCAGCTGTGGGAACGGACCGCATCCCTCGCCGCAGAGTATCCGGACCTGCTCGTCCACACGCACTTGCTCGAACTCGAGGAGAGTAACACGATGGCACGAGCGAACGGTGGCGAGGACTCGGTAGGATTGCTCGACGACGTTGGACTCCTGGACGACCGACTGGTCGCTGCTCACTTCCGCCTCGGCGACGAAGAGGACATCCAGCGAACCGCCGAGGCGGACGCGGCTGTTGCGCACTGCCCGTCCGTCTTCTGTTACTGGAATCCGGACGGGGAGACGCAGTGGACGCCCGTTCCCGAGCTTCGAGCCGCCGGCGTCGACGTCGGAGTAGGGATTGACGACCACTACTGGCACGACTCGTACAGCATGTTCGGTGAAGCGCGGCAAGCTCGGCTGGCGGCAAATCTCAAGCGTTCAGCCGGGCAGTTCGACTCGATGGAACTGATACGAATGCTCACTATCGAGGGCGCACGCGCGCTGGGGATGGGCGACGAGATCGGCAGTATCGAAGCGGGAAAGCGCGCGGATATTATCCTCCTCGACGTCGACAAACCGAAGTTCACGCCACTGACCAACGTTCCCGCACACGTCGTGAACAACGCGGTCCCGGCCGACGTCGAGACAGTGATCGTTGACGGCGACGTCGTCCTCCGGAATGGTGTGCCCGAGACAATGGACTCGGACGACGTGCGACAGCGAGTAAATCAGGCTGTCGAACGCTTCATGGACGAGACAGGCTGGGAGTTAGACATTGGTGGTAGTGAACCGCCGACCAGCATCGAGACTGTACGGGACCTCCCAAAGCGTGGCCCTGCGCGACTCCTGACTCGCCTCGCGATGCAATCCGCGCGTGATCGGTTCTCCTTCTAAGACCCTGCCAGCGTAGGGGTGGTTCCCCCTCAGGAATTTCTGTGGGCGCGAACGAACGCACGTCGCAGGACGGTCAGAAGAACGTACGTCTCGTACTTCTGGGTCTGGCAGTGCTCGCAGGGCTGCATATCCTCGACGATCTCCTCAATAGCGTCGTCGTACTCGTCGGTGAGCGTAGTGAGCGCGTCCGTGATCTGGGGCTGGGCAGCGTCGATCATCTCCTCGACGGCGGCGTCGGCCGAATCTGGTAGTGAGTACGAGAGGACGATCGTGTTCGCGTGGTAGTACTTCGTCGTCCCACCACGCCCCTCCTCGAAGCGAACGACGTCGACGAGGCCCGCATCCCGGAGCTCGTTGATGTGATGGCGGACCGTGTTCTCCGTCCGGTCGATGCCGCGATCGTCGAGGCGTTCGTGGACCTCGGTCGCAGTTAGGGCTTCCTCGGACAGAATGTCGAGGACCATCGCCCGCATCGGCTCGTCGATGGCGTCCGAAATCCGAGTGTCTCGCACCGCGATGTCGTCGAGACGGTGGTCGGTATCGGAATCACTCATACGAGGACTGAGCGCGAGCACGCGGGAAAAGGTAGCGGGGCAGGAGTCGGGTAGGTGTCTGTCGAGGTATCCAGTACAGGATGGACCCGCGATAGCGAAAGCCCTAGACGACCCGTTTGACTGTTCCAACGACTCGTATCCGAATTCAAACATATCATATAAAAAATACTTATTGAGATACGGGCACTATCTCAAACTGTAATGAGCGACACAACCCAATTCCGCGTCCTCGACTTCGACTGCCCGACCTGCGCGAGTACCGTCGAACGCGCCCTGTCGAACGTCGACGGCGTCCAGCACGTCGAAGTCCACTACGCGACCGGCCGCGTCGAGATCGAGTACGACGACAGCGTCGCTGACCCCGACGCCTTCGCAGAGACCATCGAAAACCAGGGGTACACTCCCCAGCCCGCCTAACACTATGAACAAACAATCGATCACGCAGTACTACCGGAACCACCGGAAGGCCATCGTCACGGCGACAAGCGGCCTGCTGTACGGCGGTGGCTGGAGTCTCGGCTACCTCACGAGTTTCGAGATGGCAAGCGCCGCCATCCTCGTCCTCGCGACGGTCGTGGGTGGCTACGACATCGCCAAGACCGCTTACCACGAGGTCACCAACCGGACGCTCGGCATCAAGACGCTGGTGACGCTGGCCGCCATCGGTGCTATCGTCATCGGGGAGTACTGGGAAGCCGCCGCCGTCGTCTTCCTGTTCAGCCTTGGCAGCTACCTCGAAGGCCGGACGATGCGGAAGACCCGGACGGCACTTCAGGAGCTACTGGAGATGACGCCCGACACGGCGACCGTCCGTCGCGACGGGACACTCCAAAAGGTCTCCGCCCGCGATGTCGAAGAGGGCGAAGTCGTCGTCGTAAAGCCGGGCGGGAAGATCCCGGTCGACGGAACCGTCGTCGACGGCGAGAGCGCAGTCAACCAGGCGCCGGTCACCGGCGAGAGCGCGCCCGTCCACAAGGCCGACAGCGACGAGGTGTACGCCGGGACGGTCAACCAGGAGGGCGCGCTAGAAATCCGGACGACGGGAGCGGGATCGGATACGACTCTCGAACGGATCATCCGTCGCGTCGAGGAGGCCCAGGAGGCTCAGTCGCCCACGGAGAGTCTCATCGACCGGTTCGCGAAGTACTACACGCCGGCCGTCATTGCCCTGGCTATCGGCGCGTACGCGGTCACGCAGAACGCGATCCTGTCGCTGACGCTGCTGGTCATCGGCTGTCCGGGCGCGCTGGTCATCGGGCCACCGGTCAGCATCGTCTCGGCCATCGGTAACGCCGCCCGGTCGGGCGTGCTGATGAAGGGCGGCGAACACCTCGAACGCGCCGGCAAGATCGATCTCGTCGCCTTCGACAAGACGGGGACGCTCACGAAGGGCGAGACCACCGTCTCCGGTATCGAGGGGTTCGGCGTCGCCGCCGCCGACGTCCTCTCGCTCGCAGCGACCGCCGAGAAGAAGAGCGAACACCACCTCGCGGACGCCATCGTCGACATGGCCCGCGAACGCCAGACGGCTGCGACGGACGGTGGAGCGACGGTCGCCCAAGCGGACGATACGGACGTGGGGCGCAGGTCGGTCCCCGATCCCGACGACTTCGACGTGGTCGCCGGCAAGGGCGTCATCGCCCATGCCGATGGCCAGGAAGTCGTCGTCGGCAACCGCGCGCTGCTGGACGACCGCGACGTCGATGTCCCCGATCGGGTCGCCGACTACGTCCGC
>NZ_BBJO01000016.1 GCF_000739575.1 Halobellus rufus | reverse complement strand
GATATCCTGCGTACAGAATCGTGATCTCTGTAATCGAATCTTCCTCTTGTTCCTGCCAGAGTTCCAATCGCCGCCGTGGTGGATAGAGGTAATCCAAATGCAAAACGCGAGTATTGGAAGGTAACTGCGGGAGTGAAGTGAGAACTGCGGACGTATTTTTCCGGAAGGGGCTTCGTTCTATGAGGCGGATTTCGTGACTAGAGTCGTTTTCCATTAGCCGACGGAAAAATCATTTTTCGCGGTCGTGTTTATAATTTAATAGTTAGCGTAGCTAATAGAGTGGTCAACGACTTCGGCAATATAGGGTATTCGTACAGACACCCGCTCAGACACCCAATTAGGTGAAATCAAGATTAGACCTTCCGAATGATTTTATCAGCTATTCTGAGTGATTTCGTCGTAGAGAGATGTCTGAAAACCCTCCTGCTGAGTGTCCTGAATGTGGGATGCTTTCGGTACGCGTCAGCCGGCTACCGCCTTGGAAACACGATAAGGGAGAAAAATGGATTACACGGGCTGAATGTTCAGAGTGTGGTGAGTACGTGGGTTGGTTTTAACCAGTCTGGTAGAACCGTGATAATACTGTGAGTAACCCTATGTAGGTGGCCTGATTCGTGGAAATTCGAACGGTTTCATACGTCTGCTTTCCATTCGCAGTTTTACCTTGATCAAGTTACGAACCGCACCTGAACACGCAGTGTCCCGGTGATTTCAGTCATACAGCCGTCTTAAGTCCAGTATGATTTTGGTGCTTAACTAATCACGACACGGTGAACCGCCTCGGGGTCAAGCCCCGGGTCATTCTCCTTGCATTCCGTAAAGCAGGCACAAGATATTCGTAAGTATAGTGAGAACTAAAACACAATCCCCGACGATAGATGCTATGCTGCCCTGGGGAAACTGCCCGACTGGTCCCCGGATAAGAATAGTGACCGTTACCCATCAACAATGAGTAGAAATTCAGTATATAAACGGCAAGCTGTGTCCCTCGCAGTCTTGGTCATTCTAAGTGGTATCACTGTACCCATCGCGTTCACAGGATCGACAAGTGCTGCTGCCACGAGTTTGGACCTTGGAAGCGGCGACGGAAACAGCCACAGTACCGATCAAGGAACAACATTAGAAAATATCCAGATTGACGACAATGACGCCGATAACTCTACACTATTCGTCTTTATTGACATAGATGGCGACGGTGAATACGATTCAGATGAGCCAGTCGCCACTAACGAGTCCACATACAGTGGGGCTGGAAGTGACTCCAATATCGATATTGGATCCCTCGATACCGAAGGAATTGCTCCAGGTACATATACCGTCTACGGGTATGAGAATGAATCGCTAAATGATGGAGACTCCGGTTTCGATACCGATGTGGGTCTTACGCTAGAGTCTGTCTCCGGTGCAACAAACTTAGATCTTGGAAGTGGTGACGGAAATGACCACACTACAGATCTGGGCACATCGCTGAGAATATCCAAGTCGATGACGACAATGCCGGAAGTTCGACGATGTTTGTCTTCATCGATGAAAATGGTAATGGAGTGTATGATTCCGGCGAGCCGACTGCAACCAATGAATCAGACTATAGCGGATCAAATTCCGATGTCGACATCGGAGCACTTCCAACCGACAGTCTCGATTCAGGGACGTATACCGTCTATGCCTACGAGGGTGAGACGTTGAGTGACGGAGATTCTGACTTCGAAACCAGCGTCCAGCTAACACTGGAAGAGCCTTCTGGAGCAGCGAATTTAGATCTCGGAAATGGAGATGGAAATGCCCATAATATCGATCGCGGAACGAATCTCGAAAACGTAGAAGTTGATGACGATACGGTCGGAACCTCGAACTTGTTCGTCTTTGTTGACGTAGACGACGACGGAGCGTATGATTCCGATGAACCAGTCGCGACTAACGAATCCGCGTACGCACCCGAAGAGAACAATATTGCTATTGGGAGACTTCAAACACAGGAACTTGATGCGGGAACATACGATGTCTACGCCTACGAGAATGAAACATTAACTGACGGTGATACTGGTGATACGAGTGTTCAATTGACAATTGAACAGATTGCAGATCCTGCTGATTACGATGTTGATGTATTCTTCAATAATTATGATAGCCTTGTAGACGAACAACTCCTCTGGGGACAGGAAGTTGCTGTCGCAGGCTACACTCCCAATAGCAATGTTGTCCTCAGCGAGTGGGAAGGAGACGATGGCGCGCGTACAGAGGAACAACTACAAGCAGATAACGATGGTGTGATTACCTTTGATAGTTCAGAACTGGAGAGTGGCGACTACTATCTCACGCCACCGGAAGAACCGAGCGCTGGCGATCCTCCAGAGACTGTGGAGGTGCTGCCGCAGACACTTGACGTCACCTTCGATGACGAGGAAGTCACCGAACAAGGCTCGACTACTGTCGAGTTTGACTCAAATCGTGGCTCCTATGCTGTCAACGTTAGCGCTGATGGCCTGAGTGCCGAAGAACTAGCAACAATTTTCGGTGACAGTGAAGATCAGAACGGTGAGCTCGAAATCGAGACGATTGATGGCGATGAAGATCGCATTACGCTCGCCACGCTCTCTGACGGTGAGTACACTATCGGATTCACTGACATCGATACGGGCGAATACGACTTCGAGTTCAATGTGACCGATACCTCCGCTTCCGATAGTGCTACCATCGAAGTCACTGACCTCGACGTGGACGCCTCCTTCGAGGAAAGTTCATATGTACACACCGCTGGCGATATCGTCGAGATGACAGTTGAACTTGAAGACACTGATGATGCGTTCGTTCAGTTCGGCGATGAGGATGCAGGATTCATTGATATCCTCTACATTGAGGATGACGATGATGACAATGAGGTAACCTTCAAAGTGAACACCCGCTCTCTGGGTGCAAACTCAAAGTACGACGCTGTATACCACAGTGAGGACGATACTGTCGAAAGCCAACTTCACGGCGGAATCTCCTCTGCGGCCAACGATCCCGTCTTCGTCGACGAGGATGGTGACGAATTAACTGCGTCGGACGCAGATGATGGTTCATTCAAGGCATATCTCGACGAACTGGGACTAATTAATGCGGATAGCGAAGGAATCTCTGAGCAACTTGTCCGACCGTTGCAGCCCACTGATTACGACGTATCTGTAGGTGCCGACAATGTCTTTATAGTCAATGATGACGGTCAGACAGAGCTCAATAATGAATTGGATCTCACCGTTGTGGATCTAACTCGTCCCACATTGGACTCGGTCGAAACGTTCGTCGCACCGGCTGACAATGCTGATGAGAATGACGAGTTGACGGAACTGCGCGACGTTCTCACCGAACGCGAGGAAATTGCCCTCGAGGACCGACTAGTAATCCGCGCCGAAGCCAGCGGGATCTACGGTCATATGGTCGCGATAGAGGAGTCAAACGAGGGCAGCGGTTTCGACGCACTCGAAGAGGGCTTCAGCGCAAGTACCCTTCACACGCTCGTTGAAGAGCGCGAAGGAGAGGGCGTGACGCTCGAAGTTGAGGCAAACGATGCCATCGCTAATCAAGCGCCCACGTCGTTGAACCTCGGAAGCGATTCCGTCAATGAGCAGGATATCTTTGTCATCGCGGATAATGAAGCAGGAGAACTCTACATTGTGGTCGATACAAGTTCGAACGATGCCTTCAACAACGAAATCGATGAAGAGACCGACTTTTCAGTCGAGATGGAATATGAAACCGACGAGGATGAACGCTATGAGTTCGAAAATGGCAAAGGACCGTTAGGTGGTGCCGGTGGTGACCGGGATGCTGCAGCGTTCCCGTATTTCTTGTCCGGTGAAAGCCAATCAGCGAATACTGAGTTCACGCTTACCGAGCGCGAAGTAGCATTCGCCAATCGCAACGACGACGGTGTAGTAAAAATCGCCATCGGCGGCATTACAGATGAAGGAGAGGGGACTGTCTACGGTGAGACGAACGTTGCACCCGGTTCAGAAGCCAGCGTCCGTATCCGTTCAGATAGTGGTGTCTCACCTACCTTTGCAGGGACAGAAGACGTAGTGATTGCTGAAGATGGTACCTTCGAGGCAACATTCGACTTTAGTGAGGAGAACCTCGACGATACTGGAGAAGTAACGCTCCGTGTTGGTGGCAGTACGGTTGGTTCAAACGACATCGTTGTGGTCGATCAGCTTACGCCAACACCACAAGAGACGTCCAGTCCACCAACGGATACGCCAGACCAAACGACTGAGCCGTCAGACTCTACGACGACTTCCACATCAGATCAAACAACCACAGAGCGTCCCACAGTGAACACACCAGCAACCACACCAGGGTTCGGCGTGATCGTCACACTAACTTCCATTATGGCTGCGGCGTTGCTGCTCTTCCGCCGTATCTAGGATTTCAATTTTTTTAATATTCAGTTGTGGAACGGTCCACTGTAGCCGATTCAGTCGATGTTTCGTGTTGCTCTTCTTGAAGTTGGACGAATGCGTCGGCTAAAATGCCGAGGATAAGAATGCTAAATGGCAATGAAATCAGGCCGGTAACGATCTGCGAAGCCATTGAACTAGGGCCGAATACGATCGAGAATACTACTGAGAGAACTCCAAATACGACCATCGTGGGAACGATGATGATTGCAAGGAGAACGAAGAGTCGAATCCAACTTCCACGGGTGAGATGCCAACTACTGCTCATCGCACTAAGGAAATTCTCGTCATTAACGGCGATGTAGACGGTCATAAAAAGTAACGAGAGGTAGACGATGATACCCGGAATAACGAAGAGTAGCGTTCCGATGAAAAGGAGGAGAGTGAACACGATACCGCCCACGATGAGATTAGCGAGAACCCACGGAATTCGACGCTGAAGGAACTCACTTGGGATTTGAGTCGTTTCGCCAGCAACGAACGTTCTTATGGCAACTATCGTGAGGTACGAAAGGAGAACGAACACGAGAAGGCCACTAACAGCTAGAATTCCAAAAGGCAGATCAATCGTTAATCCAAGGGAGCCCGGAAAATCGGAGGGAAGCATCTGAACGAAAATGCTGTTGACGAGGAGTTGCCACAAAACACCGAGTACTGCTGCAACTAGAAGTAATATCCCGCCATTTCGATTAACGACTCGACCAAGGCCGTTCGTGACCGCGGAACCAATATTCAGGGACATATTCCCGCAAATCGTGAAACGAGTTCATTAAGAGTTGTCATTTGTCACTATGGAATCAAGCGAATACAAAAGAACAGCCGTTACGCAGCACCAAGGGGATCCGAGAGACACTCTCCGTAGAGTCGAACACGCTTGTGGATAATTAAAAGCGGAAAAGCCAGATCGCGACAGACACTCAAGCAGAACGTCTTCGAGTTGATGCGAAAGGAGTGGGAGCCGCTCAACGAATACTCCAGCGAATAGCAGCCTTCGAAGCGAGACCCCGATTAGGAAAATAGTGAGGTCAGCCTAGCAGTCGAGGGGGCCGCGTTGCTTGGAATATACTCGTTTAAGACGTGAGGCAACCCTGAATTCACGCGATCAAAGAACGGCACCTCCTCATCTTGGAGAGTGCCTACAGGCAGCCGCGCGCGGAATTCGGTATCGAAACACAATCCTTATTCGCGACTTCGAAGACCTGTGCCCCAATGAAGGTCTCCGTCGTCGTCTGCACGTACTCGATGGATCGCTACGAGGCGTTTTCGGAGTGCGTCGAGAGCGTGCTCACCCAGAAGTACGAGCCGTTGGAGATCGTCCTCGTCGTCGACGGCAACCCTACAGTGTATGAGCGCGTGCAGTCGGACTTCGGCCGCGAGGAAAACGTCATCGTCCACAACAACGCAGAGAACCGAGGCATCTCATTCAGCCGGACGAAGGGCGCGGAGCTGGCGTCAGGAGAGATCGTCGCGTTCATCGACGACGACGCGACCGCCGAACCGGCCTGGGTGCAGCGGCTAGTGGATGTCTATGAGTCGTCGGACGCAATTGCGGTCGGCGGCGATGTGAGGGCCGACTGGCAGACCGAGAAACCCGATTTCTTCCCCGAAGAGTTCTACTGGCTTGTAGGGTGTGTGGAGCCCGGATTCGCCGAGGATGGTGAAGAAGTTCGGAACACCTACGGTTCAAACATCTCGTACCGTCGAGAGGAATTCTTGGAAGTTGGTGGCTACGATCCGAATACAGGTCGAAAGGGAGACAAGCACCTGCAGGCCCACGAGGCCCCTGTGGGAATTCGGTTGTTAGAGGAGTATGGGAAGGGAATGGTCTTCACCGAGGATGCGGTGGTGCACCACAAACTGTTCGAGTATCGCGGGGAATTTCGGTGGCTGGTGTTCCGGTCGTTCTGGCAGGGCTACTCAAAGCGCGTGATGGATCTGCTGTATCCGGACGCGCCCGACGACAAGAGCGCGTATTTGAAGCAGTTGTTGACGCACTTTGTGCCGAAGCGGGTGAAAGAACTGGTTCAGTCGCCGTCGATGTCGGGGGTAAAGCAGTTGGCGTCTATCTTCGTATTTACCAGTGCTGTGGGACTGGGGTATCTGTACGCGATAGTGACGCCGGACGTCGTGGCAAAGGCTAATTCGTAGGGGCCGGGATGTCATCTCGTTTCTGGCCGAAAAAGAATTCGTAGTAGTAGCCTAAGCCGCGGCAGGCGAGCATCGCAACCGAGAGGAAAGCGAAGGCCAGACGCGTAGTGACCGTTTCGGGATCGTCAGCGTTCTCATTGGTCCCGGAACCGGTTGGTGTCGGCGGGATCCCGGGGTTCCCGTAACGCTCGGGGTAGTAGCGTTGCTTCTGGCAGAAGCCGCGGCCGACGCGGAAGTTCTTCTTCGCGAGGGGTTTGAATCTGGTTCGAGCCGGGTGGTAGACGACCGCGTCCTCGGCGTATCCTTGCTCATATCCGGCCTCGTGGACGCGCTGGCCGAACTCGATGTCGCCGCCGGAAATAAGTCGTGCGTCGAATGGGCCGACGTCCTCGAAGACGTCTCTTCGGATGAGAAGAGCACAGGTAGGAGCGTAGTGTTCCTCCTCGAGATACTGTTTGACGGGAAATCCGGTACGAGCATTGTAGCGGCCGACAAGGGTGTCCTCCGGAAGAGTCAATTCAACGTTGCACCCGAGGTAATCGACGTCCTGTTCGTTCATTGCTGCTATGGCTTTTTCGAGCCAGTTTTCGTCGATAGTTTCATCGGCGTCAAGGAAAGCTATTACACCGCTCTCGATGTTTTTGATGCCCTTGTTGCGGGCGGCGTAGGAGCCTTGGATTTCGTCTTCGACAAGAAGGTTGATTTTGTCGTCGTGGGACTGCACAACTTCGAGAGTGCGGTCAGTTGAATTGTTGTCCACGACAAAAACCTGGTATTGTCGATCCACCGTTTGGTTAAGAAGTGATTCGATAGTTATCTGAACTCCTTCTGGATCGTTATAGACGGGGACAAGAATTGAAATCATCAGTCTTTCTCTCGTTCAGTACGGAGTAGTGCGAGTGATTCGTGGATCATTCCGTATGTCTGCGTGAGCTTCAGGACGAATTCCAGAAGATAGAAACCGACAAGCGTTAGGGGTGACGTACTATAACCGGAGAAACGTCGTCTGAGACGGAATGGACTCGGTGGGACGTAATTAATTGGGTGTAGAGGATGATGATATGTGCCAACTTCAGGGTGGTATTTACGCATTTGTGCTCGTCCACGCCCGATTCGGAGTGCTTTCGATTTGAGTGCGTCCCATGAGTTGCGTGCCGGGTGATAAGCGGTTACATTGCTGGTATAGCACTGTTCGAAGCCTACTCGATGCACGCGCTGGCCAAATTCCTTGTCACCACCTGATTCAAGATGTTCGTCGAAAAGGCCTATTTTATCGAAAACTTCACGTCGAACAGCGAGAGCGCAGGTCGGAGCGAAGTGCTTGTTATCGAGATAGGTCTGGACCGGGAAAGAGAAGGCCTGTTCGTAGCGTTCGGTGAAGGTTGGTTCGTCGTTCGCGACGAGTTTGACATCACAACCGAGGTAGTCACAACCGCGGGTTTCAAGAGTAGTGGTCATTCCATCAACCCAAGTGTCTGTGACCCACATATTGGCATCCAGAAAAAGAAGAACGTCACCTGAAGCATATTCAATCCCGGTGTTTCGTGCGGCATAGGATGACTGGCGATTAGTCTCTTCAAGTGGCCAAACAATATCCGGATTGCTGGTAACAAATTCAGCAATCACTTCCCTCGTTTGGTCCGTTGAATTGTTGTCGACTGGCAGGATCTCGTAGTCATAAGCTGTTTGCGAAACGAGTGCGTTGAGGGTCGTCCGGATCCCTTCAGAATCGTTGTAGACAGGTATTATGACTGAGATAGACGTCACTGTGTTCATTGGGATCACTATCTCTAGTCGGTGAAATATTTTATGAATGATATTTCGAAATCGTATTTATCGCAGGCATATAACCAAGTGTGAGTATAGAGTAAACGTCTTGCCAGTCCCCACTACCGTCCGAGACCTCCTTATACAAGTGATTGAATGCTGATACATCCACATTCGGCAGAGATTGGATGTTTTCTTGAATGGTTTCTATTTCTCTATCGCCGAATATATCATATTGAAGAAGTTTCGAATAATCGGGCCATGGGGAATCCGTCAGATAAGGGCGCGGTGCATCGTTTGGGAAATATTTCTCCTTAAATTTCCGTATATTATTCATTATCCAATGAACAAAGTAGGGATAATTCAAAGGCGTTAACGTCGAGGAGTGTGGTATTTTAGCCAAATCAGAATCTAATATTGAAATAGCATCATTGATAATATCCTTTCTGAGTCGGTATTGGTTTGGAATAGTTAGGTGAAATTCAATCATACGTTTATCCAAGAAAGGAGTTCGATGAGGCGCTAACTGAAGAGAACTCTGGTAGTGAAAATAATCTGGATCATTAGTAAGAGGATAATAACTGGCTTGTTGCACGAGGTCCGAAAGACCATTGTAATTGATTCCGTGGTGGTTTATTTTATTATTAGAGGAGATGTTATCTTCAAGAATTTCTCTTGTCGTGTCAAAGTCTTCGTAGTAATCTGGAACAGATTTGCTCATCAAATTCAGATATTTGTCAAGCGTATCTACCTCTTTTTTCATAGGTAAAAAGACCATATTATTTAGTATATTAAATTCTTTAAGCGGGAAGAGATGATCTTTAAATAGAGCGTCGCTAAACATTCCCAATAACATTACATCGACGTTGTTTGTGACCTCTTCTTGAAATCCTAATGCGTGTCCTTCTTGGAAAAATCCATTGAAATTGTTTATATTGCTCGATATGTTAATTATATCACTATAGTACGAATCATTACGTTGTAATAGATGAAATTCACTATTTGCCGTATCTGCTACACGTTGGGCTAGGCGAGCTTCTCTATTCATCCAATCACAAATGTGGAATGAGATCAAATTATTATAAATAGACAAAATCAGCCGGGAATCACTACCACCACTCAGCATTAGACCATAATTTTTTCTAGGATCAATACATTCGTGTAATGATTTTCGAAATATTTCAATGAACTCTCGGACTATTTCATTATAACTTTTCTTGCAGGGTTTGAGTGATGGATACCAATATTGGGTCTGTTGTTGACCTTGTTCTTGAAGGTCAAACGTCAGTATTGACCCAGGGGGAATTTTTTGTACACCTTCAAATGGTGTGTGAATTCCAAAAACCCGGTTATAACAGATATATTCACACAGGTATGCTTCGTTGAGCGACGTGGTGATACTAGAGTATTCAGGGATGAGCTGAATTTGCGTGGATAAGACGAGTTCGTTATCATCTCCGCGGGCTACGTAGATTGGTCTTGACCCTAATTGGTCGGTAAAGGCGTGCACAATCTCCGATTGACGATCGTAAATGATACCTGCAAACTCACCGTTTAATTTGCTCACAAAATCTAGCCCGAACTTGTTGTATAGTTTTGTACACAGTTCGGCCTTTCCCATACTCTCATCCCGTGATTGATATTTATCCCCGATTTCATAGCCTTTGAGATCTCCCCAAATCCAGATAAACACGTCTTCTCTGGCCGTTACAGGCTGTCTTTCTGAGAAATATTCGTGGAATGAAATTGAAACTTCTGCCTTTTCTCCAGAGTAATCATATGCTATTTCATTTCCAGTCCAACAGAGATGATCATTAATTAAATTCTTGGGAGATTCAATATCCGTTTGTGAGCTAAATAAAGCACTGAAACCAACCATTGTTCTGTATAAGTTTCTACTGCGAGATATGTGATTTGATATCCGAAGTAAGTTCTTTTTTAAGTATAGTAATGCGTTCAGACGACTGGTTGGTTATACTCTCGCGATTCTTGATGATCTCTTTGAGTCGTTTCTTTGCCTTTTCGCGATTCATAGTTCCAATTTGTACGACGTACCGACTCAATCCGAGCATAGCCATAATTCCTTCAGTTTTGTGAGTATAAGAGATTGCAAGCGCTGGTGCACCTCCTACAAACGAAAAGATTGCAGAGTGCATTCGCGTTCCGATCATCAACTTCGATTTGCCGTATAGTTCGGACTGTGTTTGGGGAGAGAGATCATCATCAATAATTATGGTACTGTTGGAGTGATTCATTCGTCTACAGATACTATTTACAGGCTTGCTGTCATCTTCATGAGGCTGGTGTGTACCATTATTGTGTACGACTAGAGCAATGTTTGTCACGTATTCCTCGGCCACAAGCCAATCCGCAAGTTCTGCCATTTCGGAAAGATAATCGTCGTAAAGTTGTGGAACTTCCGCTCGATCGTAGTTCGGAAAGTCCCACTGGCGTGCTGTCAAGACGGCAAAGTCCTTTTCTGTAAGTGAATTCTCATTAATTATCTTTTTGGCACCCTCATTGACCTCAAGATCCATTGCAAAGGCTGTATCTGCGTTTAAATTGTACCGGTCCCCTCCTAACTGTTCAATGATATCAAGCGAGCGAACTTCTCTTGCACTTGTATACGATGCGTGACGTAGCACGTATTTTATGAGAATTCTTGCGGCATAGTTGTTGAATGGGCCGAATGAATGTGAAACAATAGCTAGTGGTTTTTGTAGTCTAATTGTTAGTAGGAGAGTGTACAGCTTGTGATATGCTGAAAAGTAGGAACGAAGTGAGTTGTTGTCTTGAAACTGATAAAAATGGCCGCCTTTACTAATAACATAATCCGAATTTCTGATTGCGTGAACACCAGAGCGTTTGGATAATTGGGGCAGAACAAGTACCACCAACGAAGTAAGGACCATCTTCAAGGCATATATGTAATTTATTGGGAACTTATCGGGCCAGCTAGTCGAAATCGTCTGTCCGTGTGTCTGGACGTCAGGATACCGCACACTGGTGTGTCTGTCCGCATCTGCAAATCGAGAATCACCATCAGAGAATCGATACACGACATCTATTGCAATATCCGATTCTTCCTCGTTTTCGATATGATGCAGGGTGTCAATCACGCCTGCTAGAATGCCTGCACCCCCCCGATCAGAATCGTGATAAGCATCGACAACGGTAACCCTTTTTTTGGAACCCATCATCCTTGTTTTAGTATAATTGAAGAAAAAGCTTTTTATAATTCTAGGATGCTCTCAGTGCCACCTCGATCGGTACAACAAGCCTATTTAAGGGATAGCTTTATATTAGGGAACTCAACGAGTAGCGATATTCGTGCGGCTTGGTTATGCAAGTTAGAGCCACCAGCATTCAGTAAATATGATTTCCTATTTACATTTTCGGAAATGTCTCTACTCACTAATTCCGTTAGTTCTTCGGCACTTCTGTTTTGGAGCCAGTACAATGTTTTTGCGGTTGCAATACCTGGCAAGCCTGAGCCATGTTTAGTATCTTCTTTTGCAAGAAGTTCCTCCTTGTTAGCTAGCAAAAATTTTAGACATTGTTTGATCTTATCGCTCTCCCACACACTATGATTCTCAAAGGAACGTTTGAGACGAGATAACGCGGAGAGGTTTACTGTGTGATATCCTCGTTCTTTCTTTCTTCGTTCATACGATCGCGAGTAGTAGTGGTAAACCAATTCATTTACGATCATTTCGTAATGACGCGGTGTATAGAACACCTTTTTTATAATATCAGTCGGTGGTGGCCGAATATAGTGTTTAATTAGGCCATTCGAATGAAGGCGCATATTTGATTCTAAATTATTGAGAAAGGTCTCAATCTGATCGGCAACTAAGTTTGATTCTGAAGCTAGTTTGCTACTGGAGGCTGCAAACAGAATTTGGTGATTAAGGGTCCTATCAAACGAGAGTTTCTTACCATTGATTTCAACACGTTCCCATAACCCGAGGTCTTCGTCAAACGGATGAAGTGTATATACTTTTAAGGCGGTTTCGATTGCATCCTCTCTCCCAAGTATTGATCCTGCGTGTCCAAGCGCCCTAATCGGACCTCCCTGTCCGACTATCCCATTGCATTGGTCTTTGTTTGTGGTCTTTCGACAGTGAAAAGTATACCCGTATGGCCGAACTTCGTCACTAAGAAGATAGTCTAAAGCTGCATTTGCGGCTTCCTGGAATTTATCCGCACCTGTTATTTTGTATACTTCTGATAGGGTTACTGCCCAGTGTGATGTTGTTCGAACAGGTGTCTCTGGTTCATCATAAGTATAATTCCGTCCTGCTGGAAAAGACCCATCCTCTCGCTGAATATTGAGCGCAGATTGGGCACTCTTTTCAAGCAATTGACTTATAGTAATGTCTTCACGATTGGACTCAGCCATTTACGTTTTAGACTAACATCTAAAATAAAAACCCCTCGAAGAATCTATCAAAGCCCAATAAAGAGCAGTCCTGTTAGATGGTAGTGTTGTTAGACTTATGAGCTATCGAGCAAAGGCCTAGAACCAATTTTCAGTGGTATGCTTTAAATTCATATGCATTAGAGTACAAAGAACAGTGATCGGTCAGTGTTGACTAGACGTAACCCAGCGATTCCAACCGCTTTTCCACTATATCCTTTGACCCCCCACTGGACTCTACTGACTGGAGATGTTCAATATCGTACTTTTGTCCTTCACCAGCCATTCTAGCCCAAGGTACTTTTTTCACCGCGGGTATGGGAACATACCCTGGGTGACCGTACTGCCCTAGTTCACCCATACCATTCGCGTGATTGGCAGTGACGACGATATCTCCATCTACGTATTTGGCAAGACGCTCTACTTCATCTAGTACAGTTAAAAGGTTCTGACCATAATCCTCCCAAACCTCTGCTTCATCAAACTCGCCTATTTGCAGACCAAACCACACATCGTGAGACTCTCCACCCCAAGACTTCTCTCCAAGATCATACTTCTTTTCACAGTGAATAAACGGTGCGTGAGGCGGTAAATAGTGTACGACGAATCGGTCAGCCCCAGATGAATTATAGGCATCGAGGGCGATATCTGTTACCGTCGACGGGGCCAGCCTTCCAGATTCGTCTTCGACTTCTACTTCCCAGAGTCGCTCCACGTCGTAAAAACTATTTGAGCCGGCTCTCGGCAAAAACGGGTTCTGCGTAACGTAGTGTACGTTCGAGGTCTCGTCATCAGATACCGAACCGAATCCCTTTTTGAACCACTCTCTACTGGTACTCGCACACGAATACTGGAAGAAACGCTGTCGAAACGATCGTACACGGGGTGATCTGGAGCGAATTCCTGGAATAAGTCAGCACGACAGGCATCCAGAAATTATCATAACGTCCCAATCGTAGTCAAGTGGCCGGTAACCGTAATTGATCTGTGACCCTATCCGAGCTAGTATGCGCTCAACTATTTTTTGACGCAGTGAGGTGGCTTCCAGTTATAGGTCCATATGTAGCGTAAGCGTGACTAATTTGCGCTATTAAGTCATCAAGCGCCATTGTTATTAAAATAAATTGAGTCTGGTGTAATAGCTCTTCTTTTGAAGTAATTATTGAACGGAATACACCTACAGATATCCCAAATCCTCAAGGTGATCCTCAATATCTGTTTTGTTGGTTCCGTTATGTGAGTGATCGGTTGTAGATTCATACGTTTCTCTGTTTGTTGCGTCAGATTCCACCCAAGGAATTTTCTTCACACAGGGCAATAGCATTCCTTCGGGATGACCATAAATCGAGTACTCGCCGAATGCGTTCCCGTGATCGGCAGTCACAAGAGCGTTTTCGGCATCCACATTCTCTAGCAGTAATTCGACTTCGTTAAGCACAAGCCGCAAGTTCTCCTCATAGAGTTGCCAGACCTCATTGTAATTCGCCCCTTCTGATTCGAGCAGTTTCCACCCCTTTGCTTCTACATCAGTTGGTGTCCGATCCTCCGCCAACGCCCCGGCGATGTACGGAATATGCGGCTGCATATAATGGGCGATCAGCCGATCATAATCCGATTCGCGCGCGATTTCGACAGTCCGGTCAGTGATTGCACGTGGAGGAACGCCGAGCTTGTCTTGGTGTGCTGTCTCCCAGAGCATATCCAACTGGCCGAAATCGTCCGTCCCGACAGTCTGCCATTTCGGCCAGCAGAACGGCACGGTCTCATCTGGTGGGTGGTCTTTCTCGATAAACGTCTCGTGAGTGTGTCCATTGCCGCTAATATAAGCGGTGTTCGCGATTTCGTCCGAGTACTTCTCGGAAAACGTCTTCGCGAGCCATTCGTGAGAGTGGCTTCCGATAGACCAGCGCGACTCCACGGTCTCGATGAAGTCGTACTCGTCGGCAACATCTTCGAGGACATCTACCCGACACGCATCGAGGATTATCAGCAAATCCCAATCCTTATCGTAGATGTGCGTTCCGAAGGGCCAGCGAGATGTAATCGTATACCAGAGTCCGAGATATACCGTGAAAACCGCGTGCATCAGACCGCGAATTGGGTCGGACGTGATTTGTTCGCAGTGTTCTCCTACCCAGTCCCAGAATGAACCTCCCATCGTTCGTAAGGAGCTATTGGTAAGTGGATAAAACGATGCTGATTCGATCCCCAGAGTCGAATGGAATCGGTCTATCGTGTGAACTACCCTTCCCTACTCGCTCACGGCTGACGTCGCTCGCTGAGGAAGGGGGCTTAGCGCCTACTTTCAGCTAAGAGAGAAGTACTCCATAGTGAAAGTCAACAATTCCAAAAGGCTAATTGACTCACCCGAATCCCGTACAGTATGAGCGACCAGAGCGACTCCGCTCCGGCGGATGAATTCGCCAACATCATTCTCCTGTCTGCGGATTCGTTGCGGTTCGATCGTATCCACGCGAGCCGCAACGGGGTGCCATTGACACCGACACTCGATGAACTCGCAGAAGACGCGATTGAATTTCAGCCCGGAGTCGCCCCCGGCCCCTCAACACGAGATTCGATCCCGTCGATGCTCACCGGCAAATATCCCTCAGAGTTCGACGAGTACGGCTTACCCAAATCCGGGACGGAGCCACTTACGATCGCCGAGGAACTCGCTGATCGCGGGTTTGCTACGGCAGGGTTCAGCCACAACAATTTCACAGCCAGACGATACAACATCGATCGCGGATTCGACCTCTTCGATGACGTCAGTAGGGAAGCGCGAGAGGAAAACGACCGCGGCGTATGGCGACTCAAAGTCCGTGACGCAATAGAGGACACGCCACTGATGCAGTTGGCACATCACGCGAATAACCTCGCGATGGAACTTCTCGGTCGCAGTCTCTTTTTGAGAAACGAAGGGGCCGAAATCATCACCGATAGAGCGCTCGATTGGATGGCTGAAACCGATAGAAAGCGATTCTTGTGGATGCACTATATGGATACTCACCACCCGTATCTGTCGCCTGAGCGCATCCAGCAACAATACGGCCGAGTCTACTCGAAGGAGCGAATCAAACGACTCTCACAGAAGACCAGGAGTGCCCAAGATGAGATCACTGATGAAGATATCCCCGAGATGGAGTACGTCTACGACTGCTCAGTTCGGTACGTCGACGAGCAGATCGGTCGTATCGTCGATCATCTCCGTGCCGAGGGGGAACTCAAAAATTCACTCATCATTGTGACGGGTGACCACGGAGAGGGTTTCGGAGAGTTCGAGAAGTTTGGTCACGCGGACGAACTGTGGGATACGCTCATTGCTGTCCCACTTATCGTCTATCATCCCGATAAACCGTCGAAATCCGTCGACGGGCAGGCACCGCTTCGATTATTAAAGGAGTCGATCGTAGAAGGAACGGGTCTTTTCGAGCTCACTAAGAGTGGCTCAGAGTACGCCTACGCCGAAGTTCCAAACTACCGTGATGAACTTCGTGGAGTTCGAGGAACGGAATACAAACTAATCGACAGAGGAGATGAGCGTCTCTCGACGCGTCTTACAGCTGATGATGAAGAGATAATCCCAATTGAAGAGATACCACCGGGAGAACGAGAGCAGTTAGAAAAAGAACTCGATCGAGACTTCGATCCAGTCAGAGTCGCTTCCGACGTCGACAGGCGCGAATTCCGCAAGGACTTGGCTGCACTTGGATACTTAGACGAGTAACCGACGTATCGATTCCAAGACGAATCTGCACGGTATGGTGCGTCGGACGGACACTCCAGTAGTAAAAAGGAGGTCTTATTGTCCTCACCATCAGCAGGATACGTATGCGGTTGGGTCAGACGTCGATCATTCATTTTGTATCACGGCTACTGGCGTCTGCTTTGGGGTTCGTCGCAACGATCGCTATTGCCCGCATTCTCGGCTCAGATACGCTCGGAATCTATTATCTTATCATTTCGATGGTATCCTGGCTAGGGATTGCTGTCACGATGGGGGTTCGAGGCGCTGTAACGAAGCGCATCAGTGACAGCGAGGACGAAGCAGCTTACGCAATCGCTGGAGGGACAATCAGTACAGGGCTGTTCGTGGTTATGTCTGTATTCGTTCTCATTTTTCAGCAGCAAGTAAACGATTACATCGGATACTCTGCCGCAGAAATTGTGATATTGTTTTTGTTTGTCAACCTCGCCCAGTCGATAGTAAACGCGATACTGAATGGTCAACACCTTGTCCATATCTCTGGTGCCCTGACCCCTGTCAGAATCGGAAGCCGAAGTATCGTACAGATCACTGCACTTCTCGCTGGAGTCGGCATCACAGGCCTCTTTGTTGGATATGCCGTTGGGTATCTACTCGTATCAGTAGTTGGACTTTGGATCATTGCCCGCCATCTGACGGGGGCCTCACTCCCGCTCCGCAGGCATTATCGTGATCTTATCTCCTACGCCAAATACTCCTGGCTGGGTTCTCTCCGTTCGCGTGCCTTCAATTGGGTTGATATCGCAATTCTCGGCTTTTTCGTATCATCGTCGATTATTGGAGTATATACTGCAGCGTGGAACATTGCGGTCTTTTTGATGTTGTTTGGCGGATCGCTCAGTCAAACACTGTTCCCTGAGATGAGTTCAGTCTCAGCCGAAGACGACCCCCAATCAGCGGCAGGGTTATTTGAGACGGCACTCGCGTATGCGGGACTGATTTTGATACCGGGATTAGTTGGCAGCAGCCTCCTTGGTGAACACCTCCTTCGAGTATACGGCGAGGAATTCACACAGGGCACGGTTGTCCTTTCAGCCCTCATTGTTGCTACCCTCATTCAGGGCTACCAACGACAATTCACGACGACTCTCAACGCTATCGATAGACCAGATATCGCATTTCGAATCAACACAATATTCATCGTGGCAAATGTGACGTTGAACCTCGGATTGATCCCGTTCTATGGAATCATTGGTGCGGCAGTTGCAACTGCTTCGTCAGTTGCGATAAGCTTGGGAGTAGCGTACATTTATCTCTCTTCGCTGATCGACTTTTCTATTCCAATTGATGATATTATAAAGCAATGGACTGCAGCTGGAGTTATGGGGGTTGCTGTTTATATCGGTTTATGGCTTGAATCGGCCTATCTGAGCGTGAATAATAACCTCGCAGTAGTATTAACGCTCGTCACCTTGGGGGCAGCAGTGTATTTCCTCGTTCTATTTGAAATTTCAGCGCGCTTCCGAACGACGGTCACCGACAATCTGCCTTCGAGATTCCCACTCACGGACTGGTGATCTATCAGTAGACAAATACGAATTCTACAAGACCTTCAGAACGCCATTTTCTGATTACGATGTGGCTTGATCACGTTTTGCGTTTAACCGTTCCTCTGCCTCTTCTCGATCTTCTGGGTATCCAACGTCGATCCGCCAGCCATCCATCGGAATCGCATCAATCGTCCGCCCGCTTTGAATCAGGAGATCGATCGCATCAGATAACTCGTACTCCCCGCGATCGGATGGCTGAACTAATTTACACGCGTGGAAAATCGCCGGCGAGAACGTGTAGAACCCGGTCATCACCAAATTAGACGGAGGATCGTCGGGCTTCTCGACAACTTCCTGAATCTCTCCATAATCATTCGTATCACACACGCCGTACCGACTCGCTTCCTCGTAGGGTACCTCCTCCACTAAGAACGCCGCATCTGCTCGATCTTCCTGCTGGCGATTAACCACATCCCCCAGATTCGCCTGGAAGATGTTGTCACCGAGCATCAACATAAAGTCATCTTCAACGTGCTCTTCGGCTTTCAACAACGCGTGAGCCAGTCCGTTTTGCTCACGCTGGTGGGCGTAGGTAATAGGAATACCCTCGAACTCGTCGCCGTAGTGGCTAATGATATTCTGTTTCTTGTAGCCGACGATCACGACGAGTTTGTCTGCCCCCAACTCTACCAGTTGCTCGAAACAGTGAGTAAGGATTGGCTTACCCGCAACTTCAACCATCCCCTTTGGCTTGTCTTCCGTGAGCGGGCGGAGACGCGTGCCTTCTCCAGCCGCAAGGACGACTGCTTGCATACCGCGGAGTTATGTAGCCGCCATTAAATAGGTTTCAGTCAGCAAAACGGCCAACGGATACCCCGAAAAACCGCATCACAAGGCTTATGAACGTATTACCAGTCGTTCGTGACAATGAGTGAGTCGCAAGGAGACAACTCGCCCTCCGTTGTAGCTCTCCTCCGAGAACACTACCCGAAGGCGGTCCTCTCGGCCGTCGTCGCCGTGATGCTCTGGATTCGCCTCCAGACGTACGACAACTTCCTCCAGAACGGCGAAGTGTTCTTCTCGGGGAACGACGCGTGGTATCACCTCCGACAAGTGAATTACACAGTTCGAAACTGGCCCTCCACGATGCCGTTCGATCCGTGGACTGGATTCCCCTATGGGAACCTAGCAGGCCAGTTCGGAACCCTCTACGATCAGCTGATCGCGACAGCTGCCCTGATCGTTGGCCTAGGCGATCCCTCTCAAGAACTCATCGCCAAAACCCTGCTCGTTACACCCGCCATTCTAGGCGCACTCGTTGCACTCCCGACGTACGCCGTCGGCAAGCGTCTGGGTGGAAAACTCGGTGGTGTCTTCGCAGCGATCATCCTGATGCTCCTGCCCGGGACGTTCCTGCGCCGGAGCCTCGTTGGGTTTGCCGACCACAACGTCGCTGAGCCGCTGTTTATGATGATCGCCGTCTTCGCGACGATGGTCGCTCTCACAGTCGCCGAACGTGAACGGCCAGTCTGGGAACTCATCGTCGACCGCGATCTCGACGGGCTTCGCGGCTCGCTGAAGTGGGCCGCGCTTGCGGGCTTCGCCATCGCGATGTATATGTGGGTGTGGCCGCCAGGCATCCTGCTCGTTGGGATCACCGGCGTGTACTTCCTCCTACAGATGGTCGCCTCCCACATCCAAGGGGATTCCCCCGAACACGTCGCCTTTGTCGCAGGCGTCTCGATGATCGTCGCTGCGATTTTGATGGTCGTCCGGATTAACGAGCCTGGATTCGGCGTCACCGGCTTCACGCTGCTCCAAGTGATCCTCCCACTCGCAGTCGGCCTCGGCGCGGTCTTCCTCGCGGGCCTCGCCCGACTGTGGGAGTCGAACGATCTTGACGACCGTGGCTACCCTATCGCGGTGTTTGGCATCGTCGCCATCTCGCTTGGGCTCTTCTCCGTGATCCTCCCGAGCGTCTACGGCAGCATCGTCAGTAACTTCCTCAATACGGTCGGGTTCAGCGCCACCGCGACGACCCGGACGATCGGGGAAGCCCAGCCGATGCTCGCCCAGGGAGCCTCCTTCTCCGAGCAGGTCATCCCCCAGTACGGCTTTACCTTCTTCTCCGCGCTCGCAGCGGCAATCTGGCTCGCAGCGAAGCCCCTAATAAAAGACGAAGACATCCAAAAGACGGGCTACGTCGCAGGCGCGCTCGCAGTGATCGGATTGCTCTTCCTCATCCCCGCAATCCCGACTGGCATCGGCAACGCGATCGGTATCGAATCCTCGCTCGTCAGCCTCATTATCGTCACCGCCCTCATCGTGGGCGCGATCCTGCAGGCTGATTACGAACCCGAGAAGCTCTTCGTGCTTGTCTGGATCGCCTTTATTACCTCTGCCGCGTTCACGCAGGTGCGCTTCAACTACTACCTCGCACCCGGCGTCGCAGTGATGAATGCCTACCTCGTCGGCCAGGTCGTCAACTCGAAGTACCTCGGCATTCCGGACATCGAAAGTGTCGACGATATCGACGGCTACCAAGTGCTCGCAGTCGTCGCTGCGCTACTGCTCGTGCTCGCCCCCGTTCTTGCAGTCCCAGTCACCGTCGGAAACACCCAAACCGCGACGGCGTGGCAGTCTGCACAGAACAACAACCCTGACGAAGTCACCGTCTGGGACGAATCCCTCGAGTGGATGCAGGGTAACACACCTGAAGAAGGAAACCTTGGTGGAGCAGGCAATGCGGACGAAATGGAGTACTACGGAACGTACGAGTACACCGACGACTTCGACTACCCAGACGGAGCCTACGGCGTAATGTCGTGGTGGGACTACGGCCATTGGATCACCGTCAACGGAGAACGGATTCCGAACGCGAACCCGTTCCAACAGAATGCCGATACGGCCGCGAACTTCCTGCTCGCGCCGAATGAGACCCAGTCTGAAGAAGTCCTCGCCTCTCAGAGTACCGAGGGCGACCAAACGCGCTATGTGATGGTCGACTGGCAGATGGCCACGCCGGGCTCGAAGTTCGGCGCACCGACTGTCTTCTACAACGCCGAAGAGAACGTCTCCCGTCAGGACTTCCTGCAGACGATGTACCGTTTCGACGATGAGAACGAGGGACGCTTCGTCGGGACGACCTCAATGCGCACCGATCGCTTCTACGACAGCACGATGACGAGGCTGTACTACTACCACGGTAGCGCTCGGAATCCGTCACCGGTCGTCTACGACTGGGAGGAGCGACAGGTTCAGACACAGGGCGGCGATTCAGTTACCGTTCCCGCAAACCCACAGGGTGAAACCTTCGTCCGGACGTTCGACAATATGAGTGCCGCCGAGGAATTCGTCGAGGAAGACGGCTCCGCCCAAATTGGAGGAATCGGCGCGTACCCGGCCGAGCGTGTCGAGGCGCTCGAACACTACCGGTTGGCGCACGTCAGCAACAGTTCCGCAGCCAACTCGATCCTGCAGACGACCGGCCGGAACTCCCAGATCGCCGGCGTCAACCCACAGGCCGCTGTTCCGAGTAACCCCGCATGGGTGAAGACCTTCGAGCGCGTGCCCGGTGCCACTGTCGAGGGCAGCGGCGCGCCTGCGAACACGAATATCACCGCTCAGACTGAACTTCGAATCCCCAACACGAACTCGACGTTCACCTACGCTCAGCGCGCTGAAACCGACGAAAACGGGAACTTCGAGATGACGCTGCCGTACTCGACGACCGGCTACGACGAGTACGGTCCCGACGAAGGCTACACGAACGTCAGCGTGCGCGCAACCGGCCCATACACGATCTCCGCACCCGGTGAGTTCGAGAACGGCTCGATTGTCACCTACCAATCGAACCTTTCGGTTTCGGAGGGTGACGTCAACGGCGCTGAGGACGGCAACCTTAGCGTCGAACTCGAACGCACCGAACAAGAACTGCAGATCGGCGGCGGCTCCGGTGACGACGGCTCCACCGACGATGGCTCCACGGACGGCTCGACTAACGATGGCTCGACCGACGAGACCCAATCGAGTCTGCGTTCCTCCGGAATGGCTATCGACGCCGCGCGAGCGAGCTAACTCCGGTTCGATCCGGCTACGACACTCGCGATATTTTAACAATCCGTTCACTCCCGAAGACTTGACCCGCAGTCACCACGCTCGGCGCTGAGCGAGTCGGAAGCGACGTCGGCAGAAACGCAGGCGGTCGTCGCCCTCGGTAGCTCCGTCAGGGCGCGGCTCGGAACGTCCGGACGGTATCTCGCTGTCCGACGCTGGCCTCAATTTCGGCGAATCCCAGCTCGGTGAACACCGCGTTCCAATCGCGGTAGTAGAGCGGGAACTCGCCGTCGACGTAGTTCACTCCCGGATCGGTCACTGCTGCGTCTCCCGAATCCCCCTCGTTCTCCACGGTGACGAGTACTTCGGACGTGATTCGGGCGAGTTCCTCGAACACCCACTCAGACTCCGGGTGGATGTGCTGGAGCGTCTCGACGGAGTAGACCGCGTCGAACTCGTCGTCGTCGAATTCGACGACGACATCCTCGATCGGGCGACGATAGAACGTTCCGGCCGCAGCCAGTTCGGGGTACTCGCTCTCCATCACCTCGAAGGCGCTGTCGTTGATGTCGATACCGGAGAGGTTCTCGAAGCCGAGGTCGTAGAGAGACGCGAGGTGGCGGCCCGAGCTACACCCGAGCTCCAAGACGGCCGCGTTTCGATCGAGGAACCGGTCGAGAATGCCGCAGAGGCGATCGCTCGTCTCGTTCGGACCGTGGTAGGCGTAGTACTCCGGGGAGTACGCTCCGGAGCGGTCTGCCCACGCTCGCCGAACGTCGTGAGAATTCACGCATCGACGTAGGGGAGAAGCACGTAAAGTCCCGTTGCCATCGCGGTGGATGACGCTTCGGAGCCGTGGAGTGCGCCGAACGTGCTAGAGCGTGCTCAAAATCACGCGCCGTGCTTCGAGTTCTGAGATGAGATCGAGATGGTTTTTGTTTCATTGTATACAACAATTCGGACACGACGAACGGTCCCGTGCGGGCCACACAACCAACGTCTTTACCGTATCACGCCCAACGGCCCTGTATGGATTCGATCAATCGGATGGCCATCGAACTCGTCGATGAGGCCATCGACTTCGCGGAGGAACTCCGCGTCGTCCCGCACGAACTCGAGTCGGGGGCGACCGTCCTCGACTTCGGTGTGGACTCGCCCGGCGGCATCGAGGCCGGAATGCTGCTCGCGGAGATCCAGACGGCGGGCCTCTCGACCGTCCAATCGCGGATGGACGACGTCGCGGGCGCGCCCACACCGTATATCGAACTGCAGACCGACCACCCCGCGCTCTCACTTCTCGGCTCGCAGAAGGCCGGGTGGGAACTCACCTTCGAGGACCCGCCGTACGACGGCCTCGGTTCCGGGCCCGCCCGCGCGCTCGTCGCCGAGGAGGACGAGTTCCACGCGATGGAGTACTTCGACGAGTTCGACCTCACCGTCCTCGCTGTCGAGAGCATCGACCTCCCCGGCGACCGGATCGCAGCGCACGTCGCCGAACAGACGGGCGTCGAACCCAGTGCGGTCTTCCTCCCCTCGTACGCCACGGGCTCGACCGTCGGCAGCGTCACCGGGGCCGCCCGGGCCGCCGAACTCGCGTGCTTCCGGCTCTTCGAACTCGGCTACGACGTCCGCAACGTCCAGTCGGCGTTCGGCTCCGCGCCGGTCGCGCCGGTCAGCTACGACGAGAGCGTCGCGATGGCCCGCACGAACGACGCCGTCGCCTACGGCGGCGAAGTGCACCTCACGGTCGCCGAAGACTTCGAGGAGTTCGACGCGGTGCCCTCCAGCGCAGGCGAGGAGTACGGCACGCCGTTCGAGCAAATCTTCGACGACGCGGGCTGGGACTTCTACGAGGTGCCCGAGACGATCTTCGCGCCCGCGAAGGTGACGGTAGACGTCGTCGACGGCCCGACGTACGTCCACGGTGAGAAGAGCGAGGAACTCCTGGCCGACTCGTTCGACTACCGTTCCTAGGAGGGAACCGATGCGCTTCAAACTCCTCCCCGAACCCCCGGAGTCGCTCGACCTCGTCGCCGACGCCCAGCGCGCCGTCCCGCTCGTCCCCGGAACCGAGGACGACTGCTGTGCCCGTC
Organism: Halobellus rufus; assembly: GCF_000739575.1. Classification (GTDB taxonomy): domain Archaea; phylum Halobacteriota; class Halobacteria; order Halobacteriales; family Haloferacaceae; genus Haloquadratum; species Haloquadratum rufum. The sequence goes on along the minus strand of NZ_BBJO01000016.1, from coordinate 42,812 downwards.
TGATGCGCCGGGTCGGTTTCCCCAGTCGCGACGTCGCCCGGACGTGGCTCACCTTCCTCCGGGCGCTCGAACTCGCCGAGGAGACACCGTCGGGGTTCGTCAGGAAACAGCGGGAGCCGACACCCGAACAGGTCCGTACGGCGTTTCGCGAACGCGTCTACGGCGCGCGGGAGGTGCTCGACAGTCTCAGTTCCGAGCCACGGACCGTCGACGAGGTGTTCGACGAGTTCGAAGAACGCGTCCCCGTCTGGGAGACCCACCGCGCCGCCGGCGACTGGCGGGACGTGTGGCGCGAGCGCGTCGAGCGCATCCTCGGGTGGGCCGTGCTCTTGGATCTGGCCGCCGAGCGCGACGGCGGCTACGTACGGGTCGAGTGACCGAGCGCCCTCGCTACAAACGCAGACACCGCGCTCGCTACGTGGCCGACGGCGGTACCTCGATATCGCGCTCGCCAGCCCCCTCGCCGTGCTGTTCGCGAAGCCGACGGATCCGCTCGGGGATCGGCGGATGCGTCATATGGAACGCAGCGTAGGCCGGGTGCGGGAACGGATTGGAGAGGTTCTCGCCAGCGAGCGTCTCCAGCGCGCGCGTCATCGACTCGATTTCGCCCATCGTCTGCGCGGCGAAGTCGTCGGCCTCGCGCTCGTGTGCGAGTGACAGTTGATTGGTCAGCGGTGCCGAAAGCGAGAGCAGCGGCCCGGCGTACAGCAGGCCGATCCCGAGGGCGGCGTACGTCTCCGCGGGCAGGCCGAACGCGGCGTACACCCACTGCGACGTCGTCACCCACCAGAGGAACGCGAAGACGACGGCCATCTGGACGGCTGAGGCGGCCAACTGCTTCCAGATGTGGTTTCGCTTCCAGTGGGCGAGTTCGTGCGCCAGGACCGCCTGAATCGCCTCGCGATCCATCTGCTCGACGAGCGTGTCGAAGAGGACGACCCGCTTGGCTCTGCCGAACCCGACGAAGTAGGCGTTCGAGTGCGAGGAGCGCCGGCTGGCGTCCATCTCGTAGACCTGTTCGCAGGAGAAGCCCGCGCGCTCGAAGACGTCGTCGACGGCCTCCCTGAGCTCGCCGGACTCGATCGGCTCGAAGTCGTTGAAAAGTGGCGCGACGACGCGCGGGTAGATGACCATCATCGAAAGCGAGAAGCCGACCACGAGCGCCCAGCCGACGACCGGCCAGAGTGTGGGCAGCGCTTCGACGGCGAGGAGGACAGCCCCCGCGATGACGCCACCGAGAACGAGCGCGAGGACCGTCCCGACGAGGAGGTCACGCAGCCACAGCAGCGGCGTCTGGTTATTGAATCCGAAGCGCTCCTCGACGACGAACGTCTCGTAGAGGTCGAAGGGAACGGAGAAGAGCCGCCCGGCGAGGACTGCCCCCGCGAGGAGCAGGACGCCCTGTGCGACGCTCGGAAGGCCGGTTCCCGAGAGCATCGTCGCGACGTCGCCGTAGAGCCCCGACACGACGACGGCCAGCACGACGAGGACGCCGAGCCACGACTGGACGTTCGAGAGAACCGTCTTCGAGCGCTGATACGCCAGCATCTCGTCGGGGTCGTCGACGTCGAGCGCCGATCGGACCCACGCGTCGGCGTCGCGGACGGCGCGAGCGCCGTACCGGAGGTTCAGCCGGTCGAGCACCGTCTCCAGTAACTGTACGCCCCCGAGAAGAACGACGAGCGCGATCGCGGCCGTGGATACCATTACGGGACACTCGGACCCCGGCGGACTTCAACGTCGCGCCGTCGGTTTTGCCGACGTCCCGTCTCCCGTCGACCCAGCTACTCCGTCCCGCCGACGTCGACGACGGTTCCGACGCCCTTCGACTGGCCCTCGCGGAAGACGAAGCGCTGGCCCTCCTCGACGAAGTACGGCCGGAACTTGAACTCAACCGTCGCGGTCCCGGTGTCGCCGGGGAGCAACTGCCCGCCCTCGGGTTTGAACACGACCGCCTCGCTCACCGTCTCCAGATGGACGACTGGCTCGTACCCCTCGCGGATCCGCGTCGGATGGTTGAGAACCATCACCTCGGCCTCGAAGGAGCGGACCGCGTCGGGGTCGGCCGCGGGAGAGAGCAGCGCCATCCCGCGCTCGATCTCGGCCTCGCTGACGCCTTTCAGCGCGATACCGACGATCCGGCCCGCCTTCGCCCGGTCGACGCGGTGGTGGTGCATCTCGATCGAGCGGACCTCGACCTCGCGGAAGTCTCCATTGGGCATCGGTCCCACCAGGAGTTCGTCGCCGGCCTCGACGCTGCCGGCGTCGACGGTGCCGGAGGCGACCGCACCGACCCCCGTCACCGAGTAGGTCCGGTCGACGTACATCCGGAAGTCCGCGCCCGACTCCCGGGTCGTCTTCGGGAGCTGTTCGAACATCGCATCGAGGTCGTCGAGGCCATCCATCGTCACCGCGCTGGTCGTCAGCACCGGCACGACCGAGTCGCTGATCTCGTCCACGGCGGCGTCGACGCCGTGGCGATCGACCCGCAGCGGCGTCCGTCCGACATCCCGCAGCAGCCGCTCGACCTCGCGCTCGACTTCGGCGAGCCGGTCTGCCTCGACCGCGTCGGCCTTCGTGATCGCGACGACCGTCGGGAGCTCCATCGCCAGCAGGATGCCGAGGTGCTCTCTGGTCGTCTTCGTCGGGCCGTCGTCGGCGGCGACGACGATCAGGCCGTAATCGAGGCGCTGGCCGACGAGCCCGCGGATGGTCGTCCGCAGCCACGGCTCGTGGCCGACGGTGTCGACGAAGGAGACCAGCCGGTCGGACTCCTCGACCACGCGAGCGCGGTCGGATTTGCGGTGCGGGTTGTCCATGTGGACCGTCCCCTCGTCGGTGAACCCGTAGACCGCATACGAGAGGTCCGCCGAGAGACCGCGTTCGACTTCGTGAGGCTGAACGTCCAGGAAGCCGCGGGTCTGTCCCTGCCCGTCGTCGGCCGTGCCGGTGACGAGCGAGCCGACGAGCGTCGACTTCCCGTGGTCGACGTGGCCCGCGGTCCCGACGACGAGGTGGTCCTCGTCGACGTCGAGCATCGCACCCTCCTGAACGGTCGCGACACCGACGAGTCCGCGGTCGCCGTCGTCGCCGACCCCCCACGTCTCGACGTCCTCGATGTGTGCGCCGGCCTCCTCTGCGAGAATCGAGAGGACGTCCATCGATTCGGAGAACTTCTCGGGGGCGATCCCGGCGATCCCGCCGTCGTCGGTCACGCCGACGACGTAGGTCGCCGTGCCGTCCCCGGAGAGCACGCGGTGACGCAGTTGCGCCGCCAGGCTCTCCAGGCGACCGTCGGCGAGGTGCAGCTCTCGCGAGAGCCGCTCTTTGAACTCGACGTTGCCGCCCTCCTCCTCTCCGCGCTCGAGGGCCGATTCCAGTACGGCCCGATCAGCGCTCATGGCCGCGGATAGGGAAGCACCCGCTAAAACCCTTTTCGTGGTGTGGGTTGCCGTGTCACAGTAACGCTACCGAGACGCTGTCGGAGATGCGGGGCCCAGATATCGTCATCGACTCACTCCCGGTCGATCGGTCACTCCCGCCCGCTCGACTCACTCCCTGATGCGTTCGTACGCGCGGTTCACGCGCTTGAACTGCTCCTCGTCGCCACCGTCGGTGTCGGGATGGGTAGTCTTCACGCGCTCGCGGTAGGCGGCTTTCACCGCCGCGTCGTCGGCGTCGGCGTCGAGGCCGAGCGTCCGGTACGCCTCCGCGAGCGTCGGCTCGTTCGGGTCGCCTCGCGCGCCGCCCGACCGTCGTCGCTCACCGGCGGCTTCGCGTCGCTGCCGGCGTTGGCCCCCGGCGGACGCGCGCCGGCCCGGGCCGAATCCCTGGAAGTCTCGCGGTCCCCGCCCGGCCGCGGTGGCGCGCCGCCGACGCCCGCGCTCGGCGTTCGCGGCCGTCCGCCGGACTCGCTCGCCGAGTCGCCCGCTCGCGTGGTACCAGAGCAGATACGTCGCCGCGCCGAAGATGGTCGCGAACAGCAGCAACAGCGGCTGATAGGCGAATCCGAGGACGACGAAGAGCACCGTCGTCCCGGCGAGCACCGCGGTGAGTCCGATGACGAGTCCGTCTTCGTCCACGGGTGCACAAGGGCGTCGAGAACCGTAAGCGTCCCGGCGTCGGGGGTCGACCGGCCGTGCCGCGCTGTCGGACCGGTCCGCAGACGACAGATCAATTACGGACGTCGCGGAACGTCGGGTAATGATCCCGCTCGAAGAGACGTACGTCGAGAACCGCGTGCTCGTCCAACCCAACGACATCAACTACAACGACGTGGCCCACGGGGGCAACGTCGTCAAGTGGATGGACGAGGTCGGGGCGATGTCGGCGATGCGCTTCGCGGGCGAGCCGGTCGTCACCGCGCGGATGGAGCGCGTCGACTTCCACCGGCCGATCCCCCGCGGGAACGCGGCGCTGATCAAGGCGTACGTCTACGACGCGGGCACGACGAGCGTGAACGTCTACCTGCGCGCGTTCAGCGAGGACCCGCTCACGGCCGACGCCGAACTCACGACCGAGTCGCACTTCATCTACGTCGCGATCGACGACGACAACGAACCGGTTCCCGTCCCCGATCTGGACGTCTCCAGCGAGCGAGCGATCGAACTCCGAGAGGCGGCCAACGGTCGGCCCGGAGACGAAGGCGACGACGAACGGTGAGGAGCGCGCTTCCCTCGACTCAACGACTCAGGTAGCCACCCTCGACGCCGAGCGCCTCACCGGTGACGAACGACGCTTCCGAGGAGCAGAGCCAGCAGACCGCGTCGGCGATCTCCTGCGGCGTCCCCAACCGGTTCATCGCGTGCAGCCCCTCGATCTGTTTCCGCATCTCCGGGTCAGAGGTGATCCCGCCTTCTTCCAGCAGGGGGGTCTCGATGAACCCCGGACAGACGGCGTTGACGCGGACGCCGGTCTCGCCGTTCTCCAGTGCAGCGGTCTTCGTCAGCCCCAATATCCCGTGCTTCGCCGCGACGTAGCCCGACGAGGACGCGAACCCGACGTGCCCCAGAATCGAGGAGTTGTTGACGATCGCACCGCCATCCTCCGCCTGCATCTGTTCGATCTCGGGTTTCAGGCAGTTGAATACGCCAACCAGGTTCACGTCGACGACGCGCTGCCAGTCCTCGGGGTCGTAGTCGGTGATCGGCGTCTGCGCACCGCCGATCCCGGCGTTGTTGAACGCGTAATCGAGCCCCCCGAACTCCTCGACCGCGACGTCAACCATCTCTCGCGCCGCGTCGGGGTCGGTGACATCGGTCTCGACGAACCGCGCGTCGCCGCCGGCCTCCTTGATCGCCTCGACGGTCGCTTCGCCGCCCGCGACGTCGACGTCGGCGACGACGACGCTCGCTCCGCGCTCGGTGAACTCGATCGCCGTGGTCTCGCCGATTCCCGATCCGCCGCCCGTGACGACCGCGACGCCGTCAGTGAACGAAGCCATACGAGAAAATCACAGCGAAATAACAAAAGCGTAGCGACGATCTCGAGACCGAACAGAAATCGGGGCGGTGCGATCCGTTATCGATGTATTAACCCCAGTATTCGACTTCGGGCATCATCGGCGGAGTCGTAGGTCTGGTTGTCGGTTGAGGCGAGCACTTCTTCGAGGGACTCCGTTCCACCCTGCGTTTCGACCTCGTAGTCTCCGTAGGCCCCAACCAGTTCATCTGTCGTGGTTGGATAAGTATGAGATTCGAGTGCCTCGTCGAGGTCACCAAGCCGCCCACCGGCGTCGCCACTCATTGCTCGGTCTTCGGTAGCGCGGTTACGCACACTCTCTTGCTTCCGCTCTGCCTGTTGTGGCTGGTCGTCGTCTGCGTTCTCGTCTCGGTCTCGTTTGTCGTCTGACATACTTTCAGATAGGCGTCCGATTCGGATAACTGTGTGGACGCTTGTCGGGATCGCATTGCAGAACCCGTGCCTTCGCTCCGTGAATCAGCCGTATTCGTCGAGAGCGCCCCCTCTCATTTCCCACTCGAAGCCGGTTGTACGGCTGTAATCGCTCAACTAAATATGGCTATCTGTGCAGTAGACGTTTCCGACCCGTGCCGGAACATATGTCTATGGATCAGCCAGCGTCGACGAACGACCTTGCAGACACGTTAGAGAGCGGAGGCGTTGCGCTCGGCCTGCTCGACAACACGTACAGCCCCACACTCGTGGAGTTCTACGGTGAACTCGACGTGGATTTCGTCTGGATCGATCTCGAACACGGTGGGCCGGATCCGTGGGACGCGAATCTGATGGAAGACCTACTACGCGCGGCCGAACGGACGGACCTCGAACTGCTCGTCAGACTCCCCGATACGGACCCGACGCTGGTCCGGAAGGCTCTCGATCTCGGGGCCAGGAACGTCTTTCTCCCACGCGTGGAGACGGCGGAAGAGGTCCGTAAGGCGGTCAAATCCGCTCGGTTCCGCTACGATGGGGCCCCCGGTCATCGGGGGCTGGCTTCTCCCCGGGCCCGACGCTGGGGGCTCGCTGACGACTACATCGCCGCCGAAGACCGGGAGACGATGGTGGGCGTGACCATCGAAACCGAGGCGTCCGTCGAAAATCTGGAGGCGATCTTAGATGTCCCGGAACTGGGGTTCGTCTTCATCGGCCCGCTCGACCTCTCCGTATCGCTCGGCTGTCCCGGGGAAATCGACCATCCGGACGTGCAGAAGGCCGTCGAGACGATCCGCTCGAACGCCGTCGACGCAGGTGTTCCCGTCGCCGGTCTCGGCTTCGGGATGGACGATGTCAACGAAAAAGCGGCGAACGGCTACCAGATGTTGAACCTCGGGAGCACCACCGGAGCGCTCCAACAGACGGTCAGCGGCTGGTTCGACGCCTACGAGGGAGAGCGGTCAACGAACGAGTGAATTGAGACAACCGGTCTCAACTTCTGAATAGACGGAATTAATATCGCGATATGTGATTTAACAGTGGTGTCTTTTCCCCGGAATCAGTATCTTCAACACGATCCACACGAAAACCGCGGGTATGAGCCTCGAACGCGAATATGAGTGCCCCGAGTGTGGTCACACGGGATTCTGGAAGACGGCGTCAACGACGCTTCACCTCGGGACGAAGACGAAGTGGCGCTGCAACGAGTGCGGCTACGGCTTCATCGAGATCAACGGTATCAGCACCGCGAAAGCCGAATTATAAAAGCAGCCTATTCTTCTTCGCCGAGCGCACGCCAGGAGAGCCGCGGGTTCCGCGCGGCGGCCGCCTGATCGATTCGCCCTGCAGTCGTCTTCGAGGGCGCGGATTCGATTTCTTCCGTTGAGTCGTTCATCGCGCTGTCGAAGGCGTCCGCGAGGTCCTCAAGAGAGTCGAGGCTCTCGGCCTCCGTGGGTTCGGTGAGCATTGCTTCCGGGACGAATTCGGGCCACTTCGTCGTCGGCGGGTGGACGCCATAATCGAGCATCCGCTTTGCGACGTCCGCGGCATCTCGGTCGCCCGCCGTGGCGGCGAACTCGTGATGGAACGGTCCGTACGGGATGTCGAGATCGATCTGTGAGGCGAGGTAGTTCGCGTTCAACACCGCCTTCGCGGCGGCGTCTTTCAGCCCGGCGTCGCCGAGTCGGGCGATGTAGGCGTACGCCTTCACCAACACGAGCCAGTTGCCCTGGTAGCCGTGGACCTTCCCGATACTCTGTTCGGGCTCGTACAGCTCGTAGTGGCCCTCGCGTTCGCGGACCTGCGGGCTGGGGAGGAACTCCGCGAGTTCCTCGGTGACGCCGACGGGGCCCGCACCGGGACCGCCGCCGCCGTGCGGCGTCGCGAACGTCTTGTGGACGTTGTAGTGCATCACGTCGAAGCCCATGTCGCCGGGGCGGGCCTGTCCGAGCAGCGCGTTGAGGTTCGCGCCGTCGTAGTACAGCAGGCCGCCCGCGTCGTGGACGATCTCGGCGATCTCCTCGATGTCGCGCTCGAACACCCCGACGGTGTTGGGGTTCGTGAGCATCAAGGCCGCGGTCTCCTCGGAGACGGCGGCCTCGAGGGCTTCGAGGTCGACGCGGCCGTCTTCGCCGGATGGGAGTTCAACGACGTCGTAGCCGGCCATCGCCGCGCTCGCGAAGTTCGTCCCGTGCGCCGACGCCGGTACGATCACCTCGGAGCGCTCGTCGTCGTTGGCCTCGTGGTACGCCTTCGCGACCAGAATGCCGGTGAACTCGCCGGCCGCGCCCGCGGGCGGCTGCAGCGTCACCGCGTCCATCCCGCCGATCCGCGCGAGGTAGTCCTGCAGCCCGTAGAGCAGTTCGAGCGTGCCCTGGATCGTTCCGTCGGAGCGGTCCGGGTGGACCGCCCCGCTGGGATCGGCCGCGACGTCCTCGGTGAAGGACGGATTGTACTTCATCGTACAGGAGCCGAGCGGGTACGGCCCGCTCTCGACGCTCCAGTTCATCTGCGAGAGCCGCGTGTAGTGGCGGGCCAGTTCGGGCTCGGAAAGCCTCGGGAGTTCGAGGCTGTCGCGGGTCAGGTCCTCCGGCAGCGGTGACGCCTCGTCGACGTCGACGCTCGTGGTGTCCTTCTCCGAGAGCAGCGGTTCGTAGCGGTCCTCGTCGCCGTAGCGTGCCTGATCGTAGTTCATAGTGCCTCCTCGAACGCCTCGACGAGGGCGTCCGTCTGCGCGGCGTTCACGTCGGTGACGCACACCTGCAACAGGTGATCGTCGACGACGTGGACGGCGAAGCCGTTCGTTTCGAGATCCCGCGCGATGGCGGGCGCGGGCTGGTCGGTCCGAGCGAGGAACTCGCGGAAGTGGTGTCGCTCGTGAACCGGCGCTTTGACGCCGCGAAGGCCGTTCAGCGCCTCCGAGAGCGATTCTGCCTCGCGGACGCACTGACCCGCGAGGTCGACGAGCCCGTCGGGCCCCAGATACGCGAGGTGCATCGCCGTCCGTAGCGCCACCCACGCCTGGTTCGTGCAGATGTTCGAGGTCGCGCGCTCCTTCCGGATGTGTTGTTCGCGCGTCTGCAGCGTCAGCGTGAACGCGCGCTTGCCGGCGGCGTCCTCGCCCGCGCCGACGAGGCGTCCGGGTACCTGTCGGAGGAACGTCTCACGGGTGGCGAAGAGCCCGAGGCCCATCCCGTACGCCGTCGGCAGCCCGAGCGCGTCGGCCTCGCCGACGACGACGTCGGCGCCGACACTCGCCGGTTCTTCGAGCAGGCCGAGCGCGACGACGTCGGTGCCGAGACAGAACAGCGCGTCGGCCCCGTCGGCGATCTCGCCGACCTCGGCGAGGCGCTCCTCGATCGTCCCGCGGACGGTCGGGTTCTCGACGTACACCATCACCGTCTCGTCGCCGACGTGCTCGGCGAGGGCGTCGACGTCGACGTTGCCGTCGTCCATCGGGTACGTCCCGATTTCCAGGTCGGTGCCGTCGACGTAGTTCGCCAGCACCTCGCGCTTGTTGTCGTGGAGGATCTCGGGGATCAACACCGTCGTTCCCGACGCCTGCCGGACGCGGCCGGCCAGACGCGCGGCCTCGCCGAGCGCCGTCGCCGCGTCGTACATCGAACAGTTCGCGACCGGCAGCCCGGTCAGCTCCACGAGCAGCGACTGGTACTCGAACAGCGCCTGCAGGAACCCCTGCGTAATCTCGGGTTGGTACTGCGTGTAGGAGGTCAGAAACTCCGAGCGGCGCGTGAGGTCCTCGACGACCGACGGGACGTAGTGTGAGTGGTGGTCCCGGCCGAGGAACTCCGTCAGATCGTCGTTCTTCGCGAGGGTCTCCGAGAGCTCCGCGCGGAGCTCTCGTTCGCTGCGGGAGTCGATCCCGAGTTCGCCGTCGAAACGGACTGGCTCGGGAACGTCGAAAAGCTCCGCCTCGCTCTCGACGCCGACGGCCGCGAGCATCTCGGCGGTTTCCTCGGACGTGTGCGGTGCGTAGGGGCTTCCGTCGGTTCGTTCGTGTCGTGACGTGTCAGTCATCTCTGTCTCCGCTGGGTCGGGCGGTTTCGAGTCGGTGCACCGCCGAAGCGGCGTTCTCGTTCACTGGCGCTCACTCGGTTTGCTCGCGGTACTCCTCGGCGGAGAGGAGGTCTTCGAACTCCGGTCGTCGGCGACCTCGACTTCGAGCAGCCAGCCGTCGCCGTAGGGGTCCTCGTTGACCAGTTCGGGCTGGTCGAACAGCGCCTCGTTGACGGCGGTGACCGTCCCCGAGACCGGCGCATAGAGGTCCGAGACGGCCTTGATCGACTCGACAACGCCGAACTCCTCGTGCTGAGTGATCTCGTCGCCGACCTCGGGCAGTTCGACGAACACGACGTCGCCGAGTTCGTCCTGCGCGAAGTCGGAGATGCCGACCGTCGCGGTCTCGCCGTCGGTGGTTGCGTACTCGTGCGATTCCAGGTACTTCCGGTCTTCAGGTGCTTCGAACATTAGTGGTCCTCGATGAATGGTGTAGCGGCGATTTCAGCGCGTTTCTCCCGACCGCGAACGTCGACGGCGACCTCCGTTCCGGGCTCGGCGTACGACGTCGGTACGTAGCCGAGGGCGATCGCCTCGCCCAGCGTGGGACTCATCGTCCCGCTCGTCACGTGACCGATGGACTCGCCGTCGGCGACGATGTCGTAGCCGTGGCGGGCGACCCCGCGTTCGCGGAGGACGAGCCCGACGAAGGTTTCCTCGACCCCCTCGGATTCGGCTGCCGCCAACGCGTCGCGGCCGACGAACTCGGTGTCGAGCGCGACGGTCCAGCCGATTCCGGCCTCGTAGGGCGTCCGGGGCTCGTCCTCGGGATCGAAGTCCTGCCCCGAGAGGAGGAACCCCATCTCGGTTCGGAGCGTGTCCCGCGATCCGAGCCCACAGGGCGTACAATCCCCGGCGAAGGCCGTCCAGACGGCCTCGGCGTCCGCCGTCGGACAGAGGATCTCGAATCCGTCCTCGCCGGTGTACCCCGTTCGCGCGACGAGCGACTCGACGGTAGCGACGTCGCTCTCGACGAGGTTACCCTTCGACAGCGACGTCACGTCGGCGTCGGTCACGCTGTCGACGGTCGCGGCGGCGTCTGGCCCCTGTACTGCCACCATCGCCCAGTCTTCGGTCTGGTTCTCGACGTCTGCGTCGAGCCCCCACTCCTCGCAGTGGTCGACCCAGCGTTGGTTGATCTCCTCGTCGTGACCGGCGTTCGGGACGAAGAGGAACTCCGCGTCTCTCGTTTCGGGCAGTCGGTAGACGATCGTATCGTCGATGATGATCCCCGATTCGTCGGTGATCGCCGAGTACTGCGACTCTCCCGGCGAGAGCCGGGTCACGTCGTTCGAGGTGAGTCGCTGCATCAGCGCGGTCGCGTCGGGACCGCTGACGGCGATCTCACCCATATGTGATACGTCGAAGATCCCGACTGACTCCCGAACGGCGGCGTGTTCCGCCCGGATCGAGTCGAACTCGACGGGCATCTCCCACCCGCCGAAGCCGGTGAAACTCGCGTCCGCGGCGTACACGTCGTGCAGCGGCGGCTTCCGAAGGGCCATATCCGGAGCGTAGGGTTGCGGCAAGAAATGTTTTGGTATGTCGGCCGTGAGCGGCGCGTATCGTGAGGCGAATAAATCCTATAGTGCGATATCAAATCTCGGTCGTATCCATCGACCGAGATACTTTCCGTGAACACGAGCGAGGCCCAGCATCCTCGCCTTTCAAAATCAAGGGTAGGCATAACCGTCCAGCGCCCCTACTGTTAGGGAGCTACTCATGAACATCTCCGAGATACTCTCGACGAAATTCACCGAGTTCGACGTCGGTACACCGCTCTCGAAGGTCGCCGGGGCGTTCGAGAATCAGGAACTCGACGCCGTCATCGTAACTGATGGCGAGGAGTACCGTGGCGTGGTGAGTCGCCGACAGCTGGCGTCCTCGTCCAACCAGCCGTCTGCGAAGGTCGGCTCACAGGTACAGCACGTTCCGACTGTCGACCGTACCGAAGACGTCCGCGAGGTCGCGCGGCTTATGATCGGCAGCGACGCCAAAACGCTCCCCGTCCTCGACGAGGGCCGGGTCTACGGAGTGGTGACTGGCGATGACGTGCTTGAGGCGGTCCGGCCGTTTCTCGATGCGGTGACCGTCGGCGACGCCTACTCGGCGGAACTGATCAGTGCGACCCCTGAAACCACCATCGGGAAAGCGCTTCACATACTTCGAGAAGCTGGGATCGCTCATCTGCCAGTCGTCGACGGAGACGACCTCGCGGGAATGGTGAGCTTGTACGACGTCATCGAGTTCACGACGCGGGGCGGCAGCAAGAGTCAGGGCGGGTCGTCGAGCGGTTTCGGTGGCCGCGGTGGCGGGGGGCAGAACCGCGGTGGGTTCGGCGCGCGCGAGGGCGACGTCGACCGGATGCTCGATCTCCCGATACGGAATCTGATGTCCGACACAGTCGTAGCAGTCGAACGGAGCGAACCGCTCGACGAGGTCGTCGAGACGATGTTCGAGCAAGAGATCTCCTCGCTCGTGGTCACGGACAACGACACCGACGAGCCGGTCGGTATCATCACAAAGACAGACGTCATCGAGGCACTCACTTGGGAGCGCGACGACCGGAACGCCGTGCAGGTGTTCGGGCTCGACCTGTTGGAAGAGATGACCTACGACGACGTCTCGACGTTAATCGAGAAGATGGCCTCGAAGTACGGTGAGATGAGCGTAATCAAAGCCAGCATCGAACTGCAGGAGCACAAGGAACAGACCCGGGGCGTGCCGCTGGTGCTAGCGCGGATTCGACTGGTCACCGACCGCGGCTACTTTACTGCTGATGGGGAGGGGTACGGTGCCTCCCACGCGCTTCGTCTCGCAGCGAACGCAGTCGAGCGCCAACTCCTCAAAGGGAAAACCTACGGCAAGTCGAAAAAGCATCCCGACGCAGACGAGCAGAAACGGCTCTACGGGTGGTGGCTCGGTGGATGAATACACGACGTCGATCCGTCTCTAGCTGGCTTCCCCACTGCTAGGTATTTCCCTCCAGTCGCAGAGTCAGAACAGTTCGAGCCCCTGATTGGTTGGAATCGCGGTTCCATTCGGACTCCCGACGGTCAGCACAGCCACGTCGATTCGGTGCTCTGAGATGTCAACGCTCCGTTCGACGGACGAACTCATCGAGTTCGGCTTCGATGAGTGTCGCGACGCGCTGGCTGTATTGCCAGAGTGCCGCGTTGAGTCGCTCTTCGGTCTCGTCGTCGAGTTTGTCGTCGCCGCGGAGGACGGAGTCCTCAGTGATTTGTGGGTGATAGACACAGACGACGCCGAGTGAGGTGGCAGAGCCCGAAGTCCCCGCCGTGTGGATTCCGTATTGATCGGTCCCCCAGATCCCGTCGCCGCCCTGTCGCTCCAGTTCCGAGTCGAGTGCGTCGAGAAGTTGCACCTCTTCGGGGGAGAGGACGGGATCGTCACCTTCGAACAGTTCCGTGTACGCCTCCATTCGGGCACTTTTCGTCCATTCGTCCAAGTGTGAACGAGCAAGTAGTACGAGCTGTCGTTCGTCTGGAAACTCGACCATATGTATAGTAGGACGGCCAGGAGAATTAACGTTCGTACGAGACCGTCAGTCGCAGGTAGTGACGTTGACGCACTGTTAGTAGCATTTGCAACTAATTGCTCATCCGATCGCACGCAGTCGTGCGATCGAGTGAGTGAAGACTTGCAAATGTTACTAATACTCGGTGGAGCCAGCAGACGACAGAGGCTGTATTCGCCCCGCCGACAACCCGCGTGTAGCCGTAAGTTCTCAGAGGCAACTGGGGCGGCTCCGGCGAAGAGCCCACGACATCAGTCCTCGAATTCTCCGTCGTACTGTTCGTAGGTGATGGTCAGTCGCCCCGGCGTGGGCCGCTTCGCTGCGTCTCGAAGCGTCCGGAACGCTGCCAGAAGTTCATCGGCGTCGTCCGTCCCTTCTCGAACGCTCCGTGACTCTTCTCGGATTGTATCGTATGCCTGCTCCAGTATGCGCCGGGCGGCGTACGAATCGGTCTTCGAGTTCATCTCGAAGGAGGCCCTGTAGTGGGACATACTCGTAGATAACTTCCCTCTATGTCTCACGCCGGAGTCTCGTTCGTGTGGTCAGATTGGTTTTCGTCCCTCGGACTCCCGTGTTCCGACAGCATTGACACCCTCCCCCTCTGCGGGGGCGAGCTTACACGAGTAGTGCGATCGAGGGTCGTAAATCACCGTCGCAACGCCGAATCTCAGCACCGCTTTCGAAACGAGCGACGGGAGACGGGAGGAGAGGCAACGAGCGACAGGGGAGCCGTCCGAGATATGGCAGAGATTTTCGTCAGCGATCGACGACCAGGATCGAGAGCGCTACGCGACGTGTTGCTCGAAGGCGTGAGCCGCCTGCAACACGGTCGCATCGTCGAAGTGCTCGCCGACGAACATCAGGCCCACCGGGAGCCCGTCGCTGCTGCCGGCGGGGACGGAAACGGCCGGATGGCCGGTGACATCGAACGGGCACGTGTTCTGGATCTGGTTTACCGCGCGTTCGATGATCTGGAGATTGGTCGGCTCGTCGATCCGCTCGTGTGCCGTCTGTGGCGTCGTCGGCATCGCGAGCAGGTCGACGTCCGCGAGTACCTCGTCGTAGGCTTTCGCGAGGTCGCGCGACAGGTTCTGTGCCTTCCCGTAGTAGTGGCTGTGGTGTTCCTCGGCGAGGAACTCCCCGATGGTCGCGACGAGTTTGACCGTCGGTGGGTACCGATCGGCGTTCTCGCGGCGGGCCTCGGCGAACGCGGCCATCAGCTCGGTGTCGTAGTAGCCGTTTCCGAAGTGGCCGATCCCCTCGCCGTCGATCGTCGCCGTCGTCTCCTCGTTGGCGATGCCGTTCCAGATGGGAACACCGTCCAAGTGCATCGGAATCGCGACCTCGGTGACTGTCGCGCCGGCGTCGGCGAAGTCGTCTAGGGCCGCTCGCACGGTCTCGTCCACGCCCGGCTCGCTCTCTTCGCGGCCGAACCCCTGGTCTACGACGCCGATCGTGAACTCGTCCGGCGTCGGCCCTTCGTCGACGGCGTCCGCGTACGGTTGGGTTCTGACGGCCCCCTGCCGCGGGTCGAGTGGGTCCTTACCGGCGATCGCTTCGAGCGCGCGGGCACAGTCGGAGACGGTCCGGGCGAGGGGGCCCGTATGGTCGAACGAGCGGCCGAGCCCGAGAATCCCCGTGTAGGGAACCAACCCGTAGGTCGGCTTGTGTCCCACGCACCCGCACCACGATGCGGGGATGCGAATCGAGCCGGCCTGGTCGCCGCCGATCGCGATGTCGACGTCGCCGGCGACGACCGCGGCGGCCGAGCCGCTCGAAGAGCCGCCCGCGAGGTGGCCCTCGTCGTGCGGGTTGAGAACGGGGCCGTACGCGGACATCTCGCCGCTCCCGGAGAACGCGAGGTTCTCCATATTGAGCTTGGACGTGATCGTTCCCCCGGCGTCGAGCAGTCGCGTGACAATCGTGGCGTCGATCGAGGGAACGTACTGCGGGACGACGTCCGATCCGAACGTCATCTCGACGTCGGCCAGCGAGACGTTGTCTTTCAGGCCGACGTCGTACTCCGCCAGCAGCCCGGTGTCGGCTCCCTCGACCGTACACGCACGGATGGTGGCATTGAGTGGGTCCTCCTCGGGCGTCGGCTCGTCACCCTCCTCACGGTCGGGGTACTTCACCGCCGGTTTTGACGGGGACAGTTCGTCCAGCCGTTCGTACGCACCGAGGAGTTGCGGAATGACCGCGCTGAGCTCTTCGACTTCCTCCTCGGAGAGTGAGATGAACTGCTCGGCGGCGTACTGTTCGATCTCCTCCGCCGTTGGGGGACGGATATCTGACATAAGTGCTAGTACGCTTGGTAGCACTTAGCAGTACTGAACGCGGTACGGACGTCCCGACGGCGACTCACTGTCCCGTATCGTCCGCTGGCCCCGAGCGCGTTCAGCGTTCCGGCTCCGCGGCCTCGACTGACTGCACCAGTCCCATCTCGACGATGTCGAGATTCGAGCCGGTGGCGGCGCTGCAGGGGCAAATATGCATTGCGGAAGACGGCACCGCAGTCGATCGGTTTTCCGAGCGCCTCCGGTACATCACCGATCCGCCGCCGTTATGTCCGCTCCCGAGAAAGGCGGGTATGAATTCGCAGGGAGGCCCGCTGGACTCGCGGGCAGGCCGCTTCGTCGCCGACGGCGGCCACGACGGCGAACGACGGGTCGCGCTCTTCGTCGACGGGCCGAACGTGCTCCGCGACGAGTTCGACGTCGACCTCGACGACGTCCGGGAGGCGGCAGCGACGGCGGGACAGATCACGGCGCTCCGTCTGTACCTCGACGAGCACGCGACCCCGGGGCTGATTCAGGCAGCCGAAGCGCGCGGTTTCGAGGTGGTCGTCACGAGCGGCGACGTGGACGTCCGACTGGCGATCGACGTGACCCAGTTTGCGATCGAAGACCGCGCGGACGTCATCGCCATCGCCTCCCGCGATACCGACTTCAAGCCCGCGATCGAGACGGCCAACGCGTACGGCTGCCGGACGTTCGCCATCGCGCCGGGCGAGTTCGGCCGGTCTGACGCGCTCCGGAACGCGGCGACCGAACAGATCACGATCGAGGAGAGCGAGGAGGACGGCCCGACGCTCGTCGGATACGACGAGTGATCGAGTCCGGACGTCGGGTGCGAAAAGCGACCGAACCCTGACGACGGGGCCGAACGCCGCCGGGCGAGTCGCAGCGGCCGGGGCGAAAGCGGACGAACTTTTGGGATCGCGGGGCAGAGACCGCGTATGGAAGAACTCGGCACGCCGGTGCTCGACAACCACCTCCATCTCGACCCCGAACACGGCAGGGGACTCGACGCCGTCCGCGACTTCGCTCGGCTCGGCGGCACGCACCTCCTCGTGGTGAACAAACCGTCGTGGCTCCTCGGCGTCGAACCCGAGTCCGGGGCGGACTTCCGCCCGGTCTTCGAGACGACCCGCGAGGTCGTCCGCGAGGCGAACGAGATCCTCCCCGGGCGCGCGTGGCCCGTCCTCGGCGTTCACCCCGGTCTCGTCTCCCGACTCGTCGACGACCGCGGATACTCACCCGCGGAGGCGCGGGAACTGATGTGTGCCGGACTCGACTGTGCCGCCGAGTACGTCCGCGCGGGCGACGCGCTCGCGCTGAAATCCGGTCGCCCCCACTACGACGTCACGGAGGCTGTCTGGGACGCCTCCAACGACGTGATGAGACACGCCTTCGAGTTGGGTGCGGACCTCGACTGCGCCGTGCAGTTGCACACCGAGGCAGCCGAGGACCTCACCGAGGTCGCCGAGTGGGCCGAAGAGCGCGGGCTCCCCGCTCACCGGGTCGTCAAACACTACGCCGGCGGGACGCTCGCGGGTCCGACGCCGAGCGTGATGAGCGAGAAGGATCGGCTGAGGACGGCGGCCGACGCGGACGAACCGTTCCTGATGGAGACGGACTTCGTCGACGACCCCGACCGACCCGGCGCGGTCCTCGGCCCGAAGACCGTGCCACGTCGCGTGCGGTGGCTGCTCGACCAGGGGTGCGACGAGGCCGTCGAGCGCGCGCACGTCGAAACCCCGGCGCGCGTCTACGACATCGACACGCGAGAGACGCTGTCGCGGTGAGGGCGACGACGAGGAGAGAGCGTGCTCACGAAGTCCTCGACGGGGACGCAGCGGCGGATTCGGTGGCACCCGGTCTCACCCGACACGTGGCTGCCGACAAGAAAGGCATTTGAATCCCGGCGGGAATGGTGGAGTATGACCGAGGCCGAGGAGACCTACTACACCGAAGAACGCTGGCAGAACTGGCTCTCGCGCGTCGAGGAGGAGGAGCTCGACCCCGAGAACGAAGACTCCGCGCGGCTGCTGTTGAACCTGCAGGACGACGCCGCCATCGCGGTCGCGAAGATCGTCTCCGCGTTCGAGGAAGGTCGCCTCGACGACGAGGAGGCCATCGAGGAGCTCGAACGCGTCCGGACGATCGTCCTCGCGGAACCCGAACTGGAGATCGACGACGAGGCCGCGCGCGAGGACAAGGCGATGCTCATCGACGGCGTCCAGACGAGCCTCGTCTGCGTGTTCTACGCCGCCGAGGAGTACATCGTCGCGGGCGCGTCCGAGGAAGCGCCCCTCGAAGAGTACGTCGAGGCCGCCGCCGCGGCCGAGCAGGAAGACGATATGGACGCCGCGCTGGGCTACCTCGTTCAGGCGGGCACGCGGATCATCGCTGGCGACGAACTCGACATGACCGTCGCCGAGGAACTCGAGTACGGCCTCGTCTCCGAGTGGGTCAACGGACTCGACAGCCTCCAGAGCGCGATGAGCGATCCCGAAGTCGTCGAAGAAGAAGAGGACTGAGCGCGCTCGCGTCGCTCGGTCGTCGATCGGGCGTCCGCGACGGAGCGTCGGAGTCGGGCGCGCGACCGGCCGAAACGGACCGGACGATGCACGGGCGTGGAACCGAGATCCCCTTCGGCCTCGGCCGCCTCCCGGCGGCACGTTTTTATCCGGCACCTGCGGATTCCGGGGTATGATGCTCCGAGGCGACGACAGGGGGGTGACCGTCCAGATCGGGGCGGTGCTCCTCCTCGGGTTTCTCGTCGTCTCGCTGTCGCTGTACCAGGCGACGGTCGTCCCCGCGGAGAACCGGCAGGTCGAGTTCCAGCACAACGAGCGGGTCCAGGCGGATCTCGTCGAACTCCGGAACGCGATCTTGGGCACCGCGTCGACCGGGTCGTCGGCTCCGGTCGGCGTCGAACTCGGGACGCGCTATCCGACGCGGGTCGTCGCCGTCAACCCCGGGCCGCCCGGCGGGACGCTCTCGACGGACGCGCTCGGCTCGATCGAGGTGCGGAACGCGACCGCCGACGACGCCGCCACGCCGGGAGCCGACTACCCCGAGACGGCGGACTTCTGGAACGGGACGACGCACAGCTACGAGACCCGAGCGCTCTCGTACCGCCCGAGCTACGCCAACTACGACGACGCGCCCGAAACCGTCTACGAGAACGGCGTCGTGTACAACCGCTTCGACGGCGGGAACGTCACGCAGACGGGGCAGCCGATCGTCTCCGGGAAGCGAATCTCCCTCGTCGCGCTCTCGGGTGAGCTCTCGCGCGGCGGCAGCGCCACCCTGTCGGTCGATCCGCGGGCGGTGAGCGTCTCGACGCGAACGATCAGCGTCACCGACGCTGGCGGGAACGTCTCGGTGTTCGTCCCCTCGCGGCTCGGAGCCGACGACTGGCGCGCCCTCCTCGACCGAAGCGGGGCGTACGATCCCGACGCGGACGGGACAGACGGGGCGTACGTCTACCGGGTGGCCGACCGACCCGACGGCGTCGAACTGTACTTCGAGCCGGGTGAGACCTATCAGCTCGAACTCTCGAAAGTGGGGGTCGGCGGGAACGTCAGCGGGACCGAACCCGCGTACCTGACGAGCGTCGACGACCCGCCGGCGAGCCCGTTCACCGACAGGACGTACCCGTTCACCGTCGAGTCGCGAGACAAGTACAACAACCCCATCGGAACGTCCGTCGAGGCCGCTGCGGTCCGCGGGAGCGTTCCCGACGGGGTCGTCGTCGAACCCGGTCGGTACCGGTACCAGTACACCGCGCCGAGCACGTCCGGCGACGACTCGGTGAAAGTGACCACGCGGGTCGGGTCGAGCGACCCCGCCTACGACGTCGACAGCGGCGACTTCGACGGCGAACGGGTCGAGAACGTCCGGTACGAACTCGACGTGCAGGCCGACGGTGGCGGCGGAGGCGGCGGAGGCGGCGGAGGCGGCGGTGGGGGCGACGGGACGGGAAGCGCAGATCAATTGGACTTCGGTGGAACGACGCAAAGCAGCAACGACGGCCGGTTCAGGTTTGGAATCGAAAACACCGGAAGTACAGTGGTCGAAGTGATTGGGTTCGGCGTCGGTGGATCGCTCGTTGATTCGCTCACCGATGCGAACCCCGAGTTCAGGCTTGACAACGGGCGTGCGAACGACGATCCGTATGTCGCCGACGGGCGGATCTACTCCTTGGACACCAACGCGACAGTTTCCGGAGGGCAGACTCCAGAGGTCCGACTAGACGGCCTCGAAAGTGGTGGGACCCCCGTCTCACGGAATGACCTCCGTGATCTCGAGTACGCACCCGACTCGTCGACGTCGACGGCGGACCTGTACGTGGTACTCGAAGCCTCCGACGGATCCCAGAAGACGTTCTACTTCGAACAGCCCTGAAACCGTCCTCCGGCCCCGCCGGGCGGCACTTCGGCTTCCAGCCCTGTTGACATCCTCCTCCGCGTGAACGCGGAGGAATCCCGAGCGGTGGGAGTTTCAGGTTTGCAACCAAGATTCTGCCACTTAACGGGAACCCGTTTAACCCAGTCATCGTGAACAGTGGCTGACTGGCGGTGCCAAACCGCCGTTACTCTTATCCTCGGCGTTGGTAAATCCCATCTGTTGTTTTTGCCAGCAAGGAGTTAACGTCGCTTCGACGGACTCAGAGGTATCTTGGGCTTGCTCGACCAACCGGCACAGAGGCGAACGCTTCTAGCATTCGTGTTCACCGTGTTGGTTTTTCAGATACTGTCTCATTAGTGGCGGCGTGGCCGCCTCCGAAGGCCGTTCGGAATCGCTCCGTTCCGACCTGACCTTGTTCTCTGCTACGAATTTACAACACTTGAAACTACGGATTGGAAACTCAGAACTTCCATCGAACGGTGGTTTGTGAAAGGGCTTGTCGGATTCATTCTGCGGCTAAAGCCGCAGGTATTCTCCTTGCTAGCTATAATCGGCGGGAAAGGTTCAGGACGCCCCCGGCGCTACGGTCTGTAATGAGTGGTATCGACCGGGCGCAGGCGGACTCCCTCGGGAGCCTGCTCCTCGTCACGGTCGTGGTCGTCAGCGCGGTGACGTTCGGCGGTTACTACGTCACCTCCGGCGGTGGCGGCGGAGCCGGCGGTGCCGCGGGCGGGGCGGGCGGCGCGGCGGGGACCAACGTCGAGTTCGCCCTGTCGGCGACCGAGGGCGAACTCCGGCTCTCGCACGACGGCGGGTCGTCGCTCTCGGCCGACGCGCTCGAAGTCACCGTCGCCGACGGCGGCGGCGAGACCACGTACCGACTGGCGGACGGCACGCTCAGCGGCGGCAGCGGCGACGGCGCGTTCGACCCGGGCGAGACGTGGACGCTGGCGTGGAATCGAACCGCCGGAGCGACCGTGACGGTCGCACTCGTCGACGCTGATTCCGGAACGCGGCTGTTCAGCGAGACCGCGACCGTCGAGTCGACAGCGACGGGCGGGTCCGAGTCCGCCGAGGGGAGTGACGACGGCCTGATCGTCGACGCCGGCCCGGAGCGATCTGTCGCCGGTGAACGCGGCGCGATCGTCGGTCTGAACGCGACGGTCGGCGGGGCGACGGGATCGGTCGAATACCGCTGGCGGATCGTCGACTACGGCGGTCTCCCGGAGTCGGCAGTCGAACTCACCGACGCGGGGTCGCCGAACGCGACCGTCGAGGTCCGCGAGAACGTGACCCGGTCGAACCACACGGTGTCAGTCCAGGTGACTGCGAGCGACGGCGTCGCTTCCGACGTCGACCGGACGGCGGTGACCGTGCTCGCGCGCAACCGCCCGCCGGTCGCCGACGCGGGCGACGACGTCGCCCTCGAAGGCGTCGACGGGGGAGAGCGGGCAAGCGGAGACGATAGCGAGGACGGAAGAGAAGCGGACGACCGCGGCGGGCGCGGACCGCCGGACAATCCCGGTCAACGCGAGTCGGATTCGCTCTTGCCGCCGGTGCGCGCCGTCGCGCCCGTCGGAGCGGCGGCGGCCGACGACGGTGACGGAGGCGACCCACAGGGGCCGTTCGTCGAACTGAACGGCACCGGCAGCTACGACCCCGACGGCGACGACCTCGGCTACGAGTGGTCGATCGTCGACACCGGCGGCCTCTCGGAGTCGGCGCTGCGACTCGTGGGGGCCGACACGCCCACTCCGCGGTTCGTCCTGCTCGCCCCGCGGCTGTCGGAGACGCGCGTCGCCACCGTGCAGTTGACCGTGACCGATCCTGCGGGCGCGACCGCGAGAGACCGTGTGAACGTGACGATGTACCCCGACGTCGGTCCGACGATCGAGTCGACGTCGCTCGATCCCGAGCGCGTCGTGCTCGACGGCGAGTCTGTCGACGTCGACGTGAGCGTGAACGCCACGCACCCGACCGACGAACTGCGGTACGACTACCGGGTCGGAGGCGGAGTCCTCGACCGGCTGTTGGTGAACGCGCGAGCCGTCGAATCGGCCGGTTCGGAGGCCAGCCTGCGGGTCTCACCCGGTCCCCTCTGGCTGTTCGTCCCCGCGGGCGACGAAGTCCGGGTTCCCGTGACGATCCGGGTCACCGACGGCGACGGCGACCGAGCCGCGGAGACCGTCTTCGTGCGGGCGAGCAAGAGATAGCCGAGGTCTAGACGATCGTCGACAGCGCTATCGACAAACCAATAAGCGGTACGCGAGATACGGAAGGTATGACCGACGTCGGCATCGACGCCATCGAGTTCCAGAGCGGGAAGCTCCGGCTGGATCTCGCCAACACGTTCGCACCGGTGAAGGGCGAAGACCCCGGAAAGTACACGAAGGGGATCGGCATCGCGTACTCCTCGCTGCCGGACGTCTACGAGGACATCGTCACGATGGGTGCGAACGCCGCCAAGCGCCTGATGGACCGGAAGGACCTCACGCCCGACGACATCGGACGCATCGACGTCGCGACCGAGTCCGCGTTCGACAACTCTAAACCGGTCTCGACGTACATCGCCGGCTGTCTCGAACAGGTCCACGACGGCGACTTCCACCACGCGAACAAGGGCGAGCGGAAGTTCGCCTGCCTCTCGGGGACGCAGGTCATTGACGACGCGTACAACTGGATCCGCGCGGGGCGAAACCGCGGGCGCGCGGCGCTGGTGATCGCGACCGACACCGCGCTGTACGAGCGCGGCGACCCCGGCGAGGCGACCCAGGGTGCCGGTGCGGTCGCGATGCTCATCGACGAAGATCCGGACATCGTCGCGCTCTCGACCGAGCAGGGCTACGGCAGCGCCGACGAGACCGACTTCCTCAAACCCAACCAACAGTTCCCGAGCGTCGACGGCAAGCGCTCGATCCAGGTCTACCTGGCGCGGATGCGCGAGGCGCTGGAAGACTACGAGTCGGTCGCTGGCGACACCCACCCCGACGACTTCGTGTACTTCCCCTTCCACACGCCGTACCCGGGGATGGTCCGGAAGGCCGCGCTGCTCGGCTACCGACACATCACGCGCGACACCGAGATCGAGGACATCCTCGCCGACGACATCGGGATGCAGCCCCGCGAGGCCGACTTCGAGGAGCGCGAGGACTTCGAGGAGGCCATCCGCGCCTACATGGACGAACTGAAGGAGACGCGCCTGTACCGCGAGTGGTACGAGGCGGCCATCGAGCCGACGATCCAGATCGCCGGGCAGGTCGGCAACTGGTACACCGGCTCGGTGCACGTCGCACGGCTGTCGGCGCTCCGAGCGGCCGCCGCCGCGGACGTCGACCTCGCGGGTGAGAAGCTGCTCGTCGGCTCCTACGGCTCCGGCGCGCAAGCGGAGATCCACGCCGAGACCGTCCGAGACGGCTGGCGCGAGGCCGTCGACGCGATCGACGTCGAAGAGCAACTGGAAGAGCGCTACGACCTCTCCTTCGAGGAGTACGAACTCGTCCACGACGTCCACAACCACGAGAAGGAGACCGACGTCGAGGAGTTCACTCAGCCCTCCGCGGAGTTCGTCTTCACCGGCTGGGGCCGGATGAACGAGCGGCGCTACGAGTACGTCGAGTAGTCGGAAACGGCTCCGACACCCGACAGAAGGCATTTGTTCCGACAGATCGAGTCGACGAGCCGATGGGCTCCACGCCGCGAACCGCCCTCCACCTCTCGCTCGCGGCGCTTCTCCTGACCGCCGGCTGTCTCGGCGGCGACACGGTCTCGACGGGCGACGCGAAAGAGCGCGCGCTCGAAGCCGAGGCGGAGTACGTCACCCAACAGTTCGAGAACGCCTCCTGCGTCGACGAGTGGGGGCTGGAGTCCTACACCGGCGTCGAGCGCGAGGCCACGGTGGCGAACCGGACGTCCGAGGGCGTCTACGTCGATGTCAGCCAGCCGTTCTGGTACTCGACGGCGGAAGTAGACGCCGACGTCGGCTCCGAGGCGCGGTATCTCGTGACCGAGAACGACACGCGGCGGCTCGACGGGACCGACGTCTCGCCCTGTTGAGGGTCGATCGGCCGGACTTTCGCCGCGAGCGGGCTTACGGCAACCGACGCAAGTCGTCGAGCATCTCGTCCAGATCCCGGTTCGAGATCGCCAGCGAGAAGCCGTCGATCGTCGCGAGCGCCGGGGCGTGCTCCCAGAGGTCGTCCTCGGTGAGACCGTGCAGGATGACGGCGTTCGGCGTGGGGTTGACCACGCGCATCGCCACCAGCGGCGACTCCCCGCGCGTGACGCCGGTGAAGACGAGCGCCCGAGAGGTCGACTGGCCGTAGAGACGGTAGAACTCCTCGGAGGAGAGCCGCGTGATCGCCTCGATGCTGTTGATGACCGTGTGGCCGCTGATCCGGTCCTGATCGCCGCGGACGAGTTCGGTCGCGTCCATCGCCTCGTACAGCGTCTCCAGCGGGATCGACGTGGGATACTCGCGGAGGTCCTGAACGATGTCGCTCTCGAAGCCCGCGGAGATGACGCGGGCGTACTGCCGGATGCGACCGCCGCCGCGGGACTCGTCGATGTCCAGCAGCGCCACGACCATCCGTCGGACGACGCCGATGCCGGGGCTCTCGCGACGACCGCTCTCGTAATCGGAGATCACCGAGGAGGAGACGTCCAACTGCTCGGCGAGCGCGGTCTGGGAGACGTCGAAGTCGGTCCGCCACTTCCGGAGCGTCGCGCCGGGATCGTCACTCAACGTAATTTCGCCGGCGATTCGCCGCGCGAGGTCCTCCCGCGGGACCGTCGTCATACGCCACACCCCCCGGCGACCGGGCGCTCTCGGTTCATATCTGCCTCATCTGGGAGAGGCGGCCGCAAAAGCGTATCGAAGGAGGGGTTCGACGAACGCCGATACGAGAATGCGCGGCGGGGCCGCAGTCCGCACGTCATCGGTATCGACCTCGCGCGTCGGAGGCCGCCCGAACGAGATACAAGTACTCTTGTCGGTCCCACGCGGAGCAGCACCGATGACCGAACATCCGACGGATTCGGGTATCTCGATCCGGCCGTACGAGGGATCGACCGATGCGGACGGCCTCTGGACGCTCAAACGCGGCTTCGAACTGGGGATCGGCGAGGGGACCGGTGGCGAGGAGAAGGGCGGGATCTACGAGGAGAAGCTGACCGCGGCGTACCGCAGGCGGTGGCTCGACTGGGTCGAGCGGTGCGTCTCGGAGGACCCCGAGTGCGTGATCGTCGCCGTCGACGAGGCGGGTGCGGAGACGGACGCCGAGGCAGAAGCGGATCCGGAGGCGAGAGGGAAAGCGGATCTCGTCGGCTACGCATTCGTCCTCCCCGAGACCCTGTCGTTCATCTGGGACGCGGCGGTCCTCAACGAGGTCTTCGTCGCCTCCGACTACCGGGGCAGCGGCGTCGCCGACGACCTGATGGACGCGGTCCTCGCGTGTGCCCGCTCGCAGGACCTGCCGCTCGACCGACTCGTGTTGGACGTCGACCGCGAGAACGACAGGGCCAGAGCGTTCTACGACCGGTACGGCTTCGAGCACTGGGCCGAGATGGTCGCCAGAGAACTGTAGTCGGAGTCGAATCGAGGGACAGAACCGGGGTTCGACCGGTCACCGGTTCGAGGCGAACGATCCGAGCGCACCGCCGACCCCGCCGAACGCGAGCGGGTAGACGAGACCCGCCAGCAAGATGGCGGTCACGAGCGTCGGGCCGGCACTGGAGTCGCCGACGGAGATCGAGAAGGCGAACGCGCCGGCGACCGCGAGCGGGAGGTACCCGAGCGCGACCGACGCGCCGGCGACCGCGCCCGAGAGCGGCGATTCCGAGCGTCCCGCGACCGCCACGAGCGCGCCCGCGATCACGAGGACGAGCGGCGGGACGACGAAGAGCGCCGACGGGAAGGCGTCCCCGCGGCTGATGAGGTTGACCGCCGTCGATCCGAACAGCCCGGGGATCTCGCTCGTGACGTAGTGGGCGCTGTAGAACACCCAGCCGACGAGTTTCCACGTGCCGGGATCGCCGGTCGAGAGTTCGAGGACGCGGGCGCCAGCGAGTTCGCGATCTGCTGGCCGGTCACCGCGTAGGTGAGGGCGTAGGTGACGAGATACGAGAGCAGTCCGCCGATCGCCGCGATACCGAGGGTTCGGCCGGTCGGTGCGATACCGCCGCGCGACGTCGTGGTCGATTCAGGGCGTGACATCGTCGACGGGTGGCCACGCTCACATAGGTACTTTCTGGTTGAGTGGGAGGGGTATCAGACGCCTGTCATTCGATACCGACCCGCGGTTTCTCCCTGCGGCCGGTCAATTCGTCGGGGTGGAGTTTGTACAGGCGGTAGTCCAGTTCCCGCGGTTCCTCCTCGTAGATCGTCACGAACGGGATGTCGATCGAGCGGATCGCCTCGACAACCGTTCCGTCGATACTCGCTTCCGGCATCGTCGACAGAGTGCCGCGAGCGACGACGGACGCCCACTGCTGATCGCGCTCGAGGGTGACGACGAGAGCGGCTCGATCCGAACGGGCGAGATACCGCTCCTTCTCTGAATCCTCGGCGAAGGCGAGGCGGAGATACAGCACGCCCTCGTCGGCGTCGTACCCGTACGAGACCGGGATCGCGAAGGGGTCGCTCTCGTCGGCGAGCGCCAACACGGCGATGCCGCCAGTCCCGAGCAGTTCGTCGATCTCCTCGTCGTTCAGTACGACGCCGCTCTCGTCGTCGGTCATACCCGTCGTTCGCTCCGTGGACGGTTAAACTGTCGGCCAGATTGAACAAGTGAAACCATCTCGAACAAAGTGGACAGTACGCCACGCCGGGCGAGCAGCGTCCGACCCGCAGAAGCTAAACGGGGCTCTCCCCATCAACAACCAATGACCGACTGGACCGAACGGTACCGCCCATCGACCCTCTCGGAGGTCCGCGGCAACAATAAGGCCCGCGACGCCCTGAAGGAGTGGGCGGAGACGTGGCCGGACCACCGCGAACCGGTCGTCCTCCACGGCGCGCCGGGGGTCGGCAAGACGTCGGCGGCGCACGCGCTGGCGAACGATATGGGGTGGGAGGTCGTCGAACTCAACGCCTCCGACGAGCGGACCGCCGACGCCATCGAGCGCTTCGCGGGGCGCGCCTCCCGCAACGCGACGCTCGCGGGGTCGCTCGGGGGCGCGGGCGGCGGCCGCCAGCTCGTCGTGATGGACGAGGCCGACAACATTCACTACCAGTACGACCGCGGCGGCAAGCGGGCGGTCACGAGCCTCCTGAAGGAGGCGAACCAGCCGATCGTCCTGATCGCCAACGAGTACTACGACATGTCGAACGGGCTGCGCAACGCAGCGAGGGAAATCGAGTTCCGCGACGTCTCCGCGCGATCGATCGTGCCCGTCCTGCGGGACATCCTCCGAAAGGAGGGGATCGAGTTCGACGAGGAGGCGCTCGAACGCATCGCCGAGGCGAACAGCGGCGACCTCCGCGCGGCGGTGAAAGACCTCCAGGCGACCGCCGAAGGACTGGAGAAGGTGACCCTCGAGGACGTGACGACGGGGTCGAGAAACCGCGCGGTCGGCCTCTTCGAGTTCCTCGACGCGGTGTTGAAAGAAAAGCCCGCAGAGGAGGCGCTGCGGACCGCCTACGACGTCGACGAGACCCCCGACGACCTGCTCAAGTGGGTCGAGGACAAGGTGTCGCTGGTGTACGAGGGCGAGGAACTCGCCCGGGCCTACGAGTTCCTCTCGAACGCTGAGGTCTGGACGAGCCGAGTCTACTCGACGGACTTCGATTACTCGTGGTGGCGCTACGCGACCGACAACCTCGCCGGCGGCGTCGCCGCCGCGCGCGACCGCACCCGCGGCGGGTGGACGCAGTACGGCGGCGCGCCCTACCGCTC
The DNA here is from genome assembly GCF_000739575.1 of Halobellus rufus. GTDB lineage: Archaea > Halobacteriota > Halobacteria > Halobacteriales > Haloferacaceae > Haloquadratum > Haloquadratum rufum. The sequence continues at coordinate 14,715 of NZ_BBJO01000016.1, read as the reverse complement.
GACGCGGGACAGCACCCGCGACGAGGTCGTCCGCTCGATCGCGGAGTCCGGCGGCTTCTCGATGACGACCGCTCGCCTCGACGTCCTGCCGTTCCTCGCGGCGATGACGCACCACTGCAAGCCCCGCGAGTTGACGGTCGCGATGGCCGCGTGGTACGACCTCGACGAGGCGGCCGTCTCCTACGTCACGGGGAGCGGCGAGACGACCAACAAGGTGCAGTCGATCGTCGAGGACGCCCGAGAGTTGCGGTCCGAAGCGGTGGAGGCGCACGCCGGTGACGCGTTCGTCGGCCGGGAACGCGCAGAGGCCGCGGACGCCACCGACGAGGAGGGCGACGGCGGCGACGACGGAGACGACGAGGATCAGCAGACGCTCGACGCCGACGTGTTGGACCGCGAAGCGGAGGCGGAGGCGACGGTCGACGACGGCGACTCCGAGGGTGACGACGGCCAGTCGGGGCTCTCCGACTTTATGTGAACGTGGATTCTGATGCGGGGAACGCGTCGGAGCGAACGCTCACGAGGCCGACATCGCTCTCTGCCGACGAAGCTGCGAGACGGCGACGGCCAGCAGGACGCTCCCGAGCGCGCCCGGCACCGAGAGCAACGCGCCGAGCGCCGCGGCCTCTGCCGCGCCGGTGAGGAGCAGCCCGGCGACCGCGCCGCCGAGACCGCCGACGGCGTAGCCCGCGGTCGCGTACTGGAGCGCGTGCGACCACGACACCTCGCGGAACACGACCGTCAGCGCGGCCCCCGTCGCGATAGGGAGCCCCTCGAAGACGGCCGAAACGAACAGCCCCGCCGCGAGCACGCCCGCCGTGAACTTCGCCAGTCCGACGAGCGCGCCGAGGGAGACCTCTTGGAGTCCGAGCGGGCTGGCGACCGCGACCGCGACGCCGCAGACGATCGCGAGGGCGTTCGTTCCCAGCAGCGTGAACTCGATCCGGATCCCCGTTGCACGGGCGGCGAGCAGGCTCACCGCGGCCAAAAGCGGGAGAGCGAGGAGCACCGCGATCATCGCGAGCACCGCGACGAGCCCGAGTCCGGGAACGTTTGTCACGGGCGACGCTACGCGGAGAGTCGGTAAGTGCTTTGTCGGGAAGTGATGCGTCGAGAGGGAATCTCCCGACGGCTCAGAGGATCTTCGAGAGGAACTGCTCGCCGCGCTCGGTCTCGGGGTGCTCGAAGAACGACTCGGGATCGCCGCTCTCGACGAGCCGCCCCTCGTCCATCAGGACGATTCGGTCGCCCACCTCGCGGGCGAAGCCCATCTCGTGGGTGACGACCATCATCGTCATTCCGTCGGCCGCGAGCCCGCGCATCACTTCGAGCACTTCACCGACCAGTTCGGGGTCGAGCGCGCTCGTGACCTCGTCGAACAGCATCACTTTCGGGTCCATCGCGAGCGCGCGGGCGATGGCGACGCGCTGCTGCTGCCCGCCGGAGAGCTGGTTCGGGTAGGAGTCGGCCTGATCCAGTAGGCCGACGTCCGCGAGGAGTTCCTCCGCGCGCTCGCGGGCTTCGGCCTCGGGGATCCCACGGACCTTCCGCGGCGCGAGCGTCACGTTCTCCAGCGCCGTCTTGTGCGGGAAGAGGTTGAACGACTGGAACACCATCCCGATGCGCTGACGGAGCCGGTTGATGTCGGCGTCGGGGTCGGAGATCGACCGCCCGTCCAGCCGGATCTCGCCGTTCTGAATCTCCTCTAAGCGGTTCGCACACCGCAGCAGCGTCGACTTCCCCGAGCCGGAGGGGCCGACGACGACGCACACCTCGCCGTTTTGGATGTCGAGGGAGACGTCCTTGAGGACGTGCGTCTCGCCGAAGTACTTGTCCACGTGGTCGAATTCGAGCAGCGCGTGGCCGTCGGTTCGCCCCTCGTCATCGGATCGGATCGCGTCGCTCATTGTGAGTCACCGCCCCAGTCCGCGCGGTCTTCGAGGTACTCCACGAGCCGTCCCATCGGAATCGTGATCGACAGGTACGCGATGGCGACGAGCACGAGCGGCGTCCACGGATCGAACGTCGCGCTGTTGACGTCGCGGAACTGCTGGATGAGCTCCGGCACCGCGATGACCGTCAGCAGCGAGGTGTCCTTCACCAGAATGATCTGGTCGTTGCCAACCGCCGCCAGGGCGTTGCGCCACGCCTGCGGGATGACGACCTCGCGCATCGCCTGCACGTAGCCCATCCCGAGCGAGCGGGCCGCCTCCATCTGGCCGTCGTGGACCGCACCGATCCCGCCGCGGACCGCCTCGCCGACGTAGGCCGCGTGGTTCAGCGTCAGCGAGATGATCGCCGTCGGGATCCCCCAGTTCGAGATCGGGAACGTGCCGGGCCACAGCGTCGGGATGCCGAAGTAGACGACGAAGATCTGAAAGAGCAGCGGCGTCCCGCGGAAGAACTGCACGTAGGCCGCCGAGATCCCGCTCGTGATCGACGTCTTCGAGACGCGAGCGAGACCGACGAAGATTCCCGCGGTCACGGAGAGGACGCTGGCCGTGACGACGATACCCAGCACCAACACGTAGGCGTTGATGAACTGCGGCAGGATCGTCGGGATGAGCGCGTAATCGACCTGGACGGCCAGAATGTACAGCACGAGCAGCGCGATCCCGAGTGCGACGAGGCTCGACAGGCCGACGCCGAGGTACTTCAGCGTCTGGTCGTCGAGGAACCCGTCGGCCGCAGCGTTGGCTTCGGGTGATGCGCCCGAGTATGAATCAGCCATAGTTGCGAGGTTGTGGTGCGGAACCGTGATATATTATCCGTCGAAGTACTCCGAGTAGATCTCGTCGTACGTGCCGTCCTCTCTGATCGCCGCGAGCGCCTCGTTGACGCGCTCGCGGAACTCGTCGTCGTCCTGGCGGAACGCGATGCCGTAGTTCTCGATCGTGAGCGTGAGGTACGGCGGCGCTTCCTGGTCGCTCTCGGCGGCGACGCCCTCGCCCTCGAGGAAGACGACGTCGTCGCGGTCGTTGGCGAAGCCGGCGTTGACGGTGTTGTCGTTGATGACGGCGTTGACCTGTCCGTTGATGAGCGCCTGGAACGCGCCGTTGATCTGGTCGTAGCTCTTGATGTCGAGTTCGCCGTCGAACTCCTCTTTGAGTTCCTCGGCCGCGCCGGCCCCGGTCGTCCCCTTCTGGACGCCGACGGGGTTGCCGCGGAGGTCCTCCTTCGAGGAGATGTCGCCGTCGGCGCGGACGATGACGGTCTGGTAGGCCGTGAAGTACGGGTCGGAGAAGTCGACCTGCTCGGCCCGCTGGTCGTTGATCGTCATCGCGGACATGATGATCCGGAAGTTGTTGTTGTTCAGCGAGGGGATGATCGAGTCGAAGCTCGTCGGCTTGAACTCGTAGTCGACGCCGAGTTGCTCCTCGAAGATCGCCGCCGCGATGTCGACGTCGAAGCCGGTGAGTTCGCCCGACGTCGTCTCGTACTCGAAGGGCCGGTAGGGGATGTCCGAGCCGATGACGACGGTCGAGGGGACGACCGATTCGGTCGTCGCCGCCTCCGTCTCCGTCGAGTCGGAGCCGGAGTCGCCGCTTTCGGTCGTCGAGTCGCTTCCGCCGTCGCCAGACCCGCCGCCGGTACATCCGGCGAGCAGACCGCCGGCGAGCACGCCAGCGCCGGTCTTCACGTAGGTCCGTCTGTCCATAACATCGTCCCGTAATAGAGAGCCGTATAACAACGTGTCGCTTTATTGCGCGTCTGTCACCCTTTCAGGGGGTTTCGCGCCGTTCCCGCGAAATTCTCTCCCCGTCCGCACCCGCGACAGTGCTCAATCGCTCCGGGAGGCGACCGTCGCGTCGGCCGGACTTCCGCCGGACCGCGCGAGGAACCACGCCGCGGCGACGAGGCCGAGAGCGAGGATTGTGCCGGCGACCGAGACGTACTGGAGCGTCCCGCCGTACACCAGTCGACCGACGACCAAGAGCGAGATGACGACGAGCGCGGCGAGGCCGCTCACGCGGCCGATCAGGCGGGACGAACCGGAGGCGTCTGTCACCCACACCGCGGTCGCGAGTAGCCCGACGTACGCCGTGAGCCCGGCGAGGTAATACGTCGCTTGGACCTCCGGGCCGAACGTGACGAACGCGTGCGGCGCCAAGACGAGCATCACGGGAAGCAACGCGGTCGCGACGGCGAGCGGACGGCGAACCCGATCGACGGTGCCGGGTCCGGACGCGGGCTCGTAGGCCCAGATAGCCGCCATCGCGACGCCCGTGAAGATGATCGACGCCGTGCCGAAGTGCGCCAGCAGGATCGCCCACTCGTAGGTCGTCACCGTGAGCGCGCCGAGGATGATCTGCGAGGGCAGGAGGATCGTCGCGCCGGCCAGCGCGAGCCGGACGCGCCGTTCCGCGCCCTGACGCCACGCCACGACGGTCGTGCCGAGGACGACGAAGCCGGTGATCATCGCGACGAGTCGGTGGAACCACTCGATGAAGCTGCTCCAGTTGGCAGGGAACAGTCCCAAGAACCCGTCACAGAGGGGCCACCGGCCCGCGCAGGTCAGCCCCGCCCCGGTCGAGGCGGTGTACACGCCGAGCACCATCAGGATACCCGTGAGCGCGGCGGAAGCGCCGACGAGTCGTCGGAGACGCGCGTCCATACGCGCACGTCGGGGTCGGAGCTACTTGAATCGCTCTTTCGGCCTCGTCCGGAGTTCGCTTTCGGCACGTTTCAAGTCGCGGGAGCGGAACGAGCGGGTATGCGCGACGAGACGCCGCCGGAGGACGCCGAACGCGCCGACGGCGCGAGAGCGGAGTTGCGACGAAGACACCTCGAACACCGCCGCGAGCGACTCGCGGAGTTCCTCGACGAGGCCGAGCTGGACGCCGTCTGGATGGCCCGTCCGAACTCCTTCGCGTGGCTCACCGGCGGGAGCAACGTGGTCAACCGCGACGCCGACGTCGGGAGCGCGGCCGCGGGCTACACCCGCGCGGACGGCTTTCGGGTCGTCACCGACAACATCGAGGCCGAACGGCTCGCCGACGAGGAGCTTCCGGACGCCTTCGACGTCGAGGCCGTCCCGTGGTACGAGTCGTCGCTGGCTGACGCCGTCGCATCCACGACCGACGGCGCGGGAGCGGCGGACTTCGACGTCCCGGGGTTCGAGCACTTGAACGCGAGTCGCCTGCGCCGCCCGCTGAGCCCGACCGACGTCGAGCGCTACCGCGAGTTTGCCGGGGACGTCGCCGCCGCCGTCGAGCGCGTCGCGCGCGAACTCCAGCCAGACGACACCGAACACGAAGTCGCCGCCGGTCTGCGGGTCACGCTCGCGAGTCAGGGGATCGAATCGCCCGTCGTCCTCGTCGGCGGCGGCGAACGCGCCCGGAAGTACCGGCACTTCACGCCGACGCTGGCGGAGTTAGGCGAGTACGCGCTCGTCACTGTGACCGCCGAGCGAGGCGGCCTCTACGCGAGTACGACCCGCACGGTGGCCTTCGGGGACGCCCCCGAGTGGCTCGGCGAACGGCACGAGAAGGCGATGCGCGTGGAGGCGAGCGCGCTCGACGCGACGCTTCGCGCCGCCGCGGACGATGGAGAAATCGGGACTGCCGGCGACGTGTTCGACCGGATCAGGGAGGCCTACGACGCCGTCGGCGAGTCCGGCGAGTGGCGGAACCACCACCAGGGCGGGGCCGCGGGCTACGCGGGCCGCGAGTGGATCGCCACCCCAGAGGGAGAGGAGCGCGTCGAGACGCCGCTGGCGTACGCCTACAACCCGACGGTGTCAGGTGCGAAGTCCGAGGACACGGTGCTGCTCGCCGACGGCGAAAGCGAGGTGTTGACCGCGACGGGCGAGTGGCCCACCCGCACCGTCGATTCCCGGCTGGACGGCGGGTTCTCCATCGAGCGCCACGAGGTGCTCGAACTCGATTCCTGACCGACGGCGCGACCGAAGTGGCGGCCGCTCCCGTGCGGTGAGGTTGTTCGACTGACGAGTCCCTGTTCGTCGTCTGTCGAATGGGGGTTCGACAGATAGCTTTTTTTGTGCCGGTGAGGAAGCCGCCGCTATGGGACTAGACGACGACGCGAGGGAGTACCACCGCGAGGAGCCGCCCGGCAAGATCGAGATATCCACGACGAAGCCGACGAACACCCAGCGAGACCTCTCGCTCGCGTACTCTCCCGGCGTCGCCGCGCCGTGCCGCGACATCGACGCCGACCCGACGCGCGCGTACGAGTACACCGCGAAGGGGAACCTCGTCGGCGTCGTCTCGAACGGCAGCGCCGTGCTGGGGCTCGGTGACATCGGCGCGCAGGCGTCGAAGCCGGTGATGGAGGGGAAGGGCGTCCTGTTCAAGCGCTTCGCCGACATCGACGTCTTCGACATCGAACTCGACCTCGACGACCCCGACGAGATCATTAGCACCGTGCGCGCGATGGAGCCGACCTTCGGCGGCATCAATCTGGAAGACATCAAAGCGCCGGAGTGCTTCGAGATCGAATCGCGCCTGCGCGAGCAGGTCGACATCCCGGTCTTCCACGACGATCAGCACGGCACTGCGATCATCTCCGGGGCGGCGCTGCTGAACGCCGCCGACGTCGTCGAGAAGGAGCTCTCGGACCTCGACGTCGTCTTCTCCGGCGCGGGCGCGTCGGCCATCGCGACCGCGCGCTTCTACACATCGCTGGGGGTCGAGACCGAGAACATCACGATGTGCGACTCCTCGGGCGTCATCGGCACCGACCGCGAGGACCTCAACGAGTTCAAGGCCGAGTTCGCCTCCGACACCGACGACGACACGCTCGCGGACGCGTTGGAGGGCGCGGACGTGTTCGTCGGCCTCTCCGTCGGCGGCATCGTCTCGCAGGAGATGGTCGCGTCGATGGCCGAGAACCCGATCGTCTTCGCGATGGCGAACCCCGACCCCGAGATCAAATACGAGGACGCGAAGGACGCCCGCGACGACACGGTCATCATGGCGACCGGCCGCTCCGATTACCCGAATCAGGTGAACAACGTCCTCGGCTTCCCGTTCATCTTCCGCGGGGCGCTGGACGTGCGCGCGACGGAGATCAACGAGGATATGAAACGGGCCGCCGCGGAGGCACTCGCCGACCTCGCGCGACAGGACGTCCCCGACGCGGTCGTGAAGGCCTACGGCGATCAGCCGCTGCAGTTCGGCCCAGACTACGTCATCCCGAAGCCGCTGGACCCGCGGGTGCTCTTCACCGTCGCCCCCGCTGTCGCGGAGGCGGCGATGGACTCCGGGTGCGCCCGGACGGAGGTCGACCTCGACGAGTACGAGGAACGCCTCGAAGCGCGGCTCGGCAAGTCCCGCGAGATGATGCGCGTCGTGCTCAACAAGGCGAAGTCCGACCCCAAGCGCGTCGCACTCGCGGAGGGCGGCGACGAGAAGATCATCCGCGCGGCCTACCAGATGCGAGAGCAGGGGATCGCCCAGCCCGTCCTCGTCGGGAACGCGACGAAGATCAAGCGGACCGCCGAGGAGCTCGGACTGGACTTCTCGCCGGAGATCGTCGACCCGCGCAGCGGCGACTGGGACCACTACGCCGACCGCCTCTACGAGCTCCGCCAGCGCGAGGGCGTCACGAAGAACGAGGCCCACGAGCTGATCCGCGGGGACAGCAACTACTTCGCGAGCGTGATGGTCGAGCAGGGCGACGCCGACGCGATGCTGACGGGGCTGACCCACCACTACCCCTCGGCGCTCCGCCCGCCGCTGTCGATCATCGGGACCGCGCCCGAGGCCGACTACGCCGCGGGGGTCTACCTGCTGACGTTCAAGAACCGCATCATCTTCGCGGCCGACACGACGGTCAACCTCGATCCCGACTCGGACGTGCTCGCGGAGATCACCAAACACACAGCCGACCTCGCCCGGCGGTTCAACGTCGAGCCCCGCGCGGCGATGCTGTCGTACTCGAACTTCGGCAGCGTCGACAACGAGGGGACCAGAAAGATCCGCGACGCCGTCTCGGCGCTCCACGGGGACGAGGAGGTCGACTTCCCGGTCGACGGCGAGATGCAGGCCGACACCGCCGTCGTCGAGGACATCCTCGAGGGGACCTACGAGTTCTCACAGCTCGACGAGCCCGCGAACGTGCTGGTCTTCCCGAACCTCGAGGCGGGCAACATCGGCTACAAGCTGCTGCAGCGGCTCGGCGGCGCGGAGGCAATCGGTCCGATGCTCGTCGGGATGGACAAGCCCGTGCACGTCCTCCAGCGTGGCGACGAGGTGAAGGACATCGTCAACCTCGCCGGCGTCGCCGTCGTCGACGCGCAGGAGTAAGTCCGGTCGCGCCATTCGCGGCTCTCGGTCACACTACCCACGACTTCTCGGCCACGCCATTCACGCGTCTACGCGTCTCAGTCGCTCGCGCTCCCCTCGAAACGCGACGGCGGCGGGAACTGCGGGTCGGCGTGCTCGGAGCCGAACGCCTCGACGTCGTCGACGCGACCGCCGAGGTCGGGGACGACACAGCGGTCCGCGCGACTGTTCACGTGCGCGTACGCCTCCGGCGCGTTCGCGAGGGGGTGCGCGGGGTTCTGGCGGCTGTCGATCCGCGCCGCGCGGAGTTCGCCGAACCCGGCGATGCGCGCCCGGATGCCCCGCCAGTGCGACTCGCTGCCGCCCGGAACGCTCGGCGAGTCGCCCGGTCGCCACCCGGCGTCGCCGCCCGCTTCGACGAGCACCTCGCCGTTGACCGCGGCGGCGAGGTCGTCGTGGTCGACGAGGACGCCCACGCGGGCGTGCCGCGGCGCGCGCGCCGCGAGGACGTCGAGGCCGAGGTGCAGCGCCCGGTACTCCGCGACGTTGTTGTCCGGGGCGGCGTCGGGCAGCGCGATCCGCGCGACGCGGGTCCCGTCGTGCGCCTCGATGACGACGCCGAGACCGCCGTCCGCGCCGTTGCGGCGATACGACCCGTCGGTCGCGACGTAGAAGTGTCGGTGGTGGGTGCGCGGCGGGTGCGCGATGTGCGGCGTCGGGGAGTCGTCGAACAGGTCCCGGAGGCTCGACCGGCCGTGAGCGGCCATACCCCCGCTAGTCAACGGACGGCCATAAAGATATCTCAGCCGAGGGTGACCGCCGTCGGTCGGAACGGGGAGAGAGACGCCGCTGGGTCACTCGGGGAGTCGTCCTCCCCACAACCGTTAGGCCGCCGGGCGACGAAGGGGGGCTATGGCGCGGCTCACATCCCTGACGGCCCGCGATCTGATGACGAGTGACGTCGAGACGGTCTCGCCCGACGACGACGTGAGCGAGGTGCTCGGTCGACTCGCCCGCGCGGACTTCAACGGGTTCCCCGTCGTCGACGACGGCGAGGTGGTCGGGATCGTCACCCAACACGACCTCGTCGGGCTCTTTCAGACGAAGGACCGGACGCTGTGGATCCCCGTCGGGTTCCCGCCGTTCCTCGAGACGCTCACCTACGCGGTCGACGTCTCGTGGGACGATCTGGACCTCGGGGTCGACCTGCTGCGGAACACGAACAAGCCGATCCGGGAGGTGATGACCGCCGACGTCGTGAGCGTCGCCCCGGAGACGTCGTTAGACGAGATCCTCGACCTCCTCGCGGACGACGAGCGCGACATCAACCGGCTGCCGGTCGTCGAGGAGGGGCGGCTCGTCGGGATCGTCGCCCGGCAGGACGTCATCCGGGCGATCCGGGACGAACGGCGGGCGGGCGAGGCCGAGTGAACGAGGCGTCGCCAGCGCGTGCGACGGCGTCGCCGTCGGAACCCGTCGCCGTAACGAAACGTTGACGACGACGCCGACGACACGTTCGCTGTGACTCGGTATCGAAATCTCCTCCTGTTCGTCCTCCTGGCGGCGGCGTGGGGTTCGGCGTTTATGGCGATCAAGGCCGGGCTGGAGTACATCCCACCGGTGCTCTTCGCCGCGCTGCGCTACGACGTCGCGGGCGTTCTGATGCTCGCGTACGCGTTCTACGCCACCGACCGCCCGCTCCCGCGGACCCGCGAGCAGTGGACCGTCGTCGCCATCGGCGCGACGCTCCTCATCGCGGGCTATCACACCCTGCTCTTCATCGGCGAGACCGACCCGGCCGTCACCTCCGCGGCGGCGGCCGTCATCGTCAGCCTCAGTCCGGTCCTGACGAGCGGCTTCGCCCGGCTGTTCCTCTCGGACGAGCGGCTGACGACCGTCGGCCTCGCCGGGCTCCTCCTCGGTCTGGTCGGCGTCGCGATCCTCTCGAATCCGGACCCGAACAACCTCCTGAGCGGCGGGGCAGTCGCGAAGTTCCTGATATTCGGCGCGGCGGCGGCGTTCGCGCTCGGCTCGGTGCTCACTCGTCGCGTCGACGCCGACATCCCGATCGAGACGATGGAGGCGTGGTCGATGATCGGCGGCGCGCTCATCATGCACGGCGTGAGCGCCGGGATGGGAGAGTCGGTAGCCGACGTCGTCTGGACGGTCGAGTCCGTGGCGGCGCTGGCGTACCTCTCGCTCGTCGCGAGCGCGCTCGGCTTCCTCATCTACTTCGACCTGCTGGGTCGGCTGGGCGCGATCGAGATCAATCTCGTCTCCTACGTCGCGCCGATATTCGCGGCGCTCGCGGGGTGGGCCGTCCTCGACGAGGTGCCGACCGTCTACACCGTCGTCGGATTCCTCGTCATCTTCGCCGGCTTCCTGCTCCTGAAGCGCCGCGCCATCCGCGCGGAGGTGCCGCGGCTCAGGAGGATGGTGTCGCGGCCGTAGGGCGGGCCTGACAGACCGGTAACGGGCCGTTACAGCTCGACGTCTTTCGTCTGGAACGCGCCCTCGTCGACGTCCGGATCGTACTCCTCGACCGCAGTGAGCACCATCTCTAAGGTCGCGGCCGGACTCCAGCGCGCGGTGTTGATCGAGAGGTCGTAGAAGGACTGATCGGAGACGTCGATGTCGTAGTAGGACTGATACCGACCGGCCTCGCTGACCTCCCGGACGCGCATCTCCGCCTCCATCTCCTCGCGGTCGCGAGTTCGATCGACGCGCACTTCTTCGGGCGCGTCGAGCCAGATTCGGAGGTCCGCGCGGTTGCCGGCGAGCCACCCCGCCAGCCGCGATTCGAGGATGAACGGCTTGTTCGCCGCGCCCCACTTCTCGGCGATGGTCCGGAGGCGACGGTCCAGCGCGCGGTCGATCTCGTCGGTCTCGTCGGTCTTCGCGATGAGTTGCGACAGGGACAAGTCCCGGTCCTCCGCGAGTTCGCGGAAGATGTCCCCGCCCGAGACGTACCCGCAGTCGAGCGCCGCCGACAGCCCCTCACAGAGAGTCGTCGCACCGCAGCCCGGCGGCCCCGAGACAGTGATGAAGAGGTTGCTGTCGACCGACCGCGCCGTCGGGACGTCGTCGTCTGTCATAGACGTTCGGGACTTACTCGCGGTGCACAAAAAGCCGCTGGACTGCGCGCCGCCCCGACAGGTGAACGCACGGCACGCGTCGGCAGCCGCGAGCGCGCGCCGATACCGCCGAAGGGATGGGAAAGCGTTAGCGCTCCAGATAAACGATATCCGTCGATCTCGCGGCGTAGTAAGTATCTCCTTAACTTCGATCCGGGCGTCGTGAACGGACGTAAACTGACGGGAACGCTCGGGCGGCTATATGCCGGCGTCCGCCGTAGGATGTGACACGGAGTGTCCCCGAATGTCGAACTCACACGATCCCCTCGACCGCGTCGACCGCGCACGCGAACGGCTCCCGGACCCGTCGCCGGTCCGCAGTACGGTCGCCTTTCTCGCCGTCCCGCTCCGGTTCGTCGCCTTCTGGACGGCGGTCGCCCTCCCCTTCCTGTACGTCCCCCTGCTCCTCGGGGGCCTCGACGGGAGCGAACCGACCGTCTTCTTCGCGCTGTTCTCCGCGAACGTCGTCGCGCTGGTCGTCGGGCACGGCTACGGCGACCGGAGCCGCGAGACCGCCCAGTAGAGTAGTCCCCGGCGGCGAGTCGCCCCGGAAGAGCCGTAGCTGCCGACCCGAACCGTCAGAGGTTACGGCGCCGGGCGAATTGTACGGGTATGACCGACTCCGACGCCGACTACGTCGAGACGCTCCGCGCGAACCGCCGGGAGAAGGACGACTTCTTCGGATCGCACCCGCAGTCGCCGGTCCCGCCGGCGGAGCGAGAGGACTTCGAGGGCCTGGACTACTTCGATCCGAACCTCGACTACCGCGTCGAGGCGACCGCGACGCGCCACGACGACCCCGACCCCGTGCCGATGGAGACGAACACCGGCGAGGAGGTGCGGTACGTGCGCGTCGTGACCTTCGAGGTCGAACTGGGAGAGGCGAACATCCGACTCCACGGATACAAACAGCGCCCGGACGACGCCGACGAACCCGTTTTCGTGCCGTTTCGGGACAAGACGACCGGGCAGCAGACCTACCGCGGCGGCCGGTACCTCGAACTGCACCCCGAGGGCGACCTCGTCGACGGCGAGACCGTCGTGATCGACTTCAACCTCGCGTACACGCCCTTCTGCGCCTTCAGCGAGGCGTTCTCGTGTCCGCTCCCGCCCGAGGAGAACTGGCTCGACGTCGCCGTCGCCGCCGGCGAACGGGATCCGACGAACTAGGCGGTCCCGCACCGAAACGGCGAGAGCAGTACTGGCCGAACCTTCATAGCCGAACACGCGGTAGTCCTACGAGAGCACCGATGTCCGAGAGAGCCCACCGCGAGCGCGCCGACGCCGTACTGGAAGTCGAATTCATCCTTCGGGACTCGAACTATCCGTTCGTCAGGGTCTCGGAAGCGGAGTCGTGTACGTTCGAACTCGCGGAGATGATCGCGCGCGACGACGGGCGATACGCCGAGTTCTTCAACGTCACGGGGGTCGATCCGGACCGAGTCACCGCGCTCGCGGCCGAGCACGAGACGGCCGAGGCCTCGCTTCTCAGCCGCTACGAGGACGGCGGGCTCTTCGAGTTCAGCGTCTCCGGCGACTGCCCGGCGCACCGGCTGGCCGAACTGGGCGCGCTCCCCCGTTCCGTCCGAGCGGAGGCCGGCGAGGGGCGCATCGTCGCGGAGATCCCGTCGCAGTACGACCCGGGTCCGATCGTCGACGCCTTCCTGGCGACCCATCCGGACGCCGAACTAGCGGGCAAGCAGGAGAAAGGAGAGGTCTCGCCGATGTTCCCCGAGTCGACGCACCAGCGACTCCTCCAGGACGTCCTGACCGACAGGCAGCGAGAGGTCATCGACGCCGCCTTCGAGGCGGGCTACTACGAGTGGCCGCGGGAGACCACCGGTCAGGAGGTCGCCGACGGTCTCGGGATCTCCTCGGCGACCTTTTCCGAACACATCCACGCGGCCGAGCGGAAGCTCCTCACCGCGTTACTCGCGGAGCTGTGAGCCCCTCGGCGTCGACGGAGGTGGGGACGCCGCGGCTGCGACGGTCACGGACTGGGTGACGTGGGCTCGGAGACGAGCGTCCGCCCGTCGGCGTACACTGCCACGTCGCAGCCGGCGAACCGGAACGTGATGCAGACGTGGCCGGAGCGTCGCGACCCCGAACTGTCGCCGAGGAGGTCGTCGATGGCGTCGGTGTCGATCGCGTCGTAGAGCGGCGGCAGGGCCGCCTCGTCGGTGTCGGTGTGCTCAGACACGGCCCGGATGACGCTCGTGGAGGGGGATTCGTCGGGGTCGCGCGTGTAGACGCTCGTCCCCGAGTCGCCGAGGGCGCCGCCGTCGACGTCGCCGTCGTCGAAAGAACGGGGATCGGAGGGGTCGGTCATTGGTGCTCTGTTCGAAGGGAGGGACTAGAGACGTAAAGGGAGAGTCCCTACATATCAAGGCCCGAGTACGGAACGATCCGGGAGCCTGACGGCATCGGAACCCGCGGATCGCCGTGGCGAAAGGGGTTTGGTCCGCACGGCCGTCCGTCGGTGTATGGATCCGCGAATCCGCGAACACGCTCGGATCGTCGCCGACCACTCCACCGGGATCGAACCCGGGGACGAAGTCGTCATCAGCGCCCCGGCCGCCGCAGAGGATCTCGTCGTCGCGCTCCACGAGGAGTGCGCCGAGCGGGGGGCGCACCCGGTCTCTCTCAACAGCGACTCGCGGGCGACGCGCGCCTTCCTCCGGAACCACGACGGCGACTTCGAGACGCCCGAGCACCTGCTCGCGCTGCAGGAGGAGATGGACGTCTACATCGCGGTTCGCGGCGACGCCAACGCGACCGAGACCGCCGACGTCGCACCCGAGCGAAACGCGGCGTACCGCCGCGCGATGCAGCCTGTGCTCCAAGAGCGACTCTCGAAGACGTGGAGCCTCACGCAGTTCCCGACGACCGGCAACGCACAGCTCGCGGGGATGAGCACCGAGGCCTACGAGGACTTCGTGTGGGACGCCGTCAGCCTCGACTGGGACGCACAGCGCGAGCACCAACAGCAGATGGTCGAGATCCTCGACGAGGCCGACGAGGTCCGCATCCGGTCGGGCGAGGAGACGGACGTGACGATGAGCCTCGCGGGGAACGAGACGATCAACGACTTCGGCGAGAAGAACCTCCCGGGCGGCGAGGTGTTCACCGCGCCCGTCCGCGAGGAGGTCGACGGCGAGGTCTACTTCGATATGCCGCTGTACCGGCAGGGCCGCGAGATCGAGGACGTCCGCGTCCGGTTCGAGGACGGCCGCATCGAATCCTACAGCGCCGGGCGCAACGAGGAGGTCCTGACCGGGATCTTGGAGACCGACGAGGGCGCGCGCTACCTCGGCGAACTCGGCATCGGGATGAAC
>NZ_BBJO01000017.1 GCF_000739575.1 Halobellus rufus | reverse complement strand
CAGAACAAGTCGAAAACGGCCAACAGCGACACGCTCAGTTGATGCAATGCATTGAGTATTTCCAACGGCTCGAAGCTGAAGGACAAGGCTGGGAGTTAGAATCTAGAACACGAGAAGAGATAGAGGAAATCGAGTCAGGAAAAGGCAGCCCATCACTGTACGCAAAGCGAACGACCATCATCAACAACTTGTACGGAGTCGATATTGACGAAGGGGCTGTTGAGATTTGTAAGCTCAGGCTCTGGTTGTCGATGGTTGCTGATATCGAGGATGAGCCGAGCGAGGTGGAGCCGCTCCCCAATATTGATTTCAACGTACGGCAGGGGAACAGTCTAATCGGCCAGCTCGATACGGACATCGAGAGTAACGAAGATGGAGACAGCGATCTCGATTCTTGGGAGGTGAAAACCCGTTTTGAGGACGTGAAAGAGGCCATCAAGAAGCACAAAAAAGCAGAGACCAGTGTTGAAGCCCAGGAATGGCGAAAAGAGGCAGAAGACAGAATAGAGGAACACCGGGACAAATTTGACGAAATCCTTCGGCGAGAATTCCAAGACGCTGGCTTTGACGACATAACGATCGAGGAAATTCGGGAGTGGGCCCCCTTCCACTGGCCGCTAGAGTTCGCCGACGTCTTCGAGAAAGGTGGATTCGACGTGTTCATCGGGAATCCACCGTGGGACATGCTCTACGCGAATCGCGACGACTTCTTCATCCGCTACGATGAGCAGTTCCGTACCTATCCGTCAGAGGAAAAGGACGGTGTGATGGAAGACCTCCTTTCGAATCCTGATGTTGCCTGGGATTGGGAGGACTACAAGGAATCAATGGAAACTCAGGCAGATTTCTTCACAAAGGGAGATGTCTATAAGCTCCAATCTCCGGTGGTGGGCGGTCGGACGATGCCGACAAAGAACGAACTTTCGGCTCTTTTTCTAGAGCGGGTCTTCAGACTCTCTAGAGACGGCGTGAAGGTGAGTCTGCTCCTGCCCGGCACGATCTTCGGGGGAGTGATGGGGAAAGACCTCCGGACACATCTACTGGACCACACAGACATAGAGAATCTCATCGGATTCGAAAATAAGGGAATCTTTGAGCAGATACACCGGCAGTACCGATTTGCAATTCTGACGTTTGAGTATGGTGGAAAAACCAGTCGACTCCGGGGCATTTTCAATCAACGGAGCATGGACGTAGTCTACAATATCGAGGATGTGGCCGCAGAAATCCCGCGTCAAGTGCTTCTCAATTATTCTCCCGAGGTAGAATTTTCCCCTCGATCACCTCGCAAGTGGAAGCCGACGTTCTCAGCAAGGTAGTCACCCAACCATCTCTTGATGAGAAAATCGAAGACGCATGGTCAGTGGATATGTTGACGAAGGAGTTCGTTGAGTCTACCGATAAAGACCGATTGCAAGATTCCCCAGATGATGCTGATTATCCAGTATATGGGGGAGCGAACATCCACCAGTTCGAACACGATAACACTCACACTGAGAGTTTGGACAACCCTCGGTATTGGAGTCGGGGAATGGACGATCCACCGAATAGTGCTCAGTACCGCGTCCGAGAGAAGAAGTTCAACAGGGGTAATCTCAAACGGGCGATTTACGACGCCTTTGGAGGTTCAGAGACGAGCAAGTCTCAAGTTCAATTCGTAGATGAACTACTCGAAGAACACCGTGGTCACGGACTCGAAGAAGAGGATGTTCTGCTCGATTGTACTGAATACCGAATCGGCATTCGAGACGTTTCTCGTTCTAGGGACGAGCGGACGATCATAGCGACGGTGCTTCCGAAGGACGTCATTTGTCTCCACACCATTAACACGTTCAAGCCGTTCGCTATTGAGCCGGAAGAGGAACACCTCACAGAGTCCCCACTTCGGTCACCCTACGTCCGGCGATTCACAAATCAAGAACTCTTCGTGGCCACTGGGCTGCTGAACAGCGTTGCGTTCGATTTCCTGATGCGGACCAAAGTCGAGACGCACATAGTCAAACGCGAGCTATTGGAATCCCAGCTACCACGCCTCACCGACGGCGATGACTGGTTCCACTATATTGCTGAACGGGCTGCCCGGTTGAACTGTTACGGGGAAGAATTCAAAGAAATGCGTGAGCGCCTCGGTGGAATCGAGGCAGCGACAGAAGATCAAGAACGCAGAGAATTACAGGCTGAAATCGACGCGGCCGCATTCCACGCATATGGCCTGGAACGTCGTGACGTGAAGTTTGTTCTCGACGACTTCCATCGCGTTGGGAATCCGAAGTTGATGGATGAGATGTACTTCGATCTGGTCTTGGAGAAATATGATCTGCTGGAACAGAAGGGGCCGCTACCGTAGTTCCCGCATCACTGTCCGACAACCCCCCAGCATACGAGCTTCGCTTGCACATCACTCTCCCCTATCAGTTTTGTCTGGTATTCAGTGGAGGTTTCGACGTTCTCTTCCAGAAACTCCTCAAGCTGACTGAGGAACTCCACGGTCGGCCACTCTGGGAAGGAGTGGTACTGCTCGTTCTGGCGGAAGATCTCGCGTAGAATACGGTCTTCATCGGTGTTCGCCATTTTCACCTCCTGCAACCGCTCTGCGATGTCGTTAGCCCATTCTCCTAACGTCTCGAACTCTTCGATAGGAGCCGGCTCATCGCCGTAATTCGGCTGAACGTAGCGATTGATAAAATCGAGGATCGTCTCCTGTTCCTTCGAGAAAGCCTCTCCCTGTTTGAAAGCCCCCTCAACCTGGCCTTCTCGAATCACCTCAAGACGCTCGTCAAGCACTGCTTGAATCTCATCACGGTTCGACAACACCGTAGCTGGATTTCCGGGGATCGGTTCACCGTCAACTGATGGGTCGATGTTGAGCGTGCTCACGGGCCGCTCTTTGACCTCGTCGGCGAAGGGCTTGTAGTAGAAAGCACGACGGACGCGACCAAGCGGGGACTCGTGGTCATCATCGTCGAACCAGAGGTGGGCAAGAGCGAATACGCCCGGACGAGGACCGGCATCGTGGTCAGTTACATTCGTGTAGAGGAATTCCCGTTCTTCGGGCGGGTCATCGAAGAAGTCCTCAGCGTACTCGAAGTCTTCCGCAGTTAGGTCATAATCCTCGTTCAGTTCTCGCTTCAGAAGGTACCGCTCGAACGCAGCGTGTTCATTACTCCCAGCATTGCGGAGGAGCGGATTCTTGCTCGTGTCGTCGAGTTCATTCACGTCGTCAATTTCACGGGACTTCTGGAGAGAGTCCTCAATCTCGTCCACCTGTAATTCCCCGATTGTCTTCTCCGTGTCTACACCTGTCTTTTCGAGAATCTGGTCTTCGTTCGGATCGAGGATATTATTCTCCTTTCCGACGATGAGCGCGATATCGTTGATCTTTGCCTGCAGGCGTTTCAGGAGCTTAATCGCCGCCTCGATGTCGCCGTCCGGGTAGAAGTTGTGGACGTGTTTCTCGGCGGTACTCCCAATCCGGTCGACTCGCCCGACACGCTGGACAATCCGCATCGGGTTCCACGGCAGGTCGTAATTGACCACCACATGAACGTCCTGGAGATTAACCCCTTCACTCAGCGTGTCAGTGGCCACTACGTACTGTAGCTCTGAGTCCCCCGACTCGGCGAGCGTTTGCTGGTAGCCTGACGCCTCGGGAGCAAAGCGTTGAATGATGTCCTGTTTATTCTCGTCGCCACCCTTGACGACGGCACTGTTCGCCTCTGTGAGTGGTGAATCCTCGTTGTCACAGAGGGTTCGATAGACGTAGTCTGCAGTTGCCCGATACTGCGTGAAGATGAGCACCTTCTGATCGTGGTTAGTGAGGACATCTGCAAGTCGGTCGATCTTCGGGTCGCGGAACTCGCGGAGTGAAAAGACGGCCTCGTAAAAGTCGCGTGTGGCAGGGTCGACTTCACTCAGGTCACTATTCGGGTAGAGAATCGGATTCATCTCTTCTTCAGGAATATCGGGGAGGACACCAGCGTCGTGGTCAGCGAGCCATTGACGTGTGGAAACCGCATAATCGCTCACATCACCCGCATCACGGGCGACATCACCGATGAACTGCGAGAGGAAATACGAGAGAAGGGTGAGGTCCTCCCTGATGTACGTCTTCACCTCGCCGATGGTGGCGTCTGCCAGTTCATCTCCCTCGGTATCAGCTCCTTCTTCCGATTGAATAGCGGTGGTATCGAAACCGAATTCTTCGAGTGTTTGTTCGAGATCTTCAGCAGCGTCGGCTCCTTCGACAAAGTCACCGAGTTCAGAGTCATCCCCTTCCCGAACAGTTCGGAGCATATCGATGTCTTCGTCCTCGGGAAGTTCACCAAGAAGGCCGAGAAGCTGGCGTTCGCTCTGATGTAGCGTCTCGATCGACTGGACGAACGCGTACGTTGAGGACTCGAGCCGTTTGAGGAGGTTCAGCTTGTAGAGAGCTTTCAGCGTGCTCCCTGCTTTCGGGTTTTTGACTGTGATATGGGGTAGGTGGAGGGCGTCCATCACGTCGGGAAGCATCCGATATATTGGCTGGTAGGCCGCCGGCAGGGAGTACTGTTGCTTGTTGAGTTTCGGCGGCTTGAAGCTCATCTCGAAGTCTTCGCTGTCCTGTATCTGGTCTTTGACGTGCTTGCGCGTCCGGAGAACCATCACTTCGTTAAGGATATTCGATATCTCAGAGGAGTGTCGCTGGAGCTGCTCGGTGATTTCTTGCTGTTCGTCGTCGCCGACTTCCTCTTTCCCGGCTGCGATGCGTTTTCGCGTCTCCGAGAGCTCGATATATTCGTCGAACGCATCAAAGTCGAGTGACGCCTTGTTCCGAAGTTCCTCCGGGCTGGTGAACAAGCTGATGAGGTTCTTCAGGTCGGTAGCGCTGTTATTGATCGGGGTCGCGGTCAGCATTATCATCGTCTTTCCGCGGAGTTGCCTGAGATTCGCGTGTCGTCGCGTCCCCTTGTAGTCGTCATCGTGGTCTGGGTTCGGTCGCCACTTCCCGTAGTTCCGGAACCGGTGAGCCTCGTCGATAAGCAGGACATCGAACTCATCTTTGAGGTCCTGCACCTCGCCGTAGGAAAGATTCTGGAACTTACTGATACTCATCACATCAAGGTGCGTGCCGTCCACCTCTAACCCGAAGTACGGATTGCCGTCTTTGTCAGTGTCGTTCTGGAGTAGGTCTTCCCACTGATCAGTCAGATTTGCCGGAACAATGAGGAGACAGTGGTCGCCACGTTGGCGGTAGTCGTGGAGGAGTTCACCTCCAATAAATGATTTTCCCAGGCCGACCGAGTCGGAGACGATGCACCCGTTGAACTGTGAGAGCTTTTCCTTTGCACTCTCGTACCCGAGCTTCTGGAAGTAGTACAGTGGGCTGTCACGGATGTTGACGTTCCCACTCAGTTCGTCATAGGCGAGCAGCTTGTAGAGCTCGAACGGTTCGAGATATGTACCCAGCTCCTCGGATGACGTCTCCTTGTCGGACTCGTCCTCCTGCTGTTCCTTCCAGTCCTGGTACTCCTCGCTGTTCTCGATGATTCGGATGATCTCCTCACTGAACTCCTCGGCGTTGGCCCACTGGTTGTCGTACCACTCCTCGAACGCTTCGGCCTTGTGTCGATCCTGACTCGTGAGGTTCAATTCGATGTTGTTCTGGTGGCCGCTCTTGGTGAAGTTCGAGGAGCCGACAACGGTAGCGCATGGGCGGGTGTCTTCATCCTCGTCTTGTCCCCAATCTTCGTCGTTTTCGAGTGGTGCTCGAAATGATGCACCCTTTGCGTGGAAGTAACCGTTTTCAGGATTTCGCACACGGACGCTCACCTCGCCTTCGGCGATAAAGTCTCGTAGCCGGTCTAGCCGCCCGATCTGAGCGTTATTCAGCTCCGAGATGCTTTCTCTCACCTCTCTTTTGAGCTCCTCTTTGAGATTCTGCCCCTCACCGATTTCGTCAGCAGTTCCCCTATTCGTCTGACGACCCATCAAGATCCGAAGTGGAGTGTGGCCGAGTTCCTCGGGGTCAGCCAGATTTTCAAGGTCTTCCCGGTAGAGGTCGAATCCTGAGAGATAAAAGTAGCCAGTTGCGATACGGCCTTCCTCGATCTGGGGAATAATCTGCTTGTAAGCGTCTTCTAGTGTTCTATTGGCGTTATCGACAAGCGGAGGAAGCGAGAGCATCGTAATGCCGAGATGTATTCAGTACGCTAACTTAGTGTTTAGTGAACTTAGACTACAGAGGTGGCACCAGACAATAGCCAATCAAACTGGCCGAAGATCCCGCCAGCGGACGTCAACGGTGTCACCATCGGCGATTTCAACCCGGAAAAGATAGCCTTCTCGTTGATCACCAGTCACAGTTCCTGCATCGTCTGAGAGGATCTCAACGATTGTTCCTCGACGTCCATGGAGACGCTCGTGATCTGGATCTGTCACGTCCGGGATATCGATTCGGACCGTGTCCCCAATATCGAATCGTTTCATAGTAGGTGTCATCAGCTCCGAATCCAGAATAGCCCTATCGAACCAGCCATAACGGTCGCACCGGTTATTAGCCCGACTGCCGTCAGAGACGGCAGAGAATAGCCTGCATTCGTGAGCAAAGGAGTTAGAATGAACCCGCCAGCGTATCCTCCGACAGTAAGATATCCAGCGGCAAGGAGACGGACAAACCACTGTTCGACAATCGTATGCGAGCGGTGATCTGGGTCGTCATCAGGTCGGGGCTCAACGATTTCCGGATCGGGCTTTTCCCGCTTGAGGTATCGCCATTCATCAAGATACATTCGGACAGGAAGGGCAGACTCGATTTGGTTGAGAATAGCATATCGGGCCTTGTTCAGCCGGCGATACGACTGTAAACTCTGATACCAAAAGTAACAGATCAGACTTCCAAATCCAGAGGCGAATAGAACGATTGCAGCACTCGTAGTCGTCAAATTTCCTCGGGCGAGAGCGAAGAGTCCGGCTAGTATCGACGTCAAAATCAAGCCGAAAAATTGGTTCATCTGGACCCGCTGATTCGCAGTCTCGATTGCCACCTCTCCATAGTGGATGTATTGATCCATCAAGCGATCCGTCTCTTCGTCGTTCAGATTCGTTAACGGCCCATTCTCTACGGCATTGGGCTCGGCCGATTCGGCCGGATCTCCCCCAGTAACCTCTTCGGGGTGTTCCGGCTCTGTTTCAGGCGTGTCTTTGTCCTTGGTATTTTCGCCAAGATTTGCATTATTCGGCTCTCTCTCGCCAGAGGTCTCGTCAGTTGATTCAGACATATTCCGCTAAGGTGTCGGCGAATGATGCTTTGCGCCATTCTAAGAATAGGGAACCGTAGAAACAGTTCAGATCCAAACGCTGTTCGGTCGCCATTACGCTTTCTGCGTAGTGCCTGTACTGATTGATGAGCGTCTTATCACGCTCTGGCCGTCTGGGTGAAGATCGTGTACTGCCATCCCTCTGTCTTGGGCCATACTCGTCCGAGGGTAGATCATGCATGCTTCGCGATGGCGTTTACGATAGACTTCTGCCGCCAACCGACAATCTCATCGGCTTCCTCCTTTACCACAGCTGGAAGTCGCTCGTTCCCGTTCGGTCGCACACCGATAATAGGTTTCTCGAAATGGTCTGCCATCTCAATCTCCTCCTCGATCCACTCGCTGTGCGAGACGTACATCCCAGCGACGACGACGACCACATTTGCCTGCCCAACCTGCTGGTAGAGCTGCTGACGAAGATCATTCTTATCTTCAAACTCCATCGGATCGTCCTCTGGGACACTGAAGTTCTGCCAGTCCAGCCGATTTTCATCATCGAGGAACTCCTCAATGCGTTCACGCTGCTCGGAGTACTTCCACGAGTGACTCACAAACACCCGATACGGCCGATCTTCCAGAGGGAGACGCGGCTGCGTCGACGTGCCGGTTTCATCTGTTGTTGAACCAGATGAAACTAGGTCACCAAGTCCTTGAGCGCCCTTGTATGTGAAATAGCCTACCACGGCGGCAGCGATAATGAGTTCAGGGGCGTCGTGCCAAAGGTAACGAAGTGGATCATCGTGTGGATCATGATCAACTTGTCCACCTTTCCAGTCGGCGTATCCGGCGAGGAGGTCTTTTCCGAGATCGACGACATCGGTGTTTTGTTGGTTTGTGGTTGGAACGGATGTCGTATCGGAGCCTCCAGTAGTATCCTCGAATAGGCCGGCGAACGGATCGTCTTCCCCGTTTGATTTGATAAGGGCATTCACGTCAAGGCTTCCGGTGGGGCTTTGAACCTCGACAGTCGGCACGTTGGTGACAGGGTCGTTTTCGTTTGGTGTCACACGCGATACATCGCAATTTGGATATTTAAACCCAAGGGGATATTTGTTATTCAGGAAGGTTCGTGTTTCCGTGAACTTCCGAAAAGCCACCACGACAGATTCCTCCCGAATCACCACAAAGAGACCCGGTATTCAACCGATGGCCAATTGGTGAGATTTGCTTTCCGGAAACAACCCGGTCACGTATTTATGGTCTGACGCAGAACCAGTCACTCACTAACACAATGATCCGCGATGCTCGCGTTCTACGCGCCGGGTTCGTCCCTCGAGAAGTTGAGCATCGCGACGCCGAAGTCAACCATCTCTCCAGCGTTCTCGAGCCCATCACGAACGGGGAACCCGCCGACACGGCCATCGTCACTGGACCCAGCGGCGCCGGCAAGACCTGCATCTCGAAATTCGTCACGGAACGACTCCGGGAAGAGGTCCTCGACGTCGAGACGACCTACGTCAACTGCTGGCGCAACTACACCCGGTTCCGCACGCTCTACCAGATCCTCGACGACCTCGGCGCGACCATCGACATCCACCGACAGTCGACGCCGCACGACGAACTTGTCGACCGCCTCCAACAACACGACGGCCCGCGAACCGTCGTCATCCTTGACGAGGTCGACCAATTGGAGGACCCCAGCGTCATCTACGACCTCCACAGCCTCCCGCAGTTCGCGATCATCTGCATCGCGAACAAGGAAGAGGAGCTATTCAGCCGCGTCGACGACCGGCTCGTGAGCCGGCTGCGCTCCAGCGAACACGTCCGGATGGACAAGTACCACGACGAGCAGCTGTACGACATTCTGAGTTCGCGGGCGAAGTGGGGGCTCGACGAGGACGTCATCACCGACGACCAGCTCTACCGGGTCGCCGACGCGGCCGCCGGCGACGCACGCCTCGCAATCGGCATCCTTCGAACGGCCGCCGGCAAGGCCGATCGCGAGAACCACGAGCGCATCACCGACGACATTCTCCTGGACGCCGCCGAGGATGCTCGGGCCCAAATCAAGCAGAAGAGCCTCGATTCACTCACGCCGCACCAGCGCGTCGTCTACGACATCGTTCGCGAGCACGGCCCGGTCGGGCCAAGCGAGATCCACGAGCGCTATACCGAGGACGTCGAAGACCCACGGACGAAACGGACAATCCGCACGTACCTCTCGAAGATGGAGCAGTACAACCTCCTCGAGGCGGAGGGTACGAGTCGGGATCGGGAGTACTCGCTCGTCGATTCAGCGGCGGCGTCGCCGATGCAGTGACCGTAACCCCGTCAGCTATCAGGAACTGAACTCGTCGAGGCCCGATTGCTCGTGGTCTAGCGGCTCGATGACTTGGGGATCGTCGTTGCCGGGGTTGTTGACTCGCGTCGAAATCCCGTAGGCGTCCAGATCGTCCTTCGGATACGGCTGGCACAGTTCCTTGCGGGTGTCCGGGTCTGCGGCGAGCCAGTCAGATTCCGCGTCCTGCGGGAGGACGACCGGCATCCGGTCGTGGATTGAGTTCATCAGGTCGTTCGGCTCCGTCGTGAGAATCGTGACGCACGAGATCCTCTCGTCGTCGCCTTCCCAGACGTCCCAGAGCCCGGCCATCGCGAATGCGGGGTCGTCCTCCCTGTAAATCCGGTAGGGCTGCTTCGACCCGCCGTTCGGCGATTTCCACTCGTAGAACCCTGACGAGGGGACAAGGCAGGGACGTGATTCCCACGCCCGCTCGAAGACGCGTTTCTCGTCGCAGTCTCGGAGCGAGCGTTGATCATGCCCTCCTCGGGTTCGTCCGCCCAGAACGGAATCAGTCCGCAGTGGTAGGCGTCGATCTCGTCGGAAGCCTCGTTCGTGACGATGTGGAGGTCGTCACTAGGTGCGATGTTGTATCGGGGTGTGTACCCGCCGTCCGCGACGACCTCGGCATCGAAGCGGGACTCGAGGTCTGCTTGGTCGATGAAGAGCGAGTTCCGGCCACACATACTGAGGAGTTCGGTGGGAAGCATCTTCAACGTAATCGCACAGGAATCCACTTTTAACCAACAGATTGTCCCGATGAGCCTGAGTTGTTGGTTAACGACAACGGGGCGGAGAATCCCCTAATGACAAACGGTACACCTAAACAAACGTTAGAAGAGGCTACACTAACTACGCACAAACAAAATGACCCATATTCTCGCCGTATCTGACTGGCGCTCACAACCTATTGACGATCTCTACACCATTCTCGAAACTGTAGAACCAACACCAGATCTACTACTGTATGCCGGCGATGACCTCTCACGTTTCAAAAA
>NZ_BBJO01000018.1 GCF_000739575.1 Halobellus rufus | reverse complement strand
CGCGCACGCCGCCGACCGGCGGGAGGCGGCAAACGAGAGGCGGAGCGGGGCGGTGCTGCCGCTGCTAATCCTGTGGGGTCATCCAGTGACTGATTCGATCAGTCCGCTCTCGGAGCGATTGCTACCTCTCTAGACCTTTCTCTCTATGAGTACCTCCGCTTCCATCTCCGACGGATGTAACACATCCCCCATACGGGACTACCTACTCGGAGAGTTGGAAGCAGAGGGATTACTCGGCCGCGGTCAATTGCTCGATGGATCGTACACTGAACGCGACCAGGACCGCGCGCGTCTCCTTCAACTCGTCGCCGAACGTCCAGAGGGCATCCTACGCTCTAAACTCGTCCACGTGGGTCTGTACGGCCTCAGGGTCTACGGAAAGGAGCCGTGGCGCAACAAGGTTGGTTTTGATGACCTCGACTGGTACAACGCTGAGGAGCGCCACGATGCCGCTCTAGATCGAATTGCCGAACGAGGAGCGGCTGAGGAAGAGATCGACGGAAGTGATTCAGAATACCAGTTTGCTTACAGATTCACCAAAAAGGCTGAAGCCGCCGGATTCGTCCGTCTCGAAAGCTCTGGTGGGTCGACCTCCGTCCACCCGACACTGCGGCTTCTTGACTTGATTTCATCAGGCATTAGTGAAACAGAGAGCCCCGAAGACGGGACCCTCTCTGATCGTAATTTCGTCCGTCGAATGCTCGAATCGGTCGAATCCCACCTTTCAGACGCTCAGAAGTCCGCTGCTGCTGAGGGACTTCTTCGTTACATTCGGCGCATCGACGACTACAGACTGGCTTTCGACGTACACGTTCGCTCTCGGAAAGGCACCGAAACCCGGCGGATGACGAAGGAGTACAAAACCCGCTTCAATTCCGAAGATCGTCACGGCCGCTCTTTCGCTCGCCTACAAGATGCGCTCGACGCGCGCGCCGAGCCGGGCGCGACCGCGGCGTTCGCGACGCTTACCACAGATCCGAAGCTAAACGATTCCCTGCTTGATTCGACGCAGAACATCAATCCGAACTTTCACCGGCTCCAGCAGTACCTTTCCTCGGATCCGTCGACGAAGGTCGACACGCGAGAAGCCGGTGTATCTGGCTGGCGTCCCGATCTCGATGGGAAGGTGACCGGCCGCCCTCGTCGAACACTCGACTACGTGAAAGTCCTCGAATTCGCATCTGGAGGCTTGCCACACCTCCATACCCTCTATTTCAATCCTCCACGGCGCGAGTCGGACGGAATGCCGTGGCTGATCGACAAAGGAGAGCTGTCTCAGAAGTGGTCAGACTACGGTCAGGGCTCGATCGTCGACGTTCGACCGCTGGTGTTCCGCGACGATCTCCGCCCGGCCGGTGACCCAGATGATCCCGAAGAGAACGGCGTGCTCGATCTCGTTCCCTTTGTTGGTTCGTCCCTCGACGATCTCGGCGCGTCGACGTTCGTTCAAGAATGCACGGAAGACACGATTCTGAACTGGTACCGACAAGAGCACGATCTCGACGGCGTGCGGTTCAACTCCTCTGAGGGATGGGTCGACTGGTACCGCTACGGAAATAACGATCTGTCCCGTGACGAAGCCGCAGAACGAGCCGGACAGCACGATCTCGTCAATATGGAAGGCGACGACGAAATTATCTTTCAGAAAACCGCGGGCTCGTACCTTGGCAAGTACCTGAGTGCAACCTACGGCGCGCTCTCAAACGTCGCTGAGTCCTTCGAGGATCGAGAATCGCTTACCTCTGGTGAAGATGACTCAAAAGAAGCCGTCTGGAAGCTCGCGCTCTACTGGGCGACAGATAAACAATTCTGGTCGACATCACGCGGTATCGAGAAGGCAATAGATCCGGAATCGCAGGAATTGGAGGGTGATGCTCGCGAAGCGGCTGAATGGGCGTCTCAGAATACGGTACTCGAACTCTCTCGTGAATACGCTGAGACGTGGGTACACGAGCCCGATCTCAACGAACTCACTGAATCTGGCCGGGCACAGGCGACGCTTCGCGAATTGGCTACTGACTACTGGGTTTCAGTTGATTACTGTGGTGCGTTCCCGTACTGGGATATGCCAGTTACGACCTCGCAGGCTGCTTCTCTTGAGGTATTAGAGGAGAATATTCACGATCCTGACGAACCCCCGGTTTCACTGGAGACTGATAGACCGCCTCCGATCGCGGAGATCTGGGGAAGGTCTTAGGTTTGCATACGGTCTCTGCACAGGGTATTCACTGGTTAGACACTCTCAACTGTGCACACAACGGATTTCATCACCGATGATAGGAGGACTAGGAATTGCTCAGTACAGAGAATGGACACAGCGTCTGTCGTACCGGCCGAGAAGTTTGTTCACTAATAAAATAGAGACTGGATTGTATTGTTCGTTTCTTCCGTATGGGTTTGCGGAGAAATATAGAACCGACCGATTGTCTCATTCTGTTCAAATAGAGAGATGCAGTGACGAGTGAACTGAACGACACTATTGAGAGAAACATACTGGAGCATAACTGATAACGAATCAACAGTGATTAGCGTGGGATATTCCTCAGAATTTTGACGATCTAAGAATTTGGTGATTTCGAGGCCTGCCCGTTCAATATCTTTGGGATTAGAGATATGGCTAAATGAAGTTTCGCACCCTATGGATTTCCCATACTTTTCAACCACTCCTTGTTGTTGCTGGTGATATCCTGCGTACAGAATCGTAATCTCCTCAATAGATATATCGTCTTGATCCTGCCACTGTTCTAATCGTTCATGTGGTGGGTAAAGATAATCTAAATGTAAGACGCGAGTATTGGCGGGTAGTTGCGGGAGTGAAGTGAATACCGTGGACTTGTCTTTCCGGAATTGACCACGTTCTACGAGGCGGATCTCGTTACTGGAATCGTCTTCCATTAGTCAATAATATACGGTTTATTGAGAGTGCATATATAATTTAATATTCATTTTATAGGCAACAACTTTGCTCAGTTTGCAGATTTGTTCTAAAGGTTGATCCACTGGCAAAGACGTAGAATCAAAGGTAGAGAATCGCTCAGTACAGCTTATGTAGCTACCACTCCGTTATTCTTGAGCGGTACTGTTAATTCACAGAAATTACTTATGCACTGCCAAAAAATAGCTTTCTATGCCCGCTATCAGTCTCGTATTCCTTGCTGCACAATCCCTCATCTCAGCGGTCGTCTATCACTTGGCGAAAAAATATGATTCGCGCTCACCGTTACTCGCAGGCATCTTGGTTTTCGTCCTTGGATTTACCCTCGTTCTCATACTCGACACCGTAATCGGGCTATTCGCAGTTCAATTACTCATCGTTCTCGTCTACTTTGTGAGATTGCGTACTGCCCGACAGTCCTCAGTTTCAGCCTAATTCATACGGCTTGATAGCGAGAGATACGCAGGCGGGTTCTCACGGCTGATTCAAGAGTTGATATACCGAAATAAATGCGATTGTGATAAAGTCATTTCTCTAACCTTTCGATTCCCGGCCTCGGATTAGATACCCAACACCCAATGCCGTTATCGAATATTTTCCTCTCCCTTCTTTTTCGACTAATCCCCCGGCATTTAGCGTGCTTAAGCGTCTTGAGATTCCCGGCCTAGACCGACCAGTATTATCTGCGATGACTGCTGGTGTAAGTGTTAAATTAAATACTAAAGTTCTCAGAATTTCTTTATCCATCTCTGTTATCCAATCGTAATCCTCTGGATCTTCTTTGAGCCAAGCTTTCTCCGCTTCGGAAAATTCGGGAGGGTATTCACCAAGGACTACTTTTTCCATATCTTCAAAATCTGGTAGCTCTCCGTCTTCGCTGTTGGTCATATATCTTCGAACCACCGTGTACATAAAAGATGTTTCCTGTTGGTTCCCACCAAAAGTGAGTTACTAATAGTAGCAACCATTAAGTAAGTACAATTTGAATACGATAGCTGAGAGCTACTCAGTCGGTTGTTGATGATTCCGTAGGTTCGCGAGAAAGGCCGTGCTGGTACCACGGCCTACGGTAGTTCTCGTGATCGCCTATGCACGGAACCACCGCGGGGCTTTCCAGCCCCAGAAGATCAGACGTATTGCTTAGTGAAAACTCCGATGGGACTTGTTCCTACTGCGGAGAGTACGCTGACGGGATCGACGCGAAGCGACACACAGCCGTCTGTGAACGCTGCGCTCGAATCCTCTCCGATTGGCGTTCCTGTAAGGAGTGCGGCGCGACTGTCGAGCCGACTCCTGACGGGTATTCGTTTCAGTCGCGGATGGTGCGCGGGTACTTCGCTCACTTAGCTGAGGCACATCCGGATCACGCGGTGTGGAACCCGCTCGAAGGCTGATGAGCGATAATCTGCAACCGCTCTCACCGCGCGAGGGCGTAGAGATGTATCTCGAAGCCCGCCGCGACGAACTGAGCAGACA
Source organism: Halobellus rufus (assembly GCF_000739575.1). Classification (GTDB taxonomy): domain Archaea; phylum Halobacteriota; class Halobacteria; order Halobacteriales; family Haloferacaceae; genus Haloquadratum; species Haloquadratum rufum. The sequence continues at coordinate 1,181 of NZ_BBJO01000018.1, read as the reverse complement.
AACGCTGAGCGGCCAGAAGTACCGACTCGAATCGTTCCTACAGTGGTGCGAAGAAGAGGAGATCGAGAATCTGAATGATCTCGATGGCCGGAGTCTCTACCGATTCCGCGTTTGGAGACGAGAGGGCCACGGTGACGGTCGTGATGAGATCCAACAGGTTACTCTCCGGGGCCAGCTGTCGACGCTTCGTGCATTCCTTCGATTCGCCGAAGAGATCGACGCAGTGCGCGAGGGGCTTCGCGTAGATGTTCCGCTACCGACGGTGAGCAGCGGCCAGAACGTGAGTGATACCACACTCGATCCTGAGCGTGCTGCAAACATTCTGGAGTATCTGAACCGCTACCAGTACGCGAGCCGCACTCACGCGGTTCTCCTGCTGATGTGGCATACTGGCGCACGAATCGGGGCGATTCGCTCGCTGGATCTCTCTGATGTTGAGTTCGATTCTGACCGGCCCGGAATTCAGTTCCGGCACAGACCTGAGACAGATACACCGCTGAAAAACAAGGAGAAGGGGGAGCGTTGGAATGCGATCAGCCCGAACGTGGCCCGCGTTCTAGAGGACTACATCGACGGTCCTCGTGAGAACGCACGCGATGACCACGGCCGGTTTCCGCTCTTTACATCTGAGTACGGCCGTCCTGCGTTGACTACGCTCCGAGATGAGGTGTATCGGGTCACACGTCCCTGTTGGCTGGGTGAGGAGTGTCCGCACGGGAAGGACGAGGAGACTTGTGAGGCCACGTATCTCAGCAAGGCGAGTAAGTGTCCCTCGTCTCGATCTCCTCACGACGTTCGGAGTGGTCGAGTGACTGCATACCGGCGTAACGATATCCCGCGCCGGGTGGTCTCGGATCGGTTGAACGCGAGTACAGATATTCTTGATGAGCATTACGACCGGCGTAGTGCCCGCGAGAAGGCAGAACAGCGGCGCGATTACTTCAGAGACCTATGATCGAACAGCGCTCAATCCGGCAGGCGAACCACCCGAACGAGATTCGACCCGTTCGAGAAACTATTGGGAACGCAGGGGTAGCGAAACCGCAATACGGCGCTCCCCACAGGAGCATCGCGGAGACCGCGGGATGTAGGTGTGGTACCGGATGCTGCTCGTCTCGTCGCCGTAGTTGGCTCGCCGCGGCACGTCGCCGATGCGGAGTTCCGCGACGTTCAAGCGGACG
>NZ_BBJO01000019.1 GCF_000739575.1 Halobellus rufus | reverse complement strand
TGTCGAATCCGCCGTGTTTCTGGTCGATGGCGCTCAACACCTCCAAACTGCGCTGGCCAGAGCTTGGATCCGATTTCAAACCGAACGGACTGGAAATCGGAACGCCATCGAGCGAATCTTTCGAGAACTCAAACGCCGGACTTCCTCGTTCTCGAACTGTTTCAGCCACGTTCAGCCTAAAACCGCTGAAAATTGGATCCAAGCATTTGCCGCCTGGCTCAATGCTCCTAACTAAACACTACGGTTTCTGTACTACTGTAACTTTAAACGACCACACCAAGCGCTCAATGATCGAACGCCCGTTGAAGCTGCTAACTAGACAGTGCCGTTGCTATATATTCATAAACCGACGACCGCGCCTTGAAGCCGATAATTACGAATTTCTCGAGGATGGAGGTCCTGAGGCACAGGCTGGCTCGGTAACCGACCAACTCGTCAGTAGCGATGAGACCGTGGTCTGCTGAACGTGTGGGTTCTCCGTTGAACGTGAGTATGTCGAGTCCACCATCAAGCGGCTGAAGACTCTCCGCGCCGAAAGGGTCGAACAGCTCAACGACGTCGAAGGCGAACTCGACGAGCTCAAAAAAGCAAGAAGCTACCGAAAAACAGTGCCATTACGAAAAATCAGCGGAAATTATTAAAATCGAGGAGGAGATGGAGCACCGGAGCGACAATGTTGGCGCTATCAAAGAGACCCGCGAGGAACTAACCAATGAAATCAAAACCCTCGAGGCTGATGTTGATAACCTCGAATCTGCTTACTTCGATGAGATCCTCTCGCTCCACAAAGAAGCCAACCAAATGGAGTTCGAAATCGATATTCTCGAATCCGCACTTGACGAGGTAACCGAGGAAATCGAAGAAATCAAGGCTGATCTCAAACGGGCTGATGAACTCCACGACGAGCGTACCGAAATCGGAGACCGCTCACGGATCAACGGACGAAGATCGACCAGATCGAAGCCGAAGCTGTCGACCCCTTTAACGATCACAGAGAGTCGATCCTCGATCTATTGGATTATGAGAGCATCGAGCGACCTAGATTGAGCGCAATGGGGGCTGAAGACGGAGGGACTCAAACGCGATTCGAGCCGCACATCGTGCGGACAACTGATAGTGGCTCAGATTACGAGGATACGATCGATTATCTCTCCGTGGTGAACGCGGGGTTACTGGCCTCATCTTTGCCCTGGCGGGTTATCTTGTCCACGACCTCCACAGGACAATTCCGTTTATGATCTTGGACTCCTTGCAAACGATTGACTCCAATCGCATTGCCCAGCTTATCGAGTATTTTGCTGACTACGTGTCTTCCTCGTCGTCGCACTCCTCCCCGAGGACTCCTAGGCGCTTGACGATGATTTTACCCGCATCACCTCGATCTGAGTCCTTTTCTTAGGGATCCACTCAGGGATTGGTCAGTGTCGACTGACGTAGGGGAGGCCCGTGGTGCATCAAGCAGAACGGTCTCCAACAGCTGCCAGCTTCCTAAATCGATCGTTCGATGCTCTATACAGCAGGACATACCTGACGTTGGTATGATGATACAGACCAACGCTAACGACGAAGGAAAGTGTACCCGCCGATACCGATGATGAAGATCGCAACCCCGCTAATGAAAATGAGTACGCGGTAACCGATAGTCGGCGTCTCGAAGCCAACAACGGCCAGATAGGTGAACGCAACGGGCCCGATCGTTTGTCCTAGTCGCATAACGCTGGTCCGCATACCCATTGTACCCGCTCGTAGCCGGCTTGGAACAAGCGTCACGAGGGCCGTATCGGCCGAGGGCATCAGGAGGCCAAATGCGGCGCCGAGGATAAGCAGCGAGAGAGCAATGACGAACGGGGACGGCGCGACCGATAGTCCAAGTAAGCTGATCCCGAACGTGACGAACCCGAGCGAGAGGAGTTCCTCCGTGTTGCGCCACCGCGAGAGTCGGTCGTGCTGTGTCGAAACGATGGCGAGTGCGACTGCTGGGAGAGCCAATATAAATCCGATTTCGCCCGTGGTCAGGCGGAACTTATCATTCAACAGTAACGGTAACGCCGTCTGAGCAATCCCATAAAACATAAAAAACCCAATGAGTAATGCACCGAAGACCGCTACCGCCTGAGGGTGGACAAGGGCGCCACTGAGCTGAGAGAGGTACGTTCCGACATCTTCGGATACACTGGTTCCACTCGGCTCCGGGAGCGCTAACAGAGCCATCAACCCAACAACGATCCCGAAGCCGTAGAGGAGAAATGGCACTTTCCAGTGAATGCCGGCGAGCACGCCCCCGATCAGCGGGTACAGCGCCGCACCGGTCCCGGTCATACTCCCGTTGAGCCCGATAATCGCATCCCGTTGAGATCCCTCGTAGATATCACCGATCAACGTGACCGACAGGGACATAAGTGCGCCCGCTCCAATCCCTTGGAGAAAGCGAAGGAGAAGGAGAGTGGTGAAACTGGTAGTCAGCGTGATTCCGGCACCGGTTGCGCCGTAGACGAACAGAAGGGGGATGATCGTCCTTCGACGGCCGATTCGGTCGGCAATCAGCCCCATAAAAGGCGTTAGGAAGATTCCCGGGAGTGTGTACGCTGTGATCACGAGCCCGACCTGCGCGTCGGAGATTTCAAAGGCCCCTCTGATAGCCGGGAGAACTGGGCTGATGAGCGACACGCCCATAACGGCCATTAAGGAACAGGACAGAATAACGTAGAGCGTGCTCGCTCCCCACGGGATGATTGGAGGAGGCTCTACGTCGCTAGATGAGACGGCCATCGTGGTGGTGCAGCTATATCGAGAAAACATTTTTTGCGCTACCTTAATCTACTGATTCTTCAGCTACCCTAATCACGATGTCTCATTAAAAAGTGATCTCGTACTTCCGGTCTGCCGCAGACAGCTAGCATCTCAGCCACAAGGTTTCTACCAGAGGCCGTATATCCCTATGGAGATTTCCCATTAATGAGCGAGGGCATATCGAAAATCCCGTGTTTCTGAGTATGGGACTTGGATTTATTTTGGAAGGGGCCATTTCACTCGCGGCCATAGAAATGATCGCCCAAATTGGCCCACCGATTGTCCTTGGGGCGCTGTTCCTCGACATCGACACCTCATTTGGAACGCATCGGCTCTGATGGGATGGAAGCCTGCTAAGTCCCCAGCGTGCGTGAAGAGGTACTGGGGCGGTCAAAAGCCGATGATTCAACAGCGTCATAGAACGCGTGGCTCTGATTTGCCTACCTGGGAGTCGGACGATCTCGAGGTTGTTCGCGAGCGGCTCGGACGGATCAGTCGAGCTGCCGATGTCCTACGAACCTCCCGACGGAGATCGTCAATACGCTCAACGAGTCGTCTCCGGAGCGGCTCCGAGACGTTGCTACCTACGCCGAAGCGTTGGCCGAACACAAGGAACGCGAAGCTCGTCTTCAGGAGGAGACAGACGACGCCGACGTCGAGGAGCGACCCGATGACCTCCCGGACGGCGTGCCGGCGAAGGCGACGATCACGATCGAGGAGATCAACGACAACCGCTACTCCTACTGGCAGTGGCGAGAGGGGGACAAAATCCGCTCCCAGTATAAAGGATCAGTCAACCCTGACAAATAGCAAGGCGGCGTCAGGAGACCTATCGTTTTCTATCGACATTCCCCCCGTGTTCGAAGTGTAAATCAATAGCTGGCAGGAGAATGTAAGATGAAATCGGTTTCACATCGATGACGGGGGGTGGAGCCCATAAGTTACACTTCGATTCCGGGGAGTTCCTCCTTGAAGCGCTCAAGAACCTCGCTGAAGAACCGCCGGTACGTCTTCTGCTTGGGCGACTCCTCCTTCTCCTTGATCCCCTGGTCTCGTCGACGCCGATCACAGTCGGGACGAACATCTCGGCGTCGTCTTTCTCATAGTAGTCAAACTCGACGCAGTTGATCTTCAGGTCGTGGGCATCCCGCAGCCAGCGCGTCATCCGCCGGACGTCGTCGGTAATCGTGTACGCGACCAACATAAGCTGGGGCGACTGCAGCCCTTCGGTGAACTCCCGCTCGAAGTTGTCGATGTCGATATCAGCGAGGCAGAGTTCATCGTCGCTGTCGGACGTGGGATCGAGGAAGAGGAAAACCTCGAACTCATCGAGGGTTTAGTCGACGTCGTCGGTGCCACTCTCGCCGCGTCGCGACCGGTTGTAGACAACGGTTGGCTGCCGAAGGACCGCCAATTTGGGCAGTCCGGAAAGACTGTCACCCCTGAGATCTATCTGGCAATCGGGATCTCCGGCGCGGTCCAGCACGTAGCTGGGATGAAAAGTGCCGAGCGGATCGTCGCGATCAACGACGACCCCGACGCGCCGATCTTCGACATCGCCGACTACGCGATCGTCGGCGATCTCTTCGATGTCGTTCCTGAACTCACCGAAATCTTCGACTGAGTAGGGCCTGTTGGACGAACCTCGCCCGAGATACAACGGACTACTGACTCGATCGCTGCAATTCGAGTGACTATTCAACCCTCTCGATCTCGGTGAAATCGAAGCGTGCGCCTCTGGATCGTCCGGCCAGTGAACCGGTCCACTTGCGGTGGTCAACGACCTCGCCCCGACGATATGCCCAACGCCGACTATCGCGTCATCAAATGACGCGATTCACGCCCGACATAAACGACAGGGTTCTCTCGCTGCTCACAGATAGAGCAACTCTCTACGGAACGATGTGACGATTCATAGAGGTTCAAGGAGGAAACCTACGCTTTGGTCAGGGAGGAATCCGATATAGTGAGACTCGGCCTTGTTGAAACCCTTGCTGACAAACACGACAGGTGAGTAGTGGAGAGGAGATGGATGCTCTCCCGAAGTCACGGCTCCTTCGATTCGTTGAGCGGGCTCTGGTGTTGGCTCGCCGTGCTGTCACACGGTTTTCGACTCGCTATTCCCGCAAGCGGTTCACGCTCCGGCAACACGTTGTCCTGCTCTGTCTCAAGGTGAAAAAGACAACCACGTACCGCGACCTTGTCGATGAACTTATCGAGATGCCCCGCATTCGTGACGCGCTCGATCTCGATTCGATCCCTGCTCCCTCGACACTTTGCAAAGCCTTCGACCGCTTAGAGATGGCCATCTGGCGAGTGTTACTGAACGTCTCGCTCGCGGACTTGCCGCTGAACGGTGTCACCGGCATCGATGCGTCCGGGTTTGAGCGAGCGCATGCCTCAACACACTACACAAAGCGAACGAACCTCACCATCCAGCAGTTGAAGACAACGCTATTGGTCGATACAGCGACCAACGCCGTTCTCGATATTCACGTGACGACAACGCGAAAGCACGATACGCAAATTGGGCCACAGATAGTCAAACGGAACGCAGAGTCCATCGCCGTCTTGACTGCTGACAAGGGATATGATGACCAGAAGCTCCGGCAGCTCGCCAGCAACCACAATATTCGACCACTTATCAAGCATCGTGAGTTCACCTCACTCCACAAAGCGTGGAATGCACGGCTGGACAGCGATCTCTACCATCGGCGGAACATGAATGAGACAGTCAACGCAGCGATCAAACAGAAGTTCGGTGCATTCGTGCGGTCACGCCTTTGGTGGAAGCAGTTCCGGGAACTCGTCATCAAGTGTGTCGTTCACAACCTCGAACGAGAGCTTGCAATTGCATCCGAGGAGGGCGAATGTAAGTGATTCCGAGAGGGACGGGTTGCTGAATACAGAGCGTGAGTTCAGCATTCTGTTACCCATCATTAGAGTAATCAAGTTCCGGTTCCTGTGGCCAGTATGAGCGAAGAACAGGCACGCATTCTCGGTATCATCAGCATTATTCTGATCCTGTCCGCTTTGAGTTATACCGTTCTCTCGTTCGCTGGAATCGTGTGATCAGTCTGACCGACTCGCGCCCTGTATTCAGCACGCCTACTGAAACCTATCATCGACTGAGGGTTTCAACAGGGCCGAATCCCCAGAACCTGTAGACCGTCAAACTCAGCGACTTCCCCGGATATCTCCCTTGCGTACTCCAATTCCTCGGTTCGCTCGACTACAGCTTCATAATTCGAATACTCGTCGTGGTTTCCCTCTATCGTGAAAGACGTGATCTCTAGTCCTTCTAAGTACTCCAGTAGCTCGATGAACTCGGAGGTATGCTCCTCGCTGTTCATGCCGTCGTTGATCACATCTCCTGCAAACAGAACCAGTGAGGGATCCTCATCTGAGATCTCGGTTTTCAGTGTTTCCAAGGTATCCGTGTCGGAGATTTCCCACAGGATATCGCTGATACAGAGAATCGACATTGGAAGGTACTAACTGATGTTTCAGATTCAGCTCTCTAATTCTTTTACCTGGTACGTGGTCAAGCCCGGTGGAGTCTGACCGTCTACTCTAATTTGAGATGTATCCTGTGAGCTTGGTATCCTTGTGTTCCGGGTTCTCTGTTTCTTCTGCTCGTTCAATCATTTCCCGGGTTACCTCATCCTCAAGCTCTTCCTCAGACCTACCCTGGTCCTGCTGCATCTGTTCGTAGAGCTCTGTTTTCGGCGTAGCTTTCTCCATGAGGGATTTGAATCCGGATCCAAGTCCTTCGTTTTCGTCTGTAGTTATCAATGCTTGTGTCACCTGTACAGGAGTATATACCAAAACCTGTTTATATATGCTAGATAGAGTGATCCCTCTACGGGAAGCGGTGTTTCTGTTGCTACGGATTATACTAATGAGATGAGTTCGAATACGTTCAGAACTTTCTCAGAGGTCTGGGAGAATGATGCAGGTTACTCCAGAACCGATCTTGGATGTGTACCTGGCGAGACATACTTCAACTACAACGTTACAATGCCGTGCACATTTGATCCGGTAATTCCGCCTGGTGGCTTCTGTCCAATATACGGATGTACATATTACTAGAGGTAGTCGCGAGAAAGATAAGAGAAAAGAGGATTTAGTAACTAACTCGCTGCTTCCAGTTCGTCATAGACTTGGCCGAAGTTGTCGTACTGACCTGCTTCGTCTTGCCAGACCTCGTTGACTAGTGAATCGTCTTCTACTTCGTAGACTGCGAAGCCGCCATCGAAGAATCCGCTGTAATCATCGTCTTGATCAGCAGTATCGAAGATGTAGTTTCCATCTCTTCTCCGCACATCCTCTATCACGCTTGCAAGATTCCATACATCTTCAAAATCAGCATCGTTACTATTGTATTCGAACAGTGTGCGGCTCAACTGCTCTGTCATTCCCGTCGTCATCGAATAATTGTGTTCGGGGTCTACCTGTTTGTTTCTAGGAGTAGGACCAGAAGCTATATTTCTGACCGTGTTTGCAGCACCCTCTTTTGCTTCCATGAAATCTGATGCTTGGCCGCTCATACGTCGATCAGTATGGAATAGTAGCGGGTGGTAGCGACTTTCTCCGCTTGGTCCTTCTCCCTGTATTACGCTCCATTCTTCTATTGGTGCGTGCATTTGTCGGGAGTCTTCTCCGTTACCTTCATCGGTATTGAAGTTGAAGTTCCTGAGAGTATCATCGTCTGGAGAATATAGAAGACCTGTCGGGTCGTTTATATCCTCTCTAGTACGGCTACCCATCGTTGTAGCCCAGGCAAGTACATCGAAGTCATGATGTCTCTTGTAGGCTTCTCTTATTACCGCTGCAGTTTCCTCTACTGTATCGGGTGTTCTGTTTGCTTGTTCCCATGTGATTGCTACGGCTAGATTATGTCCGTAGTCAAGTGAGTCTGCGACTGTTTCTGCGTTCAGCCATCCTTCTGCATCGTACTGTGATGGTGCTTCAGTGTCGTGCCGTGCGAAGAAGCCGCCTGTTTTGGCGTCTGTGAATAAGTCCTCGTCTACGTATGCCTGCACCATCTGCTCCATAGGGTTCTCTGGATTGTCGTTCGCCATTAGGTCGAACGTAGCGTCTCGGTACAGTTTCAAGCCTTCAAAGTCGACTGTTTGATTATCTGTATCTCTATCAGTGGAAAAATCGAATGCAGGATGGTTCTGAACGACTCCGCCGACGCTTTCCTCAACGTACTGGCCCAGCCGGCTACGGATTTCGTTATTCCGGCCAGGTGCCATATCCCAGCGATAATTGGCCGGTCTGTCGACTTCTGAGTCGTCCGCTGTCTCCTCTACAGTCGTCGTTTCGTCGGCCTGTGACGCTGTCTCTGTGGCGGTGTCAGTTGCTGTGCCGGTTGGTGAACCTGTTTTAGTCCCATCATCTGCGTTGTTCGAACAGCCTGCCAGCGTCACTGGCAACCCGACAGCGAGCCCGGTCCGAAGGAAGTTCCGCCGTCTCATCAGTTACAGCCTAGTTACAATTCACCTCCAATAGAACTACTGAAAGAGCAACGCAATTACACCAAAATTCCGATAGGGTCGCCAGCTACGGACGGGTCAGTCGTCGGCGGGTGTCGCCCCTGTTGGTCCCCGCCCCGCAGCCGAAGCATCCTGGGTCAGAGTGGCGTACAGCATAATCAACATCGAAACGATGAGGCAGATCCCCCAGAGGAATGCAGTCGGCATCAGGAAGGTCAGGCTAGCACCTTCTCCGAGCCAGACGACACCGGGAATCCCCCACTGGCCGGCGATGAACATACCCGTCACTGCCGTCCGTAGTCTCCCTGTGACTCCGATCGCGGGAAGGGCGAATCCCATCACGATCGCAAGGATCGAAATCACACCCAGATGGGCATGGCCGCCGATCATCCAGCCGGGGACGCCATTCCCTCCGGCCAACAGAGTGAACTGGTACAGTCCGACGACCATCATCGTTGCAAGACCGAGGAACCCGCTTGCTTTGAGTGCTTTTGTCATATACACTGTCGGCAACATATTCGACCGTGTTAAACATTGGTGCTTAGCTGCGTGTGATTTGGCAACTTCAGGCTTGACCGACTCCTTGTTCGCTTCACGGCAACGCCGCCATGGCTATTCTTGATCTAACGGATTACCTACCGATTTTACCGCTGCATAATGACTATTGTCAGGGTGGGAGCACCTACCGGCTAGCGCACCGGTGCTGTTGAATCCGCTCTGGGAGTCCGACCTTCCCGCAGATGGGACACTCTCGCAGCGGTGTCGGCGGCAGGTCGTTCCAGGCGTCCAGCGCAGCCGCTAACTGTGCTTCCACGATTGGCGAGTCGGTCGTGCGACGGGCTTCGCGAAGGTGAATGCGAAGCCGCTCTCGGGCCGTGAGTGTCGTGTCATCAGACATTTGTGCTCGGGGGACACGTTTTGGTGTGCCCTCCGCCCCTCCAAGGGGGAAACAAACAGATTCCGTCGCGACAGCGGTCTTGTCTCTGGATATACCACTCCCAAAGCTGTGACTCCGGTTGTGGCTGCCGGCCGACTGGAGGGAGGCCGGGAGCGGAGGGTGGGGCGGTGGGGCTTGGGGTGGTCCGGTGCTCACTAAAACAAGAGGTGTCCCCATTTGGCCCGCTCGTGGGGCCACCGCGCGATACAGCTACTTGGGAGGGTGTTCCATTCCCCAGAGATCCTCGAAGTACTCGAGTGTGTATTTCCCTCGACTGCCGCCCTTATACGAGTTGAACCGATCGACGTAGTACATCACCTCAAGAAAGCCTTCTTTCTCGTGATGGACGCCCTGGTCCATCCGGGGCAGAATCTCGTCGAGGAGGAGATCAACCTGTTCGCGTTTTACAATGAACTGATCGCGGAGCGGGGTCAGGAGCGTCCGCGTATTGCTGATACCCTGCACGCCCCAAATGTACTGATCGCTCCGGTTCTCATTGGATTCGAGACTCGACACATGACAGTTCACGCCGTGAGCATCACAGTACGCACAAAGCGCCTCCATCAGGTGGTCACGATACGTTTCGGTGACCTCGATCTGCGGCTGAAGTCGATGATCGACTCGATACTCACTATTCTGGTCTACTTTCACGCCAATCCATCCTTCTGCGTCGAGAGTTCCAGTCAACTGTTCGTGGGTGATTCGGAGCATTGGTGCAAGTTCAAAGCCGGTACTGTACCGCTCTCGGTCGGCAATTGAGATACGGATACAGCCCTCGCCGTCGAAGAAGCCAGTGAACCACGCATCGAAATCGTGGGTCTCGGGTGAACTATTTGACATCGCGATGCGCCCATCGGCGGCGCAGATAAACTCTCAGTACTACGCATTGGACGAGAGGAGGTACAAACTCACCTTCTCCCCTACACCACGGTCGTGGCTGCGCGCGCAGCGAAGCGAGCACGGAGCGGTGGGTGGGGCGGTGGGGTCTGGGTTGGTCCGGCACACAGCAAAAAAGAGGGCAGCGTCAGCTGGCTATTCTTCCCACCACCGACCGCGCTCCGGGAACTCGATCCGGGACCACCCGGTCAGCGCGATTGAGCACCGGCCTTCGTACCAGTTCTTGGCTGCCGCCCGGAACCGGACCGTTTCGCCTTCCTGCACGACCGTCTGGTTACTCTTGTTCCAAACGGTGAACTTGATTTTCCCGCTGTCATCCGCTATCAGGCCCACTTGTTGGATGCTCGTCGATGAAGGCTCCCAGAGCGTCTCGATGGTTCCTTCGACCGTCACCTCACCGACCGGAACGTCCGGCACGTCCGCGATGGGCACGATCGCCCCCGGCGCCGCCTTCAGTTCCTCGAGCGTCTCCAGCACCGCCTTCGTGACGTCCCGACCGCGCGCCACCTTCTCGGCCAGCTGCTTCGCGACGACCGCTCTCGACCAGCCGCCCTGCACCTCGTCGCTGATCCGCATCGCCTGCGTGTTCACCGCTCCGAGTTCTTCCTGCGTTAGCTTCTCTCGGGGATCCGTGCGCTCCACCGGTTCGGGCTCGTCACGGCCACACTGCTCGACGACGACCTCCCGCGTCCGCTCCGCCCGACCGTCTTGGCCACCGAGTTCCGCCTGGGCACTGATGTGCTCCAGCTCGGCTTCCCGCGCCTGAATGCGCTCTTCCTGTTCGAGGGTGACACCGTGAATCCGGTCCCCGCTCGTGTCCGCGATCCCGTCCGGGTGGTTCGCATCCACCTTCGCCTGCGTCTCCTGCTCGACCGTCGCCTCGAACTCCGGCGTCTCGTCGACGACCGGGAAGCCCTCTTCATCGACCGCCTGCTCGCCCGCGTTCTCGAATGCCTGTTCATCGACCGAAACGACCTTTCCGCTAGCGTTGTTACTAGACATTGGAATCGACCTGATTCCGAAGGCGCTCACGCGCCGACACCGCGATGCTCCAACATCGCGGTTTTCCGACGACAACGACCGACAGAACCATCTGCGCGCTCTCGCTCGCGCCTTCGCGAGCGCCCTACCGGGCGCGAGCGAGAGCGCGCCTCAGGAAGGTCACCCAACCAGCACCGCGCGCCGACCCGCCCGGAGCGAGCGGCCAGCGCATTCCCCGTTCGCCGCGACGCAACCACGTCCGTCGCGGTCGGCGTCGCCGAGGTCCGCAGGACCCGAACGGGTGAAGCGCTGGCGTCGAGACCATATTCACTTTAGCCCGGCAGTCCGCCCGCTACCGCAGGCAGACCGCCCGGAATGGTCGGTCGCGAGCGACGCGGAGGGCGGCAGCGGCGAGCGGTGCGAGCCGTAGAGTACCACACCAACCAGCCGCGAGAAACTACTGCCGGCTCAATAAACCGCAGCTGAGGCGTTCGTTGAACCACCGAATCTCGGCCAAACAACGCCCAAGAAAAGTTGTACTGAAAGCGCTAGCAGCTGGAAAAGCGAGCGACCAGCGGATCGACATCCACTCCGCGTACACGGAGCGTCCGCTCGCTGGTGTCACGGCGACACCACGGCGGCACCTTGCGGGTTTGTGCGCTATTCGTTGGGAGCCACCGTGGCTCCCTCGACAGGGTACCACTGGTGGTCGTCCCACTGGAACCGCACGGGCCGTGCCGTCGGCCTGACCTCGGTGTTCGTTGCCTGTTCGAGCAGTGTCTGCGACGCGACGAGATCGGCGTGGCCCTCGAAGCCACACGGACACGTCAGCGTCTCGCGATGCCGTCGGGTCTGTTCGCGCTCGCCGCACTCCGGACACGTCTGAGAAGTCCACGCTTCGGAGAGTGAGGCCACCTCGATCCCGTACTCCTCACAGACGTTCGCAAGCTGGTCGAGACACTGCCGATGCGCCCAGAAGGTGCGGGCTTTGAGGTTCGCCTCGACCGACCAGTACTCGCCAAGGACACCGGTGAGGTCGCCGTGATAGAGGATTTCGACACCGTCCTCGTGGAGTCGCTCGACCAGATCTCGAAGGAGCGCGTTCACGGCGTGGTCGCGCCGGCGGGACCGCTTCCGATAGAGCCGCTGAATTCGGTTGCTGGTCTGCTGTCCATCCGGCAGCTTCGCCTTGGCGTCGGCGATGCGCTCGGTGGTTTCGCGGAACTGCCGGAACGGTTCCTGGCCGCTGTACCAATACTGGTCGCCGGTCGTCGTCGTACACGCTACGAGGACGTTCGCACCGATATCGAGTGCGGCGGCGTCCGTCCCAGTCGGCGTCGCCTGCCCGCTTTCGGGGACCGTCACTGGCTGGTGGGCGCGATACGTCTCATCGATGTCGTCGTAGGTGAGGTGGAGGCGACCCTGATCACCCTGCCAGTGTGGGTCGCCTCGAATCGCAACCTGAAGCCGTTCGGAACGCCCAAAACCATACTCGTCTTTGAGCTGACTGCCGATAGGAACCTCAAGCCGGGAGCGCTCGCTCCACCTGATCGTGTAGGCGTCGTTGCGGATGTAGGTCCGCAGGTCACGCCCGTCGGCTTGGTTCCCCCAGTAGCCGGGGGGACTGACCTCCTGGTCGGCCTCTTCGACCGTCTCGAAGAACGACCGCTAGGCGGTGTCGTTGATGCGGGTGACCTGCTGAGTCGTCGCCGATCCAAGCACGTCGACGTACTCGTCGTAGTAATCCGCACCGTCCCAGATACTCTCGCCGGCGAAGAACTGTTGCCGGCGCTCGTAGGTGAGCTGATTCCAGAGGCTCGCTGACGCATCGAGGAGGCGTCGGAGGATGGTGTCAGCCTGTTCCGATTGGGGAACGACCTCGAAGGTGTTAGTCCGCCTCATCGGTCGGACGCACACCACATTCGCGGCACGTAGCCAAGCTGTTCGATGTCGTCCGCGTAGTCCCGAAGAAGCCCAATCAGGACGATTTCCGGAACACCGTTCTCGGCCTGTTCGACTAGCCACTCCTCCAGGTCGACTTCGGCCTCTTCGATCTCGTTCAGTTCGACCGCCATCGGTCATCGCGCCTCCGTCTGTCGGTACACCAGTCGCTGTGTGTGGTGTTGCATCTCGAATCACCTGTGCTGTGCAGGCACGACCGAACGCGCCTGCACCCTTTGCAGGCGCTCAAAAACCACATCAGCGAGGAGTACACCACCCACGAGGCACGTCGCCTCTCTGGATGAGGGACAAACAGGCGTTTGAGCGACCACAAGACCATTAGCTGTACTGAACAACAGAACAGATATGCGCCGTCGTACGGTCCTCGCCACGACAGGTGGAATCCTCACGGGCGGCCTGGCTGGCTGTCTGGCTAGTCCGGGCAGTGGAACCGATAATCAGGGGGACCAAACGCCGTCGACTGACGACTCCATCCCCGCAGGGACATGGCCCCAGATTGGCTACGACGCCCGGAATACACGGCACACACCGGAAGTGCGTGGTCCCCGTGACGATGCGACGATTGCGTGGGAACAGCTTGGCGACCGGCCGGTGTATCCGCCAGTCGTCGACGACGCTCTCTATCTGACTGAGGCATGGACTGATGGAACAGCGTTCGCGCTGGCGTCGGATGACGGGGCAGAGCAATGGTCGAACAGTGACCTCCCTCCGATGCGCTGGGCCCCGGCGCTTCACGAGAACCGGCTGCTCGTCATCACCCGCACGGAGGAGAACGTGGTTCGGCTCCACGCGCTGGATCGCACGACTGGTGAGCAGGAGTGGATCCTGAAGGACGGAATCACCGCATCAAGCGGCGAACGGCCGCCGATCGGCCCGACGGTCAGAGGTGATTCAGTCTATATCGGGTCAAATAGAGGGATTATCGCGTGCGATGCAACGACAGGAGACATCGAGTGGACGGCCCCACTCGGCCCACACGTCGTCGAGACTGACGATGGGCCAACGTGGCGCACTGACTGGGCGAAACCAGCAGTAACCGCGAATCTTGCGTTCACATTCGATATGAACGAGAGCTACCGAGCGACGCGGGAGGTGTATGCGGTGAACACGCAGTCCGGTGACCGGGAGTGGACTGCCAAACTGAATGTTGGTGATGACTGGGGGCTCAAAGGACACGTCGTCGCTGGCGCGAATCGTGTCTTCGTCTCCGCGTTGAAGCCGCACGTCTCCGCTGGATTGGATGACTCACCGTGGTCGGGGGCAGAACGGCTATTCGCCCTCGAGACTACCTCAGGTGAGGTTGCGTGGGACTGGACGCTCCCGAAGAAGACGCTCAGCCCGCCCGCATACGCAGACGGGACGCTGTACGTGGGCGAGTGGTATCCTGATGCCGATACTGGGCGGTTGCATGCACTCGATGTGAGTGACGGGAGCAACATCTGGACGTACGAGACCGAAAAGGGAGCGGTCCTCTCGCCGACTGTCGCAGGGGATACGGTGTACATCAGTCAGGGTGAGGAGCTTGCAGCTGTCGCACGGGCAGACGGGACACGTCGATGGCGACTGGACATTGGAGAGCGGAGTGGCCCACCGGTTGTCGTTGGGGATACGGCGTATATCCAGACGAACCCGGGGCATAATTACGAGAGCCGACTGCTCGCGGTTCGTGAGCCGTAATTTTGGCGAGTAGACGCGGGCGGTGCGGAGAGCGGCGAGCGGGGCGGACCGGTACGATCCACCGATCCAACCGATGGAGGGTGCTGACTCCACACTAGCCTCCAGGGCAGGACTGAAAGGGGCCGGACGCTCGACGTGCCCCGACGACGCAAGCACCGAAGGCACGAGGCGCGCAGCGAGTCGCGGTCGTCGAGCGCTCGGGGGCTTTCGAAATGACGTCAACTGACGCTACCAGCTGGTTGGTTCTCCAGAAGGTGATTGACCGGAATGTCGGAGCGTTTCGGCGGTCACCCGAAGCTTATGTCGGCTCCTGCAAAATCATGCAGTATGTCCTTACTGCCCTCCACCGACGATGTGTCTGCGACACAGGAGGGAGAGATCCAAGTTCTCGGCGTTGATGAAGAGGGGACGGCAGATGTGTTTGAGGCCCTTGCGTCGGACACAGCACGACGTGTCCTGACAGCCATTTACGACGAGCCTGCGCCACCGTCTGGACTCGCGAAGCGGCTCGATATGTCGGTCCAGAACGTCTCCTATCATCTGGACAACCTCGAGGATGCAGGTGTCGTGCAGGTAACTGACACACGGTACTCCGAGAAAGGCAAGGAGATGGAGGTGTATGCGCCAGCCGACGACCCGGTTGTCGTCTTCGTCGGCACGGAGACACGCAAGACTGGATTTATTGACCTCCTCAAGCGTCTCATCGGCGCGACGGGCCTGCTTCTCCTTGGATCAGTCCTACTCTATATCTACCGCGGGTTTGGTCTCGGTGTGGGCGGCGGTAATGAATCAGGGATTCAGTCACTGCTGTCAGTTCCTGGATTTGAGTTCCTTCTCGGTGGGCTTTTCATCCTCGGCCTAGTCGTGTTCTGGTGGCAGTGGAATCGATAGGAGGACTCCCCAGTATCCGTCAAAACCAATTTTGAACCAAGCGGGGGGTTATGCCTTGGCTTGAACAAAGAGCGAGTATGATACGCTCATCAGGGGTGACGTGGTGAATGACACTCCCGACAGGGTTACTCCCCGTTCTCGCGTTCGTCATCACCGTGGGGATCTCGGGTCCAGTCGCCGTTACAACGCTTCTGGCCTCCCGAACGGAAACGCCGCCGATCAGGAGGGTACTCCGACTAGCGGTCCTTGAGGCCAGTCTGCTCTATCTCGTCGGCGTCACCGTCGTTTGGGCAATCGCTGGAGGCGGATTAGACCCGGAACTGTGGGAAATTCCGGCGACGCTTGTGATCACGGGAGTCGGTTCACTGCTGATCCTAACGGCGCTTCCGCTGGCAGTCGGTCAAAAGGTCATCCACCACTGGCGGCATATCGAGCCGGAAGCAGCGCTTCGAGACACGGTAGCCGGCTGGCCGATCGCTATGCTCGTCACCTTTGGAACCTTCATTGCTCCTGGCGGACTCGCTCAGGGGACGCTCTTCGATCTTCAAGGGCCGACAGTCTGTCTGGTGGGATTCTGTGAAATCAGCTCCCAACTGGCGGGTGCGATCTTCGTAGAGATACTCCTTGCCGTGTTCGGTCCTGGGCTTATTGGGTTGGTTCTGTCCTCCCGTCGGCAGGAGGGCGGGGAGTCACATCCGGTTCGGTAGCAAATAACCGCGAATACGGATCGACTTTTCTCATACTGGAATGGTCGGTCGCGAGCGACGCGGAGGGCGGCAGCGGCGAGCGGGGCGGGCCGCTACGTACACACCTGTCCAGCCGGCTACATCGCTCGGTGAGCCATCTACAGTCCTGGTGGACTCAGAAAGGGCGAGGCCGACTCGGCCGTCCCCCGACCCCGCAAGCACCGCAGCCACGAGGCGCGCAGCGGCGGTCGCGGGACGTCGAGCGGCCGAGGGCTTTCGAGAACAATCGGTATCTTCCCTGTTCTGGGCGTTATTCGGTGTCAGCGTCGGACTCGTCCTCGACGATGACCTCCACGCCCCCCGGCGAGACATCGAGCGGGATCCCCTCGACGGTGAACTGAACAGTGATGGTCTCATCGGCGGAGGCGAGCAGCTGTTCGAGCGCACCGGGGTCGACGTAATCGTGGAGCTGGTAGGAATCGTCCTCGAGCCCACACGCTTCGAGTGTCTCGATGATCTCAACGAGGAGGTCACTCGATCCATCCGAACTGCTGGTGGACGGGGAATGCATCTGTACGCTCGGAGGTTAGGGTGGCGGGCGTTTAAAACGTTAGGAGTCAACCACAGAAGCGATACGCTCTGCTACTTGACTTAGCGCGTTTGGGATAGCGTCGGCGCAACCAGAAGCGATTATGCGCTTTGACGCCGACTGGATGTCTCGCGCTGATGACCGCATTCTGGAGCATCTCTCTGAGGACGGCCCTGACACCCCGAAGGAAATGGCGGACAGCGATCGCGTGCGCTTCTCCCGGCAACACATCAACGCTCGCTGCAAGACGCTGGTCACCTATGGCCTTCTCGTCCACCTCGGCAACGGCGTCTACGACATCACTCGTCAGGGAGAGCAGTATCTCGCCGCGAGATCGACGCACGTGACCTCGAAGCTGAATGAACCCCGCTGGCGAAAAATCTAGATCAAAAACCAGCTAGTCGCCAGTGCCGATCGACTTCGCAGCCGGTATCCTGAAAGAAGGACGGTTCACTCGTCTTCAAGTGCTGCGTAGATCTCCGCGTGACGGCGTCCGTCGAGCTTCCCCATCTCGAGGGCGATATCGTGACGTTCGGCGTCGCTCTCGGCCGCCTGATACCGCTCGTAGAGCTGGCGGACTTCGTCGTCGACCGCCGTCGCGGAATCGGTGCTGGACGCCATTGTTCTGTTGAACATACTCTGTGTGTCCCTTTATCAGTTGCGACGAGCACATGCCCGGAAGTAGATAACTGCAGTATCCGTGTCGACCGCGGCTTCGTTGGTTGCGAAGCGGTGCAAGAGGGCCCGAATTTCATCGCCGTAGTCGAACGTGTACCCGTTCAACATATAGAAAACCACCACTGTTCGGAGCGCCGTTCGTTTGTTTCCATCGACGAACGGATGCTCTGCAACCAGCAGCCGCATCAGGTGTACCGCTTTGTCGTGGATCGTCTCGGGTACCTCCCCGAAGAATCCCTCCGAAATGTACTGCAACGCGGAGCCAATCGCGTCCTCTGATCGAACTCCTGGTTCTGTGGTGTTGCCTTCCGCCACGATTTGTTCGTGGAGATCCAGAATAAGTTCGACAGAGGGATACGCGAGATCGTCAGTCACGTACCCAACTTTCTCACGCCGCCCGTTAACCGTTTCTCAACCATCGAGATCAGGACTTCTCATCGGTAGCGCGAGGTGGCCCATTATCGGTTGTCTCCGTCAGCGGTGTCGACGATCGTCAGCGGAGACGTCCCCGTCGATGTCCAACTCGTCGAGTCCCGCTCCTGCCTCCTCGATGTCGTATTGCTCGTAGACGAGGGGCCGAAGCGCCTGGAGGATCATCTCCGCGGCCAGCGGGGAGATGTCGAGGTCGTCGGCCATCAGCCGGTGGGTCACCTCGCCGCGTTCGCGGGCGACGGCGTAGGTGAGCGCGGTCGCGAGGCCGGCGACGCCGTGCCGGTCGATGTACGTGTCGATATCGGCGTCCGTCTCACGGCGGCCGACGGCGTCGATGAGCGCCGGCGTGATCGTGTACTCGCGGTCGCCAGCAGCCGTGGTCACGGTCAGGTCGATCTCTCGGGCGGCGTATCGCCGGGGCTGTTCGTCGTCGGTGACGTCGACGACGCCGGCGTCGACGAGCCGGTTGACGTAGCTGTAGGCTGTCCCCTGGGCGAGTTCGAGGTCGTCCATTACGTCCTGGACGGTCGCTTCCCTCTCCCGGGCGAGGTAGGCGTACAGCTGGGCGAGCTGTGGCTCCTCGAGGAGATCCGCGACCGAGAGGAAGTCCTGGACGATGTCGCCGTCGGCGCGGTTTGAGGTGCGTGACACGGGTCGCTCTTGATTACAGATTACAGCGAAACCGTAAAGAGTGTTGGGTCACTCCGCCGGCGTCGCGACGAGATGCTCCTCGAGATCGCGCGTCCAGTACGTCGCGAGACCACCTAGACTGCAGCGGGCGCACAGCTGCAACGGGCCTTCCAGATGCCCCAGTTCGACCCGGAAGCGCGTGAGCGCTGCGAGCGTATCGACGACCAGCCCACAGCCGTCACAGGCGACGTGATCGCGCTCGTCGGGATTCGGCCGCGTCTGAATCGCACAGTCGACGCAGATCGGGTGAGTGACCCGCTCGTCTTGCCCCCAGGTGTGCGCCTCGCCAGTCTCGGTACCGGGCGGGGCGTCGCAGAACGCACAGCCAACGAGGGTCTGCTGCATCACTCGTCCTCCCCGTCGACGTCGCGGCCGGCCGTCCTTCTGGGTGCGGTACCCCTTCTGGAACTTGAGGAGGTCGTCGCTGACGTTCTTCCGCTCGCTCTTCTCGACCTCGATGGCGATGCGGGCGTCGGCGTCGTAGAGATCGACGCTGTAGTTAAACCCCTGATGCGCCCAGAGCTTACAGTTCGGGTTGTAGCCGCCGGCGGCGTCCCCTTCGTACTCGTACTGCGGGAGTCCGTCGGCGATTGCGGCATCGAAGCCGCCGACCTCCGTGTGTTTCGTCGAGCCGTCGAAAACGCTGGTCGGGACAGCCTCGACGGCCGCCCGAATCGACGCTAGCGACTCATCCGGAAACGCCTCGGACGAGGTTTGGGTGCGGCGTTCGCTCAGTTTGGTGACCTCCTCGACGACGACCATACTCGCTCTCGAGGAGTAGCGGCCCGATAAACCCCGTCGCGACCGCTGTTCGAGTCGCCCGTCCGCCAGGATACACTTACTCGAGGTACAGGGCGGTGGGTGGGGGCGAGGAGGTGGATCCAGCCCCAGAGTTAACCAACACAGTGCCGGTACCGGTCGGGTTGGTCTTTTCAGCTGGAATGCGACATCGAGTTCTTCGACCGGGCTGGCCGTGTTCGGCAGGACGGGGGTCTGTCGTGGGTGTCTCGTTGTGACCTGAAAAGACCAAGGAATGTTGGTTAAGTCTAGTCGCTACGGTGTCTGGAGCTCTCGAACTGGCTTCACGACGAAAGTGTCTGACTCGTTGGCTGCTCCTTCATCTGCCTGTTCAGCCGGTCGCGTGAGCTGGGTGATCAGTTCGTCGCGAACGGTTCGTCGAGGGACGGTGGTCTCGTGCCAGCCCAGTCGGTCATCGAAGTGCCGTTTCTGGAACTGCTCGCCGACGTCGTCGCCGGCGACGTACTGCGTCCGCGTCGACCGCCCGACCTGTCGGGAGACAAAGACGGCGCCTACGGCCTCGTGCGTGAGTTCGACGAGAGCACACTCCACGAGCGCGACGACGGACGCGTGATCCCGGTCGGTCGGAACCGTCACTTCGAGGTCTGCCCACGGGGCTTGACCGTCGGGAGTACTTGTTGCTCGATGCGCTGCTCGTGTCTTGCTGCGTTGGTCCGAAGCCATCGTCAATCGGGGGCACGTGATGCGCCCCGCCACCCCCTGGCGGGGGCGACAGACACCACCGACACACACCCGGTCAACCTATGCGCTACATCTGATACTTCTGTAGTTCCGCTACCCCTGTGACGGCCCCTCGGCCCGAGAGAGCCGGCGGCCTTCGCACACTGCATATCGCCTCTTTCTTTGGACGAAAACCGCGATATGCAAGACGCCATGACGGACTCTAATCGAAGAAGAACCCCGTCGGGCCGATTTGAGGCGGTAGAAAATACCGCGACGGATTCACGAATAGTTCTTGAAGTACAGAATTTGCTCGACGAAGGGGCTATGAAGGTGATTTCGGCGGTATCTGAATTTTTCTGAGTTACTGCTCCATCTATTCTCCCCCTTCGAGGAACTCCATCTCAGTACCCTGAGTCGCGAGACCCCTCAAAACAAGAGATTCTGTCCGTATTAGGTGCTGAAATTGCTCGACGGCCAACTGGGAGGTCGTTTTGGCACGCTCTACAAATTCAGTAAATTATTTTGATAGATGGCCGTCTCTGACAGTCATTCGCTGGGTAGCTGTCTACAAACCCCACTAAACTATGGAGACTCATTTACTTGTAGGTAGGTAATGAACACCCTTCCATCCAATATCCGGGTCCTCCACGTCGACGACGAGCCGGATCTCACTGAGCTTACTGCGATGTTTCTCAGCCGAGAGGATGATCGCTTTGTTGTCGAGTCTGAAACGAATGTGAGTGACGGGTTGGAAGCCTTTTCAGCTGGGGAGTTTCATTGCATTGTCTCGGATTATGAAATGCCCGGGCAGACTGGTCTCGACTTTCTCACAGCGGTTCGAGAAGCCCATCCCCGAATACCCTTCATTCTATATACAGGGAAAGGTAGCGAAGACGTCGCAAGTGATGCGATTTCTGCGGGTGTTACTGAGTACCTCCAAAAGGAAGCGGGATCCAGCCAGTACACAATTCTCGCGAATCGGATCAAGAACGCCGTCGCTAGCTACACTGCACAGGAGACCATCCGAGAGACTGAACAGCGATTCTCGGAACTTGCGGAGAACTCGGACGACATCCTGTTTAGCGTTACTGCGGATTGGGACGAATTGCTTTTCATCAATTCTGCATTCGAGGAGATCTGGGGTATCCCTATTGAGACACTTGAGGACACGCCGGATGCATTTCTCACCCACGTACACGAGCAAGACCGTGAGAAAGCACTCTCGTCGATGGAGAAGCTATCGAACGGAACGCCTGATGAGATCGAGTATCGTGTAGTGCATCCCGAACAGGGCGTCCGGTGGGTGCGCGGACAGAGCAAACCGATCTTCGACGACGAGGGATCCGTCGTCAGGATCGTGGGCTATGTCCAAGATATCACGGCGTACAAGGAGGACCACGGACTTCGCGTCATCGAAACTGCGACTGAGGGGATCAGTCTGGTCGAACCAGATGGAACGTTCTCGTACGTGAACCCTGCATTTGCTACGCTCTTCGGCTATGAACGGTCCGAACTCGTCGGACGGTCGTGGAAAATCCTCTATCACAACGAGGAAGCGGACCGACTCGAACACAGCATCCTCCCAGAGGTGTCGAAGCTTGGATACTGGAGCGGTGAGACCGTCCGTCTCACGAAGCAGGGGGACCGGCTCGTTACGGACCATCGATTGGCGAAAACGGAAAATGGGAGCATTGTCTGTACGGCTCGAGACCTCAGCGGAGAGCGGTCAACGGCGGCCCATCCCGGAGAGTTCTATCACCTTTTCGAGAACGCAGACGAGAAGGCCTTCTACACACTCGACCACGAGGGCTACGTGACCCGGTGGAACGACAACGCTAGGGATGTCCTAGGCTATTCGATCGGGGACGGCCTCGGGATACATCTCGGAACACTGCTCTCGTCAGACGGGCCTGATAGACGGCGAGCCGATGACCTCATCGAATCTGCTCGCATTGATGGCGACGTAACGACAGACGTAGAATGGCGCCAGCGCGACGGGAGTACGTTCACAGCGCCCGCGACGATCATTGCCAGTTACACTTCAGAAGGGACAATCCGAGGTTTTGGAGTAATGGTCACTCCAGCGGAAACGGGTTCGCTGCCTGCGTAGCAATCAATCAGCGAGATCGACACCGGTGAATTCGAAGCGTGCCCCCCCGGATTCTTCCTCGGTCAGTTCGACCGACCAACTGTGGTGATTGGCGATTCGACTGACGATGGTCAGTCCAACGCCGTTCCCCCCGTACCCCGTTGAAAAGCCGTGTTCGAAGACGGTTTCGCGCTTCTCTTCGGGGATTCCCGTTCCCGTGTCTTCGATATAGAAGCCGTCCTCGAGCGGCCCAACCCGCACCGTCACCTCGTTCCCACCGTGCCCGATTGCGTTTCGGAATAGATTCTCGAAGAGCGCCTGCAACTGACCGTGGTCTGCTTTTATCGAGTGATCAGAGACAGTCAGGGTTGCGCTGCGGGTCTCGATCATCTCCCACGCATCGTGGGCGACCGCATGCAGCGAGACGTTCTCAATGGTGTCCGTCATCTCGTTTGATTGCACAAGTGTCAGAAGGTCCTGTGTGAGTTCGTCGAGGCGGGTGAGTGTCTCTTCGACTTTCGTAAGATGGTCGGGATCGCCGGTCTCTTGGTACAACTGCAAATGGCCGGTGGCGATTGAAAGTGGGTTCTGAAGATCGTGTGAGACCATACTCGCAAACTGATCCAGACGCTCGTTCTGCTCCTGTAGTGAATCGGCAGTCTCGCGCTCCTGCGTCACGTCCTGTGTAGCGAGGACACCATACGCCTCGTCATCGACCTTCGCGGGTTTGGTCTCGATGTGATGGATGCGGTCGTCATACTCGATATCGAAGGAGCGTGCGTTTCCCTGAAGCGTCGCACGTAATTCTGGCTCGAGACGACGGGCTGTCTGTTCTGGGAATAGTTCGTGAATTGAGTGTCCAATAAGCTCGGTAGCGTTCGCATTAGAGAATGGCAATACATCGGGGCCCACAGCCCGATATCGGAGATCATCATCGAAGAGAACAAGAACGCCATTCGGGAAGTTCTGTACAAGCGCTTCTATGGCACTCTGACTGGGGGATGTTTGTGATGTGGAGTCACGCATTTGGATAGTTGGATACTTCGCGTGCCGATCTGAATAACCTTCCGTGAGTGGCTTGTGATAGGCTATCTCGGGGCGTTGAGCATTCGTCAAAATCCTTTTCAGAACTGCTCAGCGGGGCCTGCGGACTCCTCGTCGACTTGTTCGTACATCTCATCCGGGAACGGGAGGCTGCCCCAGATCGAGTAGGGACACTGGTCCTGGCCGATACAGTAGCGCTGTAGATCGTCGTTATCGCAGTTCATCGGCAACGGCGTGTCGCCGTCGATCGTGTTCGAGAATTCGTAGCGAACCTGGTACTCGGTCTCCTGCTCGTCGTACCACGGCCACCTGGAGAAGACGTCCTTGAGGTCCGCGACGATCTCGTCGAGGCTGCTGTCTCGGTACTGCGGCAGCCACATCACCATCCGCGCGAAGTTATAGAGGTCCTTCCGGACGGGCTTCTTCTCGTGTAGTCGCTCCTCCATATTCGCCAGACAGGGGAGTTCGAAGAGGTCGTCGATTTCCCGCACCTCGATCTGTTCAGCGCCGGTTCCGTCCCGCCCGATTCGATAGGTGTTGACGCGCCCGTCGCGGTCGATGGTGACCGCCGAATGTGACTCGTGGTCGGCCAACGTCTTGGCGAGACTGCTCGGACTCGAGATCCAATCCGTTACAGACGATTCCCAGTCGTCATCGGCCTCGTACGCCTCGACCGCTCGATAGAGCTCTTTCGCTGTAA
The DNA here is from genome assembly GCF_000739575.1 of Halobellus rufus. Lineage (GTDB taxonomy): Archaea > Halobacteriota > Halobacteria > Halobacteriales > Haloferacaceae > Haloquadratum > Haloquadratum rufum. The sequence continues at coordinate 25,973 of NZ_BBJO01000019.1, read as the reverse complement.
GGAACTCCCCTCTCTGGGCGACGTCGTCGGGGGCGTCACTCAGGGCTCGCCGGAGGACGCGGATCGTCCGTTCGCCACGGTCCCAGTTCCGCCAGATGCGCTCGTGATGGCCGGTCTCGAGGAAGCGGTCGATCCGCTCCGTTATCGCGGACTCGTTCGTGGTCAGCCACGTCAGCTGGTCGTTGGAGAGCCCATCCTCCTGGACTCGCAGGAGCTTCTTGAACGCCCGCTCAGCGTAGTCCCGATACTTGCTGTCGAAATCACCGACCGGGACGTACAGCTTGTTGTCCTTCACTCGCGTCAGTATCTCTCCGTCGTCACTCCCCGTCGAATCCTTGTCCTCCCGAACGAGACATTTGCGTGAGGCTGCGGCCATTGGGATTTCGAGGTACAGGCCATCCCCGAACTCCTGCATCTCTGTGATGCCCGTACAGACCCGACCCGGATGCGGGCCATCCTCGCCGGGCTCTTTGCTGTACAGCACGTCGGCGATGTCCTGCTGGAGTGCCCCATCACCGCGAGCACGGGTGAGGGAGGCGAGATTGTTGACGTACAACTCACGGATGTCGTAGAGCACCTGGATGTTCCGGGGCGACGCGTGCTCGAACTTCGGGTGCTCTTTCACACAGATCGCACTCAGCGTCGCGAGCACAGCGAGCGTTCCCGGCTCGTCGACGAACGGCTCGTTGGCTGCGTCGGCACGAACCTGCTCTTTGAACGCTGCCGTCCCGAACCGCTCGACGTCATTCACGAGGTCTTCGGGCTGGTCCTCGCCGTCGACGACGTATCGGTTGTAGCCACGCGTAAACAGCTGGTTGATGCGGGTCTCACCGTACTGCAGCGGGAGTGCCGCAACTCGATACGCCATGTCCTCGTCGTCGGTAGGCGTACTGGGGCTCATTCGTCGATCACCTCGGGTGTCGCCGACCGAACGTCGAACGCCGGGCTCTCGATGGGTTGAACGATGCTACAGACGTCGGCGTGCAGCGAGTAGGGCAGGCGAGCGACACGCCGGCGGTCCGCCGTCACGACGGGGTCGATGGGGATGTCGTAGGTCTTGAGGAGGAGGTCGTTCAACACCTCGCGACTCTGCTCGTCGTATCGGTGCGCCGGGTCAGAGTCGAGGAGGTAGACGTGGACGCCTTGCCCGCTGTAGACGACCATCGTTTCCTCGGCGTCGAAATCGTCCTCGAAGATGTCGCGCACCTCGAACCCGTACTCGATGGCGCGGTCGACGTCTTCGAAGGCGTACGGATACCCGGTTGGCTCGGCGTCGAGGATGCCGGCGGCGTCGAGGAGTGCCTCGTCGTCCCGGTCGTCGATGTTGTCCGAGACAGCATCCGCGGCTCGTTCTCGAGCGATCTCCTTGGCGTCGATATCGACGAGGAGGACCCACGGCCGCTCCCAGTGATCGAGTGCGTAGTAGACGGCATCGGGGCGTGGATCCGGTTGCTCCAAGACTTCTGGATCAGCAAGTGCGAATTCGCTTCGGCCCAGCGGGTCGTTCCGTGCGGGATGGCGAACGAACTCAACGACGTCCTCAAAGCTGTTGAACTCCGCCGTCGTCCGATCGCCTGATGGATTCGTTTGCCACGTATCCCGCCGGATGAAGTCCTTGTCCGGCACCTCATCGTTGCGCACCGGATGGGCCTCGCGGAAGGCGACAGCGTACTGTTTCGGACCGGTCCCCGTGATGAACTCCGGCAGGTCGTCGACATAGCGGGGAAATTCCTCAGCGTAGTAGGCATAGATCTCCTCACGCGTTGCCTGTCGCCACGTCATGACTCGAGTCCCTCTTTGAGATTTTTGAACCCCCGAACGGTGGTCAGCCCGTCAGCACTGAGTTCCTCGACAGCGTCTCTAATGTTCGCGAACGACCGCGCCGACCGCCCACTGACAGGCTCGTCGATCCTGTCGGCGTCGGCCAACGCGTCGAGCACGCCGATGGCTGTCTCCCGAGTGTTGAACGCCCAAACTGCGTCGCCGTCCACGGCGCTGAGCTTGTCGTAATCCTCGACCGGGGCGTGCCTATTGTTACTCGCGAGCTCCGCTTCACCAGCCCAGACCAGATTGCCCTTATCGTCGAACCCGGCTACATCCAGCACCATTCCATCGTCGTATTCGTAGTACGGTTCGACGCGAACGACGCCGTCCTGCTGCTGGAGCCACAACTCGAGGAGTCGGACGCCGACCTTGTGCGGGGTTTTTTCGCCGAGGTCACCCTCGCCGGGACCGGCGTTCAGTTCCCTGCCGAGGAGGTCTCGCCCGGCCGGAAGCACGGTGTAGTACTTGCGGCCAGCAGCAGATCCCTCGTCCAATAGCTCCTGTTCCGTGAGCCGCTCCAGATGGAGGTCCTCGTAGTCGTCTCGCAGCTGGCGCATACTCTTCAAGAGCGTGTACTCGTCGTCGTCCCTGTTCATCACGTCAAGGACTTGGCTCAGGAATCGGACATCGTCGCGACTGAGCCCGCGTTCTCGAAGGTCGTCATCGGGAACGGGTACACCGCTGTCCTGAACGGGCGTTGATCCGTTCGCCGGTTGCGCTGCTTGGTCGGGAGCTGGGTCACCATCGCTAGCAGCGGGTTCCCCGAACAACGAACTGATCTCCCCGTGGTCTCCACCGGACTCGCTGTCCGTCTCGGGTTGAGTCGTCGACGTCGACCCGTCCTCGGTTGTCGCTTGGCTGATGAACGCGGACTGGTTCGGGTCGTCCCCCGTATCTCCATCAGCCGATGAGCCCGTCGTGTCGGCTCTTGAACTCCCCCACCCCGCCTCCTCGGGAGCCGGACTCGATTCAGTCGTCGCTGTCAGTCCGTACTGGGCCTGTGTCCGCTCGACCATCCGTGGCCGGGACACGGACTCGAAATGGTCTTCCTGGGGCTCTGTGAGCGGCTGGTCGCTTTCTGGATGCCCCGGCGCAATCGGGAGGGGCTTCAACGAAAACGGCGGCGGACCAGTCTCCCCGAAGGACGGGCTCGGGAGCTGGGCGATCCACTCGCCGCTCGGCAGCGTGTTGATCCGGTTGCGGAGTTCGGTCGGGCTGAGGTCCTCGTGGGCAAGCGACTCCGCTAGGTCGCGCTCGATCGAGATGTTCCCGATAAGCTTCGTCTTGATGTTGTTCAGCACCTCGTCATAGGCTCGCTCGTTCCGGTTCCGCACCTGTTCGGGGAACTGCATCACGAGGCCCATACTCAGGCCGAACGATCGGCCCTGCGGTAGCAGCTGCTCGGAGACCAGTTTCGTCGACGCGACCGGTGCCGCCTCCTCGATGATGAGGTTCGTGAGCTTCTCGTAGTCGGTCTGACCGTCGCGCCGGCGCACCTGCACGGCATCCCAGAGGTTGCTCAACAGCAGGAGTGTGATCGCTCGCTGTGCCTCCGGCCGCAGGTCGCCGAGGTCGAAGATGATGGTCGTGTCTTCATCGAGGAACTCGCGGAAGTCAAAGCGGTTGTCGACGTAATCGCCGGCGTCGTTCTGCTCGGGAACGTGGCTGAAGATCCGGCGGAGATGCGCGTCTTCTTTGAGCTTGTCGAGGCGGTTTCCGACGGCGTCCATCGACACCTGGAACTGGTGGTTGTCCTTCGCGAAGTGGCGCGTCAGCGATTCCTCAATATTCTGGTTGTCCGCAGAGACCGGGGGAATCGTCTGCTCGCGTTGCATCCGGAAGGCGGCGGCGAAGAGGTCGTCCAGCCCGAACACGTCGCTGCCGTACTCCTCGTCAAACAGCGCCTTGATGAGGTAGCTGAGGATCTCGTTCGCGACGAACGCTTGGCCGTACTGCTCGCGACCCATGATCATCCGGAGGATGTCGTGGAAGTGGTCGACCTTGTCCTGAATCGCGTCCTCACGGTTCCGGCCCGCTTCGAGCGCTGGGCGGATGTCGAAGAACGAGAACGCGGGGATCGTCTCGGGGACGCGGAAGTGGTAGATGTCGTCGAGGCCACCGAACCGCTCGTAGTGGCAGCGCAGGTAGTTCTCACACATTCCGTCCCCCTTCGGGTCGACGAGGACGACGGGGCCACCCGTCGTCTCGCGGAGCGAGAGCGCGTCGTTGATGATGGCCTTCGACTTCCCGCCACCAGTCGACGCGAACCGCCCGTAATGCGTGGGCAACAGGTCCGGCGGGATTTGGATCGGATTCGGTCGCGGCTCCCCGTTATCGTCGAGGGCATACCCGATCTCCATCCCGTCCTGGAACTGCTGGATCAGGTCGGGATTCGGCCACGGGAGCGGATTGCGGCTCTGCTGTTCGGCTCGAGTCCCCCGTGTTCCCTCAACGGTCAACTGTTCGGAGGAAGGGACGAGGATGAAGTTCGCGAGCTCCGTCCCACAGAGGACCAATTCGGGTCGGGTCTTCCCCCGGCCCGTCGTCAGCTCTCGGTTGAGAAGACGCTGGAGCGCGGCCCGTGCGTTTTTCTCCTTTGTTTTCTCACGAAAACCACTCTCTCGGAAACGCTGTCCCTCGACCTCGTAGAACGGCCCGTCGAGCGGATCGAACACCGGGAGAAGCGAATCCATGCGTGCATCGAGGTCGTCGCGAGTGCCATCAGTAGGGACGCCAACGGCGCGGATGTTCGCCGTGAACGACCGTTTGGCGTTTTTCGCGTCGATGTACTCGATCCGTTTCTCGACGGACTCACTGAGTTGTCGTTCGTCCTGGTCGCTCCGGTGGTCTTCGACCTCGAGGAACGACCCGACTACCTCCTGGAAGAACGTATCGCGGCCGTCGACGAGGTCCTCTTTCCGCACTTCTGCGTCGGATTGCCAGCTGCTGCGTCGTTGGAAGACGACTTGGAACGCGGTCGGGGCTGTCGCCTCCATAAGGTGGTCGATGAGCGTCGCGAGCGCGGCACCGGGTTGGTCGACCGAGGAGAGATTCCCGTCTGACTCGTCCGCTGTGAACGGCGTCAGCGACGTCATCCAGTCCTGCTTCCGCGACGCGGACCCACACCACTGGACACCGAGCGGGGAGACGGCGTCCTCGGCTGGCCGTGCCAGGATCGTACCTCTCGTCGTCATCGTCGGCTTCTCGATCGATGGCTGCTGCTCATCCTCAGGGAGTGTCTCAGGGGAGGCAAGTTCGAGAACGGAGTCGCCGACGACAACGTGATGGTCGGGAATTGTGGCGGATACCGTGCCGCCGTCGACGACCGGGTCCGTATTGGCTGCGTCACCGTCAGCCGGCTCTTCGTCGACGTGCTCGTACTGCTCCCCTGGACCAAACTCGTACTGAAGCCGCCCGGCTTCGTAGTGCTCGACGAACTCTTCTGGTGTCAACTCGACCGGCTGAATGAGACGGTCGGCGACGTCGACGTCGACGCGTTCGATATCGAACGTGGACGGGTAGATTGAGCGGAGCCGCTTTTCGACAGTATCGAGGTGGGCATCGGCGCCGTAGAAGAACTCCACCGGCTCATCCGGCCCCTCACTGATCGCGAGAAACTCGAACCGAGGCGGTGTCTCGCTGTTGAGCGGGTTTAGCTTTGCTCCGAGGCCCGACGACCCCGGCGTGGTCAGTTTGTAGAGGCTGTCGAGGACGCGGGGGATGCTTTCGGCATCGAGTTGTTCGGAGGTCGGGGTGACGCGCAGGTAGTCAGCCATTGTCGGTTCCCTCCGTTGACCCGCCGTCTGGCTCGGCTGCGACGGCGTCGGATTCATCTTCGGTGGTGTTCGTTTCGTTCGTTCCGTTCGTTACTCTCTCTTCTAGGTCCGCTTGGAATTCCTCCATCTCGCTATCGACAGCGCTGTCGCCGGCGCCGGGGAGTGAGGACCGAACTTGGGAGGTCGGGTCGAAGTCGATGACCTGTTTCTCCTTCGGCATCGCTTTGACCTGGATGCCGCGCCACTCGCCGTCGACGCCCACCAGCGCCTCGGAGAAGCCGGCGTCCTCGTTTCCAGGCACCGCATCCTGGACGAATCGCATCTGTGCGTAGTTCAGGCCGAACTCGTCGGCCCACTCCTCGTCCATCCCGTCGAGGCGGTGGAACTGCTTGACGGCACACTGATCGAGGATCGCCTCGGATTCGGCGTGCTCGAAGAACTCGTCGACGGTCTGTGTGACCAGCCGGATCGAGAGGTCGTGGTGGCGGTGGTGCCGGAAGACAGTCTCGAGGAACGCCAGACTGGCGGCGTCCTGCATGATGTAGCGGGCCTCGTCGATGTAGAACACGACCTCCTTGTCCGAGACCTTCGCTCGCTCGTACACCAGCGAGATGAGGAGCTGCATCGTCAGCGCTGTGCTGCTGTCCACGCTCCCTTCCTGCTGGGCGAGATCGAGATAGATGACCTTCTCGTCCCGGATATCGAAATCGGACTCCTGGCCGAGATTGGCGTGACGACCGTCGTCCTCGAAGGGGCGGAGCTGGTCGAGCAGCCACGTTGCGTCCTCTTTGATCTTCCCGGCTTCCTCGTCGGACCGCACGACGAACTCCTCGGGGTCGTCGACCATATCCTCGAAGACGTCCATCATGTCGCGGATGGTCGGGCTCGGGTTGCTGTGCGTGGAGATGTCGTCCGTAATGTCCTGGCGCTTGTAGGCGCGCTTGAGCCCGAGTTCGAGCGTCGTCCGCCGGTCGCCCAGCGAGATACCGCGGAGGGCGAAGAAGTTCGTGAGGAAGCTCATCGCGTCGTCGAGCTTCTCGTTGAACGGGCTCGCGTCCTCACCCATCGCCCGCTGGACGTGCTCCGGCGTCTCTCGGATTTCCAGCGGATTCAGACCGAGCGTTCCGCCGACCGTGATCCGTTTGGCGTCGAGGGCTTCCGAGACACCGGCCCAGTTGTTCAGCGGTTCGAGGATGATGCCGATGCGGTCCTTGCTCTGTTCGATGGATCGGATGAAGTTCTGCTTGGAACTGAACGACTTCCCTGAGCCCGTGTCGCCGACGGTGAACATCGCGTACCCGTTGTCTCGGGCGAACGGGTCGATGACCACAGGGCTCTGGTTGTCCTTGTGAATCCCGAACTCGACGCCGCCCTCCTCGAGGATCGTCGCGTTGTGCGGCGAGGAGAGTAATGCGCCGACGGCGCCGCCGAGTGCGATTGACGTGCGGCCGAACTCGTTGTCGCCGATGGGCGCGGCGGACTGAAGGGCGAGGTCCTGCCGACAGATTGCGGTCTTCGGCGTGAGGTTCGCCGGATCGTCACGAAGCGCACTCTTGACCTTCTGGACGGCGTCTCTGAGGTCGTCCTTCTCGTCGGCCCGAACGGTGATGAACATCCCCTGGTCGAAGACGCTCGCGCCGTTCTCGACAGCTGTGTACGTCGCTGCGGCCTCGTTGGCCCGCTCCTGAAGGTAGGCACTCCGGACGCTCTGTTCGAGGTCGGCATCCACCTGAAGATCGTCAGCGATGTCCTGTAGTTCGTTCCGGGCCCGCTCCTGATTCTTCGGCGTGATGTGGGCCGTCAGGTCGAACTGTACGTCGGTCATCTCGAAGAGGTCGCTGAGGTAGCCGTCGTTGGGGTAGTCCGGGTAGTCGGCGATGTACAGCGTCGTCGTCCACTGCTCGCCGACTCGTGCGGCTCGCGTTTCCCACTCGGCGGCAGCCGGCGCGGTCACCGTCTTGTGTGACTCGGCGATGTCGTCGAGGAGCTGGCGTTCGGCCTCGCCCTGTTCGAGTGTCTCCTCGTCGAGGACATCCGAGAACTCGACTTCTTCTGTGTCGTCCTCGGTGTACCAGTCCCAGAGGAGTTTCCCACCGATACCGAGCAGTACGACGAGGAGGAGATAGAGCGCTGCGCCCTCCGTAGAGGTCGGACTGGAGAGCCATCTGACGAGCTGGCTGCCCACGCCGCCCCCTGCTTGAAGGACCGAGCTACGCATCGAACGCATCCTCCCGGCGCGACTGGCCGATGATCGGTTGTTCGCGAACGACACGCTCTGCCTCGTCGTAGTCGTGTTCCCGACCGTTCCAGAAGTCCATATTCAACACGAAGAGTTCGACCGTGCTGAGCCGCCGAGCGGACCAGCCCGACGCCTGCTGGATGAACTCCGACCGCACGTCGTTGACTCGGCTGTCCAGCTTCTCGAACATCTGAGCGCGACGTTCGACGTCAGTGAGGTCCTCGCGACGGGTGACGAACGGGTTGAACAGGAAGCCGATGACGGGGAACTGCGTGAGCTTCTCAGCGGGCGTGCCCTCGTCGCGGAAGCGGTCGTAGACCTCCAGCGGGGAGACTTGAACGCCGATGTAGTATCGCACCTGCTGGATACCCCGTTCCCGCATCTCCTTCGGCCGGGTCTCCCGGTACTCCTCGAGGAGTTCCTTGAAGATCGGATTCTCCGTGACGTCCTCGTCGTTCAGGCGGTCCTCGATTTTCTCCGTGATCTGTTCGACCGGGAACGAGCGGGTCGTCGCGTGGAGTTTGAGCTTCGAGTCCAGCTCTTTGTTGGCGAAGTCCTCGCCGGCGTCCTGGAGTTGGGCCCAGTCGTCGGACATCGCGAAGTCCATGTTGTCGGGGTCGATCTCGATGAACGCCTCCATCGTCCCGTCGGCCCGCTGAATGGCTCCTGCGCCCGGCCACGCCCGCTCGATGTTCGTGATGTCCTGCGTCCGCTCGTCGGGCTTAAACGGCGTGTAGTTTGCGAGCCCGCCCTCGTTGCGCTCTGTCTCGTTGGTACTCCCGTCAGCGTCTTCGGGAGCACTGAAGGTAATCTGCGGTCGCTTGACGTACCGATAGACGTCCTTGGTCCATGTCCACGCGTTCAGGTGATCGGGAGAGACGTAGACGATGGCGACGCCAAAGCCGAAGCCGCCGGCGACGAACGGAAGCGCAAGCGATTCGATGCCCGTGAGGCCAGCGATGAACAGGCCGACGATCGGGAAGGCGATCAGGACGCCCACGTCACCCTCCTCGATGTTGAGGTAAGGGATGCGACTCTCCTCACCGAACTGATCCATGATGCGCCGTGCGGCTGCGTCTTGATCTATCGACATGGGTTGTTAGTAGCTTCCAGGGTCGTTCTCGGTCCGCCGGTAGGACGGCGTCCCGCTGTCTTCGTCACCATTCGTCCCTCGAGCTGCTGCTTTCTGGGCGACCGCGTGCCCTGCGGCGGCCTTGGGCCCCCATCGGGCTGCGGTCGTCGCGACGCCAGCCCCACCAACGTAGGCCCCGGCAGCCACGCCGCCGATGAGAGCCGCACCCTTCGTGGCGCCACCCAGAACCTTCGCTGTCAGTGGGGTTGCGTACTTGAACGTCTTCCAAGTCAGATACAGCGCAATCAGGGGGAGTGACGCTGCGACCAAGTAGCGTAAAAATGGGCTACTCGGGGCGATAGCGTTCTGTGAGTACAGTAGATCGTATCCTTTGAAAACCACCGCTGCCGGCAGAGGCAGGACGGCTAATGGCACGAATCGCTTGCTGAATCCCATCGCGATATCGGAGAGAACCGGAATATTGCCATATGCAAGAGCGAACGCAATCGGCATTCCGTACACGTAGACGTAGAGTAGAACCTCTCGAATGTAGTAGAGAGCCTCCAAGGCCCACATCGAAAGACCACCGACCAGGGCGAAGACGAGCGAAAGTCCGGGGTTCGTAAGGGAGACTTCGAGGAAGTTTAGCATCGCCTCTCCCAAGGAACTCAGACTCGGCATCAGGGCGACGGTGAACCCATCAACGATGTAGAGGCCGAGGATACTCACCCAGTACCAGGTGATGATTAGGAACGCACCGACCCACGCGGTTTTCTTGGTGCGCCTGGCCTCGTATGCACTACCGATATTGAAGATTCGGACCGTGTGTCGGCCTTGGACGCACATTACGAGGAGGAGAAGTGAGATCAACATGATCTCACCTCCGACTAGTGCATCCTGAATTGCAGGCCAGGGAGCATTTTGGGGTTCACCGAAGACGAACGCTCCGTTGGTATCTGGTGTCGGTGTTCCGAACATCTCCTCAGTAAGGGTCTCGTAGCCAGAGCGGAGACCGTCCATGAAGAGGCCGACAAACCAATCCACGACCTCTTTGAACCCCTCCAGTACGACGTCGATTAGATCAACCATGATTAGGCCTCACTGATGGAAATATCACAGCTATCTGAGTCCTGAGATGCTGAATACTGGATGTTGTACGTTTTTGTAATGCGATCTCCACCCACCCGTGTTTCTAGGATCAGCTCGAACTCGCCAGTCTTCGCCTCGTCAGAGCAGGAAGTTCCTGCTCCAGGAACGAAGGCAAATGGCGAGCGTGAACTGTAAAGCGTGACTTGGGCCCCTGGAGCGATTGTGACTTGTTCGACCTCCGAATCTGATTCAGGGTCGTAGATCCCGCTCACATCTTCATCGTCTACGTAGTTCGTACCCTCCTCGTCAGAGGGGTAGGGAACATCACCGATGAAGAGTAGTTTCGTTACCGCGTCTGGTCCACTCCCCCGATTTTCGACGGTGACAAAAGCCTCCTCTTCGATCTTGTCTTCTGGTCCATCCCACATCTCATCGGGTTGGTTTCTGCCAATTCCCATCTCGACGATTTCTAAGGTCGGCTGGACAGAGAGGGAACTCTCACCAACCGTCTCCTCACCGTTGAGAGCAACAACCTCGTACTCGCCCGGTGCGTAGCTCGTTCCGAGATCGAAGGAAACCTGTTGTGACCCCGCAGCGACTTCCCGCTGACCGAACAGCTCCCCATTCGGCTGAATGAGGTTGATCTGGTCGAACTCTGAGTCGGCGGCGAATTCGACGACGAGTGCTGTTCCATCGACGGTCACCTGCCGGAACACTCCCGACCCATCTGCGGGGCTCTCACTCCCATTCGGAGTGGTACTTCCGTTACTGTCCAGGCACCCGGCCACACTCGCGAGCGCGGCGCCGGCGACTGTTCGAAGGGCGGTCCGTCTGCTGAGGTGGTGATTGTTTCGCGTCATGGATTGTTCTGGAAGATGTCTTCGGGGCCGAGCATCCGCAGGAGCCGTTTCCCGGCGTAGAACATCACGAAGAAGGGGAGGAGCTGCCATCCGACCTCGACGAAGAGAGCAAACCAGCCCTCGATTGTCCCGAGTGGATGCCAGCGGGCCGTCGCCGTATCACTCACGTAGGCGGGATTGTGGCCAAGCCACGACCCAGGGTGATACCGGGCGGTGTAGATCCCCGGTTGCTCCACCGTCACGATTGCGACGCCAGACGCGTTCGTTTCGACCCGTTGGTCCGCGATGGTGATGTATCCGTTCCGAGCCCCGCCACCGATCGGATACCGGCGACCGCCTCCGCCGAGTCCAATCGGAGTTCCCGTCTGGTTATCTCGAAGCTCGATACGGAGCGTCGCCTGTGACTGGTTTTGCCGGATCACCTCGACGGAGAGGTTACTGCGCCGAAGCTGTCGCTCAGAACCGGCATCAGGTGCGACGATAGAGGCGTTTACGCCACGGACGATGCCTGCAACGTGGAGATCCTCACGGTCGACTGTCTCGGCGCGGACGGCGAGACCATACGTCGTCGTGTAGGACTGGTTGACGATCTCGATGTTGATGTTCTCCCCGAGGGTTCCCACCGGCGATGGACGGTCCGTCCCCCAGGTATCGATGATCTCAGGACCATCACGGACTGGCTCAGCACGGGGACCGATCCGGGAGGGATACGCGTGGACGTAGACGGGGATCGCGTCGGACTCGACGGTCGAGCTCCCCGTCCGGCTGGACTGCACAAGCGTATCCCAGTTCGTGTTCCGGGCAGTGTAGAACCGCCAGACACCGCGAACGCGAGCACTCCCGTTCTCGGTTAGCGTGTAGCCCTGCCAGGGGCGGGACTGGAAGATCGCCACCCCGGCATCGCCGTTCGGGTATTCGGCGTAGTAGGGGTACGCCGTAAGGTCGTAGATCTCGACATTGATTGAATCCGTGACGTTGAGCGACTTGGTTTGGTACGTGACATCGACGTCCGTCTCATCACCTCGGTCGATCCGGACCGTCTTCTTCAAGCGAACGTCTATCTCTGCTTCGAGGGTGAATGTCGTACTCCAATCGTCCTCGATCTGGTACTCCAACGCGGGGGTGTGCGAGCCCTCCTGCTCGACGATGGTGGTTCCATCGTTGATGAGCCGGACCTCGTCGACCTCGTGGTTCGTCAGCGACCACTCGACCGTCCGATTGCCGGACGAACTCCCATTGGGGACACGAACACGGTAGTCGACGAACCCACGCATCGTCCCGTTCGGCGCGATGTAGAGCGGGGTTTCGCCCGACTCTAGGTGGCCTCGCGTCGATGGTTGGACGGCGAATATCGTGGCGTGCGCATCTTCGATGTAGACGCCGTCTTCCAGCGAGGCGTGAGGTGGGTGAATGGAGGTGTCCGACCCGCCGGCGTTCAGGTCCTTGAAGTCGTTCCGCGTCCACGTCGCCGCGGTCGCTGGTGGGCGCTTGAACGTGATGTCCGTCCCGTTCGCGAGCTGTTGCATCGCGGTCCGAGACTCCCCGTACCGCTCTTGGTACTCCTCCTGGCTGATGTAGTCGTCCGAGTCGCGAGACCACAGCGTCGCCGATTCGTTCTCAGTGAGCCCGTTGTCCTCAGTTCCTGGCCGTGGTGGGGCAGCCGTGACGATACCCGTGACTACACTCGTCACGCACAGTGCGGCCATGATTATGGAGAGCTCTCGGCGTTCCATAGGGCTCACAGCGGGGGTGGGAGCGGTTTACCAGGGGACGAGGTCGACACACTGGGCCAGCGGGAGGCCCATCATCGATCCGGCGACGGTGTACAGGGGACCGAGCACCACGAGGACGACCGCTGATTTCATCGCGGAGCGTTTGTGGCGCTTGAGGCCCTTCTTCTGTTCGGGATTGAGGGTGAACATCTCGATGAGGGAGTCAGCCTGCCAGACGATGGCGAGGCCGACGATCCCCAGCGCGGTGGTGAGCTGGAAGAATCCCTCAATCATACTCGGGAGGTTATCCGCGCTGCAGACCGCGTTGGTCTGCGCGGCAGCGGGTTGGACGGCGAACAGGCTCAGCAGGACAATCGTAACTGCGGCTTGCCTGGGAAGCCTGCTTCCCGACGACGAGTCTGTTTCGGAGCTACGCTCAGGGTCGGAGGGAGTACTATCCTGTGTCATAGCGGGTTAGTCGTTGGAAGCTTCTCCAGCCGGTGAGCAGCTCCGTGGCTCCTCGACGAGCGACTGGAGATCATCGAAACGGTTCGTCTCCTCTGCGATCTCTTCGAGCGTGTAGCCCTGTTCGCGGGCCCGGTCGAGGAGGTCACGGAGCTCATCTGGGTCGATACCGCGGACGTCCATTTCCTCGCGGAGGGCGCGGCGATAGAGGGCAGAGGCGTTGATGTGGTCGTTCCACATCAGGTATAGGTCATCGATCTCCTCGATGGTGACTGACCGTGTAATCATACGTGCGGGTATGGGTATGCACCGGCTGAATCCCGGTACATGTTGACGCGGTAGTTGGAAGACTCCTAAATGCTTTCTGGCTATCAAAGGGTGCAAGAATGTTGGATAAACTAAAATAGGATTACTTGTTCACTCCGTAGAAAACTTAACCAACAAATCGCGGGTGTGGAGAGCAATTGTTGGTTAAAGCCGAGAATCAGCTCGCTTACTCGAGCTCCACAACTTCGCCGCTCCCCTCGTCGAGGATCTCTCGAACCTCGGCCAAGAGTTCCTGTCCTTCCTCGTGGAGGGCTGTACCTTCATCGAGGTCGCATTCGTCCGCGTCGAGCTGATCAATGATCTCCTCGACGCGACTCAGTCGATCGTGGATTTCGGCGTCTTTTGCCACGGTTAAATCACCCCCAGCCAAAGCCCGGTGATGACCAACAACAGCAACAGCAGCACAGCGATGGCGGTCTTGTAGTAAATCGGTGGAAGGCCCTCGGGTGCGGTCGCTTCACCGACTGCTTCGGCGAGCTCCTGTTCGTGTTCGTGGTCCTGCTGGAAGGTCTCGTACGCGGCGTCGAGCTGTTGCTCCAGCGGCTCAATCTCACTCGCAAGGAACTCTTTGCGGGAGGTCACGATATACTCGCCGGCGGCGGTCGGCGTGATCGTCGCGACGTCCGCCACCTGATCCGCGATGAGTCGGTCATCAGTGTGTCCAATCGCGGTGACCACCGGGGTATTCGCGGTGAAGATCGCCTCCGCAACCCGCTCAGTGTTGAAGGCTTGGAGGTTCGAATCGCTCCCACCGCCCCGACCGACGATGATGGCGTCGACGTCCTCCGAGCGGTCGAGATGGTGGATGCCGTTCGCGATGGACGTTGGTGCGTTCGACCCCTGGACGGTTGCGTCCTTCACCAGGATGTCGACGGTGGGGCCCTGTCCGTGGATTGCGTTCTGGATGTCGTACCGGGCGTCTCCTCGAAGGGACGTGACGACGCCAATCTGCTCCGGGAACGCCGGCGGTTGCTGTTTCTGCTCGTCGTCGAACCAGCCTCGCTCTTCGAGTTCGCTTCGCAGTCGCTCGACGGCGGCTGCCTGGTCGCCGTCGCCGACGACGATCACCTCCCACGGTTTGAGGTCGATTTTCCCACCTTCAACCCAGTAGTCGATATCGCCCTCGAGGATGACTTCGGCCCCGTCCTCGAGGTCGGCGTCCATCTCCCGGTAACGGTTCGCCCAGATCATACAGGGGAGCTCGGCCTCGCCGTCGGTGAGCGTGAAGTAGAGCGCCGTACTGTTCTTGTGGAGGTCAGTGACCTCCCCGATACAGCGGACGCCGTTGAGGGCAGGCGTGTCCTGGACGACCGACGCGATCCGGTCGTTCAGCTGGGACACGCTAAGGACCTCTCTCGCATCGGGTTCGACTGCCTGCCGTTCGGTATCCGGTGCGTCCGCCATCTCCGTTTCCTACCTTCTGACCAGGAACCTCAAAAAGCTACGTTCAGGTGACGGGAGTGGCTGCGTTATGAAGGCCTACAGATCGCGGGGCTGTACCGTCTTCCGGTCGTTGGCCTCAGCGCGCTCTGCGGCGTCGTCGAGCAGTTCGGCGACCTCTTCGTTGAGGGCGTCGTAGAAATCCGCCGAGACGTTGTGGTCCGAGAGCGCGTCCTTCACGGCTGCTTTGACGATTAGGTCAGACATTCCATCGCAGATTTCTCCTGTCCACCATATAAAGTTTCGAAGTTCTCACGTAGTCTTCCTAACCAGTCACGCCGAATTCGCCTCTGAGTACCAGAGAGAACATATGCCACCCCTCAAAAATGGGGAACAGACAGATGCACGATCTAACTGGGTTCCAGCGGGATATCTTGTACGTAACAACCGGGCTCGAGGAACCACATGGGCTCGCAATCAAGGACGAACTCGACGACTATTACGAGCAGGAGATCAACCACGGCCGTCTCTATCCGAATCTCGATGATCTCGTCAACAAAGGACTGCTCGAGAAGGGTGAACTCGACAAGCGGACGAACGTATACACAGTCACACAGCGTGGTCAGCGTGAAATAGAAGCACGACGTGAGTGGGAAAACCAGTATTTGGAGAGCAAAGAATCGATTCCAGCATAGCACCCACCAACTATCCGAAGCGATGGTCTCCCCAAGGAATCCCTCTTGTAGTAGCCAGAATAGCCTCAGTCAGCGGGCTGTGCCTCCGTAGCTGGTGTCCCGCTTGGAAGCTCGGGAATGGACAGGTCCACACGGCGGAGTAGCTGTGCGTTGATCGCGACGATTACTGTACTCAACGACATCAGGAGCGCACCCACAGCGGGGGACAGCAGAATCCCGATCGGTGCCAACACGCCTGCTGCAAGCGGAATCGCGAAGACGTTGTAGCCGGCGGCCCAGACGATGTTCTCCTGCATCTTCCGGTAGCTCGCCTTGCTCAGCTTGACCAGCCGAACGACATCCATCGGGTTGTTCTGGACCAGGATGACATCCGCCGACTGGACCGCAACGTCGGTGCCGCTCCCGATTGCGATGCCGACGTCTGCCCGCGTCAGCGCCGGCGCGTCGTTGACGCCGTCCCCGACCATCCCCACGAGCTTCCCCTGATCCTGGAGTTCCTGGACTTTCTTGTCCTTGTCCTCGGGGAGTACCTCCGCGAACACCGTGTCGATACCCAGTTCGTCCGCGACAGCGTTAGCAACGTCCTGAGAGTCGCCCGTCAACATCGCCACCTCGATATCGAGATCGTGGAGCGCGTCGACGACGGCGTAGCTTTCCTCCCGGATCACGTCGGCCATCGCGAAGGCAGCGATCAGTTCTCCGTCGCGAACGAGATACACTACTGTCTGTGCGTTCTCACCAGCCTCGTCAGCAAAGCGCTGGAGGTGGGCTGGTATCTCGCTATCGAGTTGGGTCAACAGGTTCGGCCCGCCGACGTACACCTCGTTGCCGTCGACGATCGCGCGGACGCCTCGGCCTTTGATCGCCTCGAAGTCGGTCGCGTCAGGGGCGCGAAGATCACGCTCGTCGGCTGCTTCGCGGATGGCTCGTGCGATCATGTGCTCGGAGTCGCTCTCTACGGCCGCTGCCATCTCGAGTGCGTCATCCTCGGTGACGCCGTCGACGGTCGCCATATCCACGACACCGTGTTCGCCTTCGGTGAGCGTCCCCGTCTTGTCGAAGATGATCGCGTCTAGATTCCGTGCGTCCTCCATTGCAATCCGGTCGCGAACAAGCATCCCGTTCCGAGCGGCGAGCGACGTGTTGATCGCGACCACAAGGGGAATGGCGAGCCCGAGTGCGTGCGGACAGGCGATGACGAGCACCGTCACGACACGCTCGATAACGGTCGCATCGAACGAGACTGCAAGTGTCCATGCGATTGCTGTCACGACTGCCGCTCCGAGCGCGACGTAGAACAGCCACCCAGCCGCACGGTCGGCCAGTACCTGCGTCTTGGACTTGCTCTGCTGGGCTTCCTCGACAAGTCGCATAATGCCCGCGAGCGTCGTCTCATCACCAGTCGCACCGACGCGCACGCGGAGACTCCCGTCGCCGTTGATCGTCCCGCCGATCACCTCATCACCGGGTTCCTTCGAGACCGGTTTCGACTCGCCAGTAATCATCGACTCCTCGACGTCCGAATCACCCTCTTCGACGATCCCGTCAGCAGGGACACTCGCGCCGGGCCGGACAAGCACGAGGTCGCCCTCGGAGAGTTCGCTCACCGGGACTTCCTCGGTGTCGCCGTCGTCGGTGATGCGCTCGGCGGTATCCGGCATCAGCTTCGCCAGTTCGTCCACCGCGCTTGAGGCCCGGCGTACGGACCGCATCTCGATCCAATGGCCCAGCAGCATTATGTCGATCAGCGTCACGAGCTCCCAGAAGAACGCCGACTGCGTCGGGAAGACCACACTCGCGAGACTGTAAACGAACGCGACGGTGATCGCCATCGAGATCAGCGTCATCATCCCCGGTGACCGGTCTTTCAGCTCCGGGACAGCCATCTGGAGGAACGGAATCCCACCGTACGCGAAGACGATCACCGCGAAGACGGGGTTAATCCACTCGCTGCCGGGAACCGTCGGGACGGTGAAGCCTAGCCATTCCTGGAGGGTCGGGCTGTAGAGCAGGACAGGAATCGAGAGGAGCGTGGAGACGAAGAAACGACGTCGGAACATCTGCTCGTGGCCTTCGTGCATCCCACCGTGGTCCCCCTGGTGGTGGTCGTGTTCACCAGAATCGGTACTGTGATCGTGGTGTTCGTGCGTGGCAGACGAGTGGTTTGGAGGGGCATCAGATTCCATCGTGAGACCTCACATCAGGTTACTCTCTCTACCTACTCGGCCGGGTGTGAAATATCCCTGTGCCGACCGAGAGCACAGCAAGAAACCTGATTAACAGCAATCACCCTCGTCGGGTGACCACGCACACGCATTCCCCGTCGTCAGATCGTTCTCGTCGATATACGTCGAGAGACAGGCATAATTGCAGAAGTACTCAGGCGAGCCACAGTCGTCGTCGCAGTCGCGGACACAGATTGGATCGTGATCGAAAATACGCGACCCACAGTACGTACACGTCTCGTCCACATCAGGTGTTGCGACGGTCGTAGACATACCTCCACAAAGGGGGAACGCGACTGAAAGAGTTTCGTAGAGGGCACCGTTGACGTATTAACGACATCGGCCGGTCGCTGTTGACTCTCTCCTTCGGTGGAAATTCGTAGCATAAACCCAATATCTCAAAAGTATCCTCGCTTCTGAGCCTTGGTTTATTAATAGAAACGAGCATCAAGTAGGAGACCCTATATTCAACCGAGAACACTCTCAGGGGATAATTATGCCAACTACTTCAACCGACAACCAGCTCGTCACCATCGTCCTCGTCGTCCTCAGTGCCCTCCTCATTCTCCCCGTCCTCTTCATGGGATTTGGAATGATGGGGTTCGGACCGATGATGGGTGGAATGTGGGGTGGTCATATGTGGGGTGACGGAACGGTCCCCGGGTGGATGGTCCTCGCCGGACTACTGATGCAGCTGCTGTTCCTCGCCGCCCTCGTCGGTGGGGGCTATCTCGTCTACCGCGCGATCACGGGGAACGGAAGTGACTCAGACCAAGCACTCGAGGAACTCCGACTCGCGTACGCTCGCGGCGAGCTGACCGACGAAGAATACGAACAGCGGAAAGACACACTCGAACGAGATAGCTGAATCCAGCCCACGGATGACCCAACTGGAGAAGCGAGGGGTTCCGCTCGATCAGTAGCGTTGAAAGCAGTCCACCGGCTCTTCGATGAAATTCCCGCTCGTGAACTTGATTAATCAGCGCTGACGAGTACTTCGTACGCAGATGGGCCACGTCTACTACCACCACTCCGGCGACAAGCAGTTCTCTCTTGACTTCGTCCATCCAGATCCTGACGAAATCATCTCGCAGATCGTCGGCTACGGCGACGATGTCGCAGTGAAGGTCCAAGAATACGATATCGACAAAACGTTCTACGTCATCTACACATCCCGCGTCGGCGGTGGACCTGTTCAAGAGATTGATTTTAACCTGAACGAGTCGCTCTCAGAGATGAGTGCCGACAACAGTACCATCGTCGTTCGTCTCCTCGAGATTTACCGCGCACTTATCGCTCAGAACGAAGAAGAAGAGGGAACTCCCGTTGAGGCGTACAAGAATATCGACGTCGATGCACTGCCGGACGTTCTCGACCGGACGTCGTGGGAAGGATCAGCAACAGATGTAGCGGGCCGACTCGCCTCGAATCTAATCCTCAAACACGCGCTTCCGAATGCCAACCATCGAACCGCTGTAGCGTTGATTCAGTTCTACCTCCGGCGTCTGAACCCGGATTTTGCCATGCCGGAAACCGCTGTAAAGACCGATCCAGAATCCTACGACTGGCGGGAATGGGTAAACGAGTACATCAACGAATCGAAGCGACTGTTGACCGTTCGACGGAAGAACGTCCTCTTCAAGCATCTGTATAGCTTCGGTGCGCGGACGCTTGAGCGAAAACACGCAGTCGAGATCGATCTGACTGAATACGAGTTGGATATGTACCCGAGTGAGGCGAAAATCGTCTACGCGGAGAAGCACGAAGATCTCTGGGTTACGTTTGTTGAGGAGGCTGTCGAACGTGCCGGCTATCCGGAGCTAAAAGACACGTCTGGCCTCTCGAAAGCAGAATTCGCGGGGAAAATCCGGGATCTCGACTAAGCAGTTCTACTAGTCTTGAAGCGTGGCGACCGTTCGGCCCGTTTCCTCGGCCTCTTCGCTACGCGACATATTGTACGTCGCGAGCGCTTCGTCAACCGCTTGGTCAAGACTCATTGGTCAACCGAATCTTAGTTCTTCTACTGTATAAACGCTTGCCTCGCTCTGGAGAACAGAGATGGAGCCCTTCCCCAAGCCCTAGTCAGCCAGTTCATAGTCATTGGTAAGCGTATTACGAGCTATTTGTCTGGGTCGTATTTCAATTATCTTGGGTAATGGATGGTGACCTGGCAAAGATATCATAAGGAGTAGGCGAGAACTGGCGATATATGGGTAATGGCCGGGTGTTACCGGTGCTCGCTGTAGAAGATCAGCATCTACTGGTTAATGAAAACGGTTCTATCATTCAAGTACAGAATAATGTTCAGCGCCAGGTGACCCCCGGAGACTACGTCAACGTTGAAAACACTCTTGGACAGGACAAAGCGGTCGGCGTGGCGAGAGATGATGATCCGCCAGGCCAACATGCACGAGTAGAGAAGGTCACCAACAACTACATTCTAGTCCAGACGAACAGCGAACCACGGATACTCGAAAACCCCGCTGAAGATGTCTCACCGGGAGATGGTGTGTTACTCACGGAATTAGGTGAATTCTACAAGGTATTCAAGGAGGATGTCGTTGAACTCGACGATACTCCCCTAGATCACCTGCGAGAGGTGAACGAGACAGACTCGTCTGATCTCACACCAAAAAACGTCCCTGACAAGGAGTATGCTGATTTTGGTGGGATGGACAAGGTCGTTGAAGAAGTGAAATACAAAGTGGAAGTCCCCCTCAAGGAGCCAGAGCGATTCGAAGACGTCGGGATGAATGCTCCGAAAGGCGTGCTGTTCTATGGCCCACCGGGAACAGGCAAAACGTATCTGGCGAAAATCGTCGCAAATCAAGTCGAAGATGCGTCGTTTTACAGCATCAGAGGCCCCGAGCTATCTCATGAGTTGGTTGGCGGGACGGCACGGAAGCTTCGCGGGCTGTTCGAGAATGCTCAGAATAATCCGCCAGCGATCATCTTCTTTGACGAAATCGATTCGATGGCACCACGACGAGACAAAACAAGGGATGCCGGCCGTCGAACCGTCGGGCAATTGTTATCGCTGATGGATGGCATCGAAGAACGCGGTCGAGTGGTAGTCATCGGGACGACCAATTTGATAGGGGCAATCGACCCAGCACTCCGGCGACCCGGTCGGTTCGGGCGGGAAATCGAGTTCCCCCGCCCGTCACGCGAAGGCCGACGAGAGATCCTCAACATCCACAAACCTGACGTTGAATTCGCTGACACCGTGAATCTTGAGGACCTTGTCGAGAAGACTAATGGGTGGACGGGCGCTCATATGGAATCACTATTCGAGGAGATTGGAGAGATTCTGCTGAAGGGAGAACGGGACAGGGAGGGGAGTCCGACCATTCGTCGGATGGACGTTGAACGTGCCTATGAGAGGGTGCAGGCACAAATCAATAACAAGGAGGCACAACGACGACGAGAGCAAGAAGCCGAGGAGGGCACAGACTAATGGGACTAAGAGAATGGATTTCGAACCGGTTAGGAAGGGAGAATGGAGAGGACCAATCCCCAAGTGATGAATCACCAGAGAATGATTCCGTTGAGGACTTCGGTGACGGAGAGCCTGACGTTGAAGTAGACGATCGTGAGTACGAGAGGGAGCTTCGAGAGTTCGTCTATCTGGATCGGGATAGTGTTGTGAGTCTTCTCGCATCGATTGAAGGGGCTATCAAACAGGAACGGATTGAGCAGATTGGGAGTCAGTCAACGAAGCGTGTTGCTGGTGGCGTGAATGCAAGTATTTCTGGGGTGGGCGCGAAGGTAGAGGGCGAACAGGTGGAGATGGGTGAGAGTTCATCCGAAGTGGTACACAACTACGCGATCCAGTCCCTCTTCGACCAGTTAGATCAGCATCGACGGCGCGACGGGGATGTCGGTCTCATCGATTCGGACGAGGATACCAAGGTAGATGTCTCCGAAGTAATCCGAGGGAAGATTCTTCGAGTTGATGTTGAGCTGGAGACGCACTATTTGTATCGGTTTTATAAGGTGATGATGTACCTCCAGGAGAACATTCCTGAGGCAGTTGGTCCAGAGGACGAAGATGTCCTAGAGCTTATCGAATCAATGTTTGGGGCGGAGATTCCAGTGAGTGGACGCGTTCTCGGTTACCAGGTAAAGAATGGGAGGATTCAGCCAGGTAATCCGGACGATTCTGACGGGGAGCCACTCCATATCGTGGGCCAGCTGAACGCCCTAAAGCTCTGGCAAGACGTTCCTGATGCCCTGTTTGACGAGGAAGATTACACTATATTCTGTCGTGTCAAAGAGACGTATGAGGAGGAGTCGTGGCACCCGCTGAGCCTCGCACAGAAAATCGAAACCGTCTCTCCGCCGCTGGCTCAGCTATTAACCCAATTTATGGAACGTGCGGCAGCCCTCGCCAAAGAGGAGGCGAGCGAACAGTTCAGTGATGATGCGGATCTAGTTGATTGGATAGATACGCTCGCTGAATTTGATGAACGAGCAGGGATTGACGAGGTCGGGGACGATCTTCATCGGGGGTTCATAACCGAGTATGTAGTTGAAGAAGGGGTCCCAGCACTCTCCCCCTATGGCGGAACAGAACTGATTGACTTTTATACTGATTATGCGACGTATCTTCGAGACCACGATGTCTCCCTCTCGAAAGAAGACGAAGCAAAAGCTACTGACTACATGATATTCGAGGAACGCAGATCTATGGGTAGTGAAGGAGAAGCTATCGATGTTGATGCCCTCCAAATCGAATCGCAAATAGTCGCCATCTACTGGTGACACTATTTCAGGCAGATTCCAACCGGCTTAGATGATATCTGCTCCGTCCACAGAGCGCCCCATTGAAATCGGAAAGGTGCTACACTGATCCCCAACAGAGCCTTTTTGTTATGATTGAGGGAGAGTCCATAGCCTTCACTCTTCAATCGATTTGTTCTAGTGCTTCGGTTGCGACATCACCGAGTTCACCAGCCTCGATATGCGAGTATCGCTCCCGAACCATCTCTTCCGAGTTATCGAGATACCGGGCCGCCACCGTGTATCCGAACGCTCGGACAAGCACCTCTCCCATCCCTCGGCGACCGCCGTGCGGAGCAAGATAATCGTGTTTCGGGTGGTCGATGTCGATCCCTGCGGCATCCGAGAGCCGCTGGAGAATCGACCGTGCGCCGTCCGTCGTGATCGACGGCGGCCGAATGTCCTCATCGAGCGCCAGCAGCAGGTCGCGAGCGTACTCCGCACGGCGTTCAGTGATTGCTTCTGGGCGTTCCCCTCGTTCGGCTAGCTCTTCCCGGACGAGCTCCGCGAGCGTCCGTTGGTCGAACGTCGGAAACACCGGCCACCGCTCCGTCAGCGGGTCCATTAGCTGGCGATAGCTTCGCAGCGGAGAAATCACTGGATCGGGGAGACTCGCGGCGTCCCACTGCTGTTTCTTCCGGTAGACGTCCATACTCCCGTCGTCAAGGGAGAGGTCCTCCCAGCGGACGCCGCGCCGACGTGGGTCGTTGGGATCCCGGAGGAGTTCCCCAACGCGGACAGCTGTGTACGCGAGGACGAACACGAGCGCCCGGTCACGAGCTGCCTTCAGCGCTGCGTAGCGCGCTCGCTGTTTGTCGATGGGGTCAGTATCCTCCGGTAGTGTCGTGTACGCCTCGACGGCATCACGGGCCTGTTCGTCGACGTAGCGGGTCAGAGCATGGCGCTGCTCGGACGTCCAGGCCTGCTGGTCGCCGGGCTTGCGGCCGTCGTCTTCCGGCAGCGGCGCCATCGCACTCGCCCGCTGCGCATAGTGTGCCTCGAGGTAGCCCTCGTTGACGCACCAGCCACACCACGCGGAGATATAGCGGTAGTAGGTTTGGACAGTATTCTGCTTGAGTCCCCGGTCGCCGGCGAGATGTCGGGCGTACTCGCGGAAGACCCGTTCGTCGAGGTCCTCGAAGGTGGGCTCTCTGTCGACATCGTCGGGGACGATCCCGGTCCAGTCGTCACGACCCCGATCGCCGGCAGCCCACTCGACGAATCGCTCGAGCTCGCGTGCAGCGTTCCGTCGATAGTTTCCACCGTCGCCACCGCGACCTTTCCCCTTGTCCTGGAGGTATCGCTCGAACGAGTCGGAGAGTGAGGTCAATGGCGTTCGTTCCGTGGGTGTAGTCCGGTCCATAGTGCTCTCTTGAGATATCCAAGTCAGTCACACAGACAGACGCCACCTTCCCGAATCTGGTTCACTGCGAACTGGTGGACGGCACTGGCGAGGTCGGTCATTGCTTCCGCCTGTTCTTCAGTTGGACGTCCGCCGCCGTAATAACTCTCTGTGCGATTCTCGCTGTAAAGGTCCTTCATCGCCTCTGCAGTCTCCCGCTCAAACAGCCCGATCTGGTGGGCACGCTCGTAGCTGAACTGGTGGTCCTGAAAGTCCTGAAGCGTATCGTTCGTCATCGCGAGCGCGTACGCCTCGATCGACCGTTCAATCGCGCCGAAACAGACCTCGATGACGGCCGTGTAGTACCCGTCCTGTGACTGGAGGGTGTCAACAACCTTGAGGAGGCGACACGCTTTCGTCAGTTGAGTCTTCCAATGTTCGTCGGCACTAATCCCGTCCTCGAACGCTGCCCGACCGCGTCCGACCATCTCGAAGGCATCCTCTGCGCGGTCGAGTGCTGAGAGTACAGCGGTCGGGTCCGAGCCGTTACTCATCGGCGACTCCTTCCTCCAAGAGGAGGTTCTCGACGGTTTCGAAGTCACTCGTCTTGTAGACCGGAATTCCTGACACGACGATCTCCCGGATGCCCTCAGTGTAGGCCGGAATCGCTTTGACGGCTTCGACATCGATATCGTAGGCGTATCGATCACCATCGAACTCCGTGTCTTCGAGGTCACGGGCAATGGCGTTCGCTTCTCGTTGGCTTTCGGCCCGCCCAGATCGGGTTAACACCCAGAGATCGATATCGCTCCGTCGGTCAGCCTCGCCCCGAGCCACACTCCCATAGAGGATGATGCCGACCACGTCGGTGATGTTCTCACGAAGTTCCGTGACCGCTGCTTTGACCGGTTCCTGATACTCTGGTTGGGGAATGCGAAGGATCGGGTCGTCCGGAATCGACAGGCGCTGTCTGTTGATCTGTACGAGTCGCTGGTTGCTTTCAGGCGATTCGACGACCAGGTCGTTCGCTCTGAGAACGTCTACTGCCCGTCGGACGGACTGGTGTGAGTGACCGATTTGTGTTGCGAGTTCTCGCAGTGAGAACTCACTGAATCGGTGATTTGTTAAAAAGAGGAGGGCGTCGCTCGTTGCCTTGTGTTTGAATAAAGTCGGATCTGAAGGCGGTATTGAAAGGGAGATAGCTGCTCCAGACGAATTCGTACTATCTGTCTCGCGGTTCATATGCCGTATCACGGACCACTACTATAAAAACATTATACGTGAATCGGGATCAGCCTAAATATTCATCTGCCAGCAGCGGACGTGCGGAGAACGAGGTCCGTCACCTCAGGGGCTCACCACATTCGGTCGCTGGGGCCAGAAAGTCCCACTCTCGGATGGCAAAACCCACAATTTCGATTCGCCGCTGGAGCTGTTCCCACTCACGCGCGATCTCTCGGCGACGATCCTCTTCGGTGACGTCGAGTCCCTGGTCGGCAATCGTCCCGCGAAGATGGTTCGGGGATTCGACATCGAACTCGTCTTCCCATCTTCGAATCCGAGCGTTCATCTCAGTGAGTCGTTTAGTGAGGTCTTCGACGGTATGACCGCTGTCCCGGAGGCGTATGGCCTCGTTGAGCGCTTGACGACGATAATCGGGCGAGTATGTCGTGTGGGCCCCGGTGTCGTCACGGTGGAGTACGCCGTTGTCGACGAGACGTTCGAGGACACGTTTAGTTGGTTCGTGTGACCAGTCCGCTTCGGAGGCAATCCAGTTAGCTGTCCGCGGCTCCGAAACCTGCCGGGCGATCATTCGTACCCGGTCTTCACCCGTGGGTTGGCGTTCCATCGGGCCCTCGGAACTCGATTCACCCCCAGTCATACATCACCGTTCGTGCGGTGTCGTAATATAGGTCCTAGGCATCTGGTCAATCACGAAGGCTGTCCTCGCAGATCACGCGGGCTCGGCTGAGGGGCCCAGGGAAATCTTGAACCTCGTTCTTGGCGGCTCTACCCTGGGGGAAACGATGGTATGAGCCGGTTGCAGCATTCGTGCTTCCCCGACAGCGTCGGGGTACTTCAAAGTGGTCGTGATTACGGGCATAATCAGGACCACCGGTGACAGAAGTCTCATAACCATTTTTCCTATGATAGAAGGGTTCTATCCCCCGAAGTTCGGGTTTGT
>NZ_BBJO01000020.1 GCF_000739575.1 Halobellus rufus | reverse complement strand
GCGCTCCCCACAGGGCCCATCCGTTCTGCTGCGAACGAACGTGAGCAGCGAACAGTGTACCACTTGAAATCAACCGTCGCTCGCGCGCTCACAACGCGACCCATCGTCGGCGGCGTGGCTGCCGAAGTGGACCGTGGACGATCGGATGCCGACGTAGGCGATCGTGCAGTCGCCCTCGCTCTCGGCGGACGTGTAGGTGAACGAGTCGGAGCCGCCCGACTCGAACTCCACGGAGACCGCACACCGTCGGACTGGATCGCTGCCCTCGTGTTCGACGAAACGCCCCGAACCGTCCTCGCCGGCCGAGCGCAGCGAAAACGAGATTTCGCGGGCGTCGGTTCCGTGAGGATCGATTCGGAGCGTCCCGGCGACGGCCTCCTCGCGTCGGTTGACGAGCGAGACGCCCCCGAGGTGGAACCGTTCCGACGACAACGCGTCGAGACAGCCCGACAGTCCGCAGATCGCGCCCGCGACACCTGCACACAGTTGTCGTCGGTTCATACGAGTGGGTACTCTATCCGCGAATACTTTGTTCGAACGGTGGGAATCGGGCCAGCAAAGCGGCCGGACGCCGCAATCACGCTGTGCACCGCAACCGGGTTTTATGTCGACACCGCGTCTCTTTCGCTCGATATGAAGGTCCTCGTCATCGACATGGATTCGCTCAGAGCCGACCACGTGAGCGGCTACGGTTACCACGGCGACACGACCCCGAACATCGACGCGCTGATCGACGACGGCGTCGCCTTCCAGCGAGGCTACGTCGCCAACTCCCCGTGTATGCCGTCCCGCGCGGCGCTGACGTCCGGGCGCTACGGCGTCGCGAACGGCGTGGAGACCCACGGGCGGCGGTCACAGCTGATCGACCGCCCCGAGAACCGGACCGACTGGGCGGGGTCGTGGACGGAGAACGAACCCGAGCGGCCCTGGTGGACGCTGCCGGAACTGTTCTTCCAGAACGGCGTCCGGACGATCGGCGTCTCGTCGTTCCCGCGGCACCCGGCACCGTGGTTCTACCACGTCTGGCACGAGTTCAGACAGCCGCAGGAGCCCGACGAGGAGATGACCGTCGAGTGGGGGCACGTCTCCTTCCAGACGCCCCGGGCGCAAGCGGTCACCGACGAAGCGATCGACGCCTTGGAGTCGGTCGACGGCGAGGAGTTCTTCCTCTACGCGCAGTACTGGGACCCGCACGCGCCGTACAACCGGACCGACGAGCAGATCGACGAGTTCCGCGACGTCGAGTTGCCGCCGCATCCGACGGCCGAACAGATCGAGCGCCACCGCGAGTGGGACACGCTGCGCGGAGCCGCGCAGGAGGGGATCGATTCGCGCGCGGACCTCAACGAACTCATCTCCGCGTACGACGCCGAGATCCGCTACGCCGACCGGCACGTCGGCCGCCTCCTCGACCACCTCAAAGCGACGGGCGCGTACGACGAGACGCTGATCGTCCTCACAGGCGACCACGGGGAGGAGTTCGGCGAGCACGGCCTCTACCGCGAGCACTGGAGCACCCACGACGGGACCCAGCGCGTCCCGATGGTCGTCAAACCGCCCGCGGGGACCGAATTCGAGCCGGGAACCCGCAACCACCTGATCACCAACGTCGACTTCGCGCCGACGATCGCCGACTACTTCGGCGAGACGCCGCCGCAACGCTGGCAGGGGAAATCGCTCCGGCCGATTCTCGAATCCGCCGACGCCGAGGGCCGGGAGTTCGTCGTGTTCGATCACGGCCTATACACGGCGCAGCGGGCGATCCGGACGGACGAGTGGAAGCTCATCCGGACGTACCACCCGGGGATGTGGGAGGGCGTTCTCCCCGAGTACCAGCTCTACGAGATGGGCGCAGACCCCTGGGAACAGCGGAACGTCGCGGACGGACATCCCGACGTCGTCGACGAACTCGAAACGGGGATGCTGCTGTGGGCCGCGCGGCACAGAACCGGAAGCACGGACCCGCTGCAACGCGTCGCCGAGGAGGGACCCTCGGGCTACAACTCCTTCGCGGGGGGGTTCGAGGGCATCTAACGGGTCGGGGCGTTGGGAACCGAAGGTCGAGAAGCGAACCATCGAGGGCGAGGAATCTCGGGGCAAGAGCGTCTAGCCGAGCGAGATGTCCAGATACAGCATCACCACGACCCCGAGGATCGTCCCGAGCGTCGCGACGCGCTCGTGGCCGCCGGTGTGGGTCTCGGGGACGATCTCGTCGCTGATGACGAACAGCATCGCGCCCGCGGCGAAGCCCATCGCGTAGGGAAGCAACACCGCGGCCGACTGGACGGCGTACGCGCCGAAGACCGCCAGCGGGATCTCGACGACCCCCGATCGGATGCCGGTGAAAACGGCGTACGCGCGGCGGTTGAGTCCGGCGTTGACGGCCGCGACCGACACCGCGAGGCCCTCGGGGATGTTCTGGATCCCGATCGCGAGCATCAGTGGGATCGCGCCCGCGACGTCGCCGCTGCCGAACCCGACGCCCACGGCGAGGCCCTCCGGCATATTGTGCAGCGTGATCGCGAAGATGAACAGCACGACCGGGACGAGCCGTTCGTCGTCGAGCGGGAGCGACTCGCCGGGGTCGGCGGCGTCGGCGCGGCGGCGGCCCGTCAGGAGGAAGTGCGCGTGCGGAACGAGGGCGTCCGAGCGGTCGAGAAAGAGCGCCCCCAGCACGACGCCCGCGAGGACGGGGATCGGATTGCCGTTCGAGTACTGCTCGATCCCGGGGATGATGAGGCTCGTGAAACTCGCCGCGAGCATCACGCCCGCGGCGAACCCGAGCGCGCCGTCGAGCGCCCGTTCCGCCGGATCCCGCCAGACGAGCACCAGCGACGCACCGAGGAGGTTCATCCCCGCGATAACGAGTCCGCCGACGAGCCCGTGAACGACGGGGTTCGTCCCGAACCACCGGACGAACAGGTCGGCGATCACGTCGGGACCCCTCGGTCCGCTTCATTTGCCCGCGGGCGGGAGCCGGAAGCGTCGCCTCGACAGGGTAGAGTGCGGACCATAGCAACCCGGTCACCGGGAGGCGGCTTATATTTTGGTCGGGGCGATCGGACCACGGCGGGAAACCCACAAGACCTAATCGGCCGCGTCCGAATCGACGCGTATGGAACGGACGGGAGGGAAGCGACCGTGGCTGGCGGCGTTGCTCGGTACCTTCGCGACCGGGCTAGGCCACCTCTATCTGCGTCGTTGGCGTCGCGGACTCGGGTGGTTCGCGGCCGCCGTCGCCGTCTCGTATCTCCTCGTGCCGATGGAGGCCACGCAGGCGCTGCTCGCCGGCGAGCGCGCCGACCCGGTCGCGCTCGCACCCGTGTTGATCGTCAGCCTCGCGAGCATCGCCGACGCCTACGTCGTCGCGCGCCGGGATCAGCGTCGCGCGCGGCAGTCGGACGGCGTCCACGGACCGGCTGCCGACTCCGAAGGGTCCTCAGCGTCCGCCACCGAAGGCCCCGAAAGCGACACCGACCTGTCCACGTCGGCGACGCCGGAGGCGGTGAAATCGGCCGTGGGCTCCGAAGGCGCGGGCAGTTGTCCGAACTGCGGGAAGGAGTTGGATCCGGAGTTGGACTTCTGTCCGTGGTGTACGACCCGTCTCGATTCGACGGATCGGACAGACGGGTAGTGCGAGGAGCGCCGTTGGTCTGTTCGGGTCGACCGCGCTTTGGCCCGGTCGTCGGCCGAGCTATTCCCCGATTTCGAAGCCGCTGAACTCGTCGACCGGCATCACCGAGTAGTCGACGCTGAGCGTGTCCTTCGTCGCGCGGATCTTGCCGACGAACGTCGAGATGTCCTGTAGACGGCCTTCGAGGACGAACAGCTCCATACAGCGGTGCTCGCCGACGTGGCTGTGGAAGTTCGAGGCGACGATCGACTCGTACTCGTGGCGGAGCTTCATCATCCGCTCTTCGACGTTCGTCGTCTCGTAGTCGAAGACGACGGTCACGACGGCCATCAGTTCGCGGTCCTCGAGCCGTTTGTCCTCGAACTCTCCGAGGAGGTTGCGCGAGGCCTCGCGGACGACCTCGCTCCGGCCGGTGTAGCCGTGCTCTTCGGCGAACGCGTCGATCCGTTCGACCAGGCCCTCTGGCATCGAGACGCTGACGACGGTCATATATTAACTCAAACAGGGTATAATATTAATTCTTATGAATACAATGTGAACAGATCGTTGCAAACAGCTCTGTTGGGCCGTATTGGTCGCAAACAGGCAAAGCTACTGTTTAGAGGGAGAGACAAAGCGGATTCAATTCTGCGGGAAAAAGAATACTGCATTGTTCCTAGGTCACATCCCACATCCAGTAAGCGAGAGCAGTTCATAAGTAGTATTGCGGTGTATCCACGTCGGAGCAGACCTCTCGTGAGGTGTGCGGGTATGCAGGTAGTTTCATAATCGGCTTTCAGCCCGCAAGAAGCGGAGAGAAAGCAGTTGGTAGCGGTTATTGATTATCTGTAGACGGTGACGCTTTGTGGGTGTATCGGTGGGAAAGCGTGAGAATCATCTGCTAGGCTACTCAGCGGCTGATTTTTGATCTTTAGACCGGTTCAGGTAGATGTGTTCGATTTGGCTTCGCGTTGGGTTTGTTTGCACTACGAGAGATATGGATGGTAGACAAAACCGACAGACAGCACCGATTATGAACGCATCCAACAGCCATTGAGGCACAATTATTTCGGGAATATTGATCCCGCGGGTGCGTACGAAACCCAATGAGCCGCCTGTTGGCTCGCGTATATCCGATTTGCTCTCCTTCGAGGATAGCAGTCCTAGTTTACTTTGGTTTTATTTCTATTGTACTCTTGCGGGCGATAGATCCGATTATGATTCTGAGAAACCGATGTGAAAGTGACTACTCTCGATATCCGTAGACCCGCCGTAAACCATTGATAACTCAATATTGGATCACATTGCCTCGCCTTCGTACGTCGACCGGATCGTCTCCGCCAACACGCCGTCGCGGCGGAAGACAACGTAGACGACGATGAACGGCTCGTCGACCGGGCGAAGCACGAACACAGCGCGGGGTTGGTCGGCCTCCGACGGGACCGACTCGCCCTCGTCCGCGCGCCGGACGAGCGGGTCCAGCGGCGTCACGCCGGTCCGGAACTCCTCGAAGAGGTCGCGTGCCCCGGACTGCTTCGCGAAGACGTACAGCGCCCCGTTGGGGTCGCCGTCGGTGTTCCGCGTCACGCGGCCGTGCATCGCCGCGTTGTCGGCCTCGGCGACCATCCACGTCTCCTTGGCGGCCTCGAAGATCCCGGTGACGTCGTCGCGGAACTCGAACGTGCTCGCAGCGACGAGGTCGACGGCGGAGAACCGCGGCTCGCCGTCGTCCCACGAGAGCGTCGCGTCGATCAGATTGCCCGCCGCGAGCGACGACACGCGCTCGGCGAGGTCGCTCTCGTATCCGCTCGTCTCGACGTACGCCGGATCGAAGGTCGACGCGTCGCCCGCTCCGGATTCCCCGTCGCCTTCCGAATCGTCGACCGAAACGAGCAACAGCTCTCCGGAGTCCCGCGGGCGGCCGAGCACCCGGAATCGACCGCTCGTCGTGGGCGTCATCGGTGCGTCGGCCTCACCGGGAAATCCCGCCGGCGTTCTCTTCGAGCACCGACGCGACCTCCTCCGGCGTGACCACCGCGAGGTCGCCGCCGAGCGTGCGCTTCAGCGAGGCCGTCGCCGCGCCGTACGCGAGCGCGTCGCCGACGTCGCCGCCGTGGAGGCGCTCGGCGAGGAATCCCCCGACGAAGGCGTCGCCCGTGCCGATGGGATCGAGCGTCTCGGCGTCGTAGACGTCCTGTTCGAAGACCTCTCCGTCGTGAACGGCCAGCGACCCCTGATCGCCCCGAGTGAGCACGACGGTCTCGAAGTCGAAGTCCCGGAGCAGGCCGTTAGCGACCTCCACGGGGTCGCCGTCGCGGTCCAGACAGGCGGCCGCGTCGCGTTCGGCGGCGACGAGCACGTCGACGTGCGGGAACAGCGACTCGTACTCGCGGCCGGCCGCCTCGGGCGTCCACAGCTTCGAGCGGTAGTTCAGATCGAATGCGGTGGTCACGCCCGCATTCTGGGCCGCCCTGAGAACCGTCGCGGTCGTCTCCGCGAGCGTGTCGGAAAGCGCTGGCGTGATGCCGCTCGTGTAGAATATCTCGGCGTCGTCGAGCGCACCGACCGGGAGCTCTTCGGGGGTGGCGGTCGTCACCGACGCACCCGCGCGATCGTAGATCACGTCGGTCCCGCGCGGTTCGCCGCCCTGTTCGAGGTAGTACGTGCCCAAGCGCGCGGACGCCGAGTCGTCCCACGCGACGTCCGTGCGAACGCCGTGGCTCCGCAGTTCCGATGCGATCCGGCGGCCGAGCGCCGAGTCGGGGAGCTTCGAGATCCACGTCGCCTCGCAGTCGAGTCTTGCGGCGGCGACGGCGACGTTGCTCTCCGCGCCGCCGGTCCGCACGTCGAGTTCCCGCGTCGTCTCCAGTCTATCCCCGGGCGGCGGCGAGAGCCTGAGCATCGTCTCGCCGAACGTCACGATGTCGGTCATACCCGCTCGTTACGCCAGCGGGTACATAATTGCGATTATCGATCGCGCCGAGCGATGGGATGAGGTGAGATGGTAGGGTTGGGGCGGGAGGAGATGGGACGCGATGAGGTGAACTGGGGTTAGATTGGATGAGACGCCCCTGCGACTCAATGCCCTGG
The DNA here is from genome assembly GCF_000739575.1 of Halobellus rufus. Lineage (GTDB taxonomy): Archaea > Halobacteriota > Halobacteria > Halobacteriales > Haloferacaceae > Haloquadratum > Haloquadratum rufum. The sequence goes on along the minus strand of NZ_BBJO01000020.1, from coordinate 79,877 downwards.
ATAGTCCCGCTCGAACCGGTCGCCGATCTCCTCGCCGTCGATCTCGATGACGACCGGTCGCCCGTGCGGGCACGCGTAGGGGTTCTCGCAGGCGTCCAGCGCCTCCAAGAGGTCGACGACCGAGCCCTCGGTGAGCGAGGTGTTTCCGGTCACGGCGGGGTAACAGGCCAGATCCGAGAGGAGGTCGTCGGCGACGGCCGCGACCGTCGCCTCGCCGCCGTGCTCGCCGTCGGCCTCGCCGACGAACGCCGAGAGGACGTCGCGGACGAGTTCGGGGTCGAGCGCCGCCGCGAAGACCGCCGGCACCGTCTCGACCGCGACCGTCCGGTCGTCGACGCGCTCGGCGCGGAATCCCAGACTCGACAGCGCGTCGACGTACTCCTCGAACAGCGCCGCCTCTCGGGCGGTGAGTTCGAGTTCGACCGGCTCCGCGAGCGCCTGCGTCACGACCTCACCGTCCAGTTCCTCGCGGAGCCGCTCGTAGTGGACCCGCTCGTCGGCCGCGTGCTGGTCGACGAGCACCAGCCCGGAGTCGGTCTCGGCGACGACGTAGGTGTCGTGGAGCTGTCCGAGGATCCGCATCGACGGCAGCGAATCGAACTGCGGTTCCAGCGTGGCCTCGTCGCCGGCCAAGTCGCGCTGGACTGCCGGCCCGACGATCCCCGTCGGTCGCGACGCCCCCGTCGACGTTCCGTCGTCGTGGTCGGCGGTCAGCTCAGTTCGATCGGGAGTCACCTCACCGCGGTCGGGGGTCGGATCGCCGCTATCAGCGGCCGATCGGTCATCGGTCCTCGACGACTCGAACCCCGGTGAGAGGCGCGAATCCGCCTCCGGGGCGGGTTCCGATGCGCCGGTTCCGGTTCGTCGTCGGTCTCGCCCGGACCCCGAGACCGACCACGTCTCGTCGTCGTTCGGGTCGGCCGTCCGCGCGCGGTCGTCCCCGTCGTCGACTCCGGTGGCCGTCGGGGAGTCGTCACCGCCGAGTTCCGTCTGGCCGTGTCTGCGTCGGTCGTCGACGACCGAGTCCGGGGTGTCGGCGTCGGTCGCGGAACGTGACACGTCGGCGGTCGCCGCCTCGTCGTCCGACGGCTTCGTGTCGGCCGCTGGCGTCTCGGTGTCAGACGGCGGCGCGGCGGCTCGGGACTCCGATTCGCCGGCCGCGTCGGCCTCGTCGACGGACCCGGACTCGGGCTGTGGCGTGTATCCCGGGCCACCGCGGACCTCCGAGGCGGGTGACTCCGGTTCGATCTCGGTCTCGTCGGCCGCCGACCGGCCCCGCGGAGCCGTCGAGCGGATCAGCCCCTCCTCGAGCAACGCGTTGCGGACGGCGTCGGAGACGGCTTCCCGAACGCCGGACTCGTCGTCGAAGCGGACCTCCATCTTCCGTGGGTGGACGTTGACGTCGACGGCGTCGGCGGGGACGTCGACGAACAGGACGGCGAAGGGGTAGCGGTCGGCCGCCAACTGCCCGCCGTAGGCGTCGAGGACGGCCTCACGGAGGACGCCCGCGGTGACGTAGCGGCCGTTGACGAACGTCGAGAGGTACTCGCGCGTGCTGCGGTTCGTCTCGGGGTGGCTCACCAGCCCCCGAACGGACTCGATCGCGTCGGAAGCGTCGGCCGCGTCGTCCGCCTGCGAGGGCGCGTACTCGACGTCGATCATCGACTCTGCGACCTCGCGGCCGTAGACCGCGAGGACCGCCGAGCGGAGGTTGCCGCGCCCCTCCGTCGCGAACACCTCACGTCCGTCGTGTTCTAACGAGATCGCGACGTCGGGGTTCGCGAGCGCGTAGTGCGTCACGACCGCGTTGACGTGGTCGAACTCCGTCGCGGTGGTCCGGAGGAACTTCTTGCGCGCGGGCGTGTTGAAGAAGAGGTCGTCGACCTCGACGACCGTGCCCTCCGGACACCCCGCGGGGCCGACCGCCGTCACCTCCCCGCCCTCGACGCGGAGTTCCGTGCCGACGGCGTCGTCGCCCGCTCCGTCGTCGCCAGCGCCGTCGCGGTCGGTTCCGGGCGTCGATCGCGGTTTGGTCCGTATCGTGAGCCGCGAGACCGCGCCGATGGTGTGCAGCGCCTCCCCGCGGAAGCCGAGCGTGCCGACGCCCGCCTCGAGGTCGGCGATGTCGTCGATCTTGCTGGTCGTGTGTTCCTCGACGGCGCGCTGGACCGCCTCGCGGTCCATTCCGACCCCGTCGTCGCGGACGCGGACGCCCTCGGTCCCGCCGGCGTCGATCGCGACGGAGATCCGGTTCGCGTCGGCGTCGAGGCTGTTTTCGACGAGTTCTTTGACGACCGACGCGGGGCGTTCGACCACCTCTCCGGCCGCGATCTGTCTGATCGTCCGTTCGTCGAGCGCACGGATCGTCGGTCGCGGGTGAGACGAGTCGGACTCGTCGCTCACGGCCCGTACACCTCCGTCGCGGCCGTCACGGCTGTCGTCTGGACGTCCGTCAGGCGCTCGGTCGCCGTTTCGGGTGCGAGCCACTCGTACTCGACGTGTTCGTGGCTGAGCGTGACGGTCGGCCTGTCGGCCGCTGGATCCCCGTCGGTCGCGGCCTGCCCCTCGGAAACCGCACACCAGTAGTAGACAGCGAAGCGGCCTCGATCGGTCTCGTTCCGCCACGATGCCGCGTGAACCGGCCGTCCGACGTCGACATCGAGACCCGTCTCTTCTTCGATTTCGCGGTGGACGCCCGTCGGCGCGTCCTCCTGAGTTCCGATCCGTCCCCCCGGTAGCTCCCAGCCGTCGTCGCTGGCTCGCTTGACCAGCAGGACGTCGCTGCCGGGCGAAAAGAGCACGCCGCGGAGGCTGATGGTCGCTTCGAGATGGTCCTCTGTCACCGTCTCACCTCGCGGGAGCGCTCGCTGGGGGTCATCGTGCGTGTACTGTGCGCTCGTCGCCTAATCGTTACCGGTCCGAAGGGGTCGCTGGCGATCGAAACACCCTCCGGCCAAGCCGTCGGGCGTCCCGTCCGGTCCAGAGAGCCGTCGCGCGCCGGCCATCCCGACCGTGATTGCGCTGGTCGTGTCGGAAGCGAGGCCAAAACCTCCTACGACCGTGGTAACGAGACACGCGCAACTATAATACTGTTGTCTCCCATACGACTCGATGATGATGGCAACCACGCACGCGCTGGCCGGCGTCGTGCTCGCAGTCCTCGTCGGCGCGCTCTTCCCCGAGAGCGCCGCGGGCACGTCGGTGCTTCCGATCGCAGCGGCCGCGCTCGGCGGCCTGTTCCCGGATTTCGACCTCTACGCCGGGCACCGGAGGACGCTGCACTTCCCGGTGTACTTCAGCGCCGCAGCGGTCGTCGCCGTCGCCGTCGCCGTCGCCGCGCCGACGGCGCTCACCGTCGCCGCTGCGCTGTTCCTCGCGGCGGCGGCGCTGCACTCCGCGATGGACGCCCTGGGCGGCGGGTTGGAGTTGAAACCGTGGCTCGGTACCTCCGAGCGCGCGGTGTACAGCCACTACCACGGGCAGTGGATCCGCCCGCGCCGGTGGATCCGCTACGACGGCGCTCCCGAAGACCTCGCGCTGGCCGTCGCGTTCGCGCTCCCGGCGATGTATGCCCTCGACGGCGTCGCCGAGACGGTCGTCGTCGCCGCGGTCGCCGTCTCCGCGTTCTACGTCCTCGTGCGGAAATCGATGGTGACGGTCACGGAAGAGTTGGTCGCGGCCCTCCCCGACTCCCTCGTGGACCGGTTGCCCGCGCGGTTCGTCGAAGACCTGCGCTGATCGGAGATCTGCGACGGTCGCCCCCTCCGTTCCAGCGAGGACGTATTAGGAATATATACCACACTGTCCAGAAATTTTTTCATTGAAGACGTGTTGTTCAATCCTATGCCGAGGAATAGTGAAAACACTACGGTCGAATCACACACACAGTACACGCACGGTCGGGTACGCTGCCGCCGCTGTGGAACGGTCGTTCCGTCGAACGACGTCGACCGGTTCCTGTGTGTCCACTGTCGGCCGGAGTAGCGGTCGTCACCGACAGCCGGCGGTGCGAGTGATCCCCGAGGTCCGGGCCTCAACATCTCCCGGACCCGTGCATATTTATTGTCGGCGTTGGCTGGTAGGAGGTGATGTCCGACGCGGGGCTCTCGGCGGAAGCGGCTCGCAGCGAGCTATACGGGATTATGGCAGCAGATCTCCCCTTTCCGGAGAAGGCCACACGAGCGATGGAGGTCGGTGAGCGGTATCTCGGCGTCGACAACGCTCACCTGACGCGCGTCGATCCCGAGAACAACTACTGGAAAGCGATCGCCAGCACGGATCCGGACGACGGCGCGTTCCCCGCCGGCCTCGTGATCGACTTCGACACGTCGTACTGCCGTCGAACCGTCGAGACGGGCGTGTCGCTCGCGCTGCACGACGCTCCCGCGCAGGGGTGGGCCGACGATCCAGCGTTCGAGGCGCACGGCCTCCACTGTTATCACGGCACGGCGCTCGTCGTCGACAACGAGCCTACGGGACGCTCTGCTTCGTCTCCGAGAACCCCCGGACAGAGCCGTTTGCGCAGGTTGAGACGACGTTCGCGGAGTTGACGGCCCGCCTGCTGGAACACGAACTCGAACGCGATCGGCTGACCGGAAAGATCGAACGGTTCGAGGAGGCCAGCCGGGTCTTCTCGCACGACCTTCGGAACCCGCTGAACGTCGCACAGGGCCGAATCGAACTCGAACTGGCCCAACGGGAGTGCGAGAACCTCGCCATCGCCTCTCGTTCGCTCGATCGCATCGAGGAGATCATCTCCTCGGTGCTCAGAGTGGCTCGCGAAGGACGCGCCGTCACCGAAACGAGCCACGTCTCGCTGTCGGCGCTCGCAGAGCGGTGCTGGGAGTCGATCAGCGCCCCGGACGCGACGCTCGTCGTCGACGAGGACTTCGCCTTCCACGCGGACCCTGACCGTGTGCGCCGCGTCTTCGAGAACCTGTTTCGAAATGCTATCGAACACGGCGGGAGCGGCGTCACGATCCGCGTCGGAGCGCTCCCGGAGGGCGGCGGCATCTACGTCGAGGACGACGGTTCCGGGATCCCCGAGGCCGACCGCGAGACGGTGTTCGACGCCGGGTACACGACCGGTACCGACGGCGCGGGCCTGGGCCTCGCGATCGTCGAGAGCACCGTCGAGGCACACGGCTGGTCGATCGCCGTGACCGACGCCGAGAACGGCGGCGCGCGCTTCGAGATCCGGGACGTCGTTCCGGCCTGACCGCCGCACGGGACTTTTGCCAGTCGCCGACGATTTCCCGGTATGGTACTCGCATCTCTCGGCGTGAGCGCGGCGGCGATCGTCGTCCTCGTCGGTCTGAGCGCGTTCTTTTCGAGCAGCGAAACCGCGATATTCACGCTGCCCGAGGAGTGGTTCTCCGACCCGTCGGCCGCGGCGGACGGGCGTCTGAGCCTCCTTCGGGAACTCAGGTCCGATCCCCACCGGCTCCTTGTGACGATCCTCGTCGGGAACAACGTCGTCAACGTGGCGATCGCGAGCCTCACGACCCTACTTGCGACCGAGTATCTCCCGGCGGGAACCGCGGTCACGGTCGCGACGGTCGTCGCGAGCGCGATCGTGCTGGTGTTCGGCGAGATCGTCCCGAAGTCCTACGGGCTGGGGAACGCCCCGTCGTGGGCGCTCCGGGTGGCGAGGCCGCTCTCGATCGTCGAGCGAGCGCTCTTTCCCGTCGTGATCGTCTTCGATGCGGTCACGCGGGCGCTGAACGCGGCCATCGGTGGCGAGGACGTCGAGCAGGCGCACGTCGAGGAGTGACTGGCAGAGGGTGAGAAATCGGAGAAGCCTAGGCCGGGATTTGAACCCGGGGTCTCGTCCTTACCAAGGACGCGCTTTACCGCTAAGCTACCCAGGCGCAGTTCTCCGTAGCGCGGATTCGTCTTTAGGGGTTTCGATTCCCGTCGGTGGCGTCCACCGATCGATGCTCACGAATCCGTCGCCGACGACGGCACGCGGTCGTCGGAACCGCCGCCGACGGCCGACAGCGACGCGATGTGCTCCGTGGTCGCCTCCGAAAAGGCGGCGTCGGCGGGCTGAAGCTCGCCGCCGAGGTCGCAGTCCCGTCCCAGTTCCGCCGCGTATTCGAGGACCGCCGGGGAGGGCGTCGCGCCGACGGCCGTCATCCCGGTGGCGACCGCGAGGGCGAAGACGTCGGCTTCGAGGTTGCGATCGAGGGCGTCGCGGTCCGCGCCGTCGGCCCGGCGGAGCGTCTGATCGCGGCCGAACGCGCGGACCACGTCGACCGCGCGGTCGGCGGCCTCCGTCCGGGCGAGGAGGTAGAACCCCCGGGAGACGAGGACGTCGGCGGCGAGGACGTCGAGGTCGGCGTCGATGTCGCCGTCGTCGTCGAACGTTTCGGTCCACGGTTCCTCGTGAGCAAGCGAGCGCGTGAGGCGGAGTCCCTCGTAGATCAACTGCACACCTGCGGCTCGTTCGGCGAGCCCGTCGGCGTCCGTCTCCACTCCAGTATCGGGTGCGCGAGCGCTCACCAGCACCAACACGGCAGGCGTCATCGGCGCGGCCGAAAGGTGCTCGTACAGCACCTCCCGGAGGCGGGCGGGCGCGATGTCCTCGACCGCCTCGTGCGCGGCGTCACGGACCCGCACGGCGTCGTCCATCGACACCTCCTAACGACGGCAACGGCAAAGACCTTTGGAAAACCTCACCGGGCGAATGACGCGACGAAACGCGGCGGCAGCCGCCGATCCGGGACGTCTCGGTCCCAGCGGTGAGACCGTCACGGACAACGCGCTTTCGAGACGCTTTTCAGAACTGAGACGAAGCGAGGGGTATGTTCACTGGAATCGTCGAGACGACGGGCACCGTCGTCGAGGCGAGCGACGACGAGGGCGGGCGACGCCTCCGCATCGAGGTCGACCGCGCGGGCGACGCAGTCGGCGACGGTCCGGACAGTGACGACTCGGCCGGCGGAGCCCCGTCGGACGGGACCGGCGGCGACCCGGGGTCACCCGTCGTCTACGACGACCTCCACCACGGCCAGTCCATCGCGGTCAGCGGCGTCTGTCTGACCGTCGAGGAGTTCCGGACGGAGCCGACCGCCCAGTTCGAGGTGTTCCTCGCCGCCGAGACCGTCGAGAAGACGTACCTCGGCGGGGTCGCGGCCGGCGACCGGGTCAACCTCGAACGCGCGCTCGCCGCCGACGGGCGGTTCGACGGCCACCTCGTGCAGGGGCACGTCGACACGACGACCGAAGTGACCGGCATCGAACGGGTGGGCGACGACTGGTACTTCGAGTTCGCGCTTCCCCCCGCAGTGAAGCAGTACGTCGTCCAGAAGGGTTCGATCACGGTGGACGGCATCAGCCTCACCGTCGCCGACCGCGGCCCCGACCGGTTCGCGGTCGCGATCATCCCGACGACCTACGCGCTGACGACGCTCTCGGAGAAGTCGGTCGGCGATCCGGTGCACCTCGAAGTCGACGTCGTCGCGAAGTACGTCGAGCAGATGGTCGCGGGCTACCGCGACGCGATCGGCGAGAACTGAGTGTCAGGGCCCGGGACGACGCCCCGGCGGGGTCCGAGTCGAGAGGGCAGACGGGGCTCTCACTCGAATTCGGTCAGTTCGGAGTCGAAGTCCGACTCCGTGCTCGCCGGCGCGTGCGCGTCGTGGTAGGCGTTCCGGTATTTCTGTATCTTCCGCAGCAGGAACAACCCGAAGACGCCGTCGTAGATGAGCACGTAGATCAAGAACGGCGCGAGTCCCGAGAGGCCCGTGATCGCGGCGATCCCCGCGGAACCGATCCCGACGGTCGTGTTGTACGTCGCGTGGACGAGCGCCGCGAGGATGATCCCCTTGACGACGATCGGCCCGCGGTTCCCCGGGTTGAACTTCGCGAGCCCGAGGTAGTAGCCCGCGATGGCCGAGTAGATCACGTGACCCGGGCCCGCGAGCGCCCTGATCGCCGTGATCCCGCCGCCGATGCCGATGAGTTCGAGCCCGAGGTCCAGTTGTTGGTTCGGCAGTTGTCGGGTGATGTAGAGGGCGTTCTCGATGACGGCGAACCCGAGGCCGGCCATCGCGCCGTAGACCGCCCCGTCGAGAACGGCGTTGAACCGGTCGTCGGTGTAGGCGTACAGCCGGACCGCGAGGAGCTTCACCGTCTCCTCGACCGGCCCGACGACGAGGAAGAAGAACAGCGCGGTTCCCAGAAAGCCCAGCGCCTGGAAGTACGGCTGAAGCACGGTGTTGAGAACGGCCGCGAAGTTCGCCGTCAACACCCCGAGCAGGAAGGTCCCGACCAAGAGCGTTAGCGGTTCGCTCGACGCCACGTCCGTCGAGTACACGTACGCGGCCAGGCCGATCGCGGGGAGCGCGGACAGGGCCGTCAGGAGGCCCACCTGCGGGTCCGTCAGCGCCGCGAAACCGCCGATCCCGAGCAGCAGGAGAAACGCGAAGAGGACGATTGCGAGGCGGGCGGACCCGGCGAGTATCCGCCAGATGAGCGAGGACGCCTTATCCAGCGGAGTCCGGACGTCCCAGGTCGCCACGTCGTAGAGGTCCATCGAATCGTCCGCGGCCTCCTCGATCGGATCCCGTCGCTCTCTCATCGGATCCGGATTCTCGCGCCCGGACCTAAGGTCTTCGGGCGTTCCGCTCGGCGGCGGTCTCCTCCGCCCCCACGGGGCGCTCGGCGTCACTGATGAGATTCAAACCTCCCCCGGCCGTAGGCGGGTACGATGCACTTCGATCAACGGACACAGCAGGCGCTCCGGGACGTCGGCCTCTCGAAGGAAGAACTCCGCGAGGCGTCGGACCTCGTCGCCGACGCTGTCGAACGCGACGCCGATCGGCTCCGATCGTTCTTCGAGCGCGACGTCGTCTACTCGGATATGGAGAGGGCTCACTCCAGCGGCGGGATCAACGAACACGCCGTGGAGTTCATCGACCTCTTCACCCACGGCAGCGACCTCCGTGGCTACCTCCGGTTCGATTCGTGGGGCGTCCCGGTCGAGGGCGGGCGGGTCCTCTCGGAGGACGTCGTGGAACTCACACTCGGGCCGACGGTCGACGCTCGCGTCCGGTTCGCACGCGACGAGGACGCGCTTCGATGAGCGGCGACAGCGACGCTGCCGGAACGGACAGCGACGCCCCGAGCATCCGCGTCCGCGGCATCTACACGACCGCCGTGACGCGGGCCCTGCTCGACGCCGGATTCGAGGTCGTGCAGGCCTCCGAACCGATCCGCGAACGGTTCGACGCCGACTTCGGCGACGGCGCGCACGAGGCCACCGTCGCGACCACCGAGGACCGGCAGGGCGTCGGAATCAGCGGCGATCCCGCCGCGGTGGAGGCGGTCGACGCCGAACTCGGCGAGATCGCCCGCGACACCTTCGGGTGGGCGGACTCGACTCCGTCAGGGGCGGTCTTCGACGCGACCGTTCGGGACACGCTGGGCTCCGGCGCTGTCTGCGATCTCGGCGACGCGGAGGGCTTTCTCCCCTACAGCGAGACCGACGACTACGTGGAAACGGGCGATCAGGTCCGGGTGCAGGTCCGCGAGAGCGTTCCGCCGTGGGGCGACCGCCGCCCGCGGCTCGGCACCGAGATCCGCGCCAGTGGCGGGCTCGCCACGCTCGTCCGCGGCCGCGACGGCGTCACCGTCGACACCCGTGACGGCGCCGCGGGGCGGGAACTCGCGGGGATGACCGACCTGCTCTCGGTCGCCGTTCCCGACGGCTGGGGCATCGAGTGGGCCCACGCGGCGACGAGGGCCGATATGAGTACGCTCGAAGCCGCGCTCGAACGGGCCGCCGACCGCGCCGAGGACCTCGCCGCGGCGCTCGCTGACGACGAGGGTGAGGGAATTCGAGGCGGTACCGACGCGTCGGCGTCGACGGCCTCCGAACCGACCGCGATCGCCGCGCCCGCCGCGGGCCGGTGGCTGTGGTTCGGACGCGAGTCCCGCTTCGCGCTCGACGAGACGCGGCGGGCGGTGACGGCGACGATGCCCGGCCACCACCGCACGAAGGCCGGGAGCGGATCGGCGAGCGCGGGGGTCGATCTCGCGGAGGCGCTCTGCGGCGGTGACGGCCTCGGAACCGAGAGCGACGACGGAGACTTCCCCTTCGCGGTCGTCTCACGGCAGTTCGGCCCCGTCGAGGGCGACACCGTCGAGATCACGCACGGGAAGCCGGACGGCCGCGCGTTCTCGCTCGGGAGCGGGGAGGTCACCGAGTGGGACGTCGACGGCACCGTCTCGGTCACGCGGACGCTCTCCGGCGGCGGTACCTACGACGCGCTCGGGACCCGGCGCGAGGCGGGCGACACGGCGCTGACGAAGTTCCGCGAGGGACGCTGGTGGTACCCGACTGTCTACCGGAGCGCCGACGGCGACCCTCGGGGCACGTATGTCAACGTCTGTACGCCCGTCGAGTGCTTCCCCGACGAGGTCAGGTACGTCGACCTCCACGTCGACGTCGTCAAACACCCCGATGGGACGGTCGAGCGCGTCGACGACGACGAACTCGACGCGGCCGTCGAGGCCGGACACGTCCCCGAGCCGGCCGCTGAGAAGGCCCGATCGGTGGCAGCGAGCCTCGTGCGCGCGTTGTCGAAGTAGTTCCGGTGTGGTCGGCTCGACCGGCGGGAACGGACGCCGTGTAAGCGCCTCCCACGGCGCGTGTCGGGCGGAGAACAGCAAGTTTATCAGTCGTTCGCGGCGAATTGCACCCAAGATTACTCTCTAGGAGGTCAATGGTGACACAACAAACACAGCAACCGGAGGTGAACATCGGACTCGTCGGACACGTCGACCACGGGAAGACGACGCTCGTGCAGGCGCTGTCGGGGTCGTGGACCGACCAGCACTCCGAGGAGATGAAGCGCGGGATCTCCATCCGACTCGGGTACGCCGACGCGACGTTCCGAAAGATTCCCGGCGTCGACCCGCCGGAGTGCTACACGGTCGAGGAGACCGGGCCGGACGGCGAGGAGACCGAGGTACTGCGGACGGTCTCGTTCGTCGACGCGCCGGGCCACGAGACGCTGATGGCGACGATGCTCTCTGGCGCGGCGATCATGGACGGCGCGGTCCTCGTCGTGAGCGCGACCGAGGACGTTCCCCAGGCACAGACCGAAGAACACCTGATGGCGCTCGACATCATCGGCATCGAGAACATCGTCATCGCACAGAACAAGATCGATCTGGTCGACCGCGAGCGCGCGGTCGAATCCTACGAACAGATCGAGGAGTTCGTCGAGGGCACCGTCGCCGAGGACGCGCCGATCGTCCCGGTCAGCGCCCAGCAGGAGGTCAACGTCGACCTCCTAATCGACGCGATCGAGCGGGAGATCCCCACCCCCGAGCGCGACGAGTCGGAGGACCCGCGGCTGTTCGCCGCGCGCTCGTTCGACATCAACCGCCCGGGGACGACGTGGGAGGACCTGAAGGGCGGCGTCGTCGGCGGGTCCGTCGTCCAGGGCAAACTCACCGCGGGCGAGGAACTCGAACTGCGCCCGGGCCGCGAGGTCGAAGAGGGCGGATCGACGGAGTGGGAACCGATCACGACCGAGATCCGCTCGCTGCAGGCTGGCGGCCAGTCCGTCGACGAAGTGCGGCCGGGCGGCCTCTGCGGCATCGGCACGGGACTCGATCCGAGTCTCACGAAGGGCGACGCCCTCGCGGGGCAGGTAGCCGGCGAACCCGGGACGCTGCCGCCGACGCGCGAGGAGTTCACGATGGACGTCGAACTCCTCGATCGGATCGTCGGCGAGGACGAGGGAAGCGTCGAGGAGATCTCGACCGGCGAGCCGCTGATGCTCACCGTCGGCACGGCGACGACCGTCGGCGCGGTGACCAGCGCCCGCGCGGGCGAGGCCGAGGTGTCGCTGAAGCGACCCGTCTGCGCCGAGTCCGGCGCGAAGATCGCCATCAACCGCCGCGTCGGCGCGCGCTGGCGACTCATCGGGATCGGCACCCTGCAGTGAGCGCCCCGGCGACCCGACGAACAGCGACCGAACCACGAGACGAGAGGAGATGACGACCGTGATACTCGACACCAACGCGCTGATGATGCCGGTCGAACTCGACGTGCGCGTGTTCGACGAGCTCGATCGGCTCTTCGCGGCGGACGTCGATCTGGTCGTCCCCCGCGCCGTCGTCGCCGAGTTAGAGAAGCTCAGCGCGGCCGGGACCGGCGCGGAGGCGACGGCGGCGAGCGTCGGGCGGGACCTCGTCTCGCGCTGCCGCGTCGTCGAGACCGGCGTCTCCTACGCCGACGACGCGGTGGTCGAACTCGCAGAGAGGGAGGGCGGATACGTCCTCACCAACGACAGGCCGCTCCGCGACCGGTTGCTCGAACGCGGCGTTCGCGTAATCGGTTTAAGGGGTCGAAACACATTGGAGATAACAGAACCATAGCATGTACAAACGGGTACGACTCAAAGACACAGTCGAGGTGCCGCCTACGCACCTCGCGGACGTGACGCCACAGCGGGTCAAGCGGCTCCTGCAGGACAAACTGGAAGGACGGATGGACGAGGACGTCGGCAGCGTCGTCAGCGTCGTCGAGGTCCACGACATCGGCGAGGGGACCGTACTCCCCGGACGCGCCGGCGTCTACTACGAGGCGGAGTTCGACGCGATCACCTTCGACCCCTCGATGCAGGAGGTCGTCGACGGCGAGGTCGTCGAGGTCGTCGAGTTCGGTGCCTTCGTCGGGATCGGACCGGTCGACGGGCTGCTGCACGTCTCCCAGATCTCCGACGAGTTCCTCGCCTACGACGGCGAGAACCAACAGCTCGCGTCGACGGAGTCGAACCGGACGCTCAGCGTCGGGGACTCTGTCCGCGTCCGCGTCGTGACGAAGAGCATCGACGAACGCAACCCCCGCGACTCGAAGATCGGCCTGACCGCCAAACAGCCGGGGCTCGGCAAGCACGGCTGGCTCGAAGCCGACAGACAGGCCAGCACCGCCGCGACCGGTGCGGAGGGCGAATAGATGGCCTCGTCCCGTCTCGCCTGCCGGGAGTGCCACTACATCAACCACGGCGACGCGCAGGCGTGTGAGAACTGCGGTTCGAGCAGTCTCACCGAGGACTGGGCGGGCTACGTCGTCATCACGCACCCCGAACAGTCCGAGATCGCCGAGGAGATGAACGTCTCCGAACCGGGCGGCTACGCGCTGAAAGTCCGCTGATCTGGATGCTCACGCTCCCAGACGATCTCCGCGGCTCGTTCAAGGACCCGCTCGGCCCGCTGTACACCGACACAGAGGCGTTGCTCGCGGACGCCGGACGCCCGATCATCGCCGTCGGCGACGTCGTCACCTACCACCTCCGACGGGCGGGACATAGACCGTCTGTCGCGATCGTCGACGGGAAGACCAAACGCGAGGCGGTCGACGCGGAGATCCGGGAGGCGCTCGCAGATCCCGAGCACCGACGCGACGTCGAGAACCCCGCGGGCGCGCTCTCGGAGGCGATGCTGGCGGCGCTCGCGGATGCCGTCGCGACCGAGGAGCCGGTCACGATCGTCGTCGACGGCGAGGAGGATCTCGCGGCGCTCCCCGCGGTGCTCGTCGCCCCGCTCGGCGCGACGGTCGTCTACGGGCAGCCCGACGAGGGGATGGTCCGCGTCGCGGTGACCGAGGAATCGAAAGCGGAGATGCGGGCGCTGATCGAACGGATGGACGGCGACGTCGCGGGCGCGCTGGCCGCGATGGGCGTCGACGGGTAGCTGACGCCGGCCATCGCGCGGGGACGACGGTCGAAAGACCGCGTTCGTCCCTTCGAAATCCTTTTACTCCTTTCGGGAGGATGGTAGGACAACTGAACCATGGAAATCGACATTATCTCCGAGGACGAGAACCCGATGTTGCATCGGTCCGACGTCCGGTTCGAGATCGTTCACGACGAAGCCACGCCCTCGCGGCTCTCCGTCCGCGACAGCCTCGCCGCGAAGCTGAACAAGGACTCCGACGAGGTCGTCGTCCACAAACTCGACACGAAGTTCGGGATGCGCAAGACCGTCGGCTACGCGAAGGTCTACGACTCGCCCGAACTCGCGAGCGACATCGAGCAGGACTACATGCTCGATCGGAACAAGATCGAGGCCGACGAGGCCGCCGAAGCGGAAGCCGAAGAGGCATAATTCGGCGCACAGTCCGAACACCACTACTTTTCGATGCGAATCGTCGGAATCGAAGGGACCGCCTGGGCCGCCAGCGCCGCGCTCTACGACAGCGAAACCGACGAGGTCGTCATCGAATCCGATCCCTACGAACCGGACAGCGGCGGCATTCACCCGCGCGAGGCGGCCGAACATATGGGGACGGCGATCCCCGAGGTCGTCGCGACGGTGCTCGATCGCGCGGCTGCGACGGACCAGCCGACGCTGACGGCCCCGGAGTCGACGCCGTCGCGTTCTCCCGCGGGCCGGGGCTCGGTCCCTGTCTCCGCATCGTCGGCACCGCCGCGCGAGCGCTGGCGCAGTCGCTGTCGGTGCCGCTTGTCGGCGTCAACCACATGGTGGCGCACCTGGAGATCGGACGCCACCGGTCGGGATTCGACTCGCCGGTCTGTCTGAACGCCTCGGGGGCGAACGCGCACCTGCTGGGGTATCACAACGGCCGCTACCGGATCCTCGGCGAGACGATGGACACCGGCGTCGGCAATGCAATAGACAAGTTCACGCGCCACCTCGGCTGGTCTCACCCCGGCGGTCCGAAGGTCGAGCGACGAGCACGGGAGGGCGAGTACCACGACCTCCCGTACGTCGTCAAGGGGATGGACTTCTCCTTCTCGGGGATTATGTCGGCGGCGAAGGACGCCGTCGACGACGGCGCGCCCGTCGAGGACGTCTGCGCCGGGTTGCAGGAGACCATCTTCGCGATGCTGACGGAGGTCGCCGAGCGGGCACTGTCGCTGACGGGGACGGACGAACTCGTCCTCGGCGGCGGCGTCGGGCAGAACGCCCGGCTCCGCGAGATGCTCGAATCGATGTGCGAGCAACGTGGGGCAGAGTTCTACGCGCCCGAGCCGCGGTTTCTCCGCGACAACGCGGGGATGATCGCGGTGTTGGGCGCGAAGATGTACGACGCGGGCGACACGCTCGCCGTGTCGGAGTCGTCGGTCGACCCGAACTTCCGCCCCGACGAGGTCGCGGTGACGTGGCGCGGCGACGACGAGGACGTCGTTCGGGACCCGACCGCCTCGGAGACGATCCGCGGCGCGGAGGCGACGGTGACGATCGAGGCGGACCGCGTGATCAAGCGACGCGTCCCGAAGGCGTACCGACACCCGTCGCTCGACGAGCGGCTCCGCGCCGAGCGCACCCGCGCGGAGGCGCGGCTCACGAGCGCCGCGCGGCGCGTCGGCGTCCCGACGCCCGTCGTCTACGACGTCGATCCGACGGAGGGAACACTCGTGTTCCAGCGCGTCGGCGACGACGACCTCGCCGCGGCGCTCTCCGTCGATCGGTGCCGCGCGGTCGGGCGGCACCTCGCGGCGATCCACGCGGCGGGATTCGTCCACGGCGATCCGACCACGCGGAACGTCCGCGTCGGCGACGACCGAACGTACCTCATCGACTTCGGCCTCGGCTACCACACCGGTCACGTCGAGGACCACGCGATGGACCTCCACGTGTTCAAACAGAGCGTCGCCGGGACGGCCGCCGACGCGGAGCCGCTGCTCGCGGCCGTCGAGGAGGGGTACGCCGCCGTCGGCGACGCGGCGGTCCGGACGCGACTCCGCGAGGTCGAGGGGCGCGGCCGCTATCAGTCGGCGACGCAGTAGCGTAGCTGCGTGAGGCGAATGGGGCGAACAGTCGGCACCAGCGTCGGTGACGCCGTCGGGAGGCTGCCGTCTCCCGAGAGTCGCCGTCGGTCCCGCGTCGGTGTGCCGAGCAACCGCGAGCCGACGCGGGGTGGCTGTTACGTCACGGCGACGGTGGCCCCGGGATCGTACTTGAAGTCTCGTGGAGGATCGGCGGCGTCGCCGTGGGGGAGATTCGGATGCCAAAACGATTTATGACAGCCCAGCGTACCCTGTCGTATGGTAGACAAACCGAAGCAGGGTGAGATTCTCGGGATCCCGTACAACTTCGAGCGGCCGTCGATCGGGCGGATGCTCGCCTCCTACTGGAAGCCCGGAGAGGGGATGCTCGTGAAGAAGCCCTTCGGCATCGGCTACACGCTCAACCTCGCGAACTGGCGCTCGTGGGTCGCGCTCGTCGTCGTCGGCGGACTGCTCTGGCAGGAGCAGAAGTCACGGAGCGGCGACGCCGCCGAAGCCGACGAGGACGACGACGGCCCGGTCGAAGTCATCGTCGACTGATCGACTCACGACGGTTCGGGACGCGCTGGCGATGGATGCGGCCGCGGCGTCGCCGCCCTGGTGCCGCGGAACCGACGCTACTTTCTCTCGACTCGACGAGTGTCCGGTCAGATGCTTCGCTACGTCACGACGAACGCCGGGAAAGTGCGGGAGGCGCGCGAGTACCTCGACGGCGTCGAGCAGTTAGACTACGATTACACCGAGGTACAGGCCGCCGAGTTGGGACCGATCGCCGCGCGCGGAGCGCGCGAGGCGTACCGGCACGCCGGCGAGCCGGTCCTCGTCGACGACGCGGGGCTGTTCGTCGAGGGCTTCGACGGCTTCCCCGGCCCGTACTCCGCCTACGTCGAGGACACGCTGGGCGTCGAGACCGTCCAGCGGCTCGTCGAACGCGAGATCGACGAGCCGCGGCGCGCGTCGTTCCGCTGCGTGCTGGCGTACTGCGACGGCGAACCGTTCGAGGCTTCACCGGATCCCGTCGACCGCGAGGATCGAAGCGCCGCGGCGGCCGCGGGCTCGGCGACCGAGGCGAGCGACGGTGACGAAGACGCCGACGCGCTTCCGGTGAAACTGTTCCACGGGACGGTCCGCGGTCGGGTCGTCGAACCGCGCGGCGAGGGCGGCTTCGGATACGATCCGATCTTCGAGCACGACGGCACCACCTTCGCGGAGATGAGCGCCGCCGAGAAGAACGCCGTCTCCCACCGCGGCCGCGCGTTCGCGAAGTTCGCGGAGTGGCTCGAAGGCCGACAGAACTGAGCGACGGACCGAATCGCGGTTGCGGCACCGCAGTCGACGGGGTCCGACGATCCCAAGCGAACCAGTCTATAGCCTTATCCGTCCGCCGGTCGAATCCGCTCGTATGAATATAGTTCCGGACACGAGCGCGATCATCGACGGTCGCGTGTCCGAGCGGATCGAGTCGGACGGCGACGCGGCGACGGTCCTGGTCCCCGAAGCCGTCGTCGGCGAACTCGAATCGCAGGCCAACGACGGCCTCGACACCGGCTGGGAGGGGCTCGAAGAGCTCCAGCGGCTCGCCGAACTCGCCGACGACGGCGCGGTCGAGGTCCGGTACGTCGGCCGCCGGACGAAGCCCAGCGAGGCCACCGGAGCCCACGAGGGCGACATCGACGCGCTCATCCGCGAGGTCGCCGAGAACGAGGGCGCGACGCTTCTGACCAGCGACGTCGTCCAGGCAGAGGTCGCGCGGGCGAAGGGTCTCGACGTCGAGTACGTCGAACCGCGGACCCGGGGATCCGGCGGGCTCGTCATCGAGGACTTCTTCGACGAGCAGACGATGTCGGTGCACCTGAAGACGGGGACGAAGCCGAAGGCAAAGCGGGGGGCCATCGGCGAGATGCACTACCAGACGATCGACGAGGAGGTGACCGACGAGGCGACGATGAAAGAGTGGGCCGACGACATCGAGAACACCGCCCGGAGCAGCCCGGACGGCTTCTTGGAACTGTCCGAACCCGGGATGAGCATCGTCCAGTTCCGCGATTACCGCATCGCGGTCGCCCGGCCGCCGTTCGCCGACGGCATCGAGATCACCGCGGTCCGACCGATCGTCAAGACCGACCTCGACGACTACGAGTTCGCCGACGAGCTCCGAGACCGGCTGAAGGAGCGCCAGCGCGGCGTCCTCATCTCCGGGTCGCCCGGGGCCGGGAAGTCGACGTTCGCGCAGGCGGTCGCGGAGTTCCTCACCGACGCCGACTACGCGGTCAAGACGATGGAGAAGCCCCGCGACCTCCAGGTCGGTCCCGACATCACCCAGTACACCGCCCTCGGCGGGGATATGGCGAAGACCGCCGACTCGCTGCTCTTGGTCCGCCCGGACTACACGATCTACGACGAGGTGCGGAAGACCGAGGACTTCGGCGTCTTCGCGGACATGCGGCTCGCGGGCGTCGGGATGGTCGGCGTCGTCCACGCCACCCGCGCGATCGACGCCCTCCAGCGGCTCGTCGGCCGCGTCGAACTCGGGATGATCCCGCAGGTCGTCGATACCGTCGTCTACATCGAGGACGGCCGCGTCGACACCGTCTACGACGTCACCACGCAGGTGAAGGTTCCGGAGGGCCTCACCGCCGAGGACCTCGCGCGCCCGGTCATCCAGGTCGCGGACTTCGAGACCGGAAAGCCCGAGTACGAGATCTACACCTTCAACCGCCAGGTCGTCACCGTGCCGCTCGGCGACAGCGAGGGGAGCGACGAGACCGGCGTCGGCCGACTCGCCCGCCAGGAGATCGAACGCGAGATCCGCTCGATCGCGCGCGGCCACGTCGACGTCGAACTCAGGGGGCAGAACGAGGCCGTCGTCTACGTCGAGGAGGACGACATCTCCTACGTCATCGGCAAGGGCGGCGGACGGATCTCGGACGTCGAGGACAGACTGGGCATCGACATCGACGTGCGGACGCACGACGAGAAACCCGGACGCGGCGGCGCTGGAAGCACCGAAGGCAACGGCGGGACGGGCGGCAGCACCTCCGAGGGCGTCGTCGTCACGCCGGAGGTGACCTCCCGGCACGTCGTGATCCGGATGGACGAACACGTCGGCGAGACCGTCGAGATCCGCGCGGACGGCGAGTACCTCTTCACCGCGACGGTCGGCCGCGGCGGCGACATCCAGGTGTCGCGCGGCAGCGCCATCGCCGACGAACTCGAACAGGCGATCGACCGCCGACAGCAGATCACGGTTCACACGGCCTGAATCCCGCTCGCGGCCGAGCGACCCGGAGGAGGGGACCGGACGGCTGAACCGGACGATTCTTTTCCCGACGCGGACACACCTGCGGTATGGACGCCGACACGCCCGCCGAAGACGTTCTCGACGAACTGTTCGCGACGATCGAAGACCGGAAGGAGACGCTCCCGGAGGGCTCCTACACCGCCTCGCTTTTCACCCACGAGAAGGGGAAGAACGCCGTCCTCGAGAAGCTCGGCGAGGAGACGACCGAGACGATCCTCGCGGCGAAGGACGAGGAGGAGGAGGAACTGCTCGCCGAGAGCGCGGACCTCGTCTACCACCTGCTGGTCCTCCTCGCGATGGAGGACGTCACGCTCGAAGACCTCCGCGTCGAGCTCCGAGACCGGTTCTGAGGAGTCGGAGCGGCGAGGCGTCAGAACGGTGAGCGCGGCGGACGCCGTCGACTGCTACCGGAACGAGACGCCGACGTCGCGCATCCCGTCGTTCTCTCTCGCGACGTTGAGGAGTAGCGGCGTCAGCGACTCTACCTCGGCGGCGTTGGCGAGGCCCCCGGCGTCGAGCGCGCGCAGTCCGTCGACGTCGTCGACGATTCCCGAAACGACCCGCTTCGCCCGGTCGTCGTCGCCGACGAGGAGCGTGTCGATGCCGAGGTCCGCGTCGAGGTCGGCGAGGCGGCCCGCGGGGATCGAGTGGAACG
The DNA here is from genome assembly GCF_000739575.1 of Halobellus rufus. Classification (GTDB taxonomy): domain Archaea; phylum Halobacteriota; class Halobacteria; order Halobacteriales; family Haloferacaceae; genus Haloquadratum; species Haloquadratum rufum. The sequence goes on along the minus strand of NZ_BBJO01000020.1, from coordinate 60,148 downwards.
CCCCGACGACCCCGACGTCGTCGGGGGCGGCGTCGGCGACGAGCGCGGTCACGCTGCCCGCCGAGGGGAGGTGTGCGCGGAAGCCGTCGTCGTCTCGGCGCATCCCCGCGGCGGGCGCGACGAGGACGTCGTCGGCGTGGAGACCGCTAGCGACGGCGTCGACGACGTCGGTGACGGCGTAGGGCGGGACCGCGAGCACGACGACGTCGGCACGGTCGGCCGCCATCGCGTTCTCGAAGCCGGTCACCTTGACGTCGCGGCCGCGCTCCGAGAGCGTGGCCTGGTATGCGTCGGCCGCGTCGTGCGCGGCGTCCGGGTCGCGAGAGCCGATCACGACGTCGTGGTTCGTGTAGGCGGCGAGGCGGAGCGCGAGGCCGTTACCGAGGTCGCCGGTGCCGCCGAGAAGCGCGATTCGCATACCGAGCGTGCGGTAGCGACCGGGTAAAGCGTTGCGAGCGCGCCGGGACAAACGGCCAAGTTCAGGGTCGCGGGCCGGACACCGCGGGTGCATAGACGTAGAGAAAACCGAGCAGGGGGGCCGCCAGCAACGTCCCGAAGAGGACGATCGTCCGCGCGTTCGTCGCCGGCGGCAGCAGTCGCCACGCGAGCAGGCCGAGCGCGTCGACGACGAGAACCACCGCAACGAAGCGGAGGAGGTCCGACCGAACGCCGCTCACGGCGTCGTCCCCCCGCTCCACCGCCGCGGATTGAGCCACTCCGCGCGGGTCGCGAGCACCCACGCCGCGCCGAAGGTGACGATGCTCGCACCGAGTCCGTCGTAACCGAGCGCGCCGAATCCGACGCGACCGACGGTGGCGACGGCGAAGAAGACCACGTAGCGGACGGTCTGATCCCCCGGTTGGGCGTTCGGGGAGACCGATCCGGCCGACAGCCGCGCCGCGATCGGCGCGACGACGGCGAACGCCGCCAGTGCCACGGCGATCGAAACCGCGCCGGTCGGATCGGGAGCGAGCACGAGCGCGGCGAAGACGGCGACGAGGGCGGCGAACACCCCCGCCCAGAACAGCCGTTCGATCCGGACCGCGTCCGTCGACCGAAGCGCGTCCAGTGGCCGCGACAGCCCCGAGCGGATCGCGTCTAGCGGGCGCGGCAGGTCCATCCGTCACTCACTCCCCGAAGAGCAGCTCCGGGAGGTCGTTCACCGAATCGACGACTGCGGCCGCACCGACGGACTCGAACGCCCGCCGGCCCGACTCGCCCGTCAGTCCGCCGGTGAGGACGCCGATCCCGTGATACGTCCGTGTGGGGTCAGCCTCCGCGGCGTTGACCGCGGTCTTCACGTCGTCGAGGGTGTCGCCGGCGAAGGCGACGCCGTCGGCGTCGAACCGCTCCGCGAGTGTCGTCAGCGCGTTCGGGTGCGGCTTTCCCTCCTCCCAGTCGTCCATCGTGAAGCGGTGCTCGGCGGGGAGGTCGAGACCGACGCGTTCGAGCGCGATGTCGGCCTCGGCGGCCGGTCGACCGGTGAGCACGCCGACCGCGGCGGTGGCCTCGAGCGATCGGAGCGTCTCGGGGTCGACGAGGATCGGTTCGTCGTGGATGTACCCCGCGGTCTCGAAGGGCGGTTCGCCGCCTTCGAGCTCGCGGTACAGGTCGGCACCGAGGTAGAGCGCCTGGAACGCCGATCGAAGTCCCTCGCGGTCCCACCGCTGTCGGACGGCGTCGAGGTCGTCCGGATCCAAGTGATCGGCCGCAACCGCTTCCGCCCCGGCGAGGCCGCCGCCGGAGTCGATCCGCGCTGTGAACGTCGAAAGGTCGATCGGTTCGCGCTCGTCGACGAGGACGTACAGCGCCGCGGCGTACGTCACGTCCCAGTCGTTGTTGAAGCCGCCCGCGTCCTTGAACAACTGGACGTCGTCGCGGTCGATCGTCCGGCCGTACAGTCTGTCGACGGACTCGACGATTGCGCGCCGGTAGGAGTCGGCGACGTCGAGGAGGACGCCGTCGATGTCGAGGACGACCGCGTCTGCGTGCATACTGGAACCCGGCCGCGCGGCGGCCTTAGCGTTGTCCTTTCGGCTCGCGTGCGAGAAGCGACGCCGGAGCGGACGCTCGTCGGAGTTAGGAGATATTTTACCCTCCCGTCCAGAGACCATAGGTATGGACTACGACCCGCAGGAACTCGAAGCGCGCTGGCGGGAGCGGTGGGCCGAAGAGGGTCGCTACGAGGCCGACCCCGACGCGGACGTCCCAGCGGGCGACGACGGCGACGCCGAGGGCGACGAACCGACGTTCATCACCGTCCCCTACCCCTACCCCAGCGGCGGGATGCACATCGGTCACGCCCGGACGTACACCGTCCCCGACGTGTACGCCCGCTACCGGCGACAGCAGGGCGACAACGTCCTCTTTCCGATCGCCTGGCACGTCACCGGCACGCCGATCATCGGCGCGGTCGAGCGCCTGAAGAAGGGCGAGGAGGAACAACTCTCGGTGCTTCGGGACACCTACAACGTCGCCGAGGACACCCTGCAGGACCTCGAAACGCCGATGGGCTACGCCCGCCACTTCATCGAGGAACACTACAAGAAGGGGATGAAGGACCTCGGGCTCTCGATCGACTGGCGGCGGGAGTTCACCACCAACGACGACCGGTACTCGAAGTTCATCACCTGGCAGTACGAGACGCTCCGCGACCGGGGACTCCTAGAGAAGGGCCTGCACCCGGTCAAGTACTGCACGAACGAGAAACAGCCGGTCACGACCCACGACCTGCTGGAAGGCGAGGAGGCGGAGTTCCAGGAGTACACGCTGGTCCGCTTCGGCCACGGCGACACGGTCGTGCCGATGGCGACGCTCCGCCCCGAGACGGTCCGCGGCGTGACCAACGCCTACATCGATCCCGACGCCGACTACGTCGTCGCCGACGTCGACGGCGAGGAGTGGTTCGTCTCCGCCGCGGCGGTCGAGAAGCTCCAACTGCAGGGCCACGAGGTGACGCCGAAGCGGACCGTCGCGGGCGAGCACCTCGTCGGCGAGCGCGTCACCAACCCGATCACCGGCGACGAGGTGCTCGTCCTGCCCGCGGACTTCGTCGACGCCGACAACGCCACCGGCGTCGTGATGTCGGTGCCGGCGCACTCGCCGGACGACTACGTCGCGCTCGAAGAGGCGAAGGCCGACGACGAGCGGATGCGGGAATACGGGATCGACCCCGCCGAGGTCGCGGAGATCGAGCCGATTCCGATCCTCACGATCGAGGGCTACGGCGAGATCCCCGCGAAGACGGCCGTCGAGGACGCGGGCATCGAGTCCAGCGCCGATCCCGCGCTCGAAGAGGCCACGAAAGAGCTGTACAACAGCGAGTTCCACAGCGGCCGACTGAACGACGAGTATGGCGAGTTCGCCGGCGAGGTCGTCGAGGACGTCCGCGGGCGCTTCCGCGACGCCTACCGCGAAGAGGGCGCGTTCGGCACGATGCGGGAGTTCTCCGAGGAGGTCGTCTGCCGCTGCGGGGGCGACGTCGTCGTCGCCGAGCAGGACACGTGGTTCCTGCGCTACAACGACGAGGCGTGGAAAGCGAAGGCCCACGAGGTCGTCTCGCGGATGGAGGCCGTCCCCGAGAACACCCGCGGGGAGTACGACCACACGATCGACTGGCTGAACGAGTGGCCCTGCATCCGGAACTACGGGCTCGGAACGCGGCTGCCGTGGGATCAGGACTTCGTCATCGAGCCACTGTCGGACTCGACGATCTACATGGCGTACTACACGATCGCCCACCGGCTCGACGAGATCCCCGCAGACGACCTCGATCGGGAGTTCTTCGACGCGCTCTTTTACGGCGCAGACGCCGTCGACGACCCCGACGAGCGCGCGCTGGAGCTCCGCGCGGAGTGGCTCTATTGGTACCCGGTCACCTACCGGTTCTCCGCGAACGACCTCATCTCGAATCACCTGACGTTCTACCTGTTCCACCACGCCGAACTGTTCGACGAGGCGCAGTGGCCCGAGGGGATCGTCATTATGGGGATGGGCCTCCTCGAGGGCGAGAAGATGTCCTCCTCGAAGGGCCACGTGGTCCTCCCCGGCAAGGCCATCGAGGAGTACGGCGCGGACACGGTTCGCTTCTTCCTCCTCAACTCGGCGGAGCCGTGGCAGGACTACGACTGGCGCGCCGAACAGGTCGCCTCCGTCCGGAATCAGCTCGAACGCTTCTGGAACCGCGCGCACGACGTCGTCGACGACCCCGGTCCCGAGGAGCGACCCGAACTGACCACCGCGGACCGCTGGCTGCTGTCGCGCCTGCAACACACGATCTCGACGGTCACCGAGGCGATGGAGGGCTCGGAGACCAGAACCGCGAGTCAGGCGGCCTTCTACGACTTCGAGGAGGACCTTCGGTGGTACCGCCGCCGGACGGACCGCTCGCGGCCCGCGGCGCGCTGGACGCTGCGGGAGGTACTCGAGACGCGCCTCCGACTCCTCGCGCCGTTCGTCCCGTTCCTGACGAACGAGCTCCACGAACAGCTCACGGGCACGCCCGCCGAAGACGCTCCGTGGCCGGACGTCGACGAGGACCTACTCGATCCCGAGATCGAAGCCGCCGAGACCCAGATCGAACGGCTCGTCGACGACATTCAGGGGATCCAGCAGTCGCTGCAGAACGCCGACGAGGACGTCCCCGAGGCCGAACCCGACCGCATCCGGATCACCGTCGCCGCCGACTGGAAGCGCGAGGTGTTCGCGACGGTCGCCGACGTCGGCGCGGATCAGGGCGCGGTGATGGGCGAAGTGATGCAGGACCCCGACCTCCGCGAGCGCGGGAACGCGGTCAACGACCTCGTGGGCGAACTCGTCGAGTTCGCACGCGGACGCGACGAGGAGACGCTCGCGACGCTCTCGGCGGTCGACGAGGCCGACGCCTACGAGCGGGCCGCGGACTTCCTCGCGACGGAGTTCGACGCCGAGATCGTCGTCCAGCGCGAGGGCGAGGACGTCGAGGCCCGCAAGCAGGCCGTGCCGTTCCGCCCGGCGATCGAACTCGAAGCGGAGTAGCGCGAAAGGAGCGGTGCGACGTCGACTCCGGGACGTCGTCGACGTCCGCGACTTTCGCGTCGGTTGTCATCACCGATCGGTTTCGCTCCCGCCTGAAAGACAGCGTGGTTACGTCGCCGTAACCCGCTGTCACTCCGCTATTTGGGCGCGTTACCGTCATAACTCGCGAAGGTTTATGCCCGTTCGACCGCTGATTCGTACTGATGGCAGAGGCAGAACAGGAGAGTCTCGACGACCTCCCGCCGAGCGCGAAGCTGGTTTTCAAGGTACTCGAATACAACGGGCCGCTGACCCAGAAGGGGATCGTCCAGGAGTCGATGCTGTCGGCGCGGACGGTCCGGTACGCGCTCGAACGGCTCGAAGGGATCGACGTCGTCGACGAGGACGTCTACTTCGCCGACGCGCGGCAGAACCTCTATCAGCTCACCGACGACGCGCCGGAGGTCCCGCCGGCCGAGGGCGACACCGACGAGGCGGAAGCCTGCTGCGCCGAATAAGGACCACCAGCGACCGCGCGAGACGGCGCGTCGAGTTCCACGAGAAGTTATCCCGATAGAGCACCGACTACGCGTATGTCACTCTCACTCGATTCGACGCAACTGGATCGGTACTCCAGACACATCATTATGGACGAGGTCGGCCCCGAGGGCCAGGCGAAGCTCCTCGACTCGCGCGTGCTCGTCGTCGGCGCGGGCGGACTCGGCGCGCCGGTGATCCAGTACCTCGCCGCCGCGGGGGTCGGCACGCTCGGCATCATCGACGACGACGTCGTCGAGCGGAGCAACCTCCAGCGGCAGGTGATCCACGGCGACGACGACGTCGGGCGGCCGAAGGTCGACAGCGCCGCGGACTTCGTCGCGAACCTCAACCCGGACGTCGACGTCGACACGTACGAGACGAGGCTGGGAAAGGAGAACGTCGCCGACGTCGTCCCCGGCCACGACGTCGTCGTCGACGCCTCCGACAACTTCCCCACGCGCTACCTGCTCAACGACTTCTGTCGGCTGCGGGAGATACCCATCGCTCACGGCGCGATCTACAAGTTCGAGGGACAGCTCACGACGCTGGAGCCGGACGGCCCCTGCTACCGCTGTCTGTTCCCGGAAGCGCCCGAGCCCGGGACGGTCCCCGACTGCGCGACCACGGGCGTCCTCGGCGTCCTCCCCGGGACCGTGGGCTGCGTCCAAGCGACCGAGGCGGTGAAGCTGCTGCTCGGTGCCGGCGAGACGCTCCGCGGTCGGCTGCTCTTCTACGACGCGATGGAGATGAGTTTCGAGACGGTCCCCTACCAGCGGAACCCCGACTGTCCCGTCTGCGGCGACGACCCGATCGACTCCATCGACGACGTGGAGTACACCGAAGCGTGCACGATCGGCGCGGACTGAGGTCCCGGCGACGTATACGGTCGGCGTGGACTGACGGGGCAGTCGCTCCTCGGCTCGACGTGGCGAACAGCTGGCACCCGCATCGACGACGCGCCCCCGAGCGCCGCCGATTGCCCGCGCCGACGTGCCAGACAACCGCGGCCCGGCGCGGGGCTGTTTCTAGCTCACGAGGGCGCTGGCCGCGTTCTCGTATATAAATCGTCGCTCGGAGGACCGGGAAGCCGACAGACCGCAGCGTTTTATCCGCCCGCTGCCCTGGTGCGCGTATGGCCTCGCAGGGAATCGTCGAGCAGTTTCTCTCTCTGAAGTCCGACACCGACGCCGACATCCTGACGATGCAGTGCGGCGACTTCTACGAGTTCTTCGCCGACGACGCCGAGTTGGTCGCCGAGGAGTTGGATCTGAAGGTCTCACAGAAGTCCTCGCACGGGTCGTCCTACCCGATGGCCGGCGTCCCCGTCGACGACCTCACGCCGTACCTGAAGGCGCTTGTCGAGCGCGGCTACCGGGTCGCGGTCGCCGACCAGTTCGAGGACGACGCGGGCGACCACTACCGCGAGGTGACGCGCGTCGTGACGCCCGGAACGCTGCTGGAGACCGACGACGCCGACGCGCGATACATCGCCGCCGTCGTCGACGGTGGGAGCGGGTCGGAGTCGGCGACGCAGTCGAACGCCGACGGCGTCGGCCTCGCGTTCGTCGACGCGACGACGGGGCAGTTCCTCGTGACCGTCGCCGCCGATGTCGACGACGCGCTCTCGGAGCTGTACCGCTTCGGTCCGGTCGAGGTCCTCCCGGGGCCGGACGCCCGCGACGACGACGCGTTCGTCCGGCGGCTCCGCGAGGAGACGGACGCGTCGGTCGCGCTGTTCGAGACCGACGCGTTCGCACCCGGGCGAGCGAAGCACGCGCTCCGGGAGCAGTTCGGTCGCGAGACGCTTTCGAGCGTCGGGATCGAAGCCGACCCGGCGGTCCGGGCCGCGGGCGCGGCGCTCCGCTACGTGGAGGACACCGGCGCGGGCGTGCTTCCGTCGATGACGCGCCTCCGGACCTTCGAGACGAGCGAGCACCTCGAACTCGACGCGACCACCCAGCGGAACCTCGAACTCACCGAGACGATGCAGGGCGATCGGGACGGCACGCTCGTCGACACGATCGACCACACCGTCACGAGCCCCGGCGGGCGGCTCCTCCGCGAGTGGGTGACGCGGCCGCGGCGGGACCGCGGGGAGTTGAACCGACGGCTCGACTGCGTCGACGCGTTGGCCTCGGCGGCGCTGGCTCGCGAACGCGTGCGGGAGACGCTCGACGGCGGCTACGACCTCGAACGGCTGGCCGCGCGGGCGACCTCCGGCAGCGCCGACGCGCGGGACCTGCTGGCCGCCCGCGACACGCTCGCGATCCTCCCGGACGTCGCCGACGCCATCGCGGGATCGCCGCTGGCCGACTCGCCGCTCGCCGACGTCGTCGAGCGGCCGGACAGGGAGGCCGCTGGCCGCCTGCGCGAGGAACTGGAGTCGGCGCTGGCCGAGGACCCACCGAAGACCCTGCGACAGGGCGGGCTGTTCCGCCGGGGCCACGACGACGAACTGGACGAGTTGCTGGAGCGCCACGACGAGGCCCGAGAGTGGATCGACACCCTCGCCGAGCGCGAGAAGCGCCAGCACGGCCTGAGCCACGTCACCGTCGACCGCAACAAGACCGACGGCTACTACATCCAGGTTGGCAAGTCCGTCGCCGACGACGTGCCCGAGCACTACCGGGAGATCAAGACGCTGAAGAACTCGAAGCGGTTCGTCACCGACGAACTGGAGGAGCGCGAGCGCGACGTCCTCAGGCTGGAGGAGGCCCGCGGCGATCTCGAGTACGAACTGTTCTGCGAGCTCCGCGAGCGCGTCGCCGACCGCGCGGCGCTCCTGCAGGACGTCGGGCGCGCGCTCGCCGAGATCGACGCGTTGGCGTCGCTGGCGACGCACGCGGCCGGCAACGACTGGACGCGGCCTGAGCTGACCGCGTCCGGGCCGCTCGACATCGACGCCGGGCGACACCCCGTCGTCGAGCAGACGACCGACTTCGTCCCGAACGACCTCCGGATGGGAGAAGACCGCGAGTTCCTGCTCGTCACCGGGCCGAACATGAGCGGCAAGTCGACGTACATGCGACAGGTCGCGCTCATCGCGCTGCTCGCGCAGATCGGCAGTTTCGTCCCGGCGCGCTCGGCGACCGTCGGCGTCGTCGACGGCATCTACACCCGCGTCGGCGCGCTCGACGAACTCGCGCAGGGCCGGTCGACGTTCATGGTCGAGATGCAGGAGCTCTCGAACATCCTCCACTCCGCCTCTGAGGACTCGCTGGTCGTCCTCGACGAAGTGGGGCGCGGAACCGCCACCTACGACGGCATCTCGATCGCGTGGGCCGCGACGGAGTACCTCCACAACGAGGTGCGCGCGAAGACGCTCTTCGCGACGCACTACCACGAACTCACGTCGCTGGCGGAGCACCTCGACCGCGTCGCGAACGTCCACGTGGCGGTCGACGGCGGGCGGGAGTCGGGCGACGGCGTGACGTTCCTGCGGACGATCGAGGAGGGACCGACCGACCGGTCCTACGGAGTCCACGTCGCGGAACTCGCGGGCGTCCCCGACCCGGTCGTCTCCCGCGCCGACGACGTGCTCGCGCGGCTCCGAGCGGAGGAGGCGATCGAGGCTCGGGGCAGTGGGCGCGACGAGCGCGACGAGCCGGTGCAGGCGGTCTTCGACCTCTCGGCCGGGCAGTTCGCCAGCGACGGAGCGTCGGGGGACGCGTCGTCGCAGGGGATCACGAACGGTGCGGCGGCCGACACCGAGGCGAGCGACGCCGCCCCCGCGCCGGAATTCGAATCGATCGCGGCGGAGTTGAGCGAGTTGGATCTGAACGGGACGTCCCCGATCGACGTGATGGCGAGAGTCCAGGAGTGGCAGCGGCGGCTCGACGACGGCTCGGCCGATACCGAGTGAGGGAGAGGTGACGTCCGGGGCCGTCGCCCACTCGGATGCGGGTCTACGCTTTTGTACTCCGAGCGTGTTGTGTTGACACATGACGTTCATCATCGTCGGGTACGGCCGGGTCGGTGCGCGGACGGCACGGATTCTCCACGAGGAGGGCTATCCGGTCGTCGTGGTCGACAACGACCCGGACAAGGCCGAGCGAGCGCGAACCGCGGGGTTCGAGGTCGTCGAGGGAGACGGCAGCAACGAGTCGGTACTGAAGCGCGCCGGCGTCGAAGACGCGGTCGCCGTCGGCGGACTCACCGGCGATCCGAACATCAACTTCGCCGCGTGTAAGATCGGCAAACGGCACGGCTGTCGCGTGGCGATGCGGATCAGCGAGGACTTCACCGAGGAGATCTACGAGCAGTACGAATCGGACGTCGACGAGGTGATCTACCCCGAGCGCCTCGGCGCGGCGGGCGCGAAGACGGCGCTGCTCGGCGGCACGTTCAACGCGCTCGGCGAACTGACCGAGCAACTCCGGCTCACCACCGTGACGATCCCCGAGGGTGCGCCGGTGATCGGCCAGAAGGTGAACGACGTCGACCTCGGGGACTTCGGCCGGATCTACGCGCACGGTCGGCGGCGCGAGGCGATGACGATCCCGCTCCCGGGGACGGTGATCGAACCGGGCGATCAGCTCGCGCTCGTCGTCGAAGGCGACGGGCTCGAACGGGCGAGAGAGGTGCTCATCGGCGAGGCATCGAGCGCAGGGATATCGACGGAGTAAGCCGACTCGGCGGAATCGGACGGCGCGTCGACGCGCCGTCGGACACGTCGCCGCGGGAACGGCGACGTCGGTACCGGGGTGCAGCGTCCGCGTGTGGGGCGCGCGGTGGGAGGATGGGAACTGATGGCCGTCGGGGACGGAGCAACCGTCCTGTCGTAGCGTGTGCAACGCTACGGTATCAGTGCGCGCCCGGTAGTGTGCTCTTCGCTACCGTACTTAAAACCGTGTCAGACGGGAGGCTGACTCGGCCGGGGGTGCGTCCGAATCGTGAAAACGAGCGTCGGTCGCGACGGCAGCGTCGGTCGCCGGCGTCAGCTTCGCCAGTATCCCTGGGCGTACGCGCCGATGAACATCCCGGCGAGCGCCCAGAGGATGGTGACGTTTCCGACGCCGAGGCTGGCGTAGGCGGCACCGGGACAGATGCCCGAAAGCCCCCAGCCGACGCCGAAGATCGCGCCGCCGATCAGGACGTTGCGGTCGAACGACTTCAGACGGCGCTCGAACGCGTCGCCCGTGAGCGGGGCGCGCCCGAACAGTCGCGGGGCGAGGAAGAACGTCAGTCCGGTGACGATCGCCCCGCCGAACATCACGAAGATCAGCCCGAAGTCCTCGAACAGGAGGAAGTTCAGCACGACCTCCGGGCGGGCCATGTGGCTGAATCCGAGGCCGAAGCCGAAGATCAGGCCGCCGACGAGGATCAGCGGCATGAAGAGGGGGTGACGGTCGGCCATCTACGGGCTCACCCCCAGTGCCGCGACGATCTGTGCGGTGACGATGGCGACCGCGAGGAACGTGAGGACGCCGACGATCGACGTCTTCGACGCGGAGCCGACGCCACAGACACCGTGGCCGGACGTACAGCCCTTGCCGATCCGGGTGCCGACGCCGACGAAGATGCCGCCGACGAGCAGCCGCCACGGCTGGACGTCGGTCGTCCAGAGCGTCACGCCGCCCACCTCGTAGAGCTGTCCGGTCGTCCCCGGTTGGTAGAGCGAACTCGTGACGAGGCCGGACTGGAACGTCGCGGCGAACGCGGCCGCGCCGAGGATGATGCCGGCGGTGAACACGAGCCGCCAATCCCGCGAGGAGACGTACTGCTGGAAGCGGGACTTCTCGGAGACGTACGACAGCGTCGATTCGAGGAACGTGCTCGCGCCGGCGCTGATGCCCGTCCCGAGGTAGATCACGGTCACGCCGAGACCGACGAAGAGCCCGCCGACGGCGTAGCGACTGATCCCGTTGGGGAACAGGTCGGCGGCCAACTGAAGCGCTACTGGATCAGTCACCATCGGTCTCGTTAGTCACCCGCGAGCGACTCTTGGCTCGCAGCGCAGTTGTTCGGGCCCAGTTCGAGGGTGAAGGCCTCGTCGTCGTCGACGACGTTCTGTCCGAGGTTCGTCGCGATGATGTCCTCGTAGTTGGCCGGCCGCGGCGGCATGTCCGAGAGGATCAGGTCGACGAAGTCGTCTTCGTCCATCGTGAGTGCGTCCATCTGTGCCTCCAGTTCGCCGATGGTGGCCGTATAGGTTCCGTCATCGGCCGGTTCCGCCGCGTCGCTGAAGTGGGCACCGCCGACGAGCGTGTCGTCCGGAAGCGTCAGGACGCGCGTCTGCAGCGAGTCGTAGAGCATCCGCGCGGCATCGGGGGCGCCGTCGTCACCCTCTTCGAGGTCCGGGCGCGCGACGCTCTCGATGAACAGGCCGTCGCCGGTCGCCAGCAGGCTGTCGTCGAGGAGGTAGGAGGTCATCCCCGTCGTGTGACCGGGCGTGTAGACGGCTTCGACCGTCGCGTCGCCGACGGCGAAGGTGTCGCCGTCCTCGGCGGTGGTCAGGTCGTCGGCGTAGGTGACTCCGCGGTCGACCGCCGCGGCCGGGATGACGCCCTCGACGCCTTCCTCGTCGAGGTCGCGGACCCCCGAGATGTGGTCGGCGTGGATGTGCGTGTCGAGCGCGTACGCGAGTTCCGCGCCCAGTTCCTCGACGTCGTCGAGGTAGCGGTCGGTGAACGCGCGCAGCGGGTCGACGATCGCGGCCTCGTCGCCGTCGACGAGGAGGTAGCCGAGACAGCCCGAGGAGGGGCGCTGGTACTGATAGAGCGTGCCGGCCCCGTCGTAGTTCGAGACCTCGACGCGCTCGTAGATGCTCGCCCAGCCGTTCATCCCGTCTTCGAGGTGGTTCACCTCGTAGCCGCGGTCGGCGAGCGTCCCGGCGACGAACTCGCTCGCGCCGCCCTTCGCACACAGGACGGTGACGTTGCGGTCCTCGGGGATCTGATCGAGGACGTCCTCGTCGATCTCCTCGTCGAGGAACTCGAAGTAGGGGACGTTGATCGAGGTGACGTTCTCGCCGTCGATGCGCCACTCGTCGTAATCCGATTGCATCCGCGCGTCGAGGAGTGTGACGTCCTCGCCGGCGTCGATGCGTTCCTTGAGCGCTTCAGGGGTGACAGTCTCGACGTCCGCATCGGGCGTCGGGAAGTCTTCGGGATTCATGTTGTACACCCCTTCGTACTGGGTGGTCGCACAAAAATGTTTGCATAGTAGTTCAGCAAGTGCACAATATAGTTGGCGGCAGTTCGAACGGCGTATTCGGAGAGATCCCACCAGCTATGTTTGTTTTAGCGCGTGTATGGGGCCGGTGTGCGCGAGTCAGGTTTGGCTCTTCCCGCACCAGACACCGAACAGTAGTTTGTAGTATGCACAAGAATCGACATTCTTTTAATCACCGACCCAATATTGTGCATTAGCTCCAATACGAAGCACGGAGCAGATAACCCATGAGTGTAGAATTCGATATCGCGGAGACGCTCGACGTGAAAGGTGCATCGTGCCCAATGCCGGTTGTCAAGACGAAGGGAGCCATCGACGAGCTCTCGGAGGGCGAAGTCCTCGAAGTACTCGCGACCGACCCGGGCAGTATGAGCGACCTCGACGGCTGGGCGGCCGGCACCGACGGCGTCGAGATGGTCGAACAGGTCGAAGGCGACGACGTGTACAAGCACTACGTCCGCAAGACGGAGTGAGATGATGGACAAGATCGGAATCATCGTCGACAGCGACAGTCCGAAGAGCCTCGCGATGGCGATGAACCTCGGACACACCGCGCTCGCCTCCGACACCGAGGTGCTCGTGTACTTCACCTTCGACGGACTCACCCACCTCCTCGAGGGCGAGAAGGACGTCTCGGAGATCCAGCCGCTCCTCGACGAGGGGATGCCGAACCCCTACGACCTGCTCGACGCGTTCGTCGCCGACGGCGGCGAGATGGTGACGACGGTGGCGTGTACGACCACGCTCGACATGCTCGCGTGGGATCAGGACGCCATCGACGACTCGGTCACCACCAAGTTCGCGGGCGCGGCGACGTTCCTCGAGGCAGTCGAAGACGCCGATCAGGTGTTCAGCTTCTAATATGAGCGCGGACACATCCGACACGGCGACCGACGACGGCGTCGCGGAGGAGGCACCCTCCCGCGCCGAACTCGCCGCGCGCATCGAGGAACTCGAAGAGTCGCTCGCGGAGGCCACGGCGGCCGACAGCGGGAAGAAGATGTCCATCATCGCGACGAAAGGCACCCTCGATATGGCGTACCCGCCGCTCATCCTCGCCAGCACGGCGGCCGCCTTCGGTTACGACGTCACGGTGTTCCACACCTTCTGGGGGCTGGACATCCTCCACGAGGAACGCTCGAAGAACCTCAAGCTCAGCTCCGTCGGCAACCCCAACATGCCGGTTCCGAACGTGGTCGGCGCGCTCCCCGGGATGGACCGCGTGACGACCTCGATGATGGAGAAGAAGATCGACGACAACGACACCGCCACGATCGAGGAGCTCATCGAGACCTCCCTCGACATGGGCGTCGAGTTCCAGGCGTGTCAGATGACGATCGAACTGATGGGCTACGACGAGGACGACTTCTACGACGGCGTTCGGACGGGCGTCGGCGCGGCGACGGCCATCCAGGACATGGCCGACGCCGACATCCAACTGCTCGTCTGAACGGCGACCGATTCGACGCCGACTCGTTTGCGACGACGGGAGACCGACTGATTTCTTGTCCGTCCGGCGGGAGACGCGAGTATGGACGCTTGGAGCGCGCTCTTCGAACGGGCGGCAGCGTACGACGTCGACGAGGCCGCAGTCCGCGAGACGCTCGCCGACGTGCGCGCCGAATCGGATTCGCGGACCACGGATCGAGCGGCCGAGTCCGACGAGTCCGACGAGTCCGGCGCGCGAACCGAGAGATCAGCCCCGCCAGCGGAGTCGAGCCCCGCGCGGGTCGTCGCCGACGCCGACGTGCTCGCGGCGGACCTCCTCGTCGACGGCGACGCCAGACGCGCGCTGGATCACCTCCGGAAGCACTCGTGGACGACGCTGCTCGCGAGCGACGCGCTGCTCTCGGAGGCAGAGCACGTGATCGCCGACTTAGCCGATCCCGACCTCGCGTCGGCGTGGCGCGAGCGCGTCTCGGCGTGGTGTGCGACCGTCTCTCACCCACCGGGCGACCACCCGGCGCTCGCGACCGCCTACCGCGGCGGCGCGATGCACATTCTCACCGGAGACGAGCGACTCCTATCTGCCCGGGCCGGGGCCGAACTGGGCAGCCGATTGTCGGTGAGCGCCCGCCGCCCCGACGCGTTCGCGGCGCTCTTCGACGCCGAGAGCCTGTACCGGGAAGTCGAAGACGGCGACTATCCCGGGCCGGATCGCGACCCGCGAGAGTGAGGCGTGTATGCCGCAGTTCGCGCATACGTGGCTCCCGAGCCGGTAGTGCAAACGTGTGGCCATAGTGGAATACAATCGAAGCCCGTTTCAGCGTGCGGGCGAAGGGAGAGCTATGATACCGGAAACGACGCCCGCGGAGTTGCAGACGCGCCTCGAGGAGGACGACGTCGCGGTCGTCGACATCCGCGATCCGTCGTCGTACGCCGACGGCCACATCGACGGCGCGGTGAACGTCCCGCCGAACCGACTCAGTCCCGAGGCGCTCGACGCCCCGTGGGCGCAGGCCGACGAGATCGTCGTCTCCTGCTACGTCGGCGAGAGCTCGAAGCGCGTCGCGATGGTCCTCGGCGAGCATCTCGACGCGGAGATCTCGAGTCTGCGCGGCGGCTTCGAGGCGTGGGACGGGCCGGTCGCGAGCGGCCGACCGGAGTCGTCGGCGGCGGCCGACGAAGGGCCGTCCGCAGGCTCAGCACACCGCAGCGGCCACGACGCGCCCTTTTGAGTCGGGTCAGCCTTGCCAGCGGAGTCCGCAGTTGTCGCAGACGTACAGACCGCCGTCTTCGACCTCGTACTCCGTGGATCGACACTTGGGACAGGCTTCTTCGTCCATACGTCACGGTCCGCGATCGGGGTGTAAAAAGCGTGCGTGTCGTTCTCACGGTGTGAAAACGGCTCGGAACTCGTTCGTGAGCGCCGTCGCTGACTGAGGGATAGTCGCGAAAGAATCGTCGGGTCGAGAGCGGCGTCAGTTACCGCGTCGGCGGTCCGAGCCGAGGCTCGGGCGGGTGTGCTCTGCGCCCTTGCCGCGGTTCTGGAGGCCGCGGTTCGAGCGGCCGGCGTTCGTCAGCCCGCGGAAGGCGCGGCCCTTCTGATCGTCGCTGCAGATCCAGTTGAGGTCGTCGTCGCTCTGGATCGCGCCGTGCTCGGGATCGACGAGGATCACTTCGTGCCACTTCTGAGAGCCGTCTTCGCCGACCCAGTAGGAGGCGAGCGCGCGGAGGTTCGGGTGCTTCCGCGAAGCGCGCTCCTCGGCGATGCGCTGGATGCTCTTGCGGCGGCCGATGCGGTTGACGCCCTGCCGTTTCGAGCGTCGACCGGCCTTGTGTCGCTGCTTGCGAGCGCCGCCCTTGCGGACCGCCACGCGCACCACGACGATGCCCTGCTTGGCCTTGTAGCCGAGTTCGCGGGCCTTGTCGAGGCGCGTCGGTCGGTCGACGCGGACGATGGCGCCCTGGTCGCGCCACTCCTGTTTTCGCTGCCACTGCAGCTCGGCGAGCTTGCCGTCGCCGGGCTGTTTCCACGCTTCCTTGATGTGAGAGTAGAAGCTTCGTGCCATTGGTTTCACCACGGGCGCTTTCGATTCGGGCGGCGTTCGACGCCGACCCACATTTCGTCCCGATTCCTCGGGTGCCCACTGGCGTCCCGTTCGACCAGCGAGTTGTCTCCACTTCCCTCGTGGCGTTCTTAACGACTTCGAATCCCTGCGCTCGCTGTCGGCGCGGGAACGAACGGCTTTTGATGCCGGGTATCGGAACCGTACGTATGGCTACGGAAACGCAGAGCGGGCTTTCCGATCACATGCGGGGAGTCACGGTCACCACGATCGCCTGTCTCGCCGGCGTCGCCGCCGCGCTGGCCACCGCCAGGTTCGTCGGGACCAGCGTCGCTGCCGCGGGGGGCCAGCAGTCGCTGCTCTACGTCGCGGCGCTCGTCCTCGCGCAGTTCCCGATCCTGCGCGCCGTCGGCATCGACATCTCGGAGTTCGGCGCGAAGGACTACCTCTACGTGGCGTTCATGACGTTCACGCTGTGGTTCATCACGTTCGGCGTCATACTGACCGAAGGAGTCACGCTGTAAGCGATGGCGGACGACAGCATCGCGGTCGTCGACCTCGATCGGTGTCAGCCCGACCGCTGCAGTTACGAGTGCGCGAACTACTGCCCGCCGAACCGGACGGGCAAGGAGTGCATCGTCACCCGCGGGGAGTACTACGAGGAGGACGAACCGTACGACGGCGGCCCCGATCAGGTCCGGATCTCCGAGGAGGTCTGCCTCGGTGAGACCTGCGGCATCTGCGTCGAGAAGTGCCCCTTCGACGCCATCGAGATCATCAACCTCCCCACCGAACTCGAAGACGACCCCGTCCACCGCTACGGCGAGAACGCCTTCGCGCTCTACGGGCTCCCCGTCCCCGAATCGGGCACCGTGACCGGGATTCTCGGCCCGAACGGGATCGGGAAGACGACCGCCGTCCGCGCGCTCGCCGGCGAGATGATCCCGAACCTCGGCGAGTACGGCGACGAGCCGTCGTGGGAGACCGTCCTCGACCGCTTCCGGGGGACCGAGTTACAGACGTACATCGAGCGCGTGCAGGGCGGCGACGTCTCCATCGCCCGCAAGCCGCAGTACGTCGACCAGATCCCCAAGCAGTTCGACGGGACGACGATCGAACTGCTGGAGTCGACCGACGAGCGCGGCGCGCTCGACGACTACATCGACCGACTGGGAATCCGCCCGGTCGTCGACCAGCCGCTCGACACGCTCTCCGGCGGAGAGCTCCAGCGCGTCGCGCTCGCGGCCACGCTCGCTCGCGACCGCGACTTCTACTTCCTCGACGAGATCTCGCCGTATCTGGACATCGGCCAGCGCGTCACCGCCGCCCGACTCATCCGCGAACTCGCCGAGGACGAGGACCGCGCGGTGCTCGTCGTCGAGCACGACCTCGCGATCCTCGATCTGCTCGCGGACTCGCTGCACGTCGCCTACGGTGAGCCCGGGGCGTTCGGTGTCATCACCGATCCGAAGTCGGTCCGCAACGGAATCAACGAGTACCTCACGGGCTATCTCTCCAACGAGAACATGCGGATCCGCCCGGACGAGATCGAGTTCCACGAGCACGCGCCGCGGGAGACGTCGAAGTCGACGCCGCTCGTCGAGTACCCCGAGCTCTCGAAGTCCTACGGCGAGGGGGAGTTCTCCCTCGAAGTCGACTCGGGGACGATCTACGAATCGGAAGTGCTGGGCGTCGTCGGTCCCAACGGGATCGGGAAGTCGACGCTGGCGAAGCTGTTCACGGGCGCGCTCGAACCTGACGCGGGCGAACTCGACTTCCGGCTCGACATCGCGTACAAGCCGCAGTACATCGAGATCGACCAGCCGATGCGCGTCGACGCGTTCCTCTCGTCGATCACCGACGAGTTCGGCACCTCCTACTGGAACACCGAGATCGCGAACCCGCTCCAGCTGAACCGAATTATGGAGCGTAACCTCGACGACCTCTCGGGCGGGGAGCGCCAGCGCGTCGCCATCGCGGCGTGTCTCTCCGAGGACGCCGACCTCTACGTGATGGACGAGCCCTCCGCGCACCTCGACGTCGAGCAGCGCGTGCAAGCGACGACGGCGATCCGCCGCTACGCGGAGAACCACGACGAAACGGTGCTCGTGATCGACCACGACATCTACATGATCGATCTGCTCGCCGACCGGCTGATGGTGTTCGACGGCGAGCCCTCCGAGTACGGGCACGCCTCGACGCCGCAGGAGATGCGCGAGGGGATGAACGACTTCCTCGCGGACCTCGACATCACGTTCCGCCGCGACGAGCGGACCCAGCGCCCGCGGATCAACAAGCCGGGGTCCCAACTCGACCGCAAGCAGAAGAAGCAGGGCGAGTACTACTACGCGCCCTGAGCGCTCTCTGATCGCGCTCCGAAACTGCCGGACTGCGCCCCGATAGCCGAAGACGATCGTTACTCCGACGGCGACGCCGACAGCGTCGCCGCCGGCCCACTGAAACTCTCCTCGATCGACACGTCGTACCCGAAGGCGCGGACGACCGCGACGTTCGTTCTGACGTGGTCGGTGACGCGCGGGATCCGCACCCGACCGCCCGCCAGCGCGAGCCAGACCACGAGTTGGTCTCCGAGGTGGGCGTCGATGGAGGCGTCCGTCTCGGCCCACTGAACCGCCGCGTCCACCGCCTCGGCGGCGACGTCCTCGGAGAGGACGCCTCGTTCGCCGTACGCGGCGAACCCCGCTCGGAACTGCTGACTGCTGGCTGACGACGAACCGCTCTCGGCGACGAGCGTGACGACCGCGCCGGGCGATCGAGATTCGACGTACCCCACGTGTACGGCGGGATCGACCGCCATCTCCTGGTCGACGAGCGACGCCGCTGCGGTCTCCGCGAGTCGGTCGGCGACCGAGGCGTCTTCGAGCGCCTCGGCGGAGACCGCGTAGATCGACCACTCCATTGATTCACCGCGACGGACGTCGAGATCGATCGGCGCGAGCGCGGACCGCCGGACGTCGACGACGAGTTCCCCGCCGCCAGCGGGATAGAACCCCCGTCGATGCACCTCGACGTCGGCGTCGAGGCCACCGGCGCGGAGGAGCGGGAGTTTGACGTGGCGGAGGTAGTCCGTCGGCGGGGACCACTTCACGTCGGTCCCGCCGCCGAGCGTCGCGCGGACCGGCGTCGAGAGCCGGCCCGCGAGCGGCAGTAGCGCGTCCGCGACGAGCGTGACGCTCCCGGCGGTACCGACGTCGACCGCGACTTCGACGGGTTCAGAACCGTCGGTATCGCTATTCGCCCGGATCCCGAGCACGCCATCGGAACCACCCGGATCGAAGGTAAGCGTCTCCGAGCCGACGTCCGCACCGGAAACGTCGGCGTCGGCGAGGTCCGCCAGCAGGTCGACGCAGGCGAGGTGCTGGCGTTTGAGTCCCGGGTTCGACCGGTTCCCGCGGACGTTCTCCATCCGAAACGGACGGCCGTCGAGGACCGACAGTGTCAGCGCCGTTCGGATCAGCTGTCCGCCGCCGTCGGTGCCGTCCAGTTCGAGCATCTCGCGGGTCACTTGGGCCCGCGACTCACTTCACCACGGTCACCGGCACGCTCGCGTGACCGACGAGCCCCTTAGCGACGCTCCCGACCATCCCCTCGACGCGCCCGGAGAGCCCGCGGTGGCCGACGACGATTCCGTCGACGGCGCCGTCGGCGTACTCGACGATGCTGTCGACGGGATCACCGTAGAGCAGCGTCGTCTCGACTGCGACGCCCGCGGATTCGGCCCGGGAACGGGCGTCCTCGAGTACCTCCTCGCCCCGCTCCTCGGCGACTTCGATGTCCTCGGTGTAGATCCGCTGGCCGACCTCGGCGTTCGTCGGCGCTTCCTCGCCCCCTTCGACGAGGACTCGCGGCTCGACGGCGTACGCGACCACGAGCGACCCGTCGACGCGCGACGCGAGGTCGATCGCGTGTTCGAGCGCCTCGGTACTCGATTCTGATCCGTCGACGGCGACGAGAAACTTCATATACGAATAACAGGATTTCCCGCCGTTTAGCTTTAACGCGGGTGCTGCGAGTTAGTTAGTCAGAATATTGGTATTTATGAGATTAAGTATGTTTACTTATATATTCAACTTGCGTTTTTAGCGCTTCAAATCATTTTCTACTCTATTTTATATATTAATCAAATTTCCCATACTATGTCAGATACTTGTAGTTGAGTTTTTTATATACTTTGGGAGGCAGGATCGAGCCGTTCACAACTCGCAGCCGCGAGGCGACGGGAGTCACGGATTCGATGGGTCCGCCGTGGGGGGGCCCGGTCCGAACAGCGCTACAGGCTACAATTTATATATTAGGGGACGGCGTATCGGAGTGTATGGAATCAATAGCGGTCGTAGTAGATAGCGATAGCCCCAGTGAACAGCTTCTCGACGCGGCGAAACGCCACATCGCGGGAACCGATCTCGAGGTGGTCGTCTGTCGGATCGTCGACCGTGACGAGTACCAGTCAGAAGTCCGCCGAAAGGCGGAGTCGAAAGAGCGCTTCGACAGCATCGAGGCGGTCGAGGCGGAGGCGACAGCGGAGGCGGAGGCCGTCGCGTCCGCGTCTTTCGAGGGCGTCGCTCACACGGCTGTCGGACGCGTCGGAACTATCCCCGAAGACGTTCTCGACATCGCCACAGAGATGAACAGCACGCACGTGTTCGTCGGCGGGAAGAAGCGGTCCCCGGCGGGGAAGATGCTCTTCGGCGACGACGCGCAGAAACTCGTTCTCGACTTCGACGGCCCGGTCACGATCGTCACCGACGAGTAGCGTGGCCGCTCTTCGGTCGATCGAGAGAGAAATACCGCAAAGAAGACTGAGAGCTACGACCGACTCCCGCCAATCCGGGAGAGGCCGCCCGCGATCTCCCTGAAGTACGGCGAGAAGAACGTGATCACCGACAGGACCAGTAGGATCGCCACGATCGGCTTCGTGACGACCGGACCGACCGCACCACCGCTGATTGACAGCGCGCGTCGGATCCCCAGTTCGATGATGGGAGCGAGGACGATCGCGAGCACGATCGGCCCGACGGGGAAGTCGAACTTCTTCAGGACGTACCCGAGAACCCCCATCGAGAACATCAACCACGCCTGCCGGAGCGTGTTCTCGAGCGCGAACGTCCCGACGATCGTCAAGACGGCGATCACCGAGAACAGGATCGCGCGCGGCGTCTCCAGAACCCGGACGAACACCGGGAGAAGGAGGAACGCGACCACGACGAAGAAGATGTTCGCGAGGATGAAGCCGCCGAACCACATCCAGAGAAGGTCAGACTGCTGCGTGAACAGCTCTGGACCCGGACTGATGTTCAGGATGTTGAGCGCGCCCAGCATCACCGCAGTGGTCCCGCTCCCGGGAATGCCCAGCGTCAGAAGCGGGATCATCGCGCCGCCGGTCGCGGCGTTGTTCGCAGATTCGGAGGCCGCGACGCCTTCGATGACGCCCGATCCGAACTCCTTGCCACGGTGTGCGATACGCTGTGCGATCCCGTAGTGGATGAACGAACCGAGCGTCGACCCCGAACCGGGGAGCGTCCCGATGAAGGATCCCACGAACATCCCGCTCACGATGACGCGGGCGGACTCGCGGATGTCCGACAGCGACGGGAACGTCGAGTCGACGCGCTGGCCGAATCCCTTGACGGACTCGTGGATCGTCTCCACGTTGAGAAGCACCTCCGAGACCGCGAAGAGGCCGATGAGTGCGGCGATGAAGTCGATCCCGTCTGTCAGCAGGAGCGTATCGAGCGTGAACCGACTGTACCCGGAGACCGGATCGCGACCGATCGTCGCGATGAAGATCCCCAGAGCAGTCCCGACGAGCCCCTTCGCGAGGCTATCGCCGGAGACTGCCGAGACGAGGCTCAGTCCGAATATCGAGATCGCTGCGATCTCTGCGGGACCGAAGTTGAGCGCGAACTCGGCGAATGGCGGCCCGATCGTGATGAGCACGATGACACTGAACAGCCCGCCGACGCCGGACGCGAGTGCAGCGATTCCCAACGCGCGACCGGATTCCCCGTTTTTCGACATCGGGTAGCCGTCGAACGTCGTCGCGGCCGCGGCCGTCGTCCCGGGAGTGTTGATCAGAATTGCGGCGACAGATCCCCCGTACTGCGCTCCGGCGTAGATGCCGAAGAAGAAGATCATCGCCGGGATCGGGTCCATCCCGAAGGCGACCGGCAGCAAGATCGCGACCGTGACCGAGGCGTTGAGTCCGGGAATCATCCCGGCGGAGACGCCGATGATCACCGACGCGATGGTGATCCCGATCAGATAGGGATCGGTGAAGATCTCGAACATCGCTCCGACTTGTAATGTGGTTTGGCTAATCATAGGTACTCACAAGATCCCAGTGGTTACGTCACGGAGGATCGGCGACGGAAGCGGCAATCCTAACGCCGTAGTGAAGACGAGGTAGATCCCGAAGGTGAACGCGATAGCGAGGACTGCAGCGAGGATGTAGCGTCGGAACCCGTTCGTGACGAACAGCAAGAACAGGAGCGCGACGGTCGAAACGCCGAATCCGATGGCCTCGAATACCCACATGTATCCGGCGCACAGCACGATAAACACGAAGACGCGCAGTCCGTCCCGCACGTTCATCTCCACGACTTCGTCGTCTATCGTTCCCTTTCTCCGTCTCCAGAGCCTGAGTACGAGTAAGTAGACACTCATCGCTACCATCGTGATACCGGCCACCTGCGGAAAGAGACGGGGACCGACCCCGGCACCGAACGGGTTCTCCAGCGGGAGGTTCAGTTGACTGTAGATGGCAGCGAACAAGCCGAGGACGCCGAGCAGTATCACTATCGCGATCTCGCCTGTGCTCTTGCGCAGGCGGAGTGTCCTGTCGAGCCGATCCCGGACCGTGTTCGCGTCTAGCTCCATCAGCTATCCGAGTAGACGCCGAGGTTGTTCTCTTGGAACACCTCGGTGAACCGTTGGTTGACTCCCTCGACGTAGTCGTAGAATTCCTCGCCGCGGAGGAACGCGGGGTTGACGTTGTTGTTGTCGGCGTACTCCTCGAACTCGGTGCTGTTGTAGATCTCCTCGTAGAGGTCTCGGAGATATTCGACCTGTTCGTCGGGAGTGTCCCCGTGCACGACGGTTCCGCGGAACTGCTCGACGACGATCTCGGTGTCGAACGCCTGACTGACGTACGGGACGTCCGGGTAGAGTTCGAGTTCCTGACCCGAGAAGTGCAACATATACTGCACCTCGCCGGATTCGCGCATATCGCTGACTTCGCTCGGTGCGGTCACCGCGGCGTCGACGTCGCCAGCGAGGAGTGCGGAGACCTGCTCGCCTCCGCCGGAGAACGGAACGATCTCCGCGTTCATATCCGTCCGCTGACTCAGGAGGAACGCGGCCGTGTGGTCCTGCGTTCCGACGTCGAAGGACGCGATCGAGACGCGGTTTTCGGCCGCGTAATCGCGGAACTCCTGAATGTTGTTGAAGCGGTCGTCGTCGCCACGGGTCACGAGGAGGATCGGTTCGACACCCATCCGCGCGATCGGCGTGAAGTCTTCGTACGAGATTCCGATGTCACGGGAAAGCGGCGTCACGACGAGGTTCGTCGTCACGTTGAGTATCGTGTATCCGTTGGGATCCTGATCGAGGGTGTAGCGCATCCCCGCTTCGCCACCGCCACCGGTCTGGTTGATAGCTCGGACGTCCACCGGGAGGAGGTCGTTCTCGCGGATCGACCGCACGTACCCCTGTCGAACGATCGTGTCGCTGCCGCCGCCTCGGCTGGCCCACGCGACGATCGTCATCCGCTGGGACGGGTAGTCGCTACCGCTTCCCGAGCCGTCACCCGAACTGTCACCGGAACCGTCGCTCGAACTGTCTCCGGAGCTATCACCGGAACTGTCACCATCACCGCTCCCATCGCCACCCGAGGAACAGCCTGCGAGTCCCGCAAGCCCTGCAGCAGACGTCCACTTCAGGTAGTCGCGTCGAGTTGGTAATCTGTCGTTGGTCATAGGTTGACTTTCTCCCCAGGAGCGCTACGTGTGAGTACGGTACGCATTCTCCTTTGGGGCTGATAGACAATGTTTGCACATACCACATAAATCTTTCGTGTTAATTGGCAGTAAGCACAGTACCGCGACGACGTGAACGCTAATGCATCGGGACGCCGCCGCGAAAAAAGATTGGCCCGAAGGTGTCCAGCGGTCGCGAAATTAATCGACGCGGTACTCCTCGAAGACGGTCTCGTCGATCGTGACGCCGAGACCCGGCTCGGACGGCGGGTCGATCCGACCGCCGTCTTGGACGTAGATCGCCTCTTGGTTCTCGACGTACTGCCCGGCGATGTAGGTACCGGGATCGTCGATGTCGTCGTCCAGGACGGCGAATTCGATGAGCGAGCACTGACGGCTGGCCGCGGCGACGTGGAGACTGGCGGCGTAATTGATCGCCGGTCCGAGAGCGTGGGGGACCATCTCCTTGTTGAACGCTTCGACGAGGCTCGCGACGCGCATCGCCCCGGTGATACCGCCCACGTAGTCGACCGACGGCTGGTAGATGTCGAGCGCGTTCGCCTGGAGGTGATCCAGCGCCGGGTAGTGCGGCGTGTGCGTCTGGTAGCCCGAGATCGGGACGTCGACCGCCTCGTTGAGCTGGGCCTGTCCTTGGATGTCGGTGTGGGCGATCGGCTCCTCGAACCACTCTACCTCGTGTTCGCCCGCAGTTTCGGCGACCGCACGAGCGTCCGTGTAGTTGTAGGAGGTGTTCGCGTCGATCGCGAGTCCGAATCCGTCCGGACTTCCCTCGGTGATCGTTCGGATCCGGTGTCGGTCCTCCTCGACGCCGAAGCCCGCGCCGATCTTCATCGCCTCGAAGCCCTTGTCGTTGAGCCAGTGCGCGTAGTCGACCAGTTCGTCGGCCTCCTTGTCGACGGGGAAGGTCGCGTACGCGTTGACCGTCCCGGTCTGTCCGCCGAGCAGTTCGTAGACCGGGAGTCCGGCCTTCTTTCCGACGATGTCCCAGAGGGCCTCGTCGATCGCACTGAGTGCGCCGTACGCTCCCGCACGCTTCACGTGGAGGTACAGTTCGTGCCAGATGTCTTTGACGTTCCGCGGGTCTTTGCCGACGACGTGGCGACCCATCGCCTCGATGGACTGCGCCAGGAACCGGTTGTTCTCTTCGGACCGGTAGAACGATTCGCCGAGCCCGGTGATCCCGTCGTCCGTGTGAACTTTCACGACGACCGAACTGATGTCCAGTTCCCGCGCGCCGACCTGTGCCGGGAGAGAGGCGGCGTCGACGGCGCTGCCTAGAACTGCAGTTTCGATATCGATGACTTCCATTGCAGTTCGGTAGTACAGTTTATGTTATAAAAATATGCGGGTGGGTCGCGACTGGTGCTGTCACAGCACGTGTCGGCTCCACCCTCCATCGACGCTCAGTACCTCGCCCGTGATATAACTCGATCGTGGCGAGGCGAGGAACGCGACCGCGTCGGCGAACTCTGACGGCTCGCCGGGCCGATCCATCG
The DNA here is from genome assembly GCF_000739575.1 of Halobellus rufus. Lineage (GTDB taxonomy): Archaea > Halobacteriota > Halobacteria > Halobacteriales > Haloferacaceae > Haloquadratum > Haloquadratum rufum. The sequence continues at coordinate 34,420 of NZ_BBJO01000020.1, read as the reverse complement.
AAACCTCTTCGACTCGCGACTGGAGCGCCTCCTCCCGCGAGAGGTCTCGCTGTTCGGCCCGCCGCTGGACTTTGTACTCGATCCGGTCGGTCATGATGAATCGGGGCGTGATCGCGTTCGATCTGACGTCGGGGGCGTACTCACGCGAGATGGTCTTCGCCAAACCGTAGAGGCCGAGTCTGAACATGTTCGAGATGGCGTGGCCACGCGGTGGTTCGCGGGCCGACGCACTGGTGACGGTAATCAGGGACCCGATGTCGCTCGCCTCGAGGTGGGGTAACACCGCCTCCGTCAGCCAACGAGTGCTACTGATAACGCTTCGGTAGCTATCGTCCCACTGCTCTTCGGTCGCCTCCTCGAACGTCACCGCCGGCGGCCCGCCGTGGTTGTTCACGTGGACGTCGACGCCGCCGAACGTGTCCACGGTGTCGTTCACTAACCGCTCGATCTGATCTCGGTCTGTGATGTCGCAAACGGCCGGTAACACCCGTTCTTCGTCGACCCCAACGGTTTCGCGGAGGCTCTCGGCCGCTTCCTCGACGCTGTCGACCGATCGCGAACAGATCGTGACGTTCGCGCCCTCTTCGAGGAACCGTTCCGCCGTGGCGTAGCCGATACCCTTGCTGGAGGCGGCGACGATCGCGGTGCGATCGGTCAGTTCCAGATCCATCACGCAGACGATGGGAAACGTCGTATAAAACTCTTTGCCACTCTGTGCCGTGCCGTGCGAAAAGCTAATAAATGAGAGGATAGCAACTACCGGCTATGCCAGAAACGGCAGAGCTAGCTGAGTTTGTAGCATCCACTACGTACGACGAGATTCCATCCGAAGCGGTGTCCCACGCGAAGGAAGCGATCCGCGACTACGTCGGCGTGGCACTGTACGGATCTCACCACGAAGTCGGGGACAAAATTTCGGCGTACACCTCCACGTACGGCGGCGACGGACCGGCAACGGTCTTCCAACGGGAGTCTCGTTCGGCACCTGCCGCTGCGCTGGCCAACGGCGCGTTCGGGCACGCGATCGACTACGACGACACGTTCGAATCGATCGTCATCCATCCTACCTCGCCGATCTTCGCCGCATCACTCGCGGCGACCGAGGAAGTCGACGGATCGACCGAGGACCTCCTCGTCGGCTACGTCGTCGGCTGCGAAGCGGCGTACCGCGTCGGGCAGAGCACCTATCCCGAACACTACCAGAACGGCTGGCACAGTACCGGAACGGCGGGATCGTTCGGTGCGACGGCGGCCGCGGCGTCGGTGTTCGACCTCCCGCAGTCGGAGATCCACCACGCGCTGGGTATCGTCGGCTCCGCGTCCTCCTCGTTGAAAAAGAACTTCGGGACGATGACGAAACCGCTGCACGCCGGTCACGCCGCGCAGATGGGCGTTCGGTCCGCGTTGCTCGCTCGCGACGGATTCACCGCGGATACTGAAATCCTCGAAGGCGACATCGGCTACAGCCAGGTGATGACTGTCGATGGGGCGTACGATCCCGAAGAGATCACCGATGGCCTCGGCGAGGAGTGGGCCGTCCGCGACATCGGATACAAGCCGTACCCATCGGGGGTCATCACACACGCGGCGATGGACGCGATGCGGACGTTGGTGAAGGACCACGACCTCACGCCCGACGACGTCGAGGAAGTCGTCGTCACCTCGAAGACGCCGCCTCGGAGATGCTGATTCACGCCGAACCGGACGACGCCCTGCAAGCGAAGTTCTCGATCGAGTTCTGTCTCGCCGCCATCTTGCGCGAGGGGGACGCCGGGATCCACGAGTTCACCGACGAGTACGTGACCCAGGAGGCGACGCGCGACGCCATCTCGAAGGTCTCTCGCGCGTTCGAGGAGGACCTCTTCGGCGACGACTTCGCCGGATACGGGGCGATCGTCCGCGTCCGGACCGACTCCGAGGAGTACTACAACGAGGTACGGTACGCCCCGGGGAGCCCGAACAACCCCGTCAGCGAGGACCGACTGCGGAGCAAGTTCTTCGAGTGCGCCGAGTCACGGCTCAGTCGGTCGGACGCCGAAGCGCTCGAAGAGTCGATCCTCGATCTCGAAGAGACCGACCTCGACGTTCTCACCGGATACCTCGGCTAAACCGTCCCTCCTCACGTTTTTTCGCGATCTACTGTCCGAGCACCGCCAGCGTCCCAGTCAGTAGGCCACCCAGTACCACGGCGACGAACACCACCCCGAACGCGGCGCTGAAACCGGAGACGTCGGCGACGAATCCCACGACGGCTGGTGAAGCGGCTCCGACGACGATCATCCCCGTTCGGATGATGCCGAGGCTCCCGCCGCCGATGTCGTTGGGGATCAGCGTCATCAGATACGAATCGCGGACCGGGCGGAAGCTGTGGAAGGTCGTTCCCAACAGGAGTGTGAGCGCGCTGACGACGAGTACCCCCTCGGCGAACAGGAGACCGGCGACGGTGGCGACCATCCCGGCGAAGGTCCCAAATCCGACCCACAGCTGTCCGATCGAATCGCTGACTTTCCCCGTGACCAACTGGCTCAGACTGACCACGAAGAACGCGCTGTAGAGCACGCTCGACAGCTGTGTCGAAATCCCCTTCTGTTCGGTGAGATACAGCGGCAAGAACGCCGAAACGCCGTTCCAAGCGAACGTGAACGCCATCGTCACGACGACGAACACGAGGAGTCGCCAGTCCGAGAGGAGCGTTAGATAGCGCCGACGGACGGTTCCAGCCTCCTCCTCGCTTTCGTCTTCACGCGTTCGGGACGAAACGGAGACCGTCCGGATTCGCGTTTCGCTAATCGCCGCCAAGAGCAGGCAGAGCAATCCTCCGACCGCGAACGTCCACTGCCATCCGATCGACGACAGAAACGCGACCGCGGCGAGTGGGGCGACGACGCCGCCGAACTGCCCGACAGTGTCGAGGATGCCGAGACACCAACCCGTCCGGTCCGGATACCGATTCGAGACCATATTGATCGAGATCGTCTTGTGGCCGGCGGTCGTCGCGCCCATCAGAACCGCGAGTCCGAAGAGCAGCACGAAGCTCTGTGCGAGTAGAATCGCGACACCGACGCCACCGAACAGCACCGCCCCCAGCGCGATACTTCGAGACCGTCCGATGCGATCGGAGATCAATCCAGCAGGAAACTGCATAACCGCGTACGCCATCATCAACGACGTGAAGAGCAGTCCCGTCTCGGTGTTCGAGACACCGTACTCCGTTTGGAACGTCCCGAAAAGCGGGGGGAACGCAAACCGGAGGAACTGCACGAGAAACCAGAGGATCGAAATGAGCACGAGGGGTTCGTACTCCTCGTACAGCGTACGCACCCTCCCATCGGTCCGTCGTTCTAGCACGACTGGTCGAACGACGCAGCGGGTGTTAATTCATTCGTTCCGAGAGAGACCGCTCCGTCAGCAATCGTTCCGTCGAGGCAGACGCACCGTTCGACTCTACGTTACGGGAGAGGACATATTTATACTAGAGGCGCACACAAGGCGTGTATGGACGAGATACCGACAGTCCAGACAACGGAGACCTCTCTCGAAATCATCCGTGTGTTGAAGACGCTCGGTGGGGCGACTCTCTCCCGCGTCTCCCGGGAACTGGAGGTGTCGAAGAGTACCGCGCGGACGCATCTTCAGACGCTGCGGAAGCACCAGTACGTCGTGATGGACGACGACGGGGTCTTTCGGCTCAGCCTCGAGTTCTTCGACACCGGTGAGCGAGTGCGGAGCAGGATACCGATCTACGAACCGGCGATTCCGATCGTCGACGAACTCGCCGAGAAGACGAACGAGAAGGCGCAGATAATGGTGCTGGAGAACACGGCCGGGTACTACATTTATCGGATGAAGGGTCGCCAAGGCGTCAGCACACGCGCCGGACGCCAAGCCGAACTCCACTGCACCTCGGCCGGGAAAGCGATACTCGCGTTTACCGACCGCGACAGAGTGAGAGAGATACTCGACGAACACGGGCTTCCCGAACGAACCGATCGAACGATTACCGATCGAGAAGCGTTCATCGATACGCTCGATCAAATCAGAGAGCGAGGTTTCTCCGTCAACGACGAAGAGCGGCTCAGAGGGCTGAGGGCTGTTGGAGCCCCCATCCTCGACGAAGACGACACTGTCCTCGGAGCGATCAGTCTATCCGGTCCGACGACCCACCTCCGGGGCGATCGATTCCGCGAGGAACTGCCAGAACTCGTGATGCAGAGCGCCGACGTCATACACATCAGGACAGAGTACTCGTAGCACTCTGCAGTCGATTTTCCAGACGAAACTGGTAGAGATGAACGACCTGTATGGGAGAGCGAAACGATCTCGGGTCCCACCGTCGAATAACGACTTGATCTGGTGACTCACGGACGTTAGTCACATACACCGGGGCCTCGCTTCGGCGACTCCAAACGACTCGTTCGGATGTGTGATTTGGTAGTGATCCACAACCGGTTCGGCGAGGAGGGACAGGCAATCCGACAAAAGCACATCAAAATAACATCTGTACACTCGTTACAATTTTGAGAGTCTGAGAGATAGCGACTTGACTCGGTTCAGTCTCTCGCTTCAGTGTTATTTGGTTTTGCAGGCCAATTTAGGGACAGATTAGTAAGTATTCATTTATAGTTTGTTGTCTGTTATTTATATTGTATACGCGTATAAAATAGCTATATGAAAGATATCGACCCGAATTCATTATCATAAATTTATTTTAGATCACTCTTTTTAACGATATAATTATGAATAGATGCCGGAGTGTTTAGAAAGCGCGTAGCTCAGTCGAGACCGAGCCGCGACTTCGTGCCCTGCCGATCGAGTTTCCCGCTCGGTGTGCGGTCGATCGCGGTCACGAAGTGGTACTCGCGCGGGCGCTCGTGGCTGGCGACCGCCTCGCTGTCGAGCATCCACGCTTCGAGGTCGTCCTCGGTCAGGTCCGCGCTCCCTTCGACGATCGCTGTCACTTTCTGCCCGTACTCCGGGTCGTCGACGCCGACGACCGCGGCGTTCGTCACGTCGGGATGCCGTTCGAGCCCCTCCTCGATCGGCTCCGGCGTGATCTTCACGCCCTTCGATTTGATCTGGAAGTCGATGCGGCCCTCGATGTAGAGGAAGCCCTCCTCGTCGAGATATCCCTTGTCGCCCGAGCGCCACCAGCCGTCCTCGAAGGCGGCCTCGCCGCGCTCGTCCTCCCACATCCACGCGGGAGCCTGATAGCTCTTGACGGCGATCTCACCGCTCTCGTTCGGCGGCAGCGTGTCCTCGACCGTGCCGTCGGGATCGACGATTCGAACCTGCGTCCCCGACTGGGGCTTCCCGACGCTCTCGATGCGCTCCTCGGTCAACTCGTTGTTGTAGAGGACCGTCGAGTGGATCTCCGTCGATCCGTAAGACTGGTTGATGTTCTCGCAGATCCGGTCGCGGAGTCGAGTCAGCGTTTCCGGGTTCAGTTTCTCCCCGGTGGAGTTGATCGACCGCAGCGAGTCGAGATCGTAGTCCTCGGGACCGGCTTCGAGGATCTCCTTCCACATCGTCGGAACGAGCACCGCTCGGGTGATGTCGCGCTCGTCGACGACCTCCAGCCAACGCTGGGGGTCCCACTCGGGCATGTAGTAGGTGCTCTCACAGCCGAGCAGCGAGCGAGTGAGGAAACTCGTCCAGATCAGGAACGACGGTTGGTTGACGACCAACTGCTTGTCAGAGCGGGTGAACCCCGAACGGGTGCCGAGTTCCATTCCCTTGAGGAACATCGTCCGGTTCGTGTGGCACCAGCCCTTTGGATGGCCAGTGCTGCCGGAGGTCCACGCGATGGTCACGGTGTCGTCCTCCTCGACGAGGATGTCGGGTTCGTCGGGGTCGGCTGCAGCGAGCCGCTCGGAGAGCCCCGTCTCGTACTCCCGTTGGGGCTCGCCGGTGCTGAACACGGCCGTGAGTCGGTCTAACTGCGGCTCTCCGACCATCTCGGCGAAGGCGTCGGAGCGGTCCGAGTCGACGATCGCGAGCGTCGGCTTCGTCCGGTCGAGACAGGAGCGGAACGAGCCCGGCGCGATGCGCTTGTGCAAGTTCGTCGTGATCGCCCCCGCCTTGAGCGCCCCGTTAAATAGGATCGCGTGCTCGACCGACGGCTTCGAGAACAGCGCGATCCGGTCGCCCTTGCCGACGTACTCGCCGAATACGTTCGCCGCCTTGCGGCTGCGCTCTTCGAACTCCGCCCACGTGACCGATTCGGTGGCGTCCTCGAAGGCGATCGAATCGGGGCTCTTGACCGCGTTGTGCGCCGAGAGGTCCTTCAGCGCCGGAAGCTGGTTGTGAATGCGTTCCATACTGCGCTACTTGTCGATGAACTCGGGGAAGAGGCGACTGTGCGGCGGCTCGATGTCGTAGATGTCACAGAAGTTCCCGCCGAGGATCTTGTTGAGTTCGTCCTGCGGGACGTTGTGGTCCATCGCGTACTTGTTCAGCATCCGCAGCGACGTCCCCCAGTAGTCCGGCTGGTGGGCGGGGACGCCGTCGGCGCTGAACTGCTCCCAGCGCATCGAGGGGAAGTCCATCGGGCTCTCGGAGTTGTTCGACTTCGCGACCATCGACGCGCCCCAGTCGGTGCCCCACAGCAGCTGGTCGGGTCCGATGTCCGGGTCGTTCATCGGCCGGTTGAGGATGTCGTCCCACCACAGCCCCACTTCGAGGTAGACGTTGTCGTGCTGGGCCGCGACCATACAGGCGCGCTCGACGTTGTACCGCCAGTGGCCCTGAATGCCGCCGTGCTCGAACACGAGGTCGACGTCGGGGTACTCGTGGATGATGTCGGTGGCGTTGAGCGGGTCGCGCCAGTCCGGCAGTTTGTCCTGCTCGCGGAGGCCGCCCGCCTGGTACCCGGAGGCCGCGCCGGGATGCCAGCGGATCGGCACGTCGTGCTTCGCGGCGAGGTCGAAGTACTGACGGATCTCCTGTTTGCGTTCGCGCCACGTCATCCGCTCTTCGACCAGCGGGTCCGAGGGCATGAACTCGCCGATGCCGACCATCCCGTCCCACGAGAGGACCTCGTCGAGTTCCTCGACGGCGCGCTCGGTCGTCCACTCCTCCTCGCCCCGCATCGCGGCTTTCTTCGTCTGGACGGGGTACGCGCAGGCGACGAACTTGTCGGGGTGCTTGTCGATGATCTGCTTGTTGATCTCGTTGTTCATCCCGAACGCAGGGAGTAGAAGCGACATATCGACGCCGTAGGAGTCCATGTCGTAGACGAGCCGATCGGAGTTGTCGTAGACGATGACCGCGTCGTCCTCGTCGGCCTCGTCGGCCGGGGTCGCCGTGTGCATCAACTCGCCGAGTCGGGAGTACTCCGCGTCCTCGTCGCTCTGGTTGAATCTGACCGCGTGTCGCTGGCCGTGGACGTGGGTGTCCACGACGAATCGTCCGAGTTTCATTCTGGCTCAGCGGTTCGCTCGAACGGTAATAATCTTTCCGTTAGGACGGACGTCGACGGTCGACATCGACGCTACTCGGCCCGGAGCGACACCGACTGCCGGTCCGATAGGCGCCAGTAACTAACCGAAATGACCGGACCATAGTTCGAGGCCGTAACGTCCGCGTTGACCCGATTTCGGCTCATCACCCGTCGGTTTTGCGGCTTCGTGTTCGGTCGATACTGTCGGAGATCGTCCCCAGTCGTGCCGTTATCCAATGCGAAACGTACAGCCTCCGAGCCCCCGTTAGGTAGGTTGCCTGCGATGGGGTTACAATCGACCGATCGGGGGCGAGCGTAGCGATCGAAATTTCCACGTTCGATCATCGAGAGCGCCATCGAAGACGAACTTTCTGCACACTGCCGGGTGTAGTGCGCCTGCGAGAGGCTTCGGACGCTCTCCGACTGGCGCATTATCCAATAGTAAACATTGATGGGGTTCCGGACGAGACGAGAGGTATGGCCGCGCCTGCGAACCACCCGATCAAATCCCTCGAAAAGACGGCTCGGATCATCGACGTGCTCAAGCGTCGACGATCCGCGCAGTTGCGGGAGATAGCCGACGAACTGGATTTGAACAAGAGCACGGTCCACAATCACCTGGCGACGCTCCGCGAGCACGAGTACGTGGTCAAGTCCGGCGACGAGTACCGGTTGAGCCTCCAGTTCCTCCACATCGGCGGCGTGCTCAGAAACGAGGTCGACCTGTACGACGCGGCGAAGGCGAAACTCGACCAACTCGCCGAAGAGACCGGCGCGTTGGTCACGCTCGCGACGCACGAGCGGGGACTGGGCGTCGTTCTCTACCGGGCGAAGGGCGAGGACGCCGTCGAGATCGACACGCACGTCGGCAGTCAGCTCACCCTCCACAACTCGGGGCTCGGGAAGGCGATCCTCGCGCACCTCCCGCGGGAGCGCGTCGAGGAGATCGTCGCCGATCGGGGCCTCCCCGCGACGACCGAGAACTCGATCACCGACGAGGACGAACTGTACGCGGAACTGGACAGAATCGCCGAACAGGGCTACGCCTTCGACGACGAAGAGAACTGGCGCGGGCTGCGCTGCGTCGCCGCGCCGATACTCACCGACGACGGCGTCGTGAAGGGCGCGATCAGCCTCTCCGTCCCGAAGAGCCAACTCGCGAGCGACGCGGAGCGCCGGACGTACGTCGACGATATCAAAAACACCGCGAATCTCATCGAACTACGGATCACGTACTCCTGAGCGGATCCGCCGTCGATAATTCGGAGCGCCCGCACACTCAGTGACGTTCCGTAGAATAACATATGTACGTTTGTCATTTTTGCAGTGATCCCACACCGGAGGCTCGCAGTGAATAAAAGCGGTTCGGCCGTATTTTACGATGTGAAATGGGCGTCGGGGAACCGCCAGTTACCGGTCGATCGCTCGGTCGAGTAGTTCGATCGGGTGCGGCGGGTGTTCGTCGACGATCGTGCTGTCGCCGATCTGACTGCGGCAGGAACCGCCTGGGGCGACCACCTGAGTCGCCTCGCTCGCGCGGATCTTCTCGAACAGCAGTTCGGCGATCGACTGGGACACCTCGTAGTGTTCGGCCTCGTAGCCGAAGCTCCCGGCCATCCCGCAACAGCCCGAGTCGAGCGGGTCGACCTCGTAGCCCGCCCGGCGAAGCACGCCGACCGCGTGGTGGTCCTTTCCGGCCGCGTGCTGGTGGCAGTGACCGTGATACGCCAGCGACTCGCCGATTCGGTCCGTCCGCACCGGCAGGTCCTCGACGAGTCGGTGGACGTCGAGGTACTCGCAGACGCCGTAGGCGTGCCGGGAGACGCGCTCGGCCGCGTCCGTGCTCAGAAGGTCCGTGTACTCGTCTTGGAAGACCACGGCGTCGCTCGGTTCGACCGCGACGATCTCCCAGCCACCGTCGAGGTACGTCGAGAACGCGTCGACGTTGCGCTGTGCCCGATCGGCCGCCCGGTCCAACAGTCCGAGGGAGTAGGCCGCCCGCCCGCTGGGCGCGAGGTCCGACGGTATCCGGACGTGAACGCCGGCGGCTTCGAGGACGCGAACCGCCGCCTTCCCGGGCTCGGGGTAGCTGTAGTTCGTGTACGTGTCCGGGAACAGCACGACCTTTCGGTCGGCTTCTACTTCCGAAATGGTCGGTCCGCGACGCCGGAACCACTCGACGAGCGACTCGTCGGCGAACGGCGGCAGCGAGCGCTCGGGCGCGATCCCGAATACACGCTCCATCACCACCTCCGAGCCGGGAAGCGACGCGGCCCAGTTCGACAGCGGTGCCAGCCGAGAGCCCCACTTCGAGGCGGTGTCGATGTTGCCGAACAGCTTCGAGCGCAGGCTCGCGCCCTCCTCCTCGTGGTACCGGTGTTTGAGCTCCGTCTTGAGCTTCGCCATATCGACTCCGGTCGGACAGTCCGACTTGCAGCCCTTACAGCCGACGCAGAGGTCCAAGACGTCCTCCTGGAAGTCGGGGTCGGTCAGCCGTTCCTCGGGGATCTCCCCGCTGATCGCCGCGCGGAGCATATTGGCACGCCCCCGCGTCGCCGCGAGTTCGTCGTCGGTCGCGCGGTAGGTCGGACACATCACGTCGGCGTCCTGCTGGCGGCACGTCCCGCAGCCGTTACACAGTTCCACGAGGTGGGAGAACCCGCCCTCCGCGGAGAAATCGAGTTTCGTCTGCGGTTCGATCGAGGAGTACGCTGCGCCGTAGCGGAGGTGCTCGCGCATGTCCGTCGGATCGTCCTCGCGGTAGACGACCTTCCCCGGGTTCATCCGCCAGTCGGGGTCGAACGCGGTTTTGAGATCCTGAAACGCCGTCCAGAGGCGGTCGCCGTACATCTTCGGGTTGAACTCGGTCCGCGCGAGCCCGTCGCCGTGCTCCCCGGAGAACGCCCCGTGGTGTTCGACGACGATGTCGGTGACCTCGTCGGTGATCGACCGCATCGTCTGGATCCCCTGGTCCTCCTTCAGCGAGAGGATCGGCCGGATGTGGAGCGTGCCGCTGCCCGCGTGCGCGAAGTAGGCCGCCGACGTCCCGTGGTCCTCGAGGATGTCCATGAACTTCTGCGTGTACTCGGCCAGTTCCTCGGGCGGCACCGTGGCGTCCTCGATGAACGGGTACGGCTTGGGGTCGCCTTCGAGGCTCATCAACAGCGGAATCGCCGCCTTCCGGAGCTTCCAGAGGTCCGCCTGCGCCTCGTCGCTGTACGCCTCGATGACGTCGAAGGCGTCGCCGTCGTCGACGAACCGCTCGGTCACCTCCGCGATCGCCGACTCGAAGTCCCCGACGAGTTCGGAGTCGAACTCGACCATCAGCGCCGCGGCCGTGCCCTCCGGGATCGGCTCCTCGTAGCGGGCGTACTGCTCGGACTCCCGGGCCAGACGGAACACCTCCTCGTCCATCAGTTCCACCGCGCTCACGTCGTGTTCGAGCGCGCGGGGGACCGCTTCGAGCGCGTCGATCAGGTCGTCGAAGCAGTACAGCGCCAGCGCGGTCTCCTCGGGCTTCGTGACGAGCGAGACCTCCGCCTCGACGACGACGCCGAGCGTCGACTCCGCGCCGACGAACAGCTTCGAGAGGTTGATGACCTCCTCGCCGTCGTCGTTCTCGTAGATCACCTTGTCGAGGTTGTAGCCCGAGACGTTGCGCTTCAGATCGGGGTACCGCGCGTCGATCTCGTCGGCGTTCTCCTCGACCAGGCGGCGGACGGTCCGGTGCAGTTCGGCCTCCCGCGTCTCGGCGGCGACGAGTTCCTCCCACTCGGGGCCGTCGAGTACGATCTCTCCCGTCTCGACGAGGCTGCCGTCGGCGAGGACGACCGTCAGCCGCTCGGTGTAGGCGTCGGTGATGCCGTACCTGACGGAGTGTGCGCCCGTGGAGTTGTTCCCGATGCCGCCGCCGATCGTCGCGCGGTTCGAGGAGGCCGGGTCGGGCGCGAACTTCAATCCGTCTCTGGCCAACCGCTCGTCGAGGTGGTCCTGTACGACCCCGGGCTGGACGACGGCGCGCTGCTCGTCGGGGTCGACTTCGAGGATCTCGTCCAGATGCGTCGAGACGTCGACGACGAGACAGCCGGGACCGACGGCCTGCCCGCCGAGCGAGGAGCCGGTCCCCCGGGCGATGACCGGGACGTCGTGGTCGGCCGCGATGGAGACGGCGGCGCGCACGTCGTCGACGTCTTTCGGTTCCACGACGCCCGCGGGGCGGGCCTGATAGATGCTCCCGTCCGTGGCGTAGAGGATCTGCGCGTACTCGTCGAAGCGCACCGACCCGTCGACCGCCTCGCGGAGGGCCGCGGCCAGCGCCCGGTACTCGGGCGCTTCTTCCCGAGGGGACGGGAGAGAGCCGAGCCCATCGGATCCGTCGATGGTCTTTTGTGACATACGTCAGCGGTTGCGATGCGACGACGTAAAGATGAGGGATGAGGCGACCGGCGTGCGGGCGGCGCGTCACGGGACCGCCCGGGGGGCTACCCGGACGTGGTTATCAGTACGACCCCGGTCACGACGACACCGGCGGCCGCGATCAGTCGCCAGGAGACGCGTTCGAGGCGGTCGGGCATGAACAGCGCCGCGAGCACGACGACGAACAGCGTGTTCGTCACGACGATCGGGCTCACGATGTTCACCGGGGCGATCGAGAGCGCCACGTAGTACCCGAGCAGGAAGAGCGTGTTCGTGAGGCCGGCGAACACGAACCAGCGGGCGCTGGTCCCGCGGAAGACCGACCGGTCGGGGAGCGCGTCGTCCCACCAGAGGTACAGCGCGAAGCCGAGCGTGGCGGCGACTGACTTCACCGCGAGGCCGACCATCGGCGGGGTCCCCTCGTCGAAGCCGACGTTCGCGAAGATCGGCTCCCAGCCGACGGCGACCGCGGCCCCGAACGGGATCAGAATGCCGAGGAGGAGTTCGCGCCGGGGGAGGTCCTCGGGGTTGTCGTTGCTCGTCATCCACGCGATGACGGCGACGCCGCCGACGACGAGGAGGATACCGACGCCGTGAACGGCCGAAAACGTCTCGCCGAGGAAGATGACGCCGAGGACCGTCGAGATGAGCGCCCACGAGGCGATGATCGGCGCGGTCCGACTCGCACCGATCTTGTCGATGCTGACGAAGTTCAGCGCGCGGCCGATCAGGGTGCCGAGGACGCCGGCGACCGCGAACGATCCGAGCGAGAGCCACGTCAGCCCGTAGTCGGGGTAATAGCGCACCGCCACCACTGGGAGCAGGACGGCGACGTTGACCAGCGCGACCACGAGAATCGCGTCTTCGGTCCGGCCGTCGTCGGTCCCCTTGCGCACGCTCAGGTTCGACGTGGCCGAGGAGACCGCCGCGCCGACCGCCAGCCCGATCGCCAGCAGGTGTGAGATCTCGGCCATCTGTGTGAGCGTCGCCACCGTCCAGTAATACTCTTTCGCAACGTCGGCGCGAGGGGTGTAGCGGGCGGTCGGATGCAGATAGTTTTATTGACGCGGTGTTACGTAGGGCATCGTATGCTGGACGCACCAGACACCGACCCGCTTAACCCGCCGGAACGAACGCTGATGGGGCCGGGACCGAGTGAGGTCCACCCGCGAGTGCTCCGGATCATGAGCGCGCCGCTCATCGGTCACCTCGATCCGGCGTTCATCGAGATTATGAACGAGGTCCAAGACCTCCTGCGCTACACGTTCCAGACGGAGAACCGCTGGACGATCCCGGTGAGCGGAACCGGGTCGGCGTCGATGGAGACCGCGTTCGGGAACCTCGTCGAACCGGGCGACACCGTGCTCGTGCCGACGAACGGCTACTTCGGCGGCCGGATGGAGTCGATGGCCCGGCGCGCGGGCGGCGAGGTCGTCCACGTCGACGCGCCGTGGGGCGAACCCCTCGACCCCGACGACGTCGCCGCGGCGTTCGAGGTCCACGACCCCGACGTGTTCGGGTTCGTCCACGCCGAGACGAGCACGGGCGTGCTCCAACCGAACGTCTCGGAGCTGACGAGCATCGCCCACGAGCACGACGCCTACGTCATCGCCGACTGCGTGACGTCGCTGGGCGGCGTCGAACTCCGCGTCGACGAGTGGGACATCGACGTCGCCTACTCGGGCGGCCAGAAGTGCCTCTCCTGTCCGCCGGGCGCGAGTCCGCTGACGCTCAACGACCGGGCGATGGAGAAGGTGCTCGACCGCGACACCGAGGTCCGCTCGTGGTACCTCGACCTCTCGCTGCTCGAGGGCTACTGGGGCGACGACCGGTCGTATCACCACACCGCGCCGATCACGAACGTCTACGCGCTGCGCGAGGCGCTCCAGCTAGTGGCCGAGGAGGGCCTCGAAAACCGTTGGGAGCGGCACCGCGAGGTCGCCGGCGAGCTGAAGGCGGGACTGGAGGAACTGGGACTGGAGATGAACTCCGACGACGAGTTCTGGCTGCCGTCGCTGAACGCGGTTCGAATCCCCGACAGCGTCGACGACGGAGAGTTGCTCGCGGAACTGCAGGAGAAGCACGACCTCGAAATCGCCAGCGGGCTCGGCGATCTGGAGGGCGAGATCCTCCGGATCGGCTGTATGGGGTACTCCGCCCAGCGCAAGAACGTCGAGTTCGTCCTCTCGGCGCTCGAAGAGGCGCTGGCGAACCAGGGCTACGAGGCGTAGGTCGGGCCCGACTGCGACCGCACGGATTCGTCTTTATATTACTGCTCGACGCGGACGTCCAACACGGCCGGCGTCCCGCGTTCGACGGCGTCGAGCGCGTTTCGCAAGTCGGTTTCGAGCGACGCGAGGGAGTCGACGACGGCGGTGTGCGCGTCGACGACGCGGGCGGCGTGCGAGAGGTCCATAGTCGGCTCGAACTTGCTCTCGGGGACGTCCGCGGCCGCGGCGCTGCCCTCCGGGTGCTGATCGAGCGTCGACGTCCGGACGGCGTTCCACCGGGAGTTGTTGTACACGACCGTCAGCGACGGCGCGTCGTGGGCGGCGGCCATCCACGCCGAGGCGGTCGGGTTCGCGAAGACGTAGGAGCCGTCGCCGACGAGCGTGACCACCGTGTGGTCCGGCGCGGCCAGTTTGACCCCCGTCGCCGCGCCGGGGGCCCAGCCCAGCCCCGAGCCGTACGGCGAGCGGTAGCTCCCCGGGCGGTCGAGGTCGAGGTGTTCCAGGACCGTGCGCTTGTTCGTCGTCGTCTCGTTCAGCACGATCGCCGAGTCGTCGAGGACCTCGTCGATCGCCGCGGTCAACGCGGCGGGGGTGAGCGCTCCGGCCTCGCGGGCGTCCGCCAGCGAGTCCGCGCGCTCGCTCAGGCGCTCGTCGTGTCGTCGACGCCACGGCGTCGCGCGGGCACCGGTGTCGGCGGCCCCGTCCGCCCCGCCTCTACCTGTCTCCGCATCGAGTCGCTCCGCGACCGCGGCGAGCGTCGCGGCAGGGTCGGCGCGGATCGGGAGGTCGATCTCGAAGTCCCACAGCGGGTAGTGCCGCTTTTCGGGGTCGACGTCGACGTGGACGACGGTGACGTCGGAACCGACCGGCGGCTCCGAGCCCGGTTCCCACGGGACGTCGGCGTCGGCGATCACGACGAGGTCCGCCGCGTCCATCGCCTCGCGCGGCGCGAAGCCGACGTGGAGATCGTGCGTCCGGGGGAAGTTCAGCGCCGTCGGGCGCTGTTCGACGACGCCTGCGCCCGCGGCCTCCGCGAAGCGGACGAGCCGATCGACCGATTCGGCGGGGCGGTTGGCTCCGAGCTTGCTCGTGACGACGAGCGGGGCGTCGGCCTCCCGCACCATCGACGCGAGCCGATCGACCGTCGCCTCGTCCGCGGCGGAGGGGCGGGCGCTGGCGACGGAGTGCGACCCCGGCGTGGCGTCGACGGTCGTTTCGAGGGCCTCGCGCGTGGCCGTCAGATAGCTCGGTCCCTGCCGCGGGGTCGACGCGAGCGTCAGCGCGCGGGCGACGAACTCGTCGGGATCGGCGGGCGGGCGGTACTCGCCGGTCCACCGACAGTACTGTTCGAGGATCGCCTCTTGATCGTAGACGTCCTGGATGTACTGGATGCCGCTCGAACGCGCCCCGGGTTCGTCGCCGTGGGTGATCGGCGCGAGCCCCGCGAAGATGAAGACGGGGACGTCGCCGCGGTGGACGTTGTGGACCATCGCGCCGAGGTTCTGCGTCCCGACGTCGACGTGAACGAACACCGCTTGGGGTCTACCGGTCACCGCCGCGTAGCCGGCCGCCGCGCTCAGCGCGCCGGACTCGTGGGGGCAGAGCACGAACTCGGGGATCGCGTCGGGCTCCTCCTCGCGGAGTCGCGCCGCCGCTTCGAGGAGCGGCGGGTGGTCGGTGCCGAAGTTGCCGAACACGTACTCGACGTCGTACGCGCGGAGGGATCGGAGGATCACCTCTGCGGCAGTCAGTTCACTATCGTCCGTCCCGTCCGCTGCGGCCTCGCCCATATCGTCGAAGTGTTCCACACAATCGTATATAGGAGTTCGCTCTGTGACAGCGGGACTCCCGCTGTAGCGGCGGAAGCTACTCGAACCCCTGTATGTCCCGCCAGACGACGTCGTGCGCCGCCTGGAGCCGCTCGAGTTCCGCGTCGGCGAGATCCCACTCGACGATCTCGTCGACGCCGTCGGCGGTCAGCGCCACCGGGACGCTCAGACAGCCGTCGTCGAAGCCGTACTCGCCGTCGAGGACGGTCGACAGACAGAGCGGACCGGTCCGCTCCGGCGAGGCGATAGTTCGGAGCACCCGGAGTAGCCCCGCGCCGCTCACCCAGCGCGAGGAGTCCTCCAATCCCCGCTTTCCGGCGATCTCGAACGGAACCGCTCGGATCTCGTCGACGATCGCCTCCCGCTCGTCCCGCGCGAAGGAGACCGACTCGCCCTCGACGGTGGTCCGCGAGAAGATCGGAACGACGTGCTCGCCGTGTTCGCCCATCGTGGGACAGGACACGGCGGTCGGGTGGACGTCGTGCCGCCGCGCGATCGCGTCGGCGACCCGGGCGGTCTCCGCCAGCGAGAACCCGAGGACCGTCGAGCGCGGCCAGTCGAGCCGCGACCGGAGCCGGTAGACGATCCGGTCGACGGGGTTGGTGACGACGACCGTCGGCACCGGCTCGATCGACCGGAGATCGCGGGCGATGGCGTCGATCAGCGGGACGTTGGCGTCGAGCTCTCTCGAACGCGCTCCCTCCGCGCTGCGCGCTTCGTCGTCCGCGCTCGGTGCGACGCGGGCGGTGATGACCACGGCGTCGAGGTCGTGTTCGCCGATCGCGTCGGTCGGTGCGTGCGCGACCGTGCCGGGTCGGTTTCGTGGGTCCTGTCCGGTGAGCGGAGCCCCCGAGAAGTGGTAGTTCGCGTGTCGCAGGTCGGTGGCGTGCCCCCACGCGGCGTCTAAGTCCGCCTCGAAGAGCGTGACCGAGTTGCGCGGATCGTCGCAGACGAGGCCGTACGCGAGCGTCGACCCGATCGTGCTCGCACCGCCGATGATGCCCACGTGCATACCACGAGTGTCGGCGCAACCCGTTATATGTTGATCGGGCGTCGAGCGTCGTTTCGAGCGGGGCGGTCGGCTTCCGTAGCTTTGGTCGAAGCGATCGGCTACCGTGGCTTTCGAGAGGGGGTCTACCGCAGTGACGTTTGTCTGTCTCACGTCACCTACCGACAAGGTAATATACGAATGTACTCAACGGATCAGTTGCTATGCGAATGGGAAGATTCGTTATCGATACACACGTTCACGGCCAGCGCGTCGCCGTGAACTTCCAGGACAGGGAAGAACGACCGGACTACGCCACGCTCAGCCGCCTGATGTGGAACGCACAGGACGCCGACCGGGCCGACGACGACGCGGAGATCGTCACCTACCGAAACACGGACCGGCTCCTGTACGACATGGACCTGTACGGCGTCGATATGGTCTGTCTCCAGCCCGGGTTCGGGTTCAGCGACCGCCTCCACGGGAAGATGATCGAAGAGCACCCCGACAAGTTCGTCGCCTTCGCACACCCCTACGAGACGAACCGGAAGGCGGTCGCCGGCGAGGAGGAGTGGGACATCGACCGCGCCTGCGAGGAGATGGACGAACGGCTGAGCCAGGACGGTTTCGTCGGCATCGGCGAGATGCTCCCGTTCGACCCGACGATCACTGACCGCGCAGAGCGCGTCCCGTGGGAGGAGCGCCACGACCAGCTGCGGAAGATCTACGACGTCGCCGCGAAGCACGACGTGCCCGTGCGCTGGCACCCCGGCTCCGTCAACGGCGGCTACGAGCGCGACCCGAGCACGCTGCTGCCCGACCGACGCAGCATCAAGTACGCGATCGACCTGCACCTCGAGTACCCCGAGGTGCCGATCATCATCGACCACGGCGGCGTCCAGGGCAACTGGCGGAAGAACGTCGAGGAGTCCTGCAACGTCGCTGCGACGTACGACAACGTCTACATCGAGATCGGCAACTACTGGTCGGACCTCATCAAGCGGCCGATGAACGACCCGAACATCGGGGCCGACCAGTTGATCTGGGGCACCGACTGGGGGGCGTCGTGGATCGCGACGAACAACCCGGCGAACCGCTCGACCGGCGAGTACGACTACCCGCCGCAGCGGTGGACCCAGATCAAGAGCCGCGGCCTGCAGGCGCACCAGGCGGACGCGTGGGGCACCTCGATGCGGCAGATCGACAAGTACGCCCGCGAGGTCGACCTCCCCGCGGACGACCTCAACCTCATCATGGGCGGGAACATCTGCCGCCTGCTCGACATCGAACCGCCGCACAAGCGGCTCTTCCCGGAGTACATCTAAGCCGCCGCTATGCAGGTACCATCCAGAGTGACGCTGCCCGCGGTTCGGGAACTGTCGAGCAACGCCGCCGAGACCAACCCGAACCGGGTCGCGTTCGGGAACGGGAGCGCCGGCCGCGAGGTCACGTGGTCGGAGTTCGACGCCGAGAGCAACCGCGCGGCCAACGGGCTCCGAGCCCACGTCAAGCAGGGCGATCGGATCGCCTATCTCACCGAGGCGAGCGTCGAACAGACGACACTCTGGAACGCGGGCCTGAAAGCGGGGTGTATCGTCTCGAATCTCCACGTTCGCGGGTCGCCCGAATCGGTCCGGTCGTGCATCGAGTCCCTCCGGCCGCGCGTGCTCGTCGTCGACGAGGAACGCTCGGCGTTCGTCGAGGAGCACGTCCGCGGCGCGGTCGATACCGACCTCGCCGCGGTCGTCACGACGGGCGAGCCCCAGACCGAGTACGAGCGGTCGCTGTCGTCGCTCACGGACGGACAGCCCGCCGACGAGCCGGACGTCACCAGCGCCCCCGACGACGTCGCCGTCGTGATGTGGACCTCCGGGACGACCGGGAAGCCGAAGGGCTGGTGTCACACCAACCGCAGCCTCGTCCACCGCGCGATGAAGCTCGCGCACAAGAAGGGAACGACCAGACTGACGCGGGTGTCGAACTTCTTCACGCCGTCGTTCGCGGCGTGGTACTCGACGACGCTGCCGACGATGCTCGCGAACGGCTCCTCGTACTACGTGAAGCAGTGGAGCCCCGAGGCGTACGTCGAACTCGTCGAGGAGCGCTCGATCACCAGCTCGAATCTCGTGCCGACGATGTGGCGGGAGGTGCTGCGGTTGCCGGACCTCGACGAGTACGACCTGAGCAGCCTCGTGACGGTCGAATCCGGCGGGGAGACGCTCACGACGACCACGCTGGAGCAGCTCCAAGAGCACATCTCCCCGTCGGTCTCGCAGTCGTACGCCGCGACCGAGATCTGCGGGACCTACATCGACGCCGAGGAGATGGAGGGCGACCGCATCGACAGCGTCGGCAAGCCGCTCCTCGGCGTCCAGGTGCGCGTCGTCGAACGCGGCGGATCGCCCGAAGACGTCCTCGAACCCGGCGAGGTCGGCGAGATCATCGTGAAGTCCAGCGACGCCGCCGTTTGGGTCTGGGAGGACTCCGAGAAGACCCGGGAGTCCTTCGAGGACGGCTGGTGGTACTCCGGCGACCTCGGCTACCAGGACGCGGACGGCTACCTGTTCATCGAGGGCCGGGACGACAACATGATCCTCTCGAAGGGGATCAAAGTCTTCCCGACGCCCGTCGAAGAGCGCCTCAACGCCCACCCCGACGTCGTCGAGTCGGCGGTCTTCGGCGTCGAAGACGATGAGTACGGAGAGCGGGTGACGGCGGCCGTACACACGGCCGACGCCGACCTCACCGAGGAGGACCTCGACGAGTGGTGCTTACAGAGCGAGAGCCTCTCTCGATACGAGCGGCCGCGGGCGTATCACTTCTATCGGGACACCCTCCCCCGAACCGCCAGCGACAAACTGGATCGCGCGGCGATCAAAGCGCGCGCCGTCGAAGACACGTAGTCCGAAGAGCCGCCACAGCAGCGCCTCCGTCGGATCGGGGACGCCGATCGGCGTCCCGGCTGGGTATCGATCAAGCCGTCGACAATAGATTTATATTATAATAATCGTATCTGTGGGAGTATGGTAAATGGTACCAGTGGAGACCGTAGCTCCAGCACTACTCGTCGACGTCGATTTCTGAAATCCGCCGGCCTGCTCGGGGCCGTCGGCCTCGCGGGCTGTATGGGCAACGGCGGCTCCGGAGACGGGAGTTCGGGAGACGGCGGCAGCGACGGTGGCGACAGCGAGGGAAGCGGCGACAGCGGCGGCGAATCGACCGATTCCGGCTCGGAGAACGGCGGCGGGTCCGAGGAGACGCTCGTCATGGGGACGGCCTCCGAAGTGAGCGCGAACTTCGCGATGATGTCCGGCCTCGGCGGCGTCGTGAACGAGAACACCGACGACGTGTTCCTCGACGTCCGCCCGAGCGCCTCGATGGCCGCGAACATCGGCCGGATGGGCCGAGACGAGATCGACATCGGACTCATCGAGAGCACGACGGCACACGACGTCAACGAGGGGAACGAGCCCTTCGGCGACGTCGCCGTCGACCTCCGACAGATCGTTCACGGCTCCACCTCCGACTGGTTCCTCTTCACGGAGGACGAGTCGCTCTCGACGATCGACGATATCACGTCGGACCACTACGTCGCACCGGGTCCGTCCGGATCGCGCGTGACGGACATGGTCCGGCGCGTCCTCGAACTCGGAGGCATCGAGTACCAAGAGCGGAACGTGGGCTACGGTGATATGGGTGCCGCAGTCGCCGAAGGCCGCGTCGATGTCGCTCTCGGTGCGTTCACGAACGTACAGGTCGGAACGGTCACCCCCGGCTGGGTGCAGGAGATCAAGGGTACGGTCGACGCCCGACTGCTCGGACTCCCCGCGGAGCTCCAGAGCGAGATAAACGACGAGGGCTGGGGCAACTCCTTCGAGTTCGAGGTCGACCCCGAGGGGTGGGCGTACGTCCCCGACACGCCCCGGTCGATGTCGCAGGTGACGTGGCTCTACGGGACCGCGGAGACGTCGGCGGACGCGGTCTACACGACGCTGGAGACGATGTACGAGAACCGAGATTCGATGGGCGAGTACCACGAGCTCCTCTCGTTCTACACGAACGACGAGCACTGGACGCGAGAGCCGCACCCGGGCTTCTCGCTCCACCAGGGCACCGAGGACTTCCTCGAAGAGTACGGTCTTAACTAGACTCGCATCTGTTCTTTGAACGAAACAATGAGCTCATATTTACGTAGGGGGCAGCTCCGCCGGTTCAGCGACCGCGGCGTCTTTCTCTTCGGGCTCGCCCTGGGCCTGCTGTTACTGTACTACGCCGAGTCGTTCTACGGCGCGCGAGTGCGTCACACCAACCTGGTCCTCGGCCTGTGCCTGACAATCTTCTATCTGGGTCTCGTCCGGGACGCGCTCGATCCGGTCGAGGAGCTGTCGGGGACCTACCTGACTCACCTGTCCGACCGACTCGACCGGTCGTACGTCCGGTTCGTCAGACCGGTGTTGTTCGTCGCGCTGGCGGCCGTCTCGATGGTCGTGATGGTCTACATCGACGTTCACCACGTGCGCCTGATGGAGGAGGGGCCGATCGTCGGGTACCGGACGGCCGACTACGTGATCGGGGCGATCATCGTGTATCTCTGTACCGACGTCACGGTCCGCTCCTTCGGGAAGCTCATGGCGTCGATCGTTCCGCTCGGGTTCCTGTACGGGTACCTCGGGCCGTATCTGCCCGGAGCGCTCTATCACAGCGGAATGGGCACCGAGCAGTTGCTCCGACTGACGGTCCTCGGGATGCAGGGCGTCTACGGCTTCATCCTCCAGGTCGGTGCGACGTGGGTCGCGATATTCCTGCTGCTCGCCGGCCTGACCAAGGCCTACGGCATCCTCGATTACCTGATGGACGTGAGCAAGGAGGTGAGCAAACTGTTCAAGTCCGGCATCGTCCACGCGGCGGTGTTGGCCAGTCTGGCGTTCGGGTCGATCACCGGCGCGTCGGCGGCGAACACGGCGACGACGGGGAGCTTCACCATCCCGCTGATGAAGAATCAGGGCGTCGACAAGGGATACGCGGGCGGGATCGAAACGGTCGCCTCAATCGGCGGGCAACTCGTGCCGCCGATCATGGGCATCGCGGCGTTCATCATGGCCGACCTCCTGGGCCTTCCATACGTCAGAATCATCCAAGCTGGGCTCATTCCCGCGGTGCTGTTCTACTTCAGCATCGTCGTCTCGGTTCAACTCCTGATTTACAAGTTCGGCTGGCAGACCACCCGGGACGTCGACGACGTCGAGTACGGCGTCTTCTTGGAGATACTCTGGTACGTCGCTCCGTTCGCCGTGCTCATCTACTTCCTGGCGATCCTGCAGTACACGCCGCTGACGTCGGGGTACTACGCGACGCTGACGCTGATCGGCATCGTCGCGGTGAAGTACCTGGTCGAACAGCGCGCCGCCGGGGTCACAAACGCCGTCAGAGACACCGCCAAAGGGCTGAAAGTCGGTTCCGAGGAGATGGCGCCGCTGCTGGTGATCCTCGGTGCGATCGGGATCATCATCGCGGTGTTCACCCAGACCGGGTTCGCCCAGCGGCTGAACACGTTGATGATAAGCCTCGCCGGCGGGAGCGTCCTGCTCCTGCTGCTCCTGGCGATGGGCGTCAGCCTCATCTTCGGGCTCGGGATGCCGGCACCGGCCGCGTACGTCCTCGTGGCGTCGCTGGCGGGCGCGGCGATGGTCCGGTTCGGCGTGCAGGAACTGGTCGCGCACATGTTCGTCTTCTACTTCGCGATGTACTCCTCGCTCACGCCGCCGGTCGGCCCGTCGACGATCGTCGCCGCGAAGATCGCGGACGCGGAGTACATCGACACGGCGATCAAGTCGTCGAAGCTCGCGCTCTCGGGGTTCGTCATCCCGTTCATCTTCGTCGCCAACGACGTGCTGATCTACTGGGAGCTCCCCTCGACGCCCCTCGTGACGTTCAGCGTGCTGGCGGGTATCGTCGCGCTCTCGATGACCATCTTCGCGTACGACGGCAGCAGCCGTCTCTCGCTCGTCGGCCGGTCGATCTACGCGGTGCTGGCCGTGCTGGGGTTCTTCGGGACCTACCTGGGGCTCTTCGGTCTCACCACGCAGGTGGCGATCGGCGTCGCGATCGTCGTGCTCGTCCTCGCCACGTCCGTCGTGCAGGTCCCCGGCGTCTCGCGGATGTACGCGCAGTACCTCACGAAGCCGTCCCCCGCGGCCGACGGCGGTAACTGACGCGTTCCTCGCGGACGCGCCGCGTTTCGTTTTCGGATCGAGGCGGCGGGTTCGCTCCAAACATCACAGAAGTTAATTAAATTATTAAATAGGGTGGCTGCGCAGTGTGAGACGATGAAGTTAGGTCGATTTATCGTCGAGACGCACTGTCACGCACAGCGGCACGCGGTGAACGTCGAAGCGCAGGGTGACTCGAGTTACGGGAACCTGGCGAAGGCGATGAAGCTCGCGACGCCGGCGGAGGAGGCCGACGGCGACGAGGACGTCGTCATCTACGACAACTCCGATCGGGTCCTGCGGGATATGGACACCTACGGCGTCGATATGTGCGTTCTGCTCTCGGGGTTCGGGATGACGAACGAGATCAACAAGCAGATCATCGACGCGAACCCCGAGAAGTTCATCGCCGCCGCCGCCCCCGCACAGACGAAAAAGAAGGCGCTGCGCGGCGAGGAGGAGTGGTCCTGGGAGGCGGCCGCCGAGGAATTGGATTACTGGCTCTCCCAAGACGGCTTCCGGATGACCGGCGAAGGGATCCGCGGCGACCCGACCCGAACGGAGCCGATCGAGTGGAAGCAGCGCAAGAAGGACATGCGACACGTCTTCGACGTCGCCGCCGACCACGGCGTCCCCGTCCGCTGGCACACCGGCTACGCCTCGGGCTACGGCGGGAACCACCTGTTCAACCTCTACCCCGACTGGAGCGATCCGACGCTGGCGAGCCAACTGAAAGCCGAGTACCCCGACGTGCCGATCATCTTCGATCACGGCGGGATGCAGGCGGGGTGGCGCGAGGACTACGTCGAGAAGTGCTGTCAGGTGGCCGCCTCCTTCGACGACGTCTACCTCGAGATCGGTCTCTACTGGGCGGACCTGATGAAGAAGCCGTTGAACGATCCCAACATCGCGATCGATCAGATCCTCTGGGGCAACGACTGGGGGGCCTCGATGGTGCAGCACAGCCAGCCGAACGAGGATCCGCCGACGTTCTGGGAGCAGATCGAGAACCGCGGGCTGCCCGCCCACCAGCCCGATTACTGGGGGGCCGGGCTGCGGCAACTCCGGAAGTACGCGATGGAGCAGGACCTCCCCCAGGAGGAACTGAACCTGATTCTCGGCGGCAACGCCGTGCGGCTGTTCGACATCGACGTCGAGGACGACCGGATGTTCAGAAACTACGTCGACCTCTGAGGCGAGTCCACGGCGTCAGAGCTTCTGATAGTTCTCGTAGATGTTACTCTGAGACTGGTAAATTACATATTACTGAAAGTAACAAAACGAGACACAGACTGCATTAAATCTCGTATCGTTCACGAATATAAAATAAATTACAGTAGAGTACGAATAGTAAGATCTGAAATATAAAGAGCGGCCCGACGAGGACGGATACGGGGCCACTCGTCGTGACCAGCCGTCGAACTCGCTCGAACGCGGTTTCGCTGTCGTTTTACGACCGGGTCGCGCACTCGGCGTATGCGACTCGCACGGATCCAGACCCCGGACGGCCCCGTCACCGGCCGCTACGAGAACGGCGTCGTCGTCGCCGACGACGGGCGGTACACCGTCGGGCGCGACGGTGCGCTCACGTACCCCTGCACACCGTCGGCGCTGTACTGCGTCGGTCGGAACTACGCGGAGACGCTCGATCAGATGGACTACGACCGGCCGGAGGAGCCGGACTTCTTCATCAAGCCGCCGACGTCGCTCGTCGGACCGGAGCAACCGATTCGCTACCCGGCGTGGACCGAGGAACTGACGTACGCCGGAGAGCTCGCGGCGGTCGTCGACGAGCGCTGTCACGACGTCGCTCCCGAGGACGTCCCGGACGTGATTCGCGGGTACACGGTTCTCAACGACGTCGACGCCCTCGATCAGCAGGGCCGAACCGCGCGGAAGGCGTTCGACACCTCCGGTCCGCTCGGCCCGTGGATCGAGACCGACGTCACGCCGTACGACCTCGACATCCGAACCGAGATCAACGGCGAGGTGCGCCAAGACGCCAACACCGAACTGATGCTGTTCGATCCCTACGAGGTCGTCTCCTACCTCTCGCGGCGGTTCACGTTCCGCCCGGGCGACGTGATCGCCTTCGGCAGCCCCGCGAACCCCGGGACGGTCGACCCCGGCGACGAGATCGAGATCACCTACGAGGGCGTCGGCACCCTGCGGAACTCCGTCGTCGAACAGGCGTCCCGAGAGTGATCGGCGTCTCCGGGCGTGATCCCGGAGTGATCGGCGTCTCGGAAGCGAGTCACTCCGACGCGCCCGCGTACCCGGGCGGATCGACGAACGCGCCGTCGTCGAACTCGATCGGCGCTGGCTCTTCGACCACGCGGAGGTCGTCCCGGGTGCGGGCCTCCTCGACGAGCGCCTTCGACGCGACGAGCCGGTGGAGCCGCATCGTGTCCGGCGCGCGGAGGACGCGGACCGTCTCGGGATCGACGACCCCGATCGTCGAGAGCGCGGCGACCAGCCCCGCCCGGTCGGTCTCGACGACCGGCGGGAGGCGGACGCCGCGGATGGTGCTCGCGGTGAGCGCGTTGATCAGCGTCGTCGGCGCGTCGAGTTCTGCGACGATGTCCTCGTGGATCACGTCCGCGGAGCCGACGCCCATCGCGTTGCCGTGGGTCGTCTCCGTGAGCCCGCGCACGTAGATCCGCTTGATCCGGGGGCTCTCTGGCTCGGGCTCGTTGATCGCGAACGGCCGCCGTCCGATCACGTTCGTGTCCATCCCCTGCCCGCTGACGTCCTTGCCCTGCCGGTCGAAGACGACGACGTCGACCGCCTCGAAGGGGATCTTCGGCATAATCTCGTAGGCCGTCTCGAGCAGTTCGGTCTCCCGATCGAGGAAGCCGCCCGGCGGGACGCCCTCGAGGATCGCCGTGTCGTCGTGTTGGTCCTCGACGATCGCGACGCCGCCGACGACCGGG
This sequence comes from Halobellus rufus, assembly GCF_000739575.1. GTDB lineage: Archaea > Halobacteriota > Halobacteria > Halobacteriales > Haloferacaceae > Haloquadratum > Haloquadratum rufum. Next base: position 8,376 of record NZ_BBJO01000020.1, on the reverse strand, counting down.
AGCTCCGCCAGCAGCCGCTCGGTGATCTCGGGGATCATCTCCCGCAGCGACCAGTCGACGGCCCAGTCGTGGGCGATCTTCGCGCCGCGCTGCTTTCCCATCCCGATGACGAGCATCTTCGAGAGGCCGCTCTCGACGACGCCGTCGAAGTCGGTGTGGGGCTTGACGCGGTTGATCGGAATGATGCCGTCGGCGGCGGCCGCGTTGGCGTCGGCGACGACTGGGACGTCGCGGTCGGGCGTGCGACCGACCTCGACGACGTCCATACTGGAGCGGATCTCGCAGCCGATCGCCTCCTCGGTGACGCCGAGTTCGTTGAGCATCTCGCGCTGACCCTCGCCGGTCGCGCCGCCGTGGCTCCCCATCGCCGGGAAGACGAACGGCTCGTAGCCCGCCTCGACGACTGCGTCGACGACGCCGGCGACGATCGCCGGCAGGTTCGCGATGCCCCGACTGCCGACGCCGAGGGCGACCTCCCCGCCCGCCGGGACCGACTCGAGCGGGAGCGCCGCGGCGGCCTCGGCCGCGCGGTCGCGGACGTCGTCTACGGGAATCGCGTCCGTCTCCCAGACCTGTTCGATCACGCCCGTCTCCGGCAGCGGCGGGTCGCCGCACGCCTCGAGGATCGTTGTCTCCGACACGGAAAGCGCACTGACGACGTCGTTTTGTTCCATACGGTTCTCTGTCCTCGTCCGATAATAAACGTGCCACACTCCGCGAACCACACGCCGGATCGAGAACGGACCGAGCGGCGCGGGAGACGACTGTTCGAGGCAGAAATATTATTTTGAACTAAATATAAATAAAAATACTATTTTTATCTTTTTGCTTCTGATTACTAGCTATGAGGATCTGAAGTCGCGATATTTTACATTTCCGTATTAAATGGGAATTTATTTTTTCGTCATTTTGTGAATTATATTAAGATGGTGTCACAACTGGCGGCAACGGGCACAGCGTAGAATACGGGTCGACGATGACTCAGTACAACAACTGACTGCAGGTCCCGCAGAGGTTCTCCTCTTTGACGTCGACTTCGCGGACCGTCGGGGAGAAAGACATCACGCACTTGCTGTTGTCGCAGTGTTCGAGGCCGAGCGTGTGACCGATCTCGTGGACGACCTCCTTGCGGACGCGGTCGGCGAACACTTCCGATTGGGGCTTCGTGGTGATGCCGCCGTCGGAGGAGGTCTGAAGCCGATGCGTCGAGATCACAGAGCCGTTGCCGTTCAGATACGCGAGGCCGAAGACGTAGTTTCGCCGCCGGTAGTAGAGGTCCTGAGAGGTGATGCCGATGTTCTTCTCGCCGTTTCCGACCCGGCTCGCCAGTTCGATGAACTGCTCGGCTCGGTACTGATTCCGGCTGCGGTCGAACGCGCCGTCGGGGATCGACTGTTCCTCCTGGACCGCGACCTCGCAGTCGTAGACCCCTCTCAGCGCGGCCGACGCCTCGCGCTTTACTTGCGCGGAGAGGTCCCCGATCGGCACGATGTCGACGAGCATAGAAGGGCTTAAGCGGGGCGGATTAATAAATACCCCGCCGTGGTTACGCCCCGTGATACCGCCCTCGTCTCCCGATTTTCGGCGTACGGCTCGGCGGTCGAAATCGGCGTCGGCCGACGTCCGGAGGTGGCGGTCGGCCTCGCCGATCGGGGGCTCTCGGTCACCGCCGTCGACGTCGCCGAGTTCGACGTGCCGCCCTCGGTCGCGTTCGTCCGTGACGACGTCGTCGACGCCGCGGCGCGCGACGATCCCGGCGACCACTACCGCGCGGATCTGCTCTACGGACTGAACCTCCCGCCGGAACTCCACCGCCCGACGCTGGCCGTCGCGACCGCCGTCGACGCCGATTTCCTGTTTACCACGCTCGGGTACGACTCGCCGTCGGTGTCGTGTTCGACGGAGTCGCTCGCGGAGGGCGAGACGCTCTACGTCGCTCGCGAACAGAGTTGATTTCGGAGCGGAATCAGCAGAGCGGAATCAGCAGAGCAGAAAAGAATCAGCGGAGAGACGGAGAGCGGGCACAACGAGCGGCCTCTCTCACTCGACGTCGATGTGGTGAGAGCCCTCGTCCTCGACGTGCAACTTCGGCAGCGTCACGGAGAGGACGCCGTTGTTGTACGTCGCCGACGCGTCGTCGGGACGGACTGCCGCGGGAAGGCGGATCGAGCGTCGGATCGTGTCGGAGCGGCGTTCGCGGTGGACGTAGTGTTCGTCCTCCTCCTCGGCCGATTCCGAACGGGACGCCTCGATCGTCAGCACGTCGTCGGTCACCGAGAGGTCGATGTCGCTCTTCTCGAATCCCGGGAGATCGACGAGCGCGACGAACTCGTCGTCGTCCTCGCGGAGGTCGATCGCCATCTCGCGGCCGAACGCTCGGCCGCCGTCGAACTGGCGGCTCATCTCCTCGAACTGCCGGGACATCCGGCCGAAGAGGTCGTCAAACTCGAAGTCGTCGAAACTGGGGGAACGTCTCATCATTGAATTTCACCGAGGTAGAGATACACCCTGTGAGATAATAAAGCAGACAGGAGCTGTGATTGCAGATCGCACGGTTCCGTCGCTCAGATTCGGACTATCGGCAGTTCAGACGGCACGTGGGTTAGCAAGCGCGTAGAGGTCAGTAGAGCACGTGCCGCTTATCGTAGGACCCGAGACGCTTCACCCAGCCGTTCTCGGCGATCTCCTCGATGTCTTCGAGCGCCTCCTGGGCGCGGTCCTCGTAGAAGCCGGCGTCGAAGTCGATGTGGAAGAGGTAGTCGCCGAGGCGGTTGCCGCTCGGTCGCGACTCGATCCGCGAGAGGTTGATGTCGCGCTCGGCGAACGCTTCGAGCAGTTCGAGCAGGAGCCCGGGGTAGTTCGCGTTCGGGTAGACGACGATCGTCGACTTGCCGCCGCCGTCGGCGCGCTCTTCGGCGGGCGCGATGACCAGGAATCGCGTCGCGTTCGAGGAGCGGTCCTGGATGTCTTCGGCGATGACGGTCAGGTCGTCGCCGGCGTTGTCGGGGTGGCCGATACCGGCGACCGTCGGGTCTTCGCGGGCGTACTCGACGCCGCGGGCGGTGCTCGTGACCGGTTCCAACTCGGCGTCGGGGTACTCCCGTTCGAGGTAGGAACGACACTGCGCGAGCGCCTGCGAGTGGGAGGCGACCGTGTCGAAGTTCGCCGACTGCGCGAGGAGGGCGTGTCGGATGGGCGTGACGATCTCCTGGACGACCGCGATGTCGGCGTTCGCGATGGCGTCGAGCGTCTCCGTGACGCTCCCCTCGATGCTGTTTTCGATCGGGACGACGCCGCGCTCGTAGGCGCCGCTGTCGACGGCCTCGACGATCCCCGAGACCGACTCGCGGAACACGACGTCCTCGTCGACGGCGCGGGCGGCGCGGTGGGAGTACGTTCCTTCGGGCCCCAACGTGACTACCTGCATAGGCCGGTCTACTCCACGGGATCCTAAAAGCCCGTCGGGGACGCCCGCCTCGGAGCCGTCGGCGAAAAACCGCTGTGGGAAGCCCGGGCGGTCAGCGCGAGGTCACTGCTCGGCGCAGTACTCGACGAAGTTCCGCAGGATGCGAAGCCCGGTCTCGCCGGACTTCTCCGGGTGGAACTGGGTCCCGAAGACGTTGCCCGCCTCGTTGGCGATCACCGCCGGGAACGACACCCCGTAGTCGGTCGTCGCGACCACGGCGTCGGGGTCGTCGGGTTCGGCGTAGTAGGAGTGGACGAAGTAGGCGTACTCCCCGTCGACCCCGTCGACGAGCGGGTGCTCGCGCTCGACGTTCAGTTCGTTCCAACCCATGTGCGGGACCTTCTGACCCTGCGAGAACCGGACGTTGGTTCCGGGGACGAAATCGAGCCCCTCGACCTGTCCCTGACCGGCGTGGTCGGCCTCCTCGCTCGTCGTCAGCAGCATCTGCATCCCGAGGCAGATGCCGAAGATGGGCTGACCTCGCTCCGCGGCGGCCGCCAGCGGCTCGCGGAACGGCCCGGCGTTCTCCATTCCCTCGCTGAACGCGCCCACGCCCGGGAGGACGATCCCGTCGGCCGCCTCGAAGTCGGCCGGATCGTCGGTCACCGAGACCGACGCGCCGGCGCGTTCGAGCCCCCGCTGGGCGCTTCGGAGGTTTCCGAGGCCGTAATCCACGAGGACGACATCTGCCAGCGTCTGAACGCTCATACGTGCCGCTTCGCGGCGGCGGGTGAAATCGTTTCCGACACTCTCGGCGGGCGAACCGCCCCGGCGTCGAGCGGTCCCGCGTCGCTCAACCGCGCGCCAATCGCGTTCAGAAGTCCCCGAGGTTCGCCTGACCGCCGTCGCTCTCGCCCACGCCCGCGAGGTCGACCGCGTGCGCGATGGTCTCGAAGAACGTCTCCCGCTGGCTGCCGTCGTAGAGCGTCGCAGCCGGGTGCACGGAGACGACCGCGCGGTAGCTCCGCTCGCCGAGACGGACGTCGACGACGTCGCCGGCTTCCTTCGTGACGGCGACCGAGCGCTCCAGCAGGTGCTCGGAGGGGACCTTCCCCAGCGTCACGACGAGTTCCGGATCGACCAGCGCGAGTTCGCGTTCGAGGTAGCCCTTGCAGTTCGCGAGCTCCTCGCTCGTGGGGTCGCGGTTGTCCGGGGGCCGACAGCGGACGCAGTTCGTGATCCGAACGTCGGCGCGAGCGAGTCCGGCGTCGCGGAGCGCGTCGTCGAGGATGCTCCCGGAGCGACCGACGAAGGGCTCACCCTGCTCGTCCTCGTTCGCCCCGGGCGCTTCCCCGAGGAAGAGGAGGTCGGCCTCGCCGGGGCCGACGCCGTTGACGATCTGCGAGCGCGACTCGACGAGTTCGGGGCAGCGTTCGCACGCGTCGACTTCGAGTCCCTCCATCGTCCCGTCGGTGCCGCCGTCGGCGAGCGTGTCAGTCTCCGCGTCAGTCATACCGGATGGGTGCACGGCGGTGACTTACCCGTGACGGTCCGAGGCGTTCGAGGCGGAGTGGCTACTGCGTCCCCTCCGCACGCCACTGCCGGGCGGCCCGCGCCGCGAGACGCGCGACGCGGATCGGTTCCGGACGGCCGCCGGCGGGCGTGTACGCGCGGACGACGCTCGCGACGTCGTCGCCGCTGTTGGCACTCCTGACGAACACCGTCTCATCGTTCACGCGGAGGGGGCGGCGCGGCGGCAGTCGCTCGTAGAGCGAGAGCCGGGCGTCGAGCGCGTCGCCCTCGAAGTGCTCGGCGAGCGCGGGACCGAGCCCCGGGCTCTCCTCGAACGAGACCGAGAGGACCGGCCGCTCCGTCGCGTCGGCGATCCGATCGAGATCGAGGAGGTTGAACCACGCGGGCGCGACGCCGGAGACCAGCAGGTACTGGACGTCCTCGCGGTCCAAGCGGTGGAACAGCCGACGGACCGCGTCCGTGGCGTCGAGGCCGCCGACGGTGGCCGTCGCGAAGGCGACGCCGTCGACGACGCGGTCCGCACGGACGACAGCTCCGCAGAGAACGCAGCGACCGCTCGACTCGTCGGTCGATTCCGCGATACCGAGCGCCCGCGTGCCGGGTTTCACCGGCGAGTCACCCCTCCTGACGGCGCCGGGCGGTCGCCGTCACTCCTCCTCGTCTTTGATGTCTTTGAGCCGATCGAGGAGTTCGTCGTTCGAGGCACCGATCTCGAACTCGACGTCGCCGCGGTGCTCCGCTTGGGAGGTCGCGACCCCGTCGCCGTCGTCGAGATCGGTGTCGTAGTCCTGGTTCTCCTGTTCGGACTCGTCGTAGCTCCCAAATCCCATACAGTGTGTGATAGGGAATCGACCGACAAAAAACACACGCAGGATTCACCGGGTATATCGGACGCAGCAGGGGTGGATACCCTGCACGTGGCCGAAACCGGCACGGTAGCGTCTGCAAGAGTGCTCATCCGATCGCACGCTGTCGTGCCATCGAGTGAACGAAGACGTGCAAACGCGACTATAGCACAGCGCTCCATCGACGCGGTGAGTAGGGCGAGCAATCGGCACCCGCTCGCGACGACGCCCGTGCCTCCGCCGTCGCAGTCGCTCCCGCGTCGACGTGCCGAGTTATCGCGACCCGACGCGGGGTACGGTTCGACGCATACGCCGCGTGGCCGCTCGCTCGTATATAAACGCTCGCGGTGGCCGGGGAAGAGCACCCATCGAAAGCGGTACGGGTCTCGCCCCCGGCCGAGGCTTTTTCGTCGCCGGCCGGCGAACGCCGAGGTATGGAAGTCCACACGGTCACCGAGGACGCGACGGAGTTCACCTGCAACGCGTACCTGCTCGACGGACCCGATCCGGTCCTCGTCGACGCGGGGACGATGCCGGGCGTCGAGGACGTGATCGGCGAGCACGTCGACGACCTCTCGGCGGTCTATCTCACCCACCAGCACCGCGACCACGTCGGCGAACTCGACGCCGTCTTGGACCGGTTCGAAGCCGACCTCTACGCCTACGGCGATCATCCGCGACGGACCGCGGGGCTCGAAGACGGGCAGGTAGTCGACCTCTGCGGCGAGTCCTACGAGGTGGTGTACACGCCCGGCCACGCCGACGACCACGTCGCGCTCGTCGGCGATACCCGAGTGTTCAGCGGCGACGTCGTCGTCTACAACGACGGCGCGTTCGACGACGGGAGCTTCGGTCGGACCGACCTGCCCGGACAGTCCCGCGAGCGACTCATCGAGAGCCTGGAGACGCTACTCGATCGGCTCCCCGACACGGTAGAAGCGCTGTACGCCGGCCACGGTGACGTCTATCGCGCCGATCCGGACGGCGGAAACGATTCGGTCCGCGACGTGATCGAGCGGGCGCTCGAACGGGCCGAGCGTCGCGAGCCGAAATACCCCGAGGAGTAGCGCGTTTCGCGGCTTACGCTGCGCGTCGTTCCTTCGACTTGGGTCGAAGCTTCTTGTAGCCGCACTTGCGGCAGGCCTCGGCGCGCTTCGGGTTGCGGGCGTTACAGCGCATACAGATCTGCTTGTCCAGAATCCGGTCGACCGCAGCTTCGTTCTTAGCCATACGGGTGGCTTCCGGACGCGGGAGTATAACGCTTGCGAGACGAGCGATACCCGGTGAGGCCGTCGCCGGAGAGAGACGCACCGGGGGCGAGACGGCCCGACAGCGGGACGGGCGGTCCCCGAAGCCGGGCCCGATTACGCGCCCGCCGGCTGTGCTGCGCCTTCCAGCGCCGACTCGATGTCTTCGCGCTGGGTGAAGCCGACGAAGCGGTCGACGATCTCGCCGTCGCGCTCGATCACGATCGTCGGGAGCGAGCGGACCTGATACTGATTCGCGACGTCCTGTTCCTCGTCGACGTCGATCTTCGCGAACTCGACGTCGCCGTATTCGGCTTCGAGCTCCTCTAAGATCGGATCTTGCTTCTTGCAGGGGCCGCACCAATCGGCGTAGAAATCGAGTACTCGGACGGTCATCGTGTGCGTAGCGACGTTGCGCGGGGCGTCGCATAAGCGTTTCCACCGCGGGAATTAGCGCCCTGTTTCCGACGCCGGCGGGGCGTCGGAACCGGAGCCGAGAGCCGCGGGCGCTACCCGCGAGAGCCGCATCGCGTTCGCGGTCACGCCGACGGTCATCCCCGCGTCGCCGGCGAGGACGGCCAGCCAGATGGGGACGTAACCGAACGGCACGGCGATGGCGAGTCCGGCCTTCACGCCGAGGCTCGCCCAGATGTTCTGCCGGATCACGCCGTTTGCGTCCCCCGCGAGTTCGTAGAGGTACGGGAGCTTCGAGAGGTCGTCGCCCATCAGCGCGACGTCCGCCGTTTCGAGGGCGGTGTCGGTCCCGGCCGCGCCCATCGCCACACCGACCGTGGCGGTCGCGAGCGCCGGCGCGTCGTTGATGCCGTCACCGACCATCGCCACGCCGCCGTCGTGCTCGTCAATGAGGTCGTCGACCGCGGCGACCTTCTCGTCGGGGAGGAGCTCCGCGCGGAAGTCGTCGACGCCGACCTGCTCGGCGATGGCGCGGGCGGTCCGCTCGTTGTCGCCGGTGAGCATCACCGTCCGCTCGACTCCGAGGTCCTTCAGCCGGCGCACCGTTTCGGCGGCCTCGGGCCGGACCTCGTCGGCGACGGCGACGACTCCCTCCAGTTCGTCCTCGGTGCCGACGAGGACGACCGTCTTGCCCTGCGACTGGAGTTCCGGGACCGTCTCCTCGAGCAGGTCGAGGCAGCCGTTGCGCTCGCACATCGCCCGCGCGGTCCGGGTGACGACGCCGCCGTCGGTCGTCGCGTGGACGTGCGAGAGGTCGAAGCCGAGTTCCTCGAACAGCCCCGGCTTGCCGGCGTAGTGGGTCGTCCCGTCGAGGTCCGCGCGGACGCCCTTGCCGGTGATGCTCTCGAAGTCGTCGATGTCGCGGGTCTCG
>NZ_BBJO01000021.1 GCF_000739575.1 Halobellus rufus | reverse complement strand
ATCGATCGATGCTCAGACGTACGTAGCTGTACATCGATCGATGCTCAGACGTACGTAGCTGTACATCGATCGATGCTCAGACGTACGTAGCTGTACATCGATCGATGCTCAGACGTACGTGCCTTCTGGCGATTCACCAGAGCCGTTGCTTCTAAATCAGATTGGGTGATGATTGCGGGTTGTTCTGAAAGGCCGATTAAGAAGGTGTCTCCACTGACTTCATCCCCAACATCAATGTCTGGATCTTCACCAGTTGATACTGGAACTTCAGTTTGCCAATCATCGAACCGAGGGACATCCTCACCGATGAGATCACTGAGTATCTGTTGCACAATATCGGGGTCCAAATTTAGTAGAACAGTTTGGAGATGATTCACAATAGTCAATTCGTCATCAGTTGGCATCCCGAAGGGGTTAGCGTCCATATATATGCAACTTCACCTGTGTCAGTAATGTGTATCTAATAGCCACAATCACGTAGCTCGAAGCTTTCGATCGAATACTATCAGGTGATCTGAGGACATGCCTCTTCGGCTTCCTCGCTACGGAACATATCGTACCTGGCGAGCGCTTCTTCCAATGTCTCATCGAGCGTCATTCGTACTCTTACGGTGCTGCAGCCGCCGTGTCTCCAGCTTCAGGATCGAACGGGAGGTTGATGACGAGTTCGTCGAACCAGACGACCGGGCGCTTGCTCTGTCCTTCTTCCTCGAAGAAGATGATTCCTAGCTGAGCAAGTCGACTAAGTTCCTCGTGGACGTTTTTCACGTCTCGATCCACAACCCGGGCAGTCTCATTGATGCTAGATGGTTCTTCCCGGCGAATAGCCTCAATGAGCTCGAGGACACGCGGCGTCAACGTCTCCATGAGGTCGTCGTAGCTGGTGAACGACAGCGTCGGCGTTGCGTCCACTAAATCACCGTGTTCCAGCGACTCGACGTCCTCGGTAACGTCGTCGTGGAACTCGTCGGACGATTTGACTGTCACGACGAGCGTCGACGCAGCCCGAAGCTGTTCGCGTTCCATCGGATGCAGCGGTGGCGTTGATTCGTTCATGGGTATCACCGTGGTAATGGCCTCACTTGACCTCGATTTCGGATTTCGGAATTTCGCTCCAGAATCGTTCCCAGAGTTCGACCATCCCTGGGAACTCGATTATCTCTGGTTCTGTCTCGGGTGCGACGTGGAGTTCGTGGCCTTTTGTGTCCTCGTGCGAGTTGTCGTACCGACGAATCGTACCGTCCTCAAGCGTACGGGGCGGGTCTGGCTCTGTTGCACCGTAATGGAGCTTGTAGGCCCACCCAGACGGGTACGCATCACGGTCAGTCCGCATGCAGAACACCCGGACGACAGTGCCGTCAGGGTACTTCTGCCCCTTGCTTACGCCATCGAGGTCATCGTCGGTCAGCGAGCCCATCCTCAACCATTGGTTTGTAGGCCAATGGAATAACTCTATTGGTCTCCACACCAATAGTGTCCACCAGACGCGAGGTAAATCAGGCGATGGCAGATTTGTCTTGAAGAGTGAAATTTTCCGCCTGCCACGATCACAGGTGGACACTCTCTGATACCCGGGAAGATTGTGGGGAAATTGTGGGGATGCTTTGTGAGAACTAGCGTTCTGTAGCCTCTGTCGTCGATATACCTATGCTCCGCTAGGCAGTGTAGAATGTGAGGCTGACTAGAGCCTCACGAACGGAATTGGAGTATTCCAATGAATAGTAGCAACACTGAGAATAAGAACCTATCGGCGACGAAGCAGACGAACGAACGACATGGGACCGCAACGACGCGGACTGAAGACGGTCGCTCTCCCTACTTCCGGACCTACCGGGAGGACCAGGAGCAGCGCCGCTCCACCACTGAGCCCACCACGAGAACTCGGCTGGTCGCAAGACTGGCAGGACTCCTCTGGGCGCTCATGGACGCCCCATCCGACGCTGACTCCCGAACCGACCCCGAGGTCGCGACGGACCAGCACGAAAACGGTGACGTCTACACGGAGCGGACTGCAGCGAAGACTGACTTCGGGACGCGTGCAGAACCCGTCGATGGACTGTACGGGTACACGTCTGATGGCTACCCCATCGTCCCAGAACGAGGACAGCTCATGAGAGCCCGAACGAACGCGAACGGCCAGCCCGCTGACGCGCTCATCGAGCCCGATTCAGCAGGAGATCTCGCATCGTGGCACCCTGGTAACGCCAGCTCGATGTTCGTCGATCCGACCGGCGAACAAGTCGTTGGTGTCGCCAGTGGCCTCGACGAATCCGCCGGCCGCACGACTGCACACACGCCGTCGACGCCCACTTCGAAGGCTGTCGACCACCGAGTGACGACCACTAGCCGCCACTCGAGCTCGGCTCCACTCGGCTCAGCCGAAAGCCGACTGCAAGCGTACGACCGACCGGACGACGCAGAGACCCGCGACCACGCTGAGCGGACGGAGACAACCACGGGACTCGAGACCGCCGACCTGGAGGTCTTACTCCCCGGTGGCGAATACGTCCGCCTCGGTGACCTGGTCACGGAGCCCGAGCAGTTCGCAGGCAGCTCTCTGGAGGCTATCGAGCGATCACTCGCATTGGAAGCCGAGAAACGGAAAGTCACGGATGGCATCTGCCACCCTGGCGAACTGAGCGACGACGTCGAGCTAGTCGGTCACGCGAAGTGGCTGAACAACCGTTTCGACGAACTCGCAGCGACCCGGCCCACTGCGGCTGAACTCGCCGAGACCCGAGAGAAACGAGCGAAACAGGCCCACAAGGACCGCCTTCGCCCGTTGCTCGAGCTGGACCCCGACGAACACGAGGAAGTCTGTGCGATGGCGCACCGACTCCTGAGTGACGACTTCGAGAAGGTCTACGAGGTGCGCAAGAGTCCGCTGACGCTCGCACTCGCGCTCGCGAAGCGTGTCAACCGCGGCGTCGAGCCGACGAATGCGCTGCTCAGACAGGCCGAAGACGAAGCAAACGATCCCCAGAACGTCCAGAAGATCGGCAACGTCCGATATATGTCGACTGCACAGACGAAGGGGCGGTTCTCGACGCAGGGTCGTGTTTCGATCCTCTTCGAGAACACTCACCCCGGAATCAAGCAGGCCGGCGTCCTTCAGGACGAGACCAGGACGATCCGTTTTGCAATTTGGACGAAAAGCGAGTGGGATGAGACGCGACCAACGCCGGATCCAACGGATTTCGGCGGTCGAACGCTCATCCGATCACACCGCTTCCCTGAACTGCAGGTCGGAGACGTTGTCCGTGTTGATAATGTCGTGAAAGGATGGTACGGCAACGAAGCCACCTTCGAGACTCGTCGGGACAGCGAACTTACAATTCTGGAACGTACCAGTGACGAATCAGAGCGTGACCTACCTACGTCCGATGCTGTGACGACTCGGAAGTCGAGACAGCACAGACATCGTCAGCGAACTGGTCCGAGGACGATTGGTAAACCAGTGCCGAAGAATCCCATTGCGTACTGGCGGGGTTCTGAGAGCTGGGTGTTCCCGGTGACGGACTGGATGCCTGACTGGTGGCTCGCACACGAAAACGTCGAGAGAGTTGGACCGTCTGATTCGAAAACGAGGACTGGCAGGAAGGTAATGACTGAACCGTAACGAACTGTAGCAACCAGAGTCCCCCTACGGACTCAGAAATCTAACCACCTCTTTCAACGAATTCGAAATAGTCGAATAAATCGTTCGGCCTTGGCGAAGTCAGCGAGAAATCATCAGGCAACGAGAGCGACGTAGAATCAAGCACCACGAGGAGTTGCTCTGAGACTCAGAATCCTAGCCGTTCCAATTTTCGGCAGTAATCAGCAGTCCTCTTGACGAACTGAGTAGTGCTGTGCGTCGCTGGGCTTGACACGAAAATGTGGTTACTGCTATTAGCTTTCGTCTCTGTCGGGGTGACAGCGGGCGCTATCAAGCACGACCCGCCACCAGCAGTCACATCTTGCTCCGACTGTCCGATGTACGCAATCGGTGCTTCACCGAACACGAGACGCGAGCCAGCGGAACGGCTTGCTGGCACGATTTCGAAGTATCCCGTATAGGAAGACGTGAAATCGTGTTGCAGCGAGGCCGTGTTGCTGAAGAACACGCGAGCCACGTTCACCGCTCCAACGTAGTCTCGGTCGCCTTGGAAACCACACCGAGTGTTGTCACAGCGGAAATGCCCACCCCACCATATCTCGCGATAGTGGTCGGGCGACCTCGTAGTGTGACCCGTAGACCCGCATCGAGGACACGACCGAGACGTATTGCCCGGACGCACTTTCCGTACATGCAACCCGGCGAGATCAGCCCGGTACTGAATTTTCGAGATGATTTCTCGGCGTGCCCATGAACTGAGTTCCCACGATAACTGCCCCTCGCCACGAGGCGGTGACAGGCTTCGGAGGTCTTCGTGAACTATCGCATCTACCTCGTACAAGAGCGCGAGTGCAAGGACTTGGTTGGCTACGTCGTGTACGAGTTGTTCACGCTTGTGCCGAATCTTGTTGTTCACGCGCTCGTACTCTGCGTGAATATGCTCGAACGAATCCGTGTGATCACGTCCGTTTCGACGTAGATCTGCGAGTTTGGAGTTGAGTTGATCGCGTTCCCAGGCGAGATTCCGCATTCGCTCGCGCTCCGTAGTCTGGATGAAATACGGGACTGACAACTGCTCGCCGTCTTCGTTCACAGCGACAGCGGTAGCCTCTTTTCTCAGACCGCTATCAATCGCTATGACAGTTTCTACGTCGTCTGGTTTTTCTTGGTGTTCGACTTCAACGGGGAACGAAAGTTCGTAGTAGTCGTCCCCGGTCTTCGTCTTGGTGGACTGGAACGAGGGGGATGAGAGGCTGCCGTGTTCGAGCAGTTCGTGGAAAGCAGTGTAGCCATCCAGTTCGTGTTCCGTCCACGTCCAATCGCCTCTCGCTTCAGGTTCGAGTGTGTCAGGGGTTTTGAGTTTGATGGAGAGTGTCTGCGCGTCTTCGTCGTACTGGTATTTGACGGCTTGTCCGCTTGTCGGGCCATCGTCTGCCGAGTACGGGAGAACGCCTTTCGAGTACGTCGGACATTGTTCGACGTCGAAATAGGACTCGGGATAGCGTCCGTGGCGGGCGTAGTACGAGTTGAGTTGACCGATGAGTAAATCAATGTATCCTGATTTCAGGTATTCCTCGGAGTCCCAGAGTTGTTCCTTGATTCGGCGACTGTGGATGCGTCGAATCTTGTGATCGGGGAGAACTGCTTGGATGGATTGGAAGGCTTCGAGCTTGTCGGCGTGACAGCGAAGCGTCTCTCCGACTTTCTGCATCACACACCGCTTGTATCGACTCGGGAGGTACACATCACTGTCCTCGAAGACTTCGTGTTCGTCAAAGTATTTCCACGCCTGATACGAGTGATCGCCGATTCTTTCGAGATGTATGGGTGTCCAGTATTGCTCGATGAGTGTGTTTGCTACGCTGGTCGTGAGCATATCTAATCGAGCGTGGCGTTCTTGCCCTTCTCTCGGGAGGCGAATTGGGAGGGAGAGATGTGTGGACGTCATCGTTTCTTACTCGTCGTCTTCGATTTCCGGTTTCCAGAAATCGCGGTCAGGGTCAGCGTAGCGTTGATGATATTCGTAGCTAACCTCGTTCCAGAGTGCTGCAAAGGCGTCCAACAACCGTCGCAACAGCTCGTCATCGGTTTCCGGCCAGGGGATAACGTCAAATTTGTTTGTCCGCCTCATGGACACTCACTCTCCGCGTTATTCGATATAAACCTCCGTAAATCACCAGTAGAATGGTGATTCCTCATAATCTCCGGTGAGTGAGGAAATTCAGAACAGCCATTTCCCAACCCCGTTGAGCCGATAAAAGCCATTGGTCGGCGAGACATTTTCGGCACACCCGAACTGGAGCACTGGAGATAGAATAGTTACCCCACAAGACCGAGACTAGTCCGATAGCGTGGGGTAACGATGGATTAGTAGTTCGTTTTCCTGCCCCATCTAGCGGCTCAGTGAATTCGGTTGGTCAATGCTGTTCCCAGCAATCACGACAGAAGACAGCCCCATCCATGCCCACCGGCGGCTGCCGTGGAGTGACGACCTCTCGCACCGAAACGGTCACCTCACAGTTATCACAAGCAGCTGTGGGATCGATAGCGGTGTCATCGGGCAACCACCATGGCGGGTCGTTAGCATCGACGGTCTCGGGGTCAAGTGTCCACGAAGGGATCTCGTCTTCCTCGTAGTCGAGTCGCTGACCGAGTTCTTGGACACCCTCTGAAGTGATATACATCCGGCCGAAGGCGTACCCCCAATAGTCGATCCGGTACTCGTCGCCACCCTGCTCGATGACAGCGATAAAGTTGACGCCGTCACTGATGACGGACGGCTCCGTATGATTATATCGAAGGTGGACCCCCGGAGGGTCCCGCTCTAATTCCCGCTCGTCGATCTCGATCTCCTTAATGATGTACTCCTCAGAAACGAGCATAGACGGAGTTCGGAAAGAGCTTCCATTAAGCTGAGGGAGAAAGTGAGAGGCTGATTCTGTGTCTAATGAGGTTCTTCAGCGGTAATTGGTTAATGCGCTTGTTTGGGTGATTGGATGAATCCAGGGCCAATAGAGCAGGATACTGTACCCGCTAAAATACAATAGAAGCGACATTCACCAGCCGCAACTTATAATTCCGTCTAATAGTTTTATCTGGTAATTAGATGGCAGCAGACGATCAAGCACTCGTCGACACCACCTTCGAGTTAGAAGACTCCCCAGACATACTCGATAAGATCGGTACATCAGTTGATGAGGACCTCTCAGACCATCTCCTCAACATCGAAGCGAATCGACTCTCGATTGCACAAAGCCAGCAAGAGCTGCAATCTCTTGAGGAGATTGCGGATCAAGTCCAGCTGTTGGAACACCAATTGGATGCCGCACACCGGGCTCTGTTCCAAATGGATGGTAAGGCGCTGTTTGCCGATGAAGTTGGACTCGGAAAAACCATCGAAGTCGGGATGGTACTGAAAGAGATGGTGTTTCGGGAGGCTCATAATACATTCTTAATCCTTACACCAGCGCAGCTTGCGACGCAATGGAAGAAAGAAATGCGCGAGAAATTCGGGCTTGAGTTTGTATGCAATTACGACGACGGGTTCGAGGGATTCAGCGAGTATAATAAAATCGTAGCTAGCATTGACACTGCGAAGCGAGATTCCTACGCGGAAGAGATTCACAAGCGGTCGTGGGACGCATTGATTGTCGACGAGGCACACTACCTCCGAAACCAAGACACCAACCGCTACGATTTCGTGGATGACATCGAATATCAATATGCCTTCTTCGCCACGGCGACCCCCGTTCAGAACGACATCACAGACCTTTATAATGTTACAAATCTGATTCGACCCGGGCTGTTTGGCACCGAGAGTGAATTCGAGCGTCGATACCTCCCGAATGACGATTCTGGTGGGGTGCAGAATGCTGCCGAACTGAACCGCCAACTTCGGTCAGTGATGATTCGCCACAAACGTGGGGACACTGCCATTGATTTCACAGATCGCCAAGTGCGGACAAAGACATTCAAACCCAGTCGGCAGGAACAATCCCTGTACAACGCTGTCACAGACTACGTGAAGAGCCACTACTCGAAACAGGCCGGGCAGCACCTCGTGATGCTGATGCTGCAAAAAGAAGTGGTGAGTTCACCGTGGGCAGTCCTCAGTACTGTTGAAAAATGGCTGGACGGTGATGGACGAGATGTGAGAGGTCGAGAACGCGATGAACTCCTCTCAATTGCAAAGCAGGCGCGACAAATCGATCGGACCACCAAACAGGAGAAACTCTTAGAAATCATCCGTAGCGTAAACCAGCGGATGGGTACCGGTCGGACAATCGTATTCACCCAGTTTCGCGCCACGCAAGACGCTATCGTAGACGCATTACATGCAGGCGCTGGCGGCGACGATGTCCCAGTACACCGTGTGAACGGGTCGTTATCAAGCGAAGATAAAGACAACCAGATTCAGCGCTTCAGAGAACGTGGGGGTGTCCTCGTCACCACCGACTCAATCAGCGAAGGCCGGAACATCCAATTCTGCAACGTCATCATCAATTACGACCTCCCTTGGAACCCGATGAGCGTTGAGCAACGAATTGGGCGCATCGACAGAATCGGTCAGGACCGGGATGTCTACGTATACAATCTCGCGCTAGAGGGTACGGTTGAAGACTACGTATTAGAAAAGCTCTACGGCAAAATAGACGTTTTCCACCAGACTGTCGGGGGTCTAAAGGAAATTCTCTCCGAACGTGAGCAGTCCAGTGGGCAGTTCGAACAAGAAGTTCTCCAGCAACTCGTTGAAGCGGGATCAGAGCGGGAACTCGAGAATAACTTCGAAGACATGGCTGTTGACCTCAAAGAGGACAAAGAAGCCGCGAAGAAAGCACAGGAGTTCAACGAAGAAGTGTTCGACGGCTTTGAGACAGGAGGCAACGAAGCATGAGACTTAGTTATCTCTATAGAAGGCGTCTGTGGTCCGAGATTACGAACGTCATGATGCGGAGGGATGTATGAACTCAGAAGTAGATACGTCAATCCTGAATAGCGTCAACATCAAGCGTTTTACCAAAACAGTACTGGAAAACCACGGTGCGGAGGTTAACCAATCCAACAGTGCAAAATGGCAGGTCACATTCCCACGTGAACTCGCTAACCGATTGGACCGCGAAAACGGTACTCTGGTGTTTGACCCCGCAGATCGCGAATTAGGTGCTGGTGACCTGCTCGTCCAACCAGGGACGCGTGTGTTTTCGGCGCTCTTGGACCTGGTGCAGCAACCGGGCACAGTTGGGAAATTGCGATTAACCGAAGACGAATTACAGGTCAAACCTCCAACGGTACTGCAAGAATCGTCATTGAATGTGAGCGTCACTGATTTCAGCAAACGAACTTCCGACTTTGCGCTGGCGTTCCATTTCCAAGTGCAGTTTGAGACACCATCGTCGTTCCACAGTGAGGAGATGTTCTCCGTGACGATCGATCCAGAGAGTGGTACTCGACTCCCTGACCTCACTGCTCGACTCACGGCGCATCTCCCGCAGCTCCTCCAACAGAACAACGAACACACCGCAGGTGAGATTCCTCAAGAAAAGATTCAGCAGGCGTTTGAGGAAGCACAGCAGGCAGTAATTGATCGTTCCCGGCCTATCGTCTCCGATATTCGGGAGGAAGCTGATGAGACTGCTAGCGAACGGATAGCCGAAATTAGTGACTGGTACGAACAACGCCGAAGCGAGCTTGATAAACAGATTAGTGAGCAAGAGAAGGAAATCCGGAAATGGAAGAAAAAGCGTCGAAAGGCGCGGAAAGATGAGACACGTCGTAGGTACATCAAGAACCGAAAAGAGGCTGAACGGGAGCTAGAACAACTCAAGCAGGAGGTACAGCAAAAAAAGCGCGAATTAGACTCAGAGGAGAGCCAGGAGATTGATGAAGTAATTGAACGGAACGAGGTCGACGTTGACGTATCATTGCTCGGTGTCACCGAAGTTACGTACGCTCGTGGCACACTGACACTGAACGTTAGCTCGTCGCACACTGAACGGGACATTGAAGTGTCGTATCTCCCCGCAACTGATGACTTCCAGGGATTGGACTGTGAAGTCTGTTCACAAGACCTCACCAATGGCGTCCTACCACAATTGTGTGCGAATGGTCATCTCGTCGGGGATCCATGCGCGACCACCTGCCGTAGCTGCGGATTATCGCACTGCGACGCTTGCGACAGTACCTCGACATTCGCTGAGTGCGAGCTTTGCTGGGAGCCCGTGTGTAGCGACTGCCGGCAGACATGCTCGTCATGTGACTCACCAATCTGTACTGACCACAGTGAGATCTGCCAGGCCTGTAGCGCTACAACGTGCCGGTTGTGTGGCGAAGCATGCGATACCTGTGGCGACTTCCACTGCGATTCCCACTTAACGCACTGCACGGACTGCGACGCCTATCATTGCGACGCTCATACTGAATCCTGTGATCACTGTGGCTCCGTTCGTTGTCAAGCACACGTCGGAGAGTGCGACGAGTGTGGCGATATCGTCTGTTCCGACCACGGTGATACCTGCGTCACGTGCGGTGACATCCTCTGCGATAATCACATCGAGTACTGCACACCGTGTTCCGACGAATCAGAGCATAGCGACCAGGGATTCTGCAGTACGCACGTAGTTCGCTGCTCAGTCGGCGACGAAGCCCTATGCAGTGAACATCGTGACATGAAAACCGTCGGCTCCGGGCAGGTGTGTGACTCTCATCGCGGATCTTGCAGTTCTTGTGAGATCCCTTACGCCGACACTGAATTAGATGACGGATGGTGCTCGGCATGTCAGTCAATAGGCGAGACTGACGCCGAAAAGATTCCAAGAGAGGTCGTCGATGAGTTCCGCTCAGTGAAAGCCGGGATGAACGAGGCGTACATGGTGATTCTCGGGAAGAAACTGCTTGGCCGCAACAAGCTCATCGTATTTGATATCCAGTCTGGCGATGAAATTCATCGGCACAACGCAGGGATGCTGAAACAACTTATTGGAGGCTACTAATGACGGAACAGCATACTCTCAAGGAACAACTACAAACCGCGGACTCACTCGCTGAATTCCTAGAAACGACTGACGCATCCGTCAACGCCCAAGCAGAAACGCTCATCCAGTATCGCTGGGACAGGGAGATCCCCAAGGGCCGCGCCGTTGCAATCGTGCGTGAAGAACTCGAACAAATCACCTCCTACGAGAGCATCTCCAGGACTACGTCTGCTCGTTCCCCTCGCTATATGGATCTCACCGATCTAGAGCTCGTTTCCGGATACGAGTTCGAACACATTCTCGCCGAGATTCTTAGCCGAGTCGATGGTGAGGCCCAAGTTACCAAAGCCTCCGGCGACCAAGGTGTCGACGTCGTTTGGTTTCGGGAATCTGAGACAGTCGGCATTCAGGCAAAAGCCTATGACAAGACGAACCCGGTTGGTAACAGCGCAGTCCAAGAAATCTACACCGGTGCCACAGTGCGTAACTCCGAATACGAGATCGATACCGCCGCTGTTGTCACCACCTCACGATACACCAACAGTGCCAAAGAAGCGGCCGCCAACTCAGACGTCACTCTCTACGGGCGCAAGCAGCTCGAAGAATGGCTCGATGACGCCGAGCTAGATGCGGACAGTATGGGTGAAATCCTTGCGGAAATACGGTAGTCTAACCCACCAGATTGCCCCGCAAATCCCATAGCGTTCCTACTCTACTGCTCGAGAATTACACCTATTCACGGTCGTCGGCCTCAATAGCGACGACGGCCTCTCGAAGCTCACTGAGGCTCTCACCGTACTCGTCCTGTGCCTGAGCACCGAACGGGGCCTCCTCAGCCTCGAACGCCTCGATCCGTCCCCTGGTCTGAGCCGCCGCTTCAGCAACCCACGCTTCTCGAGTCGACTCATCGACCTCGGTGATCGACTCGGGCTCAATGGCAACGTTGACCCGATCTCCGGATTCGTAGGTCCGAATCTTGCCGACGATCGCGACGTAGGTGGGCGTCTCCGCTGCTCGGAGCGCCGCCATCGCTTCGGGCTGGTACTGGCCGGCATAGACGTAGACAGCGGAACTGGCTGCGAACACCTTTCCCTGCCAGTACTCCGAATCGTTACCGACGTCAGTCGTCTCAGTAAGCGTCCCGACGACGAACACCCGGTTGATGCCGATCCCAGTTGGCGTCAGGCCGTACACAGGAGCGCGCTCTTCGTCGGATTCCTGGAACGTGTGGGTGGTCGCGTTGAGTTCCTCAGCGAACAGCCGCGTCGCTGGCTGGCGCTGCGTGAGCGCGGGTGCAACTGCATCTGCATCCAACCCAGCTGACACAGCGTCGGTCTCTTCAGCCTCGTCGACGAGGAAGTACGTCCCGAAGACGCTGCCAGTGAGTCGGAACCTGCGACCCAGAAGCTGGTCGCTGATCTCGTCGGCGACGACATCGGTCGAGAGTGCGTCCATCGCCATCGTCGTCGCATCGTCCAACGAGATGCCGGTGACCGCTTCCGTCGCTTCCTCGTTGAACAGCACGCTGACCGACCGCTCACCGTCGTCGAGGATCGCCTTGATTCGGAGGTCGAAGTCGCCGTCTCGCTGCCCGTGTTCGGCACACCGGCCGTTCCGGAGAACGCGAGTGCAGTCGTCCTGTCCACAGCGTTTGATGAGGCCCGAACCTTCCTGAACGTCGATGATGCTCCCGACGACTTCGATCGTGCCGTCGCTGACCTCGACGGACTGGTCTGTCTTGCTGATCGAGGTAGCGGAGTTGCAACTCACCGAGAACCGGCCCTGGTACTCGTCGGTGACGACGCTCTCAAATTCGTAGGTCCCACCCTCCTCGAGTTCGGGCAGATCGGCGCTGGCCCATACGACGAACTTGAGTCGGCCGGACTCGTCACCCAGCAGTCCGACCTGGGCTATCTTCTCGCTCCGGGGCTCCCACAGTTCGACGACTTCGGCGACGATGTCGACCCACTTGTCGGCCTCATCGATGCTGTTGAGCATCGTCCGAGCAGCCTTCTGGGGACGTCCGCCGTAGCCAGCCAGTTTGGCGAGGTCGTCGGTGAGGTCATCGCGGTCGAGGTCGGCATCGGTGCAGGCCTTCCGAACGACGGTTCGAACAGCCTCGTCCATCGGAACTCGGTAGGCGCACATCCGCTCCAGTTGGTCCTCGATATCGCGCTGGTCGAGGACGAACGTCGGGTCACTTCCGCCGGCGACTCGGGATTCGTCGAACGCCGTGAATGCATCGCTGATGGTCTGGATACGATCCTGCAGGTCTGGGGCAACAGTGCTGGACATCGTTGTTCTCCGAGGAGGAACTGGAGGAAGCGTTCGAGACACACCGATTCGCTGTCAGGGTGTGTTTTCGTCGCTCCCTCTCTGATTCTCCTCATCCCCTTGGGTATGATAAATCCCAGAATCAGTCGCCAGCAGGCCACGAAGTCTGAGAGTAATCCGAGGGGGTCAGGCTTGACCTAGGCGTGACAGCAGTTCGTCGGTCCTGTCCTTAGCTTCGCTTCGAGAGACGCCTTCGTCGACGTAGCGCTCGATAACGCGGGCACGAATCTGGCCGTGGTCCAACGTCTCACGAGGTTCGATGTACCCGTTCTCTTCGAGATACGTCTCCAGCTTGTTCGCTTTCCCGCTACGGAAGCGGTTCACTTCGCCATCGTGCAGGGCATCGACGATCTGTCTTCCATCCCCATTGACCGATTCGGCAAGTGCAGTGACCTCGTCGATGAAGTTACCGCTCACCGCACCAGAAGCTTCGAGAGCCTCTCGATCGACGGGTTCGCCACGACCGACCTTCCAGGCGTCGACGAACTCGCTCAGCGCCGCAGCATTCTCCTCTGCGACCGTTATCTGGTCGGAATCAACGGAGGAGAGGTCCCCGTTGCCCCACTGAAGGAGGTTATTCAGCTGCCCCCAGTGCTCGACCCCGAGCTCCAGGAGTTGCTGGAGAGTTTCGACATCGTCGACCAGGTACCACAGGTGCGCCGTCCCCGCGCCACGGTGCGGATTGAACGAGTCCACCTCAAGTTCGTCCCCATACGAAGCGTGGTCGTGACCGTCTCGACTGGGGGCCTTCGGAGTGAATGATTCGACAGATTCCAGATCGGGAATGTGGACCGAATCGTCGACATCGCGAACCGTCGCAAGGTCGATGATTTCGTGGGTGACACCGTTCGTGCTCTCCAGTGCAGCAGTCCACTTCGCCACTTCGTCGCCCTGTGCGGTGAAATAGAAGACCTGACGGCCGTTCCGAGCCAGTTCAATCGTCGACTCGATGATGGTCTTCGCCCTGCGGTCGTCCGTGTTGGCAAGTGTCTCGTCGAGGAGGAGCGGAATCCGAACGCCCTGCTCCTGCTGTTCGACGAAGGCGATCCGAACGGCGAGCAAGACCTGGACCCGAGTACCGCTCGAAAGCTCGTCGAGCCCAAGTCCCTTCTGTTTCGATTCGTCGAACGCACGGAACTCGACTTCGTTCTCGTCGAAGTCCAACCGATACCGGCCACGAGTGATCGTCGCCAGGATTTCACGAGCACGCTGGAAGACGTCCGGGCGACTGGTCTCCATGGTCGCCTCCTGAAGGTGATCCACCAGGACGTCGCCGACCATCGCAGCATAGTCGTCCTCGAGTTGGTCTTGCAGATCATCGAGCGCCCGGTCACGATCTGCAAGCGCCGTTTCAATTTGGTCGTCGGACTTCGCCTGTCTGATCTCCGCCTTGATATCGGCAATCCGTGACTGCAGGTCGTCGAAATCCTCGGCAGTTCGTTCCGCCTCACGGAGGTCCTCTCTGAGGTCAGCAATCTCCTGCTCCTTGAGGTCCGGTTCGAATTCTGGGTAACTTTCGAGTTCTTCGGCCTCCGTGTTCGCCCTGATTTCGGCCTCTCGTACAGCCTCCGCAGCCGAGTCGTATGCTTCGACCTGCTCACAGAGTTCCTCCAACTGATCGTGGTCACCGGAGTTGAGCTCCAGATCCGCAAAGATTTCGTCGCGTTCGTCCTCCAGCGCATCTATCTTCTCGGTCGCTTCCTGAATCGTCTCGGTAGCTTGGTCGAGGTCCCGCTGTGCGGTTTCGCGTTGCTGTTCGCGGTTCTCGAGGTTTCGGATTACCTCGGTCGCCTCGCCGGAGCTCTGGACGCCGTCGTAGCCGTAGGGATCAAGTTTCGCTTGGAGGTCTTCACGGGCGGTCTCGATCTGCTCGTCGACAGTGTCGATGCTCTCTTGAATCCCTTCAACCTCGTCGTGGGCTTCCTGCCAGTCGAGTACTCGCTTGGAGATCACGGCGAGTTCGACATCAGACGCATCTGGCGCGGCGCCCAACTGATCTTGAAGTTTGGTACGTGTTTTCTCCAGATCCCGCTCTTTCTGTTCGAGTGTGTCTGAGTCCGTCGCCAGGCTATCGCGCCATTCGGACCGTCGCTCGGCCAGTTTGTGCGCTGCGATTGCGTCGTACAGTCCGATCAGACGGGCCCGAACCGCATCCTCGGACCACGTCTCTGGTGGCTTTAGACCGGTTTTCTCGAACGACTCACGGTGCGGTTTTCGTGAATTCCCTCCGTCTGCGGACTGTGAGCGGGCGCGCAGCCCATACCAGAAGATGCCAGCGGCGACGACCAAGATGGAGAACAGTAGTGGATGCACCAGGAGTCCCAGCGCGACGGCCGTCGAGGCGAGGGAAATGGCCGAGAACGTGGCGATGCGGAATGCTTCCGAACCGTCGTTCGACTCCGTAGAAACGGACGCAGCCAGCCATTCCTCCAGCGACTGACTCGCACGTTGGAGCGTGGGTAAATCGGGCTCAGGATGCTCCCCGTCCTCCAGAAGTCGCTGGACGGCCTCCCGGGTTTCACGCTCGGACTGGAGTTCCTCGGCCTCTCGTGCGAACTTCGAGACGGTCTTCCACGTGACGGGCTCCAGGCCAACGAGGTCCTCGGTATCGACATCGAGGGGAATGTCCTCTCGGGCAGTTTCTCGCTGCCGTTTTGCGTCAGCCAACTCTCCCTCGAGATCGCGTTTCCGGCCCTCCGCAGAATCGAGGTCATCGCGAAGCTCTTTCAGATGGTCGATACGGCCTGTCGGGAGGCCTTCTTCAGGAAGATCAGCCTCATCGAGCCGGTCCTGAGCGTCCGCTTTCGTTTTCTCGGCCTCGTCTTTTTTGTCGGTCCACTCGTCGATGTCATCTTCGAGGGATCGAACACGCTCGATTTCGTCCCCGTCGACCTGGTCTACGATATCGGGGAACTCGTCGAGCCTCGATTCAGCCTGCTCCAGCTCGTTTCTCGCCTGTGCGTAGTCGATCGCCTGCTCGAGCAGTTCGGAGCGTTCCTGTGCGCGACGCGCTGCCTCCAGTTCACTACGTAACCGGGAGAGTTCGTTCTGCTCTTGGCGCAGTTCGGAAACGTCGTTCCGAGCGTCACGCAACTCCTGAATCGCTCCCTTGGCGTTCTGGACGACGTTCCTGTTGGCACGACTCGGGGAATCCGAATATCCGAGCTCGTCGTATGCTGCAGAGAGATCGTAGCCGCCAGCCGATTCTCGCTCGATTATCTCGGCGAATGATTCGTTGTTGTTGTCTCGCTGGAGGAGATCGTGGAGGGAAAGACGGTAGCGGTCGCGTTGATCGGCCGGCGGGAGGCTCGGACCGTTCGCCTCCTGGCCGTCACGCTGGTAGCTCGTGCGCCCATTGTCGACTTCGACTCGCCAGGCTTCACCATTCAGTGAGAGCTGCCCCACGAGGGATGCACGTTCGTCGGCGGTCTCGGGCCAGCAAAGCCATTCGAGCGACTCAGCGAGCGTCGTCTTTCCTGCCGCGTTCGGCCCATGAACGACATTGATGCCGGAGCACAGGTCATCGACCGAGAAGCCACCAGTTTCGAACCCAGGAGCTTGGACGATCTGGATTTCCTCGAAGCAGATCGGGTCCCTGGTCACGCCTTACCCCCCTTTTGGCTGAGTAGGGTATCGAGCAGCACCCGTGCTTGCTGTTCGAGATGGTCGATTGCGTCAGCGTCGTCCGGATCCTCAAGTTCAGTCTCGCGTCGAAGCGGGTTGTACGCATTCGCACTATGAGCCTGCCGTACAGCGCCTAGCGAGTCATCGACCACGTCACCGTAGGCTTCGCGAGGATCACCGTCCTCGATTTCGAGCAGGAGACCCGCGAGGTATGCAGCTGCATTGTCTCCCTCCGCAAGGTCTTCGAGATCGATTGCCGGCCGGGTATCGACATCAATCGATTCGATCCGGACCGAAACCGATCCCTCCCGGAATCCGAGGTCACGCTCCATCGATCGATGCTGATCGACGAGCGCCGAGTGCGCATCCGTCCGTCCGGTGAGACGAACGCGAACGAGGCTGAGCTCCAGCGACCTCGTATCGAGTTCGGAGCGAACGTGTTCCTTGATTTCGTCCGAAATGACGGCGGTCGCTTCCTGTGGGTCGTCTACCCCGGAGACATCGACCGAAACCCGGTCGTAGCGAACGGATGCCAGAGGGATCTGTTCAGCATGTACGTCTCCGTTTTCGGGTATCGAAATCGTCCACGGGCCGTGGGCCCGCTGTTCTCCTGGGTCAAGGGGTTGTGGCGACCCGGAGTACAAGGCCAGTGGACGCGAGTCGATTTGGATGCCTGGACTGTGAATATGACCGAGTAGCCAGGCATCTGCTGCGGTGTCGCGGAGTTCGCTCGACAGAACCGGTGCATACCGGCTGCCTCGCGAGTCTAGATCGGCGTGAAGCACGCCGATCTGGGGCGCGTCATCAGTCGTCGGAAGCTCGTACTCTTCGAGTGGGGACTCGTAGACGTGTTCGGCTGAAAACGACCAGCCATCGAAGTGGGCGATGGGCTCGCCGTCCCGTTCGAGCGTCCAGCGTTCCCACTGCCCGTCTCTCCCGAGAAACTGGAGCGTGTCAGCGTCGAGGTTATCGACCATCTCAGGGAGGGCATCGAAGTCGTGGTTCCCGGCTACCACGACGATTGGAATCCCCGCTTCGTCGAGTTGTGCAACCCCGTCTTCGAACGCGCCATACGCCTCGAAATAGCGATTCTCCTGATCGACAACATCACCAGCAATCACGACCGCGTCGACGTCCCGGTCGATTGCTTCTTGGACCGTCGACAGCCAGACAGCTTTCGGCGACAGCTCCGGACCATCCAAATCATCCGGAATTCGACTCGGGTGACGGCCGAGGTGGAGATCTCCCGTGGACAGTAGTTCCAAGGCGTCCTTCATGAGTACAGCTAGACAGTGAGATAGAACCACAAGTCACTGATAAATAAATGTCACCCATTCTTGCACTGAGAGAGGGTGAGACGTATCCAATATACAGTTACTGTTTGGAATCTCATTTTTGCTAAGACTCAAGGCTCGACTACAGAGCGAGTGTTCATCATAGCGTCAATCTAAAAGAAAAATTTGTAAGACAAGGCATCCAACCGGGTCCATATGTCCGAAGCCTTCGTCGGCCAGGGAGAATATCTCTCTTTTGAACTAGTAGGAGCAGAACACATAGACGAGACCGTCTCTGACTATGGAGAGACTCTTCATTATGATGGCTTGTTACTCAGCCTTGTAATTGAGAACATCAGCAATTCCATTTGTTACTGGGATCGCGATGAATTTGAAATCGTTGATGCCAATGGCTTTGCGTATTCGATAAAGGATAGCGAAGAGTACTATCATCTAGAACAGTTGATACCTGGGGGCTGGTACGTAGATCTTGATAAGCTACAGCCAAATCGGAAATATAGATATGTTGTATTTATTGACGATTTCCACGGAGAGCTAGGACTCATATCTTACGAAGCGAAGCATACGTCATTATTGCATTCCTCAGACCCAGATGCGTTACAGAAGTCGGAACAAGTGGAAATTGATATTTCAAGTGCTCCTAGTCATGATGTCGGTGGTGTACCTGAGCTACGCGATATCTTTACCGAAAAATGACTGATCCGAAAGAGCATATTAAGCAGCTCCGTACTCGGCAGGAAGATACGGATCCAAGTCTGTTGAAAGCGCTTGCAGGTGCGATCAATCGGCTGGAGAAAGCATTTCCAGAGCAATGGCACTTTTTGATGGAGTTCCTGCAGAACGCCGATGACTGCCAAAGTTCTTCATTTTCCTTAGAATTGACAGAGGACCGCATCCAGATATATAATGACGGTCGTCCGTTCGATTATGACGATATCGAGAGCCTATGTAATGTCGGACACTCTTCCAAAGCACATTCTGAGAAAGGTGAAGAGTATATTGGGTATCTTGGAGTAGGATTCAAGTCAGTCTTTTTAATATCGGATAATCCCCGTATCAATTCGAGTGGCTATCAGTTTAAATTCGACAAAGAACACTGGGATGACCCCAGCCAAATTCCGTGGCAGATTACACCATTGTGGATGAACCACGGTGTTCCGCAGATCCCAAAACAGTATTCCACCGCTTTCGACATTCCTATCTCCGATGCGATTACAAGCGAGACCTTCGACAAGCTTGTTCAAGAACTGAGTGCAGAGCACATATCAGATACCACTGTTCTCTTTCTAAAGAACTTAGAGACAGTCAATATACACGATCGAATCAATAACGTCTCAAAAACAATCGAAAAGGAACTCCTCGAATCAAATTCAGAGTATGAGATAATCCGAATAACTGTAGAACAAGACGGAGAAAAGAAGACTAATAAATGGCTTGTCTTTGATAATATCGTTTCAGTCCCTGATCAGGTCAAAGACGACCCTATGACACAGCGATGGGAACGCGATAATCTAGACACTAGAGAAGTCCGAGTCGCATTCAAATTGGATGACGATGGCCAGTTGCAGAAACACGAAGGTACCGCCCATATGGGAGTGTTTAGTTTCTTGCCGTTGAAAGAAGTTCCCAGCGGTTTGAATTTCTTAGTACAAGCCGACTTCCTTACAGCACCTGGACGCGAAACAATACATCGAGACGCACCATGGAACCGCTGGCTAGCACGAGAAGTTTCTCAGCTGATTCAGGACCATGTTGTCCCTACGTTCAAGCATAATGAGAAGTGGAAACAGAATTTTACCAAAGTTCTCTACCCCAAGGAAGGCGGTCATAGTTTGTTTAATGAGGAGATACAGCAGCCCCTTCAAGAATACCTGAAAGAGTCTCCAGTTATCCTTACTACAGATGGTGAGTTTGTTAAACCATCAGGCTGCGTGACGATACAGGACTCATTAAATGAGCTGATTTCAGCCTCCGACTTTTCTGAGCTATACCCAGACAGGGCAAACATCCATTCAGACTGCGAGACTGTATTTCAGCTGAAAAATGAGATGAGCGATGGCCCTTCATTCTCCTCATCTAAAGGGCTCTCAAACAGCATGGAGGCTCTCTTAGAGTTGAAATCATCAAATCAAAATGTCGCCTTTTTCAAGAGTCTCTACCAGCTATTTGGAGAGTGGGCAGATAGTACTCTTGCTGGGACAAGAATCAGACGAGAGCCTATTGTTCTCACCGAAGAGTATGAATTAAAACAGCCAAAAGAGGTCTCATATCCTGCAAAAGGCGTTACAATTCCAGAACAGCTTCGGGGAAGTATATCCATACTTCATCCTGATCTCCGCACCGCAGGCATTCTGAACACTCTAACGACCTTAGGAGTGGAGGAGATAACACAGGAAGATATAGAACACAAACTGCAAGCTTCAAATTCGCTCAATTTAGGGCGTCAATGGCCGAAGCTGGATGAGCAATCGAAGATTGACAAAACGCGGGAGTGCTTCGAACTATATCTTCAACAGGAGATTGAGGCTACAGATCTGGGCGCCATAGAAGTCCTTACAAAAGATGGGGAATGGCTTTCTCCTTCATCGGCTATCTTCTCACAAGATTACAATCCAGAGCACCGAATTGAACAACTCCACGACAACGGATTGGTCCCTGGAAACCCAGATTTCCTCTCCTCACAGTATCTTCGCTCATCTGATCAAGTCAGTCAATGGCGCCGCTTCTTTGAAGAGCTCGGAGTAGACTCAAATCTCGACAAGACTACCTTTGTAGAACAAATAGCAGTCGAAACAGCATTACGGTTCGAAGAAACCCAAGGTCGAGAGGCAAAAGCACTACCTCGTCATGAGGAAGTAGAAGGCTACGATCTTGAGTCAGATGGGCGAGTTATCGAGGTGAAAGGCAGTGATTCAAGTTCGCCATCAGTTCGACTAACAACTAAGCAGTTCTCCCGTCTGAAATCGGATCGAGATAATTACTATCTATACATCGTACGCAATACATTAAGCAGACCACGTTTAGTCGAGATTAAAGGAGAGAACGTATTGGATGTGGACAGATCTATTCAAATTAACTTCGATGAGATACAAACAATCTCCGAAAACGAGTACGAAGTCATATAATCCGGCTGAAATCACTTAGGAACCAAAGACAGGGAATTTCCTTGTCAACAGTACATTCAGGACGTAGTGACGTCGCGCCAGGGTTGTTTTCGCCCCTGATGGCGGCCGTTTAAGAACTCCATCAGCAGGGTGACCACGACATCTCAGGATAGTCGCCGGCGAAGGCGGTCGAGTAGTCTGCTTGAGGATGATTTCCCCTCTTCTGGGGCTGCACTAATCTCTTCACTAGAGGGGAGGCCGTCATCGGCAGCCGTATTCTCGCTGTCGTGCTTGCCTCGTCCATTCGAATGAAGCTCCGCACTGTCTTTGGATTCACTGTCACCATTTCGTTCAGTGGAGGACTGGTGTATAGGGTGGCTTCGACTCCCGTTGCTGGTGACAGTGTCTATGTCCCTCAGTTCTCTGAGGAGAGTCCTCTCGCTGGCAGGGTCAATCCCGAGAACTGTCCGATACTGACGAAGCCGACTCTCTAATTCTGCAATCCGCTCACGCTTCTCGTCAAGGTCACGCTGCTGACGTTGTACCTTTGCGGCTAAACGACGAGCGTCGTCAACGGCGTCAGTATCCACAGGATCAAAACCAGTGTTATGAGCTGGCTCCTCCGAGAGTGCCGTCTCACCTAGGTTTTCGTCTCGGTCATCAGGTGTTGAACGCTCTCGGCCCGTTGGCGGGGTGTAGTAGTCATCGATAGTCAGGAGCGTCCGAGCGATACACACGTCTCCATACGTCGCGCCGTTCGCGAAGTGAACCCGATCCCACTTTCCCCGGTAGAGGCCGGAATCCCGGAACAAGCGATCCATCCGTTCGGGATCGCCACCGGTCCAAAACCCCAGGTAGAAACACAGCCCCATGTCTGCCTCCGACTGCGAGGGATATCGGCTCTCGGGTGACGCCCAGAGTTCCTTGTTTCCATCGTAGAGAGCCGCGATGGTGTCGCCACTTTTCGAGGCCATCGCCTGCTCTAGGAGTGCGTCATCGTCGAGGGCGACCCCGGGACCGGCGATTTCGTCGAGTGTAGCCGGGGGATCATCGGGAAGGACATCTACGCTGCAACTGTGCAGTGCGACCTCGAGCGCCGGATCTTCTATGTCCGGGAAATCGAGGCCATAGCGAGCATACAGACTCGACTTCGAACCGAGAGCCTGTGGTTTCTCGTCACCGGATTCTCCATTGGGTCCATCACCAGTAGGTTCGCCACCCTGTGCTTCGTTCCTAGTCTCCGCTGCCGCGTCGACCACCTGGTCGAGGTCAACTGCCTCAGTATCCGAATCGGGGGAGGACTGAACGTATTCGTAGTGGACACCGAACAGTGCGTCTTGCCGGCGAGCAATCGTCTCAGGCGTCCCGTCGACGTGGTCCGTCGTGACGGTGAAGAACCGAGCTTCGTCGTACATCTCGACGTCACCACGCCGGTTGCGTCCAGGCGGGAGTTCTCCTTCGAGGAGGACGTGAACACCACGGCCAGATGGAGAAACCTCGGTGTAGGAATCGAGTCGCTCGACGATATCACGAGCCCAGTCAGTGAGGTCACCAGTAGCAGGATCACGACAGTCATCCAGGTCAACGCCGACGATAGAGGTCTCGGAGGCGAAGACGAATCCAATCCCATCGGTATCGACGCGGTCGCTCTGATGGAACTCGAGCGCGCTCTGGAGATCACGCCACGTTGCGGGGTCCGTCGCACTGGCGTTCGAGGTCCCACTGGTATGATAGGGCTTGATCGGAACCTTTGTCGGCTTCCCATCACGTTCGACCTCCTGCCAACAGATCCATTGCTCACACTCGGCCAATCTATCTGGAATCAAACGCTCGTCGATTTCACTGCTGGACATGGATGGAACGGGGAACTGCTTCTGTCGTATTCACGGCCGATTCGGTATCGCGATAAATCTCAGTGCGGCGCTGTGCGCTCTGTGCCCCCTCCGAAACGAGCCCGTGCGCCCAAAACCGTATGACTGCGCGCTGCTCGTGCGGACCTGCGTTCCCTCTCCTTCCAAGACCTATTCTAGGTGTTTCGTCGATAGACGCAGGAAAGCAGGAGGTCGCTTTAGAGACTCTATAGAGCGCCCGGTGCGCCCAGCTAGTGACGCAGATCATGGCCCTCTGAGTCCTCCTCAGCTTGGTCGACTGATTCGATGATATTGCGACCGCCGACGAATCGCCATTCGCGGGGATTGTCGAACGCCTCCTCGGAGAGACGTGCATAGTTCTTGGTAGTTTTGTGGGGTACGTTCTCAAGACGTCCAGCATTGGCCAGTGCTCTGATGATTTCGTGGGCGACGTCCGTATGCGGGACTACCCACATCTTCCTGACCCCCTCGAACGACGCGAGATCATCGTAGTGTTTGACCATCAGTTCCGGGCGGATGTTCGTCACCACCTCAGCAATCACTGCGAGTTGTCGGCTGCCGTCGTCACGCGGAAGGAACGCGGCGACGTCGAAGACCATCCCGCCGGCCATCGGCTCGTAGTAGGTCTCGACGAGAAGACCCCGGTTTCGAAGGTGCCGAGCGATGTACTCGACGTAGACCCTTGTGAGCCGTTTTCTCGAATAGGTCGCCGTTGTTCCGGCCCGCGTAGATCTTCCTGCTGACTGCAGTCTGCCCAGCTGGAGGAACGTAGTAGTACTTCCGACCGTACACGCGCTGAATTTCGAGGAATCCGTCTTCCACCAACTGCTCTTCGTCGACCTCCCCCTCTATTGCATCTCGGATGGCCGTCATCGACTGCGTCAGATCGTACCCATCCAGTTCGCCGTTGATCCCCTCGATCACATCTCGAAGGAACTGCCGTTCTGTGTCTGGCAGGTCACCCTCCTGGTCGGGATTCTTCGCAGTCACAGGTGTCGCTGGAAGATCAGAGACGTGGGGTGTGGTATCTGCGGTTGGTCCCTCCGCTCCTGGAGTGTCTCTATCCGTCGCATCATCCGATTGAACTCGTGATGGCGAACCAGTTCCGAGAACGGTTCCGAACTCGTTGGAAGCCCCGCCCAGAGCAGAATCTGAATGGGACTCCACCTGAGAGTCGTCTTCGTCCGGGTTCCTGGACTCGTCAGTGTCGTCGGGAGCCGGGCGTTCAGCCTTCTCATCTCTGTCCGGAGGCGTCGGTGGTCGTTCGGTTGTCGCGCTGTTCATCGGGCCGGTTCCATAGCGGGCTGCACGCTGGGCGGCATCTGGCGGGCTGTTGACGCCAGGGACGAGACAATACGTGAATCGAGTGCGTGACCACTGCAGTTCGTCGGCTTCCTGGAAGGTCATCGCTGCCGTCGGGCTGTACGTGCCCGCGTCGACCGACTCCTCTCCATCGCTGTGTCCGTCGGGGACGGGAAGCGGCTTGAGCGTCACCAACTCCGGCGTGTCGGTCATGAAGCCGGTATCGGGTAACTGGGCGAGCCACTCACCGCGAGGGAGTGACGCAATCCGATTCGAGAGGGCGACAGCGTCGAGTTCTTCGTGAAACAGCGTCGTCGCCAGCTCGTCGTCGATTGCGAGCTTGCCGATGAGCTTGGTGTTGATGTTGCGGAGGATTTCCTTGTAGGCCCGCGTATCGAATGCGTCACGTTTGACCTGCTCAGGGAAGTGGACGATGAGTTCGAACGCGAGAGCGAACTCACGGGCGTCAGGAATCATCTCGTCACGAACGAGACTTGACTGCATGATCGGTGCGGCCTCGTCGATGATCAGGTTCACACAGTAGCCGTCGGCAGGGTCGAGGACAGTCCGGTTCCATCGCTTTCGGAGTCGCACCCACGACCAGAGGTAATCCAGCATCAGCACCGTGAAGACGTTGCTTGACGCGGGGCGGAACTCGCCGGTATCGATCAGCACGACCGACTTCGAATCGAGAAGCCCATCGAGGTCGAGCAGCATCTGCTCGTCAGCATACCGCTGGGCTTCCCCATCCCATTCGGGAACGAAGTTCAGCATTCGCCAGATGAAATCTCGCTCTTTCAGCTTCGTGATGCGGTTGAGAACGGCGTCGATCGACGTGGCGAAGCGTCGTTCCTCGGCACTGAAGTGGCGCGTGAGCGTCGCGTGAAGCTCTGGATCGCTGACCTCTGGAACTTTCTGTTCGGTCTGCATCTTCGTGGCCGCATTGAGGAGGTCGCTGATGGCGTACGCGTCTTGGCCGTACACCGGGTCGAACAACGCACCAATGAGATTGCTGAGAATCTCCTGTGCGACGAACGCCTGGTTGTGTTGTTCGTCACCAAGGACGTACTCCAGCAGTTCGTTGTAGCGGTCGATCTTCTCCTGAACAGCTGCCTCGCGACTCATGCCAGCCGCGATCTGGGGCCGAATGTCGAAGAACGGGAAGGCGGGCAGTTCGCCGTTCGGCCCTGGAACCGGGAGATGGACGATGTCGTCGAGGTCGCCGAACTGGCGGAAGTGCGCTCGTTTGTACTCTGTCGCCATACTGCCGCCCTTCTTGTCGAAGATGAAGATCGGCCCGTCGAGTTCTTCATACGCGCTAAGACCGTCGTTGATCATCGCGGTCGTCTTCCCGCCACCCGTCGTCGACGCCCTGAGTACGTGATGGGTGAGTTGCTCCGCAGTCAGACTGATAGGGATGTTGTCGCGGTCGGGAGATGCCGTTTCAGCCTCACCGATGCACATCCCAGAGTCGAATTCCGCGAGCAACTCTTCGTCGGTCGCGGTGAGTGGTGAACGAGCGTCTGGAGCCCCACCAGACGCGCCACGGCTTGCCTTCGGGAGCGCGCCTGTGCTGGGTACAGTAACGAAATTCGCGAGTTCGTCTGGGCTAGCGACGATGATCGGGTTCTTGCTCTGGAAGCGCTCTCGGATACTCGTCGCGCTCAGTCGCGACCGGCAGAGCGCGTCGAACTCGTGCCCAATCCGACTGACGCTTGCCCCCTCGACGCCGTAGTACGGCCCGCTCAGAGCCGTGAACGCGCCAGTGACGCCGTTCACCACGCTCGGTTCGCCAGCCGCTCGTAGGGAGACATCGAACGTCACGGTCGGCTGCTTCAGGTCGATCTGTCCCATTCGGCTGTGTCGCGTCGATTGACCGTCTCCTCCGCCAGAGATGGTCCCACCTATCTGCTCGGGCGTATCAGGCCGGTGACGCTGCCGTCGCTCCTCTTCAGACGTGCCGAGAATCATCGCGGCAGCCTCCTGCTTGAACGAACTGAAGACGCCAGTCGTCCCCATCTTGAGGTTCCGTTTCTGGACCTCTGCTTCCTTCGTCCAGTCACGACGAGGCGTGAAGACGACCTGGAAGACGAACGGGTCGTCCGTCTCCGTTGCCTGTTCGAGGAGAACACTCAGGGGCGACCGGAACGAATCCTCGATGTCGACCGAGATCTCGCTGAACTGCGAGAGCAGCGTCATCCAGTCATTATTCTTCGTCTCAACGCCCTCCCAGCGAACCATCGCCGGCGGCGTCGGATCGGCATTCGCGTCACGCCCAGATTCGTCGCGGGTATCTTCAGCTGTGTCGAGAAGGTCTGGTTCGAAGCCGTCCAGTTCAATGAGTTCGTCGATACCGTCGAATGCGGCCAGATCCGCGAGCGTCGCACCAGCGGGCTCGACGTCGTCGACGAAGATGTCGGTCGTGGCGAACGGGACGATTTCGAAGTGGAAGCTCTCGGGATACATCGCCCGAACGTTCGCTGCAAGGTGTTCGAGTGCCTCGACCTCGTAAGGCCGAACGCCGAGGTAGAAGTCGAAACGACGGGTATCTGCTCCCAGCGAACCCGAGCGTCTTGAACACGACTGTCCTCTCGAATTTTGCGTACATCGATCAGCTGTGGGTAGTTACTGGCCTCTCTGGAATCTGTACGGTACCAGTCGTGCGTGAGGAGCTCGAACACGGCGTCGATAACTACCCATATCTCCAGGAAGCACTCGATATGCTTGATGACGAGATCCCGGTCGCGCCGATCTCGGATACTGTCGCAAACAGAGAAGCCGTTGTTGGTGAGCATCTCGACCCCGGGGAAGCACAGGCGTTCGCCCTCGCCGACGCACACGACGGTCGGCTGCTGACAGACGACGGAGATGCCCGATCGTTTGCGAAAGACCAGGGCGTGACCGTTGTCGGGTCGGTTGGCGTTCTGTTGGCTGCAATCGATGCTGGGAAGATCGATGAAGCGACTGCTGACGGGTGGCTGTCGACGTGGATCGATGAGATCGGTTACTACGTCCCGTATCGGACGATTTCCGAGTATCGATGACGGGCTTGCTTGTGTTCGAAACGCCTGATTAGTGTGCCCGTGAACACGTCTATTACCAATGAGTGAAGCCGACAGACGACTATCCGAAGAGAGTGAGCAACGGTTTCTAGACCTGTACGCCCATCTGTTGGTGTATGTCAACGACCGATTCGAGGTCATCGAAGAAATCGAAACAGTCGCTGATCTGGAACAGCACTACACTGACGAGCTTCTCCCACTCCGAAATACGCTGTACAACGAGTCAACGACGGACCTGATAGAGGACTTCGTTGAACAGAATCCTCCCGAACTGTCAGAAGCTGATCTCGAACAGGTCGCAGCGTGGACTGATTTCGTCGCCGGAGAGTTCGTCGCCGTTCGCTATCGAGCGGACGATGCGATCTTTCTCGATTGGACAGAACCGCCGAAAGCATACGCAGTCCGGCCGGCTCGGCTGCCGTTCACCGAAGTGTGGGACGAATCTGCACTTCCAGTCCCGGTTTCGAGTGTCGTCCTATTGCCGTTCGAGGACCAGATCGTCTACGATGGATGGATCGGTGTCAAGAACATCAGGGCCCGCTACGCCGTCGAGGCGTACACGACACTCCCAGAGGATACTGACCCCCTCGACAAGCAGCGAGCGCGCTACGCGGCGCTGAAGGCGGCTCGTGACCGGGCGCTGGTGTTCGTCTTGGCGTACACAGCTGTCCGCGTCGGAGAACTCCTCCGGGATCCGAATGACCCACGCCGGCGCGGCGTCCGCTGGGAGGACCTCTCCCTCGACGACGGGAGTATGGACGTCTACCGGAAGAAACAGCAATGGGACGCCGCGAGTCTCCCCGACCCGGTGATCTCGCCGCTGCGGAGCTACCGCCAGCTGATGGACCCACCGACGGGGCGCTGGCCGGTGTTTCCCACGTTCGACCAGCGGACGCTCGCAGGGCTCGTCCAGGATGAGCTCGCCGACCGAGGGGAACATACGGAGGCAATCGCCGAACGCCGTGAGGAGTACGCTCGCGACCTCCTCCTGGCGCTCGATGAGGATATTCGGCCGCCCTCGATTACGACGGACGGCACACGATCGATTCTCCAACGGCTCTCAGAAGCTGCAGAGATAGACATCGACCATCCGAAACACGATTACCTTGCTCCACACGGCGGCCGGCGTGGAATGGGTGAAGTTCTCGTTCGAGCATTCGGATACACGGTTGCCGCCCGGTATCTCGACAATTCAGAGGAGATGGTGAGAGAGCGGTATTCACATATCGAGGCCGGAGAACTCGGTGATGTCGCTACTGAGGCGCTCGAGGAGATCGATAGTATACCGTAGTAACATATTTCGAGTGTGAGGGGTAGACCGTCGCGTTC
>NZ_BBJO01000022.1 GCF_000739575.1 Halobellus rufus | reverse complement strand
TGAGACAGAGCAGGACAACGTGTTGCCGGAGCGTGAACCGCTTGCGGGAATAGCGAGTCGAAAACCGTGTGACAGCACGGCGAGCCAACACCAGAGCCCGCTCAACGAATCGAAGGAGCCGTGACTTCGGGAGAGCATCCATCTCCTCTCCACTACTCACCTGTCGTGTTTGTCAGCAAGGGGTTTCAACAAAGCAACTGATTCTGATTCTAAGGGTGGTCGCGTGGACCTCTACGCTACTGGATCTGGACTGTTCGTTATTGAAGCAAAAACAAAGGGATCGCTATCCCAGCAACAGCTTTCCCGCTACGCAAAGTCGTTGCCCGGGGACACCACATACAAGACTATTTCTTGGGCTGAGCTAACGGCATCTCTCAAGACAAGCCGAGACGAAATGGACGGATACGGAGGAGGTCTCACTGATGATTATATCGCTTATCTCGATGAGGCAAATTTGGCATCTCCTCACCGCCTCGTCCAGCGCTCTTATGACAGCCAGGGCTCTACAGGCCTGAAAAAATTCGCAATCAAAGGTGGCGATAGTCTCACTATCGAGTTTAGCTATGAAGAGGATGGATCACAGAAGAACAGTCTCAAACTGACTTGGAATGAGTTTGTTGAATTGTTTGAGCAGGTTGATTCGACAGTTCTAGAAGCAGCGTTTGTAGAATCCAGTGATTTTGACGGTAGTACGTACTTTGAGAGCGATACGGAACTGGGGGCAATCGCCCCCGTCCACGACATCAATGCTGATGCAGAACTCAAATTCGTCTACACTACGACTAGCAACGCGCTGAAACTTGGCCACCGTGAAACTGAGACAAGTGGTCCAGTTGGCAGTCCAATTGGCAAAGGGCAACAAGCTTGGATGATTAGCGCT
Source organism: Halobellus rufus (assembly GCF_000739575.1). Taxonomy (GTDB): domain Archaea; phylum Halobacteriota; class Halobacteria; order Halobacteriales; family Haloferacaceae; genus Haloquadratum; species Haloquadratum rufum. Next base: position 86,237 of record NZ_BBJO01000022.1, on the reverse strand, counting down.
GGTGAGGGAAGCGATCTCTTCGTTCACACTAGTGAACAGTATCCGGGGTTAGACGAAGATCTCCGACGAGCACTGTTCATTGAGTTTGATCGCAAGACCGTTGAGAACGCTCTTTGGTAGTTGATACAATCAACGTCTCTTATCACAACGACTTCAACGACTTGGGTTTCCCGAGTAATTTCTTCTAGCCGGTTTTATCGACCCCCGAAAGGGGTGAGGAATAGAAAATGCACATGCTCATCAGAGTTCTCGTTCCGGCGGTCGATAGCTCAGAGGCGGTCAGTACAGCCAGGTACGCACTCGACCGTTTGATCGGAATTGGTGACGGAGCGTCGACGGCGTTTGACTACTACAAAACCCTAGATGAATCGACGGCTCGGTATCGAGATCATCCCCGATACGGTGGCCTTGACCCAGCGCTATCCCTGCAGTCAGAGACGGGGAAGCAACTCCTTGAAGACGCTGTCGAGGCACAAGAAGTCTGGTTTCGTGAGGCTCTCGAAAAGTTGCGAGCGAAACTCGAAGCCCTCGATTCTGAGTCCGTGATGGACGACGTCGACCTCGCTCGGTTCGATTGTTATCGACTCGGCCAGTTCGCCGGGGCGTCCGTCTGGATCTACGACCAACACGGCGCCGGCCTTCGCTCTCGATCAGCGGTCGAACAACATCTCGAACACAACAGTGATGACGAGTTCTGGGTGGTTCCTGCTGATGTCCACTACTGAGCCTTCTCTCCGGATTTTATCTTCGACGAATCGGTGTGGGTCGTGTACTTCGAACTCACTGACTCCGGAGTTCTTCGCGGAGGCTCGATGAGCTTCTATGCGACCGTAGTCGGGTACATTCAGTACCGGAGCCAGACGTTCCTCGATGCCGCACTCGACAAGTTACGGCATGGAGGCTGGCTCGACACGGAGAACCGGTGGAGAACTGACGGTCGGTCTGGAGGACACAGCCACCTATCCTCAGTGGATGCCGAGAACCTACTCCTGGTTGTTCCGTCAGATCTGTACCGAAATCTCGCTCGGATTTCGACCAGCCTGTTCGTCGGAGCGACCGACGGCGTCCTCGTGATCAGCTCCGTGGATGGATGTTTCGATGCGTGGGTGGAACGACCACTTCCTGCAGCCGCTGCTCCAGATCCCACGACAGACGCGATTACGAGTATCGAAGCAGTCGATCTCGAAGCGTTTGCGCGAAAATACGATCTCGGTGTGACACGGTTCAACGCCTCGACTCCTGGCGAATACGTAGCTTGGCAGAATCAGGTTCTCCGAGCATTCCACCGCGAATACGACCCGGAACTTCCGCCTAACCTGACTGGCCCCGACTTCGAGTAATCCGATTCCAGAGCTCCAATCGATCAACCATGTCTACAGATTCATCCAGCGTCGCAACGAAGCACACTGAACAGCCTGAAACGACCGGTGTTGAGACTCCCGAACGCCTCCCTTCTACGATCAACCAGTGCCCTGAGTGTTCTGAGGTCAAGCTCAAACGAGACAGAAATGAGAGGTACTGTCCTGAGTGTGGGCTCGTCGTCGACGAGGATTGTATTGACTACGGACCTGAATGGACGCCATACGATGCCGAAGATCGACGTCGCGTTGGTGGGCCAGTGACGAATGCCCGGCACGACTGGGGCATCTCTGCAGAGATCGGTCGGTATCGCGATGCACGAGGGCAACAGCTTCCGGCCGCGAAACGCCGGAAACTGCACCGGCTTCGGCGATGGGACCGCCAAGCTCGATTCGAAGGGAAAGCTGAGCAGAACCTTGCACATGGGCTCTCGGAAGTCCGGCGAATCGTCGGTGCGCTCGACCTTCCCGAGAGCATCTGTACGCAAGCGTGCGCCCTCTATCGGACTGCTGCGAACGAGGACCTCATCCGTGGTCGTTCGATTGAAGCAATGGCGGCTGCCGGCGTGTATGCAGCCTGTCGATGTTCGGGACTCCCTCGGACAATCGACGAGGTCGGAGAGGTATCGACTGTCTCCAGAGAGCGGGTCAGCAACGCGTACAGCGTGTTGAATCACGAACTGAATCTCCCGGCAGTTCCGATGGCTCCCGTTCAGTATGTCCCACGATTCGCATCGGACCTCGATCTCTCACGAGAAGTGGGCCAACGCGCCCTGGAGTTGGCCCGAGAAGCGTCCGAAGTCGGTCTCGGGAACGGCTGTCGACCAACCGGCGTTGCCGCTGCCTGCATCTACGAGGCTGCTCGTGAGGCTGACGAGAACGTCACCCAAACGAGTCTCGCCGAGCTCGCGAGTGTCTCCGCTATGACGCTCCGTGAGCAATGGAAGAAACTCCAATCGATGCTCGAACACGAAGAGGAGTCTGGATTAGAGGTACACGGATGACTTCTTGCGGTGAACGGTCGTCGGCCGTCGTCACTGACGCAGAGTGGACGATTGATTTCGAGCGGGCGGGATGGGCCCCAGGTGACGAATGCCCCAACTGTGGTCACGGGGCGGTTCACGCTATCGTTCGAGCAGGCGTACTTTTCCGTGACGATGGGAGTTGGGAGTTCGACGAAACACTGGCTGTATACGAAGCGTTCTGTCCGTCCTGTGACTGGCTTCCACCGGTTTCGATGTAGCAGGACTTCGTCCGCAGGTGGGCAGACGTCACACAAGCAGTCTGTAAACAGAAATCCAGAAACATATTTATACGAATCGGCTCTATTATTTACAGAGATGCTGACCAAGGCCAGCCTCGCACTGCTAGACGCGCTTAGCGCTGGCCGTGAGGCGACTCCACACGAACTCGCGACCGAAACCGAGTATTCGCAGGACCACATCTACGACGTCCTCGATGAGTTGCTCGAAGACGGGTTGCTCACTGAATCTCGCGGGTCGAAGAACCGGCGCCGCGTCCGGGTAACGGACCATCCAATCGTCGAGTCGTACCGAGACCTCCGTTCGAAGCTGGGTCACGTCGACTGGACCGAGATCCTTTCGCCAGCAACACTGCGGGTGTGCTGGTACCTCGACGAACCACGTCGAGCGACCGAGATCGCAGAGCGACTCGACATCACCCGACAGGGCGTCCACAATGCGTTGTCGCCGCTCAAGCACCGTGCGATGCTGTCGCCGTCTGGGCCGGAATACGCCTTGACTGATGACCTCTCGCCACTGCTAACGTTCGCACGAGAAGTCGTGACCCACGAACACCGCTCGCGAACTCGAGCACTCGCTCCGAGTGCGACTGTCGAGTGGTGCGACCCGAAGCGGGCGCTTGTTCGCGTCCAAACGTCGGAGGATACGTCCGCACTAGAGTCGGCTGCTGACTGGCGGGTGACTGGACTCGCACGATTCCAGGAGTATGACCTGCAGTTCTTCCTCGCTGGCGAACCCGCATTCTGGTACGCTCCGGATGAAGAACTCACGCCCTCGGAGGTCGTGTGCCACACCCTCATCCTCGACAGTGGCTCTCGCCGCGTCAGTTATTCGATGCTGCTGATCGAGAAGCTGGATATCGACCAAGAGACCCTCACAGACACGGCAAGGTGGTACGACTTGGAGACAGCAGTGACCGCGATGTACCGACCCCTTCACGGAGAGTTCGAAATATCCGAGGACCTCCCGGTCTTCCTCCCGAGTGAATCAGAATTTACCGCTCTCAAAGAGCAATACGGTGTCTCATGACGGTGTTCAAAGGTGGAGATGCGATCAGAGCGTTCCTCGAAGAGTTCGACAGCTGGCTCTCGGAACCCGTAGACGTGTATCTCCTCGGCGGCTCGGCGATGACGGTTCGCGGACTGAAAGATCAGACCGAGGACATCGACCTTGCGCTGGGCGTCGTTTCCGAGTTCGAGCACGTCTACCAGGCGCTTCAGGCACAAGGGTTCACGGTGGTTGACGAGCCGACAGAGTCGTTCGAAGGGGTCGGAAAAACTGTCGAACTCCATCACGAAGACCGAGGGTTTCAGATCGATCTCTTCGAGCGGCAAGTCGTCGGGAAGGTATGGATCACCGAGCGAATGCATGACCGGGCCGAGGAATTCTGGACCGGCGATTACGCGACCGCATTCATCCTCTCGGATGAGGATATGTTCCTGTTGAAAGCGGTCTCGGGTGGTGATCTGGCGAGTGGCCGCCGGCGCGACATCGAGGACATGCGGAAGTACGCCCAGCGTGGCCTCGACTACGAGTCGATCCTAACCGAAATCGACGAACAGCGTCCGTTCAACACAGGTTCGACTGAAGCACGACACATCCGCGACCGATCTCATCCGCTGTTCACCATCGAAATGGCGGTCAATTCGCTATCGGGCCTTCCGAATACGTTCACTTCTCGTATCGCAGCGTTCGCGACAGAGTTCGAGGTTGAGTACACGGTCTTGGGTGCGGTCGATGATGGAGTAACCGATGTGGAGAACATTCGAGACCGCGTCCTCTCGAACGTGAGAGAACTTTCTGACGACCAGGCGGATGCTGTTGACGATGCGATTGCCCGCTTAGTCGAAAAGCAGATCTTAGAGCGTGAGGAGACTACTATCCGACTTCAGTAACTCCAGATGCTCGTTGTACTTCTCGCGTCGTGAGCCGTATCTCGGCCGGTACTCCTGAGTCGAAATTTATCATCTCTAAAGAGACTGAGGGAAAGGCGAGTTGACTCCACGACTGTCCGTCTGAACTCGTGCTTTCGCTCTATCGCGCCATAGAATCCTATGAGTATAGAAACATCCACAGACCGCTCTGACAACGAACAGCCTGAGAACAACCGTGATGCATCTGAACGGCCCGAGACTGTTCCGGAACCCTCGGAACAACTACCGGATGTCGTCGACATCTCTGGTATCGATACGGAACAAGCGATCCGTCTGCACGAACAAGGAATCTCAACGATCGAGGCTCTCGAAGCCGCTGACTCCGAGACAATCGCGGAGTTTGCAAACGTCAGCGTGGAACAGGCTGCAGACTGGCTGGAGCAAGCCCGAGATTTCGAATCCGAGACAGAGGAAGAACCAGATACAGATGTCGATACTGATGGGGAAGAAGCAACGGATGAGATTCCTTCAGAGTCGCCGTCGACGTTCCGAGCAACCATTCAGGCGAGTCCCCTCAAGGCTATCCTCAAAGCACTTCGCGCGAACGTCGACGAAGCCCGATTCAGGATAGACGAATCCGGGATCCGTGTTCGTGCAGTCGATCCCGCCAACGTCGCGATGGACGATCTCACTCTGAATGCCTCAGCATTCGAGTCGTACGATGCTACTCCGGGTGTCCTCGGTCTCGATCTGGACCGCTTCGCCGATCCAGTGAACCTCGCAAAGAACGACGATCTCGTCCAGTTCAGTCTCGATAGAGAGACACGCAAGCTGGTTGTTTTCGTCGACGGCATCGAGTTCCGAATGGCTTGCCTCGATCCAGCGACCATCAGAGCAGAGCCGACGCTTCCTGAGCTGGAACTCCCAGCGAGCGCTACCCTCAACCGCGACGTCCTCCAGCAAGGAGTCAAAGCTGCAGACCTCGTTGCCGATCACGTCGGATTCCGGATGGACGCTGACGAAGAGGTCCTCAGAATCGAGGCAGAAGGTGATACCGACGCTGTCGACTTCCAGCTCGATGAGGAGGAACTCGACCAGGCCACGTTCGCTGAAGCCTCGTCGCTGTTCAGCCTCGACTACATGAAAAAGATTGTGCGAACCATTCCGAAGGGGGCTAGCGTCACAGTCGATTTCGGGAGTGAGTTCCCCATCATGCTCTCGTACGAGCTTGACGATGATGCAGGGTCGATGGCCCGGATGCTGGCCCCCCGTATCGAGACGTAACCGCTCCCAGACGGCTTTCCACGTACTATGAAAACTAGCTACTCACAGTCGAAGTACCGAGCGCGGCGGTATCGCGGAGAACGCACACTTGGGGGCTGTCTCGTCTACGCCGGCGACGATCTCCTCGACAAACACCTGATGGTACATTCGTTGTCATCGGGCGGGTTCGATTGGGGGCCGGACGCGGCTCCAGAACGTGCTTGCCAACTCGCTATCGCCCTGCTCGCTTCCGCTCTCGGGGTTGAAGTTGCAATCGATGACTATCACCTGTTCGCAGAGAACTTCGTCAGACGCGAGCTGAGCGGTGATGAATGGTCGATTCGTCTTCAGGACCTCCGCGAGTCGAGCTTTCGCGAACAGTACCTTCACAGGGACTATCCGGACAACACCGCTCCACAACCGGACGACGTCTATATCGAAACAGTCGATCTGGACTCGATCAGTTACGCTGACGAACTTGCTCTGGTCCGACGATACGACGAGGTCCTCTGGAAGAAGGGAGATACCAGAGGCAACCTGTATCGACTCCAGGAAATCCGATCGGAGAATCGTGACCCTGCTGCTGAATCGCTGTCGAAGCAGTGGCTCTCAACGCATAGTCGACTGACTTCCGCTGCTGCCAAGCGGGCCATCGCTGAGGAGTTCGAGACGATGGGCGAGTTCGCAGCCTGGGCCTGCTACGCCACGACGCTCAGGACTGTCGACCACGTCGGCGAATCAACCGAGGAGAGCATCCGACGTCTTCGGCCAACACTCATTCTCTGGTTCGGCGGTGAAGAGTATATTCCCCAATACGACGATGAGCAGGAGACGCTCATAAGTTCTTAATGTATCGACCTATAAATTACCCTTACACTGAGTCCACAGTTCTCGGAGAATATCGTCTCACCTCTGGCTTGGGTCCAGAATAGTTGTGTGAGAATCTTCGCATCAGATAATCAAGTTAATCTCGCTGATCCTTGCCGTACACCTGATATTGGGTACTTGTAAGTGAGGATTCCAAGTGATCGTCGTCAAGCAACCGGATTACGTCCCACTTTTTTCTCAGGTCCGGAATATGGATGCCCCACTCCCCATCATCGTCTGTCTGAATTTCTATACCGAGATCGTAATCATCCACAATATCTTCGACCTGTGCCCGGTTCAGAGAACTATAGAGGCCGCGTTCCTCAATAGATTTCATCTTACGCAATGCTCTCCGGTCGCCAAGAATCGAATCAACAAACTCACCCATATTATGAATCCGTAACTCAGAACTGTCGATTCCGGTGAGTACATCGTTGGCGTGACGTTCGTACTGAGTCAAATAATCAAAGATGTCCTCGAATTTCTTGGAAGCGAAGACGTATATCGTATCTTCGTAGAGTATGCAATCAATTCTCTCCGGAATTGTAATCACAGTATCCTCGAACTCCTGATACTGTTCGTCTCTTTCACTAATTCGGAGGTCATCGGTATTCCCTGAAATCTGCCGATTCGAGAATTTTTGGAAAATGATTACATGCTCATCAGATTCATTACTGATTCGGAGAGCCTGAAAACTGATGTCTGAGAGGTTATCGTAAGATCCTGTATCAAAATATTCCTCGTTTAATAGAGGTTCATATCGCTCAAAATGCTCGATACTGCCTGGGTCGGCGTATTGAAGGGGAACCGTATCTTGTTCTGTATTTGTTATATCATACTCTCGGATATCGCGGCTTCCATCCTCAATATCGGAAAGGTAACCTCGAGCTCTGGAAGCTGCAATCGACTGTATCCTTTCTCGAACCCCTTGATCGAGGGGAATTTCGTGGTACTCTAACGCTGTCAGATTGCGTTCCGCTAGGAGAGAGTCCGTTGTGGGGACTTCTACACCTAAAATATAATCACGGTAGAAATCTTGATTTGACTCCAGTAGATCCACTGCTTGCCGGAATCGGTCAATCGGCATTTGAAATCCCTCTCTGTGTATGGATTGCTGCTGTCATTAAAGAACTAACCCATTCCCTATGATGATAATTCTTCACCGTCGCTGAATAACATCCTCATCCCTACCATACCACGTTCTTCTCCTAGATCAAGCTCTATGCTTGATTCAATCTTGTCAGTATTTCCAGCGGTGACAATGACCTCAGCGGAATTCCATGATATTTCTTGAAAGGTATCACGTTCAAGACTATCGGGGACTGTTGCGCTTGTTGCACGACCTGTTTCGTCATCGTAGTCCCATTTCACAATGCTATCTCCTTTATCCCACCCACCGGGGCTAGCAAACTGAACAATGAATGTCGGGTCGACGGGGATATAATCATCTGTCTCTTGTTTTGTCACACGGAGAAGGTTGTACTTTGCCCGCTCACCAGAATTAATCGTTATTCGGCTGGGATTCTGATCCTCAAACCATTGGAGCTGAGTATTTATAACGTATTCACTCCCATCCAAGTCTCCAGTCATACGCAATTCTGGTTTACAGTTCTCAGCTGAGGACCGACCCTGATTTTGAACCGGCACTCGGAATACTCGAGAAGAAATATCTCCGTCCTCATCAGTTTCGAAAGCAGTTGCCGCTGATGCACCAATTGTTAACTTCGGCTTCGTATACCACCTCCAAGCCCAACTCTGAATGAAAGAGAAAACAAGTCCACCAGAAAGCCCACCTATAATTGCGCTAAGGAGGGGGATTGTGCTGTTAGCCATTCTTACTACAATTGATCAGAGGCAAGCGATAATAAAAACTCCAGATTATTATCATATTATCTAGTTCTCAATACCAGTCTACCACACTAAGAACAATCGATGACCTCGGCATCAGCTTCGGGGTAGTGCCGGATGAGTAGCGTCGCCCCATTTTACCATCCTCAATGGGGTGAGGGAAGACTCGTCGAGTATCCACTACGGCTGGCCTCGACTGTTTCCCATCTGATTCACCATGTCCACAAATACACAGTCAGAAGCGAGCCGCGAGCGAAAGCGCTCCACGTCGAACTCCGGTTCAGGCGAGGATAACCACCAATCCGTTGCTGCATCCATGTCAGTCCTCGACTTACTGGATCAGGAAGCAACGCACGCGTTTGCAAGGTTGACGCCGGCAGACGACGCAGTATATCCAGACGCTGTTTCACCAGAAACGGGGTGTCTCGATCCGAATCCTCGTTCTCTGAAAGACGTTCTCAGTGTACTCCCTCAAGCGAGCTCGGGTGAACTCTGGGCCACAAACGAGTTCGTCGGTGTCGACGGGACCATCGACATCGAAGCTCTCTGCAACGTCGATGGGCTGGATATCGATACGCTGGAGACAGCGACCGGTCAGTCACTCTCAGAGATTGCCACGGACGCGTCGTCCGACCCGTTGGTTCGTGTCCGCGATCACCAGGATATCGTCGACGAACGACGCAAAGCGCTGTGTGCGCTCGGGTTCGATGTAAAGTTCCGCTGGCAGATCGCATCGGATCGCTACTCCATTATCAATCCGCAAGAGGCGTACCTACCGATCGTGGGAGCACTCCAGCAACGCGGTGAAACTGAGGCATTCGGCTGGGCAAGCTACCGCGACTGGGGTGGTCTCCTTAAGATGTTCGTCGTCTGCCCCGGTCTCGAACACACCGTCACGGCAAGTGAAGACCCCGAGATGGAGGAGGATATCGACGGTGTCACCAGCGTCTCTGGGGCAACCGAGCCAGATCTCGTCGTCTATGGGGGATTCGAGACCGGCTACGATTTCCGGGGGACACAGACGCTGTGGGCGAAACCGATCCTCTACTTCCCCGAGACCGGGACTATCGTCCCCGACACGGGCAAGCGGTACACTCGCCGTCACTACGGTCGGGCCACCGACGCCGACCACGAACGGGCGAACAACAGAGTTCCAATCAACGAGTGGTGGAAGGCGATCTACGACGACATTGCCGACCGCCTGGTGAAAGTCGATCTGGCGATTCGCAGAACTCGGGCCATCGCCTACGATTTCGACGAGCTGCCGTTTGATGCGGCTACCTGCTATCGCTACTGGGGAGTCGCCAACAGGTACGCCGAAGCCGCTGCGGACCGAGCCTCGACGCTGGCGTCTCCATCGTCGCGACCAACCGTGTACAATCTCCAGCTGTCCCTGTTGATTGCACTCCTCGACGAGTATGAAGGTTCCTGGGCGTCGAATACCCACCAAGAGTACCTCGAGGTCGCTGGCGAACTGCTTCGAAAACCAGCGATGATGATTCAACTGGCGATGAAAGAACACGACCGGCAAACCGACGAACGCGAAGAGCGTGTCCTGCCAGCCAACCAGCAGACGCTCAGCGACGCGCTCGAAGACGTTGTCGATATTCCTGGCATCGAGGTGGATACAGAAGCGAATCTCACTGACGGAGCCGCTCAGCGACTACACGACCGGGTTCAGCACCGCCTCGACGACATCGAAGGCTCGTCTTGAGGCTGGTATTTATCAGCCCGAAAGCGGGCGACGGGGCTCCTAACAGAGTCTCGCATACGCACTATGTCTTCATCAGAACCCGACTCGACGATCGACTCGCCAGAACCGCTCGTCGTCCTTTCGCATCTGGTGCATCGCCTCCTCAAGCGCGAGGGCGGGACGGTCCCGGTCGAACGCGTTACGCTTCGAGTCTGTGATTACGTCGATATCGGTGAGCAAGAGGCTGCCGATCTCCTCGATGTTGGAGCAGCGGATGGGACGTTCACGCTCGACCGGGGGTCTGGTGGGAGCACGACAATCGTCGGCGTCTCTCCACAGGGTCCAGAACCGCCCGTGATTACGGAAGCGTTCGGTGGTCCCGCTGGCGCGTCTGCGGGTGACGATTTCGAAATTCTCGATGTCGTCACCGAAAGCATTGCGACTGCACTCAGAGACGCAGGCTACACGACGTTCACCGAGCTAGTCGACGCGGAAGTCGCTGAGCTTGCGAATCTGACTGGCACGCTAACAGAGAGCCGAGCAGAAGCGATTATTCAGGCCGCTCCTCAGCACGTTCCGGTCGGTGTGTGGCTTTCGCGAGCTGCCGACGCCCGATACTCTCGACGACTCGATGAAACTGGGCAGCATGGTGTCGCTCGAGTCCTCGATATTACGACTGCCAACGAGGCCGTGGGCGAACCCCGCTACCGCACGGATGGCTTATCGCCTGATGCCGTCGACGCACAGTATGTGTCCGATATCGGGCGGAATGCACAGGATCCTGTCCCAACGGGCTTCCACATTCTCGATAACCCTGACCATCCTGACGTACCGAAGGCAGCGACACATCCTGATGCCGGCGATGACGCCCTCCCAGTTGACGCGGCAGGCGACGTCGTCCCGCCAGCAGTTCCGACCGAACCACGGCTTCAACTTCCGCTCGACGAACTGCTTGCGAAGAAGCTCGCTCGTGGGCTGGTTCCAGTTCGGATTGTTGGCCCTCGAGGCTCCGGGAAGAACTATCTGGTCAAGTACCTGTGTCACCGGACGAATCGGGGCTACGTCTCGGTAGACTGTGACGAGGCAACCCACACGGAGGATCTCTTCGGACCGCTCACCCCCACCGAGGACGGGCTAATTGCACCGCGGAACGGTCCCGCAAAGCAAGCGCTGCTGAACGGGTCGGTGCTGGTGCTCAATGAGTTTCCAGTGATGCGAGCCGGCGCCGCGATGTCTCTACACCGCCTGCTCAATGAGGGGAAACTCCTCGTGAAGGCCCACGGCGAATTGGTCGAACCTCATCCGTCGGCGCGAATCGTGATCACGATGAATCCACCGACCCGGGAGTACCGTGATTCCGAGCCGATGAACTCGGCCACTCGAGGCCGGTTCCGAGCGCTGGAACAACCCTACATCCAAGACGTCGACGAAGAGGTCGCGACGCTGGACGCGCAGGTGAATACCAGTCACGAAGTCGTGGACCGTGGGACGCTCAGAAAGATTGTTCAGTTCGCTCATCAGACCCGGCAGAACGAGAACTGGCCAACTCTCTCAACCCGGAATCTGACGATTCTCTGTGAGCACATTGAGGACGGAGTCTCACCGAAGGCAGCGGTCAAGAACGAGGTGTGGGCGGTCGCCGAGCCGAATCAGTATCCCGAAGACACCTACGAAATACTAAACGACTATTTATGAAGAACCGTACAACACACAGCCGAATATCACCGAGCTCTCTGGATTAAGGTTCTGCTGTGGGCTTCATCGGGGCGGCTCAAAAAGTGTGGTTAACGGTTAGTGCACCTAGCAAGTCCATGCTGTTGGACGACTACTACATTCTACACATCCCAGCAGAGATTGAACACACATAGCATCATCTCGAATGTCTGGTTGAAGGCGTCTATAGCGTCGCTCTCGGACGGTGGATCGACAGATGCTGTACCGGCGGGATGCACAATCTGATTGCGAGCGTTCTTAAGCTGCATAAATTCGGCCCATTCGGTGGCGTAGCGACCATTTGTGAGTCGCTCCCCCACAAGTGCGTCCAGCACATCGGCAGCCAACTCCTTTCGCCGTACGCGGCTGCTGCCGGCAAGAGATTCGATACGATCGACCGCCTCGGCGTCGTTGAAGCCGCGACTCCGGAGCAGGAGGTACACCTGCCGATAGAGCAAATTATCGAATGCCGAGACCAAGAGTGAAAAGACCGGGACGGTATTCCGCCGACGTATAGCAGCTTCGGCCTCTCGCAGGTTCAATAGCCAGGGCGGATCAGTCACGGCAGCGAGTTGCATCCCTGCATCGTACAGGATATCGATCTCGTCCCCCGGTGCGAGCGGAACCGCTTCCGGCCGATCTTCTTGGAGGTTGGCCGCAATCGCAATATCTGTAGAACTGATCTGTGCGAGCGATATCAATACCTCTCCACCAAGCGAAGCCTGTGTATGTGGATTGTGGAGCGGTTCGATATCGAGCCAGTCCTCTTCGTTAACGCCGGTCCGGTGTGCGCCACGGAGCCCGATTTTCTCGAGTTCATAACCGCTGTACAGGGAATGCATCGTTGAGCGGCGGATTTCCCCGATGGCGACGTCAGTATAATCTCGTTTCTCTGTGCCACCGAGCGACAGGGGAATCCCGAAGTACTGGTCTCCGTCGTGCAGAGCAAAAGTCGACAGAAAGCCGTTCTCTGGCCAGAACGGTGTGCTGCACATCGGACAACGAAACTGGTCCGAAATTCCGATCGATGCTGGATCAACCGTCTGGAACACGAGGGGGTCAATTCGCTGGCGGCAAGCAGGACAGGTCAGGTTGGTTGATCCAGAGCTCTGCATCGGAAGATACTGCCTCACTTAGATTCCATCACTGCGACATTATATCTCTTCGCAGGCTTTGTGAGTCGTTGGCGGTGGCTGTGGGAATGCGGATGCCTGAATAACGCCGATCTAGGATGCCTTGGCGTGTTTGTGGCTATTCTTTTATGAGTCGCTGACCGATTGTCCGGTATGTCCCTCGAATCGGCGCTTGGTGCTCGTATCCTCTGGTCTGCGACTGTCGGGTACGCGAAGGGGAAGTATCAGCGGATGGCGTTCATGGATGATGCTGTCGAACGTGCGGCGATGCGGGTGGCGGAGGAACATGAGGGATTGGAACCGGAGGTGTTCCCCGCTGCGTTTGAGAAGGATGAGGTGAAGGCGTTGATCGACGGGTTCGATGCAGGGGGTGATCCAATCACGGTTGAGCGTATTGCCGAGACGTTGAACGAGGAGATGCTAGATCCGGATCTGGATGCCGATCCGGAACAGCTCGTCGCTGAGTTCTTCGAGTATCTTGAGCAAGAGGTCAGCCAAGATGAGGAAATCGGACGCAAGCTCCAGACAGTCTATGCACAACGCCTCTACGAGTATGCGAGCCGGCTTCGTGAGGGGCAGGAAGAACTGTTAGAGCAGATCGAAGTTGTCGGCCAAGACCGGAGTAACAAAGGGTATGATGTCTTCAAGACAGTCGATGATCGATTTGAGCAGCAGCTGGCAGGCGAGCATCCGCGGCAACGGTTTGATCTGCCGTTCTATGGCCGTTCAGAGGCGGTAGACGACATTATCGAATTCGCCGAATCCGATAGCAATGTGCTGGTTGTCCATGGCTCGGCCGGGATCGGGAAGACCCGACTTGTCGTGCAGGCATCGTTCCAGCTGCAGGCCCGTCATCGGGAGTGGACGGTGTACACGGCCAATGTCCATGCGGATCTGGATGCGGGGCTTTCGGAGATTGAGTTCGACGAAGAGGATGGTATCATCCTGTTTATCGACGATGCACGTGATGCTGATCAGCTTGAGCGGGTATTTGATATCGCGGCGCAACGGCGGTCGCAAGTGAAGCTGGTGTTCACGGAGAGATCGATCTTTGCATCGTCACTTGAGGACAGGACGAACCGATTTGGACTTGACGCCACCATGCTACCTCTGTCGCCGCTGGATTCTGAGACGGTGACGAGTCTCATTCAGGATGCGTACGGGATTCAGGATCCGCAGACCCTGGGTTGGATTGTCCAGGTAAGCGAGGGCAAGCCGTTGATTACCCATCTGCTTGCGGATCAGATCGTTTCCGATGGACCGTCCGGCCACGATCCTGTTGCGGCGGAGGACTCGGTGATAGAACAGGTGTTTGATGACGTGGTCAGGGATATCCGGCGTGCGGCCGAGCAGCAGGGCGTCGGTGATCCGCAGAAGCTTGAGTCCTATTTCAGATACGTTGCCGCAGTCGGAACGCTGGACACCGGTAACGACGCATTCATGGACGCGTTCAGGGAGGCGTTGTCGTTGGAGCCAGATGAGGAACGTCGCTACCGGGAAATCCTGCTTGATGCAATTGGTACTGTCAGTCAGCGAAGCGAGTCCCTCACCGTCCAGCCGGATGTACTCCAGGAATACGTGGTCTATGACACATTTTTCGGCGATGGGGCGCGGGACTACATGGACACGGTATACGAAGTGTTCGGTGAGTTCACCGAAAAAGAGCAGGTGAACAATCTCCTTGTCATCGAGCACCGGTATGACTGCCGCGAGGCGGGTACTGTCATCGATACTATCTTATCCAGCTACATGGATCAGATGGAGGAGTACCCCATTCCGGAGCGGGTACGGCTGTTGCGGCGACTCGAACTGCTGGGGGCGGCGAGCCCTGAGCGGGGCGTCGAACTGGTTGAGGTCGCGTTGACGACGGCACCTCCCAACGGGGAGACGGAGTCTGAGGGGTTGCGGCGGCGTATCGTGAAAGCCCCCAGCAATCTTGGACAGCTGTATTTTGCGGCGATCTCGCTGCTGAGTCCGGGCTTGTTGAAGGAACCGGAGCGGATCACGGATATGCTGGTGGAGATTGCCTTGGTTGAGGGGGTGTCTCCGAATGTTGCCGAGACGGTGTTCCAGCGTCTCGATCAGGAGTTGCGACCGGGATTCTCGTGTCATCCTGGTGCCCAGCAGCAGATCGTTGAGCGCCTCGAAGGCTATCTCCTTGAACAGGAACTGGACACTGCCTTCCGTATGGAGTTGCTGGAGGCGGTGGCGTCGGCGTCAAGCGAGCAGGCGGAGGATTTCTCGATGGATCCGGTCGATAGGATGACGGCTCGTGTCCGGCGTGGGCCGATCTGGCAGTCGGAGGCGATGCAGGCGTATCGGCTTGCTGCCGTGGAAGCATTCATTGCTGTTGTCGAGGAGAGCGAGGATCACGCGCTGAAGGTGAAAGCAGCGGAGCAGTTGCCTTCGTTCGTGCTGGCCCAGAAGCGGTACTACGGTGGCCAGGATGAGGTGTTCAACCGGGACGAGCTGGAGCGTATCTACGAGTTCGCGATTGATCATGTCGATGGAGAGGATGATCTGGACTGTCTTTCAGCACTCCACCGGCTGGTCGATTATGCCGAAGACGGTGAACTCGGTGTCGGTGAACTGGGGCGTCGATTGGAGGATGCGCTGCTCGCCAACGACCGATACCGGCTGTTGGTGCATATGGATCCGCGTGGTCGGGACTGGGAGGAGAACAAGGAGGAGATGCGTGCGTTCATCCGCGATCTTGATCTGGCGTGGGGGCAGCAGTTCGATGCGTTCGTTGATGTGGTGGAGCACTCGCCCGAGACCTCGTTCAAACGATTCTTCAAACTGTTCGGAGAGGAACAGCCCGAACCCGGTGTTCAGCTGCTTGATCAGTCGCCTGCTGCTCTCGAAGAGTATCAGGAGCGGGTGGTTGTCGGCATCTGTGCCGGTGACCCGGAGCGGGGAAGAGAGCTGATCTCGGATTACATCGAGGATGGGACTTACGACTTGGCCTGTGCGGGGCTTCGGGTGTTCATCAACTCGGACCGCGACTATGCGGTGTCCGCGTTTGAACGTATTATTGACGAGACGGACCGGTTCACGGAGGAACGGGTGATACACTTTTCGTCGGTGTTGCGTGGACAGTGGGAGGAAGACCAAGACTGGGCAGAGGAGATGTTCCTGACCTTACTCTACGAATCGGAATCCGTCACGCCCCGAGTGCTGGACCGGCTGCTTGATGCACTGCCGCGTCGGAGGGAGAACCTAACCGCAGTGGATGAATCGGTGCTGGACGAGATTTTGGACTATGCCGTGGAGTTCGATCGTTTGGGTGAGTCGCATCAGTTGCAACAGTTGGTGGCGGAGTTTGCTGAGCGCCGCCCGTTGGACTTCGTGGAGTTCTGCATCCGGCGTGCAGACCGCTTGGACCGCCAGATGGACCTGCTACCGCTCCACATGGATGTGGACACGGAGCGGATGCGAGAGACTGAAGACTACGATGCCGCGGTGCAGACGGTCGGCAATCTCGTTCTGGACACGGACGAGTACGCGCCGCAAGTCTACGCCCGCCTGTTCCACACTGTCCCGGCTACCGATGTCGCGGCGGTGCTCGCTGGCCGAGTAGCCGACTGTTCCGAGGACCAACTACTCCGGGTCATCTGGTACTGCCAGCTCTTCGAACTTACTGATCCGGTTGAGGCTCTGCTGCTCACTGTGATGGGTGATGGCGTCGATAATCTACGGGAGGCCGAAGCTATTCAGCGGAATATCCTGTGCGCAATTTCCAGCAGCCCGATGGGAACTGCCGGGCCTGCCGGGATGGTGAATGACAAC
Source organism: Halobellus rufus (assembly GCF_000739575.1). Classification (GTDB taxonomy): domain Archaea; phylum Halobacteriota; class Halobacteria; order Halobacteriales; family Haloferacaceae; genus Haloquadratum; species Haloquadratum rufum. The sequence goes on along the minus strand of NZ_BBJO01000022.1, from coordinate 69,437 downwards.
CAGCACCAACGTGAGCTGTCGACTGTCCGTGACTGGCAGGAAGACAGGAATCTTTCCATCGAGATACGGAACTTTGCACGGAAGGCCGAGCAATACCTCTTGGACGATCTTGACCAGTCGTCTCGGTTCAACGAGGATTTCCTCTGATAGTTACTTTATCGCCTCACTAGTCTTTGTTTGTTCTCTCAACCAAACTGAATCAGAAATTGCATTGTGCCTGCAGCGCTCGCAAAGCGGCCAGTACCAACCTCGCAAGAAGGTTTATCTCCCCGAAGTGATCGAGGGAGCCACGGACCCTCGTGTATCCTTATGTCCGATATCCATGAGACCGAACCAGTACATCCAACAGAACAGTTCTGCCCAGATATAGCCCCTCGAGTTCGATCCTCGGCTAGTAGGGCCGATAGGCTCCAGGCGTTCATTTGTGGACACCTACCTACAGGCATCGACGTAGAGGTCGTTCTTACGCCAGCCGTCAAGACCGCGGCGGTCCTCCCTGCAGAAGCCGATGCGCTCGTAAGAAGTGATACGACCGAGCTTGAACGGCAGCAGGCTGCACAGTTGCTCGAAAGCGTCGACGCTGAGTTCCTGATACTAGTGACGACAGACCCAGCACCGATAGACCGAATCCCGGTGAACGATCAGCTAACAGCGGACCACGCTCACCAGTTCGGTCTCGCCTTTCACGAACTGCTTCATATTCTCAAGACGGCTATCGGCCCCATTGCAGAACTTCTCGAATCCGAAATCGAGCCCAATCATCACCAACAGGTGCACGATCTCATCAACATAATCGAGGACGGTGCCATCGAACAGGAGGCGATCGAGGGAGCAAACTTCAGCGACAACGCCGAGATACGTCTCGAACTCACCCGCAGAATCCACTCGCAGGTTCCCGATGATATCCCTGACGACGAGCAAGTCCTCTTCTCGTTCTGGGATGCAGTGACGAGCGCCCTCTACGAGTGGGCAATCTTTCCGACGGGTATCACAGAGGTTCTTCTCGACGAAGATGATGAGCGTATACTCTTCGCGTCGGAGACGGATGCCTCGGGATTCGATACTGTTCAGGAGTCACTCCAAGCGCTAGCGCGGGATGCCCTCGCAATCCGGAGTGCAGAACCAGACGATATCACCCACAGCCACGACAAGACGGCATCTGTACGGCGAGCCCAATTGGTCGTCGAGACGTGGCAGTCAGCAATTTTCCCACTCCTAGAGGAGCGCTCCGAAGAATCAACACAGTCCCCAGAGCAGGGCGAGCCTGAGGAATCTGATGTAGACTCCAATCCCTCATCAGAATCTGAATCTTCCGGAACCGACGAATACCCGCAACTCGACAGGAGCGCAACTGACGATCCATTCCAGGACGTCCTCAGCCAGCCCTCGATTACTCCGGATTCATTCGACGAGGAGCTCCAAGCACCACCGTCTCCTCAGGCCCCTGGTTCTCATGGCACCGATACGTCAGCTACCGGACCCGACGAGACACCAAGCCCGACCGACGGCGATGAAGACCAGCCGTCGCAGACCTCGAAACCCACAGACACGAGAGCGCGGGCACTCGCTCGCACCATTGAGCAACCTGGATCACACCTCGATTCCCCGCAGAGTGGACAGTCCCCAGCGGAGGAGAAGAGAGATGACGATTCTATTGCTGCACGTCAGTCGACTATCGGAGACTTCGACGCTACCGACGCTTCTCAGAACGACCGCGAAACGAGAGAGACAACCGACTCCCGAGAAGGTCTGGAACAGGATCATAACGGAAGAGAGCCACCGGTTACGAGACCCACACCCCACGAGGAGATAGACTCGTCAGCCGACCCCGTCCCAGCGCACGCGGAGGCACTCGACCGGAATTCCGCTGACGAGGAAGACGCCTACGAAGGGGGACTCGAAGCGGACCGGAGGGCGGCTCACGACGAAGCAGATCGAGAGGGCATCGATACCGACGCCCTAGAGCGCGAACTGGAGGGCCTCGCCCGCCGACTCGACCGAGATAATTCAGACGATCAAACAGCCGGCGGCACTGCTGGGGGCCCAGGCCAGCTCGACGAACTGGAGATGGTCCCAGTCAATGACGACCCGGCATCTCCAGGCGTATGGGCCGACATCGAAGACGGCGCTGCCCAAGTTGCTGGCACGCTCGCGAAACAGCTCCGTCTCGACCGTCAACGTGGTGTCCGGCGAGGCTTGACCGCCGGCAGCTACGATACCACTGCAGGACATCGGCTTTTGATTGGTGACCCTCGGGTCTGCAAGGTCAACACGCCGGGGCGCGAGAAACGATACGCACTAGTGCTGGTTCTCGACCGGTCTGGCTCAATGCGGAACGGCGACCCCCCGAAGATCGAGGTCGCAACGAAGGCACTAGCGCGGTTCGCCGTCGCCGCCGAAGGGCTGGGGATCGATGTCGCGATAGTCGATTTCATCGACAGCCAAGCCCGGCTCGTGAAGCCGTTCTCAGTCGAGACGCGACACATCCAGGCGACGCTACTGGACACGGACTGTGGCGGGGGCACGCCGTTGGTGGATGCACTCGAACTCGCAAGTCAGCTCGTCGAGGACCACCGCGACGAACCGCTCATAGTCGCCGTGACCGACGGAGAGCCCAGTAGCGTCGACGACGTCATCGAACAGATCCGATCATCACACGCCCCAATCTGTGCTCTCACGATCGCCACTGACACTCAGGCAGGAAAGCTATCTGCTGATGCCTCAGAACTCGCCGCATATTACGAGCGGGAAGCGACGATTTACGATGGGGACCAGCTAGACGACCGACTCGATCAGTTCGCCAGCCTCCTCGTCGGCTTCTGAACTCCACGCTCACCTCGGTTTATCCACCCGAATGGGGTACAGGGCGGCGTCCAGTTCAGCCCGTGAGACGAATGCAACGAAGAAACATCCATGCCGCGTCATCGACGCTACCGCCCCTTCGACTACCACCAGGGTCAATGAGTGGAACCGACGCTCTACACGACTACGATGTTGAAATTGATCCTCCGGCAGTTGAACCAGTCGAACATCGTATTCGGCTCGATTTCATGGCTGGCGGTCCCATCCGCCGCGATCAATTACTGGAAAAGTACAACTCTTGGAAGGGCGGCCCTGAGGACAGAGACCCCTGGGAGCAGTCAGGGAAAGCGAAACCGGTCGGTCTGAAATACGCCAAAGAGACATGCCGTCGGACGCTCAACGAAGAAGAACGATACTATGATCTCTTCGAGGACGATCAAGCACTCAGTGAGGCACCTGCGTTTCTCGCTCACCGCTTGCGGCAGTGTCAGTCAGCGACAAATTCAGAAGAAGCGCTTCACTCTGAGCGCAAGCGCCGTGCGAACTGGTACAAGAAGCTGATTCCCTGGCTCAATCTGTACCAAGTTCTGAAAGAATCGTCGTACGGGACGCTCTTAGAGGGTGTCCTCGGACCTCAGCCAAACGCTGAGGCCCTTACTAGGCAGAACACGCTCGTTGGAATGGTCGTCCTCGGTGATGACGATCAAACACCTTCCAAGTATGCCCAATCTCACAGTCTCCCAGCGAAGTACGTCATTCGAGAAGCAGACCTGTCCTGCAGTGAGAGCTCTGCGGCAGCACGCCCAAGCGAGTTCGGAATCGAACTCCCGGCACCACTGCTCGTGGGAGAGTATACGACCGGGGGACGGTATCCGTTCATCCCCTGGTCGGATGGCCTTGTCTGTTCGTGTCCATACAAGCACGACCAACCCTGGAGAGTCCTCTGCAAGCACGAACTGCTTGCCGCCGTCGTCGCCGGCGATCGGAACTCCATCTTTCTACCAGTGACCAAGGGACCCGAGGTTCCACATCGGGCTCGACGGTTCGTGAGTCCAAGATTTTCCTCGTCGAGACAAGAGACTAGCTGAGAGGGTTGATAGATCAGCCAAAACTGGGACGTAGTGAGCGTGTCTGATTTACGTGCTTTTGTCGTTCCCTGGGTCGTACCCTGCGTCCTGGAGGTTCGAGAGAACGTCGTGGATGGTCTCGAGAGTATTGTGGAGATTTTCTGTGGTACGGCCACTGCTAAGGAACTCGTTACTGTCCGTGTTCTCGACTAGGAGATTAGCATATGCGACGTCGTTGCGCAGTTCAGTGACTTCGTGGAGTCGAGAGTCTGCACCGCCTTTCGTGGAGAAGCCACAGGTTTGCCAGCAGGCGTCGACGCTGGTGGCGATAGTTTCGAGCGTGGAGAATTGGGCGTAGTGGAGTTCGTCTAAGGCGACGTTGGCAGCTTGTGCGTCTTCGTACCGGTCTTCGATGTCGTCGAGTTCGTCTGCAGTGACTGGTGTGTTTTTCCAGTCCGGTTTCTTGTCGAGGATGAGTTCGCGGAGGTGTTCTTCGAGGTAGGTGATCCGGTCGAAGAGGTAGATGCGTGCGGGGGCGGTGTTGAGATCGGCGCGGGTGAGGATACCGGTAACGTGGTTATGGCCGCCGAGGAAGTAGACGGGTTGCTCGATGAGTGCGGAAAGAACGTCTGTGAACGATGTGTCGCCGCTGATCATGTAATCGATGGTCAGTGGGGTGAGTTGATTCTTCAGGTCGTCGCCGCCGTCGTCGGTCGTGACATCGTCTTCGTGAAGGAATCCGATTGGATCGTCGTCAGCGTAGACTGGAGCGGCGTCGTAGCCGTTCTCATCAAGCCACTCGGCGGCGTCGCTTGGTGGCGTGTCCTGATCAAGGTGTTCAACAGAGTGGGTTGCGAGTTCGGCCGCAGTGCAGTTGTAGAGGTCCCGGGGCATGTTAGGTGGTGGGGAGGCAGAGATAGTCAAAATGGGGGAGAGCGCGCGGCGCGGTAGTGGCGAATCTAGCCACCCATGCACCACAAAGTTAATGCCCATAAGACATATATTTGTAGTTGATTATGCTCAAAGGGCATTTTGAGTCGGCAGGGGCGAGTATCGAGTACGGTGCTGCTGGCTGTCTCTTCCCCGTCGATGAACTGGATGCGACAGTACTCCAGTACCGAGATGCCCAACTAGCACTCAACGACGTCGATGGATCCCACGTCATCGTCGTCGCTCCGACGAGCCTCGCAACGAGTTACTTCCTCACCCAGCACGCCCTCACTGCGATCCGTGTCGACAGTCTCCCTACCGCAGTTCGGGATCAGCTCGCCACTGCACTTGACGCTCGCCTCGATACGTTCGAGCTCGTTCAGATCGGCAAGTGGAACAGTAACAGCTTGAATCACTCACTCGCCGAATTCACGAACGCCTAAACCCCAACGCTTGGACATACGAACCAGACGACTTCTGCAGTCTGTGCGAGCGAAAGTGCGACAGCGTCTTGATATTCGGTGAATGACTCCGCACAGTTGCGTATCCCGCAACTACTGAATCTATTTCCTGTCCGCTAACGTTCCTTCCTCCGATTATCGCTATGCCAGGCCTCGATAGTTGGTCTCAAGATGATGAATCTCATCAGATAGGCAGTTGGCGCCGGCGTCGAGTTCTCTCTGCTAGCACAGTCACTGTGCTTTCGGCTCTCTCCGGCTGTCTCAACTTCATCAACCCATCTGGGCAGGATGCATCCACTGACCGAGAAACGGGTACGTCCTCGAATCGAGAGCCAGGGAGAGACGAGACATCGATCTCAGGAGATGATGGGGTAGGACCTCAGTCCGTGTCAGGGAGCGGTGGTCCATCTGGGTCACCGGACGCAACTCTTGGGGATGAAATTGTTGATGGACCCGTCGATAGTCCGTCGACGAATGAGCATCCTTGGATAGAGGATCCCGAGGACGGTCTTCGGTTAGCCGACGTCACTATACATATGGGCTCGGAGTGGATCCGTGATTTCCTCCAAGCAGAGGACGACGTATTAGCACTGACAGTAGCTGGCGATCAATTCACTGTCGAAGGAACTGCACATCTCGAGTGGGAGTGCGATTCATTCGGCCTGAAACACGTCTTCATGAACGGCCGGGTGGGAGAGATCTACCTCGAGCCCGTCGCAAACGATGCTTGCCGCACGAATGAGAACAAAGCTGGACGAGGTCCGTGGCTCGCTCCGTTCTCGGTCACAGGTCGCTTCGACGGCGGACTTCCTGACGCATTGGAGGTCCATCTCGAAGGACGATTCATCCGGGGCGATGGGCCTCGTGGTGGTGCTTACACCCGCCAGGAATTCTGATTCAACAGGAGATCAGATTACTGGATCAAGGCTTGCATCCACGCTGGTTTATCGATCCAAACAGAGTGGAGGAGTCGGACAGAATCTGGCTTCTCCACGAAGTCATGGCAATCGAAGAAGAAACTCAGAACGAATCAGTTCGAGCGGACAGGCGGTCGACACTGAAGCGAACAGTCTCTCGGCAGGCAGTGTTCGATAGCGGTGGAATCGCCGTCGACGAAAGCCCGGTCGAATCAACCCTCTCGGATCACGGAATCGAACTCGCACCGTCGCGGTCAAGCCGTATCGATATGCCTCGCTGCCGAGGCTTCGTCGATGAGAGACCAATTGAGAACAGTAGCAACGTCACCGAGGGTAATCAGACGGCTCTCTTCGCAACGACAAGCCGTGATCAGCGTACACTGGACGGACGGCTAGCGGCAATTCAGCCTCTTTTCGGCTCGTCCACTACAGGCGGTGAAGGAGAATCGTCTGTATGAGGCCATCGCTCATTCTCTTACTACACGCTGCCGGGGTTACCCCACATAGTCAGAAGAATGCAATTCGTGGGGTAACCCGTTGCGGAGGAGTTCCTTTCGGACCCAATTGGTGTCACTACCTCCGCGAGAGAGGCCAATGAAACAGCTGGCACCCACGCGGATTGCGGAAGCGCTGCCTCCAGAGAAACTTCTGGAGACCAGCCAGCTAGGGCTGATACGAGGGGGAATCGCTTGCATGCACGATATCCCAACCGTCCAGCAGTACGTGGCTTACGAGAATCAGCATGAAAGACGACGCTGGGTTCTCAGAATGCTCGCAAATCGAGCATCGATGCTACGTGAGTTGGAAATAGAGCCAGAGACTGAAGACTGAGACTGTAGGCAGACTGATATTCGTTCCCGACGAATCTGAATCGTACAACGGAGGATTTCAATGGCAGCTCAACCAGGAACTGGCAGTGGTCGCGACTTCGTCACAATCTTCAAGACCGGCTCAGTCGATCGGAGCGAGTATCCCGAACTCGCCGATCTACTTCTTGAGGGTCGGACACAGCTTACCGCGGAAACGAGCTACCTAATGAAATTCGGAGACGAGTCACACCGCAGTCTCACACCCTTCGATGTTGCCTCACTCCACGATGTCCCAGCGTACCCGTTACCAGAGACTGCACTGGATTCCCTGCCTGCTCACGTTCGAGCAGAACTCGAGCAGAACGGTGCCATCCAGATGATCGCCTCGTATGACCCTGAGAACCATCGGTTCGAAGAGGTCGATCTCGCATGGGACGACCAAGACTTCCTCGAACGAGTCACAGAACTCATCGCCGGGGAACTCTCGCTTCACGAGGCTGTCGACTGGATCGTCGTCGAGGAAGCAGAGCGATACACCGTTGCCCAGTGGGCCGATATCCGAGATGTGACCGAAGATGCAGTCCGGTCGAATATCAACGCTGCTCGTGAGAAGTTGCTCACTGAGCCAGAGTAACTCCTGCACCCAGGTATTGGGAGGTCATCATGCGGTCTCGGGTCCGGTGTGGGACTTCGTTTCTAACGTTTCTAATCTCACCACAGACTGGGTTACCCAGCGTTTCTAACGTTATCAACACTGCTACCGTTGCTGCTGTTGTCGATATCATCAGCCTGTAAACTACCCCACCTGCTCCCTCGGCGCATACGCGCCTCGGTCCTTGAAGGTGGGGCTTTGATGTGGACTCCCGGCAATCAGTCACCAGCAATAGGCCGGTGACTCTCGCCGTTCAACGTCCCACCATTCACACGCAGGTCTACTTCTGCGTCTCCGCTCCCCGACTTGGGCGAGGAACGGAGTCTGTGTGTCCGCTTCCGTCCGTACCGTAGCCCGATATTCTTCGCACCGTTGTAGTCCGCGTTCACCTCGTATCCACATTTCTGGCAACAGAAGTGTTCTCCGTGGCGGTTGTCTTCGTGCGTGAACCCACAGTCCGTCCGAGAACAGCGTTGGGACGTGTAGTTCGGCTCGACTTGATCCACGGAGACGCCCTGTTCGGGCGCTTTGTAGGAGACATACTCGTAGAGGCATCGGAACGCCCAAACGTGGTGCCACTTCGCCTGCGGAAGTCGCTCCCGAATGTCGGTCAACTCCTCGAACACGATCACGTCGCAGTCGTTCTCAACAGCTTCCGCGACAAGTTCGTTAGCGACGGTGTGGATGTACTGTTTGCGCCATGCTTCTTCGCGCTTCCCGAGGCGGAGCAAGGCGTTGTGCGCGGATTGTGTGCCGCGCTGTTGTATCTCACCACGCCGCTTCTCAAACTCACGGCACCAGTGGTCGTAGTCGTCTCCCTGCCAGAACGTACCGGTCGAGGAGACAGCAAGACTGTTGACTCCGAGGTCGATACCGAGGACTGTTTGGTGCCCGGTATCTGCCGGAACCTCTGCGTCACCGTCTATCCGCCGAGTTGAGATTTGGATATAGAACTCGCCGTCCACCGCATCGTATCGAACCGTACTCTCGCGGAACTCGTAGTTCTCGGAGAGTACGTACCGCTCGTAGGGTGTCGGACTGTCTGCCGGAAGAACGAACGACGGTTCGACTCGGCCCTCAACAGTTGCCAGCGACACCTTGTTCCGGTAGAAGGTCGCGCTTCGCCTGTCGTAGTCCATCGTTTCGGCGGTGAACGTCGGGCAAGAGACGCGCTGCCCCTTCTTCCAGCGTTCGACACACGCTTTGACGGCTTCGATGGCGCGTTTGATGGCGGCTTGGACGAGTTGTGCCTGTAGTTCTGTCTCCTTGCGGAGAGTGGCGTAGAGTGCGTCACGAACCTGTCTCTTGTTGATTCTGCACTCGGTGTAGGAGGTGTCGGACCAACAGTAGTCAGCGGTTCGGTTCGCGCAGTACAGGTATTGCTCGGCAGTTCGGTGGAGTACGTCGCGTTGCTCGTCGGAAAGGTCGAGTTTCACGACGGCAGTTCGACGCACGTCCATGACTTCAGAGAGTATCTGACGGTACTTATACGTTCAGGGGTCAGTCGGTCGCAGTGTGCCGGTTGTGCCGTACCATGTCGGTTTCCTCTCCGGCCTACTCACTCCCTTCGCTACGCTTCGGTCGCTCCTTGAGGCCGGAGGCTCCACCTCGAAAACGCTGAATTTTATCGCTCTGAAGAGCGTGGAGGAGCGAACGGTTGCATTCGTTCTCCCACCTCACTCCACATGGCAGTCACAGACTCATCCTCAATCCAAGAAGGCGAACAGAGTCCGATAGTCGACGACCGCGATCGGCGGGCTCGTGAAGAACATATGGACGTAGCGCTGCTCCGGCAGGGTGGCCTCTACGAAGTCCAGTCGGAATCAGGCGCACGATACGAAGTCGACCTCCTGGACAGACAGTACAACTGTCCCGACGGGGAAAACCAGTCTACTCCAAGCCCATGCAAGCACGTCAGGCGGGTTGAATTAGAATTAGAGGGCGGTCGTATTCCGCGGCCAGATGGACGCCTTCCGCAGCGAAGTGACGGTAGACAATCTGAACCCGTACCCAGGGACTCCGGGGTGCGATTCAAATCACATCTCCTCTCGAAAATCCAGTGTCGAGAGAAGGAGCTCGCTCATCTGGATGCAGAGAGACAGGCTCTCCAGTTCGTGTACGATGTCATCGAGGAAATCTCAGAAGGGGATGACTTCGATCTGAAAACAGCATTGTCCGAGGAATACGGGCCAGCAAGTCAACTGTAAGCCTCTTACTCGGAGATCTCCTCGTCGTCCAGCTCTTCGTTGGCGAACTCGATCAGTTTCTGCAGTCGGTCGTTGAACTCGTCCTCGAACTCAGTGTGGAGCGCGTCATCGTACATTCGAAGAGTGCGCCCCAGTCCAATCGCAGCGAGCCAGTCTCGGAACTGATTGCTGTTCATATCGTCGACAGACATACTCAGTGCATTTGTGTTTGAGCCCGCCGCCCAGAGAAGGAGAAGGTCGAGGTCGTTGACCATCGCGAGTCGGGCGAAGTCTGCAAAGGCAGCACTCACCTCTCGAGATAGCTGCGTGTACGAGACTGAATCACGGTCGAGTTCTCGTTCTCCGTTCAGTAGCTCATTGACGTACGAAAGCGAACGCACTGACAGGAATCCGTCTCTATCGACTGCCATCGGTGGATCGCTCTCCGATTCAGCGATCTCCGATAATGCCTGTCCACAAGACCCACAGTAATGATGAACCGCTTTGACCCGGCTTCCGCAGTTCGGGCAGTAGGGCATACCGTGAGCTACGAGTCATAGATACTGAGCCTTTGCTGGTGGGATAGCCTGTATTGGGACCGGTCATATAGACTACATGAGATCGGACTCGGGGACAGTGTGAGGAAGATTATTTCTAATTCACCACCGAAGTAGGGATATCGGAATAGATGCCCTTCATTGCCCACTCCTCTGCGGAAGAAGGAAGCCCAACAGTTCTGCCAGAGGAAGTAGAGGACGGAACGGATGTCGTCTGTCCAGCCTGTGGCCGAACGATGCGACCGCGAGGCCCATTTGATGACGGTCGCGCCCGCCATTTCTACCACGTCACCGCGGGGTCGGAGGCCTCGACGATCAATTGCTCTGGAGGAGAGTCGGACCCTCATCGGAAGATGAAATCCCTCGCAGTATCGGCGCTTCGACAGCGATTTGACCAATACGTCCGCTGTGAACCCGAAGTCACCGTCGACGTTCCCAATACTCCGACGCTTACTGATTCCCGCCGTGCGGATGCCCTCATTGAGTTCTCCTCTGATGACGCAAACGATTACCTAGGGCGGGGATTGATCGTTGAGGTACAGTACGCAAACGAAGACAAAGACCTCAACGCAGTCACGCACGACTATCTCTCGGCTGGATATAGCGTCTACTGGGCCAGCCCTGACGATTTTACGAACGACCGATTCCGTATTGAGGAGATGGTCGTCGCATTCGACCAACGGGCTGAGACGGCCTTCGCAGCTTCGTGGGCAGATCCTCCAGAGATCGATCCGCCTGAGGAGTATCTGGAGCGGTTCGTGAACTCTGAATCCCTCACATTCACTGACCCGAATCCAGACTGTAACCATACCTGGAAATACGGGGGGAGTGATCTCCACGACCGGGAGTTCTGCAAGCACTGTCGGCTTGAGCGCTGGAAAGACACCGCTGTGGAAGTGTACATCTACGATGAGTCAACCATCAAGACGAGGTCCGACCTTGCTGACAGAGCGGCTCGAGCGGCGTTTGAACAGCGGAAAAAGGAGAAGAAGAAGGAGGATCACCAACACGTTTGGGAGCCTCGGGGCGAAAATCGCTATCGCTGTCGATGTGGTGCCCGCCTCAAAGAGCACAAGGGAGAACAGATCATCTCAAATGATCCGTTCGAGGACTTCGCTGAGATGACGACCGCAGACCCCCAGTATTGCGACCACATCTGGGAACGCGAGGACGGCTGTATGCGCTGTATCTCCTGCGGTCTCGAGGACCCGCTCTAACCAGTTCCGACGTGTTCGGACCTGCAGACTGGGAGAGATTATTTGCTTACCGAGATGTTTGTTGCCGATATGCCTTTCCGCGGTCGTCGTGACGGTCGCCCGGTCGTCCCTGCCATTATCGACGATGGTGAAGCCGTCACCTGTCCAGTATGCGGCGGGACGATGTACCTGCGATCCGCGCCAGGTAAGTATCGACACTTCTACCACGTGTCAGACGATGCCGGACAGCGCTGTTCGAACGGCGGCGAATCTGAGACCCACGAACGCGCAGTTGCTCGAGTCGAGGTCGCTCTTCACCAGCAGTTCGGAGAACATGCCGACGTCGAGACAGAGGTAGACGTCGACGTATCTGAAGTACCGACACCCGTGACTGAACGCCGCGCTGACGCTCTCGCGACGTTCGACGATTGGAACCCTTACTTTGGGAAAGGGCTTGCCGTTGAGGTGCAGCACAGCCACGAGGACAAGGATGTTCAGCAGGTGACGCATGACTACTTGGCCGCTGGATACTCCGTCGTCTGGATACCCGCGGCAACAGTGCTGCTCGATACGTTCGACTACGATATGATCGGGGCCGAGTTTGAGAAAGACGACGGCTCTGGTTACGCCCAACGGACGGACAAAGCGCATCATCTCACGAACTGCCAAGCTCTCCTCTACGACGGCGAGCACGCGTGGGAGCGCGTGCCGCCCTATGCTCATCCCCGCGGGCAGGACGACCTAATCACGTACGATATCTGTGCCAGCCAGGGTTGCGAGCTACGCCGCATCCACGAACCCGACGGCAGTTACACCTACACCGTGAGCGACGAGTATGGCCCCGACTTTCCCCTGAAAGCGCTCAGGAATGCGATCGTCCGTGAAGACGGTCGAGACCCGTTCTGGAAGTGGGCAGGAAGCCGGTATCATTCCGCGCAGGTGGAGAAACTGCTTGCGACACGACCTGAGATTGAGCGATGCTGGGGTCCGAAGGGGTTTCACGAATGGGGTCGCCGAGAAACGCTCTGGAAGAACCATTCTGACCAGCCGTTAATCGAACTCCGGGAGTGTATGTACTGCCCCGTTCGGTTAGTGACGAACCACCGAGGCCGTTCAGGACACAGTACCTTCTGTCTCTATGGTCGAGAGCCAGATTTCGACTGGGATGACGTGTACTTTCAGGCCAGTCCTCCCGAGTGCAATCACTATCTCTACGACGAAGACGCGATCGAAGATTACTGCCCGAAGTGCGGTGCGACGATGGAGACCCCCGATACAACTCTTCGCGACCATACGAGCTGGATTCCTCCATAAACGAGAGATCAGCACTCAATCAAGATCGTCTCGTGTACTCGTTCACGTACGGTTCAGAGAGTCGACCTCGTTGAGTGCTTCTGTCGCTACATCACCGAGTTCGCCGGCTTCGATGTGCGAGTACCGCTCTCGCACCATTTCCTCTGAATTGTCGAGATACCGGGCCGCCACGGTGTATCCAAACGCGCGGACAAGCACCTCACCCATCCCACGTCGGCCACCATGTGGAGCAAGGTAATCGTGTTTCGGGTGGTCGATGTCGATGTCCGCAGCTTCCGAGAGCCGCTGAAGAATCGACCGTGCGCCGTCCGTCGTGATCGACGGCGGCTGAATATCCTCATCGAGCGCCAGCAGGAGGTCACGAGCGTACGCCTCACGACAGTCAGTAATCTCCCCAGGACGGTTCCCTCGATCAGCTAGCTCATCCTGGATGTGTCCTGCGAGCGTCCGTTGGTCAAACGTCGGAAACACCGGCCAGCGCTCCGTCGGTGGGTCCATCAGCTTGCGATAGCTTCGAAGCGGTGAGATCACCGGGTCGGGGAGACTGGCAGCGTCCCACTGCTGTTTCTTCCGGTAGACATCCATACTCCCGTCGTCGAGGGAGAGGTCCTCCCAGCGGACACCGCGCCGGCGCGGGTCGTTCGGGTCACGGAGAAGCTCACCGACGCGAACGGCAGTATACGCGAGGACGAACACCAGAGCACGGTCGCGAGTCACCTTCAGCGCCGCGTAGTGCGCTCGCTGCTTGTCGAGGGGGTCAGTGTCCTCCGGGAGTGTCGTGTACGTCTCGATAGCGTCACGGGCTCGCTCGTCGACGTGTCGGGTGAGAGCGTGGCGCTGTTCGGACGTCCAAGCCTGCTGGTCGCCGGGTTTACGACCGTCGTCTTCGGGTAGCGGCGCCATCGCGCTCGCCCGCTGCGCGTAGTGTGCTTCGAGATAGCCCTCGTTGACACACCAGCCGCACCACGCGGAGATATAGCGGTAGTAGGTTTGTACGGTATTCTGCTTGAGTCCGCGATCACCACTGAGATGCCGGGCGTACTCCCGGAAGACTCGTTCGTCGAGGTCCTCGAAAGCGGGCTCCCGGTCGACATCGTCGGGAACGATCCCGGTCCAGTCGTCGTCACCACGGTCGCCGGCGGCCCACTCGGCAAACCGCTCCAGCTCACGCGCTGCGTTCCGTCGATAGTTCCCGCCGTCGCCACCACGACCCTTCCCCTTGTCCTGGAGATACCGTTCGAAGGAGCTCGCGAGCGACCGATCAGTGCGTTCTCGTGGTGTCATGAGTCCTCGTTCCCGTACTGGTAGATCGGACGGACATCCTCGAGGAGCGCTTCGATGATCTCCCAGAGGACCAGCGAGGGGGTCTCGTGTTCGAACGTGATTCCCCAGCGATCTTCCTCATCGTCGGCTGAGTACTGGAAATGCGTTCGTCCGAGATCTGGATGGTCTTCGTCCTGGTGCCAGCCAGCGTGAAATCCCGTGTTCGGGTCGGTGTAGTTGATACGGAACCAATCGTGTGGGTCCTGTCGATACCACTTGATAGACAGTTCCGGCGACTCAGGCCCTGTCGAAGGAGAAAGGCGGGCCGGATCAAAACGGGCCCGCAGCTGCTTGGCCTCGATATCATCAGGAACGAACTCGACCGTCGTGATCTGTGGCACGCGGTCGAGGACATCCCGCTTCAGCTGGGCGTAGAGGTTTGCGTTCGGGTCGCCACCGGGATGCGGGACCGACATCCGTCAGCTACTGGCCTCGGCAGGCTCGTTCGTCGGAGTGAGGAAGTCCCATTCGCGGATGGCGAAGCCGACGATGTCGATGCGCCGCTGGAGGTGTTCCCACTCGCGGGCGATCTCACGGCGACGGTCTTCTTCGTCGGCGTCGAGACCCTCCTCGGCGAGCGTTCCGCGAAGCTGATTCGGTGACTCGACGTCGAATTCGTCCTCCCAGTCGCGGATCTGCGCCTTCATATCGGCGAGCCGGTCCGTGAGTTCCTCGACAGTGTGCCCGCTATCCCGGAGGCGCATCGCTTCCTGCATCGCCTGGCGGCGGTAATCGGGGTAGTACGTCGTGTGCGTCCCGTTCTCGTCACGGTGGAGGATACCATCGTCGACGAGACGTTCGAGGACCCGCTTGGTCGGCTCGTGTGACCAGCCCGCTTCGGAGGCGATCCAGTTGGCCGTCCGGGGCTCCGACAGCTGCCGGGCGGCCATCCTCACTCGATCTTCACCCGTGGTCTGGCGCTCCATCAGCCCCTTGGAGTTCGATTCGTCTTCGGTCATACGGTACCGTTCACACTCTATCTCCATATAGGTTGAGGGCATTCGTTCCATATCGAACTGCTGGATTCCGCTTATTCTTCGACGTAGCTGAGCGGAACCACAAAAACTCGAAGGCCGGTCTAGGCGGCTCTACCCTGGGGGAAGCGCCGTGCCGAGCCGATTGCAGCATTCGTGCTTCCCCGACGGCGGCGGGGTACTTGAAAGTGGTCGTGATTACGAGCATAATCAGGACCACCGGTGACAGAAGTCTCATAACCATTTTTCCTCTGATAGAAGGGTTCTATCCCCCGAAATTCGGATTTGGGCAACGGCATAAATCATATACCGCTATACCAAAACCGCGACCGTGGAAGTTGAGACTACAGAGGGTTTAGCAGGGCTGTGATGCGTGAATTTGACCGATTCCGTCAGCGGAAACTGCTCCAGATCACTCTCCAAGCGGCCATTCTTATCAAACCGTTAACCCTATGGGCAGATTTTTCAGATGTCCAATAGTGTAGCCACTCAGACGGCGCGCTAACCCAGACAGAGTGTCTCTCTACCCGATTCCAGTTTCTTTCTTCAACAGCGTCAGCGTGTTGTCCGCTGTAATCACCGGTGAGTGCTCATACTCGCCAGTCAATTCGGCTTGGACGAGGAGATCGACAGCTCGCCAGATCGAGTACAGCAGACACGCAAACGCGAAGTAGAAGAATCGCAGCCCAAAATTCTTCGACGTTGTCGCCGCCATGAACCGTTTGATCGACCTGTACCCACTCTCGATCTCCCACCTGTAGCCGTACTCCGTAAGGTGTCCACTCCCTCTATTCGTCATGAACACCGAGTACTGTCGATGATCGTCGTGCTCTGAGTCCTCTTTCCGCCGATAGATCAGCGTCGTCTCGTGCCACTCGTTCTTGCCGAGGTGGAGCTTCCGGTCGGTTTCATATCGGTCTTGATCGCCCTGGAGCAATCGCTTGGCCTGGGCTTTCTCGCTGGTCTGCATCCGTTTCGGCACGACGTAGGAGAGCCCGCGCTGGCTGATCATCTCCAGGACGTGCTGGCTATCGAACTCCCGGTCCATCAGCACGTTATCGACGTGAACGAGCTCTTCAGCCGAATCGAGTAAGTCCTCGACGATTTCTAGTCGTGACTCGCCTTTCCGTACCGGGCGGGCATCGAGGACCAGCGGGACGGCGTTGCCGACTAACTGGACGGTCGCCCACTGATAGGCATACTCGTCGGTCTTCTCCTTCGTCCCAATGATCTCGTCTTCGTGGCCCGTTCTATCGCCGGTGAACGGGTCAGCTTCGGTAATGTCGATTGCTACGACCCCCGCTCGAAAGAACTGCTCTGTCTCCGCAACTTCGTTCAGGAGCCGAGTGATGGCCTGACGGTACATCGCTCGCACCTGTCCAATCGAGAGATCACGAATGTGCTCCCGATGGGCGTGCCCCAGCGGTGTCCGATCCCGAGTCGATTCGTAGACGAAACTGCGAGCCCCTTCGTTCGCAGCCAGCCGTTCGCGAAGTCCGAGATATGTCTGCAGGCCCCAGTAGGCGTTCTCGTGGATCTCACAGCCCTCGCCACGGTCCAACGAGAACGCCGGAAAGACAACCTGGCTGACGTGATCGCTGATCTTCGTTGCTTCTTCCAAAACAGTCTGGTCGTCAAGATCGGTCGGCCCAGACTCGTCAGCATCGGACTGGAGCTTCCGGTCTGGGTCACGAGGCACCGCAACACTGGCATTCTGTGCGTTGATGAGGGTCGTCCGAGCCGTTCTCTCGATTGCCTCACGGAGGTCGGCGCTGAAGCGCTTGTTCCAACTGCGCCAAAGTGTCGACTGGTCGGGAACGGAATCGAACCCGAGCGAGTGACGGGTGTCTGCGTGCTGCCGGAGATACTCGACGAGCGCGGTTTCGTGGCTCCAGCCGTACACTTCTTTCAGCAGGAACGCTCTGAAGAGTTGCGGCATCTCGTATCGAGTCGGACCGGAGTACTGGTCGTGGGGACTGAACTCCACGTAGGACAGTGGATACTGACAGACGAACCCCTCAACCGAGTCGTGGGCGTTGTGCTCGAACCAGATTTCAGAGACGGTCCGGAAGTCCTCAATGAGAGCCGTCAGTGAGCTCTGGTCGTACAGTGGCGTCGAGTCGTAGGCCGGCCAGTCGAAATACTGTGTTGTAGCTATCGAACGGAAGACATCGCGTCGAGAGACAGAAGTCGGTGCCATTGGAGACACTTCTGCCGTTCTCGGCCAATGATATGACGTTCTCTCCGACGCTCACGATATACTCAGGTTCCCTCAGTTCCGGGATCGTTCACAGACAGCCTTCCCATCGCCAAGCCGATCTGGATGGTTGGTGACAGCGCCTACGACACGCTCGACTGGCACGACCACCTGATGGCCGCAGGGATCGTGCCAGTCGCCCCATACAACGCGCGAAACACCGACGATCGGAAAGACATCGAGTACAGGGTCGAAGACCATCGAACAGCACAGCGAGGAATTGCAGCTGAAGCAGTCCACGTTGGATGAGACGTACAATCGCCGTCCTGGAGTCGAACGAACAAACGAATCAGTGAAGGACTGTGGCCTCGGGCGAACTAATGAGTGAGGAAACTTTTGAGGGGTGAGAACGATGTACTTCTAATGGGACGAAGTCGAAGAAAAGAGATCACGTATCATCTCGCAGAGGAGAAGCTCGATGAACTCCTCCGCGACGCCGAGGACGAACACAGACTCCGGCGACTCGGCTTCGTGAAGAATCTCTACAAGGGCGACACGATTGCGGAGGCTGCCGACCGGGAAGGGCGGTCGGCAGCCACCGGCGGACGCTGGGCAGATGCCTGGAACGACGGTGGACTCGAAGCACTGATGCCGAGTTTCGGGGGCGGGCGGCCCCCGAAACTCGACGAAGACGAGCAAGAAGAGTTGCTCAAACTCCTCCGCGAGGGACAACCCTGGAAATCACAGGAGATCCAGCATCTTCTCAAAGAGGAGTTTGATGTTGAGTACCACCCAGATTACCTCGGTACATTCCTCCGAAAGCTCGGGTTATCGTACGCGAAACCACGGCCGAAACGGCCACATCGGCCAGAGAACCCCGAGGAGATTCTCGACGAGAGTGACGATGAGCCACACAACAAGCAGGAGGGTGAGGACGAAGAGGGGTGGATCGTTGATGAGAACGTATGCACAGATGGTGGTACTGTCGTCGGCTTTTTCGACGCGTCACAACCGCAACCGTACGACAATTCGCGGCGGATGTGGTACGTCAATGATCACCACGTCGAACGGCCGTTGGTCATACTGTCAGACACAAGTCTGTGAAGAATTTCGCCGCCGAGGCGGCGAATATCTTGAAATAGTTGTGTCCAACAGTATCAAGACCGAGGACTCGGCAGTTGGGTTCTACGCACTCAACAGCGGGAGCGTAGTCAGATGGACTGAAAACAAAGAGAAGGAGCATATCTGCGCGGTGTTAGAGACGGTCCGCAAGCAGAATCCGGGGCAGCGGATTCTGCTCGTCTTGGACAAGCACGGGTCACACACCTGTGAGTACTCGCGTAACCGAGCCCACCAACTTGGAATCCATCTCATCTTTCTCCCGTCGGGTTCACCGCATCTCAACCCAATCGAAAGGTCTGGAAACAGTTGAGGTGGACGGTGTCGCCGATTATCGTCGAAGACGAAGAAGAGTTCCACGACCTCGTCAAATATATATTATCAGACAACACAACGAGTCAGCTACGGTAAAAAAATGGTCTGTCGGATTCCTTGATTTTCAAAAGTTATCTGGAGTATCAGCACGCTTGAGGCCGTGTCCACGCATAAGCGGTGGTGTTCCTCGCGCTGTGCCTTCCTCCCGTCGTCGCAATTACCAACTACGAACGCGGAGACAATTCAAAGAGTACTATAATCACGGTGTGAGAACTCTCGTATGACACCCACTTGCTATACCAAACTATAGCTATTGTGTGTTCGGTAGCTGTTTTCAACAGAGCGATCCGAGATTAAATAGCGGCATCGCTCAAAATAACAGAGGTACACTTGTTATAGAATGCGGTGACGACTTCAGATCTATAGTTCCGAGGGAAAAATCCGATAGAGAGTATTCTACCATAGTGAATAAGTACATATCAGCCTAGTTGCTACAGAAATCTTCGAAAGTTTCCAATATACACGTGGACTATGCGGATTTACAGACATACCACGATTCAGTAAGACAGAATGTGATGGAGCAAATCTCGTATGGCGTTACTGAATGTTGGGATCGTTGAGATTCAACTCGATAACGTTGACCGACTGGCGAAGCAATTCCGGCATCTCTTTTTCGAGGCGGTCAGCCTTCATCCGATGTGCCGGGCCGGCGATACTCAGTGCGCCGATAGGCGTCCCGTCCTGCAAGAGAATCGGCTTTCCGACGGATCGCATCCCCTCGCGGAACTCTTCCATATCGAAGGCTAAACCACGTTCGCGGATCGTCTCTAACTCCTCGTCGAGTTCGTTTCGATCGGTAATCGTATTCGAACTTTGAGCAGGTAAGCCGTGTTTGTCGATGATCGTGTCGACTTCTTCATCAGAAAGATGTGCCAGGATCGATTTGCCAGTCGCAGAACAGTGAAGGTACGTCCGTGCGCCCGTGATTGCGGGATACTCGATGTCCTGACTCCCCTGGCCGATGTCGAGATAGATTCCACGCCCGTGCTCTTCCACGAGCAGAGTAATCAGTTCGCCCGACTCTTCAGCGAGCTGCTGGACCTCGGATTTAGCGAAATTATACAGTGTTGAGCGGTGGCGGACGCGTTCGCCGAACTTCAGGAACCGCAGGCTGAGCCGGTACTCGTTACCCTCCTGCACGATATACTCCAACTGTTTGAGCGTCGTCAGATGATTGTGGACGACGCTCTGTGGCCGATCGAGATACTCGGCGAGTTCGGTGACGCGGGCGCCGTTAAACTCGTCTAGCGCCTCTATGATGTCGTTGGTCGTCTCGAGAGCGTTGACCCGGATTCCGTCGTCGTTTCCCATTGTCGTGTGGTCACATAACCCGAAGAAAGAAAAGTATTATTCTGTGATACCGAATATCTATTCTCGAGGTTCGACCTTTCGTAGAATATCAGGCGACGTTGCGACGGCTGGGTACGGCGCCTTCCTGCAGCACGAGCTGATCAATCAATTCACGATAGAGACGGTTCTTGAGTGGCTCGGCGGCGTCGTCGTTCCAAAGGTTGTGCAACTCCTCGGGATCATCGTGGAGATCGAACAGCTCACCGTACTCCTGGTCGGGATACACAGTGAGTTTGTACTGGTCGTTGATCAGCGTACGGGGCCAGATGCCGAGGTAATCCTCGTCGGTCTCAACGACAGTCGAGCGGTCTCGGGGGTCGTTCTCACTCGTGAGCAGTGACACCAGCGATTCGCCGGGCCACGTATCCGGCCCGTGACGGTATGACGGCTCATAGACCGCGTGTGGCGACGTGACGCCACAGAGGTCTAGCATCGTCGGCATCAGATCCTCGTGACTGGTGACTGTCTCGACACGCTTGCCCTCCTGGAACTCGCCGGGCCAATTCCAGATCATCGGCACGCGGAGGAGCCCCTCGAACTGGAAGGGCCCTTTCCGGATCATCCAGTGATCGCCCATCATCTCGCCGTGGTCCGAGAGGAAGATTATGACCGTGTCCTCTCGGAGGCCGTTACGCTCCAGTGCGTCGACGACTCGCCCGACTTCGTGGTCGAGATAGCTGACCATTCCGTAAGTGACGGCGATGATCTCCCTGATCGTCTCGTCTTGGACTTCCGGACCCGGTTCCGTGTAGAGGCCCTGCAGTTGGAAGAAGTCGCCCTCGTAGACATCGCGGTAGAACTCCGGCAATTCGTCGAGCTCCGCTTCGCTCCGCGTGGGCAGTTCGACGTCCGCAGGATCATACATCGATCCCCAGGGCTCGGGGGCAGCGTACGGATTGTGCGGGTCCGGATAGGAGCACCACAGGAAGAACGGATCGTCGTCGTCTTCCTGTTCGTTCAGGAACTCGATGCTGCGATCGCTGATCCAGCGGTTATAGTGGGCCTCCTCCGGCAGCGTCCATTCCCTGAGCACCTGGAAGGTATCGCCGCGGACGTTGTCGGGGTGATCGAAGGAAATCCGGTCGTACGCGTCCGGATAGTTCGACTCCAGCCACCGCTTGTACTCGCCGTAGCTCTCGTTGACGTGGCCTCCGGTGAAGTCGGTTGTCTCGAACCCGTAGTACGGTTCAGGGAGCTCCGAGATCAGGCCTGATTCCCAGACCTCGCGGGCCTCGGGGAACTCGGCCGGATCGAACGACAGATCCTCGTACGTGGTCGCATCAATAGTATCGAACATTCCTGCGAGACGCTTCTTCAACTCGCCGGCGAACTCCTCCCAATCGGCTTCCGAGAGGTCGTCTGTGGGCCACGCAGAGACGGCTTCTTCGGCGACTTCCTGGAAGAGCAGCGCCCCGTCGGACCACTTCGGGACGTGGATTCGCTCGAGGGTCCGAAGGAGGGCGTTGTCGCCGCGGTTCGAGAACCCCTTATGGTAGCCTGCCGACTCCCGTCCCGCAGACAGATCATCGGGACACTCAAGCAGGTCGCGGAGGACGTCGTCCAGAACCATCCCGAGCCGCCGACCGAACTCGGACTCCGCCCGTTCGGGGAGTTCCGCGGCGATGTGCGACACTTGCTGTGGGGCCGGTAGCGTGTAGAGATGGAGGTGCAGTTTCCCCGCTGAGTGGGTCCGGTAGCCCGCCTCCGAGAGCTGCTGGGGAATCGAGGGGAGCTCTTCGCGAAGGTGTACTCCGTTAGACCGTACACCGTGCCGGTGTGGGTTCCGCCCGGTGAACATCGTCGCGCGGGCAGGCATACACATCGGATTGTTCGTATAGGTCCGATCGAACGTGACGCCCGTTTCAGCTAGCGCGTTGATATTTGGGGTGTCGACGACATCGTTCCCGTTGCATTCGAGGTGGTCGTATCGCAACTGATCGGCGACGAAACACACCACGTTCGGGTTGCTACTGCTAGTCATACACGTGACCGAGTGGCCTGGGGTATCAAATAAAGGTTTTCCAAAAATGGATTCCAGCCTTGTCGATTCCGAGAAAGAATCCGACAGTCAGCGTCGACCCTCGCCGTCCATTCGATTCAGAGTTCGGGTTCGTCGAGGTTGACGTAGACGCTTTTTTGTCGCTGGTAGTGGTCAAGGGCTTCCAGGCCGAGGTCTTTGCCGTGGCCGGATTGTTTGAAGCCGCCGTAGGGGGCGTCGGGCATAATCGGGCCGTACTCGTTGACGTAGACGAGGCCGGCCTCAAGGTCATCGGCGGTCTGGTGGACGAGCGACGTCTTCTCGGTACCGATGCCGGCGGCGAGGCCGTACTGGGTGTCGTTGGCGAGTTCGATCGCCTCTTCGTACTCGGAGAAGATCTGGATAGTCTGGACGGGGCCGAAGATCTCCTCGCGGCCGATCGTCATCTGGTTGGTGACGCCGCCGAAGACCGTGGGTTCGACGTACCAGCCGTCGGCGAGTTCCGAGTCGTCGGGCGTCCCGCCGCCGCAGAGTAACTCTGCTTCCTGCTTGCCGGTCTCGATATACTCCGTGACGGTCTCGAACTGGCTTTGGGAGGTCAGCGGGCCCATCGTGGTCTTCTCGTCGAGAGGATCGCCGAGGACGTACGATTCGGCTTTTTCCACGAAACGCTCGGTGAATTCGTCGGCGATCGATTCGTGGACCAGCGCGCGCGAGAAGGCGTCGCAGATCTCGCCCGTGCTGTAGAAGATGCCGTCGGCGACCGCGTCGACGACTTTGTCGAGATCCGCATCGGGGAAGACGATAAAGGGTGATTTGCCGCCGAGTTCGAGGGTGACGGGCGCGACCCGGTCGGCAGCGGCGCGCATCACGCCGCTGCCGACCGCCGTACTTCCGGTGAAGGAGACTTTCCGGACGTCGTCGTGTTCGGCGATGGCCTGACCGACCTGGCTGCCCGGGCCGGGAACGACGTTGAGGACGCCGTCGGGGAAAATCCTCTCGGAGAGTTGAGCAGCACGAACCGTCGACAGAGGCGTGTCGTTGGCGGGTTTTAGGACACAGGCATTGCCGGCGGCCAAAGCGGGGCCGAGCTTCCAGGCGGCGGCCCACAAGGGATAGTTCCAAGGGACGATCTGACCGACGACGCCGTAGGGCTCTTGCGTCGTGTAGAGGTGCAAGTCCTCGCCGCCGGGGACCTCGCTGCCGCGCTGGGCGCGACAGACCGACGCGTAGAACTCTAGCGTGTCGATCGCGCCCTCAACCTCGCCGCGGGCCTGCGAGAGCGGCTTGCCGCAGTCCAGACACTCCAGGAGGGTGAGTTCCTCGAGGTGGTCTTCCAAGACGTCGGCCCATTCGAAGAGGCGAGCGGAGCGCTCGCGGACGGTGGCGGCGTCCCACTCGCGGTCGAAGGCGTCCCAGGCGGCCCCGACCGCGGCGTCGACGGTCGCGGCGTCGCCCTGGGGCACCTCGACGATCGAGTCGCCGGTCACGGGATCGACGACGCCCGCCTTCGGGCCTTGAGTCTGGAGTTCGCCGTCGATCCACGTGCCGAACTCGACGTCGGCGGTCGCATCGCGGTGTTTCGAGCGGTGCCGCTCGACGACTGGACTCTCGTCTGATCGGGAACTGCTCATAGTGCCACTCTCTGTCAAGGGGGTAAAAATCTTCTTACGGCCCTCGAGTTCGCCCGGCTCTACTGGCAAATATTTCTCCTACGTTCTTATTTATCAAATGACTTCTTCGATTTGTACACGGATGCCCCGACACAGCGACAACTACCGGCCAGGTACAGCTACGACAGACAGATCGACGCGAACTTCGGGACGATGAGTCTGGGCGAACACACGCTATCGTTCCCGATCACAGTGGAGTTCGGGAACGGCAAGAGCGAGCGAACGGGCGAGGTGATCGCCGCGAAGGGCTGGGAAACGGCGCTGGTCGTCACAGATCAGGGGATCCGCGCGGCCGGTATCCTTGAGGGGATCGAGGCCTCGCTGGAGGCCGAGGGAATCGCCTACGAGATCTACGACGATATCGAACCCAATCCGACGACCGAGATGGTCCACGACGCCCTGGAGACCTTGGAAGCGGGCGAGTTCGACGTGGTGGTCGCAGTCGGCGGGGGCAGCGTCATCGACACGGCGAAGTGCGCGACGCTGTTGAAGACCAACTCGGGCGAGCTCTCCGACTACGAAGTGAACGTGCCCGAAGACGTGACTGCCGGGAGCATCGAGAACCACACACACCCGTTGATCACGATTCCGACGACCGCGGGGACCGGCAGTGAAGTAGACTACTGGGCGGTGATCACGGCGCCGGACCGGGCGTTCAAGATGGCGATCGGCCAACCCCCGCTGTACCCCGGTGGCCCGTACCTCGGCGCGGACGTGTCGTTGGTCGATCCGGAGTTGACCGCGTCGCTGCCGCCACGACAGACTGCCGCGACGGGCTTCGACGCGTTCTCCCACGCTCTGGAGAACCACGTCGCGGCGGGAGCCCCCGAACTGGTCAAGCCCTACACGCGGCACGTGATGGGGCTCGTCCCGGAGTACCTCCCCGAAGCCTACGAGTCGGGAGCGATGGAGGCCCGCGAGCAACTCCTGTTCGGGTCGCATATGGCGGGCTTCTGCGAGAACTTCGCGGGGTTCGGCGCGATCCACTCACTAGCGGAGGTGACCGGCGGGATGTATCCTGAGATCCCCCACGGGGAGGCGATCGCGGCGTTCACGCCGGCGGTGATGCGGTACAACCTCGAGGAGTATCCCGGGCGGTACGCGGACGTGGCAGAGTCGATGGGCGTCGACGTGTCAGGGCTCTCGGAACGGGAAGCGGCCCAAGAGGCCGTGGCGGCGGTCGAATCGCTCATCGCGGAGGTCAATCTGCCGTCGAGTCTCAGCGAACTCGACGTGGCCGAGGAGGACCTCCGGGATATCGCCGAGAAATCCCTGGAGACGATCGAGATCCACGACAACCCGCGCGACGCCGACGCCGATGATCTGCTCGAAGTCGCGCAGGACGCGTACTGAACCCCGCTTGGTGTCCGCCGGCATCGCCTTACCGACAGTTCACCGAAAACCGTGGTATATCCGACGTTGTTGGAAGCCCGCGGATGAGTGAGCGGTAAACAGCGGTGGCTGATCATACGGCGATCGGCAGGGCACGTCCGACAGACTCGTCATCAGATACGGCATCCGACCGCCAGACTATGCCATCTCGGCGTCGATCTGTCGACGCACTTCGTCAGCGCTGATCTGATAGACGTTGTTTCCTCGATCGTCGCGGCGGCGCACTACACTCACACACGCTGTCCCACCGAGGCGGATCACCCATTGGCTCGGGTAGCTCGGATCCTCACTCACGAGGTCGACCGACATCCCGTACTCGGATTCGATCTCTTCGACGACTTCGTGCACGTATGTCCCGTCGGTGAATCGCGAGGGTTCGTACTCCGGAAGGCCCAGTTCCTCCCGAAGTTCGGAGTTCTGGTCCCACCACTCGGGGCGGTCAGATGACATCACGACCCTCGGTTGTAGAGCCGTCCAAGTAGCTTTTTCGGCGTGCCTGTAATCGATCGAAGAGCGTCTGTGCGGCGACAGCGACACTCTCACCGGCTTTCGACCGCCTCACAAAAATCGGATCCGTTGCTCTACTCCCGGAAATCGGGAGATTACTCATCTCGTCCGACCGCTGAGCGTTCTCGAGCGCGCCACGGTTATCAGTGAACCATCAGCAACTCGGAAAAAGCGTTATATATTCGCTCGTGGAACGGTGAGATGATGTCACAGACAGCCGCCCACGCGTTAGCGGAGACTACCGTCGTGGACACGGACGTCCACATCACGGTAGAAGAAGAGATGATCGCAAAGTATCTCGAAGAACCACACCGATCGAGCATCACCGACTCGCCGCACCCGATGTTCCCCTCCAGCAGCTGGGATCAACGGATGGGCGGTAAAATCGACGACTACTTCTCGGAATTCACCGGCCCCGAGGACATCAGACAGTTCCAAGAGGACTTCCAGATCGACTATCCGATCATCAACACCTTCGAACCGCTCGGAAAGTTCTCACAGCCCGACCTGGCGATGAGCTTGATGCGGGCGTACAACGATCTCCTTCTGGACAAGTTCCTCGACGACTACGACTTCCTAGGGCTGGGGGCCGTGGCGACACAGCGACCGGAGGAAGCTGCCGCAGAAATCGACCGAATCGGGGACAACGAGCAGATCGTCGGTCTCTATCTCGGGACGAGCGGCGAGTACCCGCCGCTCGGCGATCCATCGAACGATCCGATTTACAAAGCGGCTGAGGACCACGACTTGCCGATCGTCTTCCACGGTAACGGCGAGGAGTTTATGTTCGATTTCCCGCTGCATAACAAGGGGTTCAACAACTACTTTGAGGTGCAATCGCTCGGCCATCCGTGGCAACAGATGGCGACGATGGCCAGCGTCATTGGAGAGGGCGTCCCGGCGAAGTTTCCGGACCTCGACTTCGTCTTCCTCGAAGCTGGAATCGGATGGGTCCCGTATCTGATGCATCGGATGAACAAGATCTACCGAATGCGGCGGAGCGAAGTCCCGCTACTCGACCAGTCCCCTGAGGAGTACATCCGTGACCGGTTCTACATCGGCTCACAACCGCTCGGCGAGCCCAATCGATCCGAGGATATGAAACGGATGATCGAGACGCTCGGGGCGGATATGTTGATGTTCGCCACTGACTATCCACACTGGGACTTTGATCATCTCGAAGAGCTCGACAAGTACCTGCAGCACTATTTCACCGAGGAAGAGCGACAGAAGATACTGTACGAGACGCCGGTGGAGGCGTTCCGCCTCCCATTCCAACAATGAGTGAACACACCGTTGCAACAGTCAGCGAACTGGAAGATGGCGATCGGAAGCTGATCGAAATCGAAGGACGTGAAATCGCACTGTTCCGGCTCGACGGCGAGTTTCGGGCATATACAAACTGGTGTATCCATCAGGGTGGACCCGCCTGCGAGGGCAGCATCACCGGCACCAGTGACGCGGAATTCGATCGCGACGAACTCCAGACGGAACTCCAGTGGTCCAAAGAAGGAGAGGTGCTCAATTGCCCGTGGCACGGGTGGGAGTACGATATTCCGACGGGGGATTGTCTCTCGAAGGAGGGAGCGAAACTGCCCTCGCACCCGGTGCGAGTGGAAGACGGCGACGTTGTGGTGTCACTGTAGCTGAAGGCCGAGGCTCCGTTCGGAGCGTGGAGTCGGACTATCGAATCACCTCCTGATTCGTCGGCCGAACTCTCGGCGGTTAGTCATATATCATTTCAATCAGGAAAAGATTTAATTAGTGTTGTAAGTATTAGCGAGTGTATGGCTAACACACGCCGGGATGTCCTCAAACGAGGCCTTGCGGCCTCCGGAGCGACCGTGCTGGGGTCTCTGGCCGGATGCACAGGTACCTTCACTGGCGGTGGATCAAGCACCACAGTGACAGCAGCGTCGATGCAGTGGACCGAAGCCGAGCTGATGGGATATCTCGGATTTGAGTCGATTAAAGCGAATACCGATGTCCAAACTGAAAACGAACTGGCGCTGGGTGGATCGATGCAGTGTTTCCAAGCGCTCAACAGCGGAGATATCAGTTTCTACCACCTGTACACCGCGGGTGCGTACGCCACGATTCCCCCGGAACATGACGAAATTCCGAGCGATCCGGAGGAGGTATACCAACAAGCCAAGCAGGAAATGAAGGAAGAGCACGACCTCAGGTACCTACAACGCGCCAATTTCAATAATACGTATGCCCTCGCGACCCGTCCGGGATGGCAAGAGGACACGGGTGTCGAGACGATAAGTGACTTGGCAGAGCACATCAACAGCGGTAACACCGACATCACGGTGGTCCTGGGTCCTGAATTCGCGGAGCGAGAAGACGGATGGCCGGGACTCATCGAGGCGTACGGATTCGCCGACGGAGCGGCTGAACTGAACATCAGAGAGATCGGCGCGAACCTCACTTATCAGGTACTCGGGGAAAGTGAAGCGGACATCGGGATGGTATTCACTACCAATCCACAGATCCAACAGTACGACTTGGTCGTCCTAGAGGATGATCAGAACTTCTTTGCCCCGTACAATCCAGCACCGCTCGCTCGTCCGGACGATGTTGCATCCGGATCCGCGATAGAAGACGCGCTCAATGCGCCGATGGAGGCGCTCAGCAGCGAAGAGCAGGTCATCGAACTGAACGCCCGCATCGCCCTTGACGACGAAGACGTCCAAGACGTCGCCATCGACTTCCTGGAGAGCGAGGGAATCATCTGACTGATGACCACCGGGAACGTATCTATGGAACCGTTGTTCATATCCCCGTACATTGAGTTCGTCACAGAGAACTTCGATCAGTTGGTCGCCCGTCTGGTCGAACACATCCTGATCACAGCAGAGACGGTGCTCATCGCGGTCCCGATCGCCGTCGGACTCGGCGTCCTCATCACGTACAACGATCGGGCAGCGACGGCGGTGCTCTGGGCGGCTGGGATCGCGATGACGATCCCCAGCCTCGCGGCGTTCGGGCTGCTCGTTCCGTTCTTGGGGATCGGCAGCGATCCGGTCGTGTTCACGCTGGTCCTGTACTCGCAACTCCCAGTCATACGGAATACGTACGTCGGATTGACAGGGGTCGAAGAGGCGATGAAGGAGGCCGGGAGGGGCCTGGGAATGACACGCCGCCAGCGTCTCCGTCGCATTCAGATTCCGATGGCGCTGCCGATCATTCTCGCCGGCGTCCGCAACGCGGTCGTGATCGTGGTCGGCGTCGCCGCAGTCGGGGCTTACATCGGCGCAGGTGGCCTCGGAGAGTTCATCTTCAACGGCATCCGACAGGGCGACTCCGTGATGATCGTCGTCGCGACGGTTGTCGTCTCGCTGCTCGCGCTCGCCGCAGATTATGGGATCGCCACTGTCGAACAGCTACTCCGGATCCACAACGGCGAAGAAGTCGAACAACGGGTCAGCACACAGCTCATAGAGAGGGCAGTATAATGATAGAATTCGAGGACGTGACGAAAGTATACCCGGACGGGACAAAGGCCATCGAAGACATCAGTTTCACCGTCGAAGAGGGAACGACGACGGTACTCGTC
Source organism: Halobellus rufus (assembly GCF_000739575.1). GTDB lineage: Archaea > Halobacteriota > Halobacteria > Halobacteriales > Haloferacaceae > Haloquadratum > Haloquadratum rufum. The sequence goes on along the minus strand of NZ_BBJO01000022.1, from coordinate 40,096 downwards.
GGTCCGTCGGGGTGTGGAAAGACCACCAGTATGAAACTGGTGAATCGGCTGGAAGAACCAACCGAGGGAACAGTGTACGTCAACGGAACCGACAATCAAGAACTCGACAAGATCGACCTCCGGCGGACGATCGGGTACGTGATCCAGGAGATCGGTTTGTTCGATCATATGACCGTGGGCGAGAACATCGCGACTGTCCCGGAACTGGTCGGGTGGGACCAATCCAGAATCGACGACCGCGTCGATGAACTGCTGGAGCTGATGGACCTTTCGTCCGACTACCGGAATCAGTATCCGCGGGAACTGTCCGGCGGCCAACGACAGCGGATCGGCGTCGCCCGGGCACTCGCGGCCGATCCGGACATCCTCCTGATGGATGAGCCGTTCGGTGCCTTGGACCCGATCACACGGGAGAATCTGCAGGACGAGTTCCTGCAGATCCAAGAGCGGATCAACACGACGATTCTGTTCGTCACACACAGCATCGACGAGGCACTCAAGATGGGGGATCGAATCGCCATCTTCGACGTCGGCGAGATCGTCCAGTACGACACGCCGGCGGAAATTCTCTCAAACCCGAAAAACGAGTTCGTGGAGAACTTCATCGGGGAAAACCAGGCGTTCAAGCAACTGTCGATCACCCGGGTCCGAGAGGTAATGGACGAGCCACAAGACCACGAGTCAGCCAGTGCCGAAGTAGCCCCCGCAGCCGACGGTGGCGAGTACTACAGCATTTCGCCCGACAACTCGCTTCAACTCGGCCTGACGCGGTTACTGAGCATCGAGCACACGACACTCCCGGTCGTCGAAGACGGCGAAGTAATCGGATATCTCACCGAAGATCACGTCCGGTCCTACTTCGATTCGGCGGGGGAGCAGTAAGATGGCTGGAGTCGTCTCCACCACCCTGAGCGGCATCAGATACCTGCTCAATCACCTCCCCGAGTTCTGGGAACTACTCGCAGAGCATATGGTTCTGGTCATCGTATCGGAAATGTTAGCAGTCTCGATCGCCATTCCTCTCGGAGTTATTGCAGCTCGCCACGAGAAGCTGAAGAGCCCCATCCTCTCAGTTGGAAATGTGGCTCAAACGATCCCGCCGCTGGCCGTGATCGCGCTGATGTTCCCGATTCTGGGGCTCGGCTTCCTGCCCTCATTTGTCGCCCTGTTCATCTACGCGCTGCTTCCCGTTATGGTAAACACGATCACGGGGTTGGAAAGCGTGGAAGAAGGTACGATTGACGCCGCCAAGGGAATGGGTATGACACAGAACGAACGGTTGACGAAAATCAGGTTCCCGCTGGCTCTCCCCGTGATATTCGCCGGCATCCGGACCAGTACCGTTATCAACGTGGGAACAGCCTATCTGGCGTTCTTCATCGGCGGTGGGGGCCTCGGTGCGTGGGTCATCAGCGGCATCAACTTATTCAATATGCCCCAAGTCTTCGCCGGCGCGATCTCCGGTGCCGTGCTCGCGATCTCACTCGATCTGATTCTGGCAGCAGTCGAAAATCGACTCGGTAGTACCGGTCCGGCGTCTGCACAGGTGGCAGCATAACTGTTCGTCGGACGTTTATTTATAATATAATTTATACTTATTCCCATAGATTATCATACTAAAAATGTCACTTGTGGCTTACTACGCTATTCACGAATTCTTAGAGGCGAGTCGAGAGCGTCTATGCGACCGCATACTTTTTCAGACGGGCGGCAGCGAAGGTGTTCCCGGGTTGGATACTCGCTTAGACGCAGTAGCGTAGGATGAGAGGAAGCCACCGGCGACGTCGCCGGTGGGCGGCCGACCGTGGCGTTGAACCGACGAGTGTCGTCCGGCGGGAACCCCGAACGACGGCATTCTCGCGTCCGCCAAATAACGGGAAATATCGACGTAGTCGTTATGTGGACTCACGATCGGACGGACATCCAACGGACACTACTCGGTAGCGTGACCAAAGACGTTGTCGCCTTCGGTATCTCGGTGTTGACTCCCCATCTCGACCCAGAAAAGCAGGTCTCTCATACACTTCCCGTCAGTCACAGGAGGGGAGCCAGGACCGGTCAGCTGAGCCCTAGGCCCGCCGGATCAGTGAACAGGTGGTTCGTCAACGTCGGCGTCTGGATCGAAGAGCGATCAAGACCATCCACGAGCGACCGTGGGATCTCGCTGTCAACGAGCCTACTGAGACGGCGGTCCGCGGCGTTGTCGGTGAACGCGAAATTGGGTCTACCGAGCGAACGGTGTCTTCGAGATAACCGACAAGCCAACCGACCAAATTCGAAATACTGAGCAGACGGAACTTGAGGCTATGCATTGGGAGCGTCGGCCTCAACTATTCCGGAGCCTGTGGAAGTTGAGACTACACTGGCTTTAGGGAGCCTGTGATGCGTGGTTTCCGACGGACTAGGGAGCGGGCACTGATTCAAATCTCCCCTCGTTCGCTTCTTCCTGTCGCACTGACAACCAGATTATCATCTTTCCGAGACTCTCGATAGCGTTGCCACTCAGAAATCTGCGCTGACCCAGACCGAAAGTCCTACTATCCGATTCCTGTCTCCTTTTTCAACAGCGTCAGCGTATTATCGGCCGTCACAATCGGTGCGTGCTCGTACTCCCCGGTTAATTCGACCTGGACGAGTAGATCCACCGCTCGCCAAATCGAGAACAGCAGGCAAGCGAACGCGAAGTAGAAGAACCGCAGCCCGAAATTCTTCGACGTGGTGGCGGCCATAAATCGCTTGATCGACTTGTAGCCGCTCTCTATCTCCCACCGATAGCCGTACTCAGTGAGATGCCCGCTCCCCCGATTCGTCATGAACACCGAATACTGCCGGTGATCGTCGTGCTCTGAGTTCTCTTTTTGACGGTAGATCAGCGTTGTCTCGTGCCACTCGTTCTTTCCGAGGTGGAGCTTCCTGTCGGTCTCGTACCGGTCTTGATCACGTCGAAGCAACCGCTTTGCTTGGGCTTTCTCGCTGGTCTGCATCCGCTTGGGCACGACATACGACAGTCCCCGCTGGCTGATCATCTCCAGAACGTGCTGGCTGTCGAACTCCCGGTCCATCAGGACGTTGTCGACGTGAACGGCCGCTTCAGCAGAGTCCAAGAGATCCTCAACGATCTCCCTCCGTGACTCACCCCGCCGCACAGGTCGCGCATCGAGTACAATCGGGACAGCATTCCCGACTAACTGAACCGTCGCCCACTGGTACGCGTATTCGTCGGTCTTCTCTTTCGTGCCGATGATCTCGTCTTCGTGGCCCGTCCTATCGCCAGTAAACGGGTCAGCTTCGGTGATGTCTATGGCGACGATACCCGCCCGAAAGAACTCCTCTGTTCGGCCGACCTCATCCAGTAGCCGTGTGACGGCCTGTCGGTACATCTCGCGAATCTCCCCAATGGAGAGGTCACGAATCTGGTCGCGGTGGGCGTGGCCAAGCGGCGTCCGATAACGTGTCGACTCGTGGATGAAGCTACGAGCGCCCTCGTTAGCAGCGAGGTTCTCACGCAGTCCGAGATAGGTCTGTAACCCCCAGTAGGCATTCTCGTGAATCTTACAGCCCTCACCACGATCTAACGAGAACACCGGAAAGACGATCCGGCTGACGTGGTCGATGATCTGTTCCGCTCGTTCCAAGACGGTCTGATCGTCGGAATCGGATCCCCTACCGTCGTCCTCTCGCTGTGGGGACCTCCGCTCCGGATGACGTGGAACAGTGACACCTTCGTTCTGAGCAGTAATGAGAACCGTTCGTGCGGCAGTCTCGACTGTTTCCCGCAAATCGGCGGTGAAGCGCTGGTGCCAACTTCGCCACAGTGTTGACTGGTTTGGAACGGCCTCAAATTCGAACTGCTTACAAAGTTCAGGGTGGCTATCGAGGTATTCGACGAGTGCCATCTCGTGATTCCATCCGTGGATCTCTTTCAGCACGAAGATGCAAAAGAGCGTGTTCATCTCATACCGGGTCGACTTCGCGTAGCGGTCATGGGATTCGAATCTGAAGTAGGCCAGCGGTAGCGAACAGACGAACTGCTCGATTGAGTCGTGGCTCTCGTGGGCGAACCACGCGCCCGAAACCGTTCGGATATCCGATTTCAATCCCGCAAGCGATGTCCGGTCGTACAGCGGTGTCGAATGATACGCTGGCCACTCGACGTATGATCGTCGAGCGATGCTTCGAAAGACCGACCGACGAGAGACAGGAGTCGAAGCCACTACGGGAGAGTCAGTAGGACACGCACAAGAATTCGTCCAGATCAACAGAGGGGTGGACGACTACTACAATAGGTGGCCGTACCCTTTGCGTTCGAGTTCGGCTTCCAGTTCGACGTGCATCGCTTCGACAGTTTCCTCGCCGAAGTGCTGTCCCGTCATCGCTCCCGAGATCTCCGCGATTTCAGCGTGCCACTCGCGGACTGCGTCCGCAAGCGCGGCGAGAAGTTCTTCTTCGGTCTTGTTTGCGCCGTCGATCTCCTCGACGATCTGCCATCCTGGCTGGAAATTTTCGAGGACGTATCCTGTCTCCTCGAACTGAATCGCGAACCGCTCACAGACTGCTCCGAACCCGGTTTCGATGCTGAGTAACGGAAGGACGTGGACAATATCCTCGTGCTCCTCCAGTTCACGGAGGTCCGCAACGGGAACAGCGGTCTCTGGAAGTACAGGATAGAGTGGATCCGGGAGCGGCGGGTCGCCCTCATCGGTTCTCGGTGGATCGTACTGGTCGTTGATCGGATCGCCCTTCTCGTTCACGACTGCTGGCTCTGTGTCCCTCGGCTCATCGCTGAGAATCTCTTTCAGGATACCGTAGAAGCGCCACTCGTCGCCGTAGTCATAGAGATAGCAGATGCGGTCGTACTGTTCGAGGCCGAGCTGGCGGGTCATCTCGCCGATCGTCACGTCTCCTGCGTTCTCGATCCGTTCCGTACGCAATACCGGATCGCCACCAAGCGATTCTTCATACTCCTGCGGACACTGGTATTTGACAGCGCTGTCCCAGTAGTCCTCGTCATCACCGACAAACCAGAGATGGCCCTGATCGAGCCCGACTGCGGGGTTGATCGCCGACTGCAACTCAGCGATCGTTCTGTCTGCGCCGACGACGATATCTCGCCACAGAGATGTCGGATCGGGGTCGAACTTGACGCGAAATCGGTAGGCAGTCATCCTTGCATCTCCGTACCCGTGCGGAAGCTCGTGAGGTCGTCGATACGCTGCTCTAGCTCCTCGATCTCCGCTCGTAGCTGGTTCGCCTCATCGTCCTCGCTGGCAGCAAGGCGGTCTTTCAACCCCTGCAATCGGGACTCTTTCACGTCTTCATCAACCTCCGCTTTGCGAACGTATTCGCTTTCTTCGACTTCGTACACATCGGATTCGGAGAGCGTGGTGACTTCAAGCGCTTCATCGACTTTCGAGCGGTCGACGCTCAGCACACGTTCGCGGTCGATGCCAGCGCTCTCGAGGCGTTCCAGCACCTCCTCGTCGTCTTTGAGCGAGCGATTTCGGCGACTCGTCCGTTGGATGGAGCCATACTGCCCGGAAACCGGGCGGTCGTGATGAAGCCGAGCGAGGAGGACATCCGCGATCTCCTTGCGGAATTCGTTAGCATCTCGCTGGACATCCGAAAGCAGGGTGTAGAGATTCACCAACGCGTCCGTCTCCAGTTCAGAAAGAGCAGTCACATCGTGGCGTTCGAGTGCGTCGATGAGGAGGAGTGCGTCAGAGTAGACATCAAGTCCGTCGGGTTCAGTTCGTTCCTCGTCCGTTGGTTCCTGCTCTACACCCACCACCTGTGTTGCCGTCGAAACTTCCGATTGTGTGATGACACCAGCATCCTCATCAACCTCGAACCGTGGATGGACACTCCACACCGCCGGGTATGGGTCGGCATCCGGCGGGAGACGGTCAAGGTTAAACCCGTCAGGGGCGTCCTCGATTCGTCGATAGAGCGTTTCGAACTGGTCGCGCTGGAGCGGCCGCGTCTCGTCTCTGTCTTCGAACTGAATGATGACGCGAGCGTCCTGCACGTCAGTAATACGAAATCGCTGATGGGAGAGCGGCGTGATGAGCGTCGCGCTCTCGGGAAGGTCGTCGAGTTCGTCGAGAAGCGTGTGCCAGCTGGCGGTGAAAGACATATACGATGGTTGTGATCCATTCCGACTAAATCTTGTTCACGACGCGGCTACTGGCAGACAGTCTCTGTAACAGACACTCTGATACGTGGCTCTTCGAGATTACCGATATGGCTGATACGTACGCACTCCGTGTTCAGGTCGAGTCACATGAGTACGACGGCGAATTCTATCTCGTCGGCGACGGATACGGAACCCCAGCAGACGTGTTAGACAACGTCGCTGCCGACCATCTCTTGCGGATCGCGAATGCGCCACGTATCGAAGAGTACCTGCTCGACGTGCTGAAGCACGGAGAGAATACAGGTGAAGCCGAGTATGAGGCGACAGACAGCGATGTCGAATGCTGGATTCACGTCGACGTCTCCCACCGGAGATACGCCTTCGGTGTCGGAAACAGAGTATTCGAGTTCTCAAGCGAACCGAGCAAAAGCGAAATAGCCTCGACTGCCACGCAACTCCAGTCGTAGACTGTGGACTCTCGTTTATGGATCGAAGTGGTAGATGTAGGGGTGGTCAGCCTTCCCAGCGGGCATAATCTCTTCGAGTAGCTCACGAACCTCGGATTCGGAGGGGGCACTGGTGATGATCCGATCATCGTAGATCGCTACATAGGCTTCGTTGAGTCCCAACTCGCGCAGTTCGCGACCCAAGCTGCGGGCTCGAGCCTTCCCCATCTCCTGATGGTAAATCTGCTCCAGTTCGTCGGTTTTCTCCCGCAACTGCTCGATCTCCGACGCGTATCGCTCTCGGTTGCGCTTGTTCTTCATGTAGAAGCGCAACTCCTCGGCGTCCGTCTTTTCGGCTTCCTCGGGAACTGGAAGCGAGTCGATGATGCCGAAGCGATGTTTGGCCTCTTCGTACTCGTCGTCGATGTCAGTGCTGAGCGAGCCCCCGAAGATGATGTTCTTGACCCCGATCCACCCATCGTAGACGATCTGATCCTCGAATGGCAACAGGACGACACTCGAAACCGGGACTGGAAGTGTGGATTCATCCCACAGTTCGGCGAACGGAAGCCGAGCTGGACGGACTGCGTATGCTTTCGGTGGTTCTGTCCAATCGAGGAAGATCGCGTCGTCCTCTCGAAAGCGGACGACAACGAACTCTCCGGCGACGAAGTCAGTCCACGCTGCGACCTGCTCGAGATCAGCCTCCGACAGGTCGGGAGGATTCTCTTCAACGAAGTCTTCTATCAGGTCCGTCGCGACTCGTTGTACAGCGTGTTTCGGAGCGGGAGAAGCTCGTCAGTATAGTGCTGTTCAAGATCAGCAACCGTTTCGATGTCTTCGATGACATCGAATCGGTCGTTGACATACACCAATAGATGGGCGTACAGGTCCAGAAACCGTTGTTCGCTCTCTTCGGACAGCCGTCTGCTGGTTTCACTCATCGGTAAGAGACGTGTTCACGAGCACACTAATCAGGCGTTTCGAACTCCAATCTGTCATCGATACTCTGAGATCGTTCGATACGGGACATAGTAGCCGATCTCATCGATCCACGTCGACAGCCACTCGTCAGCAGTGGCTTCATCGATCTTCCCAGCATCGATTGCAGCCAACAGAACGCCAACCGACCCGACAACGGTCACCCCCTGGTCTTTCGCAAACGACCGGGCATCTCCGTCGTCTGTCAGCAGTCGACCGTCGTGTGCGTCCGCCAAGGCAAACGCCTGTGCTTCCCCGGGATCGAGATGCCCACCAACAACGGCTTCTCTGTTTGCGACAGTATCCGAAATCGTCGCGACTGGGATCTCGTCGTCAAGTATATTGAGCGCTGGCTGAAGATACGGATGATCATCAACGCCGTTTTCGAGTTCCTCGCGAACGACCGGAACTGCGCAGATTCCAGAGAGTCCTACAACCACCCACAGCTGGTCAATATACGCAAAATTCGAGAGAACAGTCGTATTCAGGACGCTCGGATTCGCTGGAATTCCGTCACCTGTCATTTTGCAGGAGACTCCTCGTCATCCGAATCTTCATCATCGAATTCGAGTTCGCGTGCTGCCTCTAGCTCGTAGGCTGCGTCGTCTTCGTCAACGAGGCCGAGGCGAAGTTCAATACTATGCTCGCGGAGAATATCACGCATCGTCCAACGGTCGACATCAGCGAGCCTCGCGGCCTCGCCGAGCGTGATTCGTTCGCGTTCGTAGAGAGCAACTGCAGCTGCAATGCGCTCGTTTTCGTGGTCCTTGAAGTATTCACGCACGAACTCGCGCAACGCATCGCTCTTACCCCCGAACACACCAGCCTCGACAGCCCCCTCAATGAGGAGGTCAAGATCATCTGGGTAGGAGCCGGTAATTCGTGCCATCGTTCTATCCGAGACTACGTCTTCATACTATTTATGAACTGCGCCAGACTGCCATATGCATTGAGACGACCGGTCTCAACTACTGCGGAGCTTGGGAAGTTGAGACTACAGTGGGTTTAGCGGGCCTGTGATGTATGGTTTTGGCCGAATCGATAAGTGGAGACTGGTTCAGAACCCTCTCTAAACGACCCTTCTTGTTGAAGTTCCTACCATATGGGCGATTTTTTGCAACTTTCGGTAGCGTTGCCACTCAGGCGACGCTCTATCACGGGTAGAGCACCGTGCTACCCGATTCCGGTCTCCTTCTTCAACAGCGTGAGCGTATTATCGGCCGTCACCATCGGTGCGTGTTCGTACTCACCGGTCAACTCGACTTGGACGAGTAGGTCGACCGCTCGCCAGATCGAGTACAACAAACAGGCGAACGCGAAGTAGAAGAACCGCAGTCCGAAATCCGTGGACGTCGTCGCGGCCATGAACCGCTTAATCGATCGATAGCCACTCTCGATCTCCCACCGATACCCATACTCGCTGAGAAATCCACCGCCACGGTTGGACATGAACACCGAGTACTGTCGGTGGTCGTCATGCTCAGAATCGTCTTTCCGGCGGTAGATCAGCGTCGTCTCGTGCCACTCGTTCTTCCCGAGATGGAGTTTGCGGTCGGTCTTGTACCGGTCTGCCCCCGCTGGAGCAATCGTTTTGCCTGGGCTTTCTCGCTGGTCTGCATCCGCTTCGGGACAACGTAGGAGAGCCCACGTTGGCTGATCATCTTCAAGATGTGCTGGCTATCGAATTCCCGGTCCATCAGGACGTTATCGACGTGAACGAGGTCCTCAGCGGATTTGAGCAAGTCTTCGACAATCTCCTTCCGTGACTCGCCTTTCCGTACGGGGCGAGCATCAAGCACGAGTGGAACAGCGTTTCCCACGAGCTGGACTGTCGCCCACTGGTAGGCGTATTCATCATTCTTCTCCTTCGTTCCGATTATCTCGTCCTCGTGGCCGGTACGGTCGCCGGAAAAGGGATCGTCCTCGGTGATGTCGATCGCGACGATTCCAGCTCGGAAGAACTCCTCCGTCTCCGCGAGTTCGTTGATGAGCTGTCGGAGTGTCTGTCGGTACATCTCGCGGATTTGCTTGATGGAGAGATCTCGAATCTGGTCGCGATGGCCGTGCCCGAGTGGCGTTCGATCACGCGTCGACTCGTGGATGAAACTGCGAGCGCCCTCGTTGGCGGCCAAGTTCTCACGGAGCCCCAGATAGGTCTGTAAGTCCCGGTAGGCGTTCTCAGGAATCTCACAGCCCTCGCCACGATCGAGCGAGAACGCGGGGAACACAACGCGACTGACGTGCTTGGTAATCGTCCCTGTCTTATCGAGGATGGCTTGGTCGTTTGGGTCCGATTCAGTAGCGTCGTCGCCTCGATCCGGGAGGTCTCGTTCTGGTTCGCGTGGCACGGCGACATCCGCGTTCTGCGCTTTGATGAGGATCGTGCGAGCCGCTTTCTGGATCGTTTCCCGAATATTTCCCGTGAAGCGCTCGTTCTAGGTGCGCCGCAGTGTCGATTGATTAGGGGCTGACTCCAATCCCAGGCGTTCACAAAGTTCGGGGTGGCTATCGAGGTACTCGACGAGAGATGTTTCGTGCTGCCATCCGTGGAGTTCTTTCAGCATGAACACGCGAAAGAGAATATCCATCTCGTAGCATGTCGAACTTCCATAGCAGTCGTGGGCCTCAAAACGGAAGTAGGCCAGAGGAATCGAGCAAACGAACTGTTCGAGTGAGTTATGATTTAGATGCGTAAACCAGACACCCGAGACGACTCGAACGTCCGATTCTAACCCACCGAGTGAGGAGCGATCGTACAGCGGTGTCGAGTCATATGCGGGCCACTCGACGTGCTGGCGTGCGATTCGTGGAAAGACGCTGCGCCGAGACTCGCGAGTCGCAACCACTACAAAAGAATAATCCGGAGACGCTCAAGAGTTCGTCCAACCGACCAGTATAGAGAGTTCTGTGACTCTGTTGAATCCCTCAATCGCGAACAAGACTGGTGCAGCTAATCGTTAGATGTAAACAAACTAATTTCCGCTTGATAGTTCTACATTAGTAGACTTGATATTAGATAAGGTTCCGTGCCGCCATTTCTGAAGGCGGTACGAGAATTTGGGCTGGTCTGGTTCGTGGTCCGCCTCAGTAACGCTCAGTCTGTAGGTGATAGCCTGTCTGCTCGCTTCTTGGTCATCAAGAACAACTTTTGTCCCGTCTTCTGAGAGACCGACAACTAATACGAGGCTGTGTGTATCAAAGTTTGTCTGCCTGTATTCTGCCGGATCTAACAGCATATCCCAGTTGAGGGCAGATACCTGGCCTTTACTATTGAGAATGTAGGCCCGCGCAAGCGGTTTTTCTGCTTGAATATCTGGTTGCTCAGGATAGAATACATTCTCCCTTCGGAACCCGATTCCTCTGTCAATCTTTGGCTGGACTCGAACTACGCTCGTACATCCTGAGAAGAGGAGGGCAGACGTTGACGCTCCAGCGAGTACGGCCCGACGAGAAGGCATCTTGTGAAAATTTACCAGCTCTTGATATAAGTATCTAATCTCTTCTCCCCTGTGGATTCTCCCTCACAAACACACATTTTGTCTCTGCCCTCAGAGGAAGATGCACCGTAAAATACCCTGAAGGTTGGAGACTCTATCTCGGTAGAAGCAGTCAACCGCGATCCAGCACTTGCAAGATTTGGACTCGTCATCACTTGGACCGGAACTATAACATACGAACTCAGCGTGCAAGTGGATTCGTCTGGATTAAATAGCTTCCTGCCACCATCCCTTCCCAACTGATAGATTCGTGTATCTACTCAATGGCCGTTGTGGATGTTTATATCGTGTAATTAAGATATGTATCAAAACTATTCTCCGCAGTTGTGCCCGGTTATGAACAGGACAGTGGCTTATATCCGTGGCAAACGTTTATGGTTTCTAGTTTCGTAACTCTATACAAGATGAGCTACGATACAGAACACGTGCGAAACGCGGGGGATACTCCGGGAACCATCACTGGAATTCCGACGTTCGCAGAATTACTTGAGAACCCGTCTCTCGCTGACCTCTATACGTCGATTAAACGGGCAGAGACTGCAACAGGTCCCGAACTCGTCGAAACAACGACCGTCTCCAAAAAGACGGTGTACGACTACTTGCATAAACTGGAGCAGGCGGGCCTGATCAACAAGGTTGGCGACGAAACCGGGACTGCCGTATACACTGCTCAGGAGTTCGAACTAACGTTGGCGGTTCGTGAGACGGAAGTCTCGATCACTCCCAAAATCATCGAGGTAATCGCCCAGAAAAACGAGTACGAAGCGATCGAACGAGTCCTTGAAGACTACGGCATCGTCACGTTCGCGCTCGCATACGATCTCGTGAAAGCACACAGTGAGGGCGATGTTACGATCCGGCAAATTGCGAGCCTCACAGATCTCTCTCCTGGAACTACGTATGACCTCGTCGAAGCGCTTTACTCGGTTCTCGACCTCGGTGACGGCGATTCGACTCCGACGACGTACACACCGGATGAGTTCGATGCGGACGAGGACGATCTCCTCGAGGAATACGCCGATAAGTGAACTGAGCGAGGATGTATACGGCGAACATTGCGGACACGGTGATGTTTCGGAATTTGGGGAAGCACCCCAGTCCAGACGTACAGAATCTCAAGTCAGCCGTATATGAGGCTGGAACTGAAGTTTGGGTGCCAGCAGCGGTCTACCACGAGTTGGCGGATACTGGGAGTGCCGACTCACCGACGAATCCGTACCTCGATACGGCTATCGAGGAAGGATGGCTTCGGGTAGCCCCACCGCTCCCGGGTGATCGTACAGAGGGATTTGAGAGTAGTGCTGGACCGGTTGAGAAAGCACGGTTCGTTGCGGATTGGTTTCTCAACCAGCAGAGCAAGTATCCGGAGACGAACAACTGGCAGGATGCGGCGGTGGTCGCGTTGGCAGTTCGATTGTTCGACGCAAATGCTCGGATCCGTGTAATCACTCACACAGCGGACGAAAATCTGGCAAAGGCGTGCGCTCGTATCCCTCCCGAATTCGGATACTACGACATCAAGTCCCGATACTACAACCCACCCCAAACAGCGAAGGTTGAGTTTCCAACCGTTGGCCAGCTTACGTGGAGTGAGTAGCGAACATTTCGGCGGTTGGACCAGTATCAGCACGTTTACGACTTTACTATCAACGTCAGCGCGATGTACTGGTCGCCTTGGAATGGGTAGCCCTCCCGGCTTGTCTGTGGTTAGAAGTGCTCTGTTGAATCCGCAGAAGGCGACAGGATAGCGTCGCTCTGAAGACAGTAGCGAAGCGGAAGAGTCGAATGTGCCTAACCTCCTCTTCCGCTTCGTTAAGCAAGCCGCGTCGCTGGCTCAAAAGCGCTGTGCCGCCAGTCCAACGGCGGTGAGTGATCCGACTGGCCACGGATTTCCCGGTTGGAAGCATGTCACGCTTCACTTTTTGCGGATTCACATGGATGCGACGTACCGCGAGATCGTCGATTGGGCGAGTGAGATGGATCGGGTTCGTGGGCTGTTACAGCTCGCTCGAACGGCATTTCCCGCACCCTCAACGCTGTACCGGTCGTTTGAGAGGGTGCCCATGTCTGTGTGGCGCGGCTTCCTTCGTGAGTCAGCGACCATCTGCGATCCGGGATCGCACGGTGCCATCGATGCCACATTCTTCGACCGCGAAACGGCATCGAGACACTACCAACACCGCTCGGATCGCCACATACGCACGCTCAAAACGACGGCGCTCGTCGATACAAACTCGTGTGCCATCCTCGATCTTCACTGCTCGGCACACTGGCCTCACGACACCCAAACTGGCCGTCGAGTTGCCCTTCGTAACACCGAGAAAATCGAAAGTCTCGCCGGCGACAAAGGCTATGACGACCAATCTCTCCGGGACGCCCTCCGGTCAGAGGGCGTCCGGCCACTGCTGCGTCACCGGCTGTTCGCTGCGTACGATCACGCCCACAACGCACGGTTGGACAGCGGGCTATACGGCCAGCGTTGGATGGCCGAAACCGCCTTTTCAGCCATCAAGCGTCGGTTTGGCCCCGCTGTCCATCCTCGCGCGTGGTACCGCGAGTTCCGCGAGCTCGTGTTGACCGCCACAGTCTACAACCTCGAACAGGCTCTCAAACAATGATCCCCACGCCGTCATCGGATTCAACAAAGCAGTTAGAAGTAAAATCGACGAAAATGTCGAAGATCACCTTGTCCATAGCCACAAACCAGTCCGAGAACTGTATGCATTGAGAAGGCTGGTCTCATCTTCCACGGAGCTAGCAGTCGATCGCATGATCAGCGAGACGCTTCTAACAAATGTCTCGTTCGCGCTCACAGCGGGTGTAGCAACGTTCTTTCCACCTTGTGCCTACCCCTCTGCTACCGGGCTACGTTGGCTTCTACGTAAACTCTACTGACACCGAAAGCGCTTCTGTCGCAGGCGCCGGGGTTCTAGGTGTGGCAGCCGCTTTGGGCGTACTTGCGACGTTTGCGTTGCTAGGCGGGGCAACGGCGTGGGTCGGCCACGAGGCACTGTCAAATATCACCATTTTCGAGACGCTGGTCGGTGGATTGCTCATCATCTTCGGATTACTTGTTGCATTCGACCGCGCTCCGTCACTGCCGTTATCACTTCCAAAGCGCCGATCAAGCTTCTCGGCTTCGGCCTTTTTGGCGCGGGATACGCATTAGCTGGTGCCGGATGCGTCGCCCCAGTCTTCCTCGCAGTTGTAGCCCGGGCTATCACCTTCTCGACCCGAAGCAGCGATGCTCGTATTAGGAGTCTATGCCGGTGTTGTTGCTGTACTAATGGCTGCAACAACCGTCGCAACCGGAGTCGGTATCATCAGTAACGCAAATCGCGTAATGGCTCGTGCCAGATGGCTCGAGCGGCTCGCTGACGTTGTGATGATCGTCGCTGGGATCGGTCAACTCTATCGATCAGTTATCGTATACTGATACGGCGATTAAGGTGTACAAAAAATATGATTCCAATAATACAATACTGTTGTGGTGAATGCTCCAAAGTGGGAACCGTTGGGCTACTCATAAGCTATTCTGCCGTAGCGTAAGGTGAATGGGTCCAATCACACTACTGGGTGCCGTCGATCCAGTATGGGTGGCGTTCCTCTCTCCGGAACTCGCGAGCCGGATGCAGTTCGGGTGGACAATCTCCGTTCACATCATCTTCGCGTCCCTTTCGATCGGGCTCGCACCGTTTATTATCTACTTTACTTGGAAAGACGTGCGGACGAACGAGCAGCAGTATGTGCGATTGCGCTCGTTCTGGGTGAGGGTGTTCGCCGCCGGCTTCGTGATGGGTACTGTCACTGGAATCCCGATGAGCTTCCAGTTCGGCACGAACTTCCCACAGTTCTCCGAGGTGGCCGGTGAACTGATCGGCGGCCCGTTAGCCTTCGAAGCGAAGATGGCATTCTTCCTCGAGGCCGTCTTCCTCGGTGTGTTGCTGTACGGCCGCGACCGCGTCGGAGACCGAATATACGTAATCTCGTCGGTACTCGTCGGCTTCGGTGCCTGGCTGTCGGGGTTCTGGATCCTGATCGTTAACGCTTGGATGCAGACCCCACGGGGCTACGAGATGGTCACCCGCAACGGGATGGATGTCGCCAAACTAACTGATCCGTTCGCCGCGTTCCTCACTCCGCGAATGCCCTGGATGTACGTCCATATGATGAACGCGTCGGTGATCGCGGTCGCACTGCTGGTCGCGGGCGTCTCGGCGTACATCGTCTGGAAAAAGCCCGACACTGAAGCCTGGAACACCGCACTCAAGCTGGCTGTCGTACTCCTAATCATCTCCGCACCGTTCCAAGCGGTCCACGGCGACGCCTATGGCCGCCACGTTGAGGACACCCAGCCACAGAAGTTTGCCGCGATGGAGGCTCACTACGAGACGGGGCAGGCTGACCTACACCTGCTCGCGTTTCCGAAGTCACCTGTGGCACTCACCGACCCGCGAGCCGAGAACCTCGTCACCGTGAGCCTTCCCGCAGTCGGGTCGTTCCTCGCCAGTGGCGGGGACTTCGACGCCGAGGTCATCGGACTGAACGAGTACGAGGAGAACCCCCCGGTAGCACTCGTGTTCTGGTCGTTCCGCTTCATGGTCGGGCTCGGATTCCTGTTCATCGGGTTGGCACTGTGGGGCGGTTACCTCACGTACCGCGGGCGGCTGTCCGACAGCACACGCTACCTGAAGGCGATGATCGCTGCATCGCCGTTCGGCTACGCTGCGTTGCTCACCGGCTGGTACGTTACGGAGATCGGCCGGCAGCCGTGGGTCATCCAAGGCGAGCTCAAGACGAGCGAGGCGGTGTCATCGACGCTCACCGGGGCCGAGGCGACACTGACCCTGGTTGCGTTCGTCGTGCTCTACGTTGGGCTGATACTGACTGCGCTGTACATCCTGAAGTGGCTGGTCCGGGAGGAACTCCGGTCACTCGGCCTCCGAGAGTCGAGTGGCGACCGCTGGCACGGCCCGATTCCGTGGGTGAGTAGCGATGACTGACCCGCTGTTGCCCGTCGATGCGTACCTCGTTGAGTCCCTGCCGGAGATCTGGTTCGGCGCCGTGCTGTTCTCGTTGGGGATGTACGTCGTCCTCGACGGGTTCGACTTCGGTATCGGGATGCTTTACGCGACCCGGACGGACGAACGCGAGCGGGAGACATTCCTAGCGGCGTTCGGACCGGTCTGGGACGCGAATGAAGTGTGGGTCGTCGCCTTCGGGACGATGCTGCTGGCGGCGTTCCCGCGCGTGTACTCGCGCCTGCTGGCGGACAACTATCTGCTCGCGCTTGGGTTCGTCGTCGCGTTGGTGTTCCGCGGCCTTGGTCCGGAACTCCGCGAGCAGCGCGACGACGAGCGCTGGAAGCGCTACACCGACTACGCGTTCATCGGCGGGAGCGTGTTTGCGCCGCTCCTGTTGGGGATGCTCGCGGGTCGCTGGCTGTTCGGCGGGGCGACGCTACCAGTGGCGTTGACTGGCGTCGGCCTGGTCGCCGTCTCGATAGTCACGGGGGCGGCGTTCCTCGCAGCCAAGACCGAGCCCGGTCTGGCATCGGAACTGCGACCGTACGGCATCGGTGCGACACTGGCGTACCTTGGCGGTGTGGTCGTGCTGCTGGGAACCGTCGTCCTGACCGATGCGGGCGGCGCTGCCGACGCGGTGCTCTCGCTGCCCGTCGCTGCAGTCGTCGCTCTCTCGGTTGCAGTTGGGCTGGGTGGGAGCGTACTGGCCAGACGCGGCCGGTACCGAGCCTGGCTCGCGAACGCGCTGGCGCTGCCCACACTGTTGACGATCTTGGTCGCAATTCTGCTGTACCCGACGATTTATCCGCCGACCGGGCTGTTGGTTAGAGAAGCGGTCGTGTCGCCACTAGCGCTGAACCTCGTGACCGTCCTCGGGTTTCCGGTCCTGCTGCTGGTACTGTGGTACTTCAAATTCCTCTACGGCGTGTTTAGCGGCCCAATTGAGGGTGAGGGCTACGGGGGGTAACCCCACCAACCTCTCGTTGTTCCATTCTCCGCTCAGTACTGGTGACTCTCCGATCAGGGATGTGTACGATATGATGGAATCACATCCTCGTGATAGTGTATCACCCTCGGTGTCACACATCACCAGTGCCGGCAACTGGAACGCGACGGAGCGTATCGGCTTCGGACTGCCGAGGACCGTATTGTGTCGCAGTTTGTCGAGCAGACACTCCAGCTGGGGCCATCGAAGGAAGATAGTTCCATATGCATTGAGAACGCCGGTCTCAGCTTCTGCGGAGCTAGAAGTTGCAGCAAGTCGGAGGATGGATATCGACAGACCATCAGATGCAGAATGCATTTTTGAGAGGTCAATTCAATTCAAACCTCGTCCTTCAGCTCCTACAGTGACGGTTTATCCGTTAATTGGGTACAATTGACACTCTCTGCCTACAAGCGATGTCCCGAGAGCGCCCCGGATTTATGTGGCTTCGGTATTCCACAGACCGTGTGACTCGCGACGACGAACCCGAACTCAACGAGGCCGTCAATACGAAAGGTACTTGAAGCGTCGTCGACGAGGGGTTCAACCGCCTCGTCAAGCAAGCGGCACGAAGGCAACACTTTCTGTCCATAGTTATTCCCAGCCAGTAGGCGAGTTATAGGGGGCACGGAATCCTACAGCCTCGATAGTACGGATTTTGCCTCTGCTGATCTTGAAAATATGCAGAGCCACCGTATCAAAGGGATCCCAGTCGCGTTCGACCGTCTCAACTTCGGGCACACCTTCGATGTCGAGGGTCGTTTCCTCCATTGGGTGCCGTAAGTGCGAGAGCCCACACACAAGGCCGGTCTCCACGTCGGCGATCTCGACTCGCCGGGGCTCAATCCGCGTGATATTGCTGAAGGTCCCGGCGTCGAGTTGTTCTGCAGCGTCGAGCGTCAAGAGGATATCACCAGGCTCCGGATTCGGCGGTGGTGTTTTACACGTGGTCTGGAACCCGTTTTCGATACGCACGCAGTTCGCGGCGAATGGAGCCAAGCAACCGTCATCTTCGGCCACGGCGTCGTAGTAGGTATCGGTGATCTTCAGCAGTTCCTCGCGGGTGTTGCGCTCGGCCTTTGGGACGGGTTGGCGAAAGACCTGACGCGGCGCATCTAGATTGTTGAGATTGTTGTAGCCGTCTCTACCTGGACTCAGATCCCGTGTGATCATATGCTCCATTTCGGTTATTGTGCCGTCTTTGACGTTTAGGCGCAGCCCTAGCAGTACTGGATCGCCGTCTTCTTTGAGGAGACCCAGATACCCGACTTGTCCAGCCACTGGATCTGGAACGTAAATCTCGAAGCTGGTCGGTTCTTCCGAGGCTGTTTGCCACAGTCCCTCACCTAGTGTCTTCGGTTCTATGTTCTCGACAAAGTCAGCATCCGGTGCAATTGGTGCTGCACCAGGATTGTGCGCCACCAGCGCGGTAATATAGTCGTCCACGATGGCTGTCAAGTCGTTGCGGGGGTCAATGGATTCCGACGAGTCGCCGCCGTCGGTATTGTTGATCATATATTCTACGCATAGCAGGGCCTATAATAAATGTGCACCCTCGGAAAGCACAGTGCCGATTTCTAATGTGTGGAGTCGAGTCATCTAAGAGACGAAAAATCCACTCTTCCAAACCAGACACACATCAATATTGATTTTCTCCCTTATTGCACCATTTCAAACACTATCTGATTCTGGGCACTGTCTAGTTAACAGCCTCCGCTGGTGTTCGGTTATCTAACGCTTGGTGCGGTCGTTGAAAGTTATAGTAGTACGCAAACTGTGCAAGTCACTGAGCGACGGCAGGCCGACTGCCGACCCACGAGTGATGAAAGCGGTCGATCCTCATTTTGAGGGTCTGAAACCACTTTTCAATGAGGTTTCGGTCTACATAGCCCAGATGACCGCTCAAGTTAACTCGAAAGAGGGCAGTCAAATACCCATAGCCATCAACCAGCAACTCAGCGTCTGAAAGATTGTGTTTCTCGGCGAGTTGCTGAAGAAACTCAGTCGCTGGGTCAGTACCTCGTCGTTCAAAGAGATCGACGCCAAGCAACAGCTTTGAGTCGAGGTCTATTGCAGCGTATACCCAAGACAATTCACCGTTGATGCGGACAGCGGTCTCGTCGACCGCGACCCGCGCCGACGGCGGGTCAGGAACGCTGTCAGCCAGCCGATGTACCCACTGCCAAACTGCTTGATGTGAGCGTTCAACGCCTAATTCAGCGAGAATCGTTATTGTCTCCCTGAGCGAACAACCGGTCGCGTGGAGGCGGACGGCGAACGCCCTGACGGGCGTCCCCAGAAATCAGAGATTTCTGGTGTGCGAACAAGACGCTTCGCGTCTCGTCAACGTCGCCGTCCGCTCACGCTCCCAACATTCATCTAATTCACCGTCTAAGTTCTCGTTGGGCAGGTCTGCGAGCATCTCTGGACAAGATCCTCAACGACCTGCTCATTCTTCAAACTCCGCTAACTAGACAGTGCCAACGCGGTGCAATGATCAATAAAGTGCTTAATACGGATTGAGCGGCTGTTGTTGCACCATCATTGCTTCATCCGCTATCGCCTCTTCGAGTTCTGAGCTCGCTTTCTCCAGCGCGCGTGGAATCTCTTGTTCCAACACGACACCGTCCATTCGATACCTCGGTCCGGCTACGTTTAATGCACCGAAGACGCCCCCGTTCGGATTACGAACCACCTTACCAACTGTCCGGAGCCCGCGTGTGTACTCTTCGTTGTCGATAGCGTACCCTTGCTCCCGGATCTGTTCCAGCTCATCGAGGAGCTGTGTCTTGCTCGTTAACGTATTCTCTGTTTTCGCGGGGAGTCCCCACTGGTCGATGACGCGTTTAACTCGACCTTCTGGATATTCCGCTAGGATAGCTTTGCCCGCTCCGAGCACGTGCATATGGTAGTAGTTCCCGACCTGCGTGTGGTAGTCGCCTGTCTCTTTGGTGTCGTCTTCTCCGTATTTTATCAACCGGTGGTACTTCCGGTACGTCCTGTCGATAGTGATCAGTCGACCACGGTCTACGGTGAAGAAATCTACTTCCTCTTCAGTCCGTTCGCTGAGATCTGCGACGGCGTCAGTGATCGCCGTTAACGGCCACTGGCTGCGAACGTACTCGCTGAGGTCTAATAGCTTTAGCCCTGGCTGAAACGCGTCACCATACCGACGCACGTACCCATATTTCTCCAGCGTCACTAAGTGCCGATGGACGGTACTAGTTGACATCTCCATCTCTTCGGCTAGTTCCTTTATTGTTGCTCCACCGCGCTCACGCATTATCTTGATAAGCCGAATGGATGTCTCGGTCGTTTTCACCACCTTTCGATCTTGCTTTGACGTCATATTTAATACCTCTCCTGATAAACAGTTAAAGATACCGCATATTCGGATTCTCTATTACTGATCAGTTTGATATTAAATTCTTCTGGGTCGGTTTCAAAAATAATCTCGACTAGGTGTGGAGGCAGCCACGGCTAGACCGTCGTAAAGTACAGCGATACTGCTTTTCGGGAAGGGGAGATCAGAGAGATTTGAAATATGTTTTGCGCTATTGAAGAAAGGGATAGCAACGAGAGCTGAAGGATTGAGGC
This sequence comes from Halobellus rufus, assembly GCF_000739575.1. Classification (GTDB taxonomy): domain Archaea; phylum Halobacteriota; class Halobacteria; order Halobacteriales; family Haloferacaceae; genus Haloquadratum; species Haloquadratum rufum. The sequence continues at coordinate 19,433 of NZ_BBJO01000022.1, read as the reverse complement.
GCTTTTTGAAAGTGGTTACCCGCGAATGATCGTGCGAGTCAGAATAACTTCGAATTCTTCCGTTGCAGTACTTCCAAGTCAAAAATGATTATTTATATCTCCCATATATTCGGCTCGGGAGTTGTAACCTCTTCACGGAAGTTCCTCCTCTGAATTTTGACCGATTTCCCGTAAAAGACAGTAAGTACGTGAATTGTTCACTAATAACTACTGAGGACAATCTGGTAGGGGATTACAATACTAGTATTGTAATAATAGAGCCGTTCGCTGCGTTATTGCAAAATAAATATTATGTAAATATCCCGGATACGTAGATACAATCAGATTACCGATATTACTCACTTGGAATGACTTAGAGTTGCCATATCTTCCACTGCTAATCAGTTGAGAAAGACCATTGGCCATAGATTTATTATATATGAATAGATAATGGAGATTATGGGGATTGCAACGATTGCACACGCCGAGTTGTACTGTCCAGACCTAGAAGCGTCGCTCGAACACTTCCGCGACACAATGGGTATGTACGTCCGCCATGAGGAGGACGATGCCTACTACCTGGCAGCCTTCGGTGACTGGCAGGATTACACGCTGATCATTCGGGAGGGCGACACGTGGGGCTGTAAGCATGTCGCGTGGATGCTCGAAGATGAAGATGACTTCGAGGAGTTCGAAGAGCGCATCCAAGAGTCGGGATACGACACCGAATGGGTCGATGCAGGTGAGGAGCCCGGACAAGGGCGTGCACTCAAGTTCGATTATCCGGGCGCCACGCCCGAATATATGGAACTCGTCTACGACGTTGACCGGGCGTTTGAAACCGTCGAGGATGAAAATAAAGCACGGCTAAAGAACCAGCCTGCAAGAAAGCCGGAACGTGGCGCCGGCTTCCGCCGTATCGACCACGTTAATTTCAACGTGAGCAACGTACCTGAATGCGTCGAGTGGTTCGAGGACGTCCTCGGGTTCGATCTCCGTGAGCAAGGGCTTGATCCCGACGGCAATCAGGTCGGTGCATGGATGAGCGTCAGTCCACTCGTCCACGAGGTCGCATTTATCACACCGCCGCCGGACGCGAACGTCGTCGATAAGATTGACCACGTCGCGTACTATATGGATGGCGGCTACCGTGGCGAACTCGAGCGAGCAGCAGATATGCTGCGAGAGCGAGACATCGAGTTCGTCGGTGGGCCCGCCCGCCACGGCATCAGTCAGGCACACTTCAACTACTACCTGGAACCGTCCGGAAACAAGGTCGAAATCTTCGCCGGCGGTTATCTAATCTTCGATCCTGAGTGGGAGACGGTCACTTGGACGCCCGAAGACGGATCCGACGGATTCGTCTGGTGGGGTGGAAAGGCCGGACAGCACGCCCGCCGCCAGTACGACTACGTCCCAACGGACGAGAAGGACTGGTCCGAAGAAGGGTGTGACCACCTCCGCGACCGCTACAAGGGAATGAACCCAGAGCCGGACGAAGAAATCGAAGCCGACGACTGACGGTTCAGAGAACTCAGCTTCGGACCTTTTGTTCATAGGATATGCGGCGGTGCTTTACTGAATAGTCGACGATATCGAAGCTTCAGCGAAGGTCAAGTTCGTCTAGGGTAGTCCGAAGCCTCTCTCGGGGAGCCCCATCAAGGGGTTGTACCGGTGCCCGGGGATAACCGACGTCCCGACCCTGTTCGTTGAGGATGGCTTTCATAGTCGCAACGTAGGGATACTCATCGAAGAAATCGAGGAGCGGCTGCCACGGTTTAAACTGCTCTCTGGCCTCTACGATGTCACCGTTCCGAAAGGCGGTGAACATCTCGACGGATGCCTCCGGATCTATCGTGGCGATCGGCCCCGACCAGCCGTGTGCACCGAACGCGAGCTTCTCGAACATATTCGGTGGGGCAGCGAATAGTGGCACGTCGTCCCCGACTCGGCAGTGCAGATTTCGGAACGACCGCATATCGCCCGTTCCCGATTTCACGTAGTCGATGCCCTCCAGTTCCAGAAGCCGCGATACGAGATCGGTACCCATATCGATGTTCGTCGTGCTCGGATTGTTGTACACCCAGATCGGAATGTCCGTTTTCTCGCTGAGAGAGCGATAATATTCGAAGACGGTCTCTTCGGTTGGAGGAAAGTACGACTGCGGCGTCACAAGAACGCTGTGTGCTCCGGCGCGCTGTGCGAACATAGTCACGTCTACGGACTCTCTCGTCGGAATCGCCGACGTACCCGGAACCACGGGAATATCGTCGGAAACCTCATCGACGACGACTTCGATGACGCGCTTGCGTTCGGCCAGCGTCAGGTACGCGAACTCGCCCACGCTCCCGAGCGGAATGACGCAACTAAATTCGGCGCGTTCCACCGTCGAAGAGACGTGATCTCTGAGCTGACGCTCGTCGAGTTCACCGTCCTCGTCGAACGTCGTAACCGGAAAGAACGCGACGCCTGTTGGGTCTGACATACAACCTACATCCAGTGTATTCAATCATCACTTTTGGGGTCGCCACGCTCTCACGTCAATTCCGTCGGTTACAGTGCAAAATCGCCGGTACATTTAAGTTTTATCTATCGTTACATATCGGTCGAAACAATGGCAACTGATGACACGCAAGAGTCCCCAGTAGAGGGACCCGATGGTCGAAGTGAACGGTTCCCCTTCGCGGACGAGGTTGACGTTCCGGAGGAACTTGACGGATGGGAGGAGATGTACACGGAATTTTTCCTCTACAACCAGAGTGAGGATCGCACTGATTACGAGCGAGATCAGTTCTGGTTTTACGACAAAAACCACTCGAACAGACCGCTGCGACCTTGGGAATTAACGACGCTCGTACGTGCGTGGCAGATCGGCATCGGCCAGAACCCGAGCCGGGTGTTCGCGATCCCGCCTGCGATGTCCGTAGAGATCCGGACGTTTGCCGGGTACCTCTACTGGACCGCGCACCCCGTCGAAGACCAAGACCTTCTCGAAGAACGCGGTGGAGTGTTCGCCGAACGCAGCGAGTACGTTTACGAAAACTATGACGGGTTGTTCGAGGCCAAGTGGAAGCCCGAAGTCAAACGTCTCGGTCGGGAGGTAATGGACCTCGAAGTACCGCAGGAGTTACCGAGATACGCCCCAGAGGAGACGATCATCGAGGCGAAGGGACAAAGCCAGGATACGCTGGCGATCGTCAACAACTACGATCGACTCACGGACTTGGCTCTGGAAGGCTACCAGCGGCACTTCGAATACCTCCATCTCGCGTATCTCGCGTACCTCACCTTCAGGGAGACCTGCGAAGAGTTCTTCCCGGGCATCTCCGAGGACGTCATCGGGAAGATGGTTTCGGGGATTCAACCGGACCTGTTCCGACCTGACCTCGAACTCACCGAACTGGCGGAACTCGCCGTCTCGCTCGGCGACGACGTGACAACGGTTCTGAAATCGGACGACGGTCCATCTGAGAAACTAGCACGTCTGGACGAGACGGAGGCCGGTCGTGAGTTCAAGGAAGCGTTCGACGAGGCGAAAGATCCCTGGTTCCACATCTCCTACGGTGACGGCAACCACAGCGTCGACAACTCGTGGATCGACGACCTCGAAGCGCCGTTCGATCACCTGCAGACGAAAATCGAACGCCTTGAAGCAGGTGAAGAGATCGGCCGCAACTTCGAGCAGGTCGAGTCCGAACGCAAGGAACTCGTCGACGAATATCGGAGTTATCTAGACTCGGACGAGGAACGTGAACGGTTCGACCAGGCCTACGCGACGTGCAAAGAGATCTACGAGTACACCGAGGACCACCAGTTCTGGATTGAGCACTGGCTGACTACGAAGATATTCGACAAGATGCGGGAGTTCGGACAGCTGCTGGTCAACGAGGATGTACTCGACGACCCGGACGACATCTTCCTGTTCACCGAACATCAAGTCAAGGAACTCCTCGAGGAACTCTGCAAGACGTGGGGTCTCGGACCAGACGGATACGTCCCCTCGCGCTGGAAGGCGAAAGCGCAGAAGCGACGGCAAATTATGGACGCTGCACGAGAGTGGAATCCGCCGCCGGCTATGGGAATCCCTCCGGAGGAAGTATCGGATCCTCTGGTCATTATGCTCTGGGGGATCACGACCGACAAGGTGGACAACTGGCTTGACCTCGAGGGTTCAGACGAGGAAGTGGACTCGCTCGAAGGATTTGCATCCTCGAAAGGGGCGGTCGAGGGCACCGCTCGTGTCCTCTCCACCACGGAGGAACTGGACGAAATCGAGGAGGATGACATCCTCGTCGCGCCCTACACGAATCCGGCGTGGGCCCCTGTCTTCCCACAGATCGCCGGCGCCGTCACCGACGACGGTGGCATCACGAGCCACGCCGCCATCGTTTGTCGAGAGTACGGAGTCCCTGCGGTGACGGGAACGGGACAGGCGACTCAGCAGATCGAAACCGGGGACTACATTCGCGTCGACGGCAACGAGGGGACGGTAGAGATCCTCGAACGGAACTGAAGCGGCCCTCTATCTTCCTCGTCGATCTCCTGTTCGGGGTAATCAGCGATAGTGTAGATGGCGAGGGTAAATGCTCCCGACGATGCGATCCGATTACCGATTATACATACTTGCTTCCATTCCCGAAATTATTTTACTCTTTCATATAGTCACTTTGTGTGCTATAGTTAGTCATAGCACTGATAGACGGTCGACGCGACGTAGTGTACTGAAAGCAACCGGTGTTGGAGTGGGAGCGGCACTAGTGGGATGTCTCGGAAGCAGCGCAACGGCCTCTGTACACGACGAGGTTATGGGAGAAGAAGGTGAAGTGTGGGGATCCCCAAGACAACAGATCGCTTACAACATCGTGAAAGAAGTCGACGGGCGAGTCCCGATGCGTAACGGACTGGATCTAGCTGCCAACGTGTACCGTCCAGAGGAAGCCGGTGAATATCCAGTAATAATGGGATTTACCCCGTACGGAAAAGACATCTACTGGGGAGACGGTCGTGTTTAGTTAAGGATGAAGAGTGAGGCGGGATGATTTCTTGGTGATCTATGCCAGAAATCGCCCGCCTCAGTGGACGCACGGACTGGATTGATTTGGATTTTGTGGAACGACAGCGGACACCCGAGCGAGCGATGAAACTTGGTATTCAATTGCAGTTAGCGGGCCTGTCGCTGTCGAATACCGTCTCAATCCTCGAAGAGTTGGGTGTCAAGCGATCGCGCAAAGCAATTCACGACTGGGTCCAAAAGGCTGATCTACAGCCCACAGAGGGTCGAAGCCCGAATCACGTTGCGGTCGACGAAACTGTGATTCGAATCAACGATCAGCAATTCTGGCTGTACGCTGCAGCCGATCCCGACACAAACGATCTGCTGCATCTGCGACTGTTTTCAACGACAACGACTGTATTGACCGAGATCTTCCTACGTGAACTTCGCCAGAAACACGATGTCGAATCCGCCGTGTTTCTGGTCGATGGCGCTCAACACCTCCAAACTGCGCTGGCCAGAGCAGCACTCCGATTTCAAACTGAACGGAATGGAAATCGGAATGCCATCGAGCGAATCTTTCGAGAGCTCAAGCGTCGAACGTCCTCGTTCTCAAACTGTTTCAGCCACGTTGAGCTGCAAACCGCCGAAAAGTGGCTTCAAGCATTTGCCGCCTGGTTCAATGCTCCAAACTAAACACGACCGGGGAGACGCCCCAGAGATTTTTACTGATCTCGACGGGAACCCTGCCAACTGGCCGGGACACGGCGTGGGATATTCACCGTGGAGTCCCCCAGTCGCGGAATCGTGCGCGTTCGAAGCGGAGGATCACAACTACTGGGTTCCGCAGGGATACGTCGTCGTGGTTGTCGACGCGAGAGGAAGCTGGCGGTCACCGGGCGAAGGAGGAGCGGTGGGCCGGGATATGTACGACGCCATCGAGTGGGCCGGAGAGCAAGAGTGGAGTAACGGGAACGTGGGACTAAGTGGCGTTTCTGCGCTGTCCATATACCAGTACAACGTGACCCGGCTGGATCCGCCACACTTGAAAGCCATCTGCCCGTGGGAGGGATCGCCATTCGGATACGTTCGACACGGCGGCGTCGGTCCGCAGACATCGCCGCCCATCTTCCAGATATTCACGCCCCCGCACGAGCCTGCCTGGGATGCGCCGAGTGATACTAATCCTCCAGAGGGCATGGACAGAACGGAGGACGAGCTGTTTGAACAGGTCACACAACCGGCGCTTATCTGCGGATCGTGGTCGAGCCACGGACTCTTCGGTCGTGGCGACTTCAGGGCCTTCCGACAGATCTCCTCGGAACACAAGTGGCTCTATAACCACGGTCGGGAGAAGTGGGCCTCGTTCTACGAGACGGAGGCGCAAGCCTTCCGGAAACTGTTCTTCGACCATTTCCTGAAGGGTACCGACGACAGGATACTCGACGTTCCGCCGGTCAGAGTAGAGGTCCGTGATACCCTTCGGAACTGGTCTGTGCACGGCGAAGACGACTTTCCGATTCCGCGAACGGAGTACCGGAGACTGTACCTCGATGCAGAAGGCGGTGAGTTGGTCGACGAGGCTCCAGAGGACGAAAGCGAGGTAAGCTACGACTCGACCGAACCGGAAAGCGGAATCTTCGAGTTTACGTTCCAAGAAGATACTGCGCTGATCGGCTATCAGAGTCTGAAACTTTGGATCACCCCGGAGGATGCGAGCGACGCCGACCTCTTTGTCACCGTGCGGAAGTTAGATCGTGATGGTGATGAGGTGGAATTCACCGGATACGGTGCCCCGTTACATTATCCCGTCGCACTCGGATGGTTACGACTCTCCGAAAGAGAACTCGACAAGGAGAAGTCCACCGACTGGGAGCCGTATCTCTCGTACGGCGACTCCCCGGACGAAGTGGACCCAGGTGATCCCGTCGAGTGCCACGTACCAATACTACCCTCCGGCACCTGGTTCAGCGAAGGAGAGACGCTGCAGGTGGAGGTTTCTGGTTCATTCCTTGGACAGGAGGAACTGGAAGTGACGTATCCTGCGGAAGAGAAGGGACAGACCCCGTTTGAGTGGGAGTCAGTAAATGAAGGCGAACACACAATTCACACAGGAGGAGATTACGGCTCCTACCTTGTGATTCCTGAGGTTCCGCCGGAAGACGACGTCCCAGGTAGAGGCCCCCCGTCCGAGAATCAGGGACGAGGTTCTCCCTCCAGGACATCAGACTGAGACTCCGAAAATGGACTCCCTCATCTGAGGGAATCATTATCTGTCGAAGTCACCAATGGGGTTGAACGCGTTTTCATCACCATAATTTATTTGTATTCGGCCGCTCACTTTTCCTATGAAGTATGACGTATGAGAACGTTGAGGAGATGGTGAGCGATGCTGATAACATCGCTCAGATGTTTCGTGATATGGATCTGGAACACTCGATCTGGAATCACCCTGATCAGTCGTACTCCTTTCCGGACGAGTTCACAAACTGGATCGAGGAGCAGCGGGCGATGGCAGAGACTGCCTCTATTGTCGACCAGTCCTACCATATGGGACCGTTGTACATCCGGGGACCCGATTCGATCGACTTCTACGAGTGGGTCACGGTCAACGGCTTTGACAACTTCCGCAAGGGCGAACCGCCGATGGCGAAACACGTCGAAGTTGTCACGCCAGAGGGCTATTCCGTCCGGGACCTGATCCTCTTCTACCTCGACGAGGAGGAGTTCGTGACGTTCGGCACCCCGGTCGCGAACCACTGGATCCAGTTCAACGCCGAGACGGGCGACTACGACGTAACGGCCGACAAGCCGTACAGTCCGATAGAAGACGGCGACCCGCCGCAGTTCCGCTTCGAAGTGCAGGGTCCCGAGGCGCGGAAAATTATGAAAGAGGTGACCGACGGGGAACTGCCCGAAATCGGCTTCTTCGAGATGGATATGATCTCGATCGCAGGCCACGAGGTGTACGCGCTCGGTCACGGGATGGGCGGCACGCCGGGTCTCGAGATTTTCGGACCCTACGAGATCCACGACGAGGTCAAGGAGACTATTATGGAAGCCGGCGAGGAGTACGGCATCCGCGCGCTCGGCTCGAAGGGGTACAAGATGACGCCGCTCGAATCGGGGTGGATTCCGTTCCCGGTGCCCGCCATCTACGACAGCCCCGAAATGAAGGAGTACCGCGAGTGGCTCGATATGGACAAGATCGAGGCGAATATGTCGATAGGCGGCAGCTTCCAACCCGACGATATCTCGGAGTACTATATGGACCCGTTCGAGCGGGGTCACGGCCGCGTCGTCGATTTCGACACGGACTTCATCGGAAAGGAGGCGCTCAAGGAACGCGCGGAGAACCAGACCCGTGAGCGCGTCACCTTCGTCTGGAACGAGGAGGACGTCATCGACATCTATGCGTCGCTCTTCCGGGAGGGCGAGACGTACAAGTTCATCGATATGCCGGACAACGTTCGGCACTGGTCGAAGGCCCACTACGACCGAGTCGAAAAGGATGGCGAGCTCGTCGGCGTGACGAACTGGCAAGGCTACCTCTACAACGAGCGCGAGATGCTGGCAGTCGGGCTCATCGATACCGAGCACGCAGAGCCTGGGACCGAGGTGACGATCACCTGGGGCGAGGAGAACTCGAAGAAGCGGAAGGTAGAGCGTCACGTCGAGAAAGAAGTCCGCGCCACGGTCGCTCCCGCGCCGTACGTTCAAGGCGGTCGGCGAGACCTATGATGTTATCGTAGACAGGTCGGAACGGCCGAACGGTAAGTAGTCCTATCTAATTGGCCGAGTATTTCTCCGACTCGGCCACCTCTTCGTCCATCTATTTTCCTATATTCGACGCTTCGAGAGGCCAATGGAGCATTTTTCGTTTATACGTTTCTTTACACAGCGCCCTCGAAGATGAAATCTGTATTATACTAAATTTATAATCTTCTATCATTATTCACATACTGGTGTACTATGGCATCGAATGTCACAGGTGGAGACACCGAAGACCGCGAGCGATTTAAATGGCCGGACGAAGTGGAGATACCGGAGGAACTGGAGGGATGGGAAGACCTCTTCCCAGATTACTTCCAATTCGATCGAACGGAAGAACGATCGGACTACGAACACGAGTTCTTCTGGTTCTGGGATAAGACGCACTGCAACGAACCAGTTGCCCCGTGGGATATGGCCGTCAATGCGGAAGCGTGGCAGATGACAATGGGACAGAATCCGAGTCGAGTATTCGCCGTCCCACCGGCGATGTCGATCGAAATTCGGGTACTAGGTGGGTATATGTTCTGGGCAGCGATCGAGTGCGACGATCCGGAACTCCTTGAAGAGCGTCAACAGATCTTCGCCGAACGGAGCGAATACGTCTACGAGAATTACGACGGACTAGCGAAAGGCGTCTGGAAGCCAGCGGTCAGAGAGCTAGGTCACGAAATCCGTGACCTCCACGTCCCCGAGGAGCTCCCGAGGTACGTACCCGAGGAAACCGTCATTCAAGCAAAAGGGCAGAGTCAGGACACCCTCGCTATCGTCGAGAACTACAACCGGTTGACCGAACTGGTGTTCGAGGGGTATCAGCGCCACTTCGAGTTCCTCCATCTGTCTTTCCTAGCGTATTTGACGTTTCGGGAGACCTGCGAGAACTTATTCCCCGGAATCTCCGAAGACACCATCGGTAAGATGGTATCCGGGTTCGAACCGGATCTCATTCGCCCCGACGAAGAACTGAACGACCTCGCGGAACTGGCAGTAGAACTTGGAGACGACGTGGTGTCCGTGCTGAAATCGGATCTCGAACCCGAGGCGAAACTATCGCGGTTGGAGGAATCCGAGAATGGTCGGGAGTTCGTGGAAGCATTCAATGAGGCCAAAGACCCCTGGTTCCATCTCTCCTACGGGGACGGCCTAAGCCACAAGGACGGGTCGTGGATCGATGACCTGGTCGCACCGTTCGAACACCTTCGAGCTAAGGTTCAACGCCTTGAGGAAGGCAAGGACGTCGGCCGCGACTTCGAAAAACTACGCGAGGAGCGGAACGAATTGATCGACGAGTACCGGACCTACTGCGACTCCGAGGAGGAACTCCAACAGTTCAACCAGGCGCTCGAAACCTGCCTCAGCATTTATGAGTATGCTGAGGATCATCAATTCTGGATCGAACATTGGCTCGGAACGGAGATCTTCGCCAAGATGCGGGAGTTCGGCCAACTCGCCGCAAATGAAGGGCTCATCGAAGAACCCGATGACATCTTTATGTTCACCAAGTTCGAGGTGGCAGAACTCCTGGAAGAGGTCTGTGAAACGTGGGCGCTCGGTCCGGACGGATTCACCCCAACGAAGTGGAAGAAGATGGCTGAAAAACGGCGAGAAATCCTAGAAGCGGCGCAGGAATGGACGCCACCATCGTTCCTAGGTGAGCCGCCGGAACAGATCACCGATCCAACCCTCATTATGAGTTGGGGGATCACGACAGACAGAGTGTACAACGAACTGAAGGCGGAATCGCAGGAAGGGCCGCGGGACTCCCTTGACGGGTTCGGATCCTCGTCGGGTGTCGTCGAGGGGAACGCCCGCGTGCTGTCAAGTACAGAGGAACTCGATAAACTCGAAGACGGAGAAATCCTCGTCGCTCACTACACCAACCCAGCGTGGGCTCCCGTCTTCCCGCGTATCAACGCCGCCGTTACTGACGACGGCGGCATCACCAGCCACGCTGCGGTCGTCTGTCGAGAGTACGGCGTGCCCGCTGTTACTGGAACGGGTGCAGCAACGTCCGAAATCGAAACTGGCGATCGTATCCGTGTCGATGGCGAAGAGGGAACTGTCGAAATCGTAGAGCGGGCGGACTAGCCTCATTGTCTATTTCTCCGTTCTTCACGCCGGAAGCGGTTAATGCCGAACCAGAGATCGGAACGAACTCGGTCGGTCAGTCCAGGCCGAGATCCTGCGGGTCCACGTCCTCAGTCCAGCTAGCGAGTTCAGAGGAAGAGATGCTCCCTCGTTCGTACGCAGTAACGATCGGGTCTGGGAAACCGTACGACCGGGCCGTCTCCTGGACGCGCTCGTAAGGATACGGTATTCGGTGTGTTTCCACGTCCATCGTATCGAGGGATAAAATGGCGAATGCGGACCGCCAGTCGCCATCACGCGGTTGACCGACACTCCCGGGGTTCACAACGGTGCCGGCGTCGAACTCGCGTACGATCTGGTCGTGGGTATGGCCCAAGACGAGAACATCCCCACCATCAAGTAGTGATGGTTCGATGTCATCCAGTGTCAGGCGCCTGTTTGGTGCGTCAGGAGCACCGTGAACGACGTGTATCTGGCCGTCCGCGTAATTGGTTTCTACCGGCAGCGATTCGAGATACTGGCATTCTTCGTCGGACAGTTGGGACGCGGTCCATTCTGCCATCAGTCTCGGGATTCCCACGAATCCATCGTGGAAATCGCCAATCGCGGCCCGATCGTGGTTTCCCTGAATGGATACGATGCCTTCCTTCTGGAAGACCGAGATCGTCTCTGATGGCCACGGTCCATAGCCGACGATATCCCCGGCATGAATCCAGACATCGATCTCGGGAGCAGCATCTAGAACTGCCTCTAGCGCGGGGAGATTCGCGTGGACGTCGCTTATTAGACCAATTTTCATAGTAATCGTTATTGAGGAAGGTAATATGAAATTTGCGTAGTAGATGGTTCGTGTCGCTTACTGACTGTCGGTGAGAACGTTCACCATCTGATCGACAGCGTTGGTCGTATTCGAGGTGGCTTCGGTTGTCTCTGAATCGGAGCTCTCGGTTCCAGACTCACCGTCGTTCCAGGTCGTTTCTGGGCGACTCTGAAGGATGTAAATCGTGGAATCGTCGTCGAGACCGCCTTCGATTGCCCACTCAATGTCCTGGGGCTGTCCATAGTGCTTCTCGATTTTCTTCGCATATTCGTTCAACCGTTCGATTTCAGCGTTCGAGATACTCGCTTCCTCGCGCTTTGCTTCGGGGACCGGGACGTTCTCCACTTCAGAGTCAGTCTTCTTCGTCATCACCTGCTTCGTCGAGATATTTCGCTCGACGACAATTCCAGGCGGTTTGTCGACCAGAAAACTATCGGGGGTGACTTCCCCGGCAACGACGGATTCCCCGAGTCCCCAGTTCGATTCGATCCGAACCTTCGACCGGTCTCCGTTTGCGGGGTTTACAGTAAACATTACGCCCGACGCCCGCGCGTCCACCATCTTTTGAATGCCGACACTAATCTGGACGATGTCGTGATCGAAGCCGTTTTCCTCGCGGTACGAAATCGCCCTTGCCGTAAACAAGCTCGCTATGCAGTCGCGTACACGTTCTTTGACGTCTTCGAATCCGCTAACGTGGAGATATGTGTCCTGTTGTCCGGCAAAACTTGCATCCGGCAGATCCTCGGCGGTCGCACTAGATCGTACGGCAACCTCAAGGGATTGACCGTCGACAGCTTCCTCTAATTTATTCCACGCAACTTCAAGCGCTTCGTCTAGGTCCTCCGGGAACGGCTCCGATTTGATGGCTGACCGAATGTCCTCACCGGCATCTTCTGCCGCAGCAGCGTCTGTGAGGTCGCTGGCGTTCAATTCGTCCTGAATTATGTCCTCCAAGCCGGCACTTGCGAGAAATCGAGTATAAAAGTCGGTCGTTACGGCGAAGCCTGGAGGAACACGGACGCCTGCGGCTCTGAGTTCGCCGAGGGATGCGTTTTTGCCACCCACTAAGTCGACGGCCTCAGAGTGACAATCCTCATCATTGAATCGGATACAGTGAGGCATAGGGTAACATACTAGTCTATAGATAATGAACGTTTTGGTGGTACAGACTATATGGACGTCAACCTGCGTGGGATCGCGGGGTCCGTTACTTGAGTAACCGATGGATTGAAGTGTATTTCAATTAATAATTATATTGCTATGTCTAACCATAGCAATGGAGTTTCTCCCTCACGGAGGGAGATGCTCAAAGCTGGAGGTATCGGTATCGGTGCAGCGCTCGTCCCCTCATTAGGGAGCAGCACAGTGGTTGCATCAAACCAAGGCGACCCTACCGACCCGGACGTTGAGCAAGTATGGGAATATCGGGAGGATGGGGTAGCCCATTCGATCGTGAGTGAAACAGACGTAGCTATTCCTATGCGGGACGATCTAGAACTTGCAGCAAATATTCACCGGCCAGAAGACTCCGGAGAATATCCGGTACTGCTAGCGTTTACTGCATATGGCAAGGATATCTACTGGACGGAGGGTGAGGATGAATTCGGGATCCCTTGGCCTGGTGATGGAGTCGCGTACGAACCGTGGGGCCCGCCGATCACGGGGGCTTGTACATTTGAAGCTGAGAACCCAGAATATTGGGTACCATCTGGGTACGTCGTCATCGTTGTCGATCCGCGTGGGTTTGGTCGATCCCCGGGAACATTTACCGGCTTTTCTTCCTGGGGACGGGATATGTACGATGCAATCGAGTGGGCTGCACAGCAGGACTGGAGTAACGGAAACGTGGGCCTGAGTGGTGTTTCAATTTTATCGACATCGCAATACTATGCTGCCAACCTGAATCCACCACACCTGGAGGCTATTTGTCCGTGGGAAGGTGGTCCGTTCACTGACTACCCGACCCACGAGGGGGTAGGTCCGCAAACCTCACCTGATATCACGGGTACCTTCCCTGCCCCCAGCAATCCAGCTTGGGGGGCTCCGGAGGCTGAGAATCCCCCGGAGCCAATGGAAAAAAAGGAGGATGAATATTTCGCCGGTGTTTCAACACCCGCCCTTGTCTGCGGTACGTGGTCAAGTCAGGGGGTGTTTACTCGCCGCGATATGAGGGCATTCCGTAACATCTCGTCGGACCAGAAGTGGTTGTTCACTCACGGCCGAGGTAAATGGGCGACATTCTATCAGTCGGAAGCCCAGGTATTTCGCAAAATGTTCTTTGACCATTTCTTGAAAGGCACAGACGATAGAATTCTAAATGTCCCACCGGTGAGGATAGAAACGCGTGAGACTCTACAAAACTGGACTGTAAGTCAAGAGGAAGACTTCCCCATTCCTCGAACGGAGTACAAGAAACTCTACCTGGATGCTGGAGATGCCCGACTGGGTGACGATCCAACCAACAGTCAGAGTTCGATCAGTTACGATTCGACAGAACAGGATAGCGTGATCTTCGATTTCACCTTCGAAGAAGACACTTCGCTGATTGGATATCAGAGTCTTAAACTGTGGGTGACGCCTGAAGACGCCCCTGATGGCGATCTCTTCGTCACAATCCGGAAATTCGATACCGATGGTGAGGAAGTAAAATTCACTGGTTATGGGGCTCCATTGCAGTATCCGGTCGCCCTCGGATGGTTACGACTCTCTCGTAGAAAGCTGAACGAAGAGAAGTCCACCATCTGGGAACCGTACCTTGATTACGAGGCTGAACCCAGAGAAGTAGATCCTGGTGAAATGGTGGAGTGTCATATACCGATCCGACCTTCATCCACCCATTACAGCGAAGGTGAGACACTCCAGTTAGAGATCTCGGGCACGTACCTTGGCAAAGAGGATCTGGAAGTCCAATACCCCGCAAGAGAACCAGGCCAAACTCCGTACGCCTGGGAAACAATCAATGAGGGGGAGCATACGATTCACACTGGAGGTAATACTCCCTCTCATCTCGTAATCCCTGAGATACCATCAGACACACCTGGAAGAGGTCATACGACTGATAATCCCGGGAGAGGGCCGCCAGAAAATCCGGGCAATAACTGAAGCGACGTCAAGTTGTATGGATAGAACCTTGGGCTCTAAACAACATTCGAGGGCGAGTCCCCCCTCGCTCGTGTTTTCGAAGGTATCTCGGTCGATGGATATCGTTAAACAGAGATACGACTTCTACTGTGAAGAGTGTTAGGAGTGAAAGACACGAAAATATCGAAGGAGATACTTCATCTCTAGCCACAAAGCGGTTTGAGAACCGTATACATTGAGACGGCCAGTCTTAACTTCTGCGGAGCGTATGGGTGGTAGTACGTCTATCGTTCAACAGAGACACCTCATATATATGTTAATAAGTTGAATTGATGCCTGCGATGGACGAGTATTTCGAGGCGTTGGCGAATATTCACCGTCGCAGACTACTCGTCGCCTTACTTGACCACAACCCACAGCGGAATGATGTAACCGTAACCGTACCAGAGGACGTTTATGAGGGAGAAAAGCCGTTAGAGGTCCTTCAGACAGAATTCTACCACTCGCATCTGCCTCAATTGAAAGAAGCGGGACTCATCCGCTTGAACCGAGATACTGACGAAGTGGCAAAAGGGCCGAAGTTCGACGAAATCCGTCCGCTCCTTGAGGCGGTGCGAAACTCTGCCGACGAGTTTCCCAATGACTGGCTGTGATTGCTCAGTCTGCGTGCTCTATCTAACAGCCATTTACCAAATCGCTAGTTGAACGAAATCTCTGAGAAGCTATTGTAGTTCTTTGATGAGGGCAGCCACCGCTTGGTCAACAAGATCGCTGTCAAGACGGCCTTGCCAGAAGTCAATATCCTCGTGGTCAACGGATTGGATACCCCACGGGACGATCCAACTCTCGTCCGGTGTCCCGCCACGAAGCCAGCTCTCCTCAGGAATGGCGATGAGACCATCCATCCAAGACTTCGACGTTAGTGTTACTGCGATATACTGCTCGCCGTAGAACAGACGTCCCTGGTGATTCGAAAGAATGAGCCAGGGCCGAGTGTCCTCTTCACCTTTGAACGGGTCATCGCCGTAGACGACATCGCCACGTTCGAAAATTGGTGTCTCGCCATCGGTCACTGTTCGTTCTCCACACTCGGATGTGGTTCGCCGGGCGCGTGCTCCCGCCAAGACTCTTTATCCTCCTTGCCGAACTGTTCGTTGAACAGGGCAGTCGCTCGCTCGTAGCCACTGTATCCTTCAAGTCGATCAGTATCGTCGGTTATTGCCCAGTATGTCGCCTTGTGTTCAACGAGGCCGCGATCTTTCAGCCGCGAGAGTGCGGTACTGACTGCGCCCTCGTCAATGTCGATCTGAGAGGCGATTTCGCGGGCCTTGAACGCCCGATCCTCGTTGATAGCGAGAAATCCCAGGACTTGATCAGGGACGGAAAGATCGGCGAGTTCCCCCTCGCTCGTGTTTTCGAAGGTATCTCGGTCGATGGACATCGTTGAACAGAGATACGACTTCCACTGTGAAGAGTGTTAGGTGTGAAAGACACGAAAATACCGAAGGGGATACTTCACCTCTAGCCACAAAGCGGTTTGAGAACTATATGCATTGAGACGACCAGTCGCAACTACTGTCGGTCCTCTTTCTGCGCGAGGTCATTCGTCTCCGAGTTCCGAAAGCCGAGCTTGAATTTCCTCAGAATCCGCATCAGAGAGCGCCTCGATACCGAACTGGACGAGTAGCGGGTAGAAGTGGCGGTTCTTCTTGAACTCGTCCTGGCCCGCCTTGCGGAGCTTCAGCTGGGACTCGAGGTAAGTGTCCTCCATCTCGTCGAGGACATCGTCGGGAATGTAGATCGTCCGCCCATTCCACTCGTCCTTGATGTTCGTCTTCGTTTTGCTCGTTCCGTTCGTTTCACTCGTTGAAGTCGATTCGGTCGTTTCGGTCGATGAACTGGTTTCCACCGTTTCACTCACCTCACTCGTTTCGCTGGAATCAGCCTCGTCGTCCTCCTCTTCGTAGTTGCCCTCGATGCCGGAAGCATCGCCCCAGCCGTCGGTCATGCTTCCACCTCCTCAGGTGCGGTCTTCTCAAACGTCTCGTCAAACAGGTCGGCAATCTCGTTGAACAAATCGCGTGCATCCTCGACGCGCTGGTTCTCCTTGCCGAAGCCGAAGACGGACACACCCTCGCCAATCGACTGAGAGAGGTCGGTCCGCTTCGGGATCTCGAACACCGGGAGAGAATATGCCGACTTGATCTCCTCGATGGTGTCACGGTGCTCGGCGTTCTGCTCGACACGGTTACAGACGATGGCGAGCCGATTGATGTCTCCGTACGCCTGTTCGAGGGAACTCAGCTGCTTCGCGAAAATCTGGAGGCTGTTGGCGTTGAGCTTCTCGGGAATGACGGGGATGACGACGTTGCCGGTCGCGACCAGGGCGTTGTCGGTGAGGACGTTCAGGGATGGCGGCGTGTCGACAATGATGTAGTCGTAGTCCTTGTCGAGCTCGTCGAGAGTCATCTCCAACCGCTCGCGACTCTTCGGCGCCTCAAGCAGCGTCTGGATGTTCTTGTTGTTCGCGAGTTTCTCGCTGGCGGGAAGGATGTCGAATTCCTCGTGCTCGACGATGATGTCGTTCACCGACTCCATCTGGTCGAAGTCGAGGACGTCGAACAGCGTTGTGCGGTCGGTATCGTAGTACAGATCGTTGTAGCCAAGCGAGCAGGTGAGCCCTCCGTGGTAGTCGATGTCGACCAGGAGGACGTCGTGGTCTCGGGCAGCGAGTGCGCCGCCAGTATGAATGACGTCGGTTGTCTTCCCCGCGCCTCCCTTCTGATTCGCCACGGTGATTCGTGCGGTGTTGGTGTCGGTCATTTCTTTCGTTTGCCTCGTTGTGTTCATTCCGTTCGTTTTGGTCGTTCTGTTCGTTTGGTTCGGTGAGGGTGTTTCACTCGGTGAGAGGAATACTACGATGTTAAAACCAATTGTTCGTTTCGCTCGTTGAGGCAAATACTATCGTTACCATCAATGCATTCGTTCTATTCGTTACGTTCGTTTCACTCGTTCTGTTCATCGAGTAGAAGCCGGCCAGCTCATCCCCAACCAGTTCGTTCCTCAGAATGCGTTCAATCCATTCATTTTTTTTCGTTCTATTCGTTTTGCTCGTTGAATTCGTTATAGTCGTTCCGCGTGTTTTCAGTGGGGATCTGGACTACCTTCGAAACAAGTGGGGAGATCGTGCTTTACGGCCAGTCGAGTAAGACTTTTAACTGTTACCGGATTATTGGTAACCACCAGATGTATGAGGTGCTCGACGACACGGCGGCACAGACTATCCTCGCCATCGAGAGTGGTGACTCCATCCGCCGTGTCGCCCAACACCTCCACACGCCCTACGAAACAGTGAGACAGGCCGTCAATCGGCTGGAAGACGCAGGCTACGTTTCCTATGATGACGGCCTCACTGTAGTCGACGAGCGCGTACACGACGCAGCGCTCGAGCTCGTCGCTGCCAGCGCCGGCGTCAGTCCACCCTCCATCGAGGAAACGTACGTCATCCCACAGTTCAGTGACTGGCCGTTCGCGTTCACGCGGATCGACGCCGTCTACGTGTGGACCCAGGGCGGCTACCAGGTCGGTCGCGAGCCCAACGACTATCCACTGTTCCTCGCTGTTCGTGAGCAGGACGTCGACGCCTGGGAGACATTTTTCGAGTGGTTCGACCTCCCGACCGCATTCGAACGACAGCCCCGAGACGAGTTGGACGGACCGCTGCAGATCGTCCTCGAGCCACGCGTGTCACTCGATATTGAGCACGTCGAAGGGTACCCGGTGATCCCGAGAGCAGAGACAATCGAGTATATGCGCGAAAACTACGCCCAGTTCCAGTCGGGGCTGGCGATGCTCGACCGGATGTACGAGGACGTCGACCTCGGCGTCACGTATCGAGAGACCGAACGGGCGCAGCCATAAGCTTCAACAACCGAAGTGACGCGCTCATCGAACTGCTCGAGGAACTCACCCAAGAGGGCCATGAGTACGTCCTTGTCGGCGGTTACGCTGTCTCAGCGTTCAATGCTCGCTTCTCCACGGACCTCGATATCGTCGTCGCGCCGGACTCCAAGGCCGAGTTCGTCCAATTCCTCGAACGTCGGGACTTCGAGGAAACGGACAGTCACGCCAAGAAATGGTTCTACGACACCGAAGTAATCGAGTACGAGAAGCGGCTCACACCGCAGCAGCCGATCGGCTTCGATCTCCTGGTAAACGGACTCGGGTGTCGCCAGACGGAGGCACAGTGGTCGTTCGACTACCTGTACGACCACAGCCACCAACAGGAGGTGAGCGGGGGCACAGTGACGACGACGGCTAGAGTCATCGATGGGGCAGTCCTCGTCGCGGCAAAGCTCCACAGCGGTCGCGAAACGGACCTTCGGGACGTCCTGGCAGTGGCAGAAGAAATCGATCTCGACACTGTCACGCCTCACCTTCGGCGAGGGGACGACGATGCGCTACGGGAGCAGCTGGAGCGTGGACTGGAGATCACAGAGAGCGACGAACTCAAGCACGGGTATCGGAGTGACTTCGGGGCTTCAGCTGTCTCAGAAGAGACGGTCACCACTCTTCAAGAGTATCTGTCCGCACAGATTGACCACCTGAGCTGAAGCGGTCGGGACCCCCTTGCTCGGAAGTGAAGATAGGGCCCTTCAGCGGTGCTTGCAGTCAGTCAAAAAATTGGAGGGGCGGTGT
>NZ_BBJO01000023.1 GCF_000739575.1 Halobellus rufus | reverse complement strand
AAAAACGCAGTCAGAAGGGAGTCCGCGGAGTCAGTCGTCCGAGGGCGCTCCCCACTGCTGGACGTTGCGCGGACGGTCCGAGACCGCTTCGACGTCGATCGGGTCGTCCTTCGCGTCGAGCGCTTCCAGCGCCGCGAACGCCGAGGCGGTCGTCGAGAAGTAGGTGATCTCCTCCTCGACGCAGACTTCGAGCGCGTCGCGGTCACGAGAGACCACGAGGTCGATCTCGCCGGCGCGGATCGCCGAGACGAGTTCGTCTTCGTCGTCGAACTCGACGAGATCGAAGTGGGCGTCGTAGCCCGCTTCGAGTGCCTGGCCGTCCTCTGTGTCCGGTTCGGGGAACTCCTCGGCGGAGAGGTCGACCCACGCGGTTCCGGACTCGGGGATCGGCTTCCCGGTGGCGTCCTGCGCCTTGTCGTAGGCCTTGCCGAACGTCGAGGCGGTGCCCATCACTTCGCCCGTCGACTTCATCTCCGGACCGAGGCGCGGGTCCGAACCCGGCAGGCGGTCGAACGGCAGCACGACCTCCTTGACGCTGATGTCCTCGGGGATCTGCTCCTCGGCCGCGAGGTCGTCGAGCGTCTCGCCTGCCATCACCTTCGCCGCGAGCTTCGCGATCGGGACGCCCGTCGCCTTCGAGACGAAGGGGACCGTCCGCGAGGAGCGCGGGTTGGCTTCGAGGACGTACACGTCGCCGTCCTTCACGGCCAGTTGGACGTTCATCAGCCCGACCGTGTCGAGCGCAGTCGCGATGTCCTCTGTGACCTCGCGCACGCGTTCGAGGGTGTCGGCGTCGAGCGACCGCGGCGGGATCATACACGCGGAGTCGCCGGAGTGAACGCCCGCGCTCTCGACGTGCTCCATCACGCCGCCGATGATCGCGCGCTCGCCGTCGGAGACGGCGTCGACGTCCAGTTCGATCGCGTCCGCGAGGAACTCGTCGATGAGGATCGGCTTGTCCGGGGAGACGCGAACGGCCTCCTCGATGTACTCTTTCAGCTCCTCGTCGGAGTGGACGACCTCCATCGCGCGACCGCCGAGAACGTAGGAGGGACGGACGAGGACCGGGTAGCCGATGTCGTTCGCCAGGTCGAGCGCCTCCGCCTCGCTGGTCGCGGAGCCGCCCTCGGGTTGGAGGATCCCGAGGTCGTCCATCAGGCGGTTGAATCGGTCGCGGTCCTCCGCGAGGTCCATCGCGTCGACGCTGGTGCCGAGCACCTCGCAGTCGAGGCCGCGGCGGTCGATCTCGAACTTGAGCGGGTGGCCGATGTTGACGGAGGTCTGCCCGCCGAACTGGACCATCACGCCGTCGGCGTCGGCGGCCTCGATGACGTCTGCGACCTCCTCTGCGGTGATCGGCTCGAAAAAGAGGCCGTCGGAGGTGTCGTAGTCCGTCGAGACCGTCTCGGGGTTGTTGTTGACGACGTGGGCGTCGATGCCCATCTCCCGCAGCGCCTGCACCGCGTGGACCGAGCAGTAGTCGAACTCGACGCCCTGCCCGATGCGGATCGGGCCGCCGCCGACGACGACGACGCTCTCGACGTCGCGGTCGACGCGGAGTTCGCCCGCGGCGGCGTCGCCCTCGTAGGGACCCTTGTAGAACTCGGGCTTGCGCGAGGAGTAGTAGTAGGGCGTCTGCGCGGCGAACTCGCCGGCGCAGGTGTCGACCTGCTTGTACGTGCGGCCGGGGACCGACGTCTCGACCTCGCCGACGCTCTCGCCCGTCGACGCCGCGATCTCGGCGTTCGTCACGCCCGCGGTCGCGGCGGTCGTGAAGTCGCCCTCCTGGGCGGCGTCCATCGCCTCGGAGACGCGCTGGTAGCGTTCGAGGTACCACTCCTTGATCCCGGTCAGTTCCTGGACGTCGTCGACGGTGTAGCCGCGGTCGAACGCCTCGAAGATGGCGTAGGTGCGGTCGGGCGTGGGGCGTTCGAGAAGCTCCGTTTCGAGCACCTCGTCGGAGACGGATTCGACGTCGGTCGCGGGCTCGTACTCCGTCGAGCGGATCGCCTTCAGCATCGACTCCTCGAAGGTCCGCCCGATGGCCATCGCCTCGCCGGTCGACTTCATCGCCGTCGAGAGCGTGAAGTCGACGTCGTCGAACTTGTCCTTGGGCCACCGGGGGATCTTCGTGACGACGTAGTCGATCGCGGGCTCGAACGCCGCGGTCGTCTCGCCGGTGATCTCGTTTTCGATCTCGTGGAGTCGCTTGCCGAGCGCGACCTTCGCGGTCACGCGGGCGATCGGGTACCCGGTCGCCTTCGAGGCGAGCGCCGAGGAGCGCGAGACGCGCGGGTTCACCTCGACGACGCGGTACTCCCCGCCGGGCGTGCCGTCGTCGTGCCACGCGAACTGGATGTTACAGCCGCCCTGGATTCCGAGTTCGCGGATCACTTCCAATGCGGCATCGCGCATCTCCTGATGACCCTCGTCGGGGATGACCTGCGAGGGCGTGACGACGATGGACTCGCCGGTGTGGATGCCCATCGGGTCGATGTTCTCCATGTTGCAGATGATGATACAGGAGTCGTCGGCGTCGCGCATCACCTCGTACTCGAGTTCGACCCAGCCGGAGATCGACTCGGTGATGAGCACCTCGTCGTTCCGCGAGAGGCGGAGCCCCTTGCGGACGCGCTCGTAGAGCTCCTCCTCCTCGTGGACGACGCCCGATCCCGACCCGCCGAGCGTGTACGTCGTCCGGGCGATCACGGGCAGCCCACCGACCTCGTCGACGGCGTCGTCGACGCGCTCTCGGAGGTCGTCCTCGGTCATACTCTGGACCTCCTCGCCCTCGTCGAGCGAGATCGTCGTCGACGACGGGACTGGCTGGCCGATCTTCTCCATCCGCTGGCGGAAGAGGTCGCGGTCCTCCGTCGCGTAGATCGTGTCCAGCGGCGTGCCCATAATGTCGACGTCGTACTCCTCGAGGATGCCCTGTTCGGCGAGTTCGGCCGTGACGTTCAGGCCGGTCTGTCCGCCGAGACCGGCGATGACGCCGTCGGGCTCTTCTTTGCGGATGATCTCCGAGATCGCCTCGGGCGTGATGGGTTCGATGTACACCCGGTCGGCCATCTCGGGATCGGTCATAATCGTCGCGGGGTTGGAGTTGACGAGGACGACTCGCGCCCCCTCCTCCTGGAGCGCTCGGCAGGCCTGCGCGCCGGAGTAGTCGAACTCGGCCGCCTGTCCGATCTGGATGGGTCCGCTACCGATGAGCAGTATCGTCCGGTCTTCGGACGCTGCACCACCGTCTGTCGCGATGTCCTCGTCAGTCATCACTGAGACGCAGTCCGCACATCGTAATAAGCCCGGCGAAATACTACGAGATGCGAAAGCCGATTTCGAAATTCGTAGTCACGCGGGGGAGCGCTTCGAGAGGGTGAGATGCCCCGCTCCGACGGATGCTGCTGCGTGCGCAAAGAGAAAGACGGGCGAGCACGGCGTCCGCTGACGTCCCCTCAGTTCCCGCGGTCGGCGTCCGCGAGCCGGTAGCGATACGGACTCCCGTCGACGACGACGATCGGTCCGCCGCGTTCGACGACCCGCCCGAGCACGGTCGCGACCCGATACGGCGTCTCGAAGCCGTCGACGCCGCGTTCGTCGAGTCGGTCACAGATCTCGCGTGCGGTGAGCGGTCTCTCGGCGTCGGCGAGAACGTCGAGGAGGTGCTCGAACCCGGGTGGCCGGGTCGCGATCATACCCTCCGTTCTCGGCGACGGCGCTTAGGTTTCAGTGCGACGGACGTCAGACGATCGGTGAGTTGATGCGCGATCCGCGGGACTCACGCGTACACGTCGTCCTCGGAGAGGTCTCGCTCCGCGCGGTACTCCGCGACGAACTCGCTCACGTCGAAATCGAGCATCTGCTCTTCGAACGCCGAGACGGCCGCGTCGTCGTCGGCGTGGCTGACGGCGTGCTCCATCAGTTCGACGACGAGTTCGACGATGATCTCGTGGAGGCGTCGCGAGTCGAAGTCGGTCACCCAGACGATTCCCGCCCCGACGTCGCCGTCGTCGCTCACGTCCGCGGAGGCGACCTGCTGGGGGAACTCTTCGAGAACGATGCCCAGCAGGTGCGCGGTCCCGAACTCCGGCATCTCCTCGCTCGTCGTCTCGACGGCCTCTCGCAAGACGGAGACGAGGAACTCGGGGAGGAACCGCTCGGGCGGGTGGGCGTCCATCACGATCGCGTGACGCTGCCCGCAGGCGCACTCGAACTCGCGCATCCCCAGATCGAACGACCGCACCGACCGCGTCTCGCCGCACGGCAGCTCGAGCGCCTCACCGCCGTCGCCCGGGACCTGCGGTTGTACCATACCCGGCGTTGTCGACGGCGGCGGTTAAACGTCGCGCTCTCGCGCTGTCAGCCGAAAAACGGAGCCTTCAATTTCCGTGTGCAGACGCCGCAGTCTGGCGTCACTTGCTCGCGGTGGTGTACAGAAGCGGACCGACGACGAGGAGCGCGAGGCCGAGGAACAGGAACTGAATCGGCACGAGCGACTGGGGCGTCAGCGCGAAGATCGCGCCGAACGCGATGGTGTTGATCGCGAGGACTTTCTGGGATTTCAGGGGGAGCACACCCACTGTCGCGAGCACGAACACGAGCAGGAGCGCGTGCCCGACGTGATAATCGAGCAGAAGACTGTCGACGAGCTGTAGGGGGAGCATCCTTATGCGGTGGTTCGGCGCGAATCGAGTATTAAAGTTCCGTTCTCCGCGGCGCAGAGCCGGGGTGATCCGGTCGACGACGGGACTAATTTGGGCCCGTGATGTCCATCGGGCGGATCCACGCGTACCAGATCGCCACGATCATTCCGCCGTAGCCGAGTACGAACACGATCGCCCCGAGGTCGTCGTAGCCGGCCTCGCCAAGCAGTCGGCGCGCGACGCCGGACCCCGCGATTCCGACGACGAGCAGCGCGGCCAACAGCAGTTTGTCGCGCGTCAACTCGAAGAGCCCGGCTCCGTCGCCGCTCTCGCGTCGGGTGTCGTCGGTCATTGCCGTGCGCTTACGGCCGCAGCAACCTGACGTTGTCGGACGCGGTGCGCTGGAACGGACCCCGAGACTGTTATCGTAGGATTCGCGAGCTTCTCTCACGCGATCGCACGCAGTCGTGCGATCGGCTGCGTGCGGCCTTACAAACACGACGACAGACCCACCCACGCTTCGATTCACCCGAACGGTTTAGCGAAGATCCATCCGTACAGCAGGTACGCGCCGACGAGTATCGCAACGATCCCCCAGAGTCGATACCGGAGCGCCTCGGAATCGGTCGTCCGGGGATTCGCGGCGGTGGTCCACGACCAGAGGGACCGCAGGCGCTTCGGATAGACGACCCCGAGGATTCCGAGTGCGACCGCGCCGAGAGCGACGAGGAGCGGGAGCACTCCGAACGCCTTCGAGGCCACGGGTTCGAGTCCGAGGAACCTGCCGAGTCGAAGGAGCGTCCGCACGCACCGGGAGACCCGAGTCCCCGACGCCTCGCCGGTGAGTCGAGAGACGACGTCGGGTTCTGACGCATCCGCACCGTGACCCTCCGCGTCGGCCACGTACTCGATCGCGAAACGCAGCCACCGATCGAGTTCGTCGACGTCGGGGGCGCTCGATATCTCTCTCGAGGCGAGTAACTCGGTGTCGCGAACGACGTGGACGGGCCGTAAGGGCTCGTCAGGCGGCGCGGGGCACAACCGGATCTGCCACCGAGACGCTGCCGATCGGACGGTCATATCGACCGGTCCGTGGGCCTCTCGCGTGAGCGTCACGTCGACTCGGTCGGGGGCCGAATCCTCGAACTCGGCGTCGAATCGAGCCAGCGACAGCACGAACTCGCGGGGCAGCACGTCGGGGTGAGTGTGCGGAGAGGGGGACATACGAACGGCTACAGTCGCAGGAGGTAAGCCGCTACAGCGCGGCGTAACGGAAGCAGCACCGAGAGCAGAAAGCCTGCGGTAGGAGGCGTTTCAGCCCCGATACACGGCATTCGGCGCAGTGACGGAAGTCCGACGGAACGCTTTCGACGGGCGTCAGCCGACCGGATCGGGGACGACGTAGGCGGCTCCGCGTCCGCGGCCCTCCTTTTCGATCACGTCGTACTGCCGAAGCCGCTTCAGGTACGTCCGACGGGTGGAATCGGCGACCGGATCGGCGGCCTCCGCTTCGTAGCGCGCTTTCAACTTCTCCGCCCGGATCGGTTCGTGTTCCGCCACGATCTCGTAGAGCAGTCGCAGATCCGTGCCGAACTCGGAGATGTACCGCTGTCGGACTTCTGCCTTCGCGTCGCTCTCGACCGCGCGTGCGTGCTCGCGTGTGACCGTCGAGTCGCCCTCGTCCATCGCGTGTCGGACGGCCTTCCGCAGGAGAATGATCCCGTAGCGGGCGTCGCCGGCGGCGATGTCTGCGATCGTCGGCGTGACGTCAGCCGCCACCGAATCCGGCGCGAGTCCGTACTCGACGCGGTTGTCGAGAATCGCCGTCAGCTCCCCGACGTCGTAGCGGTCGAGGTGGAGCTTTTCGACGCCGTGGAGTCGCGATCGGAGCCGCGAGTCGGCCTCCGAGAGGAACCCGTGCTCGTCGACGCAGACGAGAAGCAGCGTCACGTGCGACAGTTCGTAGAGATCGAACAGCGCCGTCGGCTCTCGGAGCGCATCGGCCTCGTCGACGATGGCGACGAACTGCTCGTCGAGGTCGGCGAGTCGGTCGCGGAACAGCACGGGGGCGTGCCCCTCCGGCCGGAGGTCCTGCCCGACGCGGGCGTCGCGGGCGAGCTTCCAGAGCGCCTGCGAGCGGGTCGAGCGGCTGAGGCAGTTCACGTATCCCCACCGCATTCCGAACGTCTGCTTCTCGAGTTCTTTGACGACGAACTTCGCGAGGGTCGTCTTCCCGACGCCCGAGGGGCCAGTGATGAGGACGTTCTCTCCCGAGCGTCCGCGCGTTATCGGCTCCAACGCGCCTTCGAGACGGTGGACCTTCGCGTCCCGGTGTTGGAGTTCCTGCGGGACGAACTGCGTCTGCAGGGCCCGCGTGTCCGTGATCATCGGCTCGCGATAGTCGGTGAGTGGACTTGTAAGCGAGCCGTCCGGAGTGAAAGTGGTACTCGTCGTTCGGGACCGAGGCCGGAATCGGCCTCTCGGCGGAATCGTCGCTGACGTCCGGAATCGATCCGCAGGAGACACACGTATCCGAAGTGCATTCGGACCGGAGATCCCTCTCCGTAGTTCGGTATCGCACGAAGTTAGGTGGCTGGGGAGTTGAGGGCCCCAACCACGGCCGGTCAGAGACCGACCGTGTGGAAGGTGGGCCAACGCGGA
>NZ_BBJO01000024.1 GCF_000739575.1 Halobellus rufus | reverse complement strand
GCGCGGCGAGACCGTGTGCGCGGACTGCGGGCTCGTCGTCGACGAGGACTCGATCGACCGCGGGCCGGAGTGGCGCGCCTTCGACAGCGCCGAGCGCGACAAGAAGTCCCGCGTCGGCGCGCCGACGACGAACCTGATGCACGACAAGGGACTGTCGACCAACATCGGCTGGCAGAACAAAGACGCCTACGGCAAGGCGCTGTCGTCGCGGCAGCGCGAGCAGATGCAGCGGCTGCGCACCTGGAACGAACGGTTCCGGACCCGAGACTCGAAGGAGCGCAACCTCAAGCAGGCGCTCGGCGAGATCGATCGGATGGCCTCCGCGCTCGGTCTGCCCGAGAACGTCCGCGAGACCGCCTCGGTCATCTACCGCCGCGCGCTCAGTGAGGATCTGCTCCCCGGCCGTTCCATCGAGGGCGTCGCGACCGCGGCGCTGTACGCCGCGGCGCGTCAGGCCGGCACGCCGCGTTCGCTCGACGAGATCGAGCGCGTCTCCCGCGTCGATAAGATGGAACTGACCCGGACGTATCGCTACGTGGTGCGCGAGCTCAAACTGGAAGTCGAGCCCGCCGACCCCGAGCAGTACGTGCCGCGGTTCGCCTCGGAACTCGACCTCTCGGACGAGGCCGAGCGGCAGGCGCGTCAGCTCCTCCGCAACGCGAAGCAGACGGGGATCCACTCGGGCAAGTCGCCGGTCGGCCTCGCCGCCGCCGCCGTCTACGCCGCGGCGCTTCTCACCAACGAGAAGGTGACGCAGAGCCAGGTCAGCGAGGTCGCCGACGTCTCCGAGGTCACGATCCGCAACCGCTACAAGGAACTCCTCGAAGCCGAGGACGCGGGTATGGCCGCGTAAGCGGACCGGTCCGCGAACGCCCTCCACCGATCCCGCACGAACATTTATTGACGTACCGCGAGTCGGTGAGCGTATGGTCGAAGCGTTTGTCCGACTGCTGTGTCCCGAGTGCACGAAAGGCTGGCAAGCGGAGCCGACGTCGCTGCCCAATCACCGCCAGAACTTCACCTGCTCTTCCTGCGGTGCGACGCGCCGGTTGGCGGAGTTTATGCGGACCGAACGCGACCTCGACACGATAAAACAGTTCGAGTGAACGCCCCCGCGAGGGCGGTCACCGCGGCTTGCGCTCGGTTTTTTAGAGATCGGGGATCGACGAGATCGCGCCGCAGGCGTCGCATTTCAACACCGTCGTTCCCTGCTGTTCGATGAGTCGGGTATCCGGCGAGTCGCACTCGCTGCACGTCACGAACTGATCGACGTACGCGTCCAACGCCTCGGAGACGCGCCGCTGTTTGAAATCGCCGGTGAAGCGCGCTCGGCCGCGGTCGTCGATGTGCGCGCTCGTGCCGAGTTCCGACTGCATGAATCGGACGAGGTGGTCCGGGTCGCGGGCGAGTCGGTCGTGAGTTGCCTCGAAGTTCTCCCAGACGGTCACGTGTCCCTCCGGACGGACCTCGGGATCGGGAACCTCGAACCGCGCGCCACCCTCGGCGATGTCCGGTGACTGTTCGAGTGCTCGATCGAGTTGGTCCTCGTAGTCCATACCCGTCCTATCGACGCGCGTCGTGTAAAGCGTTCATACTCCAGTGCGTTCGGTCCGGTTCGACGACGGCCCCACCGTTCGAACGTGTGACAGGATCGCACGATTGCCGGCAGCCGTCCCCCAATCCTTCATCATTGAAAACTGAAAATCAGCCGAATCGAGGCGTTTCGACCGGATATTCGACAGGTCCGTGTTAACGAGGCTCAGGATAGTAATATATCCTTCCAGTCTCAATTCAGGGTTGCTCATGAAGAAGCAGGAGCTCATCCACCTTCACGGCCTGCTTGCAGAGGTACACACACAGGTCGAGATGTGGGAAGACGAAGACGTTTCGCTCGAAGCATACAACGAACTCGGCGTCCGACCGACGTCGATTCACAAATCGAAAACGGATCACAAAGCGGCTGTTTTCAAACTGGTCAAGGGAATCACCTCATCGCTCGACGAGGCCGAACAGAGCCGCGTCGCGGCGACCGCGGACTGATCGCGACGACTTACCGCATCCTCTAGACGCCACGACCGACCAGCGGCGGCGACGTCGCGCGGGCCGGATCGCCGGCGGCGCGCCCACGTCTCAGTTGTCTTCCAGCAGGTCGTCGAACTCGGGGATGAGGTCCTCGTCGTCGGCGTCGGTTTCCGCCGATCCGGACGCTGTACCGTCTTCGGAGGAGCTTCCGTCGCTCCCCGCGTCCCCCGCGTCATCGGGCTCGTCTTCCTCTCCCTGCCCGTCCTCGCCGTTCTCTTCGTCTTCGGGGATCCGCTCGACGGTGAGCACTTTCAGGGGGACGTTTTCGAGTCGCTGACCGATCTCCTTGCGGGCGATTCGGGAGGCGTGCTCCTCCTGTTCGACGTTGAACACGGTCATCTCCAGTTCGAGCGCCACGAGGGCCTCGTCGGCCGCGACGAACGCCGGCGGGAGCTCCTCCCCGCCAGGTGTCGTCCGCGACCCCATCGAGATCTCGACGTAGCTCAGGTCCGGATTGAGCATCTCGCCCGTCTTCGAGATGGCGATGCGGATCGCCTCGTCGGGCGTCGCCACGTCGTACACCGGAATCGCGGCCTCGACGACGACTCTGCAATCCATACGAGCAGATTCGTCCGCCGAGGGCATCAAAGGTTCGCCCGTCCGACCGATTCGTGAGCGCGCCCTCTCGGCCCCGCCTCACGCCTCGCCGCCGGAACGGAGGTAGTGAAACAGGTACGTCTGGACGTAGCCCGCGTACTCGCCGCCGAGCCGCTCTCGGAGCGCGCGCGACGTCTCGGCGTAGTTGCCCCGGTCGCACTCGGGGAAGCGGTCGGCGATGGCCCCGCGGATCCACGTATCGAGCGGGACCGCTTCGAGGTAGCCCAGCGAGAACAGCAGGACGCAGTCGGCGACCTTGTCGCCGACGCCGACGAAGCGCGTGAGCGACTCCCGGGCGTCCTCGTAGTCGAGGCCGACCGCCTCGGCCGGGTGCGCCTCGCCGGAGGCGACCATCTCCGCGGTCTCTCCGACGTACGGCGCGCGATAGCCCAGTTTCAGCTCCCGGAGCTCCGCCTCCTCGCGCGCGGCGAGTTGTTCCGGCGTCGGGAACGCGTGGACCGTCTCGCCGCCGACCGCCCACGGCGTACCGAACGCCTCCGCCAGCGCCATCTGCATCCCGTGGATCCGCGAGACGCGCATCTGCGCCGAGCAGATAAAGGAGACGAGACAGGGAAACGGCGGGTCGCGGACGAGCCGCATCCCCCTGTAGGCCTCGAACGCCCGCTCGAAGACGTCGTCGTCGGGCGCGGCCGCGTAGATCGCCTCGAGGTCGTCGTCGAGGCGGAGCAGGTGACCCAGCGCGGGCACGGGATCCGCGGTCGCCTCCCACTCCAACGCGCCGTCGCGCTGGCGGACGCGCACGAAGACGGCCTCGTCGGTGACGCCGTCGATCGGGGGGACGACCGTCCGGTACCACGCGTCGCCGCCGTGGACGTCGGTCGACTCGTACATCCGACCGTCCGGGCGGTCCCACAGGTACGACTGCCCGCTCTCCAGCGTCGACTGCAGGTCGAACGGGCCGGCGACCTCCGAGAGGTCGATCGCGCCCGTCTCGAGCGTCGCCTCGGCGTCGCCTCGCGAGCCGGAGTGTGCCGTCATCGACAGTCGGGAGGGACGCGGGGCGTATCCCGGTTTCGATGCGTTCGGGGTCGGCCGCCTCGACTCCGTGGCGTCCGGCCTCGTCTCAGTCCCGAACGTGCTCGTCGGTCAGGCGCGCCAATCGGGCCGCAGCGTCCTCGTCGAACGCGGATCGGGTGCAGCGCCACGCCCAGTTACCCGTCGCGGTCCCCGGACGGTTGAACCGCGCGCGCTCGTCGAGGCCGAGCACGTCCTGAACCGTCGTGAACGCCACGGCGGCGTCGGAGCGCCAGACCGCCTCGATCACCGACCAGTTGATCTCGGAGCCTTCCGCGCCGATGTTGTAGTGGAGGCAGTCGCGCTGCTGGGCCGGCAGCGACTCGTAGTAGCCGACGAGGGTGTTCGTGTCGTGCGTCGACGTGTAGGCGACGCTGTTCTCGGGGTAGTGCATCGGCTGGTACATATCGCCCTCGCGGCACCAGTCGGCGTAGTGGGGGACGCGCATCGCGGGGAACCCGAAGCGCTCGCGGAGGTCGACGAGCGACTGATCGACGAACCCGAGGTCCTCGACGACGAAGGGCAGGTCGCCGAGCCGCTCGGCGACGGTCTCGAAGAAGTCGACGCCGGGCGCGTCGCGCCACTCGCCGTCGGCCGGCGAGTCAGATTCGGCGGGGATCGCCCAGAACTCGTCGAACCCCTTGAAGTGGTCGATCCGGGTGACGTCGACGAGGTCGAACAGGCGGTCGAGCCGCGCGATCCACCACTCGTAGCCGGTCTCGCGGAGCGCATCCCAGTCGTAGACGGGATTGCCCCACCGCTGGCCGTCGTCGCCGGGGTTCGGCGGGACGCCCGCGACGGCCGCGGGCCCGCCCTCGTCGGTGAGATCGAACGCCTCGGGGTTCGCCCACACGTCGGCGCTGTCGAGCGCGACGTAGATCGGCAGATCGCCGACGAGGTCGATCCCGTGCTCGTCGGCGTAGCGCCGGAGGTCGCGCCACTGAGTGTCGAACGCGAACTGGACGAACTCGCGGTAGTGGACCTCCTCGGACAGTTCCTCGCGGTGTCGCGCGCGCGCCTCGGGGTCGCGGGTCCGCACGGGCTCGGGCCAGTCGATCCACGCGCCGTCGTACCGCGTTCGCAGCGCCATAAACAGCGCGTAGTCGTCGAGCCAGTCCGACTCGCGCTCGCGGAAGTCGTCGAACGCCGCTTTCGCCGCCCCGTCCGCGTCGTCACGGAAGTTGTTCGCGGCCGCGCGGAGCTGGTCGGTCTTGTACTCCCGAACTGCGTCGTAGTCGACGTCGTGGGGCGAGAAGTCGGGGACGGGTGCTAGGTCGTCGTCGTCGAGATACCCCGCATCGACGAGTCGTTCGAGGCTGACGAGCAGCGGGTTCCCGGCGAACGCCGAGTAGGCCTGATACGGCGAGTCGCCGTGGACCGACGCGGTCGGCCCGAGCGGGCAGAACTGCCAGTACGACTGCGCGGCGTCGGCGAGCCAGTCGACGAACCCGCGCGCGCCGTCGCCGAGGTCGCCGATGCCGTGCGGACCCGGGAGGGAGGTGAGGTGGAGGAAGACGCCGGCTCGTCGGTCGAATCGCATACCCGAAGCAGCCGAGCGAGTAAGTTAAGCGTTGGTCATCGGTCCGGTCGACGCTCCGCCGGGCCGTCGGAGGTGGTCGGTGACGCGGAACCGCCCACAGTTAACACCGGGCGGCACCTTTCGGCAGTCGTGCATCCGAAGACAGTCCTCATCACCGGCTGTTCGTCCGGCATCGGCCGCGCGTCGGCACTGGCCTTCCTCGAGGAGGACTGGTGCGTCTACGCGACGGCCCGCAACCCCGCCGACGTCGAGACGCTCGGCGAGCAGGGCTGTCGCATCGCGACGCTCGACGTCACCGACCAGGACGACGTCGACCGCGTGGTCGACCGCATCATCGACGAGGAGGGTCACATCTCCTGTCTCGTCAACAACGCCGGGTTCGGACAGATGGGGCCGCTCGAAGACGTCCCGACCGAACAGGTCCACCGGCAGTTCGACGTGAACGTCTACGGCCCGCACCGGCTCATCCGCGCGGTGCTGCCCCACATGCGCGCTCAGGAGGACGGAACCATCGTGAACGTCTCCAGCGCCGCGGGGCGGATCTCGTTCCCCGGCGGCGGCGTCTACGCGGGCTCGAAGTTCGCGCTCGAAGCGATGAGCGACGCGCTCCGAAACGAGGTCGACGAGTACGGCATCGACGTGTCGGTCATCGAACCCGGACCGGTCGAGACGAACTTCTCCGAGCGGGTCGAGCGCGAGGTCAACGGCGACGGAGGGGACGACGACGGCGGTGACACCGACGCCGACGACGCCGAGGGGTCGATCACGGGCATCGAACGCTCCGGTGCCTACGAGTCGTTCTACGAGCTGTTCTCGGAGACGCAGTTGATCGGCGGTGGCGGACTCGGCGCGATCCCGCCGGAGCGCGTCGCCGAGGATGTCGTCGACGCCGCGTCGTCGACGAAGCCGCACGCGCGGTATCAGCCGGGGACCGCCGCCCGGATCTCCGTCCTCGCGCGGCACCTCCCCTCGCGGTGGATCGACACGGCGTACCGGTACCTCAGAAAGCTGTAGGGCGGGATCTCGACTCAGGCCAGACACGCGGCGACGACGCGGAGCGCCTGCTCGCCGCGGACTTCCTCCGCCAGTAGCGGCACGCGCCGGACGTCGCGGCCCCGGAACAGCTCGGTCGCGCGGCCGATGGCGTCCTGCTGGACGTTCCAGCGGCGCTGACAGAACTCGCAGTGCTCCAGATCGGGCGAGACGACCCACCGATCGTCGACCTCCGCTGCCGTCACGTCCGCGAGGTCCTCCATCACGCGGTTGACGACGAGCGTCTGCACCGGGATCCCGTACCCGTCGAGGCGCTCGACGAGCCGTTCGGACTCGACGACGCTCATCTCTTCGGGGATCATCACGACGCGGAAGTCGGTCTTCCGGGGATCGCGCAGGACGGCTCGGAGCCGCTCGATCCGCTCGCGGAGTTCGTCGAGGTCGGGCGCGGCCGCCTCGCCGCCGCCCATCCCGAACATCCCCTTGACGCCCTCCATCATCCCGGAGAACTGCTGGCGGAGCTTCGCGACCCGCCCGAGCATCGTGTCCATCATCTCCGGGAGTTCGAGCAGTCGGAGCGTGTGGCCGGTCGGCGCGGTGTCGACGACGACGCGGTCGAACCGCGGGTCGTCGAGGTACTCCAGCAACTGCTGCATCGCGGCGGCCTCGTCGGCTCCGGGCATCGAGCCCGGCCCCATCGCGCCGCCGAGTAGCTCCTCCATCCCGCCGAGGTCGCCGAACGGGGACGCGCCGGCGGCGTCGTTACCGTCTCCGCCCGCGAACGGATTGTCCCCGACGTCGGCGTCGTGATCGAAGCCGGCGTCGTCGCCGGCGGAACCGGCGCCCCTGCCGTCTACGCCGCCCGTGTCGCCCCCGCCGCCGGCGAACGGTCCGGCGACGACCGCGTCGGGGTCGATCTCGGCGGCGTACAGCGGGATCGACTCGCGGATCCGCGTCGGCTCCGGCGGCACGTCAACGTCGAGGGTGTCCGACAGCGAGTGCGCCGGATCCGTGGAGACCACGAGCGTCGAGGTCCCGGCCGCGGCGGACGAGAGCGCCGTCGCGGCCGCCATCGTCGTCTTGCCGACGCCGCCCTTCCCGCCGTAGAGGACGTAGTCCGGGGCGTCGATCGAGTCCGGCAGCGCCGCGTCGTCGACGTCGCCGACCGGCCCCTCGCGCTCCTCGTGGTCGACGCTCTCGACGGCCTCGACGTCGATCGAGGTGTCCGCCTCGGGGGCGTCGCTCTCGGATCCGTGCTCCTCGTCGGCGGCGTCGACGTCGGTGCTCGACATACGCGGGGCGAGGAGACGGGGACTTGTGTACTTCTCGGTCGCGCGGTGCGCGTTGCTCACCGGTCCTCGAAGTACGCCGCGAGCCGGTCTGCGGCCTCGTCGGCGCGGTCGGTACAGAGCGCGAAGCGGATCCAGTCGTCGTAGACGTCGCCGAATGCCTCGCCGGGCATCCCCGCGACGCCGGCCTCGTCGATCAGGCGTTCGACGTTCGCCCTCGTCCCGGGGAAGTCCTCGAAGCGCGCGAGGACGTAGAACGCGCCCTCGGGCGTGGTGTAGTCCGCACCCGCCGCGTCGAGCGCGTCGGTGAAGGCGTCGATCCGCTCTCGGAGCGTGTCGCGGACCGACTCGTAGTACGACGGCGGCGTCTCCCGCAGGGCGTGTTCGACGGCCGCCTGCGCCGGGCGGCTGGTGGCGACGTTCACGAGCATGTGCCGCGTCAGCGCCTCCTCGACGAGGTCCTCGGGGAAGACCGCGTAGCCGACGCGGAAGCCCGTGATCGCCATCGACTTCGAGAACGCCGAGGTGACGACGACGTGCTCCCGTCCGAGGGTGAGCGCGCTCTCGAACCGGTTTGAAAAGTCGAAGTGGTCGTACACCTCGTCGACGACGAGCAGCGCGTCGACCTCGCCGGCGACGTCCGCAAGCGCCGCGACCGACTCGCGGTCGTAGACGGCTCCGGTCGGGTTGTTCGGCGTGTTGACGACGATCGCCGCGGTGTCGTCGGTCGCGGCCGCGCGCATCGCCTCGACGTCGACGTGGCCGTCCTCGCGGACCGGCACGCGCGTGGCGTCGGCGTCGAGCAGGTCGGCTTTCCCGGGGTAGTACGGGTAGACCGGGTCGGTGAGGAGGAACTCAGACCCCGAACCGCGCTCGATCGCGCCCGCCATCGCGAGGTAGTTCGCCTCGCCCGCGCCGTTGGTGACGACGATTCGAGACTCGTCGACGTTCCGCCGGGCCGCGATCGCCTCGCGGAGTTCGCGGAGCCCCTCGCTCGGCGGATATTGGAACTCCCGGGCGTCGGCGTAGGCGTGCAGGCCCTCGCGGAGCGCCT
Source organism: Halobellus rufus (assembly GCF_000739575.1). GTDB lineage: Archaea > Halobacteriota > Halobacteria > Halobacteriales > Haloferacaceae > Haloquadratum > Haloquadratum rufum. The sequence goes on along the minus strand of NZ_BBJO01000024.1, from coordinate 146,499 downwards.
CCGGCGGCTCCCAGTCGGGGTGGCCCGACACCATGTCGATCACGTCGCGGTCGGCGGCGGCCGCGTACTGGATGACGCGCTGAAAGAGCGGTTCGTCGTACGCGTCGTCTGACTCCGCCGACGCGTCGGCGCTGTCTGCCATCTCGTCTTCGGCGACGGATTCGTGACAGGTGTGCTTTTCGCCAGCGGCGGCCGCACGCTCGTCGGCCCACTTTTGAGGTCGCCCCGCGTCATCACGCTTATGCGAGAGTTCGCAACCGAACCGCCGGTCGAGGTCCGCGTCGGCGACGCACTCGACGCGGCCGACGCGACCGTCGCGGTGGCGGAGTCCTGCACCGGCGGGCTGATCGGCTCGCTCCTGACGGACGTCCCCGGCTCCTCGGCGTACTTCGACCGCTCGGTCGTCACCTACTCCTACGACGCGAAGCTGACCGCGCTCGGCGTCTCGCGGGAGTCCCTCGACGAGCACGGCGCGGTCTCCGAGCCGGTCGCCCGCGAGATGGCCGCCGGCGTCCGCGACACCGCCGGCGTCGACTGGGGCGTCTCGACGACCGGGATCGCCGGTCCCGAGGGCGGCACCCCCGAGAAGCCGGTCGGAACCGTCTACGTGGGTCTCGCCCACCGCGGCGAGTGGGGGAGCGGCGACTCCTACACCCGCGTGGAACGCTTCGAGTTCGACGGGACCCGAACCCAGATCAAAGAGCAGATCGCCCGTCGGGCGCTCGAAACGCTCCTCGAGGCCGTCGACGCGTGAGGATCGCGAGCGGTGTGATTCTGCGACGAGACACAACGTTTGTAGGGGTGACCCGCACAGACACAGGCGATGAACAAAGACGGACACGTGCTGAACGGGGCGCTCTTGGCGATCGGGCTGGGGGTCATCCTCGCTATCGACCCGACGGCCGGGCCGATTCTCGAGGGGACGAACGGGGAGAGCACCGCCGACGCCGCCTGGGCGCTCGCGGGCGACGTCGGGCGGTCGATCGCCGCGCTGTCGCTGCCGGTCATCCTCGGCGCGCTCTTTCCCGACGTCGACACCGCGTTCGGCCGCCACCGGAAGACGCTGCACAACCTCCCCGTGCTGGGCATCTTCCTCGCGTTCCCGTACCTCTTCGGCAACCTCCAGTTCGTCTGGATCGGCGTCGCCACCCACTACGTCCTCGACGTCGTCGGCTCGAAACGGGGCATCGCGCTCTGGTACCCGTTCTCCTCGACGGAGTACGGCTTCCCCACCGGTGTCGCGACGTCGAGCAAGTGGGCGATGCGGGTGACGGTCCTCGTGACGCTGCTGGAACTCGGCATCCTGTTCGCCGTCCACAACTACGTCATCGCGCTCAACACGCCGGTCTCGGAGGCGACGAACCTCATCGCGGCGCTGGTCGGAATCTAACCCTCGACCCGCTTTCGCCGCCTAGTACACGCTGACGTCGTCGAACCGCCCGCGGTAGGCGACGTGGCTGGGATGCGTCGGCTCCGTCCCCGAGAGGAAGATCCGCTCCAGTTTTCCCCAGGAGTTCTCGTAGCCGAGGTGAGCGTACTCCGCGAGCGCGCGAGCCGCGTGTCGCGGCCCGTTCCGTCGGAACACGCGCCGCGGCGCGCCGTCGCGCAGCGCCGCCACGAGGTCTCCCTCGGAGTCGATCTCGCGGTCGAACGTCGTCCACACCTCGCCGACGCTCCCGTGGAGGTGCGCGTACGACGAGCCGAACTCGGGGCGGTCGACGGCGCGTGCGAGACGCCGCCCCCGTCGGTTCTGTCGGTCGAACAGTTTGAAGTTGTGCGTCTCGACGGCGTGGACGTCCTCGCGGCGCGTCCGGACGTCCTCGACGCCGAGACTCACGTTGAGAAACTGCGGGTGGGGGACGAGCACGGCGGCCTCCTGTTCCCGGAAGGCGCCGAACGCGCCGTCCAGCGAGATGAAGTCCGGAACGGGGTCGTCAAGTCCGACGGCGAGGACGTGGCGGCGGTTACGCCACGTTCCGGTGAACACCTCGCGTGCGGGGACGACCAGCAGTTCATCGTCCGAAAAGCGTTCCGCGCGCTCGCGGATCTCGGGGAGCCGCGTGAAGTGCGGGGCGTAGACGAGCACGTCGATGCCGCGGTCCTTCGCGCGAGCGACGACGCGTTCGTCGAGGAGCTTCACGTGGAGGTCGACACGGGTTCCGCCGTCGTCGACGTCGCCTGCTGGATCCGGCCCGGACGCACCCGTCTCGGTCACGTCTGCGGGTTTTGCGACGCGTTTTGTTAGTGATTTCTATTCGCCGCCGGCTGCGGAACGGTTTTGTCGACGGTGGTCGTGGCCTTCGGTATGTCCCTGTGGAAGTGCGGGATCGACGGCTGCTCGGAGCGCTTCGAGGACGTCGAATCCGCGATCATCCACCAGACGGTCGAACACGACCGCCACGAGTGCACGGTCTGCGGCAGCATCGTCCCCGACGGCTACTTCGCGATCCGGCACGCCTTCGAGGAGCACTCCCGCGCGGAGTACGTCCGGGCGTACGACGCCGACTCGACGGCCGTCCGCGTCCGCGAGGACATCAAAGCCGCCATCGAGGACGAGGCCGACCTCCGAACCGTCGTCGAGGAACTGAAGCGACGCGACGCGCTGTAGCCACCCTCGACCGACCTCTCGACGCCGACGCGCTCGCTCTCACTCCGTCGAACGCGGTCGACGCCACCGCTGGTGACGGCCTCGTGTGACGCTACGGAACGGAACGAAAAAGCGGTCTGTTCGACCCGTCTATCGCTCGTCGCTGTCGAGGACGCGGATCTGGTCGCCGCGGACGGTGACCGGGATCGGGACGGTCGCCTCGTACAGTTCGACCGTGACTTGATCCTTCGTCTCGTCGATCCGCTGGACGCGGGCCTTCTCGCCCTTGAACGGCCCGGCGATCAGTTCGACGATGTCGCCCTCGGCGATGCCCTCGACGTCCGGCGTCGGCGAGAGGAAGTGCTCGACTTCCGCCATCGAGGACTGTCCGGCCTGCCCGCCGCTCTTGACGAGTCCGCGGGCGTGGGGGATCTCTTCGAGGACGCGCGTGATCACCGCGTCGTTGTCGGCCTCGACCATCACGTAGCTCGTGAGCGAGTCGGGGGCCAAGACGGCGTGGATCTCCGGTTCCTCGCGGTTCGCGATCATGTCGGCGACCGTCCGCTCCTGGCTCGCGGTCGTCTTCACCGAGAAGATCGGCACCTCAGACACCTCCCGGGAGGAAGCTCATCACCGCGTAGATGAGAAAGCCGAGGAAACCGACGAGGACGATGCCGGCGCCAGCGATGAGGCTGATCTGTGAGAACTCCTCCCACCCGGGGGTGCTCGCCAGCTTCAGCACCCGCACGTAGCTCGTCAGGTCGTACTTGACGTCCATTGTTGCGTGCAGGTAATGCGCCGGGCTTTTTCTATCTATTGATACCGCCTACGACGCGTGCGGCGTGTCGCCCTCGACGGCTGCACCCCTCACTGGCGAATAGAACGTCTGCGGTCCGCGTGAGATCGCTTATTCGACGTAGTCGATCTCGGAGCCCTGGCCTTGGCCCTGTCCCTGTGACGGCGCTTGCGGCTGCGGCTCCGGCTGTGACTCCTCCTCGCTCCGACCGTAGATCTGCGGCGACTCGACGCCGGTGACGACGATCATCGTCCGCATCGTGCCGTCGAGTTCTTCGTCGACGGAGGTCCCCCAGATGATGCGTGCGTCGGGGTCGATCCGGTCGTAGATCTCCTCGACGACGCCCTCGGCCTCCTCGATGCTCATGTCGGAGCCGCCGGTGACGTTCACCAGCGCGGAGTTAGCTCCTGAGATGTCGACGTCCAAGAGCGGCGATCGGAGCGCGCTCTTGACGGAGTCCTGCGCCTTCGACTCGGAGTCGGACTCGCCGAGGCCGATCATCGCGACGCCACCGCGCTCCATCACGGTCTTCACGTCGGCAAAGTCGAGGTTGACGAGACCGGGCTTGGTGATGAGTTCGGTGATGCCCTTCACCGAGCGCATCAGCACCTCGTCGGAGACCTTGAACGCCTGCCGGACGGGGAGTTTGCCGACCGCGTCGAGCAGCCGGTCGTTCGGGACGACGATGACCGTGTCGGCGACGTCGCGGAGCCGCTCCAGCCCCGCCTCGGCGTTGGTTCGGCGGACTTCGCCCTCCGCGGTGAACGGCGTCGTGACGATCGCGATCGTGAGCGCGCCGGATTCGCGGGCGGCCTTCGCGACGACCGGGGCGGAGCCGGTGCCGGTGCCACCGCCGAGTCCGGCCGTGACGAACACCATGTCCGAGCCGTCGATCGCGTCGTAGATCTCCTCTTGGGACTCCAGCGCCGCCTCCTCGCCCACCTGCGGGAGCGACCCCGCGCCGCGGCCCTGCGTCTTCTGCTCGCCCATCAGGATCTTCGTGTCGGCCTCGATCTCGACGAGGTGCTGGACGTCGGTGTTGGCCGCGACGAGCGACGCGCCCTCGATGCCCTCTTCGTGCATCCGGTTGACCGTGTTGCCGCCGGCCCCGCCACAGCCGACGACGGTGATGTCCGTCTGTAAGTCGACGAGTACTTCCTGCAGTTCCTCGTCGGTCATCGTTCCGGTCCGGGGCATCTCCCCGCCGGCGGGTCCGTCGACGGTGTTCCCATCCCCCGTCTCCTCGGCCTCGTCAATCGCATCGTCGACGATGGAGTCCATAGTATGGGCGTTCCTTCCGAATACAGCCTAATGATCTTTCCCCCTTCTGTCCGACGCGCGTCTGACGCCGAGGCCGGTCCTCGCGGCGATTTACTGGATATCGGGGCGCGCGCCACGCTCGGGAGTCGAGAACGACACCCGCTCGGAGGTGGTGACGTCCGCCGGCGTCACCTCGTCGCCGTCGACCTCGACTGTCTCGCCCGCGGACAACCGACCGAAGGCGGGGCCCTCGGGCACGCCGGCCGCCGCTGCCGCCGCCGGATCGAACGCCTCGCGCGTGGCGATCACGCGCTCGCTCTCGACGCGGACGTCGTCGTACTTCGATTCGAGGACCCGGGCGAGTCCGTCGACGACCTCGTCGAGGGCGGCTCGGTCGAGGACGGCCGCTCGGCCGCGCGGCTTCGTCCCGCCCTCGACCGTCTCGAAGGCGACGACGCGCGATTCGACCGCCTCGAACGCCGCGTCGCGGGCGATCCCCGACGCCTCCGCCAGCAGGTCGTCCGGGAGCGACACGACGTCGTAGCCGCCGCGGCCGTCGTCACCGGCGGTACCCTCGTCGCTGCCGTCCGCCGCCCGGCTTCCGAATCGGAGCCCGTCGTCGACCGTCGAGAGATCGGACTCCAGCGCCTCGACCAAATCGAGGTCGACGCCCGACGTCTCCCGGAGCCACGTCTCGTTGACGACGCGGTGGCCGAGGTCCTCGACGACCGCTTCGACCTCGGGATCGCCGTCGACGACGAGCGCGCGCGTCGCCGCCGACTGCTCGAAGGCCTCGTCGATGACCGCCGCGTTCTCCGCCGGCGACCCCATCGATTTCAACACCCAGTCGCTCGCGACGTGGCCGACAGCCCACTCGGTCTCGCGGACGACGCGCTCGAACTGCGGCGCGTAGTGGCCGCCGCCGAAGCCGACGACGTGCCGGCAGTCGCGCGCGGTCGTCGCCGACGTGTCGTCGTCGGGAGCGTCGCCCCGGTTGACTTCGACACCGGCACGCGCGTCGGCGTCGGCGGGAACACCCGAGAGTTCGAGGACGGCCCGGGCGACCGCGCGGGCTCCCTCGGGGTCGTCCCACTCGGCCTCGCTGCTCCCGAGTTCGACGAACAGCGACGGCGCGCCCACGTCGCTCGGGCCGTGGTGCGTGCCCTCGATGCCGACCTCGTAGCCGTCGGGCGCGTGGCGATCGAACGCCTCGACGACCGCCCGCTGGACGTTCGGACAGGCGCGGGAGAGTTCGCCCGGCCGGCCGCCGTACTCCGCGGGCCCGAAGTTGCCGGTGAAGTGCGCCGTCAGCAGCGGGCCGGTGTCGCCGGAGTGTCGCGAGAGGAAGGCGACGAACTCGGGGACCTCGGAGAACGCATCCGCGACGCCGTCGAGTTCGAGGTGCCACTCGTCGAACTCCCGAAGCTCGAAGTCGCCGTGGCGGTAGTACGTCCCGCCGCCGTCGGCGTCGCTCCGCTCGGGGTCCTCGCGGGACTCCCACGCCGCGATCGAGCGCAGTTCCTCGCCGATGGCGACAGACGCCGAGTCCGCGCGGCTGACGACCAGTCCGATCACGCTGTTCACGACCGGGTGTGGTCGCCTCTCGATATAAAAACTCTCGGAGCGGACCGACCCCGGCGGGTGCCCGGCCGACCGAACCGCCCCGTCCGCTCAGTCGGCGCGCTCCGGTTCCGGCACCGGCGTCCCGCGGATGTTGGCGACGGTGAGCCGCGCGAGTTGCCGGAGGTCGCCCCGGCGGGAGGCGAGCAGCCCCGCGCCGAGGAGGATGTAGACGACGGTGTAGGCGAGCAGGAGGTAGACCGAGTACTGCTCGGCGAGCGCCTCGGGGAACGTCCGGATGAGCGCGAACTCGATGGCGACCTGCGAGACGAACAGGACCAAGAGCGTGACCGCCTCGCGGACGCTGATCCGGAAGTTCACGAGGATCGCGATAGCGAAGAAGCTCTGGGCGGCCGTGAGCCAGATCTCGGCGGCCTGCTTGAAGTCGAACGGGAGGACGCCGTAGGATCCCAGCGAGATGCTGTAGACGACCGAGAGCGTCCCGATCAGAAGCGTCCACTGGTTCAGCTTCGAGGAGATGAGCGCGTTGAACGCGGCCGTCGAGCGCGCCTTGTTCACGAGGTAGGCGGTCACGATGAGCTCGGGACTCTCGGAGGCCAACGGCGCGATCCACTGGATCATGAAGAACTCGGGGATCCCGAACTGCAGCCCCAGGGATTCGAGGCCGTGCGCGAACGGCTCGACCGCCGTGAAGATCAGAAAGCCCGAGTAGACGAACAGCGCCAGGACGATCGGCACCCGGACTGGCCGCGGTTTCGCTTGGAAGTAGGCGGGCACGCCGATCTGCTCGTCGTGGTCCTCGACGTCGCCCCGGATGATGATGGCGATGTAGGTGACGTAGAGGCCGACGAGCACGATGGTGTCGATGGCGTCGATGCCGCCGTTGAGCGGGACGAAGAAGGCGAAGACGGTCGCGAGGAACAGAAAGAGGATCTCCGTGGAGATGCTCGGGTCGAGTTTCACCGCGTCGCGGAGGCGGCCCTCCCGGTTCACGACGCTCGAGTCGTTCCGGCCTGCGCTCGTGGCCTTGTACACCGAGAACAGCGCGATCCCCGACCAGCCGAGGCCGATGAGGATGCGGTTCGCCCCGGTCATGTTGGCGACCGCGAGGTTCGCCTTCGAGGGGTCGGTCGCGGCCTGCCACGCGTACAGCGCGTCGACGGCGTACTCGGGAGCGACGGCGAGCACCGCGAGTACCGCGATGGCGAACGCCCGCGGGACGTCCTTCTCGGCGGTTTCCGCCCCCCACGCCAGAAGGAACGACGCGCCGAGAACGGCGAGGCCGGCGACGCTCACGACCGTCAGCGGCCCGAAGCCTTCTGATACCCCCGTCGCCCACGAGACGACCCACGGAAGCGTCAGGAAGAGCGCCCCGCCCGCGGCGGTGAGCGGGTGGCGAAAGCGCGAAGTCATCACCGGAGATGCTTCCTTGTGCCGCCTATCTCTTGCGGTTCGGACCGTCGCCCGCTGGGGCCCGCGGGCGACAGTGGGGAGGCGTACGAGTGACGACGGCGGAGCCGACCACTTAACACGGTCGACGGCGGAGGCGTTCGTATGCAGGTCTTCGGACTCCTCGGCAACCCGGTCGGCCACTCGCTGTCGCCGCCGATGCACGAGGCCGCCTACGAGGCGCTCGGCCTCGACGCGCGCTACGTCACCTTCGAGCCCGACCGCGACGCCGCGGCCGACGCCGTCGCCGCCGCGGAGACGCTCGGAATCGCCGGACTGAACGTCACGATCCCGTTCAAGCGGGACGTCCTCGACGCGGTCGACCTCGACGACGTGGCCCGACGCGTCGGTGCCGTGAACACGATCGACTTCTCCGAACCCACGCCCCGCGGCTACAACACCGACGTCGCGGGCGTCGAACGCGCGTTCGCCCACCACGACGTGCTGATCGACGGCCGCGACGCCGTCGTCGTCGGCGCGGGCGGGGCCGGTCGGGCCGCGGTGTTCGCCCTCGCCGACGCGGGCGCGTCGGTCCACATCGCGAACCGGACGGTCGAGCGCGCGGAGTCGCTCGCGGCCGACGTCCCCGGCGCGACCGCGGGCGGGCTGGACACGCTCGACCGCGTCGCCGATGCGGACCTGCTTCTCAACGCCACGAGCGTCGGAATGGAGCCGGACGTCGACGACACGCCCGTCCCGGCCGAGCATCTGCACGCCGATCTCGCGGTCCTCGACGCCGTCTACAGCCCGATCGAGACGCGGCTGCTCCGGGAGGCGGGCGAGGCGGGCGCGACGACGATCGACGGCGCGTGGATGCTGCTGTTTCAGGGCGTCGAGGCCTTCGAGATCTGGACCGGCGGCGACGCGCCGGTCGACGCGATGAACGAGGCGCTGCGGGCCGAGTTGGCGTAGAGGGCAGACGCAGTCGTCCGGCGCCGCTCAGTCGTCGGCGTCGGACTCGATCTCCGTCCGCGAGGCTCGGCGGCTGGCGCGCTCGACGAACTCCTCGGGCAGTTCGTCGATCTCGCCCGCCTGCACGCCCCACAGGTGCGCGTAGAGGTCGTCGTTCGCGAGCAGTTCCTCGTGGCTCCCCCGCTCGGCGATCCTCCCGTCTTCGAGGACGACGATCTGCTCTGCGTCCTTGATCGTCGAGAGCCGGTGGGCGATGCTGAACGTCGTGCGGTCCTCGGTGAGCCTGTCGAGCGACCGCTGGATGAGCATCTCCGTCTCGGTGTCGACGTCGGAGGTCGCCTCGTCGAGCACGAGGATCTCCGGGTCGCGGAGGACCGCGCGCGCGATCGAGAGCCGCTGGCGCTGGCCGCCCGAGAGCTTCACGCCGCGCTCGCCGATCTCGGTGGCGTAGCCGTCGGGGAGGTTCTCGACGAACTCGTGGGCCTCGGCGGCCTTCGCGGCCTCGACGACCTCCTCCTGCGTCGCGCCGAACGTCCCGTAGCGGATGTTCTCCTCCACCGTCCCGTAGAACATGAACGTGTCCTGGCTGACGTAGCCGATCGAGCGCCGGAGGCTCGGGACCGTCACGTCGCGGATGTCGGTGCCGTCGACCGAGATCGACCCCTCGTCGACGTCGTACATCCGGAGCAGGAGCTTGAGGACGGTCGACTTTCCGGCCCCTGTGGGTCCGACGAGCGCGAGCGTCTCGCCGCCCGCGACCTCGAAGGAGATGTCCTCGACGATCGTCTCTTCGGCGTCGTAACCGAAGCTCACGTCGTCGTAAACGACGCGCCCCTCGTCGACGACGAGCTCCTCCGCGTCGGGTTTCTCCTCGATCTGGGCGGGCTCGTCCATCAGTCCGAAGATCCGCGCGGCGGAGGCGTAGGCGCGCTGGTACATATTGATGATCTGGCCGAACTGCGCCATCGGCCAGATGAACCGCTGGGTGAAGAGGATGAAGCCGACGAACTCCCCGGGGGTGAGTTCACCGGAGAAGAACAGCGGCGCGCTGCCGGTCTCCCGGTAGGTGAGGACCCAGATCCCGCCGAGGAAGAACGTGAGGATGAAGCCGATCCCCGAGAGGAGGCGGAGGCCGGGGAAGAACTTGATCCGCGTGCCGATCGCGTCCCAGTTGGCGTCGAAGTAGTCCTGCGAGACGTCGTCGACGCGCTCGGACTCGAAGTCCTCGGTGTTCGAGGACTTGATCACCTGGATGCCGCCGAGGTTGTTCTCCAGCCGGGAGTTCAGTTGCCCGACGGAGGAGCGGACCTCGGCGTACTTCGGCTGGATCGTGTTGACGAAGCGGTAGGTGAAGTAGCCGATCAGCGGGACGACGGTGAGAGTGACGACCGCGAGTTGCCAGTTCCAGTACAGGAGGATCGCCGCGATTCCGAGCACCATCACCCCGAGGCGGAACGCCGAGTTCATCCCGTCGTTGAGGAACCGCTCTAGCCGGTTGACGTCGTTCGAGAGGATCGACATCATCTCGCCGGTCTGCTTGTCGGCGAAGAAGTCCAAGTTCAGCCGCTGCATCTTGTCGTAGGTGTCCGTGCGGACGGCGTGCTGGATGTGTTGGGCGAAGGAGTTCCACCCCCAGTTCCGCGTCCAGTGGAACGCCGCTCCGCCGAAGAAGGAGAGGGCGATCAGCCCCGCAGCGAGGTGGAGTTGTCCGCTCGGCGTCGTCGGCAGCCACGCGCCGGGGACGAGCCACAGCGAGAACGGCCGCTCGTCGAAGAAGATGGAGTCGACCGCGACCGCGAGGAGGACCGGCGGGAGGAGGTCGAGCAGGCGCGCGACGACGCTCGACGTCAGGCCGACGACGAACGCGAACGCGTTCTCGCGGCCGTACTCGTCGAAGAGCCGACGCATAGGGTTCTCCGCGCGTTCGCGCTGTCGCTCGAACGGGTCGTCCTCCGCGGGGTTGACCATCACCGTGTTTCAGGCCGCGTCGGTACTAAAGGGTTCCATCGCGTCACGTCCGGCGTCCCTGCGTTCGATCACAGCTGCCGGCGCTCGATTTCGGGGTCGAGCCCGGCGGCGTCGAGGTCCTCGCGAATCCTCGTTCGGAGCGGCTCCGGCACGGTGTCGCGGCCGACGGGAACGGCCGTCTCGCCGTCGCCTTTCACCTTCCAGTAGAGGACGCACTCCGAGGGCCCGTAGAACTCGATGCTGTAGCGGTCGCCCGCCCCGCGGTAGTGGACGCGCGCGGCGTAGCCCTCGACGCGCCAGCCGTCGAGCGCGTCGAACGCGTCGGCAGGGTCGCTCATACGTCACAGCAGGGCCGCACGCACCGTCGGGCTTTCGGTTCGGCGACCGGTCAGGACTCCGCGGTCGACGCCGGTCCCCACTCTCCGTCGATCCGGATCCGATCGCCGATTTCGACGCCGCGCTCGCTGGTGTAGTTGTACGGCACTTCCAGCACGTACTTGCCCCGACCGCGGTAGCGCCGGAGATCGTCGTTCGAGGTGCCCTCCGGCGGGAGTTCGGCGTGGTGGATCGCCGTGATCGTCCCCTCGCCGTCGACGAAGACGATGTCGATCGGGAACGCCATATCGCGCATCACGTAGGCGTACTGCCCCTCCTCGTCGTGGACGAACAGCATCCCCTCGTTCGCGCCGAGGGAGTCGGTCTCGCTGAGTCCGGTGTAGCGCTTCGACTGCGTATCGGCCACGCGGGCATTCACCGTCGCGAGCGTCTCGTCGGTGTCTCCGTCGACGAGAGTCACGCTCGTTCGCTCGTACTCGCCGGTCGGGAGGAGTCCGGGGTTGCTCGCGACGGCGACGACGCCGACCGCGAGGAGGACGGCGACGGCGACGAGGGCGGTGGCGAGTCGCGACCCATCGGGCATAGATCGGTGTTCGATCCCGCACGCGGTAAGGATTCCGGCGTGGGGGATTGGAAACCGTTATACCCGCGTGTGGACTTTCCGGCGTGGGGGATTGGAAACCGTTATACCCGCGTGTGGACTTTCTCGACGTGCGGGCTCGTGGTCTAGTGGTTATGACGCTTCCCTTACAAGGAAGAGATCGGTGGTTCGACTCCGCCCGAGCCCATACGTATCACGCACGGTTTCTAAGGCACCAATTTCATCGCGTAGAAGCGATGTAGCCCAATTTTCCAATTTTTGCTGGCGTAGCGACGGGGTTCGATTTTCCCGAACCCAATCGGTTGTCGACTGGCCCCCGCCTCCGTCCGGGGTTCTGCGTTATCCGAACGCGCACTGGAGTATCAAAGTATCGGCTAGGCAGTGTTCAGGTTATAGTAGTCGGTAGAACTCTTTACTCAGAGAACTATGTTGTCTGTAATGGATCACCTCAATGAGATCTCCGTCGAAGAACTCCAAGAGGCGCTTGACAATGTTGATGGAAACAAGCCGACTCAACGGCTGTTAGCTGCGATCGCGTACAAAAACGGCGTCACGCAAACCGAACTTGCCGAGTGGTACGATACAGAGCGAAAAACGATCTATAACTGGCTCAACCGACTCGATACCGACGAACCGCTTGAACAAGCTGTTACAGATGCTCATCGATCTGGTCGAAGACGAAAACTCTCAGAAATACAGCAACAAGAGTTTGCGCAAACAGTCCACGAATCACCCCAAGAGATCGGCGTTGACGCGCCGGCGTGGACGCCGGCGCTCGCACAAGAATATCTTGAAGAAACGTACGGCGTCGACTACTCAATCCCAAGCTGCCGGCGGTTGTTGAAAGAAGCGGGATTGAGTTATCAAAAACCACACCGTTCAGCCGCTGAATCCGACGAAAACGAGCAAGGCGAGTTTTACGACGAGATCAAAAAAAGCGGCGGGAAATGGACGCCACAGTAGTCTGCATCGATCAAACCAAGAATTCTGTCCGAGTTGAGCCGCGTGCCGCGTGGTTTCCGCGCGGCACGCGGCCTTCCGTCGAATTATCTGGCCAACGGGACTGGACGTGTCTACTGGGCGCGATCACCGAAAACAGTGATCGCTTCTTCTCTCGGTTTACAGAATATATCACCGCTGATCACGCAAAAACATATCATTTTAGCACTATGTGAAGAATTTGAAGATGATTTGATTGTCGTTCTCGATGGAGCACCGTACTTTCAGGCATCGGCCGTCACGGACCTCGCGGCCCGTGACGACCTCGCCTTCGTGACGCTTCCTTCATATTCACCAGAACTGAACCCAGTCGAAGAATGCTGGAGACAGCTCCAAGCAGCTCTCAGCAACTGCTTTTTCGATTCACTCGACGAACTTACAATAGCGATCGACAGTGCTCTTGATCAACTCTCGATTCCAAAAGTGAGTAATTATTTCTAGTAACTACTATAATTGCTACTCCTACTGAAACGGTTGAAATAAATTAATCAATTTTTAGTCATCATCTTAGTCCCGTCGCCGTTTTGTATAACAAGTGTACATATGTTAAGTAGATTGTGAGGGCTGAAATGAACGACAAACTCACGGGTAATTCCCTTCCGAGGTTGATGCGGCTGTATCTGTTGGAGGTCGGTATTATGGAGGTTTACTTCCAGGGGGTGGGGTAGTGCTTTGCCTAGTTAATTCATTGACAAGACCTTTTCAATCTCACGTTGATCCATACGCTCTTGTGATGTAAACTGTCGGTTGAGGGGGAGAGCTACCGCTGTAATAGCGTAGCAGGCAATGGTGATGCAAACGCTTCACCAATGTTTCACGGCGAATCCCTCATAACTGAAATTTGAGGGATAGAGATACGCAAACTGGGAAAGTATGTTCGATAAATCCAGAGTTGGGGGCCTCGGTTGTTTCCCGCAAGGGTACGTGAGACACTCGAACGTTGATAGTTGACTTCTCGACACATTTCATCTGGAATTAGCAGATCATCAGACACAGACTGACTATGCATCCGATTAAGTGGCCCGACACTTCTACTGAATGAGATTCTCGATATCCGGGTCTTAGAAAGACGCATTGTATAGCATCGTCTGAGGAGATACTACCCACTCTGGAAATACCGAACGATTATATGGTGGTAGTGAAAAGTCCCACATATGACGGGGTCTAATAACGGAGGACGTCGGGTGAAGACAGCTGACAACATCATAGACATAATCGACGTTATTGACGCGAACGACGGGGCGACGGTCACCGATATCGCGAAATCGGTCGAACTTGCGAAGAGCACTGTCCATGAGTATCTCTATACGCTGACGGACCGAGGATACTTCGTGAATAAAGACGGCACCTACTATCTCGGACTGAAGTTTTACAAACACGGACTCTCTGCGAGAGACCGATACAATATCTTGGACGTTGTCGAACCGACACTTGATCAGCTCGCTGAGGAAACTGGTGAGGCGGCCTGGTTTATCGTAGAGGAGCACGGTAAGGCAATCTATCTCGCGAACGCGCTGGGTGATTATGCAGTCCAGACTCACGCACGCGTTGGACAAAGCGAATACCTCCACTGTATCGCAACGGGGAATGTCATTCTGGCACATATGCCGCCTGAACGGGTCTCTGAGATTATCGAACGGTATGGGTTGCCAGCGAAAACGCCTGATACGATCACCGATGAGGACGAATTGCACTCCCGCTTAGCGGACATACGTGAGGACGGGTATGGTACTATCCGGGGGGAAGCGGCGAAACAGATCAGCGCTATTGCTGTACCTGTGTTTACAGAACAAGATAATCTCGCCGGAGGAATCTGCATCTCTGGACCAACTCGACGGATGGAACAAAAGGGGATGAAAACCAAATTTCTCGATCTGTTATTAACTGCTGCGGACGAGATTAGTCTGCGATTCGATTGGGAGCGATAGAGTCTGTCACAACCCCCATTGATCAGAGTTTCACGTTGACGTTTTTCTTTTGCGTGTACTCGAAAACTTCGTCGATCGCTTCTTCTTTGCCGATCCCGGAACGTTTCCACCCGCCGAATGGAGCGCCCCAGTAGTGGCTTCCCGCCTGATTAATCCAGACGTAGCCCGCTTCGAGCCGCTTCGCGACGCGGTGAGCTCTCGTGAGGTCATTAGTGAAAATGGCAGCAGTAAGACCGTACTCAACGTCGTTCGCCTTTTGCAGGAGAGTATCTTCGTCGTTCCACTTCAGAACCGAGAGAACTGGGCCGAATATCTCCTCGCGAGCAATGCGTGTGTCCATCGTCACATCTGCGAAGACGGTCGGGTCGATGAAATATCCGTCCTCGAATTCCTCTCCTTCTGGATGGGTTCCGCCCGTTAACAGACGGGCATCGCTCTGCTTCCCGAGGTCGATGTATCGCATTACTTTCTCGTACTGGTCTTCGGAGATGAGACAACCCATCTCGACGTCCTCGTCCAGGGGGTTACCAGGTGTTATCGATTCGACCTTCGATTTGAGTAGATCTAACCCTTCCTCGTAGTGGCTCTCGTGGAGGAAAAGCCGCGTCGTAGACCCGCAAGACTGGCCTTGTGACCAGGTGAAGTTCATACCGTCGATGCTTGCGGTAACTGCCTCCTCCAAATCGGCATCTGGGTACACGAGACAGGGATTCTTTCCTCCAAGCTCGAGGAGCACGTCCGTGGTGCTCTCTGCTGCCTGGGATTGAATCATCTCGCCGGTGGGGACACTACCCGTGAATCCAATCTTTCTGACGTCCGGGTTCGTCACGAGAGGTGAGCCGGCTTCGTCGCCGAAGCCAGAAACGACGTTGACGACACCGTCCGGGAAGATATCTGCTTCAGCGATTAACCGAGCCAGTTCCATAACACCAAGTGAGTCCTGTTCCGGCGGTTTCATAACGACGGTATTACCCGCCAGGATCGGGGCGGCAAACTTCGATCCGGCGAAAAGTACCGGATGATTGTACGCGATTATTCGGCCCACGCACCATATGGTTGCTGGAGCGTGTAGTTCAGCGTGTCCTCGGACACGGGAATTGTCTCCCCTTTGATCTCGAGTGCGAGACCAGCGAAGATGTCGACGCATTCGGCAGCGGCCTCCGCATCGCCCTTCATAGCGGTGTACGGGTTACCACTGTCGGCGGCGTCGATGGCGCCCAAATGCTCCGCGTGTTCGCGCAGTAGTTCGGCGAACTTCCGGAGCATCGTTGCTCGGTCGCGGATACTGTAGTCGTGGTACCACTCGGATTGCGCTTCTCGAGCTGCGCGGACGGCGCGATCAACGTCCTGTGACTCGCCACGAGGGATATCGGCGAGGTGTTCTCCGGTCGCTGGATTCCGCGTCTCGAATGTCGCTCCGGAGTTGCTATCGACGAGTTCGCCGTCGATCAACAGCTTCGGGGTCTCGAAACCCACGTCTCTGACTCCCATAGAGCCATCTTTCAGACTCCTCCTTAATAGCTATTGCTGTTAGTCTTTCTCACGCTGTTTATCACTTGACCAGAACGACAGCGTAGTCGCCGGAATCGGCAATCCCCTACACTAATGACCGGTAGAGCGAAAGAGACAAGGTTAATATGAAGGTACACCGTGAGATTGATTTATGCATACACCCTTTCGAGCCGGAATAATCGGCACTGGAAGCGTCGCTGGGATGGGCCTTGGCGCGACTCGTGGAAACCACGTTACCCCTGACAGGATCGAAATGAGCCACGCCGGCGGCTACGCCGCAACAAACGAGGTGGACCTCGTCGCGGTCGCGGACGTCGACCGAAAAAACCTCTCTCTGTTTGGTGACCTCTGGGATGTTCCGGAGGAAAGCCGCTATACAGACCACAACGCGATGCTGTCGTCTGAAGATCTCGACGCTGTTTCGGTGTGTACGCCGACGATGTACCATCACGAACACGTCCTTGATTCAGCGACCTCGGCGGCAGACCCCGACGTGATATGGTGTGAGAAGCCGCTAGCGACGAGTTATACCGACGCGGCAGAGATGGTGGACGTCTGTGAGCGGACAGAAACAGAACTTCTTGTCAACCATACGTTCAGATTCACGGAGAAATTTATGCAACTCAAAGCTGCACTCGCTGAACGACCGGATCTATTCGGCGATCTTCATAGCGCCCACCTCCAGTACCGGAAGGAGCTTATGCGAAACTCCACGCACCTCCTCGATATGCTGATTTACCTGTTCGATATTGACATCGCTTCCGTTTCCGGTTTCGTCGCCGATCCTCCGGACGCCGACCCACCGACCGACGACGCCGGCGGTGGAGGGTATCTTCTCCTCGAGAACGGGGCGTTTGTGACACTAGACTGCACGCCTCCACGTGCAGCGTCTTCGATGGCACTTCAGTTCCTCGGATCCCGTGGGAAATTCGCCCTCAACGTGGACGATGGCGAGTGGCGGTACTGGCGACTCGAAGACGGTACGCACATCGAACAACCGCTTCCCATTCAGGCAGACGATACCTGGGTATGGGATACTGACTACGCCGCTGGATTCACCACCGGGGCCCGACACGTCGGCGCCTTGTTGCAAGGCGAGGCGACTAACTGTTCACCGGGTGTCGAAGCGCTCCGTTCGCTCGAAGCCATCGTCGGCCTGTACGTCTCACACTCCACTGGCTCCCATATTTCGTTGCCGCTAGATCGTCCCCTCCGAACGGTGACTATCCAATCCTGGTAACAGAGAAATCATTTGGTGTGGACGCGATTGTTAACCCTTACAACCCGCAAGTATAAGTGGAACGCCGGAATGACTCAAACCTATGGTAGAAATTGACGGCCGTGCTTTCAGTGGGCCTCATAAACACATACTCGAGTTCGTTCGACGCGTCGATGGGCGGTATTGGAGCGCCGTGTTTTTCGCCTGCATCTTCGCGTACACTACCCTTCTCGTGGTCGAGTCGTTCTCGTACTCGGCTGCGGCGCGTCTGTTCCCCCTAATCGTCGGCATCTCGCTCCTCGGTCTCGTTGCCGTCCAGATAGCAGTGCTTCTAGCGGGTGATCGCCTTGATATCAAACGGGTGGAGCTCTTCGGAAGCCCTGAGGAATTCTTAGAGGACGAGGGAGACACGGAGCAGGAGGATTTACTTCGGTATCAGCGTGAGTTCGAGATGATCCTCTGGACGACCCTCGCCGTGGCAGTAATTTGGCTGCTTGGCCACGTCCTCGGGCTCGTGGTCTTCGTGTTTTTTTTCGTCTATCGTTTCAATCGCAATCTGAAAAAAGCCGGTATGGTGACCGGGATAGCGTTCGTGTTCGTCTACCTTCTGTTCGTCCGCTTGCTCGATTCGAGCCTCTGGACAGGAATTCTTTTTAAGGGTGGTGGTCTTTGGTGAAATTCAGTGCGATTTTCGCCCGTGTGTTAAGCATCTCACTCTCTGGTGGTGATCCCCGTGCTTGACCCTACTTTCCTGGAACCGATGCTGCTCCAGTCGACGGGTGAATCAGCCGAGGCCGTCCGGATCGCACTCGAGACTATCTTTACGCCGACTAATCTGCTGTTTATCGTACTCGCTACGCTGCTGGGACTGATCGCCGGTATCTTCCCTGGACTTGGCGGACCAGTGGCGATGTCTTTGCTCATTCCGATCACCTTCCAGCTTGACAAGAACGTCGCGATTATGATTCTGGTTGCGAACCTCGGAGGGACTGCATTTGGAGGGTCCATCACTGCAATCTTGCTGAATACGCCCGGCGATGCGCCCAATGCAGCGACCCTCTTGGACGGATATCCTTTGACCAGACAGGGACGCGCTGGCGAAGCAATCGGAGCGAGCGCGCTTTCCTCGGCCGCGGGCGCACTGCTCGGAGTCGCCCTATTTTTGGTGACGATACCGTTCATCCGCCAGTTGGCTGTGGCATTCCACTCGGTGGATATTTTCTGGCTCGCGCTGCTCGGCTTGGCGACCATTGCGGTCGTCACGCGCGGATCTGTAATAGGCGACCTCATTGCGGGTGCGTTTGGCCTGATGCTTGCCTTCCACGGGCTCAACACGGTCACGGGGACGGCTCGGTACACGTTCGACACGGACTATTTACTCTCGGGATTCCCCCTTGTTCCGCTCATCATCGGCTTGTTCGCCATCTCGGAGATGATTAAGCTGATGGGTGAAAATTCCAGCATCGCCAGCGACGTCGAGGTTTCGGGCGGCGTGCTAAAAGGCGCGAAAGAAGTCGTTCGAAACTGGAGTGTGTTTCTGCGCAGTAGCGCTATCGGTTGGCTGGTCGGTATCGTACCGGGCGCTGGCGGCACGGTGGCGAACTTCCTGGCATACCTGCAGGCCCAGCATACGGACGAAGATCCTGACTCGTTTGGAACGGGAAATATCAAGGGCGTCATTGCAAGCGAAGCCGCGAATGACGCGAAGGACGGTGGAGCAATGATACCAACACTGGGCCTCGGAATCCCCGGGTCAGCGTCCACGGCGGTCCTGTTAGGTGCGTTCATCATCCACGGCATAACCCCTGGGCCACTCCTGTTTCGGGAGAATCTTCAGATCGTCTTTATCGTCATCTTCGCGCTCGTGATCGCTAATTTGCTCACTTCGACAGTTGGGCTCATCTCGGCGAAGTACCTCGTGAGGATCACCAGCGTATCCGTCACGGTGATTGCACCCATCGTCATCGTCGTCGCGATGTACGGCGCATTCGTCGTTCGAGGACAGATGCTCGATGTCGCCCTGACTGCCGGCTTCGGGCTGATCGGGCTGATGATGGTGAAGTTTGATCTCTCCCGCGTCGCCCTGATCATCGCACTGGTACTTGGACCGATCGCGGAGGACAATTTCCATAGGGCGCTTCAGATTTCGAGTGGTGACGTCGGAGTGTTGTACGCACGACCGCTGTCGTTAATCCTGATATCGTTGATAGTGCTAATGTTGCTTCTTCCAGTGTATCGCTCGGTTCGATCCTCCGGGGCGTGAAAGGGTGAACCCAAGCCGCTAATGGTACTATTCGATCACATATCGAACCAGGCTCCTGAGTCCGACGACCGTGTTCGTTCTGCCGGATCGGACAGCTTGGTGGCCGTTCTGGCAGTGGCCAGATTAGGTTAATGAACGAAGCATTCAAACGTTTTCTAGTCTGTGTTTGGACCCGGATGGGTAGTACTGTTCAGATAAGCTCGAAGGATGAGGCAGTCGTAGTTTCTTGGTACCTATGCCAGAAGCTCGCCGCCTCACCGACTGTAGTGACTTGCCGGAGTTAGAGATTGTGGAGCGCAAGTCGACACCCGAGTCGGCGATGAAGCTGGGTATCCAGCTGTATTTGGCGGTATTATCGCTGGCGGATACCGTCTCTGTGCTCGTCAGCCTCTATGTCTAGCGTTGTCGATCCACCGTGCACAACTGGATTCAGAAGAGATATACAGCCGACAGAGGGACAGGACCCGAATTTCATCGCAGTTGATGAGACTGTAATTCGTGTGAACGATCAGTGCTACTAATTGTTGGCCGCGGTCGATCCCGAGACGCTGTATGCGGCACGTGCGACTGTTCTCGACCATAACTCAAGCGCTGACCGAGATGTTCCTCGCAGAACTCCACGAGAAACATTTCGTTTCCGACGCATTCTTTCTGGCCGATGGAGCGCCGTGGTTGCAGGCGGCCTACTATCGCCACTCATCCGATTCCAGCATATCATTCACGGGAATCGGAATGCCGTCGAACGCGTGTTTAAAAAGAAGGAACGCCGAACGAACGCGTTTGCCAATCACTTCGGACACACTGAGCCGAAATCCGCCGACATATGGTTTCAAGCATTCGCCGTCTGCTTCAATCAGCTAATCTGAACAGTGCCCCAAAAAAAGCTATAACACTTATTGTTGCCGATGGTTAGGGGACTAGTATGGTCATTATTGCTGCGGTAGACCGCTCAGACCGTGCAAAGCACGTCGTGACGGAAGCCGGTATGCTAGCGGAGGCGTTTGACGAACCGCTGCACATCATTCACGTATTATCCAAAAACGAGTTCCTAGAGATCGAAGCGACCAGTCTCGAAAAGAAAAACCGGCCTGTCGATATGGATAGAATTCAGCAGTTCGCCGCCGAGCACGCCAACGAAGCCGCGGAGGACATCGAGATAGCGTACGAAGCAATTGGCCGGGTAGGAGACGCGCAAACTGAGGTGAACCAATATGCGGAGGATCTCGATGCAAGATATATCGTGGTCGGTGGTCAACGACGGTCTCCCACGGGGAAAGCGCTCTTCGGGAGCGTAACACAGTCAATTCTTCTCAACGCAGATCGTCCTGTCCTTACCGTAATAGCGTAGCCAAGGGGGACTGAATAGGTCGCCAATCCAGACTCTCGTTGTCGAGAATCTACCTCGATGTCAGTTGATCTGGTTCTCCCCCGCTTTTCGTCATAAGTGTGTGCATTCCCCCCTCGGCACTGTTCAGATTGGCTGATTGAAGCAGACGACGAATGCTTGGATCCACGTTTCAGCTGTGTTCGGCTCAGCGTGTCTGAAATGGATGGCAAACGCCTCAGTTCGGCGCTTGAGTTCTTTGAAGGAGGGTTCGACGGCATTCCGATTCCCGTGGGTGACGTGTTGGAATCGGAGCGAGTGACGATGGCAGGCCGCCTGCAGCCAGGGTGCGCCATCGACCAGAAACATTTCGGTCAACGCCGTGGTTCTGGTCGGGAAGAGTCGCACGTGCAGCAGGCGATCTGTGTCGGGATCGACTGCGGCAAACAGCCAGTAGCGTTGGTTATTCACCCGGATTACGGTTTCATCAACCGCGACGTAATCCGGATTCTGTCCGTCTGTCGGCTGTAATCCTGCCTTTTGCACCCAGTTGTGAACAGCGGTTCGACCACGTTCGGCACCCACGCTTTCTAATACAGAGTCGGTATCCGACAGCGATAATCCAGACAAATGCAGTTGGATACCCAGCTTCATCGCCGGCTCGGGTGTCGCCTCTCGCTCCACAAACTCTAATTCCGGGAAGTCACTACACTCGATGAGGCGGTTTGGTTCTTGCATAGGCACCAACGAACTACAACCGCCTCACTTTTCGATCTTATCTGAACAGTGCCCGTTCTAACCCATAGATATATATATTTCATCCAAGTATCTCAGAACGACTATGGTAGATCATAGCAGGCGGTGCTTTGTAGCGAAAGCTGGTATCACCGGAAGTGCCCTCGTCGGTATCGCCGGTTGCAGCGGCCAGAACGCCGGCGGTGGGGAATCCTCTCCAGCGGATGATTCGTCGGACTCACCGACTGATACCGAAATCGAGTATCCGACCGAAGAGATATCCTTCATTGCTCCCGGGTCCTCTGGCGGGGGATACGATACTTACATCCGGTCGGCTGCCCCGTACTTTGAGGAGGAACTCGGCGTATCCGTGAAGGTCGAGAATAAGCCGGGTGGGGGTGGCGTTCTTGGAGCCAACAGCGCGTACAAGGCTGACGCGGACGGTTACACCTTGACGATGTTGAACGACGTTGGTCTGGTCGCGTTCGATATCGCGGATCGGTTCTCCGGGGCGCCGACTGATATGAGCCACGTCGGGCTGCTAACGCAGCCACCGGCCGGCATCGCGGTCGCCAATTCCCTCGAGGTCGATTCGTGGAGCGACCTCGCAGAACAAGCTCCTGACATCACTTGGGCCACGGCAGGGCAGGGGTCGCAACCCCACCTCGGTTTGGTCTTGCTGGGTGAACTGACTGGGGCGTTCCAGTCCGAGGACTTAAATATAGTCCACTATGACAGCGGCGCGGATATTGTCGCCGGAATGGAGCGTGGTGAAGTAGGTGGCTCGTTCCTCCCACTTCCGGCAGTAATGAAGGTCGTCCTCTCGCTAGAAAGCGTCGGCCTGCACAGCGTCCTATCGGACAACGAAATGGTGAGAGAGTACATAGAAGGCGCCGGCGTATCCGGCAACCTCTTCCTGTCGGACATCGACGCCGACAACATTGAACGAGTATCGGATCTAACCAAATTAGGCCGGTTCGTCACCGGTCCGCCTGGCGTTCCGGAGGGCATTCTCGAAAAGCAAAAAGACGCCTTCGAGAGCGTGGTGAACAACGACGAGTTCCTCGGTGATCTGAAGGAGGCGAAACGGCCAGCATTCGAACCGGCAGTCGGATCCGAGGTAGTCAACGACCGACTCGACAGCATTCGAGAGGAGTTCACGACCGATCCGCTCAATACGATCATCAAGGACAGCTTTGGGGGGTAACCGCCGTCGAGTCGATCTGTATCTCTAGAGTGCGTCTGTAGTCTTGATCACGGTAACCAGGTCTCCGCTGAACACAATTGTTATTACACGTCTTTGAGAATGGTTAGCTATGTCGAATGCGAGTGAGCTACGACTGACTTACGAAGACGTCCGTGGCGTATTCGGTATTATGCCAACACCAGCGACGCCGGACGCCGACCAGCCGGACGCATCAGACACTGTTGATCACGAGGAGGCGGCACGAGCCGCGCGCGCGCTGGTAGACGATGGCCTCGACGCGCTTATGATCAACGGGACGTTCGGTGAGGCAGCCACACTCACCAATACAGAGTGGCAAGAATTCACCCGGACTGTCGTCGAAGCTGTCGACAGCGATGTCCCAGTCGTCGCGGGTCCGACGACGCTGAACACGCGTGACACGATCGACCGGGCGAAGTTCGCTCGTGATATCGGCGCTGACGGAATTATGCTCGGGCGACCGATGTGGTGCGAGCTCTCCTTCGAGGCGACGATCCAGTTCTATCGGGATGTCGCGGAGAAAGTCCCAGAACTCGGGATCGTAGTCTATCACAACCCAAGTGCGTTCAAGAACACGCTGACCCCTGACTACTGGGAGGCACTCGCCGAGATCCCACAGGTTGCCGCGGCGAAGTACGGGACTATCGACGCTGCCTACCGGGACTGTGTGGACGCCGCTGACGGCCGTATCCAGATGATGACTATCGAAAAGGATTGGTTCTTGGCGAACAAGTGGTTCCCAGATCAGGCAACTGCATGCTGGTCCAGTAGCGTCGCGTGTGGTCCGAAGCCAGTCGTTCGACTCCGAAACTTGCTACTCGGGGGTGAAATCGAGGCTGCCAGGGACCTGACCGATCGCATCGAAGCGACGTACGAGCCATTTTTCCCCAAGGATATGCAGGATTTTCGTCGGCACACCATATCCCTGGAGAAGATCCGGATGAACGCCGCTGGCTACCTCGAAGCGGGTCCCACTCGTCCACCGTACCACGTTACGCCGAAGCGATTTCTCGAAGGTGCCCGTGAATCGGGCCGACAGTGGGCCAGGCTCGTCGAGGATATCGACGGCTAGTAACTGTCTCCCCCGATATTCCTCCACTGCTGTTTAGGCGATAATGACGATCACAGTGCCGGCGACTATTATCACCGAACCGAGTACCAGTTTCCAGGTTATTCGCTCCAGGTTAGACGGCACGAACAGTAGCGAAAGGCCGATGATAAACAGCGGACTCGTCTGGAGGATGGGATAGACAATGGTGACGGGCGCTCTCTCAAGTGCGGCGTAATAACTCACGAGGAACACGGTGTTCGCCGCGCCTGCTGCGATGAAAAACCAGCTGCTCGACGAGCGGGCGGTGAAACTCCATCCGCTCAGTCGAAGGTACGTCACGAACAATACTAGCGCAGTGACCGTCTTGATAGTGATTCCGACCAGAATGGGGACATTCTCCGCGATCCCGATCTTGGCGAGCGTCGGTTCTAGACCGTAGAACAGTCCCGATGCGAGTCCGAATAGGATCCCCGTTTTTGCACTGGCCAGTGACGAGACATTCTCGGACTGACTCTCAAGCGAGATGGCGACGACACCGAGGATGATCGCGAGAATGCCGGCGACTTGGAGTACAGAGAGTACCTCCCCGAGCACGATCACCGGTATGACGGTCGCGTAGACCAATTGCGTCGCTTTCAGCGGTTCTGTCCGGCTGGAGCCAGCGAGTTCGATCCCCTTGTAGTAGCTAATCCGCCCCAGTATAGTTGCGACCAGTCCGGCTCCAACGAAGGCCGCTATACCAACCGGTGTGACCGTCACGGAGTGGTGGAGAAACACCGTCGCCGGGGCGACGATGACGAAATTCGACAATAGGATTACGACCAGGGCGTCGTTGACTGTCCCATCGCTCTTGGAAGTCCCGATGCGGATGAAGAGACTGTAGGCCGCGATACCGAGGGCGCTAACCAGTGTAAATGCTATTGCGAGATATTGGACCATAGATACCAAATCAGTCGGTTTGCACTAGGCTTACGCGGTTGAGGGTGACGAGTAAATTGCGACCGCCGGTGCGGCGGGGGAGCCATCGCATCAATCCCCTCATTCGTCCGCCCACTCTGGGAAGAGTCGATCATCCGTGATGGCCTCGGCGAGCACGCCATACTCGACCGCGTAGTCCATCCACGCTCGGATGTTCGCCTTCGCCGACTCGTCGAGTGTGACTGGTAGCGTCGCCGTTTTCGTGATACGCTGGAGTCGTTCGATGCTCTGTTCGCTCTCCCCCTTTCTGCTGTCTCCCCGAAGCGCCGACAGCACGTCTTCGTAATAGTTGTCTCGGTAATCACGGGAGTCCCGGAGCGCCTGAAGGAATGCATCGACAGTCGACGGATTCTCTTCGCAGAACCGGCGATCTAAGACGATAAGGTGAATGAGCGGGTAGGCACCTTCGAGTTTGTGCCATCCGTCCGCGAGGTCGTAGAGCAGTTCGACGTTCGGGTCGTCGAGGTAGTCCCAGTACCAGTCACCAACGCGTTCGACTACGTCAACCTCTCTCGACTCGAACGCCTTGGACAAGTTCTGGTGCGTGTCGACGACCCAGTCGATGGCGTCAACGTCGACGTCGAAATGGTGGTCCAGGATCGCTTTGTGGAACGTCATAGCGCCGGACTGGTCGTGGATCCCGAGGCGAACGCCCTCGAGGTCGGTGGGGCCGGCGATGTTTGAGTCCGAGGGGGCGAACAGCCCGCTTCCCTGTCGGTAGGAAAGTCCGGCGCCGACGACGCTCGGGTCGTTGGGAAACACGTCCGTGTGGCTAATGGATTTGGTGATGACGTATTTTCCTAGTGACATCGTTGTGGCGTCAACGTCGCCACACACTATCGCCTGGTCCTTCTGAGGAGAGTGTTTATGAACCACGTCGACAGAAACGCCTTCCGGTCGGACGATACCTTTCTCCAAGGCGTAGTAGAACTGTCTAGTGTAGTTAAACGGTGTGATACTGAATCGTAGGGAACGTTCGGCAGCCATATGACTACGATGCCGGCAGGGAGTCATAAATCCTCTTGCAAACGCTTGCCGACCGACGGTGAGACACCGGTCCGCCGGAGCCTACCCCACAATTGATAACCGGCAAGCGAATACATCAGTTGGTAATGGGAGTAGCAGATCTCCGTGAAGCACTCGTACTGGCGAATAGGATGTTGGCGAACGAGGGGATATTCAGGATTTTCGGCCATATCAGCTGTCGTCATCCGGACGGTGACAAGTTGCTTATTTCGCGTGCTCGGAGTCCCGCTCTCGTCACTGAAGACGATATCGTCACGATGAATTTCGACGGTGAGGTGTTAAACGCGGATGTTCGTCCGTACGGGGAAACGGTCATTCACCGATCCATCTACCGGGAACGCGATGATGTGAATGCTATCGTTCACCACCATGCTGACGAAATTATGCCCTTCACCGCCCTCGATATCGAGTACAAACCAGTATTTCATATGGCCGCGCTCTTTGCTGACGGAGTTCCAACGTTTAGCGACTTTGACACGGAGGGCGGGCGGCTCGTCGTAACCGAAGCCGAAGGAGAGCGGTTGGCGGAGAACCTGGGTGACCATCGGGCCCAGTTCGTTGCTGGCCACGGGGCGAACGTCATTGGTTTCGACCTTCGCGAAGTGGTTACGGCTACGACATACTTCGTGCTGAACGCCCGATATCAGTACCAGATGGAACTCTTTGGCGAGCCGACGTACTACACCGGACCGGTTGAGTCGGTCCGGACGATGGTCGACGACGTCCTCTTGAGCGACCTCGTGTTGGACCGCGTTTGGGAGCATCTGGCTGCACAAGTGACAGACTGAGATTTAGTCGTCGGAATATTTATTACTGTAATTCTGGTTTATTGGAGTAGGTTATGAGCGGTGCTAAGCAGTCACAAGTCGACAAGCTAGTAAGTAACGTCCGAAAGATGGACGAGACCGGCCTCCTCCCGTTGGAGGTGTACAACGACCGCGCTCTCCACGAAGCCGAGCTTGAGAGGATCTTCGGGACTGCTTGGGTCTTTGTCGGATGTGAGTCCGAACTGAGCGCTCCGGGCGATTACTTCCTCCGGCCTATCGGGAACAATACGTTCATATTTGCCCGCGACGAGGCCGGTGACATTCACGTGATGTACAACTCCTGTCGGCACCGCGGGACGGAGGTCTGCCGGGCGGAGCAGGGGAATACGACCCACTTCCGGTGCCCGTACCACAGCTGGACCTACGACAACAGCGGCGACCTCGTTGGCCTACCCCAGAAGGACAAGGCATATCCGGACCTCGATCCCGACGATTGGGGACTCCACGAAGCACCCCGTGTGGAGAGCTACGAAGGGCTCGTTTTCGCATCACTCGCAGATAACGGGCCGTCACTTGAAGAGCACCTCGGTGACTTCACCTGGTACCTCGATATGCACCTGAAGTTGACCGAGGGCGGTATGGAGGTTCTCGGAGAACCCCAGCGCTGGGTCACCGACTTCGATTGGAAGTCCGGTGCCGAGAACTTCTCCGGCGACAGCTATCACACGCAGTCGACCCACAGTTCGGTGTTCGAGGTCGGACTCACTGAAAACCTCGGTGCAGCGGGTGGTAGCCACCATCACGACATCTCCCACGTCGACGGACACGCGATGACGCTTCGGTTGGCCGAAGAAGACAAGCCGATTTTCTTCGGCTATCCCGACGAGGTCCAGACTTACATCGACGACGCCCGATTGAGCGATGACCAGTACAACATCGCGAAACGTTCAATCATTCAGGACGGCACTGCGTTTCCGAATATGTCGTTCCTTCATATCGCGCTCAAGGACGCGGCCGAAAGCGACCCGGCGACGTTCTTCCTCATCCGGAAGTGGAACCCAACGGGTCCAGGCCAGACCGAGGTATGGAATTGGGTTCTAGCCCCGACCGAGGCCTCGGAGGAGTACAAGCGACGCGCCTACAAGGTCGCGGTCAGCACGTTTAGCGCCTCCGGGAACTTCGACCAGGACGACGCGGTCGGTTGGCGGGGTATGGCGACAAGTGCGAATGGGACGTTCGCCGAGAAAGTCAAGGCAAATTTCCAGCAAGGTCTGGAAGCTGGCGACGCGAGGGTTATGGACGACGACGAGTGGCCCGGTCCAGGACGCGTTTACGATACTAATCTCGTCGAGGATACAATCCGAACGTTCTACGGGAGCTGGGCAGACGCAATGACGGAGGCTGAGAACGATGACAACTGACGAGAAGATTAGGGATCTTAGACACGACTGTGTTCAATTCCTAAACCGCGAAGCAGAAGTACTCGACGATAGACATCTGACCACCTGGATCGATATGCTCACCGACGACGTGGAGTACCTCGTCCCACGACGAGTCACAGTCGAAGCAGGGAGCGAAAGGGAATTTAGCGAGAACTCTTTTCACTACCAGGAAGACAGGGCGTCGTTGAATGCGCGAGTCAACCGATTCGAGACGGACCACGCTTGGTCCGAAGACCCGCCGTCTCGAACGCGCCGATTCGTGAGTAACGTCCGAGTCGAGGGGGTGGATGGGGACGACGTACCAGTAAAGAGCAATCTACTCGTCTACCGCACGCACGGCAATTCACCCGACCCCGACCTGATTGCCGGGGAGCGACACGACGTTCTGCGGCGCGTCGACGGCTCTCTAAAGCTCGCGAGTCGCCGAGTACTGCTGGATACCACGGTCCTCGATGTGGGATCCCTCTCTATATTTTTGTAGAAGGGGATATTATCGATATCTACAATGGACGAAGAAATTCGCATCGCGAACGAGTTCGCCGTCGTCACCGTCCGAAAAGTGCAGACCAACGCAGGTGAACGACTCGAGATAGCAGCGCCAAAGAAGGACTCGAAAATCCATCTCGATGCGGTCGCGCTTGAGAGCCTGACCTGGCAAGATCCCGAATTGTTCTCAGATCTATTGGAGGAACCCCACGGTCCAGAGTGAGACGTGCTCGCTTCGACCTATGGACGTCGTGTCCCAAAGGGATGGTCATCGCTGTCGGTAGAGGCCGCTGATTAGTCGCAACCAAGGGATACCCGGCATAATTAAGTTACTCTGTGTGCATAGTTGTCTTACTGATGACTGGTGTGAGAAAGCTCGAGTACGTCCACCTACAGGTGACTGATCTCGACGACGCACTCGCGTTCTATACGACTGTTATGGGACTCAACGAATACGACTACGACGGGGATCACGTCGCGCTCGGGTGTGGTCTTGACGACCGCGTCGATCTCCTCGTAACCGAGGGCGGAACTGGCGTTGCCGAGTTCGCTGTTCGGGTTCCTGACGAAGCGACACTAGCGGATTTAGAGACCCAACTCAACGACGCAGATGTCGACGTTAAGGACCCGCACGGTCCGTACGACGGCGTCGCGTTCGTCCTCCCGAGCGAGATACGTATGGCCCTCGTCGTCCCGGACAGCGGTCGACGGGAGTACCACCACCCAAGCGAGCCGAATACCCCTGACCGCTCCGCACTTACCCCGCTTGACTTAGACCACATCAACCTCGCGAGTACCGATCCGCGCGCGGATGCGGAGTTCCTCCGGAACGTACTGGGTTTCAACGTTTCCGATATTCGTAAGACTGATCGCGGGTACTGGACCCAGGTATTCACTAGATTCGGCGACTACCACCACGATGTGGCGATTACGATTACTACAGACATATCTGATACACTGCACCACCTCGCCTGGACAATGACTGATATCGCCCACCTGA
This sequence comes from Halobellus rufus, assembly GCF_000739575.1. Taxonomy (GTDB): domain Archaea; phylum Halobacteriota; class Halobacteria; order Halobacteriales; family Haloferacaceae; genus Haloquadratum; species Haloquadratum rufum. Next base: position 117,054 of record NZ_BBJO01000024.1, on the reverse strand, counting down.
AGACGTTCGCCGACTTGGTTGTGCAGCACGGCCACAACCTCGAACTCGGTATCGGCCGACACAACGCCGGCGGAAACCTGTTTATGTACCTCTGGACGCCCGGTGGAAATCGATTCGAGTTTAACGCCGAAGTCGCAACACTCGACGCCACTTCGCCGGTGAGATATCAAGGCACTGAGGGAAATTCGGTATCTATCTGGGATGGTGTCTACCCACCGAAATCCTTCAAGACGCGGTGTTCGTAACGAATCACTTCGAAACCAGCAAGCGGTTCCGAAGATGCCTCGGTATCGACACGACGATGGGGTTTCCCCCGGCGCCAGAGTGAGACCTCAAGTCGCTCCGTGCACGCTATCGGATCAACGGAAGGTTAGTCTGCCTCTCGCAATTCCGGATCTGGTTTCCAAGTATTGCCTTCGAGAATGACGAGGTCGTATCGCTCTATCACTTGTATGACGCCGAAGCGGTCGTCGGCGTCATAGTCGACGTCTGTCTCGTCGGACGATTAGTCGGCGATAACACTTATAATGACACCGTTGAGACTGATGATCGACGATAGGATGGCTGACAAGTCCCTGGTGACCGCTGATAGTTTCATTACAGCCTCTTATGGACTTTAACTTCGCAATGGCTTCTTCGTAAGGTCCTGAGATCTCTACCGATACGGAGACGCTTTCTCTGGAATCGGTTGCATCTCATTGTTATATATATGTCTGTGGGGTGTATAGATGGCACTGTCTAGTTAAGCTAGTTTGAGAAGTGAGCAGGTCGTAGAGGTTGTTTGGGACAATGCTCGCAGACCTGCTCAGCGAGGGTTACGCGGTGGATTTCAAAGAATGTTGGGAGCGTGAGCGGACGGTGACGCCCGTCAGGGCGTTCGCCATCCGACTCCACGCGACCGGCTGTTCACTCAGAGAGACAGCAGCAATTCTTCGCTCGATCGGTGTAGAACGGTCTCATCAGGCAATTTGGCAGTGGGTACATCGGCTGGCTGACAGCGTTCCCGACCCGCCGTCGGCGCAGCCGACGCGGGTCGCCGTCGACGAGACCGCGGTCCGAATCAATGGCGAGTTGTCTTGGGTGTACGCTGCAATAGACCTTGACTCAAAGTTACTACTCGGCGTTGATCTCTTCGATCGACGAGGTACCGATCCAGCAACAGAGTTTCTTGGGCAACTCGTCGAGAAACACGATCTCTCGAACACTGAGTTTCTGGTTGATGGCTATGGATACCTGACTGCCCTCTTTCGATTAGACTTGAGCGGTCACCTTGACTACGTTGACCGAAACCTCATCGAAAAGTGGTTTCATACCCTCAAAATGAGAGTCGACCGCTTCCATAATTCGTGGGTCGGCAGTCGGACTTCCGTCGCCCAGTGGCTTGCACAGTTCGTGTATTATTATAACTTCCAACGACCGCATCAAGCGCTAGATAATCGAACGCCAGCTTAGGTCGTTAACTAGACAGTGCCGACTGTTTAAATCTTGTGGAGGCTGAGACGCGGGTTCAATCCGACTCGTCAAGAAATCTCGAAGCCGGGTCTTCATACACTGATGATAAGAGGGTGTCATAGAACAGTTACCACACCAAAGAGCAGGGTGAACGCTGAGGTGGAATGAGTTCAGCGACCCTGCAAGATGATCCTTCGGTAGAGTCATTCTTCAATGTCGCGGAAACCGAGACGTTAGCGTTGTTTGAGCATCTTTCCTTCGGGTTTCTCGCAGAGTTCGACGTGTTCGCCCCGGCGAAGACGGGGCGAACACGAGAGCACAAGCCACCAGAACTGATGCGTGGTTTCCTCCATTGCTACTACCACGACACCTACGGCATTCGCCCGATTGAGCGAGAGCTACAGAACACGTTCGTCTGGCTTAGCTGTGGATTCGATCGACCGCCGTCGAGAGACGCGGTCGATCGCTTCCTTACCGACCTCGAACACGTCGTTGACGAAGTGTTCGATAGACTCGTCGAGCAGGCCGCCCGCCGCGGCCTGCTCGACTTGACGTACTCCATTAATTCAACGGACGTGAGAGCGATGCCCGCCGATTCAGACGCGTCGAAATGCTACGATCCCACAGCTGAAGAGTACTACTACGGCTACGGCTGTACGATCGTTTCGACCGGACAAAAGATACCGATCGTAGCGGAGTTTACCGAAAGCAAACAAGCGCCAGAAGAGACGGCGATGCGCGTCACGCGTGACGCGCTCGCCGTCGCCAAACCGGTGTGGATGCTTGGAGACAGCGCCTACGACACGCTCAACTGGCGACCACCTGCTGGCCGCAGGGGTCGTGCCAGTCGTTCCGTACAACCCACGAAACACTGACGACCCGAAAGACATCAAGTACAGAGTCGAAGACCGCATCAACGAACACAGCGAGGACGTTCAGCTGAAACAATCAACGCTAGACGAGACGTACAACCGTCGGACTGGAGTCGAACGAACCAACGAATCAGTCAAGGGCTGCGGCCTCGGGCGTGCGTTCGCCCGAGGCCGCGTCCACGCACGAACACAAGTGTTCCTTGCGCTGTGTCTTCGGCTCGTCGTCGCAATCACCAACTACGAACGAGGTGACAATCCGGGCAGTACCGTGATCACGGTGTGAGAAGAGTTCTATGACTCCCTCTGATGATAATTCAACTGAGACTGCTAAACAAGAAACCTTTGTCCGGCGCATTTAAATACTAGAACGGAATTTTTCGAATCGAGGTTTTCACAGGATATTAGACAATATTGATATTCTGATACTGGTTGTGGGATACTTCTATTATCGGAAGTTCCTAGGTGTTTTAGACCGAATGAAGAAATATTATCGTATTAGTACGATAATGAAAATATATGAGTGCCGAGGGCAGCTTTCTATATATTCTTCTGGTAGGTGCTAATATAATGTCAGAAGGTACAGGTCTCGTGCCTGATGAGGACTGAAGTAACCTTCGTCTGGTCATCTGAAGTTGACTTGAACATACTGTTCGATATCAAGCCGAGTTAAGATAGTTATCTGCAACTATACCCTCATCGGCAAGAAGCATCCGAGCGTCCCGACGGATAGATCGATTGTTGGGACGTTCCTCGCGAGAGCGAATCTGGTCCTTGATGTCGTTCGCAACCCGATCCACTAATTCCGGATTCGAGCAGCTAGCCACACTTTGGAGCGTTTTTCGATACCCATTTTCCGCCATCGGGAACCCTTGTCTCGATTTGAGCACTTGATCGTTGACCTCGCGTATTTCGTAGAGGTGGCCTTTAATTCGTAGCTCTAGCCCTCGATCCATATGTCTGCCCTCTTGTCGAGTGTGTATATAATCGGTGATTGTTAACGTTGGCAATCCTGGGATTGCCAATTCACTATATCCAGGGACTGTTAATTCAGCAAACACGGGGATTGCCAATTCGGCTTCTTCGGGAATTCGTAATTCGTAGTGTGTCGGGTTGCCAATTACCGCAGATGGAGAACGACCAATGAGGCAGTTCCGACTGGATGTAGACAACAATCAGTACAGTTGAGAAGAGCTAGTTGCTATTCGTGATCTGATCTCAGAGCGCGCGCGAGATTATGATCCGGCCTGAAAGAGAGATCGGAGGAAGAAACGCAGCTACTATCCTCCTCTCATCACCAATTATCCGACTACAGCCACCAATTTCGCTCGATCCCCAATCCCAATTAATTGGGCCGTATTTATACCCGGGCTGAATCGGATGCGATGATGGCTGGCAGAGAACTCAAACCGCTTGCGCCGCAGGAAGCCCTTGATTGGTATCTCGAACATCGAATGGATGACCTGCGAACCGCGACTCGACGAAAGCACGCCTCAGCTCTCGGTACGTTCATCGACTGGACGAAAGAGGTCGGTATCGACAATATGAACGACATCAGCGGTCGAACGCTGATGAAGTTCAAAACCTGGCGGAAGAACAATACGGGGTTGAATACGCTTAGTCTCAACGGGAACCTCGCCATCCTTAGCGTCTTCCTCCAGTTCTGTGAGGATATCGATGCGGTCCGCGCCGACCTTTCGGAGCGCGTTCCGATGCCGAACGTACCGCCAGACGAGGAAGTCAATGAGTTCGTCCCCGAGAGTGATGAAGTAGAGGGGATCCGGTCCTACTCCCGTCGATTCGAGTACGCATCGAGACAGCACGTTGAGTTCGAGTTAATCGCTGAGATCGGTCTTCGTATGGGTGCTGTTCGTGCTATCGATCTCGACGATTTCGATCCGGAAAACCGAGTGATTCACCTCCGCCACCGTCCGGAAGGCCGTGAAGAGTACGGAACGCCGCTCAAGAACGGTTCCGATGGTGAACGGATCGTCAACATCTCCGACGGACTACGGGCCTTTATCGACGACTACATCGAGTACACACGGCACGAAGTCGTCGACAGATACGATCGTGAGCCCCTATTCACAACGCCTTCTGGTCGCCCTTCGACAACAACCATACGACGTGATTTCTACAAAATGACTCGGCCGTGTGGTTACTCGAATGACTGCCCGCACGATAGAGACCTGTCTGACTGTGATGCAGCGCAAAATTCGAGCGCAGCAAAGTGTCCATCGAGTTTTAGCACTCATCCGATGCGTAAGTGGTCGATTATGCACCAGTTGGACGAGGGTGTACCGAAAGAACTGCTGAGTGATCGGGTCGATGTCTCGGTGCCCGTCCTTGACAAGCACTACGACCAGCGAACCGAGGAACGGAAATCACGCCGTCGACGGGAAGCTCTCGAAGCTAACCTCACCCAGTATGCGATGACGGACGGTGGGAGACCTGTGGATGAAGATACCAAGGAGTAGTTTGTCGGGTTGGGAAGAAGCCGTATAGTTCTCTTGCCGTCATATCGCTGACCGTACTCTGGAAGGGAATAGTGGGTGTTGTTTTCACGAATTCGCTAGTGAATCTCCCACTAGAACGAGTGTGCGAATTGATCGCTGAGAGTCCTACCAGTTACAAATGATGTTCAGATGTCCGTGCAGGATGTAGGGCGCGTATGCAGCACACGTCGTCACTCTTCCTCAGGGTGCCGAATAGTCTTGTAGTTGCGATGGAAACTATGTCTATGAGAGAGCCAGGTTCAGGGTGGGTTGAGCAGGGGGGGTCGGTCGGATTGTTGCCTATGTTGGTCGGAGCGAGCGCCACCGTGTGGGGTTCGTCATCGGCGTTTCGCTGTTGTTTTTCCTGGTCGCAGTCGTGAATTCGTACTTTGGCGGTCTTATTCCACTCATCTTCAACGTCGTGTTGGTGGTGTTCCTCTACACACGACCGTCTGCACGAGCGACGGTAACAGCCAGTGCCACTGGCCCCGGGTTCATTTATCTCGTGTTCTATCTCTATCGGGTCATTGGCCCCTTTGAAGGGCCTGTAGGGGGATACGAGCCGTTTCTATCGATCCTTCTCCGAGAATCTCAGTTGCTCGTAATCGGAATCCTGTTACTGGTGCTTGGGGTCTGGCTCCGTCGAATCACGTCGTGATGACCGGGTCTGCTGTATTCAGCCTCTATATTCAGCACGTTACATCTGTCACGTTTAAAGGGTTTAACAGAGTCAGTAAGCTCGATTTGAGGGGCGAGTTAGAAATTAGTAGCATCAAATAAAGAAAAACACTATGCTACAGTCTCGATCTCAGATCTTGATTCTCACTATACTATTGATTGTTTTTCTCGCAGTTGTCCCAATATCATATTTCGCCTTTGGAGATATTGGTCTAGAAGGCTACTCAGTCATTTCAACAAGTCTTCTCTCATTAGGACTGGTCCTACTCTACTACGAACAGCACTCTGTACTGAAATCGCAGAAAGAGCCTCTTCTTGAAATGAGCCAGTTTTATTTGAATGATGATCTTCAATATGCGAGTTCTGAAATATCCAATTTTGGAGGTGGTCCAGCAACCTCGCTCAGACTCATAATTGAGCTATATGATCTGAGTGGAGAGGACCCGATTGACAGGGTGAGTGGGACCTTGAGTAGAGTTGAAGAGGTACAAGATAGCGTAGAAAAGGTTACTCGGTCCGCATCGATCTTACCAAATGAGGTTGGGATTCCTTTTGAGATTCAATCGAAAGAGGTGATTCCGATGGGTGGCTCATCATCAGAGAGACAAAGGTCACTAGGCCGAATCTTACAAAATGAAATGGAGGATAGAGACGTTCTGTACGGTAAAATCATAGTCGAATATGATGATATATTCGACACTAATCAATATACTGCTGACTTCTCTCTAAAATTCACCATCCAAGATGGAGAGGTTCAATACGAGAATTTCACATATCTACCTTGGAAAGAGGGGTTTCCAAACAACTCTCTTGGCGGATAATCGTCGGATAGGGTATCTCAGCTTTCTTGAAACCATCCTCTTTGCAGTATTTATTACTCCGGTTGTGTGTGGTGCTTTTGAGGATATGACACCGGTCACAGTATTTGGCTGTCTGCGATTGATGGTCTATCGTTAGCCAGTAGTGCAGTGCGTGGGGAAGTTGACATTTGTTGTCGGAGTTCGATAGAATGCTCACCTGTATTGACTGACTCTGGACCACCAAATCCAGGAGATGCGCTAAGGCTCTACTTCGTCAAGCGGGAAGGGGTAAATTAGATATTATCGAGATACCCCCTTCGTTGCTCTAGTTTCACCTCTTCAGAACGCCGATCGTAGTGTTTATCGAGAACATCACGACTGACGTTCATCCGGTCGCTAACGATTTCGGTCGGAATGTCCTTCGTGAGGAAGTGAGTGATGCTACCTCGGCGAATCGGATGCGGACTGACCGCTTCTGGACACTTCTTGTCCTTCGTACCTGTACAACCGGGACAAGTCTCATTCCTGAAACAAGGTGCAGTGACTCGATACACAGCTCGCCTCAGACTACTCCGAGACCTTCTCCCGCGAGACGACGTAAACAGTGGATCGCGACCATATTCGTCGGTGATTCTCTTCCGTGTGTTTTCGATGAACTCCTGCAGTATTTCGGCGAGGCCCTCCGTAATCGCAATTGGTCGCTCACCGGATCCACCGTTCTTTAATTCCGTGCCCTGTTCGGGACGATGAACGAGTTCAAGCCGTCTGTTTTTGATATCTATATCTTCGATGTCCAGCGAGTGAGCACTACCTAACCGCATACCTGTCTCCCAGAGAAGTACGAATATCGTCTGCTCAAACGAAGCGTAGTGGTATCTCATTAGATGCTCTCGAATAGCCTCCGCGGTTTCAGCCTCAAGCATCTCTTCGGACCGCTCTTCCTCCGGAGTCACTCGTGGAATCATAACCTTCTCGTAGAGATCCGCGGGGACGGCTTCCATTGAGCCACACCACTTGATGAAAACCCGGATGGTGCTCATCTGCTGGGTCAGGGTGATCTTCTTCAGATCAGCGTCATCCTGTCGCCACAGGCGATATTCCTGTAGGTCGCGACCGGTCAAGTCATTCAGGTTATCTATGTCGTTCTCGTCACACCACCGAACGAAGGCGTTCAGTCGATATTCGTGCGACTGCACCGTCTTCTTCGACGCGTCCATCTCTTTCTGCTTCAGATACAGATCTTGCGCGCGGTCCGGCTCTAGCGGATCGAGTTCGTCGTGTTCTGTTTTCATCGGTCTCACAGAACCCCGTTAGGAGGCTGGAGGCCGCCGAAACCGACAGGGAAGGAAACGCACGCGACGCGCGGTAGTTCCGCCCGAGCCCATACGTATCACGCACGGTTTCTAAGGCACCGATTTCATCGCGTAGATGCGATGGAGCCCAATCTGGTTTCAGGCGTCAGGGTTTAGCCGCCACTCGTCCCACTGAAACGTATCGTGAGCCATTGGGATCCAGCGTTGCGCTCGGTACGGGAGGCAGCTAACGGGATATACGGCCCGAGATCGTTCGTCGGGTATTTGCAGGAGATCGGTCAGGATTCGAGCCAGTACCGGACGGCGACGGAACTCTCGATCGACACTCGGCCGGAGCTTGCGAGCCGGTTGGACGACAACGACACGATGGTCCTGCGGCTGGGCCGGGCCACGGACGGCCCCGGAACCCAGTTCGCGCTCGTTCACGTCCCAGACCACCTGGATGATTTCTTCATCGACGAGCGGGAGTTCCCCCCCGTAGACCGGGAGATATTGGATTACTCGGAGGGTGGTGATGACACGCTCGCTCTCGGACAGGACGTGCAAGATATGCTCGAAGTGTATCGGTCGCTGCCGACGTTCTCGGAGACGGGATTCGTGAACTTCGCTCTCTCGACAGGGCTTCTTTCGCGTGCGCTCGGTCTCGATTCGGATCGGATCGGAACCGCGCCGACGACCGTCGCGTCAACGTTCGAGTTCGAGTTCGAGCCGCACCCCGATCGGCCGACGGTCCTCCATCACGACGACGGGCAGATCGAAATCGACGCGCTCGTGATGACTCGTCGGAACGGCGAGCGTATCCTCTTCGTCATCGAGGCGAAGTGTGGGGGACGGCACGAACTGGCCAAACACAAACTGGGCTATCCGGCGCTCGCAGCTGAAACCTCGCTGTCGCTCGACGTCGATCGAGTCGTTCCTGTCTACCTGCGAGCGCGTCCGGTGAAAGAAGGAGTTCGGTACAGCATTTACGAGTGTTCGGGGCTCCCGATGGGCGAGGAACGCCCGTGTCTTGCAAAGCTGCACGTCATCGACGACTCTCACTACGAAGTGCGTCTCTGATTGGCTGATCTTCGCCGAAAACAGGGTAGAGACGCACCCGAGGATGTTATGAAAGTGACCGTTGGCGTGTGCACAGGATATCAAGTACGACACGTATACGGGCCCACGGCTACCGAGTCGGCGTCCGTGACGATGGCGGGCCTCGGGACCGTATCGTCTCAGTGGACCATCACGTCCCGAGAGTATTTATGAACTCGATAGGAACACACTCGCGTATGCCGACGACGAACGTCGCCTGCCCGTACTGTGGCAAAGATACGCGTGGAACGCTACCGTCGGAGGACGCGGTGATCAAAGCCGTATCCACTTTCGATGGCGAATATCCCATCCAGGCCTCGTGTTCGAACTGTAAAAAGAAATTTTCGATAGCCGCGGAGTGAGATGTTAGACCCGTATCTCAGAGAGCGGATCCGGACCGCGAGCGACTACCAGCTGACGATGGCGAAGGCGGAGCTGGAAAGCGGCGCACAAACGCCGTTCGTTATGGACGCACTCGACGAGATCCGAAGTGAGATACACGCCAGAGAACCGCTCCCCGGGGAAGAGGAGTTCGGGATCGACCCGGAGGTCGTCTCCCCGCCGAACGACCCCGACGTCGCGGACGCAGAGGAGACGCTCACGGCGGCGATCAAGTCCGAACTGCGCGACGAGACGCGCGACGCGACCCGCGACGAGACGACCGACGACACGCGCGGGTGATCCGAGTCCGGCGTTCGACCCCGCAAGGCGGCCGCGTCGACGCCGACCGACGAAACCTTCTTTCGCCGGGTTTCCGTACTGCGGCGCGTGCCACGGCTCACGACGCGGTACGTCGGCTCGCAGACGCCCCCCGAGTCGACGTCCGATCCGACGGACGAGGATACGCCCGACCCCGCCCAGGCGCCGGCGTCACCACCGCGTACACCGCGGCCGGCACCTGTTATGTCGTGCCGGGGAGCCACAGCGAGACGACCGAGTTGCCGGACGCCCTGCTCGACGCGGCCGACGGCGTGGTCGTAGAGGATGCGGGCACGCGGTACGAGAACCTGCTCCTCGACGAGCTGCGCCGGCAGCCGCAGTACGAGGAACTTCTCCGGGCGAACCTCGACGGCGACCGCGTGCCCGTCTTCGTGGCCGACGTTCCGCCCCGAGACGGACGCGAGGCGTACGAGGCGGGGACCGGCGTCGACACGGTCGTCGAGCTCGTGGCGGTGTCGGTGACGCTGGCGGTCGTCGGCGCCGTCGTCGCGGCGCTGGCGGTCGTCGGCTTCTTCGGTGCGGGTCTCCCCGAAACAGCCGTCGGCGTCGCGGTCGCGGTGATCCTCTGGCTGCCGCTCGTGACGGCGTCGTGTCTCCACGTCCTCCCCGCGAGCGCGCTCCGCCGGCCGGACCGGATCGGCGCGCTCCTCCGCGGACTCGTCGCCCGGGGACAGCTTGTGAACGCTTACTCACTCGCGGCGGCCCGGAGCGCCGCGGTGGCCGAGACGCTCGACGCCGAGCTGCTCCCGTACCTGCGCCGGGAACTCGGTCGCCGGCCCGAGCTGGTCGTCGACTACGGGTTCGCGCACCTGGACGTCCGCACGTACCTCCGGCACCCGCGGCTCCGACGCGCCGTGTTGCGGTGGTATCGATGGCACAACGTCACCGGTCGCGACTGGAGCTCCCTGAACAGAGTGCTGGCGTTCGAGTTCGACGGATTGACCGAGGCGAATACCGTCGAGACTCGAGACGGGACCCGCCACAAGCGCGTCCTGTTGCGGTTCGAGCCGCCGCCGAATAGCGGTCTGGACGCGTCGTCCGAGTGAGGGTCGATGCGTGGCCGTTCTGCGAACACTACGAAAGCTCGACCGTGACGACGTTCCCGCGCTCTTCGTTCCGATCGAAGTGTAGTGACCCACCGGACTGCCGCACGGCGTGGTAGACGAACCAGAGACCGAATCCCGCAGAGTGGTACGTCGAATTCAGTAGCGAATCCTCCGAGAACGATCGGTACTCCATCTCCGGGATGGGCGGGCCGTCGTCGCTGATTCGGATTACCACTCCCGAGTCGGTGTGCTCGACGTCGATTTCGACCCGCGGCTCCTGTCTCTCGTTGTGCTCGATCGCGTTCTCGACCAACTCCCGGAGTGCGAGTTCGAGTGTGTGCACCCCCGAGACGTTCGCCCGCTCGGGGAGATTGGTCGTGATCGTGGCCGCAGGATACGCCTCGCCGTGTTCTCGGGCGATAGCGTCGAGGACCGCTACCACATCGATAGATTCCCTCGGTTGCGGTGTCGTCAACTGGTCGATGATGAGGTGGTGGTTATCGAAGATCGAGAGCAGCCGTTCGGCGGCCGCGTCGATACGATCGATTGCGGACTGATCTCGCGCTGAACTGGCGTCTGAAACCAATTCGACAGATCCCTGTATGATGTTGACCTGATTCCGGAGGTTGTGCTGCAAGAGGTAGTCAACCGCGCGAAGGTGTTGCTCGCGGGCCTTCCGCTCGGAGATATCGCGACCGATTCCGGCCAGTCCGATCACGTCCTCGTCGTCGACGAGTCGTCGCTTGCGGAACTCGAACGGGATCTCCGTCCCTTGCTTGGTGACGACTGTCGCTTCCACGGTGTCAGCGCCCTCGGCGAACGCCGTCGCGATCGATTCGGAGATCCGTTCGGTGTGCGACTCCACGAAGAAGTCCTCGATGTCCATCGCTCGGACTTCCTCGTCGTCGTATCCCGAGACGTCGAGCAGCGAGTCGTTCCACCGATCCAGCTTTCCGTCGGGTGTGATGACGTAGAAGACGTCCGGAAGGGCATTCAGCGCGTTCTGTACGAACTGCCGTTCCGTTTCGAGTTCCTCGTGGGCACGTTCCAGTTCCGTGACGTCGATGACCACTGCCTGTCCGATGTCTCTCCCCCGAAACCGACCGGGGGCAGTGGACACCTGAATCCTCCGGATCTCACCGTCAGCACGCCGTAACTGCATCGGCGTCGGCCCCGTCGCCGTCTTCGACTCGACGACGTCGACGAGTTCTTGCTCTGCGGTGTACTGGTCCTCCGCGACGACGAAATCGAAGATGGACCGACCGATGAGCTCCTCTCTAGAATCAAGCCCCAAGAGGTCGAGAACAGCGTCGTTTCCCCAGATGATCTCTCCGGAGTCGTCGAAGAGGTTGACCGGCGCGGGCGACACGCTGATCAACTGCTGATAGTTTCTCGGCTCCGGGGTCTCTTCGTCGGCCATCGTATCCGTTGTAACCGTGATTCTCTCTTTGGGGCAGAGAGTTCTGGCCCCGTCGATACGGGGGTTATCGCTATTGTTGTTGCTATGGCGTCATATAAGTACTCGTCAGCGGTATCGGACGGGAGTGATGTCCTCACCGCATTTCGCGAACCCACACGAGGAGGCGCTGCTCGCGGTCGTGTCCTTCATCGAAGAGTACGGAATGACGCCGTCTGAAGCCGTCCACGGCGGGATAAACGTCACCGAGTGAGATTCGACGAGATGCACGAGAGTCATCCGAGAGCGAATGTTCCCATGCGAGGGGTTCGCCCCGTTCCGATATCGTCTGTTCGACACGTCGACTCCGGAAGGCTGTACTGACCTGCCGTATCTGATCGCTTCGGCGAGTCAACTGCTCGGATCACCCAGAAGCCTACCGCCTCCCGAAGTCTCTTTGACGCAACAAGCCGAAACGAGGTGTGGAAGACACAAACCGCAGTTGGTACTTCGTCGAACGGCCAGCAGGCGAACCAGACGCTGACTGCTTCGAACTCAGAGCGGCGGACGTACCAGAGCCCGCCGAAGGTGAACTGCTCGTTCGCGTCGAGTACCTCTCCGTCGATCCGTATATGCGCGGCCGGATGCGAGACAGCGAATCGTACGCGGAGCCGTGGGACGTCGGCGACGTCCTGAGCGGAGGAGTCGTCGGCGAAGTGATCGAGAGTAAGAGCGACCAGTACGACGCCGGCGACCTCGTGACCGGCGAAGGCACGTGGGCTGAGTACAGCGTTCTCGATGCAGGTGACGTCGCCCCCGTCGATCCCGAGATCGCCGACCCGCCCGCCTACCTCGGCGTCCTCGGGATGCCGGGCCGGACGGCGTACTTCGGCTTGCTCGACGTCGGCGACCCCAACCCCGGCGACACCGTCGTCGTTTCCGGGGCAGCGGGTGCGGTCGGTTCGGTCGTCGGGCAGATCGCGAAGCTGAACGGCTGCCGCGTCGTCGGATTCGCCGGCTCTGACGAGAAGATTCGCTGGCTCACCGACGACCTCGGCTTCGACGCCGCGGTCAATTACAAAGCGACCGACGACTACGGAGCCGCACTCGAGGAGGTCGCACCAGGCGGCGTCGACGTCTACTACGACAACGTCGGCGGGCCGATCACGGACGCCGTGTTCACGAAACTGAACCTCGACGCCCGCGTGGCCGTCTGCGGACAGATCGCGCACTACAACGCCGAGAGCGTCCCGACCGGCCCTCGAAAGCTGCCGCAGCTCATCGCCCCGCGTGCGACGGTCCAGGGCTTTCTCGTCGGCGACTACGCGACCCGGTTCGAGGAGGCGAGCGAACAGCTCGCAGCGTGGGTCGCAAGCGGCGAGATCGACCACCGCGAAACTGTCGTCGAGGGCTTAGAGAACGCACCGGATGCGTTCCTGGGGCTGTTCTCCGGCGACAACGTCGGAAAGCAGGTCGTCCGCGTGGCCGAGTGAGCGTCCCGTCGCCGCTCAGCCCAGTACCGGAACTATCGCCCGTCCGCACCGCGCCCGCGATAGTCCCTGCCAGTCCAGCCCCACCGAATCGGATTCGCCGTGGGCTGTTCTCGCCGATCTATCTCTCTCGCGTGACAGTTTCGCGCGACGGCGACGTGGGACGCCGTTCGCGTGGCAAGCCGATCCGAAACCCTTTTTTATATACTCGGCGTCGGTCGAAGTGCGCGCCGCCTTAGCTCAGACTGGGAGAGCACTCGACTGAAGATCGAGCTGTCCCCGGTTCAAATCCGGGAGGCGGCATACCCTTCCTGGTTCACATTCCCGTACGACATTCCTCTTAGAGTGTCGTGTCGCGCCACATTCCAGGTTTGGATTCACCAGCTCCAGTTGCGACTGCATAGCCGGGAGTATTTCGCTGTATTACCGTCTTGAAGGGATTACTAGGTTAGATCGGGAGAAATCTAAGCTCTGGTTGAGGCGCACGTTGGACGTCGCTCTAAGTAGAAAAGTTCCAAGTGTAAGCCAAAGGCAAATCGCGAGGGTCCACAACCGTTCCAAAGTTCTGACCCTCAGCGGCGAGCGCCTCCGTGTCTATAGAGTCCAACGACCAACTTCCCAATCATTACGGGAAGCCGTTGGACGCCAACCCTCTCCCAAACCAATACAGGCAAAGGAGGTGGTCGGGCGTGTCTAACGTCTCACCACTGCGGTTTGAGCGTTACGCTGCCACAGAACGGAACGGGGGTCGGTGGTCACGATGACCGAACCAGAGGATTTCTTCGACCAGCTCGACGACGCCGAAGCCGTCACTGCTGACGACCCGGATTCGGTTCAATCGTCGGTCGAGCAATCGGAGGCAGACCGTATCAGGTCGGAGAGGCAGACTATTTCTCAGACTCCTACGCGTTCCCAGCGGCGTAGCTATCTTGCGCCCAAGTACGTTGCCCGATGTCGATTCTGCCGCTGTAAATTCTCAGATATCGACGTAGCGCACCATCACCAGGGACGATGCAAAGCAGAGCCGGTTGCACAGTGTCTCCACTGCGAGGAAGAGATACAGAGTCAGGAATCATCGGAGGAGCATCTAAAATCCTGTGACGCGTATCACAGTGCCATACAGGAGGAAGCAGAGCAGGAGGACAGCTCCGCGACGGAAACCGAGGGCGAGGACAGTGAGAGCTTTTCGAGACTCTTCATCGATCCGCAACCGCACGAGTTCCACGGGTACCTCAAATGGGACTGTGCAGATCGCGAGAATCCGCTTCGATCGTACTTCGGACTTAACTCTCTGCAAAAGGAGCACGACTTCGAGAAGCACGGTCCGCTACGGACTGGCGTCAATATCGGTGGAGATGAATGGACAGTTCAGTTCCGTTTCAAAGAATCCGGTATCGCGGCACGCGATTCGCCAAACTTCGAGCTCGACGAGGTTCGAGAGTACCTGATCTACGTCTATCCGAGTGCATACTCTTCCTGGGATGACGCCAAATCTGAGGCTCGAAAGCGCGCGTATTTCCTAATCTCACCGCGCTGGCCCGATATCGAAACCAAGGAAGGGCTACGATCGATGTCCAATCCGTGTGGTATCGAGGGATACGATGTTGAGGTCGAAGGCTCCAACTGGGACTTCGAACAATACCCTAGGGTTCTACAGCAGGCACTCGGCGCACTCGCAGACCGCCAAGGATTCCGGTTTGACAGTCATACCCCAATTAATCCGGGGGACTTTGACTCTGATAGGATACACCATTCGTCGAACATCGTCGACGCTGAGCTATTCGTACGTATTCTAAAGGCACTCAGTGGACGAGTCATTGCATACGACGGGACCCTTACCCGGATTTCGATGCTCCTAGCTGGTGACCGGGAAGGATATGTGAAATCAGTACGAGATGACCGTGAATGTCCAGGCCACTACCACACTACAACAATCGATTCACGGCGTGCAGCTGAACTGATTGGTGGTCATTCTCTAGCGAAGGAGTTCAAGCACTATCATATGCGGAATCCAGATGCCGTTGAGGGAACAGAGCTCGAAAACCCGAAGATTGGTGTTTCTCTTCAGAACTCAATCAACGACGGAACGGTCTACTGGGACGATCTGGACACGCTTACCAGAGAACTCGACGAAGCCCTACTAAACGTCCTAGAGTGGTCCGGGATTTCTACTGACCCTACTGAAGGCGCGTACGTCGCTGATGATTATTTCGAGGTTGCTGGGTCGCGTCGATGGAGAAAACTCGTTTCAGGTAGCTTGCCCCGGACTGAGTCAAAACAGGATGACCAGATTTTCGCGATTGCGAGCCAGATGAACACGACGGACACCGAACTTGTTGAGACACTTCTCACCGATGGTGGGAAGATATCACCCAGCGAGTTAGCCGAATCAATTGGTGTTCATTTAGACACGATCTATCGAGCGCTCAAACGGCTCGGCCCTCTCGTTGACCACTCATATGGAGAAGTACAACTAGGGTCGAAGTACATCGCTCAGGAACTGACGGGGTATATCGACTCGGTTTCTCAAAGCATTCAAGCTGGGTGGGAAAGTGCACTCGACAGCCTCACACGAGCCGAATCATATGCTGATGATGACCCGTGGTGTCGGTGGCTGGATAGATATGGTGGAAAGATCAGTCGAACAGAGGGGGCTGATCCTGACGACCTAGATATTGGATTCAACCCGTCGACGTTGCGAGAAGCTCGTCAGCTCCTTCGAGAAGGTGCTCGTCGGTGGGCCGAGGTGACTGGTGAGCCACTTCGACAGTTCGGCTTCAAGTTCGCGCCTGCTATCACGACTGTCGACGGGAAGCGATACGCGCCGAGAAACTTCGCGGCCGCGCTCGGGACCCCCGGCTAGCGCGACGACTCCTGAGAGGCATCACTATCGATTGCTCTTTTTAGCGGATATTTTTGCTTGTTTTAGGGCCGAATAGCGTTGCTTTGAGAGTTGATTCTGGTGCGTGGCTCAACAGTAGCTTACTGGTTCTGCAAAATCCGAGGCGGGGTACCCAATTCTCCGTTAGGGGTGTGGCTAAGGAGCCACCTGAATAAACCACTGCCTCGCTTCGCTCGGCACATGTCCAGCAGAAACCGGGGTTGGTCGGCGCGCCTGACTCGGCGCGCCTTGACATCGACCAACCAACGGTGGGTCAAGTTCCTATCAGACGTCGGTTATGAACTAGATTCCCGCAGTGACAATCCCCTTCCTTCTGAATACGGTACGCCGAAGTGTCCTGACTAGAATTACCCTTCTGCTTCCTGGCTTTCTTGATACACCTGATGACGAAGATGCTCCGTGATCACTTCCTGCACTTCGTCGTTGTCCATAAACTCGGCGAACAACTCTTCGTTCTGGTCCATTCGATCAATGAACATCTCAGTGAGCGCACTGTCGAATTCCAGAGCAAAGTTCTCGCGACTATTGACCTTTGCAGACCTTCTGAGGTGATCATCTTCAAGCGCGTCCTCTTTCAACTGTTCTAAGAATAGCTGATCAGCCTCGGTAAAGTCGGTTCCCAGTTTTTCGTTGATTTTCTCAACGATAGTCGAGAGTTCGACTTCGTCGTCTTCGCTTCCCCTGCCGGTCCCTGTCTCTGTCGGCCCCTGTACTTCTCCGTCGGTCTTGTCTAGTTCAATATCACCTTCTTCCGACTTTTCGAGCCGATAGTACTGCAGCGCGAGTTCGTTGTCGAACTCAACACTCGGCTGGCCCGATCCCTTGGGGAGCTCTTTGTAGAGGAATCGGCCGAAGGTGTACAGCTTTTCGAGGTGTGTATCCGCATAGCTGACGATCTGCGATTGGAACTTATAGAGACGGAGGAACGAGCGGAGGGTCGATCGGAACTCCTCTTGGGTCTCTTCGTTCGAAATCATAAACTCGTCACGCGCAGGCTGTACCAGACTACTTAATTTCGCGTGTGCGCCCTCTGTCCCGGTATTTTCAGGGTCAAAGAAGACTTCCGCGAATCGATCTACGTCACTCTGATCGTAGATACGGAACGCTTTCAATTCGCTCGCCAGCTGCTGGAGGTGTTGCGGGTCCGTTTCCTCGGTGACGGTGGTCTTCCCATAGAAGGGTTCGAATGCCTCCTTGATCTCCGATTGCTCATTTTCGAAGTCGAGGACGAAGGTATCCTCTTTTCCGGGGTGTGTACGGTTCAGACGGGATAGCGTCTGGACCGCCTGAATCCCGGAGAGCTTCTTATCCACGTACATCGTGTGTAATAGCGGTTGGTCGAAGCCGGTCTGGTACTTGTCGGCGACAACAAGCACCTGGTAGGCTTGACTGTCGAAAGCATTCGGAAGCTCGGATTCCTTGATCCCGTCGTTCATTCCCTCCTCAGTATAGCTCTCACCGTCGTCTTCGACGGTTCCGGAAAATGCCACGAGCGCGCTGAGGTTATAGCCGTTCTCCTCAATGTACTCGTCGAGAGCCTTCTTGTATCGGACGGCGTGAGAGCGCGAGGAGGTGACGATCATCGCTTTCGCTTTTCCACCGATCTTGTGCTGCGTGTTGTTTCGGAAGTGCTCGACGATAATCTCGACCTTCTGTGAAACGTTGTGCGGATGGAGCTTCAGGAACCGCGAGATCGCTTTGACCGCTTTCTTCTCCGGCACTTGTGGGTCCTCCTCGACGACCTTCGCGACGTTGTAGAACGTCTCGTAAGTCGTGTAGTTCCGAAGTACATCGAGAATGAACCCTTCGTCGATAGCCTGCTGCATCGAGTAGAGGTGGAACGGCTCGTAGCCATCATCACCATCTGGCTCGCCGAACATCTGGAGAGTCTTCGCTTTCGGCGTCGCAGTAAATGCGAAGAAACTGAGATTCGGCTGCTTGCTTCGAGCTTCAGCACTCGCGACGATGGCATCCTCCGCGTCGTCGATTTCCTCTTCGTCGACCCCAGAGAGGATGCCCTTCATCTCAGCCGACATCTCTCCAGTCTGGCTGCTGTGTGCCTCGTCGACGACGACCGCGTAGTCCCGCTCGGGGAGCGACTGCGTGTGTTCGATGACGTACGGGAAGGTCTGGAGCGTGGTGATGATGACCGGCTTGCCGGCTTCGAGTGCACCTGCGAGCTCTTCCGATTTCGGACCCTTTTCACCGGTAATACCGTGAACTACGCCGGTCTTG
Source organism: Halobellus rufus (assembly GCF_000739575.1). Classification (GTDB taxonomy): domain Archaea; phylum Halobacteriota; class Halobacteria; order Halobacteriales; family Haloferacaceae; genus Haloquadratum; species Haloquadratum rufum. The sequence goes on along the minus strand of NZ_BBJO01000024.1, from coordinate 98,581 downwards.
TGGTCGAGTTCGTAAATGGTATTCCGAAGCTGTTCGTCCAGAATCGTCCGGTCGGTGACGACGACGACGCCGTCGAAGACCGCATCGTCGTCGGCGTTATGGAGAGAAACGAGCCGGTGAACAAGCCACGCTATAGACTTGCTCTTCCCGCTTCCCGTGGAGTGCTGAATGAGATAATCTTCTCCCGAACCTTCCTCTCTCGCATTATCGACTAGTTGACGGACGCACTCTAGTTGGTGATATCGCGGGAAGATCAGTGTCTCTTCTTCCTTGACGGTGATGCCGTCTTTTTTGATCTCCTCTGGTCGATGTGGATGAACCGTTGGAGAATATCCATCCAGCTGTCTTTCTCCCAAACCTCTTTCCAGAGGTAGGCGGTCCGATGGTCGCCTTGGCGCGGAGGGTTGCCTCCACCCTTCTCGTGCCCCTTGTTGAACGGGAGGAAGTTCGTGTCCTCTCCTTCGAGCTCAGTCGTGTAGTAGATCTCGTTCTGGTCAATCGCGAAGTGGACGAGTGCCCCGCGCTTGAATCGAAGGATGGGCTCGCTCGGATCGCGGTCTTCACGGTACTGTTCACGGGCGTTGCGGACTGTCTGATCGGTGAAGGTGTTCTTGAGTTCCGCGGTCGCAACCGGAATCCCGTTGACACTGAGCGCGAGGTCGATGCTCTGATCCGGGTTCGTTGCAGAGTGGTGGAGCTGCTGGGTCACCCCGAGGACGTTGGCGTCGTACTTCCGCTGTAGTTCGGGATTGATCCCCGTGTTTGGTCGAAACGTCGCGAGGTCGATCTTCGTCCCGGTGGTTCGGAGGCCGTGTCGTAACAGTTCAAGCGTCCCTTGGCGTTCGAGCGCGCTGGTGAGTTCTTGGAGGAAGCGCTGGCGGGTGTTGCCCTTGTGGGCGGTTTCCAGTTTGTTCCACGCCTCGGGCTGCGTTTCCTTCACGAACGAGATGATCTGCTGGGGGAAGAGGCCGCGTTCGGTGTCGAACTGGTCGCTCGGCACCCGGACGTAGCCACGGTCGAGCAACGCGGCTGCGATCTCGTTCTCGAAGGCTTTCTCGTCGTAAGGCTTACTCATCAATTGAGTCTCAGATTACATCTTACTCGTCAGATACATCAATCTGACCCGTGATAGCGGAGGTGATGAGGGCTTGCCGTTTCTCTTCGAGAATTTTTTCTATTTCTGAAATATTGTCACATACTTTCTCAGATTTAGACTTCATACGATTGATCTGGTCAACTATTTCTTTCTGCTCATCTTTCGGTGGAAGGGGTATTACCCAGTTCTTTAAATCTTGCTGTGACACTTTAACCATCGATCCACTAGACCCATGGGCATCCATACGTATCTGACTACGAGCGGGTTGGGTAATCAGCCACTCAGCTAAGAACTGCGGGATTATCTGGCTGGTGTCAACATCTATGATAAATATTAAATCTGGAGCAATAAGCTGTTGGCTGTGCTGAGGTACTGCACAAGCATCGGCGACTAACTCCGGTGTATTCGCACGAGTAACTAGGACTTGCCCGGGACTCACAATGGAACTTTTTGGCACATCCGTAGATGCGCCAATCGCCTTGTTCTCTTCTGGCCTAAATGTACCCTTGGACACTGCAGAGAGTTTTAAAACACCATATTCATCCTTCTTAGCAGGACGTGAAGCAGCCCGTGGGCTCCATCCGTTCTGCAGGGACTGAATAAGCCAACCAATTCTTGCAGTATCCCAATGCTCAGGAATCGATTCTACTCCGAGTAGTTCCGTTTCCTTCTGCGGTGAACCTGCCACTCCTCCAGTAACCAACGTCTCTCGGCGCTGATCCGTTCGTTCACTGATTATTGATCGAAATCTCTCTAATTCAGATCTCGTTCGTTCTATATCGGGGGTAATATTCTCTAAGTATTTTGTTACTCTTTTTTGAGTCTCGATATCCGGATATGGGATCTTTATATTCCCGATGAAGTCCCAAGAGGCACGGGGCATCTTCGCACCATACGTCGAAGCATCTACTTTATCGATGAATTCAGCAGATAGTAGGACGCTATGAAGGTATTTTGATGAAACATCTTTTGGATTTAAGACTAGGAATTCTGATGAGGCGACACCTTCGAAATCTGCAATAAAGGCTTTTGTTAGATATGGGCGCAATTTTCCAAAAAGAACGTCTCCAGGATAGAATTTTACCCCTTTACCCGATACAGACTCCCCCTCTCTGTCTTCTTTTAGCTTCCCCGTTCCCTGTTCTACGTCAGACAGACCAACAGTTCTCAATTCCGTTGAGTCTGCAACTACTTTGTGAACTCGCCTGTCTACGCAGTATTTAAGCCGTCTACTTTCATAGCAGGATTGAATCTTTGCTATTTCTTGGCTACTCATTTTTATTCAATAATCTCTGGAATCTCATCTTGTAGAGTCCTCCAAACCTCTGAGAGTTCCTCATTTATGCTGTCTATGCTTCGACCAGAATCGTATTCATAAAAATACCTTCCAAAGTTTATCTCATATCCCACAACTCCAAGTTCCCCATCCTCGTCATCGTAGTACTTACTGCTCTCGTTGATCCATGCATTCTCTAGATACGGTGAAACCTCCTCCTCGAAGTAGTCTCTCGGATCGGTGCCGAGTGGCACACGTTCCCGCATACGTAAATCCGTATCGTGCTCTGGATCACCCTTGCTGTTGGTCACGATCTCCGCGTCGTCATTCTGCTCACCCAGCGCCCGCTCGATTGCGTTATAAACGCTGTTACGTACGTCGATGCCCTGCATATTGAACGCCAACTCAACGTCGTCTATGAACTCGTCGCGGTCCATCCACTGCTTGTCGGCATCCAGCGTCCGCAGCGCTTCCTTCACCGCCTTCTGCGTCTCCTCTTCGCGGTTCGTGAATGCGCGCTCGTCGTCGAGGCTCTCGATGCGTTCTGCTGTCGCTTGGAAACTCATCCGGAGGGGCCGATCGATGACAATCCGACGATACCCGAACTCTTCCGTGGATACGACCTTCGAGCGCCCGTTCGCTTCCAAGTCACCAAAGATACGGGAGATTTCGTCGATGTGTTCTTGAGCGAGTTCGTGGCGCTTCTCCCCGAGGCTCTCGTCCATTTCCGCGTACAGGTCCTGTGCGTCGATTAGCTGGACCACATCCTCGCGATTCGCGGGCTTGTCGTTCGAGAGCACCCAGATGTACGTGCGAATCCCCGTGTTGTAGAAGAGGTTTTCAGGGAGCCCGACGATCGCTTCCAGCCAGTCGTTTTCGAGAATCCATCGTCGAATCGCGGATTCACCGCTGTTTGGCCCGCCGTTGAAAAGCGGTGATCCGTTGAATACGATAGCGATACGGGAACCGCCTTCTTCGGGCGGTTTCATCTTGCTGATCATATGCTGGAGGAAGAGGAACGCGCCGTCGTTGGTCCGTGGCGTACCCGCGCCGAACCGACCGGCATACCCTTCCTCCTCGTGCTCACGCTCGATCTCCTCTTTCACCTTCTTCCAAGAGACCCCGAACGGTGGATTGGAGAGCATATAGTCGAACCGCTTGCTGGGAAAGCCATCTTGAGTAAAGGAGTTGCCGTGGACGATGTTATCGGGCTCTTGGCCCTTAATGAGCATATCCGAATTACAAACGGCGTATGACTCGGGATTCAGCTCCTGCCCGAAGGCGTGGAGGCGCGCATCGTTGTTGAGTTGGCGTACGTACTCTTCGGCGACGCTGAGCATCCCACCGGTTCCACACGCCGGGTCGTAGACCGTTCGAACCGCTCCCTGCTCAGACAACGCTTGGTCGTCCTCCTGGAAGATGAGGTTTACCATCAACTCGATAACTTCACGCGGCGTGAAGTGCTCGCCAGCGGTCTCGTTGCTGAGTTCGTTGAACTTCCGGATGAGCTCCTCGTAGATGTACCCCATTTCCTCATTCGCGACCTCATCGGGATGGAGGTTGATCTCCGTGAATTGTCGGACTACCTTGTAGAGAAGATCGGCATCGTCGAGGCGCTGAATCTGGTAGCCGAAGTCGAACTTCTCGAAGATCTCCTTTGTTTCCTCGTCGTACTGATTGATGTAGTACTGAAGATTATCCGCGATATTCTCGGGGTCGTTGCACAGAGTCTCAAACGTGTACTCACTGGTGTTGTAGACCTCGGCATCGGCTGCCTTTTTGAGCGACGGAGAAACGTTTTCGATACCCTGCTCCTGGAGTTGCTCGTGTCGTTCTAGGACATCGTCCTTGTTCCGCGCAGTCACACAGTCGAGCCGCCGTAGAACCGTCAACGGGAGAATGACCTTCTGATACTCTGATTGCTTGTAATCTCCTCTGAGGAGGTCGGCAATGGACCAAATAAAATCCGCCTTCTCATTGAAGTTGTCGACCATCTATGCCGAGACGAGAAACCACGTCTGAATAATAGTTTGGACCTGCTCCTGCTAGGGATCTGCCGTCCCTCCTTGACCTCCCAATTGTAATAGAACTTTTCAAGAGATTCCTCAGAATCGCAACTGAACCGGCCAGTTAGGTCTCTTCAGTAAATATCTCCAATTCGGTTCTGTCGTACCCGTACGTGTCCATAGCCCGTTCGATGATCCGAACACAATCGTTCGCAGAGAAGTTGGTTTCGAGGTACAATCCGGTATCCGGTATCTTTCGGGGCTTGACAAGGTCCGACTGCTGACCTTCCTCAACGAAGTAGCTTCTCTTGCGTCCCTTGATATTCCTGATCGGATCGTGATCATCGACCTCTCGGAGTATCTCTGTAACCGCCTTTGAGAGGGTCTCTGCCCACGTTTCGACATCGTAAGTCTCGCCAAATATTTTGAGCACAGAGGGATTCATTCCAGTGTAATCGTCGACCTCAGCGGACCTTTTCGACTCTGGCTTTTCGGAGATATCTTCTCTGTCGGCGTTCTTCAGAAGCTTGTTAATCGTCTCTGTAAACTCTTGGTACGCTCCTTGGAGGAAGACGAACTTCTCGCTCTGCTTGTCGTACGCGTATTTTTCAGCAACTTCGTGGACGCCGCGTTCGGCTGTGGACAGATTCTTGTCGGGATTCGGTGTCCACATATCGAGTAGCTCGATGTCCCTGTTGCCTCTGCTGTACTGTCTGATGGTGTTATCAATGTTTGTGGACTTGCCGATCTTGACATCCATAATTTTGAGGCCCGAATACTCCAAGTGAGAAATCTTGATCGCGTAGACAACTTCATTCATAGTCAGGCCTTGCGTGACTGGTCTCTTGAGGTTTTCCCGAGACGATGCTTTGAATCCGCACGATCTAAAGCTGATGATGATCGCGTTCTGAACCTAGGAACGAGTACAGACCACGTATTACGTAACCGCACTAACCTCGATATCACTCTGGTATTCAGTCTTGGAAATCCCGGCTCTGGTGAATCACTGGACAGCATCGACTTTCGGGGAATCAGATCCAACGATTTGTGGCGCTACTCTAGGACAGTTTGATCATAATCCCGTGGAAACTGTGATCGCGGTGTGATTGGACTCCCTCACAGGTTTGCTCAAACCACTCATCCTAACGCAGTATGGCGATTCACCAAAGCCGAAATCCCATATTCCTCTTGAAGCTCTCTTTGCCGCGCAACAAGCTCACTACGAATAGCCTCGGAGTATTCTTGGAGATATTCTTCCCCTTGCATTAACTCAGTGTAGAGCGGCTTCACTTCGGAGTAAGCCAGCTGATTTAACTCATCTCCGTGGGCTTCCCAGAACTCATATAATTCAGAATTCTCCCCATATTCATCGACTTGCCCAAGGATACTACTCAGAATCACGAGGCGATTACGCCCATACTCCAAATCACGGGTATATTCGGACTGTTCGAAGATCTCCTTGACCGACGGGTCAAGCTCTTCCGCAATTGTGTCAGCGAGTCTGGATAAATATACTAGCAGCCAATCATATCCATTCATTTTTCGAAGTATTATTGGACAATCATTGCGGAATCGTTCAGCAGCCACGGGATCTAAATCTCTTAAACTTATGACGGAAGCCGGAGATTCTCCCCAATTATGGTACTCTAATCCGTCGTGGTACATCCACCTATTTTCTCTCTTGTTATCATCTAGATACTCGATATTATGAGCAAGAATTCGTATACTCGGGTACACTATATTCGAAATTTCGTCTATCACGAGAGGTCGATAGCGGTCCTTTCTGATTTGGTCTAGTTCTCTGCGATTCTGTCTGACTGTGTAGAGCGTTATGCCCGCTAGTGCGACCGTTCCAAGCGCAGCAAGACCTGAAACGACAGTAGATGAGGCACCTACGTCAATTCGTCCGGTGATGCCGAGTGCGAGAATGGCTACGACAATAAAAAAGAGCAGAATCAGCAGGACACCGAGTAGCAAATCAAATGTCCCGGAGCGGCTGGGTCGCATCATTTACTGTTAGATAATTGCAGTGCCGGTTAATAATTGATACTCGAGATCTCACTCGCTCTGCCGGAAATGATTCATTGGACTCTGTTGAAATCCTATTTGTTAGACTAGAGTGGACTGAAACAGCCGGTCGCTGAAGAGTGCGTATCGGCTGCGGGGCCCTACCAGCTCAAAGAAGTGTTCCGATAGCCGTGTGAGATACAACGTGCGAATCTTGTACAGCTAATGGGAGCGAAAAGGCAGCTATTACATCTACATATGTATGACGATAAGAATTAAATTCGATTGACATTATGAATTTGATAATGAATGATCTCAGTCCGAAGGCACTGGTCAGTTTGTTTTTGTCTTTCTTTGTAGCGTTACATCTGATCCCAGTAATCCTCGAAATCTCATCTGCTAAACGGACTGTTGTATCATCAATTATTTCGACCGGGTTGAACACTGATGCTGGATGGGAAATAAAGTCAATCTTCCTTGCGGTGGCCTTACTAGTAACGGTGTCAATTCCGACTTGGGGGCTACTGAAGATCGCTTTTAAAAGGTAGCTCTGTGCACTGTCTTTATCGATATACTGAATTCATTCTCTGTATCTCGCACGATGTTCTGACCGAGTTGTGGAGGAACTGGTCGGTGTAAAAGGTGTGATGCGAGATGATATCCACGTGAACGATGACACAGTCACCACCTACGTACCCCTTGACCGGTTGGAAGATCCAGAAGGATTGGAAGGGATCACGGTCAAGGTCGTTGAAGAATACGAGTACGAGTACCCGATCTCCGCCAAGCCCTCAAAGCCAGCTTAGCTGGTCAATCCGAGGTGTTCCCCGAAGACCCTGATTGTGTAGATCAGGCCAGCGTCAGGCGCTTTGGCCTCGCTGAACAGTCTACGTACCAAGTTCCGACCTTTCCAAGGCTCCGAGGTAGGCCGTTCTTTGGTGTACTTGAATCCCTCAACAGTGTTGGAGCCGGGTATGTCGGGCGATATTCTTGGTAGTTGGTAGGGTGGAATTTTTTCGACCTCGACTTTTTCCATTTCTTCTGTTTCCATTGGCATCGTGATTTGTTGTCTGCGGCGGACTTCGTCTATCCGGCTATGCAGGTCTTGGATGTAGTCTTCGGTGCTGTTGTGGAATAGTACGGTGTTTTCTGCGTTGTGGAACTGTGTCAGGTTGAACTGGTTGACAACGTCAGGGTTTTTGACCAGGACTTGTTGTTTGTGGTTGGATTTGACTTTGTACGTCTGGGGGTCGTAGAGCAGAAGCAGTTGGTCTGGACTTATCGGGCAGAAGATTTGGAGGCCTCTGTTACCCAGTCCTGCTACCGTTCCGTGATTGGGTTTGTAGCAGGGGTTGTCGAAGACTATCGGAACATCGGAGATGATGAACTCTTGGTCGGTGAGGTTGCACAGCATCACCGCTTTTAGGTCTTTGATTGCGTGGTATCCGAAGATTCCAAGCCCGATGACGTAGTGATGGGTTCCGAGTAGAGAGGCGTCAACCATTGTGTCCTCTCTTTCTTCCGGTGTAAGTTCTGGATCCCAGGTGATCAGGTCCTCGTACCGGTCGTGCTCAAAATCGTCTTTTATTGCGTCTCGCAGGAAGTCTTCGCCAGCACGGATATCTTCCTTTGTGGCCTTGGTGCGGGAGCGCTGTGTACTGATGAAGGACAGCAGTAATTTGATCCGCTGCGGGGAGAGATCGGTGAGGTTATCCTTGTTTCGGAGTTCTCTGACAGGATTTGCGTGGGATCCGTCTATGTGCTGGAGTTCGTCTTCGACTACTGGGGGGTTGCCGTAGAAGTAGCTGCGGGAGCAGATGGAGGATGTGTCGCCGGGGAAGGCTTCGCCTTTTGACAGCGGAAATACGTTTATTCGCTCGTTGTCGGCCCAGGCCCGGAGGTAGTGTTTGGGGACGTAGTGCTGGTTCTTCCGCTCAGGCATTCTTTCTTCTTTTGTACAGGGATTTCACAGTGTAAAAGCCCTTACTACAGTATACCCCCTGTATTGACCGATTGGGAGTGTAGGAATATCTCATCTGCTGAGGGTTTCAACAGGACCAATTATTGTTGCTTTTGAGATCCAGAGTCGAACCCTTTTGAGAGCTTCCTGTCTTGCCAGATATCGAAGTAGCCGATCCTCCGGAAACGGGTACTTCAACTTTATCTGGATCGGAACTTCCCCATTAGGAAACTGCCGGGGAGCTGTGACAGTGACGTGGTACAACTACGAGGTGATGAACTGCAAATCTACTGATCTGAACCCGCTATTTTCGCATAGCCGCTCCGATTCGCGTCTCGGTCGGTTCCGCCAGATATGGCTCTATAGCCGAGTAATCTGACCAGCCTCCGATACTCATCATCGTCCGGACGTCGACTTGGCGCTCGACGAGGTGATAAGTCGCCCAAGACCGGCGAAGGTCGTGAGAAGATACTGAGTTCCACCGTGTCGCGTCTGCGTCTGTCGTAACCATCTGAGCAGCTTCTTTGACCCACCGACGCACAGAGGACGTACTCGCATCGACCCACGGATCTGACGGAGCAAGATCACGCTCTCGACTGAATTTGTGGATATCATCGGCGACGTCGTCGGGCATCCACGCGTCACGTATCTTCTTGGAGCCTCCCTTCGTATTCTTCCCGCGAACCTCAAAGAGCCATACTTCTCCTTTCTCAGAATATCGTAGTTTCTTGTCGCTTGGATAGTTCACTTCAGAAGCTCGCAGTCCACACCTCCCCATCAGTTGCAGCCCGACCTCTCGTTCCCAGCCGTCTACTCCTGCCGCTTTCTCCAATCGACTGAGCTCGTCAGGTGAAAGCCAGCACTTTGTCACGTCACCGCTATCGTCGAGACGAACCATAACCGGATATCACAGAAAACTCGTCTATATCTTTCGACTGCTGGGACCAATTCTGCCGGGTGACTGGTGAAATCCGACTGTTCGTAATCGGGTTATCTAATAACTCGATTATAGTGAGTGGGATGAGGTACTCCTTACAGGAATGGTCGACGCGCAGTATCAGCTGAGGTCGCAGCCAAGTCGAGTGCTATGACCGGGCGAGACCCCAATTATTATTCAGTGTAAATTCTGGGACAGATTTATATTACGAGTATAGTAAGATGCATCATAATTAGATTGGCCGAAAGGCCAGCAGGAGCTATATTATGGGATTTGATTCAGAACAGGAGATGCGAGAGGTGGCCATAGATTCGATTAACCAAGACTTTGCGCAGGACGAGTCTATTCTCCTCGAGGAATTCACCTATGGGAATGGCAGGGCAGATATTGTACTCGCCAATCCTTCGACGGCCTATCTTGACCACCGAATCAACGAACTGAAGATCTCGTCGGCACTAGATAGCAAATCTCAACTTCAGGTTTTTCTTCAACTTCACAGCCGGGGTCCAATTACGCGAGATTATTTCTACACTGTTGGAGCAATGGGCAAGCGGAAGAAACAGAATGCGCTTGAGGAGCTACTTAAAAAAGGGTTTGTTGAAGAGCTAGATAACGGAAAAATTCAGACAGCACATGACCTACGGCGCCACGTGACCACCTCTTATTCTATAGAACTGAAGCTTAGCAAGTGGAAGAAAGCACTTGAGCAGGCTGTCCGAGGAAAATCCTTCTCTGAATATCAGTATGTGGCGTTAGACGGGGATAATGTTCTTAGAGCTATGGACAACCTCGAATTATTTGAAGAGTATGGAGTTGGTTTGATGGAAATCTCCGAAGAGGGAGATATTTGTGTTTACAAAGAACCATCTCGGCAAAAACCATATTCTCCAATGAATAAATGGCGGCTGAATGAAAGAACTATATTGGAGCAAACACCACAGTCGATTTACTCCGACTGAGATGACTCCCGACATAAGTAGGTCAGAAGTTGAATCAGCATTCCCACAATTCGAGATAATAGAAGAGATCAGACAGGGGAATATCAAGCAGGTATACACTGCTGAGTATAGTGGTGAAAAAGTCTGTCTGAAGATTATACCAGTTGGTGAGAGTCCAAGGCTACGAGAATATACTCGGCGTGAAGTAGAGATTATGCGACGAATTGACTCAGAATACTTTGTTGACCTGCTTGATTCAGATGAAACTTCTCTCGCAGGCCAGCAAACCATAGTCCTCGTAGAGGAATACTTGGAAGGTGGAACTCTAAAGGATAGAATCGATGATGGCAAGACGAGTGTCTCCCTTGGAATCAAGGTGGCAAACGCGATTCTAAGTGTTCTGCCCGAGTTTGCTAAAGACGAGATTGTCCACCGAGATATCAAACCGGGTAATGTCTTATTTACGTCAGAAGGTGAAATCCGCCTTATTGATGCTGGCGTCGCAAGAATGAATCAAAAAGACACCCTCACTCCTGATTTTAAACAGAGTGGTCCCGGAACTCCCGCATACTCAGCACCTGAAGTTCTTCGAAACGAGAAGAAAAAGGAGAATACTCGCTCTGATCTCTTTTCCACAGGGATTGTATTCTTTGAATCAATCACTGGGGAGCACCCATTTAATCACACTCTAGGAGAAGTGTCAGATATGATTCGTGAGGATAATCGACTAGAGTTATCGGGATATCTGGACAATCAACCCCTTGAACGTGATTTAAACAGATTCTATCTACGAATGACGGAATACGAGCCAATGGACCGATACCGTAAACCACAACACGCACAGGAAGACCTCGTTGAGGCTTTCAACACCCACCTCAAATAAGAATGTTCGAAGAACCAACATTCCTCGTTCAGATAGGACACAACGGCCATAAGTTGAGTCAATCGCTAATCAGTCAGAACCAAGCCGACGGTGCAATTCTAAGCCCCGCAGATTTCACTAAGGGAAAGAACTACGAAATTGCTCAAGAAATTAATGATAAGGGCGGTACGGTACTTTTTGATCCACAATATTACATTCCAAGAACTAAGCGCCCGGGATTAGATACATACGATTATTTCGATGACTACGGGGGAGATGACTTCGATACTGCGATGGTATCAAGCAGATACGAAGACCTGTGCTCAGATATAATCTCTGTCCAAGACGATCTTGGGACTGATGCGTACATTGCACCAGCGAGAAATCTAGATGCGTTCTCGGATGAGAAGATTGAGAGCTGGGTTGAACTGACTACGACATTTAAACAAGTGGCTGAAGAGACCGGGAGAGATATACCAATTCTGGCCTCGCTACCAGTCTATCAAAAATCGCTTGTCGATGCTGGACGACGAAGTGAGCTACTTAATCGTGTCACTCAATATGACGTAGATGGATTCTACGTTTCCGCTGAGTTCGAGAAGGAACAGAGACATCCACTCACGGGGTCTTCTGAGGTTTATTCCCTACTGCACCTCTTGAATACTCTCAATAAAAACCGATATGAGGTTGTAGTTGGGCATACTCACCAAATCGCTCATCTATTCTTTGGAATTGGGATCAACGCATTTGCATCGGGGCACTATCAAAACCTGAGGGCTTTTGATACACGTAGATGGGACCCTCAAGATGAACAAGGAGGGGGACGTCTCGTTGTTAAGTACTATTCTGAGGAAATTCTGAATGAGCTCAGAGTTGACCCAGAACTTGATCTAATGTACCAGAAGACCGATTTTGACATAGAGACTATTCGTACTGCTTCTCCCTACGACGAAGATCTTTTTGACGACTCTGTCCCACCATCTGCTACCGGTTGGGACTTCCGTGAAGCAGCGTGGGATCACTATTTGTGGTGTTGTAATCAAATAGCCGAAAAATATCGGGGTTTGGACGAAGACGAGCGACTGGATACAGCGAAGGAGAAATTGGAAGACGCCGAAGAGGCATATAACGATGTGAGTGACGTTTTCGGTATGTTGTCTGAGCCCGAGCCTGCAATATATTCCGACTGGCAGGCTGCCTTGTCACTTATTGAGTCCGATTTATAACGCTGTACCTCAATTTATTCTCTAATGAGAGTCGGCTTGGTTTCCGATATCCACTCTAATTCGCCTGCTCTGGATTCCGTACTTGAAGAACTAGAAAGACTAGAAGTTGACCGAATTCTCTGTGCAGGAGATCTTTTAGGTTATAACGCATTTCCGAACAAGACTCTTGACCAATTGATTGAGTATGATGTGACATCTATCCGAGGAAATCATGATGAAGCTATAGTTACCGAGACGCCATCAAACTTCAATATTCCCGCAAAGCGCGCGGTTGATTGGACTCGGCGACAGTTGTCTGATGACGAGAAACGATATCTGAGGAATTTGCCGAATAAGCGACAAATGAGTATAGATGGCAAGAATGTAGTCGTCGCACATGGATCTCCCACGAACCCAGTAAATCAGTATGTATTTGAGGATGATGTAACTCCTCAAATCTTGGACCACTGGTTCTCTTCAAAGCCAGATATAGTAGTTTTGGGGCATACTCACCGACAATTCGAAAAATCAATTGGTGGTGTGAAAATTGTGAACCCTGGAAGTGTCGGACAACCTAGAGACGGAGATAACAGATCTGCATTCGCAATTTGGAATACGGAAAAGGATTCTATTGATTTACACCGGACGGAATATAATATAGAAAAAACGGCTGGACGGACTCGTGCAGTTCTCCCACGCGAATTAGGGGATAGACTGAGCGAGGGTCTGTAGGCCTATGGACCTTCCTATGAATTCCGGTCAACCCAAGCGCAGGGGTCGTCGAAGTTTTCCGCACCTGCATCGTTAGCGATCTCTCGAAGCGTCCCGATCCGAAGTTCGTCGTGAGACGGCAGCCGACGTTCGCTGGATCGTCATCAGTATGGAAGACTCCGACGACGTCCCGGCTATCGGAGAAATCAACTCCACGCTCGAACTCTTGTCTCACCCGAGTATTGGGGTTGTCGACCACTTCGAAGAGGGGTACCAACTCCTCACTGACTCTGAGAACAGTGTGCGGCTGGTTCGATCCCTTGGAGACGTCGTTCAACTCCCAGCAGCTACCAATAATTAGTCGAGGAATTGGTCGGTATTGTTAGTTCTTGATATCTCAGCTAGGATTTTGATGTCCGAGACGGAGTCGTTGCTCTACCGGGGAAACTCGACCAATTCTCGCTGAGCAGACTCTAAGCAGTATTGAGGAATTCGTCAGCCGGATAGCCTGCTTGGGAAACTAATGATCTCGCTTCACGTCGAACCTTCCTATTTCGAGGCCGCTCTTGTCTTTGTCGAATATGGGTCTTGATGTTCGCTGCAATTTTATCAACTTCGTCAATTGTTGCACACTCGCTAACGCTATTGAGTGTCCTTTCATACCCGGTCAATGCTGGTGGTAGCCCTTGTCGGCTACCGATGATCTGATTATTCAGCTCCCGGATTTCGCGAAGATGACCTTGGACCCGTAGTTCTAGGTTTCTCGAGATTGCCATACCATTCTGTTCCAATTGTCTGGTATTCAAACTACGGTGAGCACGACATTGCTCGCACCGGGTATCCCCTGAATGCCAGCACGGGGAAACCGGAGTCTCTAAATGTTAGCAATATACGAATTAATTCGAGGTGCGATTAGGGCTGCCATCGTGGCAGTAAAGCATCTCGCCAAGGTACCTGTATGGGGCTTTGGTCCACGTAGCCGACCTCGACCAATCCTGGTCGAGGTCTTCTCACGCTAACCAACATTTCATTAGTAGATATTTCCAAATAAGATGATGGCTACGTGGCCAAGTCCCTAATTTCTAAGTGAGACCCCCTCACTTGGGCTATTTTCTGGGAAATAGTTCTCTGCACCGATGGAGGGGAGATTATTTAATCTAGCAGAATATCAGGGTTAGTATCCGAATCAATCGACTGATTCGCAAATTACAAAATCATCACGTTCGCGCTCTTGCTCAGATCTCTTCGGCGTATATGGACCAGTGATCTGAGTACGAGACTTCAACTGTAAGGAACGATGTTGTGGGGTGTAACTTTCCTAATTGGTTCTCCCCACCACATCGACCTAACGGAGCAACCCAGAGGGGGCTCCAGATAAACGCTAGTTACCCTACTGGTAAAGCGTTTCTCTTACCTTTCTCTGGGTTGCTCACCGAAATCGGCGAAATCCGATACTGACAACGATAATGGCAACCATCAACCGTGCCCAACGGCACATATTAGTTGAGCAACCCGTCTGTAGTCGAAAAAATCAGAACCTCTCCGATGTATCTAATGGAGGGTTCCGAATTGATTGAAAATCGAGCCCATCATAGAGTTCGATTAATTGAGTGTCCTCTCTGTGGCGAAGATCTCGAAAGCAAGGTACCTTCTGCCCATATCGCTCGCGAGCACAATCCCGTAGATATTGGACTTGAATATGTTCAAGAGGAGGAACAGTGATGCAGAATTATAACGGAGATCCTAAGGAGTTCCTTGAAGATAATCAAGAAGTCTTACTTCGAGTTCTCAAACATAGTGATGATGAATTTGTTCGAGCACTGATTCTCTCTGCATTAGTCGAATATGGGCCAGATCCACTAATAGAGGATGTTGAGCGTGACTTGGAACGGGCTGTAAATCAGTCCAAGGGGGGATCCTGATGTCGTCAGTCTGCCGAGGCGTCGACAAAGTCTCTGGCTTCTCGAAGAATGCTGGGATTAGAATCAACGAAGCCCACCACCTGCTCGAGCCGGTCAATTTCGTCCAGCAGAGTAGGATCCTCACGAGCGATTCTGAGGAGTTCAATTCGGGCTTCTCGCTTCTCAGCCTCCAGCTCCTCCACAGCACCGTGTTCCATTGCTTGACCGCACCAAACACAGAACGATTCGTTTCTCGGCGTCTCATTACGACAACGAGTACAAGTAACGGGCGCGAGAGGCTCGTGCTCCTCTGTTTGAACATCCACACCGTGAGCACGTGCGATTTCCCGATCATTCGCTTCGCCGAATACGGCGATATATCGAGAAGCAATGTTGGATCCACGTTTCCACCCGTGATGGTCTTCAAGATGTGCTTGGTTGACGTTCTGACTGGCAAGATAAGAGGCGCTACTCTTGCGCATCCGTCGGAAGGTAATATCGGTGTGCTCGATTCCCGCTCGTCTTGCTGGCTTCTTGAGCATCTTAAGTTTCATTCGGTAAGACGTGTCTTCAGGAGCGTTGAGCTTGCACCAAAGCGGCGCGGTAGGATCGTTAGATGCAGGATGGACGTTAAGCCATTGGAGGAGGTAACTGGTAGCCGTTGTCAGGAGAAACGACCGTTCACCTGTCTTCCCATCGACAGAGATCTTCATACCATGTTCGTGGTCAGACACATCGCCTACACGAAGACCACAGAATTCCTCACTTCGTGCACCCGAGTCCCACGCAACGGCGATAGCCGCCTTATCACGAAGATGGTGTGCATTTTTAATCATCGGCTCGATGTGATCTTCCCACCACAGCATCTTTGCGGGGTCTGGAGTTGGATCATAGCTTCGGGGTGTTCCGGCCGAGAGAAGTTGAAGGGGCTCTGGAATGTCGTCACCCTCTGTGACGCGCTTTCCAAGCATCCGAAGAGCGATACGGTAGTCGCGTTTGGTTTCCTCGTTATCGTAGTTCCGTCGGATCCATCGACCAAGATCTTTGACGGCGTCTTTACTTCCGAAGGTGCTGGTGAGTGCGACATCTGGCAGCTCTTCGGTGGTATATTTCTCCGAATCTCCAGCAAGGAGGATACAGTGCTGAAGGAGTTTGATGTGGCGTACATCAGTATATTCCACATCAAGAAACTCCAGCTCATCAGAGAAGGTGAGGAGGGTCTCTTTATCTGCATCACAAATGGTTGGAGAGTTACGAACCCGTTCACGGAGCCTCTCAATTTGGTCAGAGTCGCTCATACGGTATTTGCGGGTTCTAAGGCCGGGGTTATGAACTGTCGGTCGCAGTCTGGGAGGCGGCATCCGGTTTCTACGCGGGTTCCATTCGAGTAGCGTTACCTGAGCGGAGATGCCGGCACCACGCTATTGTGTCTCCGGAGACAACGATCCCCGTATGGCTGACGACGAGCACGGAATCGACGTCGACGAGGATACCGAACTGGAGACGGCCGACGACGATGCACAAGACGTCGAAAACCGGGACAACGAAGCGAACAGGGCGGTCGAAAAAGCGGAGAAAGAGCGCAGCATCGAGCAGGAATCCGAGGTCCGCGAAGAGGAAGCTAAAGACCAGGAGAACCCCGACGCGCACAGGGACGAAGAGCCCTACCAGTAGCGGTCGGCGGCTCTTTCTCGACGATTCACCCGTCCGCAGACGCGACGATCCGGGGTGAGCCCTCGACGTGGATCCTCCGGGTGTGAAAGCCGACCGCCTCCAGTTGCGATTCGATGGCGTCCGCGTTGTTATGCGGCTCGACGACGACGAGCCGGCACTCTGGGCGGTCGAGAGTGGCTCTCATCCCGGCGATGACCTCGGGGGCGGCACCTTCGACGTCGATCTTGACGACGTTCGGTGCGGGGTGGGTACCCGAGGAGACGATCCGGTCGCCGGTGGTCATCTCGACGGAGATGGTCTGTACCGCCTTCTCGGCCGCCACGTAATCATCCCGGAGCGACCCCTCTCTCGCGCCGGCTTCCTCGGTACCCATCACGAAGAACGGCCGTTCGCCCTCGGCATCCGTGAGCGCCCGTGACTCGACCGCGCAGGCGACGCCGTTTCGCCGGATGTTCTTCCGTAGTCGCTCGACGTTCGGCGGATACGGCTCGAAGGCGACGACGGCGCCCGACTCGACGATGTCGCCCGCGAGACAGGCGAAGACCCCCACGTTCGCGCCGACGTCCCAGAACACGTCGTCCTCGTTCAGTTCGTCGAGGATGATTCGGGCGACGGGGCGCTCTTTTCCCGCGACGTTGCGGACGTTCGCCACTTCCGAGGCGTTTTCGACCAGAATATCCGCGCTCGCCCCGTCGATTTCGAGTGAGACGGTTCCGCCGGACCAGATCCGATACAGCGTCGCGTAGAGCGATCGTGCGTAGGTCTCGCCCCCGAACCGACGGAACGCGCGCTTCAGCGTCGGTTTGTACACTCGTGATCGAAAGAACTCGTGAAACCCTCGTCCCACCATACAGCCTCCGGAGACGGATATCGGACAAAGTAATACAGTCGATACCGCTGTACGTCCGCCCTCGACGGGAGAATACGCGGATCATAGTCGGCGGCGCTCCGCGATCGGCTACGCTGCACCTGTCGAACGGAGCGCTTCCGAACTCCAGTAGGGAGTCGTTATCGCGTTCCCCGCTCCGCTCAGAGCCCCAGTCTCGACTCCAGCCGCGCGACCGCGTCGCGGACGGCCTCCTGCTTGTAGTAGCCGACCGCCGAGAGCACGATCACGACCCCGACGAGGGCGATGCCCTCGAGGAACCGACCGCTCGCCAGTTCGCCGCCGGCGTAGACGGTGATGACGTACGCCGGGAGGCGTCCGACGCTGATGACCGCGATGAACGTCCTGAGCCGAAAGGAGGTGAGGCCGGCCAGAAAGCAGATGGCGTCGTCGGGGAGCCCCGGGATGATGACGAACGCGAAGAGGCCGGGTGCGCCGACCCGCTCGACGAACTCGTCGAAGCGGGCGACGACGTCGTCGTGGAGGATGTCCTCGACGAACGACCGCCCGTATCGCTTCGCGAGACTGAAGGCGACCGCGCTGCCGACGAGCACTCCCGTGAGGCTGTACACCGTCCCCCAGAACGGCCCGAACAGGTAGCCCGCGACGAGCGCGACGACCTGTCCCGGGATCGGTGCGACGACGACCTGAACGGCCTGGATGAGGACGAACACCAGCGGCGCGAAGACGCCGAACTGCGCGATCCACTCGCGGAGTTCCGCGGCCCGGAACACGAAGGGCGCGTACCGCTGGACGGCGACGTAGAGCCCCAAGAACGCGCCGACGGCGAGGAGTACGACGAGGATTCCCCGCCAGCGGTCCGCCCTCGACGAGAAGACTCTCATTCCTCTGCGGGGAGGGTACTGGCGGACTTCAATCTTGCTTGTGGTCGGCGACCGCGTTGGACGCGGCGGTCACTCCGTCTGTTCCTCGTAGGCGTCGGGACCGAGCAACCCGTCGAGCGCCGCCTCGTCGACGCCTTCGAGTTCGATCAGCCAGCCGTCGCCGTAGGGGTCCTCGTTGATCGACTCCGGCGCGTCCGCCAGTTCCTCGTTGACCGCCGCGACCGTCCCCGAGACGGGGACGTAGACGTCGGAGACGGCCTTGATCGACTCGACGACGCCGTACTCCTCGCCCGCCTCGAGCTCCGTCCCCACCGCGGGGAGTTCGACGAAGACGATGTCGCCCAGTTCGTCCTGCGCGAAGTCGGTGATGCCGACGCGGCGGGTCTCGCCGGTCGCTTCGATCCACTCGTGCGATTCCGTGTAGCGTAGGTCAGTCGGTACGTCGAAGCTCATTGTCGTGCGTTAGATCGCGTCCTCGTACTCCAGTTCGCCGTCGAAGGCGTTCTCGAGGATTCCCGCCAAGTCGTCGACGTCGGTCGCGCGGGGATTCCCGGTGAGGCTCCCGTCGTCGAACGCCTGCTCGGCCAGCCGGGGGATGGCCTCGCGCTCGGCGGCCGTGTCCTCGAGCGTCTCCGGAATGCGGACGGAGTTCGCCAGTCGTCGGGTCGCGCGGACGGCCTTGTAGCCCTCGACGGCGGCCGGCTTCGATCGGTCGACGTCCTCGCCGAGCGCCTCGGCGATGTCGACCATCCGTTCGGGAACCTGCGGGAGGTTGTACTCCATCACGTACGGGAGGATGATCGCGTTCGCGAGCCCGTGTGGGACGCCGAACGCGCCGCCGACCTGGTGGGAGATGGCGTGGACCGCGCCGAGTCCAGCCCCGTTGAACGCCATCCCGGCCTGCATACTCGCGCGGGCCATCTCCGAGAGCGCCTCGCGGTCGCCGCCGCGGTACTCCACCGCGCGGGGGAGGTGTTCGCCCACGGACTCGATCGAATCCAGCGCGATCGCGGATGTCTGGCTCTGGGCCTTGATCGAGACGTAGGCCTCGACGGCGTGGGTGAGCACGTCCATTCCGGTCGCGGCCTTGATCGGCGCGGGCGCGCTGGCGGTCAGTTCGGGATCGACGAGCGCGAGGTCCGCCAGCAGCTTCACGTCGCCGATCTCCTCTTTGATGTCGGTGTCGGTGTCCTTGACGATGGTCCAGTGGCCGACCTCGCTGCCGGTTCCGGCGGTGGTCGGAACGTAGATGCTCGGCGGCGGTTGATTCGGGACGTTACCGCTGCCCGTGTACTCGAGGATGTGTCCGTCGTTCGCCGCGAGGATGCTCGCGGCCTTCGCGGTGTCGATCGAGGAGCCCCCGCCGACGCCGACGATGAGGTCCGCGTTCGCCGCTTCGTAGGCGTCGGCCGCCTCGTGCACGACCTCGTCGGTCGGGTCCGGCTGGACGCCGGTCCAGACCTCGCAGTCGCGGCCCGCCGACTCGATCGCGTCGACGATCGGGTCGAGGACGCCCGCCTGCGCGACGCCCTCGTCGGTGACGACGAAGGCCCGCTCGGCGTCGAACTGTGCTACGTACGTTCCGATCTCGGAAGCGGCCCCCCAGCCGAAGAGCATCCTGTTGGGGGCGTTCCACATCTGCAGTGAGTCTGTCATTGTCCTGTCTCGGAGGGTTGTCGGGCCGATGACGACGGGACTGAGCGCGTTCGGCCGTCGATTCCAGTCACGCGCGGTGGCGCGACCGGCCGCGTCGTCGGTAGCGAACGCCCTCTCCCGCGTCACTCGTCCCTGCGGTACCCGGAGCGTAGCCGCTTCGCCGCATCACTATTCTGTCTCATATGTGTGGGACGTTAAGTAGGACCGCACCCGGATCGACGCTCAGTCGTCGTCGAGCGGGTATTTCGGCCGTTGGACGTGCTCGTAGCTGAACGACGAGAGGTCGGGGCTGCACAGCCCCGGCGCGGAGACCTCTCGGATCGCCCCCGCGATCGGCTCGAAGGCCGCCCGGTAGTGGACGGTGCTCTTCAGGACGAGCACGCGCTGCCGTTCGGGCGTGATCCCTTGGCTCCGGAACACCTCGGGATCGTACGGCTGCTGGCGGTGCGAGCCGACGATCACGTCGACGCCGTCGACTTCGAGCACCGCCGTCCGCTCGAAGGAGACCTGTAGCCCGGTCGACATCGGGCCCTGGTTCCGGTAGGTACCGTCCGAGAGCGAGCGGACGTACGCGTCGACGGTGATCGGGTCGCCGTTGTCCTCGACGTGCCCGCCCAACTCGACGGTGATCGACGAGCCGACGCCCGCCTCGACCGCGGCGTCGACCGCCGCCGGGTCGTAGATGGCGGCCACGGCGACGCCCTCGACGTCCGCATCCAGCAGCGCTTCGAGGAGCACGGTCCCGTCCTCGGCGCTCCCGCCGCCGGGGTTGTCCGCGATGTCGGCTAGGAGCAGCGGGCCGTCGCTCGCGTCCCACGCGCTCGCCTCCGCGACCGCGTCGCCGACGCCCGTGTACGTCCGGTCGAACTCGTGGCGTCGGTCGTCGGCGTCGCTGGCGACGTCGGCGCAGGCGGCGCGCGTCTCCTCGGCGACGGACGCGTCGGTGACGCCGACGACGCTGAACCCCGCCTCTGGGACGTCCGCGTAGGCGAAGCCGCCGAAGACGGAGACGTCGGGCACTTGCGCGGACTCGGCGTCGCCCGCGGCGGCCAGCAGCGACGCCATCGGCTCGTCGGCCGTCTGGAGCACCGGCAGCGGCGGCAGCAGCGGCGCGCGCTCGACGACGACCGTCGGGTCCAACTCGCCGTTCAGCGTCGCGGCCATCGCCCGCGCGGCGGTCTCGCCCGTCGCGCCGATGTCGACGTGCGGGTAGGTGTCGTAGCCGAACAGGCCGTCGGCGTGGGCGACCATCCGGTCGGAGACGTTCGCGTGCAGGTCCAGCGTCGCCATCACCGGGACGTCGTCACCGGCGGCCTCGCGCACGCGTTCGAGGATATACCCGTCGCCGTCGCGGTCGCGCTCGCTCACCATCGCGCCGTGGAGCCCCAGCAGGACGGCGTCCGGGTCGTGTTCGTCGACGCCCGCGAGCAACCGTTCGAGGAAGCCGTCCAGCGCTTCCGCGGTGACGACGCCGCCGGGTGTCGCGTTCGCGGCCACCGTCGGGACGACCTCCCAGCCCTCCTCGTCGGCGACGCGGAAGAAGCCGCCGAGGTCCGTGTTCGTGCCGCGGAACTCTGGTGGGATCTCCTCGCCGACGAAGTGCGAGGTCGACTCGAACTCCTCGAGCCCCGTCGAGAGCGACGAGAACGTGTTCGTCTCGTGTTTGATCCGGGCGACGACGACCGTCTCTGCCATCAGTACGGGTCCTCCATCTCGTCAAACTCGACGACGACGCTGTCGACCGTCGTGAACGCCTCGACGCCTTCGAGGCCGCCCTCGCGGCCGATGCCGCTTTCTTTGTTGCCGCCCCACGGGCTCTGCGGCATCGACACCGGGAAGGTGTTGATCGCCACGAGGCCGTGATCGAGGCGGTCGGCCAACTGCGTCGCCTCCAGACCATCGGTCCAGATCGCCGCGGCGAGCGCGAACGGCGAGTCGTTGGCGACCGAGATCGCTTCCTCGGTCGATTCGACCGTGATGACCGACAGGACCGGCCCGAAGATCTCCTCACAGGCGACGGTCATCGAGGGATCGACGTCGTCGAAGACGGTCGGCTCGACGAACGTGCCGTCCGCGAGGCGCTCCTCGTCGGGGACGCCGCCGCCGGTCAGGAGCGTCGCGCCCTGCTCTTTCGCTGACTCGATGTACGAGAGGACGTCCTCGCGGGCGCTCTCTGAGATGACCGGCCCCATATCCGTCTCGGGGTCGGTGCCGGCTCCGAGCGTGATGCGCTCGGTCTTCTCGACGACCTTCTCGACGAGTTCGTCGTGGACGGACTCGTGGACGAGACACCGCGAGGTCGCGACGCAGTTCTGCCCGGCGTTCGAGAAGATGCCGGCGACGACGCCCCGCGCGGCGTTTTCGAGGTCGGCGTCGGGGAGCACGATCGACGGCGCTTTCCCGCCGAGTTCGAGGTCGACGGGCGTGATGTGCTCGGCCGCGGATTCGAGCACGCCCCTACCGACGCCCGTCGAACCGGTGAAGGTGATCGCGTCGACGCCGGCGTTCGACGCCAGTTCGGCCCCGACCTCGCTGCCCGGGCCGGGCACGACGTTGACCACGCCGTCGGGGAACTCGTCGAGGAGGATCTCGCCGACCCACATCGTCGTGAGCGGCGCTTGCGTGGGCGGCTTGGCGACGACGGTGTTGCCCGTCGCCAGCGCGCTGGCGATCCCCCGCGTGCCGAGCAGCAGCGGGTAGTTCCACGGGACGACGTGCGCGGTCACGCCGTACGGGACGCGCCGGGTGTAGTTCAGGCGGTTCGGGGGCGTCGGGATCGTGTCGCCACGGACCTTGTCGACGACGCCTGCGTAGTACCGGAACTGCGCGGCGCTCTCTGCGACCTCGCCCTCGGCGGTCGCGAGACACTTCCCGGTCTCCTCGGCGAGCAGCGTCGCGATCTCGTCGGCCTCTGCCTCGATCCGGTCGGCGACGGCCCGGAGCGGCCGTTCGTAGGCGGCCGGCGAACGGGCCCCCCACTCGTCCGTCACCGCCGCGGCCGCGTCGATGGCTTCGCGCGCGTCCTCGGCGTCGCCTCTCGCGACGGAGCCGACCGTCTCGCCCGTCGCCGGGTTCTCGACTGCGATCGTCTCCGCCGACGAACGACGGTCTCCGTCGACTAACAGTTCGTAGGATACCATGTCCCGTACTGGCCGATAAACCCGCCTAAGCGTTGCCCGGTTGATGTGGGAGTTTTTATATACTGACGACCGCCGACGGCGGAGGCCGTCGTCCCGGTTGCACCTGATCGCTCGTCAGACCGCACGCAGTCTTGCGGTTGCGTGAGAGGTGACCTGCACACGTCCCCTTCGTCTCTCGAACCGGGCGACCGCACTCTCTCGTCTCTCGAATCGACCGACGGCAGACCGACCGCGCGACTGCCGCCAACGAGGAGAAACTGTGGTGTGCGACCGTGGCACATATAAGAAGCCGCAAGCCTGCGGGTGAACTCATATGGCCCGATAGCGACCTCAGTAGCGTATTCCGATGACTACCCTTTCAGAGTACGACAGCGTCCGACTGGTGTGGACGGACCTCAACGGCGTCGCTCGCGGGATCACCGTGCCCGGCGAGGAAGCCGCACACGCCCTCGAAGAGGGCGTCGGGTTCGCGAACGGCGTCGCCGAACTGACGCTCGAACCCGGGCTCCTCGACGACCCGCACTACGGGGCGGAGGGCGGCGATATGATGGCGATCCCCGACCCGAGCTCGGTGGTTCCGGTCGAGTGGGCCGACGACACCGCCGCCGTCTTCACCAGCCTCAGCAACGTCGACGGGTCGCCGTTCGACCTGTGCGCTCGGGGCGCGCTCGAGAAGGTCCTCGCCGAACTCGAATCGGAGGGGTACCGCGCGCTCGCGGGCGTCGAAACCGAGTTCTCGCTGCTCAGTCCCGACGGCGACGGCGGGTGGGTCCCGTACAACGACCGCTGTTCGTACGACCTCGACGCCATCGACATGGGCTCCGATCTCATCTCGGCGTGGCGCTCGGCGATGGAGACGGCGGGCTACGACGTCCTGGGCGTCCACCAGGAGTCCCAACCCGGCCAGTACGAGGTCAACATCGAGTACGACGACGCGCTGACGACCGCCGACGGCATCGCGTTCTTCCGCCACATGGTCAAGTCGATCACGCGGGATCACGGGCACAAGGCGTCGATGATGCCCCGACCGCACTCCGGCGAGGACGCCAACGGCCTCCACTTCCACCTCTCGCTGTGGGACCTCGAGGAGTCGGAGAACCAGTTCGCGAGCGACACCGGCGGGATGCGGTTCCCGGCGGGCAAACACCCCGCGGGCGACTCCGGCATCTCGGAGGAGGCCCGCCACTTCATCGGCGGCCTACTCGAACACATGAAGGCGCTGACCGCGATCTGCGCGCCGACGGTGAACTCCTACAAGCGGCTCATCCCGGGGATCTGGGCCCCGGTCAACATCGCGTGGGGGCCGGACAACCGCTCGACGGTCCTCCGGCTCCCGCCGGAACTCGGCCCGGCGACCCGCATCGAGCACCGCGTCCCCGACTCGTCGTGTAACCCCTACCTCGGGATGGCGGCGTCGCTGGCGGCCGGGCTCGACGGGATCCGCCGCGAGATCGACCCGGGCGAACCGACCCTGAAGAACGCCTACGAGGAGGACTACGAGCGACTGCCGCGGACGCTCTGGTCGGCGCTGGATCACCTCGAAGACGACGACGTGCTCGCGGAGCTGCTCGGCGAGTCGCTGATCGACTCGTTCGTGACGCTCAAGCGCGAGGAGTTCAACCGCTCGATGGACCACATCTCGTCGTGGGAGCGCGAGGAGTACCTCGACGAGTTCTAGGCGCTCCGTGCCCGAGGACCCCTGCGTCGCTCGCTAGTGCTTCCGCGCGGCCACTTCGTCAGAACGGTCGAGCATCGGCGCGACGGCCTTCAGGATCTTCGCCTCCGAGCGCCGGAGGTGCTCGCCGACCGTCGACGTGTTCGCGGAGTCGAGTTCGGCGAGCTCCTCGATGTTGCACGCCCGCGGCGAGTCGTAGTAGCCCTCCTCGATGGCGCGTGAGAGCACTTCGAGCTGTCGCGGCGAGAGGTCTTGGACGGCCTCTTTGACCTCGGTGAGGCCGGTGAGGAGTCCGTCGAGGTCGGGCGTCCGAAGCGAGTCGACGTCGACGGAGCCGATCTGTCTGAGTTCGTCGTGTGCCTTGCTCACCTGTTCGTGACTCGACGCGAGGACGCTCCAGTGCTCGCGACCGCGGGCGACGGTCGCCGGGATCGTCGGGAAGCAGTTGTTCCGCAGCAGGACGTTCAGAACGGGCTCGGTGTCGGTGTCGTAGTCACCGGCGAGGCTGACGAAGGCCTTCTCGCCCCTGTCGTCGTAGCTGACCAACTGACTCGTGTTCATCACCGGGTGGTTCTCGAGCCACTCGATCAGCTCGTCGAGCTTCGCCTCGTCGACGCAGGTCAGTTCGACCATCGTGATGCTCGTTCCGGTGAGCCGGTACGAGTAGATGATCGTTCCCCTGACCTCCGGGAACGTGTCGTTCAGCGTTTCGGTCCAGCAGCCCTCGTGTTTGATACTGAACGTGTATTCGAGCATAATCGGCGTCCTGGCGTCTGATACCCCGGATTTCTCACACACGTATATACCGTTGTCGGGTACCGAGAGATTTCGAAAAATCAGTCGAATCTCCGCTCGATTTCCGGAATACGTTCGATTGTGCGGCCAGCGTTTCGACCCCGCTACTCGTCGTCGGCCGCTCGGTACTCGAGCACGGCCGCACCGACGACCAGCAGGATCGAGACGTAGAAGATGAGCGACGCGACCGCGGGGACGACGGGGGTGAATCCCTGGGTCATCCGCCCGTGAATCCACGTCGTGATCGTGCTCTGCGGACCGGAGAGATACGAGACGATGTAGTAGTTGTTCCACGAGAGCACGAACGCGAAGATCGCCCCGGAGACGACGCCGTCGGAGATCAGCGGCAGCAGCACCTTCCGGTAGAGCGTGACCGTGTCGGCACCGAGGTCCTTCGCGGCCTCCTCGATGTTCGGGTCGATCCCCAACGCGGTGATCGAGACGACGAACATCACGATCGGGGAGATCCAGACGAGTTCGCCGATGATCGACGGCACGATCCCGTAGCCGAGGTCGATCTGACTCGACCACATCGACATCCCCAGTCCCAAGAGGATGAGCGGGAAGAAGATCGGCAGCAGCGCGAACAACTTGAACTGCTCGCGGTACGGGAAGTCGTAGCGGGTGTACGCGATGGCCGCCGCCGTCCCGATGATCGTGCTCAGGATCGTCACCGGGATCGAGATGTACAGCGTGTTCGTCAGCGCGCTGCGGATGCTCCCGGAGGTGAGCGCCGCCTCGTACCAGCCGAACGTGAACTCGTAGTCGACGATCGAGAAGAACCGACCGTCGTAGAACGACGCGATGACGAGGCTCACGAGCGGCGTCATCAGGAACAGCGCGACGAGCGCGACGTAGCCGTACCAGACGCCCGAACCGAGTCGATCGCCGAGTCTCGTGGCGGTGTCTGTGCTCATACTCACTCACCCCGCGAGGCGATCTCCTGCAGATCGATCGTTCGGAGGATGACGATGCCCGCGACGACGGTGATGAGAAGCAGCGCGACCGCCTGCGTCGAGCCGAGCGGCCAGTTCTGCGAGTAACCGAAGGAGTACTGGATGTTGCTCGCCATCGTGAATATCGACCCGCCACCGAGGATTTCGGCTTCGACGTTCGCCCCGAGGCTGAGCACGAAGACGAACAGCGACCCGATGATTATGCCGGGCTTGCTCAGCGGCAGCAGGATCCGCCTGAAGAGCGTCGTCCGGCTCGCGCCGAGGTCTTTGGCGGCTTCGAGGGTCGTCTCCTCGATGCTGAGCATCGACAGGTAGATCGGGAACAGCATGAACGGCAGGTAGATGTACGTCGTCCCCAGGATGATCGTCGAGCGCATGTACATCAACGAGGCGTACTCGCGCACGCCGAACAGGTTGACGATGCTCTCGAGGACGCCGTTCTGAACGAGGAAGAGCGCCCAGCCGAACACCCGGATGTTTACGCTCGTGAAGAGCGGGATGATGAGGATCATCAGGAAGACCAGCTTGTACCGGGTGATCTTGTGCGCGAGCGCGTAGGCCGCCGGATACGAGACGACCAGCGTGAACGCGGTCGTCGTGATGCTCACCGCGACAGTGTTGACGAGGACGTCGCCGTAGACGCCGCTCCCCGTGACCATCCCGCCGATGACCTCCTCGTAGGTCGCGATCGACCACTCGAGGGGGTTCAGCGCGATGCTGTTCCCGGTCTGGAACGAGAACACGACGATCGCCAACATCGGCCCGACGAACATACACAGAAGCAGCACGCTCATCGGGACGAGCAGGATCCCCGGCGGCGTGAGCAGCCGCCCGAGCGGATTGTCGCCCTCGGCCACGGTGTCGACCCGCGTTCGAAGTGAGTCCATCGTCGACATCGGGATCACTCCGGCACCAGAATCGACTTCGAGGCGTCCCACTGCAGGTACGCCGCGTCGCCTTTCTCGACGTCCGTGTCTCTGAACTCGTCGATCGGGATCTCCGCGACGTACTCGCCGTCGGACTCGGGTGCGTCACACTCGACTAAGACGGTGTTCCCGCGGACGAGAACGTTCGTGACGGTGACTTCCAGCCCGAGGTCTTCGGTCAACTCGCTTCCGATGCTCGAGTCGTCGTATCGGACCACGAGGTACTCGGGATCGGCGTCGTAGTGGTACGGCACGGTCGTCGTCTGCGCGAACTGCGAGGATTTGACCTCGTATCCGTCGCCACGTTCGACGGCGTCGTCCAGCGAGAAGACGTTCGCGTCACCCATGAACTCGGCGATGAACTTGGTGCTCGGCCGGCGGTAGATCTCCTCCGGCGACCCGGTCTGGATGATGTCGCCGTCTTGGAGCACGAACAGCTTATCGCTCATCAGGAGTGCGGACTCCAACGAGTGGGTCACGTAGATGAACGTCATCCCCAACTCCTCGTTGAGGTCGGCGAGCTCCCGTTGGAGCCGCTTTCTGAGCACGTAATCGAGCGACGCCAGCGGCTCGTCGAGGAGGAGAATGTCGGGATCGTACGCCAGCGAGCGCGCGAGCGCGACGCGCTGTTTCTGTCCGCCGGAGAGTTCGGTCGCCTGCTTGTCGGCGTGGATGTCGGGGTCCAGTCGGACCTGTTCGAGGAGTTCCTCCACGCGGTCGCCGACCTCGACTCCCTTGTTCCGCATCGGGAACTCGATGTTCTCCCGGACCGTCATATGGGGGAATAGCGCCCACGACTGGAACACCAGACTCGTCGGCCGGTTCTGGGGCTCGGTGTACGTGACGTCTTCCCCGCCCAGTTCGACCGTCCCCGACGTCGGCTCTTGGTGGCCGGCGAGCATCCTGAGGAGCGTCGTCTTCCCGCAGCCGCTGGGCCCGACGATCGTGGCGAACTCCCCGGTTTCTATCTCGAGATCGACGTCGTTGACGGCGACGAGCGACCCGTATTCCGCTCTGAGATTTGTTGCTTTTAGCATAGTGAAAGATGGAACATAACGTCGCTTCCGCGTCTTATATCCGCGCTTTCGCTTCCCGCCAGATCGGCTCGAACTTCTCGAGGTCCGGGACGCCGGTGTAGAACACGGACTTGTCCACGATGTCCGGAATGTCGTCGACTCGGAGGACCTCGCTCTGCTCTTCGTTGACCGCGTCGATCGCCGCCTCGTGCGGGACGACGTTGGTGCCGCCGGAACTCGGCCACATCAGGTTCTTCGCTGTCTCCTCCTGCTGCATGTACGCGAGGTAGTTGTCCGAGACGGTGGGCTGGTTGCCCTTCACCATACACGTCGTCTCCACCCAGATGATGGCACCCTCCTCGGGGACGTGCGCCTCGAAGTTGAGGTCGCCGCCGCGTCGCAGGGTCCCGTTGATCCAGTTCCCGGAGATGAACCCGATGTCGATCTCGCCCGACTTCAGCGCCTGGTTCATCGATGCGAAGTCCGGAAGCAGCGTCTTCGCGTTGTCGAAGAGGTCGAAGGTCGCCTGTCGGACCTGCTCGACCTCCTCGTCGGTGTGCTCTTTGTACGGGTCGATGCCCTCCCGGAGCATGATGATCTGCATCGCCCAGAACATCAGGTCGTAGACGCCGACGTCGTAGTCCTCGCTCCAGGCGGCGTCGTAGCTGCTGTAGTCGGACTCCGAGACGGTGTCTTTGTTCACGACGAACGACGCCCAGCCGAACCGCTGCGGGACGCCGTACATCGTCCCGTCGACGTCGAAGGAGTAGTCGTCCTCGTTGAGGAACGCGAACTTGTACCCCTCCTCTTTCGTGAACATATCGATGTACTTATCGAACGTGTAGGGCTCCCACTCCTCGTAGTTCAGCGGCCGGATCAAGTCGGCCTCCGCGAGTTCGGGGAGCCAGGCCATATCGAACGTGGCCTGGTGGAACTGCTCCCACTCGCCGGATTCGAGGCGGTTGAACGCCTTCGGGTTCGAGGTGAACAGGTCCAGTTGGGTGTCGCAGTCGAACTGGTCGCGGAACGGGTCCTGCACGTTGGAGGCGTCGTAGCCGGTCCACGTCAGGTGGTTGATCGTCTCGCCCGTCTCGTCTTCGTCGCTCGATTCGTACAGGCTGTCGTACTCCTCGGCCGGGACGGCTGCCAGCTCTTGGGTACGCCAGGTCGATTCGCCGCCGCCACCGCCGCCGCCCAGACAGCCCGTGAGCGCGGCTAGTCCGGCCGTGGCGGAGGCAGCTTTCATGTACTCTCGACGACTGAATGAACGGTCTAGTGGCATAGTGTTCTCATCCATAGGTGTGCCGAGCCAAACCACGTCGAAACCGCCGTTTGGTGCTGCATCTATGGTACGTCACTGATTCTCACAGAATAGGGTATGATGATTGTGCCGTCAACCTACGGCTGTTTATATTGGGCCACTTGTGCGCATATAGCTGACCGATCCAAAACTAGAATCCAATATCGGTTAATGAATATTAACTTTTAACACGAATTTCGAAATTAGGATATTATGATGTGAATAAATAGTGTACGATCAGCCGACGCGGCGTCGCACGGTTCACCGGCCGTTTCGCCACAGTCGAGCATCGACCGATCCGCCGCATCGATTATCGATCGACCGCGTCGACGCCCAGAGCTGTTTCACCACAAACACTACAATAAAGTCGCCCGGGTCAGTGCCGTAATTCAATGGACGAATCTGCACCCCGAGGGGAGGACGGCCCGCCCGACCGCACAGATTTCGACGAGTTCCCGGACCGCTCGGAACTTGACGAGTCCGTCCGGGAAGCCGTCGAGCGCTCCCGGATGGGTGCGCCGGCCGTCGGCGAGGCCGTCCGCGACCGGTTCTCCGCCGACGAGGTGTTCCAGCGGATCGTCGCCGCGGCCGACGAGGAGGTCACCTCGACCGGCCGCGAACTGTTCTTCAGCGCCATCGCCGCGGGGTTCGCGATCAGCATCACCTTCCTGCTGTATGCGTCGGTCTCGGCGACCACCGACAACAAGATCGTCGGCGCGATCCTCTACCCGCTCGGATTCATCTACATCATCATCGGCGGGTACCAACTCTATACAGAGAACACGCTCCCGCCGGTCGCGCTGACCTTAGAGCGGATCGCGAGCCTTCCGGCGCTGTTGCGCCACTGGACGATCGTCCTGTTCGGCAACTTCCTCGGCGGTGCAGTCGGAACGGTCGTCCTCGCGTGGGGCGGCGTGTTCGACCCCGCTGCCGCCGACGAAGCCCTCGCGCTCGCCCGCCACGGCGCGTTCGAGGTCGGCTGGTGGGCGCTGTTCTCCAAGGCGGTCTTCGCGGGACTCATCGTCGCGGGGGTCGTCTGGGTCGGGTTCAGCTCCCGCGACACCATCTCGCGGATCGTCGTCACCTACCTGGCGTTCCTCTCGATCCCGGTCGGGGGGCTGTTCCACTCCGTCGTGGCCTTCTCGGAGGCGTGGTACCTCGTGCTGCACGGGGAGTTGGCTTTCCTCGTCGGCCTGACGGACTTCGTCCTGCCGGTCCTCCTCGGGAACACGATCGGCGGCGTCGCGCTCGTGACGCTCGTCAACTACTTCCAGACGAGCGAGGACCGCCTGGAGTCCGCGCGGTTCGAGGGGATCGAGCGTCGGCTGACGCCCCGCGAGTGGCTGCTCGGCCGGGTCGCCGGACGGTCGTACGTGCCGATCTTGGACCCCTCGGAACGGTCGCTCTCGCGGGACGGCGACTTCCGGATCATGGTTCCGATCGCCAACCCGCGAACGGAGTCGGGGCTCGTCGACCTGGCGTGCACGCTCGCGAGCGCGAAGGAGGCGGCGACGGTCCACGCGGTGCACGTCATTCAGACGCCCGGTCGCCGCCCGGCCGACCCGAGTCACCGACAGCGACAGCGGATCTCCGGCGAGTCCGAGCGCCTGATGGAACCGATCCGCGAGACCGCCGCGGGCTACGACGTCGACTTCGAGACGTCGCTCGTCGTCACCAACCGCTCGTTCGAGGAGGTGTTCAACGCCGCACGCCGGACCAAGCCCGACCTCGTCGTGCTGGGCTGGGAGGAGAACCGGCTCTGGAGCGACGCGCGCGCGGAACGCCCGCTCGAAGAACTCACCAACCAACTGCCCTGTGACTTCCTGATCGTCAAGGACCGCGGCATCGACGCCTCGCGGATCCTGCTGCCGACGTACGGCGGCCCCGACTCGGATCTGAGCGCCGAGGTCGTGGGGATGCTGCAGGCGGCGGTCGGATCGGCGGTCTCGCTGCTCCACGTCGTCGATACCGACGACGAGGTCGACGCGGGCCAGCGCTTCCTCGAGGGGTGGGCGCTCGATCACGAACTCACCGACGCCGACCTCATCGTCGAGGCCGGCGACGTCGAGACGGCGATCGAGCGCGAGGCCGCAGAGCACAGCCTGTTGATCCTCGGTGCGACCGAGCGGGGACTGCTCTCCCGATTGCTGACCGACTCGCTTCACCTCGAAGTCGTCAACGACGTCGACTGTTCGGTCTTCCTCGCCGAGCGCCCCTCGGAGCGGTCGCTCATCGAGCGGTTGTTCGGGTGACGACCGCCGTCGCTATCGGGCGAAGACTGCCGTCGCTGTCGGCTGACGCTCTTCGTCGCCGCCGGTCGGCAAGCGACGGTCGCCGACCGGGCGACGCCCGTGGTACCACGCATCGCACAACAGTTATACATCGCCGGCGATTCGGTACGACTGCAATGGCAAACGGTAAGGTTGACTTCTTCAACGACACGGGCGGCTACGGCTTCATTTCGACTGACGACGCAGACGAGGACGTCTTCTTCCACATGGAAGACATCGGCGGTCCGGACCTCGAAGAGGGTCAGGAAGTCGAGTTCGACATCGAGCAGGCGGACAAGGGTCCGCGTGCGACGAACCTCGAGCGCCTGTAAACAGGAGAGTCAACGCGACTCGCGGTAGCGGACGGAGGCTGGCGGGCGAGCGGGCAGACGAGTCCGGTTCGGTTGCGGCAGTTCTCTGAACTACATTCTCATTTCATTCATACACCCAGTCACAACGCCGCCACGTCCCCGACGTCGTTCGTCTCGGTAGTCGTGTGAGCCGACACGTTCTCAATCGCGGCGACCGAACGGACCGTATGGACGAGGTTGACGTCGAGATGGAGTACGCCGAGGCGTACGGCGCGCGCGTTCCGAAGGTGGGACTCGGAACGTGGCAGCTCACCGGCGAGTCGTGCTACGAGACGGTGTCGACCGCCCTGGAACTCGGCTATCGACACGTCGACACGGCGCAGTTGTACGGCAACGAGGCCGAGGTCGGGCGCGCGATCGCCGACGCCGACGTCGACCGCGAGGACGTGTTCCTCACGACGAAGGTCTCCCCGCGAAACGCCCGCTACGACGACGTGATCGAGTCGACCCGAGCGAGCCTCGACCGCCTCGACACGTCGTACGTCGACCTCCTGTTGCTCCACTGGCCAAACCCGCTCGTCTCCGTGTCGAAGACGGTGCGCGCGATGGACCGACTCGTCGAGATGGGCGAGGTGTACCACGTCGGCGTCAGCAACTTTCCGCAAGTGTTCCTCGACCGCGCGCGATCGGCCTCCGAGACGCCGATCGTCACGACCAGGTCCAGTTTCACCCCTACAAGCCCCAGCGCCGGATGCTCAGGTACTGCCAGAACGAGGGGATGTTCCTCACCGCCTACAGCCCGCTGGCCCGCGGGACGGTCCTCGACGACGAGGACGTTCGACGCCTCGCCGACCGCTACGACAAGACGCCCGCGCAGGTCGCGCTCCGGTGGGCAACGCAGCACCGCGACGTCGTCGTGATCCCGAAATCGACCGACGAGGACCACCTCCGGGAGAACCTCGAACTGTTCGACTTCAAACTCACGCGCGAGGAGGTCGACGCGCTGACCAAACCGTCGCTGCTGAAGTCCGGCAAGGCGATGCTCGACGGGATGGTCGGCGAGATCCGCTGATGGACGGGGCGGACGCCGATCGAAGCGGCCGACAGCGACGACGCGGCTCGCGTCGCGTCCGACGCCTCGCGGCCGCGTGGATCGGCCTCGTCGTCTTCGCGTCCGCTATCGATCCGTCGGTCGTGTTCGACACCTTCGGCGGGCTTTCGACCGTCGGAGCCACGATCAGCGGGGACGGATCGCCCGGCATCGTCGACTCCGTCGCCGCGCACGTCGACGTCTTCGCGCTGTCGCACCTCGTCGCCTACGGTGTGCTCGCGTGGCTCTTGGCGGACGCGCTCGGGGTGAAAGACGGTCGTTCGCGTCACTATCTCCGCGGCCTGCTCGTCGCGGCCGTCCTCGCATCCGCCGTCGGGGTCGGCGTCGAATTGATTCAAGCACCGCTGGCGGTCCGCACGGCGAGCGCCGTCGACGCCGCGGTGAACGGGGTCGGCGCGCTCGCGGGCCTCGGGATCCGGGCGGGCGTTCGGCGCGTGCGTGCCATCCGGCGATAACGGTGGCTCCCTCGTTCTCGCAGCCGTCAGCGACGGCGACGACGCGCGGTTTTTACCCGTCGAACGCCAACGGAGAGCGAACCGATGTCCGTCACGACGCTTCACCGACCGACCCACCGCGACGCCCTCGGGCTCTTGGAGGCGGCCTTCGGCGACGGTCGGATGGTGACCGTGTTCGGTCGGTGCACCGTCGACTACGACGGCCGGGCGTCCTCGGAACTCGGCCCGGGGGACAGGCTCGTGGTCTGCAAGCCCGACGGGACGATCCTCGTGCACACCGACGAGAACCGCAAGCCCGTCAACTGGCAGCCGCCGGGCTGCGTCCACCGAGCGAGCGTCCGCGACGGGCGGCTCCGGATCCGCAGCGAGCGCTCCTCGCCCGAGGAGCGACTCGACGTCGGATTCGAGCGCGTCGAACAGGTGACCGCCTACGAGGTGAGCGACCGAAGCGACCTCCGGCTCACCGGCAGCGAGGAGGACCTTCGACAGCGGATCCTCGACGAACCGGGGCTCGTTGAACCGGGGTTCGTCCCGACGGCGACGGAGCGGGAGACGGCCGCCGGGCCGGTCGACGTCTTCGGGGAGGACGACGCGGGCCGTCCGGTCGTCGTGGAACTGAAACGCCGCCGCGTCGGCCCGTCGGCGGCGAGTCAGCTCCGGCGCTACGTCGAGGCGGTCGACGGGGAGTTCCCCGGCGAGGGCGTCCGCGGCCTGCTGGTCGCGCCCTCGGTCACCGACCGCGCGGCGGCGCTGCTGGAGGAACTGGACCTGGAGTTCGTCTCGGTCGAGCCGACGCGGCAGGCCCCGGCGACGGAGTCGTCGGAATCGGCGGACGAATCAGAGTCGTCGGAGTCGACGGGCGGACCGGCGTCGACGACCTCCGAGTGAGGGCGTCGCTACTCGGCCGCCAGCCTGACGAAGTTCTCGAAGGTCCGTTCGACCGAGACGTCGTCGAACTCGCGGTCGCGGTCGTTCGTCGGCCAACCGAAGTCGTCCTCGATGTCCGGCAGGAGCGCGGCGGTGAACTCGGGGTGGTACTGGACGGTCCACAGCGGCGCGTCGCGGTGTCGGCTGCCGAGGTACTCGTAGTAGTCGGCGGTGGCGATCCGCTCCATCCCGTCGCCGAGTTCGGTCACGAAGTCGCCGTGGACCATCGGCACGCGCTCGCCGACGCCGTCGAACAGCGGGTCGTCGTCGAGTCGAACCCGCTCGATCCCCTTCCGGAGGCCGCGGTGCTCGACGGTCCCGCCGAGCGCGTCGTTGACGAGTTGGTGGCCGAAACAGACCCCCAGCGTCGGGACGCGCTTCTCGACGAGTTCCGGGACCAGCGCGCGCAACTCGTCCATCCACGGGTACGACGCCGTCTCGTAGACGCCCGCGGTGCTGCCGGAGAGGACGACCGCGTCCGCGTCGGCGAGCGCCTCGGGCCGCCCGCCCGAGTCGGCGTAGGTGTAGACGCGAACGCGCGCGCCCGCCTCCTCGAGGTGCCGACGGATCTCGGGCACGAAGTAGCGCGATTCCGGATCGACTTCGTTTTCGAGGACGAGTATCACGTTCGGACTGATGGCACCGGTGAGTATATAATATGCTCTCCGGGTGAACGCGACCGGGCCGCTTCCGGACGACTCGTCCGCCTCGCCCCCGACTCGCTCCCCGACATTGCCGGTGCGGCGGCGAACAGTTCGAAGCGCTTTTAGGTCGTATGGGCGTTGTTCAGCACAAGTAACTATGTCCGACAAACCCGCCTCAATGTACCGGGAACTGTCGAAGCCGTCCTACACGCGGCGCGACTACGTCACCGGCATTCCCGGCTCGAAGATCGCACAGCACAACATGGGCAACCTTCAGACCGGTCCGCAGGACTACCCGGTCCAGATCAGCCTCCGCCTCGAAGAGGAGTGTCAGGTCCGCCACGGCTCGCTCGAATCCGCGCGCCTGTCGGCGAACCGCGTGATGCTCAAGGAGGTCGGCCAGGAGAACTACAAGATGGTCCTCCGGAAGTTCCCCCACCAGATCCTGCGCGAGAACAAGCAGGCGACCGGCGCGGGCGCGGACCGCGTCTCCGACGGGATGCGACAGGCGTTCGGCAAGCCCGTCGGCACCGCCGCGCGCGTCCAGCGCAACGAGCGGGTCTTCACGATCTACTGCCAGCCCGAACACGCCGACATCGCGAAGGACGCGCTCCGCCGCGCGTACAACAAGATGTCGCCGCCGTGCCGCATCGACGTCGAGAAGGGCGAGAAGCTCCTCGTCTCCTGATTCTGCGGACGTAGTCGACGACTCTGCGGTCCCGCAGGGTTGCCCCACGAGGGGACCTAACACGTTTCCCGCTGTCTGTTCCTGTAGCCGAGGCTCCGTCGGGCGTGAATCGCCGTCGCTCGTTGGTCTCGTAGCGGTTGTAACTGATTGCTCGGCCGATCGCACGACTGCGTGTGATCGAGTGAGTGAAGGTTTGCAAACGCTACTACACCGGAGCGGTTCGGAAAATCCGCGAAACGGACGAATCCGGGGCCGTCGGTCGCGAGGGCCTATTCGAGGTCGATCGAGGCCGAGTCGTCGACCTTCTCGAAGGTGACCTGCAGGATGCCGTTGTTGAACGAGGCGCTCGCGGAGTGTTCGTCGACGCGGGCGGGCAGTCGGATCCGCTCGTCGTACTCGCGGCGGTCGCCGGCCGCGGAGATCGTGAGGACTTCGCCGTCGCACTTGAGTTCGATGGCGTCCTTCGCGACCCCCGGGAGATCGGCGACGAGGCGGAGCTCCGAGCCCTCGTCGTAGACGTCGACGTGGGTCTCGGTGGCGAACCCGGAGGCGTCGCTGCCGGTCATTTCGTCCATCATCCGCTCGATCCCATCGAAGAACTCGTCGAACGGGTCGTCGCGGTCGTCTCTCATCGCTCGTCCGTAGGAATGTTCCGAAGAAAAGCCTTCTCCCCCCGGCCGATTCGGCCGGACAGTGCGGAACACGGCGCGGTCTTTCGATTCCGCGCGCCGGCCCGAAAAACGTCAGGTCAGCGATGGAATTCCAGGTGTTCCCGCGCTGCATCCGTGTGGATCTATGAATGGAATTGATTGCTATGGTCACTCTATGCTTGATATTGCAGGATTTCTGCGCTCGGTGGGGAAGTTCACTCAGCGACGCAACGGCGTTTGCCCCGTATTTGAGCCGGTACTGACGCCGGTATTCCGTATCCGCGAACCGAATCCAATGACACGGGGATTCAAGTAGGAGGACGATGTGTACTCAGATATGAGTGAAAAATCCAATTTGGATTCCGCCGCCGCCGACGACACCGTCCGAGTCGCGCTGAACGGGTTCGGTCGAATCGGCCGCAACGTCTTCCGCGCGGTGCGCGACCACCCGAAGGTCGAACTCGTCGGCATCAACGACGTGATGGACTTCGACGATATGGCGTATCTGGCGAAGTACGACACCGTGATGGGCCGCCTCGACGACGTCGCCCGCGACGGCGACTCCCTCGTCGTCGGCGACACGTCGGTCCCGCTTTTCAACGTCCAGGACCCCACGAACCTCCCGTGGGACGACCTCGACGTCGACGTCGCCCTCGAGTGCACCGGCATCTTCCGCACGAAGGAGGACGCCTCCGCGCACCTCGAAGCCGGTGCCGACAAGGTCGTCATCTCCGCACCGCCGAAGGGCGAGGAACCGGTCAAACAGCTCGTCTACGGCGTCAACCACGACGAGTACGACGGCGAGAACGTCGTCTCGAACGCCTCCTGTACGACGAACTCCATCAGCCCGGTCGCGAAGGTGCTCGACGAGGAGTTCGGCATCGAACACGGCCTGCTCACCACGGTCCACGCCTACACCGGCAGCCAGAACCTCATCGACAGCCCGCACTCGAAACAGCGTCGCGGGCGCGCGGCCGCCGAGAACATCGTCCCGACGTCGACCGGGGCGGCGAAGGCGACGACCGAGATCCTCCCGCAACTGGAGGGCAAACTCGACGGGATGGCGATCCGCGTCCCCGTCCCGAACGGCTCGGTCACGGAACTCGTCGTCTCCCTCGACGCCGCGCCATCCGTCGAGGAACTCAACGACGCCTTCCGCGCGGCCGCCGACTCCGGCCCGCTCGCGGGCGTCCTCGGCTACACGGACGACGAGGTCGTCTCCTCGGACATTCAGGGGCTTCCCTTCTCTTCGACCGTCGACCTCCAGTCGACGAACGCCGTCAACGGCGGCGGTCTCTACAAGATCCTGACGTGGTACGACAACGAGTACGGCTTCTCGAACCGGATGCTCGACGTCGCGCACTTCATCACTCACGACTGAACCGCGATTCTGCCGGAGTGCCCCCGGCGATCGGACGACGGTTTCGACGCGACGACCGGATCCGACCACGACTAAGTAATTCCTTCCCGAACCCACCAGCCAGCCACCAATGTCGACAGACACTCCGACCGCCACGTTCGATACGCTCGATGACCTCCCGGCCGACCAGCGCGTCCTCGTCCGACTCGACCTCAACTCGCCGATCGAGGACGGAGCCCCGCAGGACAACCGCCGATTCGAGCGCCACGCGGAGACGGTCCGCGAACTCGCCGAGGCGGGCCACCGCGTCGCCCTCCTCGCGCACCAAGGCCGCCCCGGTCGCGACGACTTCGTCTCCCTCGCGGGACACGCCGAGATTCTGGCGGAGCACGTCGGTCGCGACGTCGACTTCGTCGCCGACACATATGGGAAAAAAGCGATCGACGCCATCGAGGCGCTTGACGCGGGCGAAATTCTCCTGCTCGAAAACACGCGGATGTGCGACGACGAACTCCCCGAGGAGGACCCGGAGACGAAGGCCGAGACCGAGTTCGTGCAGGCGCTCGCGCCGCACTTCGACGCGTACGTCGACGACGCCTACTCGGCGGCGCACCGCTCGCACGCCTCGATCGTCGGGTTCCCGCTCGTGCTCCCGGCGTACGCGGGCCGCGTGATGCAGACGGAGTACGAGGCCAATACCGCGATCGCCGGAAAGGAGTTCGACGGCCGCGTGACGATGGTCGTCGGCGGCACGAAGGCGACCGACGTCATCGACGTGATGAACAACTTGGGAACCAAAGTCGACGACTTCCTGCTCGGGGGCATCGCCGGCGAACTGTTCCTCCGCGCGGCGGGTGCGCCCGTCGGCTTCGACCTCGACCCCGAGGCCGACCTCTACGACTCTCAGTGGGAGGCCAACCACGCGGTCGTCGAGGAGATGCTCGACGAGCGCGGCGAGCAGATCACGCTCGCGACTGACCTCGCCTACGAGGACGACGGCGGCGAGCGCGCCGAGACCGACGTCGACGCGATCGAGGAGAAAGACGTCTCCTTCCTCGACGTCGGCACCGACACCGCCGAGGGGTACGCCGACGTCGTCCGCGACTCCGAGGCCGTCTTCGTGAAGGGCGCGCTGGGCGTCTTCGAGGACGAGCGGTTCTCCGTCGGCACCGTGACGGTGCTGGAGGCGATCGCCGAGACCGACTGCTTCTCGGTCGTCGGCGGCGGCGACACCTCCCGCGCGATCGGGATGTACGGGATGGACGAGGCCGACTTCGACCACGTCTCGATCGCGGGCGGCGCGTACATCCGCGCGCTCACCGGCCAGCCGCTGGCGGGCGTCGAAGCGCTGAAGCGCGAGTGAACTGAAGACGCGAGTATGCTCGTCGGACTCTGTTCGGACACGCACGACAACCTCGAACTCGCGGAGCGCGCCGTGGAGACGTTCGAGCGCGAGGGCGTCGAGACCGTCATCCACTGCGGCGACGTCGTCGCGCCGTTCACCGCGGCGGTCTTCGACGCCGGTTTCGACTTTCACGCCGTCCGCGGCAACAACGACGGCGAGTGGGCGCTCGCGGACGCGATCGACGGATTCGGGACCTACCACGGCGAGAGCGCGCACCTGACGTTCGAGGGTTCAGACTCCGCGGGCGACAGCGACGAGTCGGAGGGTGCCGTCGACGTCGCCGTCTACCACGGCACCAGCGAGCGACTCGTCGACGCCCTCGTCGACTGCGGCGGCTACGACTACGTCGTCCGGGGCCACACGCACGAACACGGGGCCGAGACGCGCGGCGGGACGGTCCACGTCAACCCCGGCGGGCTCCCGTTCGACGGTGCCGACGACGCCTACCACGTGGCGGTGCTGGACACCGCGACGGGCGACGTCGCGTTCCACGAGATCGACGCCTAGGTGCCCGGCAGGATGTCGCCGAGGGCCGCACCGATGCTCATCGGCACGAACGCGACGACGACGTCGCCGAGCGCGAAGAGCGGTTCGCCCCACTCGACGCGCCCCCACCCGGTCATCACGACGGCCGCCGTGAGCAACGAGACGCCGAGGACGCCGACCAGCCGCCGGGGGACGACCCCGAAAAACGGATCCTGCACCCGAACGTCCTGAATATCGGCGACGTAGAGGATACTGACGACGAGGCCGGTCGCCCCGAGGAGCGTCCCGACGAGCGAGATCGGGTGCGTCGCGAGGAAGTGCCCCACCTCGTTCGTCCCGCCCTCGACGAACATCGGGATGCCGAACAGGACGCAGCCGAGGAACGCCTCCGCGAGATCGGTGCGGTCGAACCCGCGGATCACTCTGCCGAAGACCGGGGCCTCGCTCGCGGCGACGACCGCGGCGCGGCGGGCGCTGCGAACCCGCTCGCGCTCGCGCGGCGAGTCGACCGTCTCCGCGAGCGCGTCGAACTCGGCC
Organism: Halobellus rufus; assembly: GCF_000739575.1. Lineage (GTDB taxonomy): Archaea > Halobacteriota > Halobacteria > Halobacteriales > Haloferacaceae > Haloquadratum > Haloquadratum rufum. The sequence continues at coordinate 57,969 of NZ_BBJO01000024.1, read as the reverse complement.
AGCAGTCGCTCCAGATCGTCGCGGTCGGAATCGGAGACAGAAACCTCCGATGGTTGAGTGTCGTCGGTCACGGACGCGAGGACGCCCGGCGGGATAATAAGCGTCGGTCGTGAGTCCGCGAACGCGGACGGGCCCGATCGTCAGTCGTCGGCGGTCTCGACGCCGACGCGCTCGGAGTCGTTGAACCCCGTCGGGTCGCCCGCGAGGCCGATACCGAGCGTCTCGTTCGTCCGCGCGATGCTCTCTTCGGCGTCGGCGGACTCGGTCATCGCGCGGATCGCGTCGACGTTCTCCGGGATGACGTCCGACTCCTGGTGGATCGCTTGGAAGAGATACAGGTCTCGCCCCTCGACGGCGATCGACTCGCCCCACACGCAGTTCTCCCAGAGGTCCCCGCGCGGGCGCCCGGCGTCGAGCGCGAAGTCCTTCAGTTTGCCAGCGCCGTCGAGACCGAGGCCCTCGGGGATGACGTAGACGCGTGATTCGCCCTCCAGAAGCTGGCGGACGTGCGCGGCGGTCACGTCGGATTCGAGCGTGACGTTGAGCGCGTGGACGTGCATCAGCGTCGCGGGCACCTTCAGCCCCATCGTGTCGATGGCGAGGTCGGGGAAGATGGTCTTCACGTCGGGGCCGTGGTGGGAGGGGATGCTGATCGGGTCCGGCAGGATGTCGTTGATCGGGCCGCGGGAGTTCTGACTCGGGTCGCCGCCCCGGCGGACCAGCGTCGCGCGGACCTTCTCGACGCCGTACTCCTCGTCGAGTGGTGCGACGAGCCGCGAGAGACCAGTCGTGTTGCAGGAGACGACGCGGACGGTGTCCGCGCCGCGGGCGTCGTCGTAGTTCGATCGGGCGTTGAAGCTCACCTGTGCGACCTCCGAGCCCTCGCCGCCCTGGAAGATCGCGGGCGTGTCGTAGGAGGTGTACAGCGAGCGGTTCTCCGCGCCGATTCCCGACGGCGTGCAGTCGACCATCACGTCGGCGTCGGCGACCAGTTCGTCGACGACGCCCGCGACGTCGATGCCGGCGTCGCCGAACAGCGGCGCGCGCTCGGGAATCGCCGCGTACATCGAGTAGCCGCGCTCGACGGCGGTGTGGGCCTCGAAGTTGGGCTGCGTCTTCGCGACGCCCACGACCTCCATATCGGGTTGGGCCGCGACGGCGTCGGCGACGCGTTTCCCGATCGTTCCGTAGCCGTTGACACCCACTCGTATCATCACCCGAGAATCCGGGGAGCAGACGCATAGTTATTTCGGAGCCAAACGCCGAGAAATTAACTCCTCGGTGAGTAACGCGGCCGATTTCCCCGGATCCGAGTACCGAGACAGTCGCCCGATTTTTCCGGGTCGTTCGGCGCTGGCGCGCCGATAGCACCGTCCTAATCCGAACGTCTAACACCGCGGACGACCCACACGGAACTATGACGAAGGACGGACTCGCGACCGCCGCGACGACGGCGGTCCGGCAGTGTATGGCCCTCGACGCCGAGGAGTCGTGCGTGATCGTGACCGACGACGAGCGCCAGCCCATCGGCGAGGCGCTCTACGAGGCCGCGAGCGCGGTCGCGGACGACACCACGATCCTCCGGTACCCACCGGGCGAGCAGCACGGCGAGGAGCCGCCCGGACCGGTCGCCGCCGCGATGGCCGCCGCCGACGTCTTCCTCGCGCCGACGACGAAGAGCGTCAGTCACACCCGCGCCCGCGGGAGCGCCTGCGAGGCCGGCGCGCGCGGTGCGACGCTGCCCGGGATCACCGAGGACGTGTTCGTGACGGGGCTGGACGCCGACTACGACGCGATCGCGCAGCACTGCCGAGACGTGCTCGACCAGGTCGAAGACGCCGAGGAGATCCGCGTGACCGCGCCCGCGGGAACGGACATCACCTTCGAGCCCGGCGGCCGCGAGTGGAACACCGACACCGGCATCGTCCACGAGGCCGGCGAGTTCTCGAACCTGCCGGCCGGCGAGGTGTTCGTCTCGCCGGTGAACGCGAACGGGACCTACGTCGTCGACGGGACGATGCGCCCCCACGGGCTGCTCGATGCGGGCGAGCGGCTCCGCTTCGAGGTCGAGGACGGCTACGTGACCGAGATCTCCGACGACGAGATCCGTGGACAGGTCGAGGCCGCCGCCGAGGAAGTCGGCCGCGACGCCTACAACCTCGCGGAACTGGGGATCGGCACCAACGTCGGCGTGACCGACCTCGTCGGTTCGGTCCTCCTAGACGAGAAGGCCGCGGGCACGGTTCACATCGCGATCGGCGACGACGCGGGGATCGGCGGCGACACCGACGCGCCGCTGCACCTCGACGGGATCATCCGGGAACCGACCGTCGTCGCCGACGGAGCGGAAGTGGAACTTCCGCGGTGAGCGAGCGGCGACCCACCACGCGCCGTCGCCACGGCCACCGCCGGTCGGATGCGAGCCAGCGCCTCACACGGCGACGGGTAGAAGGGCGGATTTTTACGGCCAGACGGGATAGGAGGCCGTATGAGCGCACCACAGGACCGCCTCGCGGTCGAATGTCCCTCCTGTTCGCCCGCCGAACCGACGGTTCACGAAGTACTGAAGGCGGGGAGCGGACACCACACCGTGCGGTGTACGGAGTGCGGCCACGTCCACAAAGTCCAGATCGAATCGGAGACGGAGGTCGAACGCGACGTCATCGTCTCGCAGGACGGCGAGTCGTTCTCGACCACCGTCGACGCGCCGCCGGAGGAGACCATCGCCGTCGGCGAGGAGTTCATCGTCGACAGCCCCGAGGCGATCATGCTCGTTCGGATCACCGGGATCGAGACCGGACCCGAACAGCGCGTCGAGGAGGCGGAAATCGAGGACGTCGACACCATCTGGACCCGCGCGGTCGACAACGTCTCGGTGAAGGTCACCGTCAACCCGAAGGAGGGGACCGGCGACCGCGAGGACACCCGGAGCTTCGACGTCCAACTGCCGGGCGATCACGAGTTCGTCGTCGGCGAGACCGAGTCCTTCGGCGACGAGGAGTTCCTGATAAAGGCGATTCAGGTCCGACAGGACGCCCCCGAGTACCGCCACGGGAAGTTCGACCACGAGGGGGATATGGTGTACGCGAAGGACGTCAAGCGCCTCTACGGCACCGACCAGACGACGTCGGCCTGGTCGGCCTGGTAGCGCGTCGCTGCTCGGCCTGGTAGCGCCTTTCTAAGTGGACCGAACCGAATGCGTCGGTAACTGCGCTGTCTCCCGGGATTTTCGACGGTACATTTACGTCGGATCCGCGAGAACGCGATCGCGGGATGACACGAACCGCCGCCCACGCCCTCCTCGTAGCCGCCGGTGCGCTCGCCGCACCGGTCGTCGCCGCCGGGCTCCTGTTCCCGGTGTGGACGTTCGACGTCGTCGGGTTCTACGGGTTCCTCCTCGCGGTCGCGTGCGTCGTCGCCGCGGGACTCGTCCTCGCCGTCGTCGATCTCACGCGCGCCGTCGAGCGAACGCTCGGGCCGTAGACGCCGGACCGAGCCGATACGACCCACGCACGGGGAAAGATTCGACTCGCTGGAGCCGCATAGTCGAACCGTGAGCGACGATCCGGCCGAGAGGCGACGCATCCTCGTCGAGCGACTGCGCGAACGCGGTCACGTCGAGAGCGACCGCGTCGCCGCCGCGGTCCGGTCGGTGCCGCGCCACGAGTTCGTCCCCGAGGGGCTCCGCGACCGCGCCTACCGCGACCGGCCGCTCTCGATCGGGAACGATCAGACCGTGAGCGCGCCGCACATGGTCGCGGTGATGTCCGAACTGCTCGACCTCGATCCGGAAGAGCGCGTGTTGGAGATCGGAACCGGTTGCGGGTACCACGCCGCGGTGACCGCCGAGTTGGTTCCGGCGGGACACGTCTTCTCGGTCGAGTACGACGCCGACCTCGCGGCGGACGCCCGCGACCGACTCGACCGGCTCGGCTACGGCGACTCGGTGTCGGTCCGCGTCGGCGACGGGCGAGAGGGGTGGGCCGACCACGCGCCGTTCGACGGGGCGTATTTCACGTGCGCCGTGCCGGACGTTCCGGGCGAGGTCCGCGAGCAGGTCGCGCCCGGCGGACGGATCGTCGCGCCCGTGGGCGACGTCCGCCAGGAGTTGGTCGCACTCGACAAGCGCGAGGACGAGACGTTCGAGCGGAGCGAGCACGGCGGCGTCAGGTTCGTTCGGATTCGCGGGTGAGATAGGGACTCCATCGCACCCCCGGTGCGTCCGGAGCGTGCAGTTGATTAGTCCGCACCCCCCAGTTCGGGTATGGACCCGGGAGACCTCCGCGACGAGATGGTCGACGGCATCGAGTCGCGGCTGTCCGTCGACGAGGGCGTCGCGCTCGCGATGCGGACGGTCCCCCGGACGGACTTCGTCGACGACGCGCCGTACGACGGGCGCAGCGACGTCGAGGGCACGACCGCGCTCGCCCCCGAGATGGTCGCGCGCCTGCTCACGGCGCTCGACGTCGACGCGCGGAACGTGCCGAGCGGTGCAGCCGATCGCGCGGACGACCCGTCGCAACCGGCGGATTCAGCCGACGCCACCGGCGACGTGCTCGTCGTGGGCGCGGGCGTGGGCTACACCGCCGCGATCCTCGCCGAACTCGTCGGCGAGACGCGCGTGCACGCGGTCGACATCGACCGCCGACTCGTCTACGCGGCGCGCTCGAACCTCGAATCCGCGGGCTACGGCGGCGTCCTCGTCGACGCCGGTGACGGCGCGCGCGGACTTCCCGACTACGCGCCGTTCGACCGGATTCTGGTCGAAGCGGCGGCCATCGAGCCCCCGCGGCGACTCGTCGAGCAACTCGCCCCCGGCGGCAAACTGGTCCTCCCGCTCGGCGGCCCCGAGCAGTCGCTCGCGGTCGTCGACGACGGCGGAGAAGTGATCGACCGCTGCGGCCCGGTCGCGTTCAGGCCGCTGCTCGTCGACGGCGAGCAGGGCAGCGCGCCCGCCCGGAACCGCACCGTCCGCGAGGACGCCGAGCGCGCCAGCGAGCCGGGGTACTTCGCCGAGACCGGCTGGGAGCAGGAGTGGATCGACTGGGACGAACAGCTCAGTCGTCGGTGACCGCCGGTCCTCGAATCCGCAGCTACGTCTTCAGCCCGCTACCGGTGAGTGCGACCACCACGTCGCCGTCGGGGTCGACGACCCCGCGCGTTCGGTACTCGTCGAGCGCCGCGGGCGCGACCGCACAGGTCGGCTCGACGTAGAACCCGCGCCGGTGCAGCGCGTCGAGTTCGCGCTCGACGCGGTCGGCGGGGAGCGCGACCGCGTCGCCGTCGGTGGCGTCGATCGCGTCCAGAATCTGCCGCTTTCGGACCGGCTCGCGGATCTGGATGCCGTCGGCGACGTCGTTGCTCCCGGCGGCGGCGTCTCGGCCGTGCAGTTCCGCGACGACCGGCGCGTAGCCGGCGGCCTGCGCGCCGAGCAGCCGCGGGAGGTCGTCGATCCAGCCGAGTTCGTAGAGGTCCCGGAAGCCGCGGTACGCGCCCAGAAACAGCGTCCCGTGGCCGAGCGGCGCGACGACCGCGTCCGGGGCGTTCCAGCCGCGCTGGGCGCACACCTCGTAGGCGAACGTCGCGGTGCCCGCGAAGAACGCCGGGTTCCAGGCGTGAGAGGCGTACCACGCGTCGCCCGACTCCACGGCCGCGACGCAGGCGGCCGTCACGTCCTCGCGGGTCCCCTCGACTGGCACGACGGTCGCGCCGGTCCGCTCGATCGCGCGGCGCTTGCTCGGCTTGACCGCGGCGGGCACGTAGATCTCGGCGTCGATTCCAGCCCGGGCGGCGTACGTCGCGATCGCGGCACCCGCGTTGCCCGAGGAGTCCTCGACGACCCGGTCGATCCCGAGTTCCGCCGCGACCGACAGCGTCACCGTCGCCCCGCGGTCCTTGAACGAGCCGGTCGGAAAGACGTACTCCAGTTTGAACGCGGCGTCCCACTCGGGGGCCTCGACCAGCGGCGTCGCTCCCTCACCGAGGGTTACGCGGCTCTCGACCGGAAGCAGGCCGCGGAAGGACCACAGCCCCGCCGCGGTGGATGCCCACGCGTTCGGCGATTTCACTGGGGACGACGTTGACGACTCCTCCGCGAGCGACGCTGTCGGATCCGCCGGGAGCGTCGTCGGCGGTTCCCCCGGAAGCGCTTCGCGTTCGTGCGCCGGGACCGAGAAGTCCAGCGGCGCGCCGCAGTCACAGCGCCACGTCCACTCGGCGTACGTTCGGCCACAGCCGGAGCAAGAGAGTTCGAGCGAGGGATCCATCGCGGCCTCAGTACTGGTCGACGTTCGTCCCGACCGAGCAGACGTACTCGCCGGTCGCGACCTGGGGGAGCCGTCGGGCGCGCCAGAAGATGCCGTCGTTCTTCGCCGTCACGCGCGCTTTCAGCTCCCCGAAGACGTCCGTCACCTCGAAGAGGAGGTCGCCGCGGGAGATCCGGTCGCCGAGGTCGGCCTCGAACTGCACCAGCCCGCCGCTCGGGGACCCGTACTGATCGAACCCTTTCGCGCGGGTCTGCGGCTCGGCGGGGGTCTCGCCGTCGAGGAAGTCGTATCCACGGAGGACGTTGAACACGCCCTCGACGCCGAGGGCGATGCTGTCCTCGTCCCAGCCGACGCAGCCGCCGAGTTCGGGGTCGACCGTCGGGATGCCCTCGTCGGGACCCATCCGCGCGAGTTGGCCCTTCGGCCCCTTCTGGTCGAGGACGTAGCCGCAGCCGAACGTCTTCGCGAGTTGGAGGCACTCGTCGTGGAGGCGGTGACGGCGGCCGCAGCGGACGCGGACCTCGTCGATCATCCGCGAGGTCGAGCCCTGATGGAGGTCCAAGATCAGATCCGCGCGGGTGGCGGCGTCGAAGGTGGCCGCGGCGATCCGCTCGGAGGAGGTGCCGTTCTCGTCGCCGGGGTACGCCCGGTTCATCTTCGTGTCGTCGATCGGGTTCCGGTGCTCGGCCACCTGGAACCCGTGGTAGTTGACGATGCCGACGACGAGCACCGTCCCCGAGAGGGTCTCGGGATCGAGTTGCGGGACCACCCGGCTGACGACGCCGACGCCGTTCAGTTCGTCGCCGTCCGAGGCCGCCTGCAGGTACAGCGTCGGTCCGTCGCTCGCGCCGTTTACCACCGCGCAGGGGAGGCCGACGGTCGACCCGTCGCGGGATTCGCCCACCGTCAGGCGGCCCGTGTCGATCTCGCCGGGGCCCGCACTCGCCGTGCCGAGTGTCGTCATTACCCGAGAGTCGACGGGGTCGAACTTTAGGGGTTCGGTCTCCCGCGCGATGGCGGCTGTGTGGCGTTCGGCGGCCGCGTTCGGAGTCGAGTCGTTCCCGCGCCCACGCGGTCGTCACCGCGGATCGACGCCAGACCGGCGGCGACCGACGACGCTTTGTCGGCCGCGCGGGAAGACGGAGGCGTGAGCGAAGAGGTCCCCGACCGACCGCCGCAGTCCGGACTGCTCGGCGCGCTCCGCGTGCCGCGAAACGCGACGATCGGCGTCGCCGTCGGCGTCGCCCTCGCGGTCGCCGTCTACGCCGCCCGCGTGCTGGAGCTGTTCGGGCCCTTCGCCGGGACGCGTGAGTACCCACTGTTGGGGCCCGAGGGGTGGTTTCTCGTCCTCGCGTTCGTGCTCGCGACGTCGACCGCGCTGCTCGTCACCTCGGCGCTGACCGTCGTCGAAATCGTTCGACAGGCGAAGAAGCTGGACTGAATCGTCCGCTCCGCGGCTCTATTCGACGCTCTCCTCCCCGCCGCCGACGAGTTCGCGCAGCCGGTCGGCCCCTGTGCGCGTCCCCTTCGCGATGATGACGTCGCCGCCGCGGAGCTCCGTCGTCGACCCGGGCTGGACCACCCACTCGCCGTCGTCGGCCCCGCGGCGGACGGCGATGACCCGCATCCCCGTCTCGGTCTTGACCATCTCCTCGCCGAGCGTCGCGCCCGCCAGGGGCGCGTCGACGTCGACCGCGAGCCGGACGATCACCTCGTCGGACTCCTCGACGGCGGCGGCGACGACCGGGTGGGCGTCGATGCCGCGGAGGACGCCCTCGCTGATCTCCAAGGCGGCGTCTGAGATCACCTCCGTCGCCGACGCGAGGTGGACGAGCCCGCGGAGCCGGACCGGGTCCTCGACGCGGCTCGCCGCGCGCAGCGTCCACGCCTCGAACCGGGACTTCAGCGCGTCGACCTCGGCTTCGAGCTCTCTGACCTCCTCGGCGACGCCCTCGCTGTCGAACAGCACCGCGCCGTAGGCCAGATCGACCGCGAGCTCGCTCATGTCCTTCATCAGCGTGATCGAGTCGACCGCGCGTTCGAGGTCCTCGATCGGCGGCTCGACCGCCGCCGGCGACTCGTAGGGGCGTCCCGCGACGGCCTCGTAGACGGTCTCGATTCCGTCGAGTGGCCCGCGAAGCAGCAGTGAGTCGCCGGGCTGCAACCGACTGTCGGGGCCGGGGTTCATCAGCCAGCGGCGCTTGCCCGTGACGGACTGCCGCCGGATGGCGATGACGCGGACGCCGGTCTCCGTCTCCATGTTGATGTCGAGGAGCGTCCGGTCGGCGTACGGCGAGTCCTCGGCGACGCTCGCGCGGACTAACACCTCGATGGCCTCCGGCAGCGCTGTCCGGATCGCGTCGGGCATCCCGATGTCCTCTAAGACGATCTTCGCGATGTCGCCCGCGGCGTTGGAGATCTTCTCGGCCGCGCCCATCACGCCCAAGACGGGCGCGAGCTGTTCGGCGTCTTCTGGGCTGCGTGCCGCCATCAGGAGGCTCATCCGCCCCTGCAACTGGAGGATGTCCATCCGGGTTTCGAGCTCCAGCACCTCTCTGGCGATGTCGTCGCTGCCGTTGAGGACGGCCGAGTACGAGAGATCGATGAGGAGCTCGGCGGTGTCTTTCATCTCCGCGAGCACCTCCTTGACGCTGACCGGCTCGTACTCGACGTCCTGTGGGTCCATACCTCGCGTTCGACGCCGACGACAAAAACGGTTGGTGGTCGAGACGCCGGACGGGGGGAAGGTCGTGTGAGACCCGGAAACGGTAACGCTTTTTTCACACGGAGGGAAACCGAACAAGTATGTCAGACGACCTGAAGCGCGGGCTGGAAGGCGTCCTCCTCTCGGAGTCTGAACTGAGTTACATCGACGGAGACGCCGGAAAACTGCTCTACCGCGGGTACTCTATCGAGGACCTGGCCCGCGAGGCGTCTTACGAGGAAGTCGTCTACCTCCTGTGGCACGGGGAACTCCCCGACGCCGAGGAACTCGCCGATTTCGCGTCGTGGATGGCCGAACGGCGCGCGATCGACGACGAGGTCCTCGACATCGTCCGGAACCTCGCTGAGGCCGACGAGGTGCCGATGGCGGCGATGCGGACGATCGTCTCCGCGCTCTCGGCGTACGACGAGGACGCCGACCACGAGGACGTGACCGACCTCGACGTGAACCTGCGGATGGCCTGCCGGATCACGGCGAAGCTCCCGACCGCGCTCGCGGCCTTCGAGCGCATCAGAAACGGCGACGACCCGATCGAACCCGACGAGGACCTCGATCACGCCGCGAACTTCCTCTATATGCTCAACGGCGAGGTCCCCGACGACGTCCTCGCGGAGACGTTCGATATGGCGCTCGTGCTCCACGTCGACCACGGGCTGAACGCCTCGACGTTCTCCGCGATGGTGACCGCGTCGACGCTCTCTGATCTCCACAGCGCCGTCACCTCGGCGGTCGGAACGCTCGCCGGATCGCTCCACGGCGGGGCGAACGCGAACGTGATGCGGATGCTGAAAGAGGTCGACGAGAGCGACGCCGACCCAGCCGAGTGGGTCGAGCAGGCGCTCGAAGAGGGCCGTCGCATCCCCGGGTTCGGCCACCGCGTCTACAGCGTCAAAGACCCGCGCGCGAAGATCCTCGGCGAGAAGTCGAAGTCGCTCGCGGAGGCCGCCGGCGAGACGAAGTGGTACGACTACTCCGTCGCCATCGAGGAGTACATCACCGAGGAGAAGGGCCTCGCGCCCAACGTCGACTTCTACTCGGCGTCGACGTACTACCAGATGGGGATCCCGTTGGACCTCTACACCCCGATATTCGCCGTCTCTCGGGTCGCCGGCTGGATCGCGCACGTGCTCGAACAGTACGAGGACAACCGCCTGATCCGCCCGCGGGCGCGGTACGTCGGTCCGATGGACCTGACGTTCCCCTCGATCGACGAGCGGTAAGCCCGGATCCGTCGTCGGCCCCGCGACCGCTTCGTCGTCAATCGTTCTTCGGTGCAACGCTCCCGCGCTCCCGGAGGAGCCCCGCCGCCGTCCCCGACCAGTCCGCATAGCGGAACGCGACCGCCATCGTCAGCCCCATCCAGAGGTGTGCGAGGACGATCCCGGCGTAGACGCCGTCGAGCCCGAACCGCCCCACCGTGAGGTACGAGAACCCGACGAAGAACCCGAACATACCGGTCGTCCGGGCGTAGAACGGGAGCCTGGTCTCGCCGGCCCCCTGCAGTCCGCCCGAGAGCGTACTGAACAGCGCCAGCCCGGGAGCGGAGAGGCCGTAGGCGACGGCGAAGGCGGCGGCGTACTCCAGCGCCGCCGGGGAACTCCCGAAGCCGAGCAGGCCGACGACGGGATCCGCGCCGACGACCAGCAGCGCGCCGATGCCGCCGACGGTGAGCACCGAGAGCGCGGCGGCGGCCCACCCCTCGTAGCTCGCCGTCGCGGGATCACTGCGGCCGACCGCCTGGCCGACGAGGATGTTCGTCGCGATCTTGTACCCCCGAGAGAGCGGGCCCGTCACCTGCTGGTAGACGCGCCGCCCGACCTGGAACCCGGCGTTGATCACGTCGCCCGCGGCGGCCCCGCCGGTGCCGGCGACGCCGCCCGCGACGCCGCCGAGCGAGAGCAACAGGGCGTTGAACGGGAACTCCGCGAGTTCGCTGGTGATCCCCTCGGCCATCCGCGGCAGGCCGATCCGCACGAGCTGACCGGCGATCGTCACGTCGGCGGGAACTGTGAACGAGAGCGGCGACGACGGGCGGTAGAGCCCGATCAACAGGAGGCCCGCCGAGAGGACGTTCGCCGTGGCGGTCGCGGCGGCGACGCCCCGGACGCCGAGCGCGGGCAACCACAGCAGTCCGAACCCGAGTCCGACCGAGAGCCCCACGTTGACGACGTTGGCGAGGACGTTGACGTACATCGGCGTCGCGGTGTCGCCGATTCCCTGCAGCGCGCGAGCGCCGACGAGCGCGAGGAGCCGAGCGGGCGCGCTCGCGAACACGATCGCGAGGTACGCGCCGCCGAGTCTCACCGCCTCGTCGCTGGCGGGGAAGAGCCCGACGAGCGCGGGGCCGGCGAGCAGCCCGACGGCGACGAACGGCACCCCGATGGCCGCCCCGAGGAGGAGCGACTGCGCGATCGCCTCGTCGCGGTTCGCGTCGGCACCGCTGCCGGTGTCCTGACTGGAGAGGGCGATCGCTCCCCCGCCGAGGCCGAGTCCGACGCGGAGCGGGAAGCGCGCGAACAGGTCCGCGAGTCCGATCGCGACGACGGCGGCCGGCGAGAGCGCGGCGGTGACGAGGATGTCGACCGTCCGCATCAGCGTCCGGGTCGTCTGCTCGGCCATCACCGGCCACGCCAGCGCGAAGATCCGTCGCCACACCCCGCGGAGGCGACCGAAGTCCATCGACCCGACCGACGACCCCCCGGCGCATCAGGCTGCTGGTCTCGCGATCGCGAGTCCGCGGACGACGCCCGAACCCCGGGATCGGACGGGCGACAGACAACCGTCAGACAGCGCCGAGGACATCCACGCTGTGGTGCGGTTTTCACTTTCACTCTGCGTGGGGGATATTTATGTATCTCCCGGTCTCATATCTCGTTGCACGTCACACGCGTGCATTCCCCCTTTCCCCCTCTACGCCCCTGAGCGACGCCCATCTCCCGGGCGTGTACGGCCGCCGGACGCACCGGAGACGCGAAGATTTAGGCCCGGCGACCGGCTACCTTCCAGCGATATGCTCTCTGTCGACGACGTCGAAGCGGCGCGCGACCGCATCGACGACGTGGTCCGCTGGACGCCGCTGGAGTACTCACACCAGTTCTCGGAGATGACCGGCGCGGACGTCCACCTCAAACTCGAGACGTTCCAGCGGACCGGCGCGTTCAAGATCCGCGGCGCGACCAACCGCATCGCGACGCTCGACGACCGGGCGCGCGAGGCCGGCGTCGTCACGGCGAGCGCGGGCAACCACGCGCAGGGCGTCGCGCTCGCGGCGAGTCGATCGGGCGTCGACGCGACGATCGTGATGCCGGAGCACGCGCCGATCTCGAAGGTGGAGGCCACCGAGCGCTACGGCGGGCGGACGGTCCTCCACGGCGCGGACTACGACGAGGCGCAGTCGAAGGCTCACGAGATCGAGCGCGAGGAGGGGCGGACCTACGTGCACGCCTTCGACGACGAGATGGTGATGGCCGGGCAGGGGACGATCGGCCTGGAGATCGTCGACGACTGCCCCGAGGTCGACACCGTCGTCGTGCCCGTCGGCGGCGGCGGGCTGATCGCCGGGATCGCAACCGCCGTCAAGGCCCGGAAGCCGGACGTGCGCGTCATCGGCGTCCAGGCGGAGGGGGCCGCGTCGCTGCCGGAGTCGGTCCGGACCGGCCACATCACCGAACTCGACGCGGTCAACACGATCGCGGACGGGATCGCGACCCGGAAGGTCGGCGAGCGCCCCTTCGAGGTCATCCGCGAGCGCGTCGACGAGGTCGTCACCGTCGACGACGAGCAGATCGCGGTGGCGCTGACGTACCTGCTCGAACGGTCGAAGACGCTCGTCGAGGGCGCGGGCGCGGTGCCGCTGGCGGCGCTGCTCTTCGACACCTTCGACTACAACGAGGGCGAGACGATCGTCCCGGCGCTGTGCGGCGGCAACATCGACACGAACCAGCTGACGACGGTCCTCGTCCGGGGGCTGGTCGAGACCGGCCGGTACCTGAAGATCCGGACCGTGCTCAAGGACCGCCCCGGCGCGCTGCAGGACCTCGTGGAGATCATCTCCGCGAAGCGGGCGAACATCTACGCGATCCAGCACGACCGGACGTCCCGCGACGTGGCGATGAACGAGGCCGACGTCGAGATCGACATCGAGACGCGCGGTCACGATCACATCGGCGAGGTGCTCGACGCGCTCAGAGGGGCCGGATACGAGGTCGAAGTGCTGGCGTAGCGGCGGTTTCGGGGCGCTCTAGCGGGTCGAGGTTCGATCTCCCGTTCCCCAATTACGAGAATTACCGACCGAATAATTACCATCCGCACTCTAGTAGACGAACACTGCCAACCCGCGATGCGTCTGACACTGGTTCGGGATATGCCCGGCCGTCCCTACCGATACGCGACCCCGCCCACAAATGATCGAACCCGCTCTCGCCAGTCGGCTCCAGTTCGCGCTCACGACGATCGTCCACATCATCTTCCCGGTGATGAGTATGGGACTCGCCCCGTTTCTCGTCTACTTCACGTGGAAGGACATTCGGACCGGGAAACCGGTGTACGAGCAGCTACGCCGGTTCTGGACGAAGATATTCGCCGTCTCCTTCGTCGTCGGCACCGTGACGGGGATCGTCCTCGAGTTCGAGTTCGGGACGAACTTCGCGGCCTTCTCGACGGCCGCGGGCGAGCTGTTCGGCGGCCCGCTCGCCGTCGAGGGGATGATGGCGTTCATGCTCGAGGCCACGTTCCTCGGCGTGTTCGTCTTCGGCCGTAAGCGCGTCGGCGACGTGCTGTACATGATCTCCGCGGTGGCCGTCGGTCTGGGAACGTGGCTGTCGGCGGTGTGGATCCTCGTGGCCAACTCGTGGATGCAGACGCCCCGCGGGTACGAACTCGTCGTCGAGGACGGGCAGACGATCGTCTCGCTCGTCGATCCGATCGCCGCCTACGCGAACCCGCGGTTCCCGTGGATGTTCGTGCACATGCAGAACGCCGCGGTCCTCTCGGTGGCGCTGTTCATGGCTGGCGTGGCCGCCTACCACCTGTTCAGACACTACCACTGGGAATACCCCGTCGATCACCCGGAGTTCTGGGAGACGACCCTCAAGGTCGCGATCGTCGTGATGCTGCTGACCGCGCCGTTTCAGGTGCTCCACGGCGACGCGTACGCGCGACACGTCGCCGAGACCCAGCCGCAGAAGTTCGCGGCGATGGAGGCCGTCTGGGAGACCGACAGCTACGTTCCCGAGTACATCTTCGCCGTCCCGACGGACCTCGACGACCTCCTGAACCCGCGCGCGAAGGAGATATTCGGAATCGGGATCCCCGGGGGGGCCTCGTGGCTCGTCAGCGGCGGCGATCCCTCCGCGGAGATCACCGGATTGAACGAGTTCGAAACGCAGGCACCGCCGGTCGCGATCGTCTTCTGGTCGTTCCGGATGATGGTCGCTCTCGGCTTCTGGTTCGTGCTGCTGGCGTTCTGGGCGGGCTATCGCTGGTGGCGCGGGCAGTTGCGCGAAGACGACCTCCTGCACAAGTCGCTGATGGCCTCGTCGCTGCTCGGCATCTTCGCCGTGGAACTCGGTTGGATCGTCACCGAGGTCGGCAGGCAACCGTGGGTGATTCAGGGCGTGATGAAGACCGCGGACGGCGTCTCGCCGGGGCTGACCGGGTTCGAGGCGACGCTGACGCTCGTCGGCTTCGGGGTCGTCTACCTCGGCCTGCTCTCACTGTACACCTACGTGGTCGCTCGGATCGTGCGGGCCGGCCCGCCCGCGATCGACGAACGCTCCGTCGACGACGCGTCCGATCGGCCTGCGTCGAGCAGCCAGGCGGCCGCTGCGGGAGGAGAGGATGACTGACTCCCTCGCAGCGGCCGCGGGTCTCGGACCCGCCATAGTCGACCCGGTGGTCGCGCTGCAGGCCGGCTGGCTCGCCGACGGGCCGCTGTTCGGCCTCCCGCTGACGGAGCTGTGGTTCGCGCTCGTCTTCTTCATCCTCGGGACGTTCCTCTTTCTGGACGGGTTCGACTTCGGCGTGGGCGTGCTCTTCGCGACCCGGGACTCGCCCTCCGACCGCGAGCAGTTGCTGGCGGCGATCGGTCCCTTCTGGGACGGCAACGAGGTGTGGCTCGTCGTCTTCGGCGGCGCGCTGTTCGCGGCGTTTCCGGCGGTGTACGCGACGCTGTTCAGCCGGCACTACCTGCTGATGTTCGCGATCCTCGGCGCGCTGATCGTCCGCGGGCTCGCCCCGGAGATGTACGAGCAGCGCCACGACGACGCGTGGCAGCGCTGGTGGGGCCGGGCGTTCGTCGTCGGCAGCACGGCCGCGCCGCTGTTTCTCGGGATCTTCGCCGCGAACTGGCTGCTGGGCGCGACGGCGCTCGTCTCGATCCCCTCGGTGGTCGTCGGGGTCGCGCTCGTGGCCCTCTCGACGACGGGCGGGGCCGCCTTCCTGGGCTTGAAGACCCGAGGACGGGTTCAGCGGGAGACGACCGCTTACGGCCCCCGCGCGCTCTTCGCGTACCTCGCACTCGTCGTCGTCGCCGTCGCGTACCTCCTCGCGACGCGGCCGGACCTCCGCGGGACGTTGATCGCGCCGGCGACGCTCGCGCTCCTCGTCGCGAGCGTCGGACTCGGCGCGGCCTACGTCGTCGCGATGCGGCGGGAGTCGTACGTGGGGGCGCTGGTTGCGACCGCGGGGCTCACCTACGGGCTGGTCGCGCTGATCGCCTCGGTCCTGTATCCGGTGATCGACCCGGTGACCGGGTTGACCGTCGCCGACGCGATCGTCTCGACGATCCCGCTGAACCTGATGAGCGTCGGGGCCGCGCTGTTGCTCCCGCTCGTGTTCGCGTACTTCGTCGTGCTCTACTCGGCGTTTTGGGGGCCCGTCGAGGAGGGCGAGGGCTACGCCGGCGAGTGAACGACCTCGCGTCCGGCGCTGCCGTCGTGATCATCGGACTCGACGCCGGAACGAGAGATTTTAGCCGGTCGGACGGCTCCCTCCGGACGTGACTCGCACTCGATCGGCGCTCCTGTGGGGGCTCGTCGGCGCGCTGACGTTCCTCGTGCTCGTGCAGGGCTACCGGCTGCTCGTCGAGCCGCTCGGGGTCGGCCTGCCGTTCGCGGGGGGCGTCGCCGTCGGCATCGGCGTCGCCGTCGGCGGAATTTCGTACGTCGCCGAGCCGCGACTCGCGGCGAAGGGAAGGACTTAAACGATTCAGTAGGTTACCTCCGTTCGAGCCAGGATGGCCGAGTGGTAAGGCGCACGCCTGGAAAGCGTGTTCCCTCTGGGATCCAGGGTTCAAATCCCTGTCCTGGCGTTTCTCGAATCGCTACCCTCGCGAGAGGTGTCGCCGTCGAGTGAACGAACGTGATTCGTGACGCCGGACGGTGATCCGTGTCGTCGACGTGGATGACGACCGCGAGGCTTCCTTTTCGAAAATTGAGACGCTCCACAAAGTTAATGAGTGTGCGAGGCGTCGACACGGTTGACAATGCCTGATACGAAAAATGGCCGGGAGCGCAAGGGCCGGAACAAACGCAGCCAGCTCCAAGAGGAACTCTACGAGGAGGAGATGGAGGCGCTCGATACCGACGACGAGCTCCCGCCGTTCGAGCCGTCGGGGGAGCGGCCGTTCGTCGCCGACGAACTGCCCGAGGAACTGTAACCGAGGACGGTCTGCGGACGCGCCGAACCGCGCCGCTCATTTTTTGCTTAGTACCGCGCTGAGACCCGTCTCTGTCGCTCGGCGCACGGAGTGGTACTTAAATCGACGTCCACGGGTACGACTCTCGTGGCCATCCGTGTCACACTATATCACACGCTATCGGCGTTGAGTAACCGATTTGTGCGGTTTACCGTGCTAACACGCGCTCTCTGTGCTGATCCACGAAACGGCCGAAAACGGTGCTTTTTTATAGAATCACAAACAATCAGTCGATGTCTATGAGTCAGCGAATGCAGCAGGGTCAGCCGATGATCATTATGGGCGAGGACGCCCAGCGCGTCAAGGACCGCGACGCGCAGGAGTACAACATTCAGGCCGCTCGGGCAGTCGCGGAGGCAGTACGCTCGACACTCGGCCCGAAAGGGATGGACAAGATGCTCGTCGACTCGATGGGAGACGTGACCATCACGAACGACGGGGTCACTATCCTCAAGGAGATGGACATCGACAACCCGACGGCCGAGATGATCGTCGAGGTCGCCGAGACCCAGGAGGACGAGGCCGGCGACGGAACGACGACCGCGGTCGCGACGGCGGGTGAACTCCTCAAGAACGCGCAGGACCTCCTCGAACAGGACATCCACCCGACGGCGATCATCAAGGGCTTCCACCTCGCGAGCCAGGAGGCCCGCGCGCAGGTCGACGACATCGCCGAGAACGTCGAGCCCGACGACACGGAACTTCTCAAGAAGGTCGCCGAGACGTCGATGACCGGCAAGAGCTCCGAACTCAACAAGGACCTCCTCGCCGACCTCATCGTCGACACCGTCAGCGCGGTGACCGTCGAGGCCGACGACGGCTCCCACGTCGTCGACCTCGCGAACGCCAACATCGAGACGCAGACGGGGCGTTCGACCGCCGAGTCCGAACTGCTCAACGGCGCAGTCATCGACAAGGACGCCGTCCACGACGACATGCCGACCGAGTTCGACGAGGCCGACGTGCTGCTCCTCAACGAACCGATCGAGATCGAGGAGGCCGACGTCGACACGCAGGTCAACATCGAGTCCCCCGATCAGCTCCAGCAGTTCCTCGATCAGGAGGAGAAACAGCTCAAGCAGAAGGTCCAGCAGATCGTCGACTCCGGTGCCGACGTGGTCTTCTGTCAGAAGGGCATCGACGACATGGCCCAGCACTACCTCGCGAAGGAGGGCATCCTCGCGGTCCGCCGGACGAAGAAGTCCGACATCGCGTTCCTGCGTGACGTCGTCGGCGGCAGCGTCGTCTCCGACCTCGACACCCTGGAAGCGGCCGACCTCGGTCGCGGCTCGGTCCGCCGCGACGGCGAGGACGAACTGTTCTACGTCGAGGGTCTCGACGACGAGTCCCACGGCGTCACGCTGCTGCTGCGCGGCTCGACCGACCACGTCGTCGACGAGATCGAGCGCGGCGTCACCGACGCGCTCGACGTCGTCTCGACGACCGTCTCCGACGGCCGCGTCGTCGCCGGCGGCGGCGCCATCGAGGTCGAACTCGCCCGGCGGCTCCGTAGCTACGCCGGCTCCGTCGGCGGCCGCGAGCAGCTCGCCGTCGAAGCCTTCGCCGACGCGGTCGAACTCGTACCCCGCGTCCTCGCGGAGAACGCCGGTCTCGACTCCATCGACACGCTCGTCAGCCTCCGCGAGGCCCACGAGAACGGCGACGTCCGCGCGGGCCTGAACGTCTTCAGCGGCGACGTCGAGGACACCTTCGACGCCGGCGTCGTCGAACCGGCCCACTCCAAGGAGCAGGCGCTCTCCTCGGCCACCGAGGCCGCGAACCTCGTCCTCAAGATCGACGACATCATCGCCGCCGACGAGCTGAGCACCAGCGGCGACGGCGAGGAAGAAGGCGGCGCACCCGGCGGCGGCATGGGTGGTATGGGCGGCATGGGCGGTATGGGCGGCGCGATGTGAGCGCAGTCCCGTAGGAACCCTCTCCCCCGAACGCCACCGCACCGCTTCGTCGGCTCCGTCCGACTGCAACCGATCTTCTTTCGACGCCGAATCGCCCCTAGCGCGTCGCTTCGGCGTGGCCAGCGCTGTCAACAACAGTGGCTACGCCACCCAAAAGAATCCACTAGACAGAGTATATTTAGATAGATATCTCATTTAGCTCTCCTCAGTGGTATCCTATCCAGAAATGCGATGAGTTAAGTGTATCTCCCACGAACCCGGAGGTATGGAGACGCTCCTGTTGAACGGGACGGACGTCCACGAGAACGCGTCGATGAGTGAGCTCGTGCCGGCGATCGAGGACGCGTTCGCCGCCTTCGAGCGCGGCGACGCGCAGATGCCGCCGAAATCGTACATCGACCTGCCGCAGTACAACGGCGACTTCCGGTCGATGCCGGCGTATCTGGACGCGGGCGAGTGGGACGCCGCGGGCGTCAAGTGGGTGAACGTCCACCCCGACAACCCCGAGAAGTTCGAGTTGCCGACGGTGCTGGGGACGATGATCTACTCGGACCCCGAAACCGCCGTGCCGCTGTCGATCATGGATGGCCGAGAGCTGACGATGCTCCGCACCGGCGCGGCCGCGGCCGTCGCGACCGACCACCTCGCTGTCCCGGACGCGACCTCCCTCGGAATCGTCGGCGCGGGCGTGCAGTCCTACACCCAACTCCGCGCTATCGCGGAGGTCCGCGACATCCAGACGGTCGTCGTCTCCGATCTCGACGAGGAGCGCGTCGCCGATTTCATCGACACCTTCGAGGACGAGTTCGACGTCCGCGCGGGATCGATCGAGGAGGCCGCCTCCTGCGACGTCCTCTCGACGGTCACACCCGTCGAATCGCCGATCGTCGACCGCGAGGACCTCGGCGAGCACACGCACGTCAACGCGATGGGTGCGGACGCCGAGGGGAAACACGAACTGGCCGACGAGATCCTGCTCGACGCGAAGCTCGTCATCGACGACTACGAGCAGACGACGCACTCCGGCGAGATCAACGTCCCCTGGAGCGAGGGCGTCCTCGCGGACGACGACATCTACGGCTCGGTCGGCGAGATCGTCACCGAGAAGAAGTCGGGACGGACGGCCGAAGACGGCATCTCGGTCTTCGATTCGACCGGACTCGCGATCCAGGACGTCGCCGCGGCCCACGTCGTCTACGAGCACGCGACCGAGAAGGGCAACGGATACGCCTTCGACCTGCTCGGTCTCGCGTAGGTCGACGGTCCGCGTCGACGCCGGCCTCGCGACCCGCCGCTCCGGTAGCTTTTACAGACCGGCAGACGGTGGGCAGGTATGGTCTGGGTTCGATCGGAGTACGCGGGGGCGCTGGCCGTCGTCTCGACGTGGATCGCCGCGCTCGTGCCGTGGAACGTCACGTACTCGACGGGCGTCTCCGGCGGCGCTGTTCTCTTCGTCAGGTTCCCGTTCTTTCAGATCCGCTACGCCTACGGCGTGCCCGCCGCTCGCGGCGTCAGCGTCTCTGATCCGCTCTCGGCGACGGCGTTTCAGGCCGGCCAGACGATCCAAGCGGCCTATCAGGTCTGGGCCGCCGGCGCGCTCGTACTCGCGCTCGCGGTCGTGCTCTCGCTCCTGTATTACCGCGCCGAGGAGCGCGTCGAAAGCGGTCCGTTCGATCCGGTTCGACTGCTCGGCGGGTTGCTGACGCTCACCGGCGTCCTCTTCGCCGCGTCCACGTACCTCCTCGTGACGCGCGGGTTCCCGGGGCTCCCCCTGCCGATCGGCGTCCTCCTCCTGTTCGTCTTCGGTGGTCTGTTGCTGACGGTGGACCGAACGTAGGGGCCTGTGACGATCGGTCACGTGCCCGGCGAGATTTTATATGCGATCGAGCGGCCAGCGGTCGTGTGATCTGATGACCGTCCCGCGTCGGGCCGTGATTGCTCGGCACGCCGACGCGGGAGCGACGGCGACGACGGTGGCGGGGCCGTCGTCGCGCGCGGGTGCCGACTGTTCGCCAGCCCCCACGAGCGCCGCGAGGCGGTGCAGAACCCGGCCGCCAGCGACGGCTCAGTCTCTCTGCGCGTCGTCCCCAATCCGACTGACGCGAGCCCGTTCACCCGTCACGACGCCGTACTCCGCCTTCTCGACGGTGTCGGGCGGTTCCTCGTCGCCGTACCTCGCGTCCAACGCGGCCAGCAGGGCGTCGCGGACGCAGGCGCGCGCGGCCGACCCGACCGGCGTCGCGCTCCCCGAGAACGTCGCCGACTCGCCCTCGGGGTCGCAGCCGACGAGCACCGCGTCGGAGGTCGTCCCCGGAAAGCCCGTCCGGTCGAGCAGCGTCGCCGCTTTCGCCTCGGCGGCGACCGCGACGAGGTTCGCGAGCGCGCCCGACGCGAGCGACCGCGTCGTCCCGAGGACGACGTTGACCGTGCCGTCGTGCTGTGCTTCGTCGACGCGCTCGCCCGCCTGCGCTTCGCTCCCGTCAGCCGCTGCAATCGGCAACGCCGCCGGGTTGCTCACGCCCGCCGTGACGATCGCCTCGACGGGTCCGAGTCGGGCGCGTCGCGCGTGACGCATCGAGACGCCGGTGAGGAGCGCCGGTGCGGCGTCCAGCGGCGCGTCCGCCGGATCGGCTGCCTCGTCGAAGCCGGCGTCACGGCGACGACGGACGACGTACGCCGCCACGTCGACGTCGTCCCAGCCCTCCGGCACCGACACGAGGAACGCGCGGTCCCCGACCGACTCCCCGCCGCCGTATCCCGTCGAGAGCCACCGCGTGCCCGGCCGGGAGAGCCGGCAAACCTCATCGCGAACGGTCGTCTCGAAGATCGGATCGTTTGCAGGTTTCCGCCCGCCAGACATATCGCTCATCGGTCCAGCAGCGCGTCGAGCAGCAGGTCGTTCTCGTGCGGTCGACGCACGGCCACGCGCACGTGCGAGTCCAACCTCGCGAAGGTCCGCGCGTCGCGGATCGCGATCCCGCGACGACGCGCTCGATCGAGCACCGCGTCGACCGACTCCCCGCCGACGTCGACGAGGAGGAACGGCGCGTCCGACGGCGCGACGTCGTATCGCGCCGAGAGCGCTTCGCGCATCCGCTCGCGCTCGCTCGCGACCCGCTCGCACGTGCGCTCGACGAACTCCGTCTGCCGGAGGCAGTACGTCCCGACGGCCGCCGCTGGCGTCGACAGCCCCCACGTCGGGCGGGCGGCCCGCAGCCGGTCGCCGAGGTCGCCGGTCGCGACCGCGAACCCCGCGCGAATCCCGGGCAGGCCGAACATCTTGGTCAGCGATCGAGCCGCGATCACACCCGCCTCGCCGGCGAGGCTCGGTGCGTCGGTGAAATCGAGGAAGGCCTCGTCGGCGATCAGCGGCGTGTCGGTGTCGCGACAGGCCTCCAGGAACGCCCGGAGCCGCTCGGGGTCCGCGAGCTCGCCGGTCGGGTTGTTCGGCGTACAGACGACCGCGGCGGCGAAGTCTGTCGGGTCCCGATCGAGCAACTCGCCGTGTGCGACGCCGACTGCCTCGCCGCCCTGCAGCCTGATCTCCCGCGCGTACTCGCCGAAACTGGGTTCGGGGACGAGCACCCGATCGCCGGGGGAGACGGTGACGCCGAAGGCGAGCCGCAGCGCCGCGAGCCCGCCGGCCGTCGGGATCACGTCCTCAGCATCGCAGTCGACGTAGTCGGCGGCGGCGGTCCGGAAGTCGTCGAACCCGTCGGCGTAGCGGGTCGACTCGGCGAACGCTGCCTCGTAGACGTCGGCGACTCCGTCGGGCCTGACAGGATTGGTGTTCGCGCTGAAGTCGATCACGTCGGCGTCGTCGTTGCCGCCGTGGGGGACGCGACCGACCGCCGCGACGCTGTCAGGGTCCATCGGCCGTCCTCCCCTCCCGCTCGCCGTCGGTCACGCGGTCCAACACCGCCCGGGTCGCGTCGGTCACCTCCCCGAGCCGTCCGGCCTCGTCGGCGAGCGCGAGCGCGCCGCCCATCGCGGCACCCTCCTTGGCGACGCCGTCGGCGTACGCCGACAGCGGCCCCGCCTCGTCGATGCCGAAGCCGGGATCGGACACGCGGCGGTCGAGGCCGAGCGCCTCGGCCGCACTCTCTAACTCCGGCACGTCGTCGGCGAGATACGTCGTCGTCGCGAGCGTCGCGCGCCGGGGGACGCCCGCGTGGCGAACGAGCGCAGCGACCGCGAGCAGTTGGGTCCCGCCGCCGAGGACCACGTCGGT
This sequence comes from Halobellus rufus, assembly GCF_000739575.1. Classification (GTDB taxonomy): domain Archaea; phylum Halobacteriota; class Halobacteria; order Halobacteriales; family Haloferacaceae; genus Haloquadratum; species Haloquadratum rufum. The sequence continues at coordinate 35,135 of NZ_BBJO01000024.1, read as the reverse complement.
CCCGGATTCGAGCGCCCCCGCGGTGAGTCCCGCGGCAACGGCCAGCACCGGGTCGCCGACGTACCTGACCGCGCGCTCGGGGTTGTGCGCGGCCGCTCCGGGCTCGAGGTCCGACGAGGAGAAGGCGGCGTCGACGACGCGGCGCTTCAGTTCGAGTGGGTTCTCCGGCAGCGACGACGACGTCGACTCGACGGCGTCCTCGCCGAGCGCTCGGAGGACGGCAAGCGCCGTGGTCGTCCCGCCGGGGATCGTCTCGCCGACGACGACCCGGTCGTCCGGCAGCGAGCGGCCGAACTCCCTCGCGGCCGCGAACGCCCCGGGGCCGGTCTGGACGGGGTCCGGTTCGCGGACGTCGCGGCCGGGACGCGCGCCCACCGAGACGGTCGGCGCGCCCGTCGGACGCGCGAGGCCCCCGTCGACGACGGTCACGTCGAAGCCGAGGAGCTCCCGGACTCCGCGCGTCACGACCGCGGGCGTCGGACAGCCCGTCGGACTCACCGGCGTCACGGGCGCGCGCACCGTGTCGCCGTACGCGAGGATCTCGGCGTCGGCGCTCGGGGTGTGCAAGAGCAGGTCGCGGGTCGCCCCCGCGGCGCTGATGCCGTCGATCTCCGCCGTGCGGGTCGCGCCCGCGACGAGGATCACTCGCACAGGTCCTCCGCGAGCGCGACGTCTTCGGGTCGATTCACGTTGACCGCGAGGCGGGCGTCGTACGTCAACGCCACGGTGTCGTCGTCGCCGCCGACGACGTTCAGCCCGGTCGGCGCGACCGACCGCCCACCGTGATCGAAGGCGGTGTCGAGCGACGCGCCGAGCCGTCGCTTCAGCGCCGCGGGGACGCAGACCGTGAGCGACGTCGGTTCGGGTTCGGCCGTCGCGGACGAGTGCGCGCTGCGAGCGCGCTCGACGGCGTCGTCTACGTGTTCGGGCGCGAGCAGCGGGAGGTCCGCCGGGACCGTCAGCACGGGGCGACCGACCGCTTCGAGTGCGGTGTTCAGGTCGTCGACGTACCCCTCACCCGGCGTCTCCACGACTGGAAGAGACCGTTCCCGGGCGCGTTCGGCCGTCGCGGGCGCGTTCGGTGAGACGACCGCGCGGATCGTCCCTTCTCCCGCCTCGCTCCGTCCGATCTGACTCCCCGACAGCGCGTCGACGACGCGGTCGAACATCGAGACGCCGCCGATCTCGACGAGCGGCTTCTCGGTGGCCTCGATACCGCGACCGTCGTCCGTATCGCCGCGGAGCCGAGTCCCGCGCCCGCCGCACATCACCAGAGCGTCCACGCGATCACCCCCGCGTGGACGCCGGCGACGCGCCCGAGTTCGTTCGCCGCGCCGAGGACGTCCCCGTTGATCCCGCCGAGTGCGTCGTCCGCCCAGCGGCCGAGGAACCACGCCGCGCCGAGCGGTGCGGCGAGCGCCGCGAACGCGGCGAGGTACCCCGCGCCGGTGACTGCGGCGACCGCCAAAACGGGGACGACGGCCGCGGCGACGGGGATCAGATCGCCCGGCGTCGCCCCCTCGACCAGGGCGGAGCCGAGGCCCTCGTGCGCGGCCGTTCGGGTGCAGACGAGCAGCGCGATTCCAGCCTTCGCTCCCACTTCCGCGGCGAGCGCGAGCGCGAACGCGACGCGGGGGAGCGTGCCCGCGAGTCCGAGCGCCCCCAGCCCGAGCGTCACGAACGCGAGCGCGACCGCCAGCACGCCGCCGACGCCGGTCTGGGAGTCCTTGAGCACCTCGCGCCTGCGCGCGACGTCGACGCCGCCGTGCACCGCCGCGGCGTCGCCGAGGTCGGCGAGCCCGTCGGCGTGCGTGACGCCGGTGAGGAGAACGAGTGCGACGAGATACAGCGCCACGGCGGTCGGGACCGGAACCGGGAGGACGAACGAGAGCGCCGCGAGCGCGCCGACGACGTAGCCGACGAGCGGGAGCGAGGCCGGCGTCCGGCGGAACGCGTGCCAGGCCGCCTTGTCGCCGCCGACGGGGAGCCGGGTGAGGAACCCGAGCGCCCCGCGGAACGCCGTGAGCACAGTCGACAGAGCGGTCAGAGCCACGCGATCACCCCCGCGAGCCCGAACGCGAGTGCGCCCGCGCGTCGCGTGAGTCGAACGGCTCGCGCCGCGCTCGCGACGTCCGGAAGCGAGGCGGCGGAATCCGTCGACCTCCTCGGGGACGGACTCGGATCGAGGTCGTACGCGCCCGGCTTGTGCAACCGCGCGGGCAGCAGCGCCGCCATCGTCGCCATCGGCCACCCGGAGTTCGGCGACGACGGCCTGCGGGCGAGCGCTCTGAGGTCGCGCCGGAGTGGAACCGCCGGAGCGGCCGCGGCGACGGCGAGAAACAGCGCGGAGAGCCGCGCCGGGAGCCACATCACGAGTCGTCGAGCCGTGCGGGTGCCCACCCGATCGGCTTCGATCGATACCCGAGCATCGAGTCCAGCGTGTTGACCGCTTTCACCCACGCGGCCGCCGCCGCGCCCGCGGTGAGCGGAAGCGCGGACGGGGACGTGGGTTCGAGCGGTGCGAGCGCGCTGACGGCTGCCGCGACGACTGCGAACGCGACGAGCGGCGCGACGAGACCGTCTGCGAGGTTCTCCGCGAGGCTCTCGACCGCGGCCGAGCGGACGTGCGCCGCGTCCAGGGAGTCGGCGTCGCGCCCCGCAAGCGCGAGGAGATCCATCCGCGCGGCGTCGAGGTCGGCGTCGCTCTCCTCGATCACCGTCCGCGCGCTGTCGAGCAACAGCCGCAGGCTCGTCGTCGAGAAGAGCACGCCCGCAGCCACCGCCGCCCCGAACCACGGGTGCACCGCGCCGCCGAGCCAGACGGCGGCCGCGGCCACGGACGCGAATCCGAGAGGGAACGCGACCGCGACGAGCAGGCCCACGACCCGCGGGCGCACCCCGTCAGACGCTCGGGAATTGCCGTCGCACCGCCGGTCGACCCTCGCGACGACGCGCCCGAGCAGCGCGACCGGATGGACCCGCCCCGGCGGCTCCGCGAACAGCGCGTCCAGCACGGCCGCCGACACGACTGCGACGGTCGCCGTCACGGGCACGAGTCATCGCCTCCGAGGTCGCCGTCCCGAAGCCGCTCGGCGACCGACCTGGGGTCGTTCCCCTCCCTCGAAACGTCGAGGAAAGTCCCGCCGACGTCCGCTACGCCGCCGTCGGTCGCCTCGTCGTCGCCGACGTGGACGAGCGCCTTCGGACGGGCGTCGAGGCGGTCGGCGATCGTCTCGAACGCCTTCGGGTGCGGTTTGCGCCACCCGCAGCCGACGCTGGTCACGATGGCGTCGAACGCCGCGCGGTCGAGCCCCGATCGGATCAGCGTCCGCGAGGCGAGTTCCGGGACCGAGCAGTTCGACAGCAGCCCGACCGGCCCGCACGCGGCGGCGGCCTCGACGGCCTCGACCGCGCCCGCCCGCGTTTCGACGCTCGGGTCGAACGCGGCGACGACGGCGCGTCGGGCGGCGTTGTTCGGTGCGACGACGTCGCGGGATCGCAGGGCGGCGGCGACGTGCGCGGGAAGCGGGACTTCGGCACCGCTCGGCGCGTCGACGTGCGGTTCCGCGTAGGCGGCCGCCCAGTCCTCCGGGACGGGAACGTCGCGGGCGCGGAGTTCGGTCGCGACCGCCGCAGCGGGGTCTGCCGGCGCGTCGACCGTGACCAGCGTGCCGAAGAGATCGAACGTGACTGCCACTACAGTTGGATGGATGAAAATCGACTTGAATTTGCCGGAGCGGTGGCACCTCGCGTGTCGACGCGGCTGACAGCCGTCAGACACGAAGGAAGATTCAAATACTGGCTTGCACATATGCAACCGATGAGTAAAATCACGTTCCGTGCCGACGACGACCTCGTCGAACGGTTGGAGGCGCTCGACACCTCCAAGAGCGAGGCGATGCGCGAGGCGTTGCGCACGTACCTCGACGGCGCGGACCGTGACGTAAGCGAGCAACACGAAGACCTGACGGACGAGGCAGGCGACGGCTCAGCTGAGGACGTCGCCTCGAACGAGTCGGAGGGGACCGTCGACGCGTTCATCCGAGAGCGGGTCGACGACCTCCTCGAAGAACGGATCGACGAACTGCTCGCGGACCGCCTCCCGCGGCAGCCTCCCGCCCACGACTTCAACGTCAATCTGCGACTCGACGGCGTGCGGGCCGCAGACGCTGCGACAGACGAGGCTTCGAGTCGGACGCAGACGTCGATCCCGACGGACGAATCGGAGCGTAAGACGCGACCCGCAGACGCGGCGGACGACGTCGGATCGAAGCCCTGTGAAAAGTGCGGGGAAGACGTCAGTGCCGATCACGTCTACTGCCCGAACTGCGGGGAGAAGGCGTCCCACAGGGTGTTCTGCGAGTGCGGCGACGAACTCCGATCGGACTGGGCGTTCTGCCCCGGCTGCGGACGTCGGACGTCCGCGGCAGACGTCCTAGAACGGACGTAAACGCGGTCAGTATCCGAGTAAACGCCGATTCGGACGCTTTTGTCTTACATCCAGCGTTACATTTATAAGGTGTCGCTCTGTGGTAACGTCTGCGTAAGACGGTCGTCTTACAGCCCATCTCGGAACGGGGATGTCCCCGCTGTCTACCGATTTCGGGGGTGTAAGACGTTCGCACGGGGTGTGCGCGCCGTCTTACCGGGGGAATGCAAATATGGAGCGTGTGACACTACGAATTCCGAAGCAGCAGATCGAGGAGGTCGAACAGATGGTCGAGACCGGGGAGTTTCCGAACCGGTCCGAGGCGATCCGCTCGGCTGTTCGCGAGATGATTAACGAACAGCAGGCCGACGGACGCGAGTCGCCGACCAAACACACGTGGGCCAAGGTGTAATCTATGCAAGATATCGTCAGAGAGGCTATGCAGCGCGACGAGGAAGAGCGCGAACAGGCAGCCGAGGCCCCGGACGGCGACGACGAGTTCGGTAATCCCCGAATCGTCATCGTCGGCTGCGGCGGCGCAGGCAACAACACGGTAAACCGTCTGTACAACATCGGCGTCGACGGTGCTGACACGGTCGCGATCAACACCGACAAACAGCACCTCAAGATGATCGAGGCCGACACCAAGATCCTCGTCGGCAAGTCGCTGACGCAGGGTCTCGGAGCCGGTGGCGACCCCTCGATGGGCGAACGGGCGACCGAGATGGCCCAGGGGACCATCAAGGAAGTCCTCGGCGAGGCAGACCTCGTCTTCGTCACCGCCGGGATGGGCGGCGGGACGGGCACCGGCGCCGCGCCGGTCGTCTCGAAGATCGCCAAAGAGCAGGGCGCGATCGTCGTCGGGATGGTCTCGACGCCGTTCAACGTCGAGCGCGCCCGCACGGTGAAGGCCGAGGAGGGGCTCGAGAAGCTCCGCAACGAGGCCGACTCGATCATCGTTCTCGACAACAACCGCCTCCTGGATTACGTCCCGAACCTCCCGATCGGCAAGGCGTTCTCGGTGATGGACCAGATCATCGCCGAGACCGTCAAGGGGATCTCCGAGACCATCACCCAGCCGTCGCTGATCAACCTGGACTACGCGGACATGTCCACGATTATGGATCAGGGCGGCGTCGCGGTGATGCTCGTCGGACAGACCCAGGACAAGAACAAGACCCAAGAAGTGGTCAACGACGCGATGAACCACCCGCTCTTGGACGTGGACTACCGCGGGGCTTCCGGCGGACTGGTCCACATCACGGGCGGCCCGGACCTCACCCTCAAGGAGGCCGAGGGCATCGCGAACAACATCACCGAGCGGCTGGAAGCGCGCGCGAACGTCATCTGGGGCGCGCGCATCCGGGACGAGTACAAGGGCAAAGTCCGCGTGATGGCGATCATGACGGGCGTCCAGTCCGCGCAGGTGCTCGGCCCCTCGACGCAGAAGCAGGCCGACAAGTCCAGACAGAGCATCGACTCCTCCGAGTTCGATGCCGCAGAGAACACGCAGGTCTCGCAGACGCAGCCCAACTCGACTGCGACGGGCGGCTCCTGGCAGTCCGACGGCGGACAGGAGCAGCGCGAGAAACAGAACGGCCTCGACGTCATCCGGTAGTCGTCGGGTCCGACACCGACTGACCATCGGCCGTCGTCTCCAGTCTTCCCGTTTTTACACCGCGAGCGACTCCAGCAGCCGGCACTTCCGACAGACGTCGCGCGTCGTCTTCGACCCGCAGCGCTCGCACTCGCGCATCTCGGCGGTCGACTCCCCGCGGTACCGATCGGCCGCCATCGACGCGATCTCCTCGTACCCCGAGAGGATCGAGTGCCGCGTGCCGGGGTGGTCCTCCTCCAGCTTCAACAGCAACTCCTGGATCTCCCCGCGGAACGCCTCCGAGGCGTGCGGACACTCCGTGATGTGGGCGGGCAGGTCCTTGAGGTGAGCGTACAGCGCGACCTCCTTTTCGGGTATGTCCCGGAGCGGCTTCGCCCGCGGTACGAAGTGCGGCGACTCCGTGCGCTCGTCGAACGGGCCGAGGCTCGCGTCGAAGTGCTTCGCCATCTGCTCGACGTCGCCCTCGAAGACGTTCATCAGCGCCGTCTGCGCCTCGTCGTCGAGGTTGTGTCCGGTCAGGAGGATGTCGGCGTCGAACTCCGCGGCGTACGTTTCTAACAGGTCCCGCCTGAACACGCCGCAGTACGCGCACGGAGCCATCCCCTCGGGGTCGTCCTCGACGACGTCGTCCATCCGCACGCCGAACTCCTCCTCGTAGCTCACGAGCTCGTGGCGGAGGTCGAGGTCGTCGGCGAGTTCGACGCAGGCGTCGACGCTCGCGTCCCGGTAGCCCTCGATCCCCTCGTGGATCGTCAGCGCGAGGATCTCGATGCGCGGATCTCGCCCGAACGTGTCGTCGAGGATCTGCGCGAGCACGACGCTGTCTTTGCCGCCGGAGAGGCCGAGTACCCACCGCTCGGGATCCTCCGGCGAGGCGTCTCTCGGCACGAGGTCGTCGCGGCGGATCCGTCGCCGGACGCGCTTCTCCACCGAGGCGCAAAAGTGCTTCTCACACAGGTGCGCGCCGGAGTAGCCCGCGTGCATCACCGCGTCGCGCTCGCACTTGTCGCACTCCATCGATCCGGCGTTGGCGACGCGGGAGGATACGGGTTTCGTCTCGATTCGAGCCGAGAAAAACGGGGAACGCGTGATCGAGGGAGAGGGGGGATGGGGGGAAGGCACCCCGAGGTAGCGTTGCCCCGAGTGGTCACCGCTGGTGACCGGTCGATCGACACCCCCGAGGTGCCGGGCGTGTGTAGGGACACCGTAGTGAAAGGTCCTCCGAAACCGCAGTGCCGAGCGGATATTTCAGACGTATTGACAACTCTGCCTCCGTCCGTCGAAACGCATTCCACCCCAGCAGCCCTGCGACGACTATGGAACGCTCGCGGGCACTGGCGCGACTCGAATCGATCGTCGACGTCGTCGAAGACGGATCGGTTCCGGTCCCGATACGCGAGGTGTGGGTGTACGGCGACGTCGCGCTCGGACTCGATCCCGTCGAGCGACTCGACGTCTACGTGACGAAGGACCTGCTGCTCGGCGGCGACTCCGACGCCGCGGAGACGTTCGAGACGGCCCACGGCGTCAAAGGCGTCGGGCAGACCGTCTCGGCGGAGTGGGCCGGGAACAACCCGGAACTGCTGCGGACGAACGCGAGCGGGTACGCCGCGCCGGAGAAGTGCCTCGCGGCGCAGTTGCTCCCGGACGACGACGAGTCCGCGCACTTGGAGGTCTGCAACGCTCCCTTCGAGGACAACGTCCGACAGCGGCTGAAGGGGGCGCTCGCCCGCGACGCCTACGAGGAGATACTCGACCCGCGCGGCGTCTGTCTGTACGCCGAGGGGCAGCGCTCCGACTCTGCGTTCGAGAAGCTCCGCGGCGGGGAGTTCGCGTTCCCGACGCTGCCGGAGGCGCTGTCGATGCTCGGACTGGACGACGACACCGCCGCGGAGGCCGCCGAGGCCGTCTCGAACTACCGCGCCTCCCAGTCGGGACGGACGGTTCGCGGCGACGTCGTCTGAACGCGGCCCCCAACAGCACCGCGGACCGACGTCAGCCGTCGACGCTGCCGACGACCACGTCGAAGGGGACGACCTCCGCGCGGCGGTACGTCCCCTCGCGCATCGCCTCGATGACCGCTCGGCCCATCTCGCGCCACTCGCTTCGGAGCGCGTCGTACTCGTCCGCCGAGAGCGTCTTTCGCAACTCTCGCTCGTGCTGTTCGAGCGCGCCGCCGCTGGCTTTCCGTCTCGCGGCCGCCAGCGCTCCCTCGTCGTACGGTGGTTCGGTCACTTTCCGGTGGTAGTAGCGTCGCGTTCGAATCTTGGAGAGCCCCGACTCGCGAAACAGCGAGACGAGTCGGTCGCCCATCGAGACGTCGGTCGCGACGCCCTCGATGTACGCCGCTCGGACGCGCTTTTCCAACTCGACCTCGCTGTCGACGGTCGAGTCGACGCCGACGTCGCCGTTGTCGGGTTCGATCGCGGCGACGAGATCGGTCGAGAGCTCCGAAAACGCGCGAAGCGCCGCAGTCGGGTCGGGGAGATTGACGAGCAGCGCCTGACAGACGACGAGGTCGAAGGTGTCGTCGGGGAAGGGCGGACGCGTCGCGTCTCCGGCGACGGCGTCGAGCCCCGTCTCCTCGTGCGCGATGCCGAGGAGTTCCGGGTCGGCGTCGAGACAGACCACCTCGCCCGGCGATTCTGAATCGAGGACGCGGGCGAGTTCGCCCGTTCCCGCGCCGGCGTCGAGAATCCGCCTCCTGTCGCCCAGCGAGAGGGGCGCGAGCGCCTCGCGTGAGCCGTCCCACATCCCCGCCCGCGTCCGACGAAGGTAGTCCGGCGAGAACTTCCGCACGCGCCTCCGTACCGGCGGGACCGTCAAAAGCGGGTCGGTCCGGCCTCGGTAGCGACGACGCGATTCAGTCCGCTCGGAGGTCGCGAACGCGCTGGATGTTCCACGCGAAGCCCTTCCCGTCCTCGTTCGGCGTCTCCAAGACGAGTGGGACGTCGACGAGGTCGGGGTGGTTGACGAACGCGGACATCCCCTCCTCGCCGATCAGGCCCTCGCCGATGTGGGCGTGCTCGTCCTTGTTGGTGCCGCACTCGTGTTTCGAGTCGTTCAGGTGGACGCACGCGAGGTTCGCGAGGCCGACCTCGGCGTCGAGTTCTTCGACGGTCTCGTCGACGCCTTCGGGCGTCGAGAGGTCGTAGCCCGCGGCGAAGGCGTGGGCGGTGTCGAGACAGACTTCGAGGTCCTGTGCGCTCTCCTCGAGGACGTACCCCAGATGCGCGAAGTCGTCGCCCATCTTCGTCCCCGAACCGGCGTCGGACTCGACGAGCACGGTGACGCCCTCGGGCACGTCGAGTTCGTCGAGCGCCGAGACGGCGTTGTCGAGCCCCTGCTGTTCGCCCGCGCCGGTGTGCGCGCCGAGGTGGACGTTCACGTAGGGGACGTCCAGCTGCGCCGCGGCGTCGACCTCCCGCTGCATCGAGTCGACGGACTTCTCCCGAAGGTCTTCCTTCGGCGTGCAGAGGTTCACGAGGTACGAGGAGTGGATCACCCACGGGCCGACGTCGTGTTCTGTCGACCGCTCGCGGAACGCCGCCGCGTCGTCGTCGTCGATGTCGGGATTCTGCCACACCTGCGGCGAGTGCGTGAAGATCTGTCCGCAGTTCCCGCCGTCTTCCAGCTGTCGATCGACGGCGTTGGCGACGCCGCCGGCGATCGATTCGTGTGCTCCTACTCGCATACCTTTCGCTGTCGCTCCGGGAGTAAAGCCACTTCGGAGTATCCTCGCGCCCGACTTCGTGCTCTTCTCGTATCAGGATCGATCGTCCGGACGGCGACGGACCCACTCGTCGTTCCCGTACTTCTCCTCGACTCGGGCGCGGGCGCGCTCCAGTTCGCCGTCGGTCCACGATCCCACGTCGGCGTCCGCCCAGTCTGCGAGCGATTCTTCGACTGCAGCGACCAGATCCTCGCGGGAGACGTCCGCCAGTTCGTCGACGCCGACGACGCGCTCTTCGAACTGCTCTCGCGACACTCCGTGGCCAGAGAACACGCCGAGGTGGTCGTCGGCGTAGACGGAGTACGTGAGCGAGCCGTGTTGGACGACGGCGTCGCGGCGGCGGTACTGGGCGTTTCCGCTGAGCTTCCGACCCTCGGCGACGATGTCGTGTGCCGGGTGCAGTTGCCGGAGGTAGCACGCCGGCCGCCAGATCTCCGGGACCGACTCGCTCACGTAGTCGGCGTCGACGCCCACGCGCTCGAAGGCCTCCAAGATCGGCTCACAGAGGAGGTGATACGCGTCCATCAGATCGCCCGGGAGCTCCGATTTCGGCGCGGTGATCGAGTAGGAGACGTCCCCGTCGACGTCGTGGTAGATGCCGCCGCCGCCCGTCTGTCGGCGGGTCACTGACACGCCTTCCTCGTCGCAGTGCGCCCAATCGACGGTGTCGGGGTCCTGTCCGTAGCCGAGCGAGAGCGTGCTCGGCGACCACCGGTACACGCGGACCGTCCGGGGTCCGCCCGCGGCGGCGGTTTCGGCTGCGATCTCGTCCAGTGCCATCTGCATCGGTCCGTCGCGGGCCTCCTCGCGGATCAACCGCCACTGACGGTCCGCGAGCGGGCCACTCTCGGCGGTCATACTGGAAGCTACGGCCGGTTCGGGAAAGCAATTTCGTCGCGGTGGCTACACAAATTTCACATAGCATTATATGGTTTATTTGGGTGGACAGCCGACTCGCGGACCTTTTACGCGTCGCCCGCTCACTACCGGTATGGTGCGGAATGTCGCCGGATTGATGACCGAGCTCGAACCCGAGGACTTCTATCTCCTCTCCGGCGTCGAACACGGGATGCGCTTTTCGGAGTGGGTCAACCGCGAGAAGCTCCCCTCCCTCTCGAATCTGACCGCCGAGGAGGTCGACTACCGGCTCGATCGGTGTGCGACACGAGAGTTGATCGAACGAAAGACCATCCAGTACGAAGGGTACACCCTCACTGCGGAGGGATACGACGCGCTCGCGCTGCGGGCCTTCGCCGAGCGCGATACGATCGAGGGCGTCGGTGCGCCGCTCGGCGTCGGCAAGGAGAGCGACGTCCTCGAAGTGCAGTCGTATCGCCCGCTCGCGCTGAAGTTCCACAGGGAGGGCTACACGAACTTCCGCGAGGTGATGCGCGAGCGCGATTACACGTCCGATAACCAACACGTGTCGTGGCTCTACACCGCTCGAAAGGCCGCAGAACGCGAGTACGAGACGTTGGAAGCGCTGTTCCCTGCCGTATCGGTTCCGCGACCGATCGACCAGAACCGGCACGCTATCGTGATGGACAAGTTCGACGGGATCGAACTTCACCGCGCGAAACTACCGGAGGAACAGGTCCTCGGCGTCCTCGATCTGATAGTCCGAGAGATCGCGGCAGCCTACGACGCCGGATACGTCCACGCGGATATGAGCGAGTACAACGTCGCAGTGAGCGAGTCGGGAGTGACGATCTTCGATTGGCCCCAGGCCGTGCCCACCGATCACGACAACGCGCGCGAACTCGTCCGGCGCGACCTCGATAACCTCCTGTCGTACTTCGAGCGCAAGTACCCCGGATCGATGCCCGATCTCGACGCGAGTGCGATCACGGACCGCGTCGCCAGCGACGACTTCGAGAGCGTCCGAGAACACGTGGTCTAACCGTCTTTCTCGACACATACGCCCGTTCTCACGATGGTGTCGGGAGGGCCTGTCTCCCAGCAAATAAATCGTATAGTGCAATACCGAATCTAGAAACGGGTCGATCGGCGTTCACGTCGTCGTTCCGACGTACCGTCGCCACGCCGTCGTCGACCCGGGCGGCGTCTGACGCGGGCGTTACGTTCATACACGATGGCGTCTAATCTCGACGTACGGAATGAGGCGGGATTACTTCGAGCTGGACGTGGAGAACGTCTCGTGGGTCGACGACGGCGGCGACCCCAAGAAGCCGCAGGTCCGGATCGACTTTCACGGGCCGAACGACGTACTCGAGCGGCGACTCTCGGATCCGACGGGCGGTTATCTCGAGGCGAGCGAGACGGACGTCGCGTTCAGACTCCAGGATCCCCTCGAGGACCCCGACGCGGCCGGCGTGGTGAGCGTCACCAACCGCATCACCGGCGATTTCGTCCTCGAACTCAACGAGTCCGCCGACGACGTCCTCGCGTTCATCCGTGCGGCGCGCGAGTACGGCCGGGACGCCGCCGACGAGGGACGCTACCGGGTGGAAGTCCGCATCGACGGCGAGGAGGCGGTCGTCTACGAGAAACAGACGTTCCTCGTCTACGACGCCGACGGCAATCTGCTCCGGTCACACAGCCTGATCCCCTCGGGCGTCGAGCTGTGAACGGGCAACCGGACCGGTTTTAACGGAACCGCTACTACCCCGTCAGCGTGGAGAACGTCACCGATCGCATCCGAAACCCGTTCGATATGCGGCCGCCGTGTGACCGGTTCGTTCCCGGATACGGGGACGCGAACGCCGACTTCCACGTCATCGGCGATCACCCGGGCGTTCACGGCGGGCTCGACACCGGCGTTCCGTTCACCAACGAGTCGGGACGCCGACTTCAGGCGGCGCTGCAGGAGGCCGGGCTCCTGCGGGAAGCGGGCGATCAGCCCGATCTCGTTCGGACGTTTTTCTCGTACCTGCACATGTGCGCACCCGACGTCGAGGAGCCGACGCAGTCCTCGTACGACGACCTCGAGCGATTTTTCGACGCGGAGCTCCGTGCGATCGCCGCGCACGTGCTCTTGCCCGTCGGCGCGCGCGCGACTGCCCACGTGCTCGAAACCTACACCGCACAGGCGTGGAAGACCGAGGTCGATATGGAGCGGTTGCACGCGACCGAGATCAGAGGGAGCGGCTTCCTCGTCGTCCCGATCGCGGATCCCGCGTGGTGGGACGACACGCACCACGAAGGGCTCGTCGAGGGAATCGAGACGCTCCGGTCGACGGATTACCGACGCGAGGCCGACCTCGGCCGCTTCAGTCCCGGCGACGATCCGTACCTCGTCCGGTAATCCACCGGACATCCAGTTCACGGATGAAAAGTTGGTGGTCGTCGCCTGCTCACGAGGGGAAGAAACGCAGTTGTCATATTTTGTACCGCATTCTGTGCAAAACCGATCGTGTAGTTGAAATCCGGCTAGTACCGGGCGGAAATTAGTTCTATCACAGCACTTTTGAGGCCAAACGGAAAACAAACAGTCGACGCGCGTGGTCGAACCGGGCGCGTCAGGTAAGGAGCTGCGAGACTGGTGCTCTTCGCAGTGGCTTGGTCAGTCAGGGGCCCGCTCGACGCGGCCCCGTTTCCTTTCACTAGCGCTGTTGGCTGACTCAGACCTACGGACGTTCTCACGGAGCGATCGCGAGTCACGAGCGCGGCGTGCGGGTAGTGAGTGCCACACGGCCGACGTCGAGGAGGAACCCCGCAGTCGCGAGGGCCGGGGAGAGCACGACGAGAGCGAGGACGACGCCGTCAGGAAGCGACACAGCCGTGTCGGCCGCGAGCGCGATAAGCGGGGCGACACCCCCGGCCGCATACAGGTAGGACAGCCCGCGTCCGAAGGTGACCACGACCGCCGCGAGTACGACCGCGAGCGCGACGACTCCGATCGGAAAGAGCAGTGAGAGGGGCGCATCGGGCGTCGCAGCGAGGGCGACCGCCGCCGGCCCGGCGAGTTCGGACGATCCGACGACCGCTGCCGCGGGATCGGCGAGTGCCGCACGGCGAAGCGTCGCGAGCGCGGCCGCGTTCGCCCCGAGATACTGCCACAGCCCGGCGAGATAGAGCCCGCCGGCGAGCAGCACGCCGATCCACGCGTACAGCAGCGGCGTCACGAGCCGCCGCGACTGCCGCGTCGTTTCGGCCCTCGACGCCGCAGTCGACCCGGATCGGCCCGTTTTCCCGGAGCCGACGTGGCCTCCCGCCCCGGTCGTCGTCCTCGACGATGCCCCGCTCGCCGCACTCGACGACGTCTCGCCCGTCGGTCTCGACGACCCTCCGGTCGTTGTCGTCGACGACGTCCCGGCCGTACGGGTCCGCTCGGACTCCGATCGCGTGGACTGGTTCGCTTCCGACTGCGTCCGGTGGGAGCGGCGTCGGTCCGTTCGGTCCCGACCGCTGGATTTCGATCCGCTGGCCGTCTCGTCGTCGGCCGAGGACTCGCGATCGGTCCCCGCCGCTGTCCCCGGTCGGGGTTCGGTCGGCCGGGCCGGCCCGGTCGGCAGCCCGTCCAAACGCTGTTTCACGTACGTCCGGTGGCCCATCCGGTCGTAGGCGGCGCGTTCGGTTTCGTCCGAGAGCACCTCGTGGGCCTTCTTCAGCGTCTTGAACTGCGCGGTCGCCCGCGCGTCGTCGTTGACGTCGGGATGATAGCGCCGGACCTTTCGCCGCCACGCGCGGTTGATCTCCTCGGTCGAGGCGTCGCGGGACACCTCCAGCAGGTCGTAGAAATCTTCCATCCCCTGTCAGCGCGGTTTGCGAGCGACCGAATTTAATGTACCGACGTGACCGACGCCCCGACGTCGCACCCGTCTGCGGAAATTGCCGCGGGGTACGGTATGGTAATCCTCATAGTCGTCCGAGCGGGTTACGCAGTATGGACGTCACCCGGATTCAGCTCGAAAACACGGTTTTCGAGGGGCAAAACAACGTGTACCTGCTCGAAGGGGCGGTGACAACGCTGATCGACGTCGGCATCGCGATGGCCGACGTCCGGTCGGACCTCCTCGACGGCCTCGCCGCCGCCGGCGTCGAACTGGCAGACCTCGATCAGATCCTCCTCACGCACTGGCATCCCGACCACAGCGGTCTTGCCGGCGAACTGCAGGCGGAGTCGGGAGCGACGGTCCGCGTCCACGAGGACGACGCGCCGCTCGTGGCCGGCGACGAGGCAGCGACGGAGGCCCTCACACAACTCAGAGAGCGGCGGTTCGACGAGTGGGGGATCCCCGCCGGGAAGCGGACGGAGCTGGCGGACGTCCAAGCGAACTTCGCGGGGGTCGCGGGCGATCCCAGCGACGTGCAGACGCTCGCCGCCGGCGACAGCGTTCCCGCCGGCGACGGCGAACTCGGCGTCTGGCACCTCCCGGGGCACGCCGCCGGACACGTCGCCTTCACGTACGAGACCGAGGGCGAGGAACTCCCGCTTCCCGAGGGTGACGCGGACGAGCCGGGCGAATCGGAGCCGCGTTCGGTCGCGTTCGTCGGCGACGTCATCCTCCCGGAGTACACGCCGAACGTCGGCGGTGCGGACCTCCGAGTGGAGCGGCCGCTCGAACGCTACGTCGACAGCCTCGACCGCCTCATCGCCCGCGACCTCGACTTCGCGTGGCCGGGGCACCGCGACCCGATCGCGGAGCCCTCCGAGCGCGCGCGCGTCATCCGCTCGCACCACGTCGAGCGGACGCGACGCGTCGTCGACGTGCTGCGCGAACACGGCCCCGCGGACGCGTGGACCGTCAGCGCGCACCTGTTCGGCGAACTCGAAGACATCCACATCCTCCACGGTCCGGGGGAGGCGTTCGCGCACTTAGACCACCTCGAACACGCCGGCGTCGTCGATCGCGACGGCACGGCTGCTCGGGGGGATGCAGGCCAACGCGGCAGCGTCGCCTATCGGTTGCTCGACCGCGATCCCGACGTCTCGGCGCTGTTCCCGAAGACGAAATACTGAAACGCTGTGACCGACAACGAGGTTCTATGGAACTGCGGGTCATCGACAAGACCGACGAGGAACTCCGCATCGAGGTCGCCGGCGAGGACCACACGTTTATGAACGTGATCAAAGGCGCGCTCTTGGAGACCGAGGGCGTCGCCGCTGCGACCTACGACGTGAACCCCGAGCAGTCGGGCGGACAGACCGAACCGATTCTCTCGATCAAGACGGAAGCGGGCGTCGATCCGCTCGACGCGCTCGGCGACGCCTCCCGGAGCGTCCAGACGAAGATGGACGACTTCTCCGCGGAGTTCGAGTCGGCCGCGTAGTCGGGCGCTGTCGGCTCTGCCGGGACCTCCGTCCCAGTCGCTCTGGCACTCGACCTGCGTTCGGTCCGAACCCGCGACAGACGGCCGTAGCGAGCCCTACAGTCGGACGGGCACGCCGCGCTCGTCGAGATACTCCTTCGTCTCTTGGATGCTGTAGTCGCCGAAGTGGAAGATCGACGCCGCCAGTCCGGCGTCCGCCCCGGCCTCGGTGAACACCTCGTACATGTCCTCCGGCCCGCCGCAGCCCGAGGAGGCGATGACGGGCGTCGAGACCGCGTCGCAGACGGCCTTCGTCAGCGGGATGTCGTATCCCTCCTTCGTCCCGTCGGCGTCGATGGAGTTGACGAACAGTTCGCCCGCGCCGCGTGATTCCGCCTCCGTCGCCCACTCGACGACGTCGACGCCGGTGCCCTCTCGGCCGCCCTTCACCGTGCACTCGAACCAGCAGGACTCGCCGTCGACGTCGACGTAGTGCTCGCCGCGCTCGTCGTAGCGGCGCTTCGCGTCGACGGAGATGACGATGCACTGCGAGCCGAACGCCCGCGCGCCCTCGTCGATCAGCTCAGGGTTCTCCAGCGCCGCGGTGTTGATCGAGACCTTGTCGGCGCCCGCGCGCAGCGTCTCCTTGATGTCGTCTCTGGTCCGGATACCGCCCCCGACGGTGAGCGGGATGAACACCTCGTCGGCGACCGCCGAGACGGTGTCGAGCATCGTCTCGCGGCCGGCCGCCGAGGCGGTGATGTCGAGGAAGACGAACTCGTCTGCGCCCGCCTCGTTGTACCGCTTGGCCATCTCCACCGGGTCGCCGGTGTACTGCAGGTCCTCGAAGTTGACGCCGGTGTAGACGGCGGGGTTCCCGTCGTCGTCGAGGTCGACGTCGATGCAGGGGATGATCCGCTTCGTGAGCATTTGCTATCTGACCGTTCGCGGATGAACCGCTTGATGGTTTCGACTACGCCCCTCCGTCTCGCGGTGGAACGGTGGCGTACGGAGGTTTATATACCGAGGCGCGGCCAGTCGCCCCGTGATCTGACGTCGACCGCGACGCGAGAAGCGGGTGTGCGACACACCGCGTCGCGAGGGTCCGTGTCGCCTGTTCGCCCCATAATGGTGCGCTCCCACGCCGCAAGCCCAGAGCTGCTGCGCTACAGTTCGTACACGCGCGCCTCCCACGGTCGAAGCTCGAACGCCCCATCGACGGCTTCCCCGACGCGATCCTCGCCATCCCCGTAGTTCGCGATCACGACCGAGGGAGTCGCGTCGGCGGCCCCGACGGGAAGTTCGACGTCGGTCGGCTCTCCGGAGGCGTTGAGCACCACGAGCCACCGCTCCTCGCCGAGGGTCCGCGTGTACGCCCAGATCCGCTCGTGATCCGGTACGAGCGGGTCGTAGTCGCCGTAGACCATCACGTCGTGTTCGCCCCGCAGCGCTATCAGCCGTCGGTAGTAGTGCCACACCGACTCCGGATCGTCGCGCTCGGCGGCGACGTTGATCTCCCCGTGGTTCGGGTTGACGCCGATCCACGGCTCGCTGTCGGGGTCGGTGAATCCGGCGTTCGACCCGTCGGACCACTGCATCGGCGTCCGGGCGTTGTCACGGCTGTTCGCGCGGACGGCGTCCGCGACCGCCTCGAAGGAGTCGATCTCGCCGCGATCGATCGCCCGCCGAACGGGGTGTTTCGTCTCGACGTCCCGGAACTCCGAGAGCGACGCGAACGGCGCGTTCGTCATTCCGAGTTCCTGCCCCTGATAGACGTACGGGGTGCCGCGGAGCGTGTGCAGCAGCGTCGCGAGAAGCGTCGCCGACTCGCGACGGTACGCCCCGTCGTCGCCGAAGCGCGAGACCGTCCGCGGCTGGTCGTGGTTGGAGAGGTACAGGGCGTTCCACCCCGCACCTTCGAGTCCGGCCTGCCACTTGTCGAAGACGGCTTTCAGTTCGGGGAGTTCCCACGCCTCCCGCTCCCACGGCTCCGCTCCGCGGTCGAGGTGCATGTGTTCGAAGTGAAAGAGCATCGAGAGGCCGTCGCCGTCCGGTCCCTGCCCGACGTACCGGCGCGCGTGCTCCAGCGAGAGGCTTCTCCCGGCCATCTCCCCGACCGTCAGCAGGTCCGGAGAGAGGACGGCCTCGCGCATCTCCCGGAGGTACTCGTGGACCCGCGGCCCCTCGCTGACCTGATCGAAGGTGTCGCGCTCGGAATCGGCCCCGATCGGCGGCAACCCCGGCGGTTTCGAGACGAGGTTGATGACGTCCATCCGGAACCCGTCGATCCCCTTCTCGAGCCACCAGGCCATCGTGTCGAACACCTCCTCGCGGACGCGCTCGTTCGACCAGTCGAGGTCCGGTTGCTTCTCGTCGAACAGGTGGAGATACCACTCCTCGGTCGTCTCGTCGTAGGTCCACGCGGGGCCGCCGAAGAACGACTGCCAGTCGTTCGGCGGTGCCTCGCCGTCTGGTCCCTCCTCGGCCGTCCACGGTACTTCGGCCGCGTCGCGCCCCTCGCGCCAGAAGTACCAGTCCCGGTAGTCGCTGTCGCGCGAGCGGCGCGAGCGCCGGAACCACTCGTGCTCGTCGGAGGTGTGGTTGACGACGAGGTCCATCACGAGCCTGATGTCCCGGTCGTGCAGTTCCGCGAGGAGTTCCTCCCAGTCGGCCATCGTCCCGAACTCGTCCATAATCGCGCGGTAGTCGGCGACGTCGTACCCGTTGTCGGCGTTCGGCGACTCGTACACCGGGTTGAGCCAGACGACGTCGACGCCCAGGTCGTCGAGGTAGTCGACCTTCTCGACGATGCCGGGGATGTCGCCGACGCCGTCGCCGTTCGAGTCGTTGAACGACCGCGGATAGATCTGGTAGACGACGGCCTCCTTCCACCAGCGGCGCGTCTCGCCGTTCGGTAGCGTCTCCGCGTCGTCACCGCCTCGGTCGGGGGCCGTCCCGTCTGCGGTCCCACTGTCGGCCATACCGCCGCGACGCACCGGGATCAATTAAGCCTCGGGAGGCGTTCCGGAGCGATCCGTCCGTCGCGAGCGCCCGATTCGGGAGCGTTTTAGTAGTCGGTGCGCCATACTCGGCGTATGAGCGACCACGACGACCACGGTGCGGACGGACACGGTGCCGACGAGCACGGCCACGACGACCACGGTGCGGACGGACACGGTGCCGACGAGCACGGCCACGACGACCACGGCTCGGACGAACACGGCAGCGACCTCGTGAGCACTCGGGTCACTTCGCCGATGCAGGACTTCGGAATGAGTCAGGTGACGACCGGGCTGTTGGTTCTCGCCGTCGGCCTCGTCGTCGTCTTCGGAATCCCGCTGCTCGTCTGAGATCGGGTTTCAGTCGAGTTCGGCGGCGAGAACGTCGCGAAGCGACGCGATCGTCTCGGCGTCGACAGCGAGCTTTTCGCCGCCGACAGCCAGCGACAGCGTTCCGTCCTCGGTCGCCTCGCCGAGTTCCGTCACCGGTGCGATCCCGTCGAAGGCCGCCTCGACGGCCTCCGGATCCGTGGTCTCGACGACGGCGCGGCCGGGCGTCTCCTCGAAGAGCGAGGGGAGATCGTCGACGGCGACGTCCGCGCCCGCCTCTCGCGTTACCATCTCCGCGAGCGCGACCGCGAGGCCGCCGTTGCTCACGTCGTGCACCGCGAGCGTCGACTCGGCGTCGGCGACGTCCGCGAGCGTCGCGACGACGCCGCTGGCGTTCTCCGGGAGCGTCGGGAAGCGGTCGGAGCCGCCGAGTTGCGCGAGCAGTTCGGAGCCGCCGAGCGCGTCGCTTCCCTCGCCGACGAGCAGGACCGTCCCCTCGCCCGCGAACGCCGCTTCGGGGGCGTCGTAGCCGGCCTTCGCGCCGACCATCGCGAGCGTCGGCGTCGGCGGGATCGGGCCGGCGACCGAGTCGTTGTACAGCGAGACGTTGCCGCCGACGACCGGGACCGAGAGGTCGCTGCACATGTCCGCGAGGCCGTCGACGATGGCCTTGAAGCCGCCGTAGACGTCGGGTTTCTCGGGGTTGCCGCCGTTCAGGCAGTCGACCGCCGCAAGCGGCGTCGCGCCCTTCGCGGCGAGGTTCGTCGCGTTCTCGAGGGCGACCGCGCGGGCTCCGTCGTAGGGCGCACAGTCGGTCCACGCGGGGACGGCCCCCGCGGACATCGCGAGGCCCGTTCCGGCCTCGCGGATCGCCATCACGGCGGCGTCGTCGCCGGGGAGCAGCGCGGTCCGCGCGCCGACCTCGTGGTCGTACTGTCGGTAGACCCACCGCTTCGAGGCGGTGTTCGGCGCGCTCACGACGGCCTCGAACGCGGCGTCGAGGTCGATCTCGGGTCGGTCCCGCTCGGGCTGGGTCGGCTCGGTCGAGTCGAGGTCGTTCATCGGCGCGCCGTCGGCGAGGAACTCCGGCGGCACGTCGACGACCGTCTCCCCGTCGAACGTGCAGACGTAGTTGCCCTCGGCGACCTCGCCGATCACCGAGCAGCCGAGGTCGTAGCGCTCCGCCACCGCGGCGACGGCGTCGACGTCCTCCGGCCGGACCTCGTAGCACATCCGCTCTTGGGACTCGGCGAGCACGATTTCGAGGGGGTTCATGTTCGGCTCGCGCTGGTGGACGCGATCGAGTTCGATCCGCGCGCCGAAGCCGCCCTTCGCGACGAGTTCGGAGGACGCGCCGCCGAGGCCGGCCGCGCCGAGGTCGCGGGCCGACTGTACGAGATCGGCGTCGATCAGGTCCTCGTTGGCCTCGATGAGCAGTTTCTCCGAGTACGGGTCGCCGACCTGGACCGCGGGGCGATCTTCCGTCTCGGCGTCTTCCGCGAGGTCCTCGCTCGCGAACGACGCGCCGCCGAGGCCGTCGCGGCCGGTCGCGTTGCCGACGAGGACGAGTTTGTTCCCGGACTTCTGCGCCTCGGCCGTCACGAGTCGTTCCTCGTCCAGCAGGCCGACGCAGGCGACGTTGACGAGCGGATTTCCTTCGTAATCGTCGTGGAACTCGACGCTCCCGCCGACGGTGGGCACGCCGATGGCGTTGCCGTAGTCGGCGATCCCCTCGACGACTCCGTCGAGGAGATATCTGGTGTGCTCCCGGTCGAATCCGCCGAAGTAGAGGCTGTCCGTCAGCGCAATCGGGTATGCGCCCATCGAGAGCGTGTCGCGGACGATGCCGCCGACGCCCGTCGCCGCGCCGTCGTAGGGATCGACGTACGAGGGGTGGTTGTGGCTCTCGATACCCATCGTGACGTACGTCTCCGTCTCCGAGTCGCCGTCGTTGTCGGGGAGTCGAACGACGGCGGCGTCGTCGCCGGGGCCGACGACCACCTGCTCGCCCTCCGAGTCGAACGCGGAGAGGAGCGGTCGCGACGAGCGGTACGCGCAGTGCTCGCTCCAGAGGTTCTCGAACAGCGCCGCCTCCGTGGGTGTGGGGTCGCGGCCGAGTTCGGCCGTCACCAGTTCGCGATCAGCGTCCGGCAGGCTCATTCACTTCCCTGTTCAAGAAGGGCGAATTAATGCTTTTCTGTGTGCACGTACGTGCATTTCCCGAGGCGTCGCGCGGCCCTCGCGCGAGCGACGACCGGATCGGGCCGCTTTTTTAATCCCGGCGACTACCTCCGACCGTGCTATCGGTCGAGCTGCACGCGCACTCGTCGCTGTCGTACGACGGCCGCGACCCCGTCGAACTGCTCTTAGCGCAGGCGCAGGCCGTCGGCCTCGACGCGCTGGCGGTGACGGACCACGACGAGATCGACGCCAGCCTCGAAGCCGCCGAACTGGCCCCCGAGTACGGGCTCGTCGGCATTCCGGGGATGGAAGTGACCTCGGCCGCGGGCCACGTCCTCGCGTTCGGCATCGACGAGCTGATCCCGGCGGGGCTCTCCTACGACGAGACGCTCGACCGCATCCACCAGCAGGGCGGCATCGCCGTCATCCCGCACCCGTTTCAGTCCTCCCGCCACGGCGTCGCCGCCCACATCAGCCGCGATCAACTCGCCGCCGCGGACGCCATCGAAGTGTACAACTCCCGGCTGTTCACCGGCTGGGCGAACCGGAAGGCCGACCGATTCGCGACCGCACGCGAACTGCCCAAGACCGCAGGAAGCGACGCCCACATCGGCGAGATGGTCGGACAGGCGGTCACCGAAGTCGCGACCAACGACCGCTCGGCGGCGGGGATCCTCGACGCGATCGTCGCCGGCGAGACGACGGTCGTCGGGAAGCGAACGCCGTGGCGAATCTCCTTCCGACAGTTCGGCGGCGGCGTCAAGCGCCGGATCAAGCGCACCGTCTCGGACTTGGTGTAGATGCCCGCCGCCGATCCATCGGACGGCGTCGTGCACGGTGCCGACCCCGCGCTCGTTCGACGGGCGATCGAGACCGGCGAGGCGCTTCCGGGCAGCGCGGGCTTTTCGGGCGTCGTCGACGGTGCTCTCGTCCGCGACGTGCTCGGCCGCCGGCCCCTGTTCGTCGACGCCGCCGACCCGTCGACGTGGGCGTTCGACCGCAGGAACCTCGCCGATCCCGTCTCCGCCCCGGCGGGGACGGTGACCGCCCTCGGTGACGATCCGGGCGGTGAGCCGACGTGGACGCTCCCCGAGTTCGCACCGACCAGCGACGACGAGCGGGCGCTGACAGCGGTTCGCGACGCGGTACTCGACCGGGTACGGCTCGGGACGTCCGGCGACGGTGGCTCCGCCGACGACCTCGCCGTCGCGTTCTCCGGCGGCGTCGACAGCGCGGTCGTCGCCGCGGGCGTGCCCGACGCGCCGTGCTACGTCGCGGGCTTCGAGGGAAGCCACGACGTCGCGGCCGCCCGGGAGGCGGCGGAGGCGATGGACCGCGATCTCCGCGTCGTCGAACTCACTCACGAGGACCTCCTCGACGCGGTCCCGACGCTCGTCGACGCGCTCGGCCGGACGAACCCGATGGACCTCTCGATCGCGTTGCCCCTCTTTCTCGTCGCCGAGCGCGCCGCGCGCGACGGATTCGAGCGACTCGCGCTCGGGCAGGGCGCGGACGAGCTGTTCGGCGGCTACGCGAAGGTCGCGAAGGCTCCCGACGACCCGCGGGTCGCCGCCGACACGATCCGCGGCGCGCGTCGGGAAGTGCTCGCGACGATCCCCGGACAGGCCGAGCGCGACGTCCTCGCGGTTCGCGCGGCGGGCATCGAGCCGGTGACGCCGTTGCTGCACGACGACGTCGTTGTGGCGGCGCTGGAGCTCCCGGGACACCTCCTCGTCGACGGCGACGAGCGGAAGGTGGCGCTGCGTGAGGCCGCCCGCGGGATCGTTCCCGACGCGGTCCGCACCGCGGACAAGAAGGCCGTCCAGTACGGCACGTACGTCTCCCGGGAACTGGACCGACTGGCTCGCCAGGCCGGATACAAGCGCAGAATGGAGAACCACGTCGAGCGGTACGTCCGCGACCTCGTCGGCGACGGTCCCGTTCGGCCGCCGGACGACGACGGGGACGCGTAGTCGCTACTTCTCTGCGGTTTCCGCGTCGTTTCTCGCCGCCTCGATCGCCTCTACGGAGAACTGCACGGTGTCGGGGTCGACGTCGCTCTCGCGGAGGTCGCGCTCGTCGTACCACGCCCACGCGTCGGGGTCGGCCTCGTCGTCCCCCGCGGGATCGATCTCTCGCGACGACACGCAGGCGTAGTAGACGTGGTCGATGTGCTGGTGGCCCGCCGTCCCGTCGTCGTGGACGTTGATGTCGTAGAGCATCTGGTGTCGCGGCCGCGGTAGCACCTGCCCCGCCGGCGCGTCGACGGTTGGCGTCCCGTCGATCAGGTCGGCGTCGAGTCCCGTCTCCTCGTAGACCTCGCGAAGCCCCGCCTCGTGCGGGAGTTCGTCGCGGTCGACGTGGCCACCCGGCGGCACGCGGATCCCCAGCCGATCGTGGTGGTGCAGCGCGACGGCCCCGCTCTCGACGATGTACACCGTCGCGGTGAAGTGCCGTGTCGTCTCCATACGCGCCGATGCGTCGGCGCGCACGTGGCTCTTACTGTTCGGCTCCGGCGACGGCAGCGGCCAACTGGGGGGACACGACCTCCAACTGAACGCCGCGTGCGAGCCCCCATCCGACGTTCGTTTGCCGGCCAAGGATCCACCGGGCGGGAATGGAAGGGGCCGCGGTCTCGACGAAGGTGGCCGACCCAAGCACTTCAGGAGCGAGCGAAGCGAGCGACGAAGCGCGCAGCGAGGCCCCCGAGTCGAGACCGCGGGGGCTTCCGAGGTGTTCACAAGAGCTATCGCTGTCGTCGCATATTCGCGGCCCACGTACAGCGCGCACCGAAACCCTTACTCCGGGGCCACGGCTCCTCACGGATATGAGCGAGACGCCCGTCGACGCGGAGGACGTCGAACACGTCGCGGAGCTGGCTCGCGTCGATCTCGACGACGAGGAGGTCGACGCGTTCGCGGCGCAGTTCGCGGAGATCCTCGAGTACTTCGAGGCCCTCGACGAGGTGCCCGAAGTCGAGAGCGAGGCCGACCTGGTGAACGTGATGCGACCGGACGAGGTCCGAGAGAGCCTCTCACAGGAGGAGGCGCTCGGAAACGCCGCCGAGACCGAGGACGGCTACTTCAAGGGACCGCGGGTGTCCTGATGAGCCTGAACGCGTTCATCACCGAGGAGACGATCGCGGGCGACGCCGACGGCCCGCTCGCGGGCACGACCGTCGCCGTCAAGGACAACATCAGCACCGAGGGGGTCCGGACGACCTGCGGCTCGGCGATGCTGGAGTCGTACGTGCCGCCCTACGACGCGACCGTCGTCGAGCGGCTGAAAGACGCCGGGGCGACCATCGTCGGCAAGGCGAACATGGACGAGTTCGGGATGGGCGGCACCACCGAGACCTCGGCCTACGGCCCGACGAAGAACCCCGTCGACGAGGGGCACGTCCCTGGCGGGTCCTCCGGGGGTTCGGCGGCGGCCGTCGCCGCCGGCGAGGCGGACCTCGCGCTCGGCTCGGACACCGGCGGCTCGGTCAGAAACCCCGCGGCGTTCTGCGGCGTCGTGGGACTCAAGCCCACCTACGGGCTCGTCTCCCGCTACGGCCTCGTCGCCTACGCGAACTCCCTCGAACAGATCGGGCCGATCGCCCGGTCCGTCGAGGACGCGGCGGCGCTGCTCGACGTGATCTCGGGGCCCGACCCGCGCGATTCGACGACGCGATTCGACGTCGGCGGGGAGGACGCCGAAAGCGAAACCGGCGCACACCCCGCGACCGACTCGAACTACGCCGCCGCGGCCGACGGCGACGTCGACGGCACGACGGTCGGCGTCGTCACCGACCTGCTGGACGGCGCTGACGAGCGCGTCGTCGAGCGCTTCGAGGCCGCACTCGACGACCTCCGCGCGCAGGGCGCGGAGACCGTCGAGGTCTCGCTGGAGTCGGTCGAACACGCGGTGCAGGCGTACTACGTCATCGCGATGTCGGAGGCGTCCTCGAACCTCGCGCGCTTCGACGGCGTCCGGTACGGCGAGTCCGGCGGCTTCGAGGGCAACTGGAACGACGCCTTCGCCCGCGCCCGCGAGGAGGGCTTCGGTGAGGAGGTCAAGCGTCGCGTCCTGCTCGGCACGTTCGCGCTGTCCGCGGGGTATCACGACAAGTACTACAAGAAGGCCCAGGACGCCCGCGCGTGGGTCAAGCGCGACTTCGACGACGCCTTCGAGGAGGCCGACGTGTTGGCGACGCCGACGATGCCGGTGCTCCCGCCTGCCCTCGGCGACAGCCTCGACGACCCGCTCCAGCTCTACCTGATGGACGCGAACACCGTGCCGGTGAACCTCGCGAACCTCCCCGCCATCTCGGTGCCCGCGGGCGAGGCCGACGGTCTCCCGGTCGGACTCCAGTTGATCGGGCCGAAGTTCGGCGAGGAAGCGATCGTCCGCGCCGCCTCGGCCGTCGAAGCGTAACCACAGTCAGCGGCGGAGCGGTACGTTTTCAATACCGGCGGTCGGATCGCCCACAGAGCCGTTATGTATATCATCGTCGTCGGTGCTGGAAACATCGGCACGCCGCTGACCGAGATCGCTACCGAAGGCGGTAACGAGGTTGTCGTCATCGAACGCAATTCCGCGAAGGCAGAGGCCGCAGCCACCCAGTTCGATTGTCTCGTGCTCAACGACGACGCGACGAAAAAGGAAACGCTGCTAGACGCCGGAGCAGACCGCGCGGACGCACTTATTTCGACGACCGATCAGGATGCGACGAACATTATGGTCTGTCTCCTCTCGAGGGAACTCGAGATTCCGAACGTCGTCTCCGTCGTTCACAACCCCGACCACATGAACCTCTACCGGGAGATCGGAGTGAACACGATGGAGAACCCACAGCGGCTGATCGCCGAGTACCTCTACCGCTCGGTGAAGCGACCCTCTATCGTCGATTATATGCGAATCGGCGAGGAGGCGGAGGTCTTCGAGATCCGCGTCGACGATGCCGCACCCATCGCCGGGATGACGGTCCGGGAAGCTGCCGAGTCGGGTCACCTCCAGAGCGATATGCTCGTCGTCGCGATCGAACGCGATGGGACGGGAGACCCGATCACCCCGCGCGGGGATACCGTCATCGAGGGCGGGGATCTCCTGACAGTCTACTCTGCGATGGGGGCAACACCGGACGTAACCGACGTGTTCGGTCACTTCGAGGATCATTGATGCCTCGGCCACGTCCGCGCGCAGTCTCGGGATGGCCGCGGGACCTTGCGACGATCGCTCGCGACGTCGGATCGCTGCTCGCGATGGAGGCGACACTGATGACCGCTTCGGTCGTCGTGCCGCTTGTATTTCGAGAGTGGCACGTAGCCGCAGCGTTCTTCCTTGCGGGCGGTATCACGGCCGCGGTGGGCTTCGGAGCGCGACGCGCATTCGAGACCGCGCCGGAACCCCGGATGAAACACGGGATGATCATCGCGGCGGCCGGGTGGCTGCTCGTCGCGCTCTTCGGTGCGCTGCCGTTTTTTCTCGCCGCCCGATTGACGCCTGCTGCGGTTGCGATGTCGTACGTTCCCGCGGGTGCGTCGTACGCACAGTCGAGTCTGTTGTACTTCGCGAACCCCCTGCACGCCGTCTTCGAGAGTATGAGCGGGTGGACCGGGAGCGGGCTCACGATGGCCGTTCACGAGCCGTCGTTACCGCGCGGCCTTCAGTGGTGGCGCTCGCTCATCCAGTGGGTCGGCGGGGTCGGCGTCATCGTCCTCACGGTTTCGATCTTGGCTCGTCCGGGAAGCGGGAGCTACGCCCTCTACCGGTCTGAAACCCGCGAAGAGCGGATCCATCCGAGCATCGTTTCGACGGTTCGGGAGGTCTGGAAGATCTTCCTCGGCTACACTGTCGTCTCGATCTGCGTGTTGTTCGCGGCGATTCTAACCACAGAGTACGGTTCCGCACTGCCGCTCTGGGAGGCAGGTTGGCAGGCACTCAACCACGCGATGACGGGGCTCTCGACCGGTGGGTTCTCTGTCACCGACAACTCCATCGCGACGTACGACTCACCGCTCATCGAGTTCGTTCTCCTGCCCGTGATGACCCTCGGTGCCATCGCGTTTCCGATACACTACGCAGTTCTCAAGGACCGCGATATCCGAATTCTTCGCGGTGACCTCCAGACACGCTGGCTGCTGATCCTCTTGGCCGTCGGTGCGGTGGTCCTGACCGTACAGAACGTCAGTTCCATTCCGCGCGTTCCCGCCGCTTTCGACTCGACGTGGCTCGGTCCGGGGGCCCCGTTCGATCCTCACGCAGTCGATGCGAGTCGCGACTCCGCATTCCAGTGGATCAGCGCGCTCACCTGCACCGGATTTCAGTCGGCACCGATCGGGCGCTGGACCGACGGCGGGAAGGTGTTGCTTTCCGGTGCGATGGTCCTCGGTGGCGCAGCGGGATCGACAGTGGGCGGTATCAAAATCATTCGGGGCTACGTCATCGGACGGGGAATTCGCTGGCAGTTCCGGCGCGTTTTCCTCCCGGCGAGCGCCGTCGTCGGGACGCGCCTCAACGGTCGGCGGCTCAACCGCGAGGAGATGGAGCGGGAGTTCTCCGAGGCAGCCATCGTCACGCTGTTGTGGTTACTCATCTTGGTCGCGTCCAGCCTCGTCTTGGTGAACCTCACCGCTCCGGAGTTCGGGTACGCCGACGCGCTCTTCGAGGTCGCCTCCGCGCAGGGGAACGTCGGGCTCTCGACTGGGATCACCGGACCGACGATGCACCCGGTTGCGGAGGCGATGTTCCTTCTGAATATGTGGATCGGTCGCTTGGAGATCATCCCAATCCTCGTCTTCGCGCGGTCGCTTCTCTACGGCCTTGATCCGTGAGCGAGAGTACGCGCCATGTGTTCTCTGATCGTCACCTGGTCCAGTACTCCGACGTCAACAGCACCAACACGGGGAAGATTTCTAACCGACCGATCCACATTAGCGCGAACATAAAGAGCTTGCTCGGATTCGAGAACGTGAGGTAGCTTCCCATCGGACCGACCACGCCGAATCCCGGACCGACGTTTCCGAGCGTCGCCGCCGTCGCGGACAACACTTCCAAGACTGTGAGGCTCAGGCCGACCCGCGTCGCGTCGAGGAAGATGAGCCCGGCCGAGACGAAGAATATCACCAGATACAGGAGCGTAAAGGCGTAAATTCCGCGGACGGCCTGCTCGTCGATCGTCCGACCACCGAGCCGAACCGGACGGATGGCCTCCGGGTGAGCGGTGGTGAAGAGCTCCCGTCTGATGGACTTGATAATCACGTACCACCGGATGATTTTGATCGCCCCGCCGGTAGATCCCGCAGAGCCACCGATGAACATCGCGAACAGCAGCAGGTACTGTGCGGCCGGTCCCCACGCGTTGAAGTCCATATTTGCGTATCCCGTCGTCGTGACGATCGAGACGGCCTGGAACGCCGCATAGCGCAGCGAGGGTTCGAGCTGTCCGACGATCTCTCCCCGGAACCTCTCCAGGTAGGCGGCATCGAAGGTCTCTCCCGCGGGGGCCGCCCCGACGAGTCCGTCGGCGAAGAGGATTGCGGTGACGATGGCCGTCAACACTGCCAAGGCACCGACGTAGAACTTGAATTCGGCGTCGCGGACGAGTCGCTTCGGCTCGCCCGACAGCACGTGCCAGAACAGCGCGAAGTTCGTCCCCGCGGCGATCATAAAGGGAATGATTATCCACTGGGCGGCCGCGCTGAACGCCTCGATGCTCCGGGCCTCGGGTGAGAACCCACCGGTCGGCATCGTCGTCAGCCCGTGCGCGACGGCGTTGTACAGCGTCATCGACTGGTCCACACCGGTCACGTGGAGGCCGTAGAGCAGCGCGATTTCTAGGACGGTCAATCCGAGGTACGCGCCCCACAGCGCCCGCGCGGTCTCGGCGATCCGCGGCGTCAGTTTCTCGATTCCGGGGCCGGGCGCTTCCGCGTCCATCAACTGTGCGCCGCCGACCGACAGTTCCGGGAGGATCGCGACCGCGAGGACGACGATCCCCATCCCGCCGAGCCACTGGGTGAGCTGTCGCCAGAGCATTATCGAGCGGGTGTGCGACTCGAAGGAGATATCGCCGAGCACCGTCGCGCCGGTGGTCGTGAAGCCGCTCATCGCCTCGAACAGCGCGTTCGCCGGATTCGCCAGTGTCGATTCCGGATGGGTTGCAGCGAAAAGCGGCGGCAGGCCGTGCGCCTCGATCAGGTACGGAACTGCACCGATCAGGGCGACGGCGAGCCACGTGAGCGCCACCATCAGGAAGCCCTCTCGGGCTCGGAGGTCGGGGTCGGCGTCCAGTCGCTCCAGCGCGATCCCCACGGTCATCGTGAGCGCCATCGTCGCGACGAAGGGGACGACCGTCTCGCCGTAGTAGAGTGCGACGACGAGCGGGATGCACAGCGGGACGGCGAGGTACTTCAGCACCGAACCGACGAGGCTGAGACTCGCCCGGGTGTCGACGCGGAGCGTGACGCTCATAACCGGGCAGTGACCTCGTCGACGACGTCGATTCCGGCGAACACGACGACGTGGTCGCCGACCTCGACGACCGTGTCACCGCGGGGCGTGATGAACTCCCGATCGCGCGTGATCGCGCCGATGACGACGCTCTCCGGGAGGTCGCTCGTCGACTCCTGAATCGGTCGTCCCGCGAGGATGCTCTCGGCGTCGACCTCGATTTCGAGGACCTCGGCCTTGTCCGATTCGATGAGCGCCACGTTCTCGGCGTCGCCCTCCTGCGTGAACCGCGATATCTCCTCGGCGACGACGCCCCGCGGGCTCACGCCCACGTCGACGCCGACGGTCTCGAAGAGGTCGACGTACTCGGCGGTGTCGATGATCGCGATCGTCCGCTCGACGCCCATCCGCTCGGCGAGCAGCGACACGAGCAGGTTCTTCTCGTCGGAGTCGAGCGCGGACACCACGACGTCGGCGTCGCCGACGTGCTCGCGTTCGAGGAACTCGATGTCGGTGGCGTCCGATTCCATCACGACCGTTTTCGGGAGCCGTTCGGCCAGGTCGCGCGCGCGGTCTCCGTCCCGCTCGATCAGTCGGGGCTGGAACCCGCGGTCTTCGAGCAGTCGCGCGACGTGGTAGCCGATCTCGGAGCCGCCGACGACGACGACCTCCTCGGCGGTCCCGGGCGACTCCTCGGGGGCGACAGAGCGGGCGAACTCCTGGACGCTCCCGGGCGAACCGATCACCACGACGCGGTCCTTCGGCTTGATGACCGTGTCGCCGCGGACGATCTCGACGCAGCCGTTGCGGAGGATCGCGACGAACGTCAGCGAGTCGAAGCGGTCGGCCTCCGCGACGGTCTGGTCCGCCACCGGACTGTCGGCGTCGACCTCGAACTCGGCCATCTGCACCTGTCCGCCAGCGAAGGGGTCGACGTCGCGGGCGGCCGGGAGGCCGATCATCCGGACGATCGACTCCGCGGCGAGCAGGTTCGTACAGACCATGAAGTCGACGCCGAAGGCGCGCTTCGAGCGCTCCCACGTCCGGAGGTACTCGGTGTTTTTCACTCGCGCGATGGTGAACGCATCGGAGACCGCCTTCGCCGTCGAACAGACGACGATGTTGGTCTCGTCGTTGTCGGTCGAGGCGATGACCATGTCCACGTCCTCGATGCCGGCCTCTTCGAGCGTCCCCACCGAGGTCCCGTCGCCGGTCACGCCGAGGACGTCGAGCGAGTAGTTCAACTCCTCGACGCGCTCGGGGTCGCAGTCGACGACGATCACCTCGTGAGTGTCCGCGAGGTCCGCGGCGATGCTCGATCCGACCTGCCCCGCACCGACGATCACGACGCGCACGGGGAATCACCCGGATTCATTCTCTCAGAGTGTGCCCGACGCTGGCGTATTTCTCTTTCGGCATCGATCTATCCCGCTCACGACGCCTCGTACCCCGCCGAGGATCGCTGAAACACCCGAATGTGGCGCTCAGGACCGTCGTTCGACAGTCAGATCGACCGGCCGCGACTCGCCTTCGAGGTCGACGACGATGCGCTCGACGATCCGCTGGGCCTCGCTCGCGATGGCCGGCTTGAGGCGATCGACGACCCAGTTCAGGGAGACGAACCGCGGCAGGCCGATCCCGCCCTCGTCCGCCGACCGCGGATCGTAGGCGACCTCGAAGGAGACCCGCGTGGCCGTCTCCGCCCAGTCGGGCGCGTCCGCGGGGAGTTCGTCGAGCCCCTCGATCCGCCAGCGACCGCTGGCGTCGAGGTTCTTCACGACCCGCCACTCGATGCGCTCCGGCGGGTCGACCTCGGTGACTTCCGACTGGACCGTGTAGGTGAGCTTCCACCACGCGAACCGCAGCGCGTACTGCGTCCCCGCGCCGCCGTCGCCGCGCCGCCTGACGACGTCGCGGAGGTGATCGGCGTAGGACTCGTACCGCGGGAAGTCGAGCAGGAGGTCGTAGACCGCCCGGGGCGGTGCGTACACGACGGTGCTGACGACGAGTTCGTCCACGCGGGCAGTTGGCGTGCGATCGGCAAAGCGTTGTGGGCTCCCGCCGTCGGTCCGTTCGATCGCCTCGACTCCGACCGGCGACCGCGCCGGTCGTTCCCAACGGTGCGCCGGACTCACAAGCCGAGCGTCCGACCGGAACGCACTTGTTGAAGAACGATCATATCCCACACGATGGTCGGGGCGACCCTGCGGGACATCAGCCAGCACGTCGACTGCCTCGCGGCACCGGGCGGGCCGTACGCGGTCGTCTGCGGACGCACGGGCTGTGAGCCCTACCCGGTCTCGGGCCGTCGGTTCGACGACCGCGACACGGCCGCGGAGGCCGCGGAGGCCGCAACCGAGTACCGCGCGACGCTCCGACAGTACGATCCCCAGGTGCCGTTCTACGAACCGCTGGTTCACGACCTCGAGGACGGGCCGACCGGTGCGGCGTCGTCCCCCGAGGTCGACCCGCGGGTGCGGTACCTCCGATTCTGTCACACCGTCGCGGGGGCGACGTTCGAGGCGCTCAACGCCGCGTCGCTCCGGGAGGTCGAGTCGGCGGCGATGGAGACGTACCTCACGCTGGCGGAGGTCGTCGAGGACCGCGACGACTTCTGTCTCACGCTCCTGTGGAGCGTCACGAGCGAACTGGCCCACCGCGCGGACCGGCGCGAGCGGGCGGACGTCGTCACCGCGACCGCCCGGGCGCTCCGCGGACCCGACGCGACCGCGACGCTCTCGCCCGACGAGGCGCTCCGCGCGGCGATCGAAGAGCTCGCGGACGTCGGGTTCGTCGCCGCGGACTCCGTCGCCGTCGGCGCCGGGCCGGAGCGCTGGCGGGTGACGTTCGGCGACTACGCGCTCGCCGAGCGGACGGGGCGGCTGCCGACGCTGCCGATATCGGTGACGCTCGGCCAGTACCTCCCGGGGACGGACTTCGCGTTCACGGCCGCGACCCCGGTCGACGGGGACCGCTGGCAACTCACGCTCGAACTCGACGAACCCCCGGCGGGCCTCGTCTCGGTGGACGCGACCGACGAGGGGCAGTTGTACGCGACGCCCTCGCAGTACTGAGCACGGTTCGGAGGGGCCCGTCGAATACCGGCGGGTAGTGGACGGGCCAGACCGTGAGACTCATCGGCGACAGTCGCCTCTCGGCGCGTATGGTCGCCAAAGAGACCGACGGCAGTGCGACAGCCGACCGAGACGCCCGCGACGGCGTCGAGTCCGCGGACGTCCTGATCGTCGGCGGGGGCGTCGCCGGACTGACCGCTGCGACGTTCACCGCCCGCGCCGGGCTGGATACCGTCGTCGTCGATACCGACGAGAGCATCCTCGCGCGGAACGCCCACCTTGAGAACGTCCCCGGGTTCCCCGGCGGCGTCAACGCCCGGCAGTTCCTCGACCTGCTCGCCGAACAGGCCACAGAAAACGGGGTCCGGCGGCGCTCCGGGCGCGTCACGGCCGTCGAAGCCGCCGCGGACGGGTTCGAGGTGCTGGCGGGTGTCGGTGACGACGAGTCGGAATCGACGGACGTCGACGCCGACCGCTACGTCGCCGACGCCGTCGTCGCCGCCTCGTGGTCGGACGCGTCGTATCTGGACGGCCTCGACGTGGAGACGCGCGAGGCGGGCTCGAAGGAGTACGTCGCCGTCGACGACGTCGGGCGGACGAACGTCGCGGGCGTCTACGCGGCCGGGCGTATCGCCGAGAAGTACCACCAGGCCGTCGTCGCCGCGGGCCACGGTGCGGAGGTCGGCCTGACGGTCGTCCACGACTCCGACGTCGCCTACT
Source organism: Halobellus rufus (assembly GCF_000739575.1). Taxonomy (GTDB): domain Archaea; phylum Halobacteriota; class Halobacteria; order Halobacteriales; family Haloferacaceae; genus Haloquadratum; species Haloquadratum rufum. The sequence continues at coordinate 1,402 of NZ_BBJO01000024.1, read as the reverse complement.
ACCACGACTGGGTGACGCCGGAGGGCTACTTCACCGACCGCGGCCGCGAGGTCCCGCCGGGCTGTGAGGAGATCGACGGGGCCGAGCGCGACCGCCGCCACGAGGCCGCTCGCGAACGGATGCGCGAGGCGTTCGCCGAGCCGCACCCGGAACCCCAGCGGACCCATCCCAGCCTTGTCGACGACGAACTGGGGGGCTCGACGAGTAGCATTCGGCGGTCTCCGTCCGGTAGATCCTCGCCCAGCGCGTGACGGTTCAGTCTTCGAGATCCGACCGCAGTTCTACACCCGACGCCGAGCGAACGAACCGACAGACTGCATCGATCGATCTCCCGGTAATCAGGGGTGAATTTCGGCAGCCCACCGCCGTCGAACAGTTACGTCGTCGAATTTCACGCCTGAACTTGCGAGTAACGCTTATACTCGCGTCCCCCTTTATAAACACGGATGACTTCTGACCCCGAGTCGCAACGGATCCCTTTCGTCGTCGTCGAGGCCGTTGCGGCCGCAGAAGGCGTTCCCCCGATGGAGCTGACCCCGCTCGGCGAGGTCGTGGACACGGACGCGATCGAGGCCCTCTTCGCCCGCCCGACGCCGACCGGCCTCGAAGTCCGCTTCGAGTACGAGGGACACACGGTCCTGATCGACGAGGAGCGACGGGTCAGGATTCTGGACGAATAGGTGTCTGAACGGGGTGGCGCTTCTGGACGCGTAGCCTCGCCCGTCGAACTGCCCCCGCTCCTCGAACCGTCCCACCGGACGGAACGGGGGCTTTTACATCGGTCCCGACGAATCGTCGAGCGATGTTAGACGGGGTCAACGTCGCGCTCGGCGTCTCGGGGAGCATCGCGGCCGTGAAGGTCGTCGAACTCGCCCACGAGCTGCGGCGGCAGGGTGCGGCAGTCCGCGGAGTGATGACCGAGAGCGCACAGGGGATCATCCACCCGTGGGCCGTCGAGTTCGCGACCGAGAACGACGTCGTGACGGAGCTGACCGGGCGCGTCGAGCACGTCGAACTCTGCGGCCGGGAGGGCTGGGCGGACGTGCTGCTGCTCGCGCCTGCGACGGCGAACACCGTCGGGAAGATCGCCGGAGCCGTCGACGACACGCCCGTCACGACCTGTGCGACGACCGCCCTCGGAGCCGACCTCCCGGTCGTCGTCGCGCCCGCGATGCACGAGCCGATGTACGATCACCCGGGCGTGCTGGAGGCGATCGAACGCGTCGAGTCTTGGGGCGTCGACTTCGTCGACCCGCGCATCGAGGAGGGGAAGGCGAAGATCGCGACCGAGGAGGCGATCGTGACGGCCGTCGCGCGGGCGACGACCGAGCCGACGCTCGCCGGTCGACACGTCGTCGTGACCGCGGGGTCGACCGCGGAGGCGATCGACCCGATCCGGATC
>NZ_BBJO01000025.1 GCF_000739575.1 Halobellus rufus | reverse complement strand
GGAGGCCGACGGCCTCCCCGGACAGGCGGCGGTTCCTCCGGCGCGCGGGCGTCGTCGTCGTCGCGGGCGCGGGGTCGCTCGTCGGTCTGCGGGCGGCGTTCGAGCGCCTGTCCGGCGACGGCCTCGAGACCGGCGCGACCGACGGCGATCGGGACGGTTCCGGAACCGACGGAATGGGGGGCGCTTCGACGCCCCGCGTGGGCGACCCTCGGTTCGACTTCGCGGGAATGCCGCCGGCGATCACGCCTCCCGAGGAGCACTACGTCGTCGACATCAACATCCGTCCGCCGGAGGTCGATCTCGAATCGTGGACCCTCGACGTCGACGGCGCGGTCGAGGAGCCGTACGGCCTGTCGTACGACGAACTCCGCGAGCACGAGGCGAACACCGAGCAGTTCACGACGATGCTCTGTATCTCGAACACCGTCGGCGGCGACCTCGTCGGGACGTCCCGGTGGACGGGCGTCCAGCTCTCGGACCTCGTCGCGGACGCGGCGCCGTCGGAGGCTGCGGTCGACGTCGTCACTCACGCGGCCGACGGCTACAGCGAGGCGATCCCGCTCGAACTCGTCGAGCGCGAGGACATCCTGATCGCCCACCGAATGGGCGCGGAGCCGCTGACGCGAGCGCACGGCTTCCCGGCGCGGTTGCTCATCCCCGGCCGGTACGGGATGAAGATGACCAAGTGGATCACCCGGATCGAACTCGCAGAAGTCGAGCACGACGCCTACTGGGAGCAGCGCGGCTGGGACGAGGAAGCCGTCGTCAACACGATGTCGTACGTCCGCGGGGCCGAACGCGACGGCGACCGCGTCACGGTCGGCGGCGTCGCCTTCGGCGGCTTAGAAACGGGTGTCGAAGAGATCGCGGCCGTCGAAGTCAGCGTCGACGGCGGCAGTTCGTGGACCGAGGCGGAGTTGGAGTCGCCGATCGCCCCGCACGCGTGGCGGCGCTGGCGACACGCCTTCGACGCCCCGGACCGCTCGGAGTTCGCGGTCGTCGTCCGAGCGATCAGGCGGGACGGCACGGTACAGACCGAGGAACGGAGTCCACCGCGCCCGAGCGGCGCGACCGGATGGCACCGGAAGACGGTTCGGGTGTGAGAAGACGGTGCAGACGGACGCCTAGTCGCTCTGGATGCGCGGCGCGAGCATATACGTGATGTTGCCCTGTCCCTCGGCGACGGCGTAGTGGATCTTGACGGGGAACTCCTCGCCGAGTTCGACGGTGACCTCCGCGTCCTTCGGGATCGCCTTGTTCATGTCCTTCAGGTAGTCCAGCGAGAACAGCGAGTCGGCCGAGCCCGCGGTGAGCGCGATCAGGTCGCCGGCGTCGAGTTCGAAGTCGACGTCGTCGGTGTCGCCCTCTGCCTCGATGTGGAACGCCTCGTCGTCGGCGTCGACGCGGAGGCGGACGTGATCGGAGACCATGTCGGCCGCCTTGATCCCGCGATCGAGCTGTGCGCCCTCGAGGACGATCTCGGCGGCGAGATCGAGGTCCGGGATGTCGGGCTCCTGGCGGATCGAGTCCGGATCGATGAGCGCGAGCGTCGAGGAGAGGCCGTCCATCCGGATGTTGAGCTTGCGGGTCTCCTCGTCGAGTTCGAGTTCGACGAGCTGATCGCCCGAGGCCATCCCGACGAAGTCCTCGAGCTTCGCGAGGTTGACGCCGATGACGCCGCCGTCGGCCTCGTAGGACTCGAAGGCGGCGGCGTCCAGCGAGAGATCGACCATCCCGACGTTCGCGGGGTCGACCGCGCGGATCGACAGTTCGTCTTCGTTCAGCCGGATCTTGCACTCGTCGACCAGCACGCTCACCGAGTCGAGCGCGTCCTGGAGCGTAGACGCGCTCACGATGGCCTTGAACATATGGAGCGTGCTACGGCAGCGGGCTTAAAAATACTCGTGGTTTTTCTTTGCGCGCGCGGTGGAGCGCATCACTCCGAGCGGGTCACTCGGTACGCTCCGAGGCCGACGGCGACAGTGCCGAAGATCCCGGCGAGCATCGGGACGCCGGGGAACGACGGGATCGACCCGCTCTCGGAGGACGACGTTTCGATCGCGTCCGCGCCCGAGTCGCCTCCGGCGGTCGAGGCGGTGTCATTCGTCCGCGCGCCGGCGACGTCGACGCTGATCGTCGTCCCCGCCGCCAGCGACTCGTTCGTCGTGAGCAGCGGGATCGGTGCCGATCCGACCCGGAGGTTCTCCGAGTGGCTCACTCGGGACGGATCGTAGCCCTGGAGAACCACCGCGAGCGACGACGTGTTCCGCCGGACCTCCTTCTCGAACTGCGTCCCGGAGAGATCGTAGGCCGCGCCCACCTGCGTGCTCCCGTTCGCCGGCACGCTGACGTTCAGTTCGACGCCCGCGTCCGTCTGTCGGTACTCCGCGCCCGACCCGTCGACCATCGCGGCGTACGGCGACGCGTCGGCCGGCGTTCCGATCGTGACAGTCCCGACGAAGGGCCGGTCGCTCGGGTTCTCGAAGGCGACCGTCTCGACGACGCTCGGCGCGTCCGAGTCGTTCCCCGGCGGTACGATCTGGACCACGTGACCGGTCGGGGTGCGGTTCGCGACGTCGAGTACGGACGTGTCGTTCGTCGGCGGCAGCGCCGTGACCGTCACGTTCTGTGTCGTCGACGGATCGACCGTCCGTCGGTACGCCGCGTTCCCGACCGTGGTGCGAAGCTCGTACGTCTCGTCGGATTCGAGCGGACCGAACGCGAACGCGCCCGTCTCGTTCGTCCGCCCCGTGTCGACGACGTACTCGTTCTCGTCGATCAGTTCGACGACCGCGCCGGACTCCGCTGTCCCGTCGGCGTCGACGACCCGACCGGAGAACCGCTCGGACAGTTCGATGTCGACCCGCGTGCGGTTCTGCAGGATCTCGTAGTGCGTCGCGCCGCCGTACTGGATCCGGACGGCGTACGCCGGTGCGTCCGGTGCGTCGACCGAGAACGACGACCCTTCGACCGTCGTCGTCACCGCGTCCTCCGCCCGCTGCCGCTGCTCGGTCAGCGGGACGACCTCGACGCGAGCGCCGTCCGCACTGCCGTCTGCGACGGTGACCGTCCCGCCCACCGTCGTCGTCGCGCTGGCGACGGGTACGAACGCGAGCGCGCTGAGGACCACGAGGAGCGCGAGCAGCCGTCTCATCGCTCCGACACCTCCGTGACGCCCTCCGGCCGATCGCGGGCCGTCGGCGCGCTCGACTCGCCGGAGCCGACGACCGAGTTCGTTCGGACGCCGTGTCGCGGATCGAAGACGAACACGAGCAGCATCCCGACGAGGAGCGCCGCGATACTCAGACGCATCAGCGTCACGAAGGGAACCCGCTTGACGGATATCGAGGCCGTCCCGTCGCTGACGCCGGCGATGACGTACGTGTCGACGAGCGGCCCGCGATCGATCAGCACGTCTCTCACTTGGAGGCCGCCCTGTTCGGGGTACTCACGCTGCCCGGCGACGCCGGAGACGACGAGTCCGCTGTCGTCGTACACCGCGAGGGACACGCCGGTGGCGATCACCCGAGTCGGAACGGCCGCATCCGGCGGGTCGTCAGCGGGACCGACGGTCTCGGGACCGGCGAGGACGATCGCGTCGGCCGTCGGGACGAACTCCCACATCACCTGCCCGCGCGCGACGACTTCTTGGCCGGTTTCGAGGCCCACCGACCCGTTGCCCGCGACGCCGATCCACACCTGCGAGTCGTCGAGTTGCACCACCGTCGCCTGCGGCCCCTCGCGTATCGCGGTCACCGTCCCGTGGACGGTCTGCACCGACGTGTTCAGCGACTGTCCGCGGGTGAGAACCTGCGATGAGGAGAGCGCGTACGTCTCCGGTTCGGGGTCTGTCGGGAACTCGGTCCGCTCGTAGCCGAGCACCCGGACGTCGTAGGCGGACGTCCCGACGTCGCGCTGGGAGGTATCGACCGCGCCGGCCGCGACGCCGGTCGCCATCACCGACGCCTGTCCGGCGAAGAGGTACATAAACGGCAGCGAGAGCACGAGCAGCGCCGCCCCGACGTGGATCAGCGTGATCCCGGACTCCTTCAGTCGCGCGTCGCGACTGGACGTCGCGGCGATCCGCCCCCACGTCCGCTTGACCGTCCCGAGGATCGCGTACGCAACCGGCGGTAACACCGAAAGCGCGCTCGCGTTGCCGATCACCTGATAGACGAGGGCGTCGTCCGGGCGCACCGACGCCAGCCGCCACGTCTCCGACGGCGCGACGGCGGCACCGACGAGCGTCGCGAGGCCGAACACCGCCACTCCAACGAGGCTCCGGCGGAGGCCCTCCCGATCGAAGTCCATGTAGAACCCCAGAAGGAGCAAGGCAGCGAGTACGAGCGGGTAGCTCCACAGGTTGTAGTAGCGCGATTCGACGGACACTTCGAGGCCGGTCATCGCGCTCCGGAGCACCGGGAACGAGAGCCCCCACAGGGAAACGAACGTGAGCAGTCCGAAGAGGAGGACGGCGAGGTGAAGCAGATTCGAGCGGGTGACCCATCCCGCGAGTCGCCCCTCGCCGCTCGGCTCGGAGTCGGACGCGTCGACCTCGTCCTCCTCTGTCAGGAGCCAGTAGGTGAACGGGAGCACGACGCCGAGGAGGGTCGTCACGCCCATCAGCACGAGGAACGACGCCCCGATCCCGCCGTCGGCGAACGAGTGGATGCTCCGGAAGACGCCGCTTCTGACCACCGACGTCGTGTACACCGCGAGCGCGAACACGCTGGCGGTCATCGCGGGCGCGAGGACCCGGTACCGACCGCCGGGCCGGTAGTTCGTGACCGCGTGCAGCGTCGCGGTCAGGAACAGCCACGGGATCAGGATGGCGGTCTCGACGGGGTCCCACGCCCAGATCCCGCCCCAGCCGAGCACCGTGTACGACCAGAGGCCCCCGAGCGCGACGGCGGCGGTGAGAAACAGCCATCCGAGTCGGAGCCAGCGGGTCACGCTCCCGACCCACGCCGAGAAGAGACCGTCGTCGCCGCGGAACAGCGCGATGAAGTGGACGGCCCCGATCGCGAACGGCATCGTCAGCAGCGCGTAGGAGACGAACATCACCGGCGGGTGGATCGCCATATACGGATCGACGAGGAGGGGGTTCAGTCCCTGTCCGCTCGTCGGCGTGAACCCCGGGGGCGCGTTGGGGAACGCGGTCCGAACCGAGGCGAACGGGCTCTGCAGCAACAGCATCGCCGTGAAGTACGTCACGACGCCGACGGTGAGCGCGTGGACGAGCTTTCCGCGCCGCGTCGGGAACCCCCGCGTCACGCCGGCAGTCAGCGCGACGACGGCGACGATCGCCGCCCACAGGAGTACCGACCCCTCGTTGGCCGCGTACACGCCCGTCACACGGTAGAGCACCGAGAGGTACGCGGCGGTGTTCTCCCACACGTAGGCGTTCGAGTAGTCGAGGCTCACGAACTGGTAGGTGAGATGCGAGAGCGCCCCGACCAAGAGCACCGCCGTCGCCGCGGTCAGTTTCGGGACGTACGAGAGGTACCGATCGTCGTCGAGGAGGTACGCCCGCGTGAGGAGCGACGTGCTCGCCAGTCCAGCGAGAAACGCCAGCGCCAGCAGGACCGTCCCGGGGTTCACTGTGCGGCCTCCGTCGTCGCTCCCGACTCGGGTCTGGGCGTCGACGTCGGTCCGGCGGCCGCTGTCGAGGACCCGTCATCGGCCGTCTCGCCGGACTGGTAGCGCTCCTCGGCCGTCTCCAGGTACGCGAGGAAGTCCTCGGGCGGGGCGTAGCCGGGGATCCGCGTGAGCACCTCCCCCTCGGGCGTCACGACGACGTGCTGCGGCGGGTAGTTGACGTTGTACCGCTGCTGCAGCCGCGCGTCGGCCTCGGCGTCGCTGTCTAAGTTCACCGCTACCTTCGTGAAGTCATCGAGCTCCGATCGCACCGCCGGGTCGCTGTAGTGGTTCTGGTTGTAGTCCTCACAGTAGGTACACCAGGTCGTCCAGAAGTAGATCACGACCGGTTCGTCCTCGGCGGCGGCCGTCTCGACGGCGTCGGCGTAGTCGGTCTGCCACCGCGTCTCCCCGTGGTAGGAGTACCCTTCCCCGGAGAGTACGGGTGCCGCGTTCATCGAAACGTACCCGATCCCGAGCAGTGCGGCGAAGAAGGCGATCGTCATCGCCTTTCGTGGGTTCATCGATGTCCTCGGCTATTAGACTGCGATAGTAAAATCTACCGTCGTCGTCCCGACGGTCGAGTGCAGTCGTGGATCTACTGCTCACGACATTACGAGATCTGTCTATCGAAATTCCGGATTCACCCTTCACAGTCGTGTCGAGGGTAAACTTTATTGTCCGTCTATTTCGATTCGCAAACACGACTCCGTAGAGGGATACGAGAAATGACAGACTATCTAACTGCCAGGTGGGCAGATACATGAGTCAGGGCGACTCGACGCTCTTGCTCAAGCCCGTCCTGCTCGTCTTCGGGACGGTGTTCGCGGCGATCGTCGTCGTGTTCGCCATCAACGGCGCGGTCGCGTTCCTCGGCGGCCCGGGGGACGCGCCGGCAGCCAGCGCCGGCGGTGGCGAGGTCCGCGAACTCCCTGGCACCTGGAACGGCAGCAAGTGGTACAGCGAAGACCTGCGCGAGCAGGGGTTCGAGTACAAGAACGCGACCGCGGGCGAGGAGGTCAACTTCGTCCCCAAGGAGATGAACAACTCGACGCTCCCGGAGAACGAGAACCGCGCGGAGCTCATCCGTGAGGGGCGCGCGATATTCGCGAACACGTCCAACGAGATGCCCGAGCACGTCGGGAACGACCTCTCGTGTGCGAACTGCCACGGCGGAGGCGACCTCCCCACGACGACCGGAATGGTCGGGCAGGACATCGACATGATCCCGCTCGTCGGGACCGCGGCGGGCTACCCCGAGTGGACCGGCCGCACCCAGCGGATGCGGGACATGCGTCAGCGGATTATGGGGTGCTTCCTCCGGAGTATGAACGCGCCGGGCTCCGAGGAGGGCGTCCCCGCCTACGACAGCCGCGAGATCCAGGCGATGGAGTCGTACATGGTCTGGCTGAACAAGGGCACGCCGAGCGAGACCGTCCCCTACTGGCGACACATCGAGAAGCCGGAGGGTGACGAGAAGGTTCCCGTCTCGGAGATCAACCCGGTCCGCGGGGCCGAGTTGTACCTCGAGAACTGCGCGTCCTGTCACGGTGCAGACGGACAGGGCGCCGAGGGACAGTACCCGCCGCTTTGGGGTGAAGGTTCGTACAACGACGGGGCCGGAATGGGTCGCGTCTACACGTCCGCCGGCTTCACCCGCGAGGCGATGCCGTACGGCGCGGCGCACACGTTCTCCGACTGGGAGGACGTCCAGGACGTCGCCGGGTTCATGAACGCCCACAAGCGGCCGCACCTGCCGCGACAGCCCAAGGACTGGGCCGCCGCGGGCGCGCCCGACGAGGCGGTCTACTACAACCGCACGCAGCAGCGCCTCGGGTACGATATGAACCCGATGACGAAGAAGCTCATGCTCGCGGACATCCCGATCGACGACTCGGAGATCAACGAGAGCGTGATCCCCGACAACGTCGAGCGGTACGACCAGCCGCTCCGGAACGAGTCCGTCGACGGCTCCTGGGAGACGACGTGGATCCGGACCTACGAGAACGTCGACAACTCGACGAGCGACGACGCCGCGAACCAGTCGTCGGTGACCGCTCAGGACGCGGTCACGACCGCCTTGGCGGCAGAGCAGTCCGGACAGACGGCGAGCTAACGAACCCACAACGACCAGCATCGAATGATAACCGACCCGACCGCCGCCACCGTGTTTCTCGCGGGGGTTTTGACGATCCTGACCCCGTGCTGTCTCCCGATGATCCCCGTCCTCGTCGTCGGCGCGAACGGGCACCGGCTTCGGCCGGTCGCAATCGTCGTCGGGAGCACGGTGACGTTCACGGCTCTCGGGGTCTTGACCGGGATGGTCGGCTCCGTGACGCCCGATTCCGTCCGCGCGCCATTCGCCATCCTGATGTTGGCGTTCGGGGCCGTGATGGCCGACGACGACCTCAACGAGATCTACTCGCGGTACGCCTCTCGCCTCGCCGGCCGGGCGACGCGGCTCACCGGCCGCGTCGACGAGGACGCCCACCCGCTGGGAAACGCGTTCGCGGTGGGGTTGCTTCTAGGCGTCATCTGGCTCCCTTGCGTCGGCCCCGTCCTCGGCGGCGTCTTGGCGTACGTCGGGACGACCTCGGACGTCGTCGGCAGCGCGCGGCTGTTGGCGACGTACGGGGCCGGCTTTTCGATCCCGCTCCTGGGCGTCGCCTACCTCGGCCAGGCCGGCAGCAGTCGGCTGCTCGACTCGGTCACGAGCGGGGGATCGCCCGAACTGTTCCGGACGGTGACCGGCTACGCGCTCGTCGCGCTCGGAATCGCCGTGCTCTTCGGGCTCGACAAGCTTGCACTCGCATCGGTAACGACGTGGATCTAACAGTATGAACGGCAGCTCATCGACTGACGACGGGGACGCTCGCGCTCGCGGGAGCAGAAGCAACGACGTTCGGTTCGCCCGGATTCTCGCGAGGGTGACCGCGGTGCTCCACCGCGTGACGGGCAGTCGGTTCGTCGCGTGGGGGGCGTTCGGCTTCGGACTGCTCTCGATGGTGTTGATCTTCGGCGTCGCTTCGGACACGATGTACGGGATCGAACACGGCGCGAACCTGCTCGCGTACTGGCACATCTCGCTCGCGTGGGTCGCGGCCGCGGCACTCGGATCGACGTTCGTCGGCAGCGCGCTGTACCTGCGCTACCGGGGGCCGTTCTGGAGCCGACTGGCCCACAGCTCCGGCGAACTTGGCTTCCTGTTCGCGACGCTGACGCTGCTGCTGGGCAGCGCGTGGGGGCGCGTCATCTGGAACTCCTGGTGGGAGTGGACCGACGTCAGGCTGGTGACGTTCCTGATCGTCTGGTTCATCTACGCCGGATACCTCGTCGTGTACGCCGCGACCGACGCCCAGGCGGGTGACCGGTACGCGGCCGTTTACGGCGTCGTCGGGTTCGTGACCGTCCCCCTGTCGTACGCGTCGACGCGGCTCTGGACGCCGACGTTCCACGAGACCACGATCGGAAACAGCGGCGTCAGCGCGAACATCGATCCGCTGACGCTCGTGGTGACGCTGATCGCGGCGACGTTCCTCTATCTGTACCTCGTCGGCATCCGGATCCGCATCCACGAACTCGAACAGAAGGTTCGCAGAGCACGGCTCTCACGGAGGCGATAACGATGGAACCACTACTGCTGGCCGGCTACTCCGCGCTCTTCGTCGCGTTCTTCGGATACGTGACGTACCTCCAGCGCCGGATGGCCCGCCTCGAACGACAACTCGAAGACGTACAGGCGTAAGACCGAGCCCACAGACGACTCACGACCGATACACAATGTCAGCGCAACTCGACGATTCGACCGACCGACGCGCGTTTCTGCGCCGAACCGCGACCGGACTCGGCGCGGCAGCGACGATAGCCCTCGCCAGCGACTCTGCGGCCGCCCAATCCGAACCGGATTACGGCGGCTGGTTCGACGGCGTCTCCAACTACGAGGGGACTTACGACTACACCGGCCAATCGGAGGTGACCGTCGCGGTCGGCTCCGAGGCCAACGGCGGGTACTACGGGTTCGGCCCCGCGGCGATCCGGGTCGACCCCGGCACGACCGTCGTCTGGGAGTGGACCGGCGAGGGGAACAGCCACAACGTCGTCGCCGAGGACGGAAGCTTCGAGAGCGACCTCTACAGCGCGCCCGGCGAGACGTTCGAGCACACCTTCCAGAGCGAGGGGACGTACAAGTACTACTGCGACCCGCACCGGTCGCTCGGTATGCTCGGGGCCGTCGTCGTCGGCGGCAGCGGCGGCCTCGACTCCAGCCAGGTCGAGCAGCCGCTTCTGGAAGCCGGCGGAGAGGGCGGAAGCGGCGGGTCGGGCGGCGAGTCCGGTGGCGGATCGGGCGACGAATCCGGCGGCTCGGGGACGCCGATCTCCTTCGAGAACGCGACGTTCGTCGCGCTTCTCGCGCTCGGACTGCTCTCGCCGATCTTCTTCGGGATCTTCCTCCTGCTGCAGGAGGGCGACGCCGCGGGACCGCCGGCGGACGCGGAGTGAGCGCGGGCAGACCTGGTGGCCTCGGGACCGGCCTCACGTCTCGACGACGTACTCGAACGTCGCCACGCCGGCGAGGAGCACGATTCCGGTGTAGAGGCCGAGGAGTCGGAGCCAACCGCCGAGCGGCGCGCCGCTCTCGAGCGCCGCGGTGAGTTCGACCCCGGCGAGCAGCAGCGGCACGACGAGCGGGACGAGAAGGACCGGCAGCGCGAGTTCGTCCAGTCCCGACCGGAACGTCAGAATCGAGACGACGACGCCGATGGCGGCGAACCCGACGGCGCTGACCAAGAGCACGGCCGCGATCGAGACCGCCGTCGAGACCGACGGGCTGTAGCCGAGAAAGACCGCGGTCGACCCCAGCGTCACGAGACTCACCGCGAATACGAACACCGTCGTACTGAGTACCTTCCCCAGATAGATCGCGGAGCGGTCGACCGGGGCGACCAGCAGGCCGTCCAGCGCCCCGTTTCGATCTTCGAGTTCGACCGTCTTCGTGACGCCGAACGTCCCGGCGAAGACGAAGGCGATCCACAGCGCGCCGCGGCCGAGCAGCGCCGACCGCTGTAGCGTCTGGACGAAACTGAACGCGAACGCGAGCACGACGAGCAGCGCGAAGACGGCGACGGTCGTCGTCACCTGCTTCGTCCGCCGTTCGATCCGGAGGTCCTTCCTGAACACCCGGTAGACCGCTCGGAGAAACCCGCTCATCGCCCCGACCCGACGGCGGTCATCGCGCCGTCTCCCCCGATCGTTCGGGCTCGGAACCGACGCCGATCGTTCGGCGATACTCCGCGGTGAACGCCGTCTCGTCGTCGAGCGCCAGGTCCGCCTCCAGCCGGCCGCGGTCGACGACAAGCGCTCGGTCGCAGCGGTCGACACCGCGTTCGAGGTCGTGGGTCGTCAGGACGACCGTCCGATCGCCGAACCCGTCGAGGATCGATTCGAGGTCGGCGACGGAGCGCTGATCGAGGCCGGTGTAGGGCTCGTCGAGCAACAGCACCTCGGGGTCGTGGAGCAGCGCGCGGGCGAGCGACAGCCGCTTTCGCAGGCCGTGCGAGAACGCCGCCGGCCGGTCGCTCCCGCGGTGAGACAGTCCGACCGTTTCGAGCACCGTCGCACACCGCGCTTCGGGGTCTGCGACGCCGTGGAGATCCGCGTGGACGCGGAGGTTCTCCCGGGCGGTGAGTTCGTCGTACAACATCGTCTCGTGAGTGACGACGCCGACCGTCCGGTAGGTGGTGTAGTCGTCCGGGGCCAGTTCTACGCCGTCGACCGCGATCGTTCCGCGGGTCGGTCGCGCGAGCCCGGCCATCATCCGAAGCAGCGTCGTCTTGCCCGCTCCGTTCGGGCCGAACAGCCCGACCGTCGAACCGCGTTCGACGGCGAACGAGAGGTCGTCGACGGCGGTGAAGTGCCCGTAGGACTTCGTCACGCGGTCGACCTCGATAGCCGGCGCGTTCGAGGCCGCCTCCGCTCGCTCGCCCTTGGACGTCATCGAGTACTCTCGGGCCGTTCCTCGCCCTCGTGTGCACGGACCGAGAGCTTGTTCGCGACCAGTCTGTCGCCCTCGAACTGCCCCTTGGCGACGACGACGCGACCGTCTTGGAGGGTGTCGGGGACGGTCCCTTCGTACACGACCGGAACGGTGTGGTTCTCGTCGGTCACCGCGAAGGTGATCGTCTCTCCGTCGACCTCGAGGTCGGTGACGACGCCTTCGAGGTTGACCCACTCGCCCTGGTACGCTCCGTCAGATTCGGAGACCTTCGTCGGCGACACGAACGCGGCCGAGGCGTTCATACTCGTCGCGCCGAGGGTCGCCAGGAGGACGAGTATCCCGACGGTCGTGACGAGCAGTTTGTTCTTCCGGCGCACGTGTGCGGTTCGTACCCGGCTACCCTTCATTGTACCGGACTACCGCGGTCGGACCCCCGGTTTCGTCGACGTGGGGCGTAGTCACGCCCATCGCTGCGTGTTTCGAAGCGTCCGCGAATCCGGCATCCATTTCCGGCTCAACCCCGTCTCTACCGATATGAACGCGAATTCGCCGGTCGGTTCCCCGCAGAACACAGCGACTAACTCGGTAAGTGAACGATGACCCGAAAGGACCACTACTACAACAAGGCCAAACAGGAGGACTACCGCGCCCGCTCGGCGTACAAGCTGAAGCAGCTCGACGAGGAGGCGGGCCTGTTCGGCCCCGGCAACACCGTGGTCGACCTCGGCGCTGCCCCCGGCGGCTGGCTCCAAGTGGCCGCCGAGGCCGTCGGCGCTCAGGGAACGGTTATCGGCGTCGACTTCCAGCGCATCCGCGACCTCGAACACGACACCGTCGAGACAATCCGCGGCGATATGACCGACGAGGAGACGAAAGCGAAGCTCCGCGAGCGGATCGGCGACGACGGCGCCGACGTGGTGCTCTCGGACATGGCTCCGAACATGACCGGCGAGTACTCGCTGGATCACGCGCGGTCGGTCCACCTCGCCCGGCAGGCCTTCGAGGTCGCGCTCGAACTCCTCCCGGCCGGCGGCGACTTCGCCGCGAAGGTGTTCGACGGGCAGGACCTCGCGGACCTGCGCGCGGACGTCGAAGCGGAGTTCGAGTACGTGCGCTCGATCCGTCCGGACGCCTCCAGGGACTCCTCCTCGGAACTGTATCTGGTCGGGAAACACCGCATCACTGCGCCGGTTCGCGAGGGCGACGAACTCGACGTCGTCGTCGACGACGTCGGCAGCGAGGGGGACGGCGTCGTCAAGGTCGACGGCTACACGCTGTTCGTCCCCGGCGTCGAGACTGGCGACTCCGTTAGCGTTCGCGTAACCGACGTCAAGGCGAAGTTCGGGTTCGCCGAGGTCGTCGACGAGAACTGAGTTTACGCGGGCGCTCAGTCAGCGGCCCACGCGTTCTCGCGCTCGTCGATCTTCGAGCCGCCGAAGAACGCCACGACCGCGTAGACGAACGGCGTGTCGACCAGCGCGATCAGCAGTTTCAGCAGGTACTGGCCGACGATCAGCGAGAGGATCACCGGAACCGGGAGGGGCTCGCCGAAGCCGAGCACCTGCGGCGCGAGGTAGAACGCGACGGCGACGAACAGCACCGTGTCGATCGCCTGACTCGTCGCCGTCGAGGCGACGTTCCGCAGCCAGAGCATCGACGGGCCGGTGGCGTCGCGGATGCGGTGGAACACGAGGACGTCCCAGTTCTGGCTGACGACGTACGCCAGCAGGCTGCCGAGGACGATGTTCGTCCCCGGCGCGAGCACCGCGCGGTACTGGCTGGCCGCGTCGGGGTTCGCCGCCGGCGCCAGGATCGTGCTCCAGACGAGCGCGAGCAGCACGAAGTTCATCACGAAGCCGACGTTGACCATCACCTGCGCCGCGCGGCGGCCGTACAGTTCAGAGTAGCAATCGGAGGCGAAGAACGTCAGCGCGTACGCCAGCGCCGCCCCCGGGAGGATGATGTTCGCGCCCGTGACCGGCAGTTCGACGGGGAGCCCGAACGACAGAAGCTTCGACGCCGTCAGTTGCGCCGTCGTCAGCGCGGTCACGAACAGCGCGACGAGCGCGATCTGGCCGGCCTGCGTACGCGCCTCACTCATCGTCGATCCGTCCGTGCCGCGAGTCGATTTCGTCGAGCACGTCCAGCGTCTTTCGGATCGACGCGCGGATCGCGTCGCTGCGGTTGACGAACTTGCCGTCGTCGCCGACGTGGTCGTCGAGATCCTCGAGTAACTCTTGGGGGATCTCTACGCTGATCTTGGGCATATATTCTCCTAGGAATACCGGGTTAATATACCAGCAGGATTCGAGCCGTCCGTGTCGATCATCGACACACCCCGTGTGCTGGCGCTCGCCGGGTGTGCGCGCGGCGATCGTACGCCCACCAGGCGGTAGCAGTCGGGTTACAAAGGCCTCGCTTCGTGTCATCCCGTATCTGATGACGTGCCCACGACTCGAATACCGCGCCGAGAACGACGAACACGAGTTCGACCACCTGCGGCCCTACTGCACGGTGACCGACGAGTTCGTCTCGCCGATGAAAGCCGACATCTGCAACGATCGGTTCGACTTCGATCACGAGGATCACTGTGAGGTGTTTCAAGCGGCCGTCGAAGCGGCCGCTGCCGACGACGACTGAGCGCCCCGATACCCGCTCCGAACGGCCTCGTGATCGGCGGCAGTGACCGCGTCGCGCTCTGTGTTCCGAGAGTCGCTAGCGAGGGCTCTCCGATCGCACGCTCGTATCGGCGACGATCGATCGGGCCTGTGGGGCGGGGTAAACGACCGTTACCGCGGGTATCCTGGGTAATACAAAGCGACCGTTCCGCCACGTGTCAGACGATCCCGGCTTCGATCGGATCCGACATCATGAGCTACCAGGACTACCTCGACGACAAGAAAGTGATACTGACAGTGGCGACGACGGGCGGCATCCACGGCAAGAACGTGAACCCGAACCTGCCCGAACAACCGGACGAGATCGCCGAACACGTGGCCGCTTGTGAGGATCTCGGGGCCGCGATCTGCCACGTCCACGGGCGCAACGAACACGGCGAGAACGACGCCAGTCGGCTGCAGGCGGTCAACGACGCGATCCGCGAGCGGTGCGACGACATCATCATCCAGAACACGACGGGCGGCCAGAGCACGCTGGAGGCGCGGATCGAGGGAATCCGGACCGACCCCGCTCCCGATATGGCGTCGCTCGATATGGGACCGTTCAACCGCGGCGATCACATCATCACCGAGCACAACCGCCACAACATCCGGACGCTCGCCCGCGAGATGAAAGAGAGGGGAATAAAGCCCGAACTCGAGGTGTTCAACAACGGTCACCTCAACGAGGTGTACCGGTTGATCGAGACCGGACTGCTGGAGGAGCCGTACTACATCAACCTCATCTTCGGCAGCGGCACGTTCACGATGCCCTCCCCGGAGAACGTGCTGAACCTCGTCCGGAACCTCCCGGAGAACAGCGAGTTCAACCTCCTCGCGACCGGACCCCACCAGCTCCCGCTGACGACGCTGTCGGCGATCCTCGGCGGTCACATCCGGGTCGGGATGGAGGACAACCTCTACTACCGGCGGGGTCAACCGGCCGAAAGCAACGCCCAACTGGTCGAACGGACCGCGAAGATCGTCGATCTGCTCGAATGTGACCTCGCGACACCCGACGATGCCCGCGAAATCCTCGGGATGGACTGACGGGGGCGGAAACGCGCTGGGGTCGCGACGAGTCGGCCGGGACTGCGACAGCGATAGCGCCGGGACCGCACCGCCGACACGACGCCCACGTGGAGACCCGTCTCCGACCCGGTCTCGTCGTTCCCGAGAGGCCCGTTCAATGACCTCTTAGTGTCTGTATTGGTTCATTTCGCCCCATTCGTCGCGGGAGACGGCCGCGCGAAACCGATGCGAGGGGACCGTCGTTTCGGCGACGCCGACGCTGCAGTCGTTCGATTTCACCTTCCGCCGGTCGACCTGTCGCGGCTGTGTATGGACGGCGTTCACGCCGTGCTCGCTTCAGACGCGCTTTCGGACCGTATACAGGAGCTTCGGCGGATTACGGGTTTTATACGCTGAGCGACCTGTCATAGCGCTCTCCATAACTAAGCCCCCTCTCGTATAATCCGTGGCCACTGTGAGCTGTCCGATCTCGAATTCTCCGGCGCGCGCTGGCGGAGGTGACTGGCCGTGGGTACGGTAGTGATATCGGTCGATGCGGAGCTCGGATGGGGGTTCTACGACCTTCCCACACCGCCACCGGATCGGCTCGAAGCGGGTCGCGACGGCTGGCGAACGCTTCTCGACCTCTTCGATCACTACCGCATCCCGGCGACGTGGGCGGTCGTCGGCCATCTGTTCCTCGAGGGCTGCGATCGGACTCACCCTCGGCATCCGCTCGCCGGGGCGTGGTTCGAACGGGAACGGACCGAGTGGGCGCACCGTCCGGATCTCCGGTTCGCGCCCGGGTTGATCCAGGAGATCGAGGCGGCCGACGTCGACCACGAGATCGGTTGTCACACCTTCTCGCACGTGCTCTTCGGCGACGGGACGACGAGCGTCGAGGTCGCCCGCGCGGAGTTGGTTGCGGCGCTTGAAGCCGCGGAGAACGCGCCCGTCTCCGCCGAGATGACCTCCGTCGTGTTCCCGCGGAACAGCGTCGGTCACCGCGACGTCCTCGCGGAACTCGGGTTCACTTGCTACCGCGGCGTCCGACCGGACACCGGTTCCTTCGGCCCGAAGGCGCTCCGGAAGATGGGCACGCCGCCCATCGTCAGGCCCTATATCGACGAGTTCGGTCTCGTCAACGTCCCCGCGTCGCTGTATCTGTTCGGCTTCGAGGGGATCGCCCGCCGGCTCTGCGAGTGGGTCTGGGACGATCCGATCGTCAGCCGAGCGCGCGCAGGCGTCGACGCCGCCCTCCGCGAGGACGGCATCTTCCACGTCTGGCTCCACCCGAACAATCTGACGTCCGATCTCGACGTCGAGCGCCTCCGACGGATCTTCGGCTACATCGCGGACCGACGCGAGCGCCACGGCCTCCGCGTCGCGACGATGGCCGAGGTCGCGAGCGCGGCACGCACCCGCTCGGAGCCGCTGGTTTCGGGACGTTCGTAGGACCTCCCTTTGGACGTGACGACGTGGGGCCGTCGGTACCCTCGGAGTAGACGAACCCAGTCACAAACGTGCGTCCGGCAGTGTCAGAACCCGTTGTGCTCGGCGAACGTGAGCCGCCAGCTCTCGGGGTCGTCGATCCGGACGCCGTTCAGTCGCCACGACGGCTCCTCGCGGCCGTCGAAGCGCCGCGAGATGAGAATCGTCGGCGTCGTCACCTTCGACAGCGGCAACCGATCGTCGAGCAGGAACCCGTAGGCGTACAGGAGCGATTTCGGGATCACGCTCGCCGGGGCGACCAACAGGTCCGCGTCCCGCTCGTCGTCGACGATTCGATCGAGAAGCGCCGACAGGCCGCGCTGCCGTCTGTCGCCGCCGACGAGCGGGACCACGTCCGCCAGCGCCACGACGTCGGTTCCGCCCTGTCGCTGTCGTCCGAGGACGACGCCCGCGACCGGCTCGTCCGATCCGCGATCCCGGGCGAGATACGTCTCGTACGCCCAATCGGGCCGGTCGAACCGCCAGTCGTAGAACCGCTCGTCGCGACGGGCGTGAGCGACGTCCGGAACCGCCTGTTCGTACAGCGACGCCAGCGTCGCCGACGGGACGTCGTCGTGGCGGGTGACGCGCACGTCGCCCGGAACCGACCGTCGGAGCCGCTGGACTCCCAACCCGGCGGCGACGAGCGGCGACAGCGCGGCGGCCGCTCCGGACGCGATCCCGTCGGCGAGCGCCGCCGGATTTTGCACGCGGTAGGCCGCCGTGAGCTGTCCCACCTCGCGACAGCCCAGCTTCAGATAGCCGGGCCGCGATAGCGCGTTCGGCACGCTGAACGTCAGGACGTCCTCCGCGAGGCCGCCGTAGTACTCGAACGAGCGCTCGGTCATCCGCGTGAACAGCCCCCGCCGCTGGTGGTCGGGGTGAACCATCGTGTCCCCGGTCTGTAGCCCGAGCGGCGTCTCGTCGCCCACCCGCAGTCGGAACGCCATATACGGTCGCGCGCCGACGAGGTCGCCGTCGTGCTCGGCCACGAACATCGGGACGTGTGAGACGTACGGGTTCTCCAAGTACTTCCATCGGAACCACGCGTCGCTGCCGCCGCCGAAGACCTCCTCGAACAGTTCCAGAAACGCCGCCCGGTCGCCGGGTTCGTACAGCCGGATCGCGTACGACTCGTCGGAGCTCATAGGCGGAACCGCCCCGCGTCGGCGGATAGTTATGTACCGGTTACGCCCTCACGCGGCGCGCGGCTCGCTCTTCCCGACCGGCTTCCGCCGAGGGTCGCCCGCCTCAGACGTCGGCGCGGGCGGGCGCGAGGTCGCGTCGGCCGCCGGCGGTGATCACGAAGAGGACGCCGAGGCCGATGCCGTAGGCGACCATCAGGGGGATGGTCACAAGGAACATCGTGAGTACGTCCGCGGGGGTGAAAACCGCCGCGACCGCGAGGATGCCGACGGTCACCTCGCGCCAGCGACCGCGCATCGTGCGGTAGCCGATGCCCGCGCTGTTGAGCAGGATCATCAGGATCGGGACGTCGGCGAGGAGGCCGATGCCGGCGGTGGTGAAGAAGATGAGCCAGAAGAAGTTCGTGATGCGGTAGGCGATCACCATGTTCGCCATCACGGCGTCGTTGACGAGCCAGGAGATGACGGCCGGCGCGATCGTCGTGTAGCCGAGGACGAAGCCGCCGATCAGCCCCGCGGCCAGCGCGCCGGTCCACAGGAAGACCGCGCTCTGTCGCTGTCTGATGATGTTCCGCTCGCGGAGCGCGGGCCACGCGTAGTACGCAACGACCGGAAGCGTGACGATGGCGGCGATGATCGTCGAGAACTTCACCTCGAAGACGAGCGCTTCCATCGGGTGCAGCGCGACGACGTTGAGCACCTCGTCGGGCGTCACCTGGGCGGGCAGCCGACTGAGGAAGTCCTCGTAGACGCGCTTGATCCCGCCGGTGTAGAGCCAGCCGAACGTGCCCGCGAGCACGAGCATGAACAGCCCGACGATGCGGAACGCCCGCGAGGTGATCGAGTCGAGGATGAACGCGACGTCGGTGTAGTACCCCTCGAAGTCGCCGCCCTCGTCGGCCTCCCCTTCGCTCTCGTCGCTCTCGTCTCCGTCCTCGTCGTCGCGGAACTCGCCGAGGAACGTGTCGCTGGCGCGCGAGAAGCGGTCACCGATCGACCCGCCTCTCCCCGCGTCCTCGGTCGGCTCGGGATCGACGGCCGCGTCCGCGTCTTCGGCGTCGCTCTCGCTCGCGTCGGTCGCGTCGAAGCGATCGATGATGACCCGGGCCTTCTCTTTGTCGCCGGCGTCGACGGCGTCTCCCGCGGCGGCCATCGCCTCGTCCTCGGAGAGCGCCTCGAACACCTCTGGCGGGGCCGCGCGGACGCCCGCCGCGTCGAGTTCACCGAGGTCGATCTCGGTCGGGTCGCCGACGCCCGCCTCGACGATCGCGAGGTCGTCGAGGTCCTGATAGACGAAGTAACCGACGGCGACGACGGCGGCGGCGACGCCCGCGAGGAGCACGTAGGCACCGAGTAACGCCGTCGACGACGGTGCGTACACGACGTAGTCGCTGCCGATGGCGGCCAGCCCTTCGTTGAGATATCCGATGCCGCCGCGCTCGAAGAACGCGTAGACGAACAGGCCGCCCACGACGCCGACGCCCGCGATGACGTTCCAGTGCGCCCGGACGCTCGCGCCGACGTCCATCCGCTCACTGCCGCGGCGCGCGGTCGTGACGATCTTCGCCAGATAGAGGCTGACACCGTAGAGTGCGAGCACCGGGATCGCCCACATAATCTGGGTGAACGGGTCCGGCGGCGTGAACAGCGCCCCGACGGCGAAGACGCCGACAGCGGCGTGCCGCCACTTGTCGCGGAACGTCTCGTAGGGGACGATCTCGGTGTAGGACAGCCCGGTCATCACGAGCGGCAACTGGCTCGCGAGGCCGAACGAGGCGGTGAGCAGGAAGATGAACTGCGCCCACTTGACGATGGAGTAGGTCGGCGAGAATCCGGCCGAGATGGCGTTCTGCGCGAGGAACGCGAACGTGAACGGGAAGAAGACGAAGTAGCCGTAGGCGACGCCGAGGACGAAGAGCGTCGCCATCCCGAGGAGGATGATCGCGAGCTGCCAGACGGGGACCGGCGAGGAGGGCCACAGCCCCCGCTCGACGAGCGCGTCGCGGGAGAAGTACAGGAACGGCGGGATCGCGAGGACGACGCCGACGACGAGGCCGATCTTCGCCTGCAGGAGGATCACGTCGAACGGCGTCTGCGCGATGATCGAGACGTCGCCGCTGATCTGCGCGGACATCTGCGCTCTCGTGACGCGCTTCAGGAAGTCCCAGATGTAGAGTCGGAGCGCGTAGAACGTCCCGAGGAAGCCGATCAGAAAGAAGATGAAGACCTTCTGGAGGTCCTTCTGCGCGGCTCGAAGCATCGCTCCGGCGGTCTCGCGACCGGCGTCGAGTGTCGCCCTCGTGTCCTCGTCGAGCGCGCTAGACATATCCGAAGAGAACCGACTCGCAGTTATCAATCTTTTCGACCGGCGCGCGCGGATCCCTGCGCGAGACGATGCGGAAAGGCCTATAAGAACCGGGCGGCGAATCTCTGGTGAATGGCCGACGATTCGGAGGACGCCGACCCGACGCCCGACGGGGACGACGTCGAGGCGTCCGGGAGTGACGAGTCAGCCGCCGACGCCGGGACTGACGCGTCCGACGCGGGTTCTGCGGACGCGCCGTCCGCCGATACCGACGGAGACGCGTCGCCATCGGACACCAGCGGGGACGCCCCGCCGGCGGATACCGACGAGGCGTCCGCTGCCGAGACCGACGACGACTCTGCGGAACCGGACGCAGCGGCGTCGCCGGATGCGGACGGGGACCCGTCGTCAGCCGAAGATAGCGCCGAAGCCGACGGGATCGCAGACGGTGACGACGAAGCCGAGGAGGCAGACGCAGGAGCCGACTCGGATGCAGACGAGGAATCGGACGCCGACGAGGAATCGGACGCCGACGAGGAATCGGACGCCGACGAAGAATCAGACGCCGACGACGACGCGACGGATTCCGTATCGACGGAGGCCGGTGAACCGGCCGCGACCGACGACTCCGCAGGGGGCGACGCGGCGACTGTAGCCGGTACCGACGGCGGTGCGCCGGGGACCGTGGGCGACGCGGTCGACGCCTCGGCGACGGAGAGCCCCGGTTCGGATCCGCTGGTCGCCGACGAGGACGACACCGGAATCCTCTCGGACGGCCCCGAGAGCGACGAGGAGATGCCGCTGGCGGACCACATCGAGGAGATGATCCGCCGGCTGGCGGTCGTGCTCGGGATCGGGGGCATCGTCACGCTCCTCCTGTATCCCGGTGCCGACCTCGTCAACTCGGCGTTCGGGCTCGATCTCGTCAGTTCCACGGAGGTCATCGACTTCCTCTGGAACAAGCACATCCCGGGCGCGCCCGAGATGGTCGACCGCCGTCCGCGGGTCTACGGCCCGCTCGAACTCCTCCTGACGGAGTTGAAAGTCGCCGCCCTCGGTGGACTCATCGTCGGCCTCCCAGCGTTCGTCTACGAGACGTACCTGTTCATGCGCCCCGGGCTGTACTCCAAAGAGCGCCGCTACTACCTCGCGGCGGTGCCGACGAGTCTCGTCCTCGCGTTCGTCGGGATCTCCTTCGCGCACTTCATCGTCCTGCCGGCGATCTTCGCGTACTTCACCTCCTACACGACCGGGACGGCGATCGTCGCGTTCGGCCTCAAGGAGACGTTCAACCTCATTCTCATCCTGATGGGCTACAACGCGATCATCTTCCAGATCCCCCTCTTCGTGATGCTGGCGATTATGATGAACCTCGTCACGCGGCGCTGGCTCGAAGACCGCCGCCTGCTCTTCTGGGGGACGTTCCTCGGGCTGGCGTTCCTCGTCAGCCCCGACCCGACCGGGATGGCCCCGATCATCATCGGCGCGACGATGATCGCGCTGTTCGAGGGGACGCTGTTCGTGCTGCGGTGGACCGGGAGAGGGTCGCTGGCACCCACCGCCGATGGGCTGGCGGCCCGCCGTCCTCAGGCCGTGGTGCTCGCGGCGCTCGTCGGCTACCTCCTCAGCCCCCTGCCGGCCCCGACGGGGTATTACGACCTCCTTCCCGCGGTAGTCACCGAGACGCTCGCGGCCAACGGCCTCGCGGTGTACACGCCGCTGATCATCGCGGGCGGCATCGTGGGAGCGTTCGAACTCCTGTCGCTCCTCCTGCGCCGCTACGGCCGCTCGCGGCGGATGCTTCGGGCCAACCTCGCCGTCGACGCCGCTCGTCGCCCGGTTTGGCTACTCGCCGTCGTCGTGGGCTATCTCGGCAGCCCCGACCCGGCCGCCCTCCGATGGGTCACTGAACTGAATCTCTCCCCGGCATTGGCCGGCGGCATCGCGGTCGGGCTGGTGCTCGCGTACGAGGCGCTCCGCCTCCTGCTCGCGTCCCGCGAAGACCGCGCGGCCTGAACTGTCGGATACAGCTTCGTACCCCTCCGGACAGCCGGAACTGGGACCACACCGCGCCGACCCCCGGCTGCCGACGCGGCTTCGTACTGACGGCTGTAACTGTTTGCCGAAGTTCACCACGCCCGGTACGGTGATCAGTAAGAGACTACAGCAGTCGGAATCACTCGCTGGGCGTCGGGTACTCGGCCGCGAACACGTCTTCGACGAGCGGTTCGTCGTCTCCGCCCGGACTGACGCTCCCGGTCTGATAGCCGTGGAGATCCAGCGTCACGTGCTCGAAGCCGAGGTCGGCGAGGTGCTCGCGCGCGGCGGCGACGAAGTCGTGATTCAGCGCCGCCTCCAGTTCGTCGGGGGCGATCTCGATCCGCGCGAGGCCGTCGTGATCCCGGACGCGGAACTGCGAGAAGCCCCACTCTCTGAGCACGCGCTCGGCCTTCTCGATGCGCGTGAGCCGCTCGTCGGTCACTTCGAGCCCGGTCGGGATGCGCGAGGAGAGACACGCCATCGATGGCTTGTCGGCGACCGACAGCCCGTAGTCGTCGGCGATCGTGCGCACCTCGTCCTTCTCGATGCCGGCCGCCAAGAGCGGCGAGCGGACCTCCAGTTCCTCGACCGCGCGGAGTCCCGGTCGGTGCCCCTCCCCCGGATCGGAGGCGTTGGTGCCGTCGCAGACCGTCTCGATCCCCAGTTCGTGGGCCGCCTCGTACATCCGGCCGAGGCGCATCGTCCGGCAGTGATAGCACCGATCACCGTCGTTCTGCACGAAGTTCGGGTCGTCGAGCTCGGAGAACTCGACGATCTCGTGGCGGATCCCGATCTCCTCTGCGACCCGGCGAGCGTCGTCGAGTTCGGCGGCCGGCAGCGTCTCGGACTTGGCCGTGCAGGCGACGGCGTCGTCGCCGAGGGCGTCGCGAGCGAGCGCGGCGACGACCGCGCTGTCGACGCCGCCGGAGAAGGCGACGAGGACGCCGTCGCAGTCGGCCAGCGAGTCTCGGACGGTCTCGGCCTTCGCCGCGGCGTCGGACGGGAGCGCGTCCGGATCCGTCTGGGTTGCCATACCCGGTCTATCCCGCGCAACGGCAAAAGCGCGTTGTCACCGGGCCGGGAGGTCCGACACGCCTCTCAGGGTCGGCACGGGGGAACGTCCGCGCGGTGCACCGCGATCCCGTCGCACCCGTAACGTTTTGTCGGATCGGGAGCGAAAGCACTCCGAATGCAGTTCGAGGCCATCCCGGGGGTCGGCGAGAAGACGGCGGCGGCCCTGTCGGAACTCGACGACGCAGAGCGGGCGCTCGACGAGGGCGACGTCGCCACGCTGGCGCGCGCGCCCGGGCTCTCGGAGGGCCGCGCGGCGGTCGTCGCCCGCGGGGCGATCCGCCGCCGACACGGCGACGACGGGGACTTTCTGGCGACCGACCGCGCGCGAGAGGTGTACGAGGACGCGCTGGGGCTGCTCCGCGAGCGGACCGTCACCGACTACGCCGCGAAGCGAATCGCCACGTTCTACCCGACGCGGTCGGCCTCGCGGATCCGGGAGGTCCGCGAGTTCGTCGACCGCGCGACCGAGCACGACCCTGATCCCGCGGTGCTCGATGCGCTCTCCGGCGTCGAACCGCTCTCGCCACCCGCCTCGCGCCGGGTCCGCGATCGCTGCCTCGCGACCGCGGACGCCGAGCGGTTCGCCGCCGCGGAGGAGGCGTTCCCCGAACTCTCCGTCGAGGTCGTCGAGGACGCCCGCGGGCTGGCCGAACTCGCCCGCTCGTACTCGACGGTCGTCGCGCTCGACGAGCAGTTCGCGGGCGTCGACGTCGAGGGCGACGTCCGCGTGCGGCCCGACGCGATGGAACGCCCCGACGAGATCGTGCCCGAACGCGTCCTCGCCCTCTTCGCGGAGAACCGGTCGCGGATCCTCGCCGCCGCCCAAGTCCACGAGACAGCGGGACTGAGCCCGTCCTGCGACCTCGACGGGCTGCGGGACGCGCTCGATCGGCTCGACGACGACGGCACGATCGTCGGCGACGCGGAACTCGACCGGCTGGTCACGGCCGTCGACGACCTCGACGCCGCCGTCTCGACGGCCGAGTCCGTCGCCAACGACCGGCTGCGCGACGCCATCCGCGAGCGCGACGTGACGATCGAGGGCACGGACTTCCTCTCGCTCGTCGAGCAGGGCGCGCGGGTCGACTCGCTCTTGGACCGCGAACTCGACGACGACTACGCCGACGCCGTCGCCGCCGCCCGCGAGCACCTCGTCGACGCCCTCGACCTCCGCCCGGAGGAGGCGGACTTCGCCGAGCGGGCGTTCCCGGAAGATCCCACGTTCCCGATCGAGCACCACGAGTCGGTGATCTCGCGGCTCCGGACGGAGCTGAAAGCGGGTCGGGACCGCCGCGCGGCCCGGCTGAAGCGCGAACTCGCGTCGGACCTCTCGGCGCTCCGAGAACCTGTCGAGCGACTCGTCCGCGACGCCCTCGAACTCGACGTCGAACTGGCGGTCGCGCGCTTCGCCGACGACTTCGACTGCGCGCTGCCGACGTTCGTCGACCTCGATGGGGACGGACCTGCAGAGAACGAAGGTGCCAACCGAGAGACGCACGGATTCGCCATCGAGGGCGGCCGCTCGCCGCTCTTGGACGTCGCGTTCGGCGACGTCGACCCCGTCGACTACGAAGTCTCCGGCGTCACGCTGCTCTCGGGCGTCAACTCCGGCGGGAAGACGTCGACGCTGGACCTCGTCGCGCTGGTCGTCGTCCTCGCGCAGATGGGGCTGCCCGTCCCCGCCGAGCGCGTCGAACTCGAACGCTTCTCGGAACTCCACTACTACGCGAAGACGCAGGGGACGCTGGACGCGGGCGCGTTCGAGAGCACGCTGCGGGACTTCCGAACGCTGGCGGACGGCGAGACCAACCGGCTCGTCCTCGTCGACGAACTGGAGAGCATCACCGAACCCGGCGCGTCGGCGAAGATCGTCGCGGGGATCCTGGAGGCGCTCGACGAGCAGGCCGCGACTGCGGTCTTCGTCTCGCACCTGGCGCGGGAGATCGAGGCGGCGGCGGACTTCGAGGTCGCCGTCGACGGCATCGAGGCGCTGGGGCTCGAAGACGGCGAACTCGTGGTGAACCGCTCGCCGGTGAAAGACCACCTCGCGCGCTCGACGCCAGAACTCATCGTCGAAAAGCTGGCCGACGGAGACGAATCGGGGTTCTACGACCGGCTGTTGACGAAGTTCTGACCGCTCTCTCCCGTCCGAAAATTATAGTCCGACGAACGCACAGGACGTCAACGATCCCCGCAGATGAGCCAGTCTTCCCCACCACGTTCGACGCTGAAGTTAGTCCTGATCGGCCTCGTCGCCGCGGTCGCGCTCGTCGACCTCGCGCTGCTCGCTGTCCCGACGACGACGTCGCAGGCGGAACTGCTCCGGCTCCTGTTGGCGGCCGGCGCGTTCGGCGCGGTGTTCATCGCGCTCCTGGTCGGCATCGTCGACGAGGCGAGGTATGCCGTCGGGGCCGTCATCTCGGTTCCGTTCGTCGCGCTGTACGCGTACACCGGCCTCCTCCTGCCGTGGACGCAGCTTTCCTTTACGCTCGGACAGGTCGGGATCGAGGGAGCGCTGTCTGTCCCGGGCGTCGGCGACTCGCTGGCGGCCGTCTTGTTCGGCGGGACGACGCTCACGCAAGCGACGCTGCGGATCAGCTTCAGATACCACTACGCGTTCGTCGCGCTCTCGCTCGTCGGCGTCGCCGCCGCGGTCGGACGGGCAGGGTGGTACCGCCTGACTGCCGCTGATCCGGGGGACGCGCCCCGCGACTGACCACCTCGTGGGTTTTTGCCAGTGGGCGACAGAGCGCCCGGTATGGTCCCCGACGACGCGTCTCGCTACTCCGCGAGTTCCGACGCCGACGAACCGATCGCAGACCGCGGCGACGCCGACGAATCGACCACCGGACCCGCCGACGGCGTCAACCACCTAACCGCCGACGGTGGCCGTCGCGACGGCAACGCCGTCGACGACGCGACGTACGACCTGATGTACCGCGCCGCTCGCGAGGCGATCTGGGACGTGCTCGGAACGGCCACGCTGGTCCTCTTTCACCTCGCGCTGGCCGCGATCGCTCTCTCGATCGCCGTCGGCGGCATCGGCCCGTTCCTCCGCGGGTCGGCGTCGTACGCGGCGCTGGGCGTCGGCGTCGTCGCGCTCGCGGTCGGCGTCTTCGCCGCTCTCCGCGTCTACCGGCTCGTGACCGAGTGAGCGGATTCCCCCGCTCGGACGCGCGATCTGGGGAACGGTTAAGTAGACTCCTCGTCGTGATTGAAGCGATGAGGGACGACCCCGACGAGGGGATGCTGTCGTGGGACGAGACGGTCTTCCGCGACGAACACGTCTTCGAGATCGACTACGTCCCCGAGACGTTCGAGCACCGCGAGACGCAACTGGAGAGCCTGAAGTACGCGCTCCGGCCCGCGGTGCGGGGGTCGCGCCCGCTCAACACGATGGTCCGCGGACCGCCGGGGACGGGCAAGACGACCGCCGTCCAGAAGCTCTTCGGCGAACTCGGTGCCCAAGGCGGCGTCCAGACCGTCCGCGTGAACTGCCAGGTGGACTCGACGCGCTACGCCGTCTTCTCGCGGATCTTCGAGCACATCTTCGAGTACGAGCCGCCGTCGTCGGGGATCTCGTTCAAGAAGCTCTTCGGGCAGATCACCGACCGCCTCGTCGAGGAGGAGCAGGTGCTCGCGGTCGCGCTCGACGACGTGAACTACCTCTTCTACGAGAACGAGGTGTCGGACACGCTGTACTCGCTGCTCCGGGCGCACGAGGCGCACTCCGGCGCGAAGATCGGGGTCGTCGTCGTCTCCTCGGACCTCTCGCTCGACGTGATCGACGAACTCGACGATCGCGTCCAGAGCGTCTTCCGGCCCGAGGAGGTGTTCTTCCCCGTCTACGGCGTCGACGAGATCGTAGACATCCTCCGCGAGCGCGTCCGACGGGGCTTCCACGAGGGCGTCGTCGGCGCGCCCGAACTCGACCGCGTCGCCGAACTGACCGCCGAGAGCGGCGACCTGCGGGTCGGCATCGACCTCCTGCGACGCGCGGGGCTGCACGCGGAGATGCGCGCGAGCAGGACCGTCAACATCGAGGACGTCGAGGCCGCCTACGAGAAATCCAAGTACGTCCACCTCTCGCGGAGCCTCCGCGGCCTCTCCGATCGAGAGCGCGAACTCGTCCGCGTGATCGCAGAGCACGACGGCTCGCAGGCCGGCGAGGTGTACGAGGCGTTCCACGAGGAGACGGACCTCGGCTACACGCGCTACTCCGAGATCGTCAACAAACTGGACCGGTTGGGCCTCGTCGACGCCGACTACGCCGAGATCGAGGGACGAGGCCGGTCGCGTTCGCTCACGCTTTCGTACGACTCCGAGGCCGTGTTAGAGCGACTGTGAGGCGGCGGTCGGACGGTCGTCGACCCAGAGCGGAAGTTTTGTGCTCCGCGTCGCCGAGACGACGCGTATGAAGACGACCGGCGGGAGCGACGACCAGAAGCGACGCGCGGGCGAACGCGCCGCCGACCTCGTCGAGGACGGCGACGTGGTCGGCCTCGGGACCGGTAGCACCGCCGCGCACGCGATCCGCGCGATCGGCCGCGCGGTCGCGGAGGGGCTCGACGTCCGCGGAGTCCCGACGTCGTTCGACTCGCGCGCCCTCGCTCGGGAGGCGGAGATCCCGCTCCGCTCGCTCGACGAGGTCGACGGCGTCGACCTCGCGATCGACGGCGCGGACCAACTGGACGATGACTTCCAGGCGATCAAGGGCGGCGGCGCGGCGCACGCCCGCGAGAAGGTCGTCGACGCGGCGGCGGACCGCTTCGTCGTCGTCGCCGATCCCTCGAAGACCGTCGAGACGCTCTCGCGGGCGGTACCCATCGAAGTCCTGCCGGAAGCCCGCGCCGCGGTCGAACGCGACCTCGTCGCGCTCGGCGGCGACCCGACGCTGCGGCGCGCCGAGCGAAAGGACGGCCCCGTCGTCACCGACAACGGCAACCTCGTTCTCGACTGCGAGTTCGGCGCGATCGGCGAGCCGCGGTCGCTGGCGACGTCGCTGTCTGAGACGCCGGGCGTCGTCGAACACGGACTGTTCGTCGACCTCGTCGACGCGGTCTACGTGGGCACCGACGACGGCGTCGACATCCGTCGGCGCGAGTGAGCGAGGCTGCCGCTGTCTCCGAGACGCCGCTGTCGAACGGTACAGCCGCCGCTGACCGGCGTAGCACCAATAAAAAGCCTGGGTCGGTGAACCGACTTACAGGTCGCGGGGCTGGACCGTCTTGCGGTCGTTCTCCTCCGCGCGACGGGCAGCGTCTTCGAGCAGTTCGTTCACTTCTTCGTCGAGCGCATCGTAGAAGTCAGAGGCCACGTTCTTGTCCTGGAGCGCTTCCTTGACGGCTGCTTTGACAATAAGGTCTGCCATACACCACCCTCTATATCGGCACTATATAAAAAGATTTTCCAAAACGCGGGCCTCTCCGCTCCTGCGCGTCGTCTGTAGCAGTTTCTATGGGAATGATTTATATACTCGGGAGTAGCAGTAGAAAAGTCACGCCGATTTCGCCGATTCAGTCCGTTTCGAGCGACCTGTCGTCCGGAACGCGCGGGTGCGGCTCCGGTCGACCGGGCCGCGCGTGGACGAGAGCGACGTCGCTCGGTGCCGCCGCAGGGGACCCGAAGCGACAGGTACGTGTCGCCCGGTCTCGATTACCGCGTATGCGCGAAGTGCTCGAAGCGGTCGCAGCGGGCGAGCTCTCACCGACCGAGGCGGAGGCGCGGCTGGCCGGATACGTCACGACCGAGGCCGGCCGGTTCGACGCCGCCCGCGAGCAGCGACGCGGCGCTCCCGAGGGGATCCTCGCGGAGGGCAAGACCCCCGCGGAGGTTGCTGACTTGGCGACGACCGCGCTCGACTCGACGGGGCGGGCGCTCGTCACGCGCGTCTCCGAGGCGGACGCCGAGGCCGTAGCCGACGCCGTCGACGGGACGGTAGACGTCGAGTACGACCCCCGCGCTCGGACGCTCGTCGCCCGCCGAGCGGACTACGAGGAGCCGACGCTTTCGGCGACGGCCGCGGTCGTGACCGGCGGGACGGCCGACCGCGCGGTCGCGGGCGAGGCCGCGACCGTTCTCGAAGCGATGGGCGCGACCGTCGAACGAATCGAAGACGTCGGCGTCGCCCACCTCGGCCGGATCCTCGACCACCTCGACGCGCTCCGCGCGGCGGACGTCCTCGTCGTCGCCGCGGGTCGGGAGGGCGCGCTCCCGACGGTCGTCGCCGGCCTCGTCGACACGCCCGTGATCGGCGTTCCGGTCTCGGCCGGCTACGGCCACGGCGGCGACGGCGCGGCGGCGCTGGCGGGGATGCTCCAGTCCTGCACGGTGCTGTCGGTGGTCAACGTCGACGCCGGGTTCGTCGCGGGGACCCAGGCGGGGCTCGTCGCGCGTGCGGTGAGCGACGCCCGCGAGGGGGCTGACTCCCGCGGAGACACCGACGCTCGCGACGAATCTGCCAAAACGGATTAATAGCTCCTCTCGCGTGCGCGGGAAGCCATATATGCGTCGCGCACGTACGACAGACACCGGCAAATGGTGGCTGCCGGAAACACGCATGCCAAGCTGTGACCATTGCGGGTCACACGTCTCCGACAACTTCGCGCGCGTGTTCGCCGACAAAGAGGGGCGACTGCTCGCCTGTCCAAACTGCTCGGCGAACGCGGGGATCGCGGAGGTCGCACGGCGTCGCACCCGCACCGCGTGACCACTGAAACGGCGATAGACCACCACGCGAAGCCGTACTTCTGTACTCGCCGGGCGGTCGAACCACCGCCCGGTCGCCTCGACGCCGACGACCGGAAGGGCTACCTGTCTCTCCGCGAACTATCCAGCAATGAGTACGGAGCCGAGAATTCTCCTCACGAACGACGACGGCATCGACGCGCCGGGTATCGCGACCCTCAGGACCGAACTCACCGCGCTCGGCGACGTCACCGTCGTCGCGCCCGACGCGAACCAGAGCGGCGTCGGACGGACGCGAACCCACACGGCCCGGGTCCGCGATCACCCGTGGGGGTACCGCCTCTCCGGCACGCCCGCCGACTGCGTCGCGTACGGCCTCCGCGGACTCGACGCCGACTTCGACGTCGTCGTCTCCGGCGTCAACAACGGTCCGAACGCGGGCAACTACGTCGTCGGGCGCTCCGGCACCGTCGGCGCTGGAATCGAGGCGGCGTTCCTCGGGACGCCGGCGCTCGCGATCTCGGCGTACCACTCGACGGACTTCTTCCTCTCGCCGCCCGAGGAGTACGACTTCGCCCGCCCCGCCCGGATCGCCACCCGACTCGTCTCCCGGGCGCTGGACGCCGGCGTCTACGACGATGTCGACCTGCTGAACGTCAACGCCCCGGTCGACGCGCCGTCGCCGCCGGTCATTCTCACCGAACCGTACCACGACTACGAGCAGCACGTCGAACCCGCCGATCCCGCTGAACTCGACGATGGCGCGCTCGGCACCGACGGGGGCGAATCGGCCGACGGCGAGTTGGCCGACGACGAGCGGATCGTCCACCTCCACGACCGGACGTGGCCCGGCGTGGTCGGCTGGGAGAACCCCTTCCCCGCGACCGAGGAGCACCGCGAGCGCTACCCCGTCGGCACCGACCGCCGCGCGATGGTCGACGCCGAGGTCAGCGTCTCGCCGCTCTCCGTGACCCACGCCTCTCCCGACAGCGCCGCGCTCGCGGAGGTCGTCGAGACGGTCGACGTGGACTGAGCAGCGCGATGTCGGAGACCGAGTACGACCACTACGTGTACGTTCTCGAATGCGCCGACGGGTCGCTGTACACGGGTTACACGACTGACGTCGAGCGC
Source organism: Halobellus rufus (assembly GCF_000739575.1). Lineage (GTDB taxonomy): Archaea > Halobacteriota > Halobacteria > Halobacteriales > Haloferacaceae > Haloquadratum > Haloquadratum rufum. The sequence continues at coordinate 98,382 of NZ_BBJO01000025.1, read as the reverse complement.
CGCGTCGCCGAGCACGACGCCGGCGAGGGCGCGAAGTACACCCGCGGGCGGACCCCCGTCGAGTTGGTCCACGTCGAATCGTTCGACTCGAAGTCCGCGGCGATGCCAGAGAGTACGAGATCAAACAGCTCTCCCGCCGGAAGAAGGCGCGACTGGTCGGGCTCGATTCGTCGTAGTCGAGCGGGGCTGCCCCCCTCGACGTCGCCACCGCGATGCAGGCGGCCAGAGTCCTCTCCGACAGCGTCACCCGTCCGCGTTCGTCGCGCGGTAGCGACCGTTCCCTCGCGCTTCGACTTCGAGGACCGGAGACCCGTCGCGGAGGAGCGGACGCACCCAGCCGGCGGTCGCCAGCGTCCCCGATTCGACCTCCGTTCCCTCGGACGTCACGACGTCGATCCCGTCCGAGCGGAGCCGTTCGACCGGTTCGGTGCCGGCGTAGGATCGAATCTTTCCGTACTCGATGAACCGCCCGCACTCCCCGCTCGCGGTTCGACCGACGCCGGCGAGCGCGCCGATGACGCCCTCGCCCGTCCCGCCGCACGCCGCGAGGAACAGATCCGAGGCCCGCGCCAGCTCGTAGGCCTCTCTGGTTTCGAGGAGCCTCTCGTCGGCGACGACGCCGAACTCGCGCACCGCGTCCGCGACGTCCGCTCGACGACCGACGCAGAGCCCGGGATCGGAGCCGTCCGCGGCGTTCGCTTCGAGGAAGTCGATGGCGGGCTCGACGACCTCCCGGCGGTCCATCGTCGGAGGTGCCTCACAGAGCAGCGTCGCGGAGCTGTTGTGCGTGGTGTACGGGACCCGTGGATCGATGAGCAACTGCTGGCGGACGCAGCCCGTCCATTCGAGGTCCGGCAGCCGCTCGGAGAGGTGCGCACCCAACAGCCGGCTGATCTTCCCCGTCCCGTGCTCGCTGTCTTTCGTGTCCGTGTCGTCGATTCCGACCAACACCGTCGAGTCTCCGAGCAGCGACTCCGATTCGGACTGCATAGCTGAAATCGCAGAACCTTTCATCTCTACGAGTAAAAACCGTTGTATCTATGTCAAAACAACGGTCGCGGAGGCGGTTCCTGCAGACGCTCGTCGCGACGGCGGGCGCGGCGACGATCGCCGGCTGTAGCGGCACGGACGAGCCCTCGGGCACGCCGACGTCGGGATCGACGAGCACGGACGCGACGACGGCGGCCGGGACCACCGCGGAATCGGCGTCCACGCGGACGATCGAGGATCTGGCCGGTCGGACGGTCGAGGTCCCGGCGTCCGTCGAGAGCGTCATCGGCGTCGGGTCCGGCGCGCTCCGACTCATCACGTACCTGGACGCCGAAGACCACGTCATCGCGGTCGAGGACCTCGAGACGACGAACGAGAAGCGGCCGTTCCGGCCGTACGTCCACGCGAACCCGTCGCTGTCGGAGCTCCCGTCGATCGGCCGTCGGAACAAACCGGACGCGGAACTGCTGCTGCAACAGGACCCCGACGTGATCATCTGGGCCTGGGGCGACGGCGCCGACGCTGACAACTTACAGAGCCAGACCGACATCCCGGTCGTCGTCGTCCAGCCGGGCGACATCAACGCGGAACACCGGCACCTCTTCTTCGAGTCGCTCGACGTCATCGGCGAGATCACCGACAGAACCGAGCGTGCCGAGGAGGTGCAGGCGCTCACCGACGAGACGATCGCCGACCTCGACGAGCGGACGAGCGACGTCGGCGGCGACCGTCCGTCGACGTACGTCGGGTACCTCGGGCGCGGGAACCACGGACTCACCCGGACACAGCCGCTGTACACGCCGCTCGAGTTCGTCAACGCGGACAACGTCGCGAGCGACCTCACCGGGACGCTCACGGAGACGAAGGGCGCAGCGCGCATCGACATCGACCCCGAGGAGATCATCGATCAGGACCCGAGCTACCTCTTCGTCGATATGGGGACCGTCGAGTACGAGGCGCTCTCGGAGCCGCAGTACGAGTCGGTCACCGCGATCGAAAACGGCGACGTCTACACGCTCTTTCCGGTCCGCGAGTACTCCATCAACTTCGGCACCGCGTTGGCTAACGCCTACTACGCCGGCTCGGTCCTGTACCCCGACCGGTTCAACGACGTCGATCCGGCGGCGAAGGCCGACGAGATCTGGGAGTCGTTCGTCGGGGCCCCCGTCTACGAGGACCTCGCGGAAACGTACAGACGCGGGTTCGGCAGCCTCGACGTCTAACTCACCGCGATGCGCGAGAACCCGACCGCGAGCGCAGACCGCGATACGCCGCCGACGGAGTGGTCCGTCGACGTCCCGGAGACAGCGGCCGGTGACGGCGGGTCGGACGTTCGGACGTCGAACGACCGGCTACTCGAGCAGTACCGACGGCGCTCCCGGAAGAAGTCCGCCGTCATCGTCGTCATCGCGGCGCTCCTCGTGGCCGTCTGGGGCTACGCCGTCGTCACCGGGCCGATCCCCGTCTCGCTCTCGGAAACCGTCTCGGTTCTGAGCGGAACGGACACCGGAACCGCCTACCAGGTGATCTGGAACATCCGCCTCCCGCGGATCGTCGCCGCCGTGGGTGCGGGCGCGGGGCTTGCCGTCGCCGGTGCGGTCCTGCAGAGCGTTCTCAGGAACCCACTTGCCTCGCCGTACACGCTGGGGATCTCGCAGGGTGCGGCCTTCGGTGCCGCCTTTTCGATCGTCGTCCTCGGGACGGGAACGACGAGCGGCAGCGGCCCGATCCTCTCGGTTATCGATCCGTACCTCACCTCCGTGTCGGCCTTCACCGGGGCGCTCACGTCGACTACGGCCATCTACTTAGTCGCGAAGTACAAGCGCGCGACGCCGGAGACGCTCATCCTCACCGGGATCGCGTTGGCGGCGCTCTACACCGCGGGCACGACGAGCCTGGAGTACTTCGCCACGAACACCGAACTCGCGGCGCTCGTGTACTGGAAGTTCGGGGACGTCAGCGGCACCACCTGGCGGTTCAACGCGCTGCTGTGGTTCGTCGTCGCCGCGGTGACGGTCTACTTCACCCGGCGGGCGTGGGCGTACACCGTGCTGAACGCCGGCGACGAGACCGCGCGGAGCCTCGGCGTCCCGGTCGAACGGACGCGGCTGTTCGGGATGGTGTTCGCGTCGTTCGTGACTGCGGTCGTCGTCGCCCTCTTCGGCATCATCGGGTTCGTCGGTCTCGTCGTCCCGCACATCGTCAGACGGCTCATCGGCGGCGAGGAGCGGATCCTCATCCCCGCCTCGACCGTCGCCGGCGCGGCGCTGCTGCTCTCGGCGGACACGGTCGCCCGGACGATCATCTCGCCGATCGTCCTCCCGGTCGGGATCGTCACCTCGTTCGTCGGCGTCCCGCTCTTTCTCTATCTCATCCTCCGCGGGAGGGAGTACTGGTGAGCGACGGACGCACCGCGGGGAGTGCCGGGGGGTCCGACGGGGCGTCCGTCGACCCAGTGATCTCCTTCGACGGCGTCAGCGGCGGCTACGACGGAGACGCAGTCGTAGCCGACGTCTCCCTAGAGGTGCACCCGGGCGACATCGTCGGGTTACTGGGCCCAAACGGCGTGGGAAAGAGCACGCTGCTCAAATGCGCGGTCGGGCTCCTCGACCCGCTCGCGGGCGAGGTGACCGTCGACCGGCGGCCGGTCCGGACCTTCGACCGCGACGAACTGGCCCGGACCGTCGGGTACGTCCCGCAGAACGAACCCACGAACTTCCCGCGGACCGTCTTTCAGACGGTGCTGATGGGCCGGAAGCCGCACTTCGGGGCGCGCCCGGGCGCTCGCGACCGACGGGTCGTCGCGACGCTCCTGAACCGGTTGTCGCTCGACGACCTCGCGATGCGGGACGTCAACGCCCTCAGTGGCGGTCAACTCCAAAAGGTCGTCCTCGCGCGGGCGCTCGCACAGGAGCCGCGAGCGCTGGTTCTGGACGAACCGACCAGCGATCTGGACATCCGTCACGAGGTCGAGGTGCTCTCGCTGCTGCGGCGGGAGGCGCCGAACGGGCTCGCGATCCTCCACGCGATGCACGACCTGACGCTCGCGTTCCGCTACAGCGATTGGCTCGTGCTGCTCGGCGAGGACGGCGTCCGGACGCAGGGACCGCCCGCGGAGATCCCGGCCGACGCCATCTCCGAGGTGTACGGGATCGACGTCTCCGTACACGAAGTCGACGGCGAGCGGATCATCGTCCCGACCGGATCGCCCGAACCGACGTCGTTGTGACCGCAGCGACGAGCCCCTCGTTCGGCTCGGCTACGCGTTCGGATGCAGCCGTCGCGCCTCCTCGACGACGGCGACGCCCAGCTCTTCGAGTCGGCTTCGAATGTCCTCGTCCGCGAGGTCGTTGCCGTCGAACTTCCGCGACGCCCGGCGGATCCCGACCTGTTCGGGCACCGTGTGGCCGTGGACGCCTCTGACCGTGCTCCGCATATGCTCGAGAGTCGCGCCGTAGGATCCGCCGCCGGCGGTCGCGACGAGGCCGACCGCCGTGTCCGCGAACTCGTCCTTCGAGCAGTAATCGTGGAAGTTGCGGAAGGTCGAGGAGTAGGAGTCGTGGTAGACGGGCGAGCCGAGGAGCACCGCCTCGGCGTCCCGAACCCGTCGTGTGAGTTCCGCGGACGCTCCCTGCTCGTCGCGATCGGGGTGATACAGGGGGAGATCGACCGCGCCGAGGTCGATCAGGTCCGTCTCGACGCCGTCTCCCCCGACGGCGTCGAGGACGATCTGGAGGGACTTGCGGGTGTAGCTCCGCTCGCGGCGGCTGCCGGAGACGGCGACGACGGTGATCATACCCCCGTCTGGGGGCCGAGCGGCGAAAAGGACCACGGGTACGGTACCGACGCGACGTTGATTGGCGAACAGTCGGCACCTGCCCCGAGCGCTCGCGAGACGACTGCGCCCCGTCGCCCCGCTCTCGCGCTCCCGCACCCGCGCCGACGTGCCGAACAACCGCTACCCGGCGCGGGTCGAAACTCAGCTCACGGCCGGGTTGGCCCCGTCATCCGGGATAAACGTTCGTCGACGGTCGACGCCGCTACCCGGCGTCGCTGAGACGGATCCTCTCTCCCGCGTGGTGTCGACGGGGATTTTTATCCGACGACGGCGAGGGTTCCGTATGGACGCGATTTCGTTCGGGACGGACGGCTGGCGGGCGACGCTCGACACCTTCACCGACGAGCGAGTGCGGATCGTCGGTCAGGGCGTCGCCGACTACCTCGCGGAGGAGGGGTACGACGACCCTGTCTTCGTCGGCTACGACGCCCGCGATACCTCGGAGGGCTTCGCCGACTCGCTGGCGGAGGTGCTCGCGGGCAACGGGTTCGACGTCCTCCTGCCGGAGCGAGACTGCCCGACGCCGCTCGTCGCGTACGCCATCGTCGACCGCGGACTCTCGGGGGCGCTGATGATCACGGCGTCGCACAACCCGCCGGAGTACAACGGCGTGAAGTTCATCCCGTCCGACGGCGCGCCCGCGCTCCCCGAGGTGACCGACGCGGTCGCCGCGCATCTGGCCGAACCGGACTTCCTGCCCGAAGCCGAGCGCGGAACGATCGAGACGGTTGACGTCGTGACGCCGCACTTCGCGCACGCCCGCGACCTCGTCGACGCCGACCTCTCGGGACTGACGGTCGTCCACGACGCGATGCACGGCTCCGGCCGCGGCGTCACCGACGAACTCCTCCGCTCGGCGGGCGCGGAGGTCGTCAGCGTCCGCGACGAGCGCGATCCCGACTTCGGCGGCACGCCGCCCGAGCCGAGCGCGGAGAACCTCGGACCGCTCGTCGACGCGGTCGCCGAGCACGACGCCGACCTCGGGGTCGCGAACGACGGCGACGCCGACCGCGTGGCGTTCGTGACGCCCGAGCGCGGTCATCTGGACGAGAACCTCTTCTACGCCGCCGCCTACGAGTACCTCCTCGAATCCGACTCTGGGCCCGCGATCCGGACGGTCTCGACGACGTTCCTGATCGACCGCATCGCGGAGGCGCACGGCGAGGAGGTCTTCGAGACCGCGGTCGGGTTCAAGTGGGTCGCGAACGCGATGGCCGAGCACGACGCGCTCATCGGCGGCGAGGAGTCCGGCGGCTTCTCGATCCGCGGGCACGTCCGCGAGAAGGACGGCGTCCTGATGGGGCTGCTCGGCGCGGCCGCCGCGGCCGAGGAACCGATGGACGACCGCGTCGACCGCCTGCTCGACGCTCACGGCGACATCGTCTCCGACAAGGTCAGCCTCGACTGTCCGGATTCGGAGAAGGCGCGCGTCATCGACGACCTCGACGACGCGCTCCCCGAGCGAGTCGCCGACCGCGACATCGCCGAGGTGGTGACGCTCGACGGGTTCAAGCTCCTCTTGGAAGACGGTTCGTGGCTGCTCGTCCGGCCCTCCGGCACCGAGCCGAAGATGCGGATCTACACCGAGGCGTCGAGTCAGGAACGCGCCGACGCGTTGCTGACAGCGGGCCGAGAACTGGTGGAGCCGCTCATCTGAGGATTCCGCACAGGCGGTCGTCGCCATCGTCTTCCTGTTCCTCTCCGTCGACTCGACGGATCTCGAAGCCGAGCGCCGCGTAGAACGGCCGCACCTGCTCGCGGAAGCGCGCGACGAGCGGCCCCGCCGCGCGCGTCGCTGCCGCGTCGACGAGCGCCCGCCCGATCCCGCGCCCGCGACGCGAGCGGCGCACGGCGATCGACTCGATCTCGCTCGGGTCGCTGTCGGCGTCGGCGTCCGCCTCGCTGTCGACGACCGCGACGACGGAGTCGCCGTCGACCACGCCGAGTACGCACGCTCCGACGACCGCCCCCTCCTCGTCGACTGCCACGAGCGCCTCGCCGTCGGCGACGAGTCGGCGCACCCGCTGGCGATCGAACTCCAGCATCGCCGCGTCGAGCAGGTTCACGACGTCGTCGGCGTCGTCGGGCGTCGACTCGCGGATTTCGACGGTCACGATCTGAGAGTCACCGCGGCGACGAGCCGCCCTTGATGAGTCGGAGCACTCGCACGCGCTCGACCTCGACGGGCTGGTCCTCCGGCACGGGACTGCCGTCGATCATCACGGACACCTCGTGCGGCGAGTAGCCGACCGCGCGGACGACGTCGGCGTAGGTGTCGCCCTCGTCGGCCTCGACCGTCTCCTCTCCCTCGCCGACGACGTCCACGGTCACGCGCATACGCTCGGTTCGGTCGCGGCGGGCTTTCCGGTTTCGCTTCCATCTCGGACGGGTTTCGCGTTCAGCTTCGGCGGCGACCGCGAGTCGGTGACCGAAACGCGGGTGGTTTATGAGCCACGGGCCCCCTGTCTCGCGTATGAGTGAGGCCGACGCCTCGGAGGGGGCCCCGGCGGGACGCGAGATCTGGATCGAGAAGTACCGACCGGAGACGTTCGACGACATCTACGGCCAAGAGGAGATCGTTGGGCGCCTTCGGTCCTACGTCGAGCGCGACGACCTGCCGCACCTGCTCTTTGCGGGACCGGCAGGAACGGGAAAGACCACCTCGGCCACCGCCATCGCCCGCGCGATCTACGGCGACGACTGGCGGAACAACTTCCTCGAACTGAACGCCTCCGACGAGCGCGGGATCGACGTCGTCAGAGACCGAATCAAGAACTTCGCGCGGTCGTCGTTCGGCGGCTACGACCACCGGATCATCTTCCTCGACGAGGCCGACTCGCTCACCGACGACGCCCAGTCGGCGCTCCGCCGGACGATGGAGCAGTTCTCCGACAACACGCGATTCATCCTCTCGTGTAACTACTCCTCGAAGATCATCGACCCGATCCAGTCTCGATGCGCCGTCTTCCGCTTCTCGCCGCTCTCGGACGACGCGATCCGCCAGCAGGTCGAAGACATCGCCGAGGCGGAAGGGATCGAGATCACCGAGGACGGTCTCGACGCGCTCGTCTACGCCGCGGGCGGCGATATGCGCCGCGCGATCAACTCCCTGCAGGCGGCGGCCACCACCGGCGACGTCGTCGACGAGGAGGCGGTGTATCTGATCACGTCGACGGCGCGGCCCGAGGAGATCGAGGAGATGGTGCGGGCGGCCATCGACGGCGACTTCGCGTCCGCGCGCTCGCAACTCGAACACCTGCTCGTCGACACCGGGATGGCCGGCGGCGACATCATCGACCAGTTGCACCGCTCGGCGTGGGACTTCGACCTCGACGAGCGGACGACGATCCGGCTGATGGAGCGGATCGGCGAGGCCGACTACCGGATCACCGCGGGGGCGAACGAGCGGGTCCAGTTGGAGGCGCTCTTGGCCTCTCTCGCCGCCGAGGAGTAGGCGTCGACCGAGGGAAGTGGGTCGCCGTCGCCCGCTAATCAGTCGTTAAAGGCCCTCGAACGCCCGTCCGCCTCTCCCGCACCCGGAACTGTTTTACCCGGCCGTGGGTCAACTGACGGGTAATGAGTGAACTCGAAGCGGAGTATCGTCTCGAATACTTCGAGGAGGAGGGATTCCACCGGAAACAGTGCCCGGTGACCGACGTCTACTTCTGGACGCGCGATCCCGACCGCGAGACGTGCGGCGAGCCGCCCGCGGACGACTACTCCTTCATCGACAACCCCGGGTTCGACGAGGAGTACACCCTCGAGGAGATGCGCGAGGAGTTCCTCTCCTTCTTCGAGGAGCACGGCCACGAGCGCATCGAGCCGTACCCGGTCGCGGCGAACCGCTGGCGCGACGACGTCCTCCTGACGCAGGCGTCTGTCTACGACTTCCAGCCGCTGGTCACGAGCGGGCAGACGCCGCCGCCGGCGAACCCGCTCTGCATCTCTCAGCCCTGCATCCGGATGCAGGACATCGACAACGTCGGCAAGACGGGTCGGCACACGATGGCCTTCGAGATGATGGCCCACCACGCGTTCAACGCCCGCGAGGAGGCCGGCGACCAGTACGCCTACTCGGGAGAGGTCTACTGGAAGGACGAGACCGTCGAGCTCTGCGATCAGTTCTTCGAGCACATGGGCGCGGACCTCGAAGAGATCACCTACATCGAGGACCCGTGGGTCGGCGGCGGCAACGCCGGGCCGGCGTTCGAGGTCCTCTACCGGGGAGCCGAACTCGCGACGCTCGTCTTCATGTCGATGGAACAGGACGACGAGGGCGAGTACGAGATGAAGGACGGCAACCGGTACTCGCCGATGGACACCTACATCGTCGACACCGGCTACGGCCTCGAACGCTGGACGTGGGTGTCGCAGGGGACGCCGACGGTCTACGAGGCGGTCTACCCCGACATGATCGAGTTCCTCAAGGAGAACGCGGGGATCTCCCTGAGCGAGGAAGAGGAGGAACTCGTCCACCGCGCGGCGAAGCTCTCGGGATATCTCGACATCGACGAGATCGACGACCTGACGGCGGCGCGCGCCGAGGTCGCGAGCGAACTGGACGTCGACAGCGACGAACTCACCGAACTGCTCCACCCCCTCGAAACGATCTACGCGATCGCCGACCACTGCCGGACGCTAGCCTATATGTTCGGCGACGAGATCGTCCCCTCGAACGTGGGAACCGGCTACCTCGCGCGGATGGTGCTGCGCCGGACGAAGCGCCTCGTCGACGACGTCGGCGTCGACGCCCCGCTCGACGAACTCGTCGATATGCAGGCGAAGCGCCTCGGCTACGAGAACCGCGACACGATCCGCGACATCGTCCGCACCGAGGAGCGGAAGTACCGGGAGACGCTCGAACGCGGGCGGCGGAAGGTCGAGGCCCTCGCGGCCGAGTACGCCGAAAAGGAGGAGGCGATCCCGGTCGAGGAACTCATCGAACTGTACGACTCCCACGGCATCCAGCCGGAGATGGTCGAGGAGATCGCCGCCGACGCGGGCGCGGACGTCGATGTCCCGGACAACTTCTACTCGCTGGTCGCGGAGCGACACGGCGGCGGGGACGCCTCGACGGCGTCGACCGCGCGCGAGGAGCGCCTCGCGGACCTCCCCGAGACGGAGAAGCTCTACTACGACGATCAGGAGCGCACCGAGTTCGAGGCGGTCGTCCTCGACGTCATCGAGCGCGAGGAGGGCTACGACGTCGTCCTCGATCAGACGATGTTCTACCCGGAGGGCGGGGGCCAGCCAGCCGACCACGGGACGCTCTCGACGGACGACACGACCGTGCAGGTCACCGACGTCCAGATCCGCGACGGCGTCGTGCTCCACCGCACCGACGGCAACCCCGGAAAGGGCGAGTTCGTCCGCGGACAGCTCGACGTCGAGCGCCGCCGTCGGCTGATGCGTCACCACACTGCCACCCACATCATCGGCTACGCCGCCCGGCAGGTCCTCGGCGAGCACGTCCGGCAGGCCGGTGCCCAGAAGGGCACGGAGCGCTCCCGGCTCGACGTCCGACACTACTCGCGGATCACCCGCGAGGAGGTCAAGCAGATCGAACTCGTCGCGAACGACCTCGTGATGCAGAACCGCGCGGTCAAGCAGAACTGGCCCGACCGCCACGAGGCGGAGGCCGAACACGGGTTCGACCTCTACCAGGCGGGATCCCGCCGGGACAGAACATCCGGACGATCACCATCGACGACGACGTGCAGGCCTGCGGCGGGACGCACGTCGGCCGGACCGGCGACATCGGCGCGATCAAGATCCTCACGACCGAGCCGGTCCAAGACGGCGTTGAGCGGATCGTCTTCGCCGCCGGCGACGCCGCCATCGAGGCGACCCAGCGCACCGAGGACGCGCTCTACGACGCCGCGGACGTGCTCGACGTCACGCCCGAGGACGTCCCGGAGACCGCCGAGCGGTTCTTCACCGAGTGGAAGGAGCGCGGCAAGACGATCGACCGGCTGAAGACCGAACTCGCGGAGGCCCGCGCCGCGGCCGGCGAGGACGAGGTCGACGTCGACGGGACCCCCGCGGTGATCCGCCGGCTCGACGGCGACGCGGACGAGCTTCGCGCGACGGCGAACGCGCTGGTCGAGGAGGGCAAAGTCGCCGTCCTCGGCTCCGGTGCCGGCGGCAGCGCCCAGTTCGTCGTCGGCGTTCCCGACGGCGTCGGCATCAACGCCGGCGAGGTGGTCGGTCGACTCGCGGCCGCCGTCGGTGGCGGCGGCGGCGGCCCGCCGGACTTCGCACAGGGCGGCGGCCCGGACGTCGACGCGCTCGACGAGGCACTGGAGGACGCGCCGGACGTGCTCCGAGCCGTCCAGAGCGCGTGAGCGACGCCTGAGACACGCGTCGGTTTCCGCCGTCAGCCGTCCGAATCGGGGTACGGAGCTGCGTCGTTCGACACAAGACTTATCGACACATATTGAGAATCTAACACTGTGTCCTCGATAGCGCAGGTCGCCGCACAGGTCGACGACGCAGCGACCGTGTTGTTCCTCCGTCCCCAAGCTGCCGCCGTCGACGACGCCGAGTGCAAACGGCAGTTCGTCGACGGGGGAAGCGACACGACGCTGCTCGGCATCTCGTTCTCACAGCCGCCGGCAGCGTGGTTCGACTCGTGGTGTGAGATCCTCGGCGGCGAACCCGCGGCGGCCGCGCTCATCACGACGCCGGAACTCGCCAGCGGCGACCTCGGGGACCGAGACCTCGACGTGGAGACGGTCGCCAGCCCGTCGAACCTCACGGGCGTCGGCGTCAAGTCGACCCCGTACCTCTCCGAGTGGGACGACGCGACCGTCACCGTGGAGTCGCTCACGGTCCTGCTTCAGTACGCCGACACCCAGAGCGTCTACCGCTTCCTCCACGTGCTCACGACGCGGCTTCGCGCGGCCGACGCGACGGGCTACTTCTACCTCGATCCGTCCGTCGTCGACGACCGTACCGTCGAACTACTCAAGACGCTGTTCGACGCGGTCGTCGAGTGCGACGTCGCGGGCGACGGCGAGTCCGTGGAGTGGACGGCCAGAATCCGCGCCGTCTGACCGGTGACCGACGACTGCCGAGTGCGACCCCGCGGGTCGGGCTCGCCGGACGTTTCTCCGAGTCGGGATCGCTAAGTCGCTCCTGCCCGACGCACACCTGTGACCTACACCGAGAACGGCGGAGTCGGACTCTACTACGAGACGGACGGCTCGGGCGAGCCCGTCGCGTTCGTCGGCGACGTCGGCTACGGCGCGTGGCAGTGGGGATGGCAGCACGCCGCGGTCGCGGGGCCGTACCGGAGCATCGTGGCCGACCTCCGGGGGTGCGGTCGCTCGGACGCGCCATCGGGGCCGTACGACGTCCCGACGCTCGTCGACGACCTCACCGCGGTCCTCTCGGACGCGGGCGTCCGGTCGGCGCACGTCGTCGGCGCGGGGCTCGGCGGGATGGTCGCTCTGGAGGCGGCGCGGACGACGGCTCGCGTCGATAGCCTCGTCCTCCTCGGCACCGCCGCCAGCGGAGGCGGGCTCGATCTCGCTCCGCTCCGAGGCGGCCTCGACGACCCCGACGCCCTCGAACGCTCGCTGCGCGCCGGCCTCTCGGCCGAGTTCGTCGAATCCCATCCGGACGCCGTCGCCCAGATGGTCGAGTGGCGCGCCGCCGAGGACGCCAAGCGGGCCGCGTGGGAGGCGCAGGCGGCGGCCGTCGCCGACTTCGACGTCTCCGACCGGCTCTACGAGATCACCGCTCCGGCGCTCGTCGTCCACGGGACCGACGACGCGGTCTGGCCGCTCGAACGGGGCGAGGCGCTGGCGTCGGGGCTGCCCCGCGGGGAGTTCAGCGCGGTCGACGCGGCGGGCCACCTCGTCCACGTCGAGGCGTCGAGACGCGTCAACGACGACGTACTCGGGTTCCTCTCGACCCTCGACGACGAGTAGGTTCGACGATCTCGACGGCGCGTCACAGGCCTCGGCAGGGGTGCCCGCGGGCGCAAGGCATTTTTCGACCCGTCCCGTCCGTTACTCCGATGAGTCGGACCAGCGACCGGTTGCGGATCGCGCTCCTCGACGCCTCCCACGGCGACGAGCACACGCCCCGGAACTTCCGGCGGGAACTCGACGCGGACCTCGTCGAGTTCGACGTGACGGCGAACGAGCGGCCCGCGGGCTTCGACTTCGACGCCGTCGTCGTCACCGGGTCGCGCTCGTCGGTGTACTGGGACCGCGATTGGATCCGACCGCTGGTCGCGTACGTCGCCGAGGCCGACGAGCGCGGGCTGCCGCTGCTCGGCGTCTGTTACGGCCACCAGGTCGTCGCGACGGCGCTCGGCGGCCGCGTCGAGGATATGGGCGCCTACGAGATCGGCTACCGGGAGATCACGAAGGTCGCCGACGGCGAACTGCTGGCGGGCATCCCCGAGACGTTCACCGCGTTTACGACGCACTCGGACGCTGTCACCGAGCTTCCGCCGGGGGCGACGCTGCTGGCCGAGAACGACTACGGCGTCCACGCCTTCCGCCGCGGGACGGCGTGGGGCGTGCAGTTCCACCCGGAGTACGACCGCGAGACCGCGCGCTCGATCACGCACGAGAAGGACCTCTCACCGGAGCGCCGCGAGGCGGTCCTCGACGGGATCAACGACGAGAACTACGACGCGGCGTGCCGCACCAAGCGGCTGTTCGAGAACTTCACCGACGCCGTCGGCCGGATCCGACGCGAGCGGACGTCCGCGGACCACGAGGCGTCTCCGGCGTAGCGGCTCGCTCGGCGCTCGGTGTTCGGCGCTCACCGCGTCGAACGTCCGCCCGATCGCGTCAGGATTCGTCTTCCCAGTAGTCGACGTCGTCGCCTTCGCGGTAGTACCCCGAGACGACGCGCTCGTCGGCGTCGCCGCCGGGCGGCGACCCCGCGTAGACGCCGATCTTCTCGGAGTCCGGGTAGACCGTCACGTCCGGGTCCCGCATCGTCGACACTGCTAGGTAGCGCAGCGGCTCGTCGCCGTCGTTTCGCAGGCGGTGTGCGCCCTCGGCGTCGGCCGGAAAGCCGCAGAAGTCCCCCGGCTCGATTCGCGCTTCGCCGTCGGGCGTCCGGAGCACGCCGGTCCCCGAGAGCACGTACACCGCCTCGGCGTTCCCCGTGTGGAAGTGATACGGCCACGACGCGCCGCCCGGCGGCAGCTCGTAGAGGCTCGCGCCGAGCCCGTCGAAGTCGGCGGCGCTCGCGAGTCGCTTCCGCTCGAAGTGCGTCCGCTCGCGTTCGGTCTCGTCCCAGTCGACGTCGCGTTCGTTGACACGATTCATACCCCTCTCTCCAGCGCCGCGCGGCTTAAGCGCGGGGGCGACACCGGCAGAGGCCCCGGCGGAGTCCGACCTGCGTCGCCGATTCGAACGGCCGCACCGACGGTGTTTTGGGTCTCTCCGGTGTATCGGATGCAAATGGGAATCGATCCGAACTTCGAGAACAACCGCGAGAAGGTCGGCGAGGAGAACGGAGTCGACGTCTGGGGGCCCGTCGACCCGCCGGAGACGCTCGGTATCCACGGGACGCACGTCGCCGTCGACTACGACCTCTGCGTCGCCGACGGCGCGTGCCTGGAGAACTGCCCCGTCGACGTGTTCACGTGGGTCGACACGCCGGGACACCCCGAGTCGGACCGCAAGGTCGAGCCGACCCGCGAGGACCAGTGTATCGACTGCATGCTCTGCGTCGACATCTGCCCGGTCGACGCAATCGACGTCGACGGCTCGCGGGTCTGAGGCGAGTCAGCTCCGAACGGCTCGGAGCGAGTTCGGACCGATCGAGAACCCCGCGTCGACGGCCTCGGACACCCGTTTCGGTCTGTCGACTTCCACCGCGGCCGTCGGTTCGCCGACAGTATCTTGTCGCCGGCGTCCGAATCCTAACCGCAATGTCTGACGAGGTAATCCGGCTGCTGCAGAAGGCGTACCAAGACGAGATCGAGACGGTGATGAACTACATGACGAACTCGATCGTCCTCGACGGCGTCCGCGCCGAGGAGATCAAAGAGTCCCTCCAGCAGGACATTCAGGAGGAGCTCGGCCACGCCGAGCAGCTCGGGAACCGGCTCAAGCAACTCGACGAGCATCCGCCGGGCTCGGCGGCGTTCGAGGCGACGCAGACGAGTCTGCAGCCCCCCGAGGACACCACGGACGTCCTCTCGGTCATCAACGGCGTGCTCGACGCCGAGGAGGGTGCGATCGAGACATACCGGGCCCTGATCGACGCCGCCGAGGAGGCAGGCGACCCAGTCACCGAGGACCTCGCGGTGACGCTTCTGGCGGACGAGGAAGCCCACCGGACCGAGTTTCGCGGCTTCAAGAAGGAATACCAGGCCGACTAGCGGTCGGAGCGCCCCGTCACCACGCGACGAACGCGCCGTCTAGACCACCGCGGCGACGCCCAGCGCGGCAGCGACGAGCAGCCCGACGGCGTCGATTTTTCCGAACCGGAGCGCGGGAAGCGTCGGATTCCACGCGAAACACCGCGCGCGGAGCGCCAGCGCCAGCCGGTCCGCGCGGCCGAACGCCCGCCTGATCCCCGCGGCACCGACGAGTCGAATCCGGTCCCGGAGCGACCGCTCGGACCCGAGCCGCGCGGCCGACGCCTCGCGCGCGCGGCGGAGATCCGCCCGCAACAGGGGGAGGAAGCGGAACACGAGCGCGACTCCGACGCCGAGCAGGCGTCCGGTGCGCCCCGGCACGAGCCGCTGGATCGCCGCCCGGGAGTCGCGGACGGGCGTCGCGTGCAGGTAGACCGCAGACACGAGCAGGACGAGGAGCACGCGGTAGCTCGCCAGCAACGGGTCGAAGGCGCTCGCGGGATCGATGCCGACGCTCACCGTCGCGGGGTCCACGGCGAAGACCGAAACGAGCGGCCCGGCAGCGAGAAACGGCAGCGCCGGGAGGTAGCCTCGAACCGCTCGGAGCGGGGAGAGCCGCCCGGCGGCGAGGAACGCGAGCGCGACGAGCGAGAGCCACGCGAGCCCGGAGAGCGTCGTGTGCGCGAAGGCGGCCGCGGCGAAGGCGGCTTGGACGAACAGCTTCGTCCGCGGGTCGAGCCGGTGAGCGATCGAGTCGCCGGGGTGATACGTCAGCATCGCGCGCTCGCGTCGCCGTCGCGTCTCTCCGGCCTCTCGGACTGGACCGGTTCGGAACTACCGACCCGCTCCGGGACGCGGACGTCGTATTCGGGCAGCGATTCGACGGCCGTCTCCGGGTCGGCGTCGACGACGATGCGACCGTCGGCCATCGCGATCACCCGATCGGCGAGGTCGACAACGTCGCGGAGGTCGTGCGTGACGACGACGACGCTCGTGCCGTCGGATTTGAGCGTCCGCAGTCGGTTCAGCACCGCTCGACGCGCGGGGTCATCGAGTCCGGTGAACGGCTCGTCGAGCACGAGGTGATCGGGCTCCATCGCGAGCGCGCCGGCGATGGCGACGCGCTCGCGCTCGCCCCCGGAGAGTTCGTCGACCCGCTCGTCCGCACGCCCGGCGAGGTTGACGGCCGAGAGCGCGGCGTCGACCCGGCGGTCGATCTCCTCGCGCGCGAGCCCGAGGTTCTCCGGGCCGAAGGCGACGTCAGCGCCGATCGTCGCCGCGACGAGTTGGTCGCGCGGCTCCTGAAACACCATCCCGACGGCCGTCCGCGCGGCGACCAAATCCGTCCCGACCTCGCGGCCGTTGACCGTGACGGTCCCCGAGTCGGGCTCCAGCAGGCCGTTGAAGTGCCGAACGAGCGTCGTCTTGCCGGAGCCGTTCGCGCCCGCGACGACGACGCACTGGCCGTCAGGAATCGCGATCGAGACGCCGTCGACCGCGACGACGTCGCCGTAGCGGTGGACGAGCCCCTCCGTTCGGATCATCGAGACGACCTCGCGAGTGGGTCCATCGGTTCCCTACGCGGCCGCCGCGGCGTCGCTCCGGACGATCCCGACCGCGGCGGCGATCTTGACGGCCTCGAACGGGACGAACGCCAGCGCGCTCACGGCGAACGCCTGCGTGAGGCCGACGTTCTGCACGAGCGCGAAGCCGACCGTTCCGAGCGCGTAGATGACGACCGTCCCGGCGAGCATCCCGGCGACCAGCCGGGCGGTGCCCACGGTTTCGGGCTCTTCGATGCCGTCGACGCCGTGGACGACCGCGCCGATCAGCGCGGCGGCGACCGGGTACGACCAGAGGTACCCGCCCGTGTACCCGACGAGCGGGCCGAGTCCGGCTTGCCCGCCGGAGAATATCGGCGCGCCGGCCGCGCCCGCGACGAGGTAGAACGCCAGCGACGCGCCGCCCCAGACGGGCCCGAGGAAGATCCCGGCGAGGAAGACGCCGAGCACCTGCAGGCTGACCGGGACCGGGGAGATGGGATTCGGAAACGACACGTACGCGAACGCGCCGACGAGCGCCGCGAACAGCGCCGCGCGGGCGACGTTGCCGACGACGTCCTCGCCGACGAGTTCGACCGACTGCGATTCCGTTGACATACGACTCCCTGTCTCGTAAACCCAAATGAATACTTTGGTTTACGACGGAAACGTTTGTACGTCGCGACCGCCTTTGGTACCCTGATGGACGAGAAGACCGCCGAACTCCGGGACCTCTTCGTGGAGACGACGGGCGAGGAGACCGTGACCGAGTCGCAGTCGACGCCGCGCGGCTCGCTGGCGAGCGACCGCGACGAGGAGTCCGTCGACGAGCGCCTCGACGAACTCATCGAGGCGATGCGCGAGCGCGAGGCGTTCTCGTCGCCGCTCTCTACCCCCGAACTCCGCCGCGTCGTCCGCGCGTTCTTCGATCCCGACGCGGCGGGTGCCGATTCGGGGACGTGGTCGGACGCGGCCGACGCCGCGGTGGCGGCGTCGCTCTCGGCGGAGGGCGAGGCGGCGGGTGGTTCTGTGGACGACGGAAGCGAATCCGTGGACGCCGAGGACGTCTTCCGCGCGCGGATGGACTTGCACCTCGTCAGCGACGCCGACCGCGACGCCCCGCTCCCCTACGAGCGACTCCGAACGCTCGTCTCGGAATCTCCCTCCGACGCCGGCGACGAGGCACTCGCCGCCGAACTGTCGGAGGCTGCTGAGGTCGACGCCGACGTCGCTCTCGAATCTGTCGGCCGGTACCGCCGCGTCGCCGAGAGCGACCTCGCCTCCCGGCGCGTCAACCACCGCTTCCGCGACGCCTTCGCCGACCTCCTGACTGACGCGGACCTGTCGACGCGACTCGCCGAGGACGCCCGCCGCGACGGCCTCCGGGAGGCGACCGAGGACATCGAGACCGACGTCTCCCTCTGAGTGACCGGCCTCCCGCGCCGATATTTCGCCGTCCGATCACTTTCACCGTCCGTGGCGAAGACTCTTACCCGATGAGGTCCCTACTCCGGTGCGATGGCGCAGGCCCCCCAGGACTCACGCGACCTCACCGAGCGGTTCATCCAGTTCTACCGCAAGTACTACCGCGACGAGATCGGCACGCTCGCCCAGAAGTACCCGAACGAACAGCGATCGCTCTACGTCGACTACGACGACCTCTACGCGTTCGACACCGAGTTGGCCGAGGACTACCGGAAGAAGCCCGACCAGATACGCGAGTACGCCGAGGAGGCGCTGCGGCTCTACGACCTCCCCGCGGACGTCAAACTCGGCCGCGCGCACGTCCGCCTGACGAACCTCCCCGAGACGGTCGACATCCGCGGAATCCGCGTCCACGACGACCACATCGGGCGGATGATCGCCGTCCAGGGGATCGTCCGGAAGGCGACGGACGTTCGGCCGAAGATCACCGAGGCCGCCTTCGAGTGCCAGCGCTGCGGGACGATGACGTACATCCCGCAGGCCGACAGCGGCTTCCAGGAACCGCACGAGTGTCAGGGGTGTGAGCGTCAGGGGCCGTTCCACGTCGACTTCGATCAATCCGAGTTCGTCGACGCGCAGAAGGTGCGCGTTCAGGAAAGCCCCGAGGGCCTGCGGGGCGGCGAGACGCCGCAGAGCATCGACGTCGACCTCGAAGACGACGTCACCGGGCGGGTGACCGCGGGCGACCACGTTACTGTCACGGGCGTCCTCCACATCGAGCAGCAGACGTCGGGCAACGAGAAGACGCCCATCTTCGATCTCTACATGGACGGGGTCGCAGTCGAGATCGAGGACGAGGAGTTCGAGGATATGGACATCACCGACGAGGACGTCGCCGAGATCGTCGACCTCTCGAACGAGCCCGACATCTACGAGAAGATGGTCGCCTCCGTCGCGCCCTCGATCTACGGCTACGAGCAGGAGAAACTCGCGATGATCCTGCAACTGTTCTCGGGCGTGACGAAACACCTCCCCGACGGCTCGCGGACCCGCGGGGACCTGCATATGCTTCTGATCGGGGACCCCGGGACGGGTAAGTCCGCGATGCTGCAGTACATCCGGAACATCGCCCCGCGATCGGTGTACACCTCCGGGAAAGGTAGCTCCTCAGCCGGTCTCACCGCGGCGGCCGTACGTGACGACTTCGGCGACGGCCAGCAGTGGACGCTCGAAGCCGGCGCGCTCGTCCTGGCCGACAAAGGGATCGCGGCGGTCGACGAGCTAGATAAGATGCGATCGGAGGATCGAAGCGCTATGCACGAAGCGCTGGAACAGCAGTCCTACCACCCGAATTCGGAGATTCTACTTTCCGACGGTCGCCGCGTCGAGATCGGTCCGTTCGTGGACTCGATGATGGAGGAACGGACCGAAGACGTCGTCGACGGCATCGACTGCGAGATCCTCTCTGTCGACGACGTCGGCGTCCACACCGTCGACCTCGACACCAACGACGTCGAAAAAACCGACGTCGACCGCGTGAGTCGACACGAGGCGCCCGACGAGTTCGTCCGCGTCTCCTTCTCGAACGGCCGCTCGGTGACGGTCACGCCGGAACATCCGATGTTCGTCGACGCGAGCGGTGAAGTCGGGACTGTCGACGCCAGCGAAATTTCCGTGGGCGATTTCGTTCCCGCGCCGCGGAAACTCCCGAACTCCGCGGCACCGATGCCGCTGGCCGAGGAGGCACACCGCGGGAAAGAGCGCGACGTCGACCTCCCCACGGAGATGTCGCCGGACCTCGCGGAGATTCTCGGACTGCTGACCGCCGAGGGGAACTCCTACTCGGGCGGGCGAACGCACGAGATCGGCTTCTCGAACCAAGACGGTAGACTGCTCGATCGGGCAGCACGGTTGATGCGAGACGTCTTCGGACTCGAAAGCACGGATGCGGTCAACGGGGCCGGCACCACGACGAAACGGTGGGTGTCGACGAAACTGTACCGATGGTTCGAGTCCAACTTCCCCGAGGTGATGCGGAAATCGCCGGAGAAACGGATGCCGAGCGCGGTTCTGGGAGCCTCCGAAGAGGAGATCCGACGGTTCCTCGTGGGGGCGTTCGCGGGCGATGGTGGCGTCGAGAGCGAGGCGATGTCCTTTTCGACGGCGTGCCACGGGCTGGCGGAGGACTACGCCGATGCTCTCTCGAAGATCGGGGTCGCGTCGCGGATCCACCACGACGGTTGCGAGGACGCGTGGAAGACGTACGTGATGGGCGATTCAACCGAGCAGTTCGTCGAAGCTGTCGTCGACCCCGCGGACGACCGATACGAGAAGGCGCGGCGGTTCGTCGAGCGGAGCAACGCTACCGAGCGGCACCACGACGTTCTGCCGACGAGCGCCGCAAGGGAGATCCGCTCGCTCAAGCGACTACTCGGTGTCCCGCTCGACGGTCGGTTCCGAAAAGCCCTCGACGAGGGATACGGGATCCGAATCAGTACGGTCCGCTCGGAGATCGACGAGCTGCGCGATCGGCTCGACACGGTTCGGGACGGCGTCGATTCCGTCTCGACGCTCGCGGAAGTCAGAGAGCACGTCGGCTGGTCCGGACGACAACTCGCGGAGCGACTCTCCGAGACGACGACTAGCGCTATCCATTACGCCGAGGGCGGAGGCTATACGGCCCCGAAACGTGAGTCGATGTGCGCCGAGGCTGTCGAGGCGGTCGAGGCCGCAGTCGACGAGGCCGAGCGTCGGCTCGACAGCCTTGAGGCACGATGCGACCTGCGCTACTACCGCGTCACCGACGTCGAGACCGTCCCCAACGAGGGCGAGCACGCCTGCGAGTGGGTCTACGACGTGACGGTCGAGCCGACGAACACCTTCGTCAGTCAGGGCGTCGTCCTGCACAATTCGATCTCCGTCTCGAAGGCCGGCATCAACGCGACCCTGAAATCCCGGTGTTCGCTGCTCGGCGCGGCGAATCCGAAGTACGGCCGCTTCGATCAGTACGAGCCGATCGGCGAGCAGATCGACCTCGAACCCGCGCTGATCTCCCGGTTCGACCTGATTTTCACGGTCACCGACAACCCCGACCCGGAGTCCGACGCCAAGCTCGCAGAGCACATCATCAACACGAACTACGCGGGCGAACTGCACACTCAGAAGACGAAAGTCCCGAGTTCGGAGTTCACCGACGAACAGGTCGCCGATGCGACCGAGGAGGTCACGCCCGCGATCGATGCGGAACTCCTGCGCAAGTACATCGCCTACGCGAAGCGGAACTGCTATCCGACGATGACCGACGAAGCGAAAGAAGTCATTCGGGACTTCTACGTCGACTTCCGGGCGAAGGGAGCCGACGACGACGCGCCGGTACCGGTGACCGCGCGGAAGCTCGAAGCGCTCGTCCGGCTCTCGGAGGCGTCGGCGCGCCTCAGACTCTCTGATACCGTCGAACGCGAGGACGCCGTCCGCGTCACCGAGATCGTCGAATCCTGCCTCCGCGACATCGGGATGGACCCCGAGACCGGCGAGTTCGACGCCGACATCGTCGAGACCGGGACCTCGAAGAACCAGCGCGATCGGATCAAGGACATCAAGCACCTCATCGAGGAGCTCGAGGCCGAGTACGAGGAGGGCGCGCCGGTCGACGAGGTCATCGAACGGGCCGGCAGCGACCTCGGCTTGGAGGAGTCGAAGGCCGAAGACGAGATCGAGAACCTCAAGAGGAAGGGCGAGCTCTACGAACCGCGGCAGAACTACCTGAGGACGACGTAATGGACCGAATATCCGCACTCCGGAACGTCGAGGAGGCGCTCGGCGACTTCGAGTCCGGTGACTCGGACCTCGCGGCGACCGAGCAGCGCGTCGTGACGATCCTCCGCACGTACGCGACCGATTTCGAGGGGGAGGAGGGACTCAGGGCCTATCAGGCGGCGGGCGAGGGGCGGGCGCACGGCCTCGTCGTCGTCGCCGAGAGCACCGCCGAGGCGCGCGATCGGATCGCCGAGTTGCTCGACGAGGATCCGGCCGCGCTCGACGTCGACATCTCTCCGGTGTGAGTCGGTTTCGCCGGTGTGGGTGGATTTTTACGACCCCCGTGAAATAGGCTCCTAGTCGTGTTGTTGGTGGTGACGTACTCGCGCCGGGCGCGCGAGACGCTGCGGAATGCCTGTCGGGCGCACGAGGAGACCGTCGTCAGGCGGTTCGGCCGCGCCGCGCTGTTGCGAGAGACCGAGTACGGCGCGTTCTTGGCGTGTCGCCTCCGGGAGCGACACGCCGCGGACGTGCAGGTCGAGCGGACCGAGCCGTTCAACGAGTTCGCCGACGCGCCCGACGCCGTCCGCGAGGCCGCGGCCGCATACGAGCGGCGCGAGTCGCCGAGCACGCCCTACGACCGGTTCGCCGCCGGGACCGACCACCCGACCGCCGACGCGATGCGAGAGCGAGAGCTGTGAGCGGCGGCGAGCTCGATTCCGGTGTAGCGGTCGCCGCCGACGCACACGAGTTCACACTGCGACTTCCGAGCGGCCGCGTCGAAGCCGGACCGGTCGTCGATCTCACCGAACCGCGCGATTCCAGCGACGTCACTGCCGCAGAACTCCGACGGGCGGTTCAGAGCGGGTGCCCGGTGCGACCAGACGCGCTGGCCGTTCACGCCAGTCCGCCCGGCCGCGCTCACGCGCACGTCGCGCAACTCGGTCGAGACACCACCGTCCGAACGCGTTCCGCACTGGCGGCCGCCGCGGCGGATCTCGGTGTCGGAACGCCGCACGACGCCGACCTCGCGGACGCGCTCTGCTCTCTTCGGTCGCTCTCGCCGGCACCGATCGACGACGCCGAACTGCGGGAAGCGCGCCGCCGGGCCGCCGCCGCGGGCGCTGAGACCGACCGGCTTCGCGAGCGGGTCGCGACCGTCCGCGGACGGGTGACGGCGCTGCGGGAGGCCGCAGGCGACGATAGCGGGAACGCTTCAGCTCCCGCCGAGGCGTTGGGCGAGGCGGAAGCGGCGCTGTCTGACGTGACGCGGCAACTTTCGGAGGCGGCCACCGAACGCGTCGCGGCCGCACAGCGGCTCGACCTGCTCGAACGCCGGGCCAGAACCGGCCGCGACGAGCGCAACGCGCGGATTCGGCTCGAAGACCGCATCGGGAACTGTCGACGACGGGTTCGCGCCGCTCGCGTTGCCGCCGTCTCCGACGAGTTTCGCGCCGCGCGCGACGCGTTGCGTCCGCTGCTTCCGGCCGCCGACGCTGATGGGCCGGACGCACCGGAATTGCTCGATGCCCTCGCAGTGGCGCGAATCGCGCCGATCCGTGCTCCGCTGGTCCTCGCCGCCGGCGTCGCCGACGCACTCGGCGGGCCCGACGCGGCGTTCGAACGGCTCGGTGCACCGCTTTTGATCCGATAGCGTTCGGTTCGGCGTTCGGAAGTCCGCCCGACCGAGGTGCTCGGCGCGACGTTTTATATACGAACGGGCGGCCAGAGCGGCCGTGCGATCCTCTCTCGACGTCGGCTCCGGCGGGCTCGGTCTGGCCGACGAGAACGGCCTGACCGACGAGCCTGACCTTCCCATCGAAGCCGACCTGACCGACGGGACCCGTCCACCGGGGTCGGATCCGATCGAATCGACGGTTTCGACGCGGTCTCTCGCGGGCGTCACGCTCGTTCGGATCGAACTCCGCAGCACCGTCGCTGCCGACCTCCGCGTCCGGGTTCGAAACGAACTCGACGGCCCGCTCCTCCCGCCGCGGGAGGAGGGCGTGCCGGCGTCCGGATGGGACGCGGACGGCTTTCGCGGCGTCGTTCCGGCCTCCGGTCGTCTGGGGATCGGCTACGCCTGTCCGGTGGCCCCGCCGGACGTGTCTTCGGACGCCGCTTCGATCGAGGTGCTCGGTCCCGTCATTGAAACCGAGAGGCGTTCGGTGGCTTCGACGGGTACGGGATCCGCCGATTCGGATTCTGATACGGTGACGACGGCGATCCGGTCGCTCGGCCGGGCGCGTCCGCCCGCGGACGCGGTCGGATCGGAGGGCTCCTCCGACTCGGCCTCCGGAGCGTCGAACGCGCGCGAGGGCACCGCCGGTGCCGCCGTCCCGACCGCGGTCGAGACGTGGCTCGATGCGGTCGAGTCCCGCATCGACCACGCCGAGCGCCTGACCGACGCCACGGCCGCGGACGCGACCGCTGTGCTCGCCGACTGCGGCGGGGCCGACGCACTCGTCGGGCTTCCGGCGACCGTCGACGCCGACGAGGTTACCCTGCGAGCCGTCGCCGATCGGGTGATCGCGCTCGCCGACCGGGCCGCCGCGACGGATCCAGAACCCGTCGTGTCGTCGCTGTCTGCGGCGGCCGAGTCGCAGTCCGGCGAACCCGCGGACCCGACGCGCGGTGGTGAGCGGTGATCGTCGCCGTCACCGGCGGGAAGGGCGGCGTCGGAAAGTCGACCGTTTCAGTCGAACTCGGTGCCGCGCTCGACGCCACCGTCGTCGACGCCGACCTCGGAATGGCCGATCTACCGACCGGTCCCGGCCCGGACCTCCACGACGTGCTCGCCGGCCGTGCCGACCCCGTCGAGGCCGTCCGAGAGGGCTGTGGTCCCGTCCGTCTGCTCCCGTGCGGGCGGTCGCTCGCTGGCGCTCGCGCGGCCGACGTCGCCGCGCTCGATGTAACGCTTCGGGCGGTCGAGGCCGCTTACGGCGACGTCGTCGTCGACTGCCCGGCCGGAATGAAAGCCGACGCGGGCGTCCCCCTCGCCGTCGCCGACGCCTGCGTGATCGTGGCGTCGCCGCAGTCGTACGCGCTGGCGGACGCCGTCCGCTCGCGGGAACTCGCCCGCGAACTCGACGCGGGGCTGGTCGGGACCGTAATCAACCGCGCTGTCGACGACCCGCCGACGGAGACGTTCGAGGAGGTCTTGGGCGCGCCCGCGGTCGTCGTCCCCGCCGATCCGCGGGTCGGTCGAACGGTGGCGTCGTTCCGGCCGGTCGTCCGATCCGCGCCGTCGACGCGAGCGGCACGCGCGCTGACGTCCGTCGCCGACGCTGTGCGTCGGGCAAAGCGAGTTTGATCCGCTGACCGTCGCTGTCTCTTTCGACGCGTCGCTGTCGCGTTGACACACGGTGCGTCGGCGAACCGAGAACTGGAATCGAGGACTGTTACTGTCGTAACTCACCGCCGTCGAACTCGCCGCCGTTACTCGTCGTCGCGGAGCCGCTGGTACGTCGAGCGGAGCGTCACCGGGGTCACGTCGCGACGTCGGCGGCGTCCCGCTGTGTGAGGCCCGCACCGAGGTCGCGACCGGCGGTGTACAGGCAGGCGGCCGCGACGCCGCCGGGGTTCCGGCCGACGGAGATCCCCCGATCGGCGGCCTCCTCGACGTACTCGCGGGCGAGCCGTTCGACTTCGCCGCCGAGGTCGAGTTGGGACGCGAACCGCGCGAGGTACTCCGCGGGGTCGATCGGCCCGACCGGCAGCCCGAGTTCGCGGTTGATCGCGTCGTAGGCGGCGGTCTGTTCGGCCTTCGTCGCCTTCGCGACGTCGGCGACCTCGCTCACCGTCCGCGAGACGCGGGCGACGCGGCAGGCGGCGTAGACGGACGCCGCGGCGAAGCCCTCCAGCGACCGGCCCGGGAGGAGGTCCTCCGACTGCGCGGAGCGGAACAGCGAGCAGGCGTGATCGCGGATCCGGTCGGGGAGCGAGAGAACGCTCGTGAGTCGCCGAATCTCGGTGAACGCGTACACCTGGTTGCGCTCGCGCTTCGTCGAGATGCGCGCGCGGTTGTGTTGACGGCGCATCCGAGCGAGCCGTCGACGCTTGCGACCTTTCACCCGCGTGGACCGACCGATCTTCGTCGAGAGTCCCCTGTCGTGTCGCGAGCGCGTCAGCGGCGCGCCGGTCCGCTTGGGATCGGTGTCGGAGTCGGCGAAGGAGCGCCAGTCGGGGCCGTGGTCGATGCGGTACTCCGAGAGGACGAGCCCGCACTCGCCGCAGAGCGTCTCGCCGCGGGCGGTCTCGGGGCGGCCCCCGCACTCGGGGCAGGCGTTCGTCGTCGTGGCGGCGTCGGCGGTGGGTGCTCCACTCATCACAATTGAAACTCGGTCGCGAAGCCATATTTAAAGACGTGAGAAAACGGGGTAGAAGACCACGAAACGCCCTATCTAACCTACCGGTGAACGGTAGGTTATAAAATCAAATACGATAACAGAGCCGAATGTTCTTATCAGATCGGGTGGACACACGCACACGATGGGTTTGTCGGAGATCGCAGCGGGGTTGGAACTGACGACGAAGCAAGTGCAGCGCGGGGTCGCGACCGTCGACGGCACGGACGTCGACCTCGACGCGCGGCTTCGCGAGTACGAATCGGAGTTACCGTGCACGGCCGCGGGGGCGGCGACGGTCCTCGAACGCTACGACGCGGGCGCGAGCGTCGGCGACGCCGGGGAGGCCGCGGCGCTCGCGCCGGTCACCGCCGCGAAGCTCTTGCACCGCTGCGGCTTCGAGGGGGTGACGCCGCTATCACCGACGGCTCGGCGCGTACTCCGCGACTGGATCGACGGCCGACTCTCGCGCGCGGACGCACTGGAACTGACCGGCGCGGACGAGGCGGAGTTCGCCCTCGCCGCCTACGTCGAGACCCACGAGCCGATCACGGAACTCGCAGAGGCCGTCCGACGCGACGCGTCCGCACCGATTGCGGGCGACGCGCTCGTGTCGAAGCGCGACGCCCTCGCGGAGACGATGAGCGGCGGTTCTGACCTCCGGTAGTCGGTCTCGCGGCGGTTCCGTTCGGCGCTATCGCCCGATCAGGCCGCCCACGGAGTCGAGCAGTCCACCACGTTCGCCGCTCGGCTCGATACTTCGCCCCGTCACCGCGGCGGCGACGCGTGCGATTCCCTCGGTGAAGGCGTCGCCGCCGTCGAGACACGTCGGAGCCGACGCGACCGACGTCGCGTCCGTCTCCGGAATCGACACGTCGGCCGTCTCCGACTCGCCGCGGGTCGAGACCACCAGGTCGGCGTCGGTTCCGACGTCCGCGAGTCGCTCGTGGGTCTGCTGGACGGTCTCGGTGCCGCGCTCCGTCGCGGGTGCGACGACGGCGACGCGCTCGGCGGCGTTCACCGCGGCCACCGCCTGATTCGACGCGATCGGCGGGACGTCGCATATGACGTGATCGAACTGGCTGGCCGCGCTCGCGATCAGCGACTCGAAGCGCTGTGCGGCGTCGACGCTCTTCGCCCGCGCGAGTCGCTCGAACGGCGCGTAGGCGGGGCAGACCGCGACCTCGCCGTCGACCTGACTGTCGAGTTCGAGCGGCCGCACCCCGGCCGACAGCGCGCGCCCGTCGTCGACGAGCAGCGCCGTCAGATCCGGATCGATGGCTCCCGGAACGTACTGTGCGAGTCCCTGCGTCGCGAACGCCGCGTCCAGCACCGCGACCGATCGACCGTCGGCCGCGAGTGCGGCCGCCACCTCGACGACCGTCCGCGTCGTCCCCGCTCCGCCCGCTGCGCCGACGAACGCGACGGCGTCCGTCGATTCCGACTGTGACATACCCCAGTTGGCCGCGTACTCGGATTTAAACCGTCCGATCGGTGGCGCGCTTCCCAGTACCGAAGAGTCGGCCGCTCGCGGGCCGTTCGCTCGTTCGCTCCCGACTCACTCGCTCGATCCGATCGCGGCGGCGATGTCGTCGAGTTCGTCCTCCGACAGCGACGGTCGCTGACCGGCGACCGCGTGGATCGGGCCGCCGCCGTCGCCCTCGAACCGCGGAACGATGTGCACGTGCACGTGGGGGACTTCCTGCCCGGCCGCTTCGCCGTTGTTCACGCCGATCGTCGTCGCGTCGGCGTCGACGGCGGCCTCGATCTTCGGCGTCAGTTCCTGGACGGCCGCCCAGACGTCGGCGGCGACGTCGGCGGGCATCTCGTCGAGGCGCTCGTAGGGCTCCTTGGGAACGACGAGGGTGTGCCCGGCCGCCAGCGGGTTCGCGTCGAGGAACGCCGCGACGGTGTCGGTCTCGTGGACGATCCGCGCCGGGATGTCGCCGGCGACGATCTGCTCGAAGATGGTCGGCTCGCTCATACGCGACGTGTCGGGCGGATCGCCGAAGTAGGTTCGGGTCGATACGCGTTTTCTTCGGTGAGGTGATGATCACGCGAGCCCGCAGTGAACACCTCGGAAGCCCCCGCGCGCTCGACTCGGGGGCTTCGCTGTGCTCCTCGTCGCTCGCTTCGCTCGCTCCTGCGGTGCTTGCGTCAGCCGCCGTCGCCGAGCGCGCGGCCCCTTCCATTCCCGCCCTGTGGAGTCTCGTTCCGCCATCGCGTGGCGGATTCCGCTTTTCGGTCTCGATGTCAGGCCGAACCGTCGTCGAGCGCCGTTTCGATCGCGTCGTGAACGGCGGTCCGGTACTCCTCGGCGCTGTAGCCCAATCGCGCGCGCCAGATGTCTTGATACGAGGGGTGGAGGATCGGAAGCAGCGTCGTCTCGAGTTCGGCGAGTTCGATCGGATCCAGAATCCGGTCGACGAACCCGTCGATTTCCCGGTTCTCGATGGCGAGTATCGTCGTCGTGGCGTGCTTGCCGGTCGCGACGATAACCGCCGGCTCGACGGACTCGATCTCAGTCTGGAGGTGGCTCCGGCAGTTCGCGCGCTCCGTCTCGGTGGGTTCGCGGTTCGACCCCTCGCCGTCGCAGGGGAAGCACTTCACCGCGTTCGTGACGTAGGCGTCTGGCCGTTCGATCTCGGCGAGGAGCCGCCGGACGCGACGCCCCGAGTGCCGGGCGGTGTACGCTTTGCCCGTCCAGTTGCCGCCGCGCCACGTCTCGGCGTCGGGGTTCCCGGCCCCGGGCGCTTCGCCGACGACCATCACGTCGGAATCGAGGTCGCCGGTCCCCCACGAGATCTCCGTTCGGCAGTCGACGAGCGCGGGACAGCGCGCACAGTCGGCTTCGAGAACGTGCCGTTCGTCGGGGTATCTCGGGCCGTCCATCGTCTTTCGCCGCTGTTACACCGACTCCACCGCGTCGACGGCGGCCGCGACGATCGGCGCGACCGAGACGGCGCTGACGTCGCGCTCGATGGTGTCGGTGCCGACGATCTGCTCGATACCGGCCCGTTCGAGCTTCGTCCGGGCGTTTCGCGCGAGCAGCGGGTGGACGCACGTCGCGAACACCCGGGCGGCTCCGCCGGCGTCGAGGTGGGACACGGCCTCGCTCATCGTCGACCCGGTCGCGACGATGTCGTCGACGATGACGACGTCGCGTCCCTCGGGTTCGGCGTCGCTCGGGGTGATCTCCACGTCGGTCCCGGAGTGCCGAACCTTCTCGAAGTAGTCGGTCTCGCCGGTCCCGTAGGCGTCTCTGGTCGCCTCCGCGAGTTCGACCGCACCCGAGTCCGGCGAGAGAAAGAGCGGGTCGACGAGGTCCGCCGGGAGCGGGTCGGCGAGGACGCCCGCGGCGTCGCAGACGGTGACGTGGGCGTCGAAGAAGTCGGCGATGGCCTCCTCGTGGGGGTTCACGAGCACGACGCGGTCGGCCCCGGTGGAGGCGGCTCGCGCCATCGCACGCGCGGAGACGGGATGCCCCGGCTCGAACGCTCGGTCCTGCCGCGCGTAGCCCATATACGGGATGACGGTGACGACCTCCGCGGCCCCGGCCTCGCGGACGGCGTCC
The DNA here is from genome assembly GCF_000739575.1 of Halobellus rufus. Lineage (GTDB taxonomy): Archaea > Halobacteriota > Halobacteria > Halobacteriales > Haloferacaceae > Haloquadratum > Haloquadratum rufum. The sequence goes on along the minus strand of NZ_BBJO01000025.1, from coordinate 68,576 downwards.
TGCAACTGGAGCAGTTCGACCCACGCGTCGTTCGAGTCGGTCGTCGCGACGACGACCGCGCGGTCGGCGTCGAACTCCGGGACGGCCGCGAGCGTCTCGCCGTCGGGGAAGCGGTCGTACTCGACGGCCGCCAGCGGTTCATCCAGTTCGTCCGCGAGCGCGGCCGCCAGAGCCTGCGAGGATGCGCCGGGTACGATCATATCCGAACCGTCTCGACGCGCGCTAAAACCCCTTTCCGTCTGGTCGCCGGTCCGCGGCACGCGTGCAGTCCACGCCGCACGCCGTTCCACTCAGACCGCCGCGGCGGCCACGTCTCTGAGGCCCAGTTCGCGGTGTCGCCAGTCCTCGCCGGGGAGCCGGACCGCCAGCGTTCCCTCGGCGGTGACCGCGTACGACGCGTCGACGCCGTGTGTCACGGCGACGACGTCGCCCTCGATCGGGAGCGGCGATTCGATCCAGGCATCGGCGTCGCCGACTTCGTTACTTCCGCTTTCGCCGCCGCCAGTCTCGGCACGGCTGTAGAGTACCCCGTTACGAACTGCGAGCCCGCGTTCCCCGGCGGCATCGACGGCGTCGACCGGCCCGTCGATGACGTCCATCCAGCCGTTTCCGAGCTTGTAGAGGCCGGAACCGGTCGCGACGAGGGGTTCGGCGTCGACGTCGCGCGCGTCGTCGAGGCCGGCGTGCGCGAGCTCCGCGTCTCCGACCCGGTAGACGCCGTCGGCGGCCGCGACGAGCCGTCCGTCGATCCCGCGGACCGGCGCTGCGGTTCCGACCGCTTCCCAGGTCGGTTCGTCGCTGTCGGCGTCGATGCGGCCGACTCGCCCCTCGTCGTCGCCCGCGAGCAGCGCGTCCCCGTCGAACCCGACGGCCGTCGCCGGTCCGAACCCGGTCGCCGCGAAGTCGAGGTCGCGATCGGTCCCGTCCGCACCGCCCTCGGCAGCGCCCGTCGCGCTTCGATCCGCGAGCAACACGTCCTCGTCGGTCGCGACCGCCACGAGCGCCCCGGCGGTCGCGACGTCCCGCGCGCGGCACCGGTGGACGACGCCGAACTCGCCGATCAGGTCGTCGGAGACGGAGACGGCGACGACGCCCAACTCCGTCGCGAGAAAGACCGTTTCGACCCCCGAGTTGTCGGTGTACACCCGCTTTTCGTCGATCGTGGGCATTGTCGTGGGTTCGACGAGCCGCGGTAAAAACGGTGCGGACGGGAGTCCTGCGTGGCGGGCGGCCGAGCGCTACAGGAAGTCGCGCACTTCCGAGTACCACATCTCGTGGTGGTCGACCTCGCCGATCCGCTCGGCGACGGCGACCGCGAGGACGTGCCAGCAGCGCTCCGTGGGGTCGTCGGGATCGAGGTTGTACTCGCTGTCCTTGCAGGTGCAGCCGCCGTTCTCGACGACGTACTCGTCGGCGTGGCCGACGACGACGGTGAAATCGCGGTACTGCTTCACCCGCCCCTCCGAAACCGCCTCGATGGCGCGCGCCCCGCGGCCGTCGTGCCGCGAGATCAGCGTGTCGACCGCCTCGGGGGTCAACTCGCCGTCCTCGGCCAGCGCCCGCCGCCAGGCTGTCTCGCTCTCGTCGTCGGTCTCGGTGGGGACGACGTAGGCGTCGCTCGGCTCGGCGTCCGAGCGTTCGCCCCGACCTCCGGCGTCGTCGCCGTCACTCACGCCCGAGTCTTCCCCCGGCCCCGACAAAACGCCACCGGTCACCGTGGCGGCGGTTCAGCCCCGCGGTGCGGCCGCGACGCATCGCATCCCTTTTCGCGCCGGGCCGTCCGATTCACCCTATGGACGTTCGTGAGGGCGACGTCGAGGTTTCGGTGCCGGACGCCGCGACGGGGCCTCCGAGGGCGCGGGCGACGGCGTGTTCTACAACCCGACCCAGGAGCTCAACCGGGACGTGACGGTGGCGACGCTGCGCGCGTACCGCGAGCGCGAGCCGCGCGCCAGTTCGTATCTCGACGCGATGGCCGCCAGCGGCATCCGCGGGGTCCGCGCCGCCGTCGAGGGCTTCGACGTCACCTGCGTCGACGTCGACGGCGACGCGGTCGAACTGGCCCGCGAGAATCTCGCGCGCAACGACCTCCCGGGCGAGGCCGTCGAGCGCGACGTCAACGCCCTGCTGCACGAGTCCGTCTTCGACGTCGTCGACCTCGATCCCTTCGGCACGCCGATCCCGTTCGTCGACAGCGCGGTCGCGAACACTCGGAACATCGTCTGCGTCACCGCCACCGACACCGCGCCGCTGTGCGGGGCCCACCAGCGCTCGGGCATCCGGAAGTACTCGGCGCTCCCGCAGAACACCGACTACCACCCCGAGATGGGCCTTCGCGTCCTGCTCTCGGCGCTCGTCCGGACGGCGGCGCGCTACGACAAGGCCGCGGTGCCCATCCTCTCGCACGTCACGCGTCACTACGCGCGAACGTACCTCGAACTCGACGCCCGGGCCACGCAGGCGGACGAACTGATCGATCGGCTGGGCTACGTCCACCACTGCGAGGACTGCCTCCACCGCACACACGAGTTCGGGCTCGTCGCGCACCCGCCGGACGACTGCGACGCCTGCGGGAGCGACCGCCTGCTCTCGGCCGGGCCGCTGTACCTCGGCCCGATCCGCGACGCCGACTTCGTCCGCTCCGTCCGCGAGCACGTCACCGACGAGATGGGCGAGGCGGCCCGCGCGCGGCGGATGCTCGACACCCTCGAAGGGGAACTGGACCGCCCGACGCACTACGACCAACACCGGCTGTGCAAGCAGTGGACGCGCTCCGCGCCCGCGATGGACGACTTCCTCGAGGACCTCCGGGACGCCGGGTTCGAGGCGACGCGGGCGCACTACTCGGGGACGGCGTTCAAGACCGACGCCACCGTTCCGGAGATCCGCGACGCGACCGCCGAGTGAGCGTCTGACTCGGGCTCGGGTCCGGACCCGGACCGTCAGGGCGCGGACCACCGGCCCCGGACCCCCGACGCGCCGGGTGATTCTTGTGTCGATCCGCCGAACCGTACACCGTGAGCGCCTCGACACCCGACCGACTCGCCGTACCGCGCTCATCGTCGCGACCGTCCGCGAGCGTGAGGTGACGTTCCTCGCGGCGGGCATCTCCTACTACATCCTCGTCTCGCTGATCCCGCTTCTCACGCTGGCCGTCGTCGTCGCGACGGTCGTCGGCGGGTCCGATCTCGCCGCGGCGGTCCAGTCGGTCGCCGCGGAGTACCTCCTTCCGACCGGCTCCGATCTCGTTTCGAGCGCGCTCGCGGACCCGACCGGCCGCGGGACGATCTCGATCTTCAGCCTCCTCCTGACGGTGTGGGGGACGCTGAAACTGTTCCGCGGCGTCGACGTCGCGTTCGCGAAGGTGTACGGCTACCCGACCAGTCCGATCCTCGAACAGCTCACCGACGGGCTCGTCACGCTCGCGTCGCTCGGCGCGGCGACGCTCGGCGTCATCGTGACGACCACAGTGATGGCCATCGCCGACGTCCCCTTCGTCGAGGTCCTCAGCGCGCTCGTCCTCTTGGGATTCCTCGTCGCCTCGTTCCTCCCGCTCTACACCGTCATCCCGGACGTCGAGGTCGGACTCCGGCGCGCGCTCCCCGGAGCGGTGTTCGCCGCCGTCGGGTGGACCGTCCTGAGCACCGGGTTCGGCATCTACGCGCGGGTGTCGAGCGGCGTCGCCGGCGCGCTCGGCGCGGTGTTGCTGCTCGTCACGTGGTTCTACCTCTCGGGGATCCTCGTGCTCACCGGAGCCGCCGTCAACGCGGTCCTCGCCGGGCAGGTCGGCGACGTAGACCGGCAGCTACAACACCCGCCGGGGCGACGTGCCGAGCAGACGATGAGCGCGGACGACGCGACGACCGACGACGCCGCCGACGAGTCCGCCCCCGGGGACCGGACGGCCGACGAGGGCGACTCCAGCCCCTCCGAAACCGACGTAGAACCCCGCGGCGCGCCCGACATCGAACAGCTCGACCGCCGGATCGAGGAGCTGCGCGCGGACCTCGACGCCTTCGAGTCCGACGTGCAGTCCCGGACGGTCGAGCGCCCGGACGTCGAATCGGAGATGCGACGCTACGTCCGCGGGCGACTCCGACGCGGCAAAGCCCGCGGCTGGGGACCGTACCTCGTGCTGCTCTACGGGACGGCCGCGACCATCGCGGCCTTTTATCTGCTCGACGACGACCTCCTCGCCGTCGCGGCGATGGTCGTCATCTACCTCTCGACGCTCGGGCTCTACGCCCTGTTCGTGGTCTTCGGCGTCGGCCTGAACGCCCTCGGCGTTCCGGGTCGGCTCGTCGACTGGATCCGGGACCGGCGGTCCTGAAGCGGCGGCGACCGACCTGGGACACCCCGATCCCGGCTCGCTGTGGCGTAACGCTGTTACCGCCGTGTTTCGTTCTCGACCGTATGGCTCTCACAGACAGGCAGATCGTGACCGCCTTCGCCGTCCTCGGGGTCGGGCTCTGGTACGCGTCGCGGTCGGTCACCGACAGTTCGGCCGTCCGCTTGGCGGTTCTCATCGGCGTCGGCGTCGTCGTGCCGACGCTCGTCAACCAGTACCGGTCGCGGTCGTGACCGCGGTTCTCCGGTCGGATCCGCTTTCCCGCAGCTATTTGACGCTGGACCGGTGACCGAACGAGCGATGACCGCACCAGTCACGCCGCTGGCGACTCGCGGGATCGGCGAGGTCGCCTTCGCCGACTCCCTCCCGGAGGCGGTCACGGCCGTCTTCTGGGCGCTCACCCACCTCGGGAACCCGTACCTGCTCTTGGCCTGCGTCGCGCTCGCGTACCTCCTCGGCGATCGCGTCGGGATCTCCCGACGCAGCGCGGCGTTCGCGCTCGGACTCGGGCTGTGTGCGATCGGTCTGACGATCGGGCTGAAACACCTCTTCGGCCTCCCGCGGCCGCCGATCTCGTACCGCGACGGGCTCGGCTTTCCCAGCGGTCACGCGCTCGGATCGACGACGTTCTGGGGCGGCGTCGCCGTACTCGCCCACCGGGGCGCGTGGCGGCGACGGCTCGCCGTCGCGGCCGCCGTCGTCGCGACGGTCGCGCTCTCTCGGGTCCTCATCGGCGTTCACTACCTCGCGGACGTCGTCGCCGGCGTCGCGATCGGGACCGCGTTCCTCGCGGCGGTCTTCGAGCTCGGCCCCGGATTCGACCTCGACGACCGCACGGGCGCGCTGGCGACGCCGACGGGGCGACACGTCACGGCGCTCTTCGGCCTCGCGCTCGCCCTCGGCGTCGCGGCGCTCCTCGTCGCGCCCGGGGAGAGCGAACTGTTCCTCGGCATCGGGACCGCCGTGGGCGGCGTGCTCGCGTGGCGGCGATTCGGTGAACGGGTGACGGCCGTCTCGCTGGAACTCTCGGGGCGCACGCTCGCTGTCGGCGGCGGAGGGACGCTCGTCGCGCTCGCGGCGATGAGCGGGGTCGCGGAGTTCGCCGAGAACGGCCTGCTGATCGTCGCCGTCGGTGCTGTCGGCGCGGTCTGTCTGCTCGCGCTGCCGGTCGTAGCGGCTCCTGACGCGACGACGAAATAAGAGAACGGTCGGTGAAGCGAACGGTCGGGACGCGGGAGACGCGGTTCAGTACGTTTCGAGGTAGCGGTCGAGTTCCCACTGGGAGACGTCGATGCGGAACTCGTCGTACTCCTGCGTCTTCGCCTCGACGAACTTCTCGTAGACGTGCTCGCCGAGCGCGTCCTGAATCGCCTCGTCCTCTTCGAGGGCGGCGACGGCCTCGCCGAGGTTCGCCGGCAGCGTGTCGATGCCGTACTCCTCGCGCTTCTCCTCGTCGAACTCGTAGATGTTCTCTCGAACGGGCTCGGGCGCTTCGAGGCCTTCCTCGATGCCGTTGAGACCGGCGGAAACGATCGCCGCGATGGCGAGGTAAGGGTTACACGCCGGGTCGGGCGAACGGAGTTCGATGCGGGAGGCGGCCGGAACGCGGGCGGCCGGCTTGCGGATGAGCGCCGAGCGGTTGCGGTCGGACCACGCGACGTACACCGGCGCTTCGTAGCCGGGGACGAGGCGCTTGTAGGAGTTCACCGTCGGGTTGGCGACGGCCGTGATCGCGGGAGCGTGTTCGAGGACGCCCGCGAGGAAGGAGTGCGCCGTGTCCGAGAGGTTGAACTCGTCGTCGTCGTCGTGGAAGGCGTTGTTGCCGTCCTCGTCGAACAGCGAGACGTGGGTGTGCATCCCCGAGCCGTTGATCTTCGGGATCGGCTTGGGCATGAACGTCGCGTGCAGGTCGTGCTGGGCCGCGATGGCGCGGACGACCGTCCGGAACGTCCCGACGTTGTCGGCGGTGGTGAGCGCGTCGTCGTACTCGAAGTTGATCTCGTGTTGGCCCTCGGCGACCTCGTGGTGGCTGGCCTCGATCTCGAAGCCCATCTGTTCGAGGCCGTAGATGATGTCGCGACGGACGTCGCTGGCGAGGTCCTTCGGCGCGAGGTCGAAGTAGCCCCCGGCGTCGTTGGTCTTCGTCGTCGCGCGGCCCTCCTCGTCCTCCTCGAAGAGGAAGAACTCCGGTTCGGGGGCGACGTTGACGGTGTAGCCCATCTCCTCGGCGCGCTCGAGGGTCTTCTTCAGGACGGTTCGCGGGTCGCCCTCGAACGGCTCGCCGGTCGAGGTGTTGATGACGTCGCAGATGAGACGCGCCGAGCGGCCGTCGCGCCACGGGAGGATCGCGAACGTCTCGGGGTCGGGCTTGAGTCGCATGTCCGACTCCTGAATCCGGACGAACCCCTCGATACTGGAACCGTCGAAGTAGATGCCGTCGCTGAAGGCCTTCTCGGCCTGCGTCGCGGGGACGGCGACGTTCTTCACGGTGCCGAGGATGTCGGTGAACTGGAGGCGGAGGAAGTCGACCTCCTTCTCCTCGATTTCGTCGATTACGCGCTGTGCTTCCGCGGAGAGACCACCGTCCGCAACGGCGGCGGATTCGTTTTCGTCCGTCATGTCCTAGACAATCGAATCCGAACACTCCCAGTATAAAGACGTTATCGCTTAGTGCAAATGCCCCTGCTCGCATTTTGAATTGGATATTCGTAAAATTCTAATGCCCACAGACACATCCTGATTGTAATGACGTACGAAAACCTCGACGCAAAACTCATTAACGCACTACTCGGCGACGGGCGCGCGAGTCTCCGGAGCCTCGCGGAGGAACTCGACGTGTCGGTCACGACGGTCTCGAACCACCTCCGCGACCTCGAGGACGCGGGCGTGATCGAGGGGTACACCCCGCGCGTGAACTACGACGCGCTCGGCTACGACGTGACCGCGATCATCCAGTTGAAAGTCGAGGGGAGCGCGCTCCCCGAGATCACAGACCGCCTCAAGGACCACAAGCAGATGGTCACCGTCTACGAGGTCACCGGCGACTACGACGTCATCGCGGTCGGGAAGTTCGAGGACACCGACGGGATGAACGCCCAGATCAAGGAGCTTCTCACCGACGCGGACATCCGCGAGTCGAACACCAGCGTCGTCCTCAACGCCGTCGTCGAGAACCAGCAGTTCGACCTCGACGTCGACGAGTAGGTTCGACGGCGTCGCGAATCGGTTCTCGACCGCTCGCTCACACTGCACCCCGCCCGTTCACTCGCCGAGGTCGTCGTCCTCGGCGTGGGCGCGCACCCAGAGCTGACCGATTCGGGAGAGCCGCGTCCGGTAGGACTTCCCGCGCTCCTCCTGCTCGATGTAGCCCTTCCCGCCCGGCCCGAGCCGGTCGACGTTGTAGATGACCTTCGACCTGAACGAGTCGGTGTACTCCTCGTTCATGTCGCGCGCGAGCGTCTCCGCCAGTTCGGAGACCGAGTCGAACTCGCCGTACTCGCCGAGTTCGTAGAGGATGATCTCCTCGAACGGCTTGACGTTCTGGAACGAGGCCACCGGCAGTTCGACGACGTGGCTGCCGCCGATTCGCTTCGCGCCGATGGTCGTCCCGCGCTCGTCGAACTCCGCGAGGATGTCCGTCGCCGACTCGTGACGCTCGCGGATGCGCTCGTCGTCGACGTCCTCGCCCGACAGCAGTTCGCCGAGGAGCGCCTTCGCCTCGCGGACCTCCTCGGCGAGTTCGGTTTCGAGGTACTTCTCGGGGGCGGTGTAGTAGGTGTGGATCCGGTCGCGGTCGGCCTGGCGCTCGACCATAATCGAGTGCGCCGCGGTCGCGAAGGCGAAGGAGACCGGCCGGGGCATAGCCGAGACGTTCACCCACACCTCCGAGTCCTCGCTCGCGTCCAGTTCCTCGTTGATGAGGTCGTACGCCTGCTCGAAGGCGGCGTCGTAGTCGTAGACGTCGTCGACGACGACGCGCTCGGTCTCCGCGCCGAGGAGGTTCTGAAAGTCCTTCTCGAGCTTCTGCGAGAGGTGCCGGGAGTACTCGACGTTCGACTCGCTGCCGACCGCGCCCTCCAGGAGAATCACCTGATCAACGTCCCGCTGGTCGCGGATGAGCGGCGCGATCAGCCGGTCGTAGTCGAACCCGACCGGGACGATGTGGGTCTGCATACGCCGTCGTAGGCGCGAGTGGATGTTAAACCGACCGTCACCGGACCGGCTGTGGTCGGCCGCGATCAGCGAACCGCATTCAGGATCTCGTCGGTCGACGCCACGTCTGCGAACTCGCCGTACAGGTGCGTCAGCGCGGTGCGGTGGACCTCCCCCGCAGCGTAGTGGGTCCCGTCGGGAGCGTCGCGCTCGAACGTCGCGGTCGCGTCGTCGACGACGACGGCGTCGAACCCGAGGTTCTCCGCGAGGCGCGTCGTCGTCGACACGCAGTGGTCGGTGGTGAGCCCCACCACGACGACGGTCTCACAGCCGCGCTCGCGGAGCCGGTCCTCCAGGTCGGTGCCGACGAAGGCCGCGTTGACGCGCTTCGTGATCACCGGTTCGTCGTCCTCGGGCGCGGTCTCGGGCTTCCACGCGAACCCCGGGGCGTCGCGGCGGAGCGGCGAGTCCGGTTCGGTCGAGTCGTGACGGACGTGAAAGCGAGGCAGGTCCGCGGCGCGCCACGCGTCGAGGAGGCGGGCGGCGTTCGCCTCCGCCGCGGGGTTGTTGCGCTCGCCCCACGCCGGGTCGTCGAAGCCGGTCTGGAGGTCGATCAACAGCAGCGCCGGGTGACCCTCCAGAAGCGAATCGAGCGGCGGCGACATCCTCAGTCGTCCCCCGCCATCGGGGGCTCCGAGCGCGGCGACGCGGCTTTCGGGTGCTCGCGACTCACCTCGATCGGGCACTCGTCGGGCGACTGCTCGGGGTCTTCGCGGAAGAGGTACTGCGGCCACTCGCGGTCGCCCTCGACGCCCCAGTCGCCGAGGTCCGCGTGGGGGCAGACGCCGTCGTACGACTCCAGCCGACCCTGGATCTGTTCGCGGGCGCGTCGGCCCGCCTCCGTGTCGTGGGTGATCCCGTCGAAGAGCGCGCGGGGCTGGAAGGTGATCTCCAGCCCGACCGGGCAGTAGCGGCTCTTGCGCTCGCCGTAGAAGGGCGCGCGGCACGTCGGGAATATCGGCTCGCCGCCGAAGGAGAACTCCCAGCGGGGGTCGTCGGGGTCCGTCGGGATGTCAGCGGGCCACGGCTCGGGGTCGTGGACGTGGAGGAACTGCAGCAGGTGCCAGAGCGTCTCGTGGTAGTCGGCCTCGGCGTACTCCCGCTCGGGCGGCTTGAAGAAGGTCACCAGCGACGCCCGCCCCGGCGCGTCGGGGTAGGTGTCGAGGTACTCGAGGAGCGTGTCGCGAAAGCGGAGCAGCGCGTCGGGATCGGTCGTCGACGGGACGGCGGTGTAGAGCGGTTCGCCGTCGCGGACGGACTGCGCCCCGAAGTGACACGGGAACGACGTCCCGTTGCGCTCGCCGAGCAGGGCGTCGGTGAACGTCTCGAAGTGGCGCTCGACCCACTCCGGCGTCTCGCCGGCGTCGACGCGGGCCGCCAGCGTCTCCTGGTCCACGAGCGACTGAACGCCCGGTTCGTTCATACCGTCCCGTTGGATTCCGCGAGTAAGAGCGCTTCGCTCGGTACGACGAGGCGAGAACGAGCAGCGGTCCTCGGAGCCCTCAGTCCGCCCGCGTCCCGATCGCGAACGTCTCGCTGCGCTCGTCGGGCGCGGCGGCGGTGAGGAGCGAGACGCCGACGGTGAGCACGAGCGAGAGGGCCATCCCGTAGAGCGCGAAGTCCCACGTGAAGTACGTCGGCCCGAGGACCGTCACGCCGCCGACGGTCACGCTCGGGAGGAAGACGTGCGCGACGTAGAAGAGCTGAGAGCCGAGGATCCCGGCGAGCATCCCCTGCCGGGTCGTCCGCGACCAGTAGAGCGCGACGATCACGGGGAAGGCAAGTTGGGCGTAGCCGCCGAACGCCGTGTCGCCGATCTCGATGAGCGTCCCGGGGCGCAGCAGGCTGGCGAGGAACGTTCCGATCGCGAAGGCGGCGACGCCGAGTCGGGCGATCCACGCCTCCCGTTCGTCGCTGGCGGTGGGGTTCACGAACGGGCGGTAGAGGTCCCGTGTCAGGTACGACGACCCCGAGAGCAACATCGAATCGGAAGAGGACATCATCGCCGCCATCGCGCCGGCGACGACCAGCGCGGCGAACCACGCGGGCGTGTACGCGTTCAACAGCACGGGGACGACGTTCGCGCCCTCCGGGACCGACACCCCGAGGCCCGCCGCCCACGATCCGAGCAGGAACGCGGGCACGAACAGCAGCACGACGAGAACCGGCCACAGCGCGAACGAGCGCTTCAGCACGCGGACGTCCTTCGCGACGAAGAAGCGCTGGTTGATCTGCGGGAACATCGCGACGCCGAAGGCGATCGTCACCGCCTGCGCGATCATCCACTGCGGCGAGTAGACGCCGCCGCCGAGGCTGAGGAACTCGGGGTTCGTCTCCGCGAGCGACGCCGACACCGCGTCGAGACCGCCCGCCGCCGAGAGCACCCAGCCGACGGCGATCCAGACGATCCCGAGCATAAAGACGCCCTGAATCGTGTCCGTCCACGCGACGCCGCGGAGTCCAGCGAGGACGACGTAGACGATTATGAACAGCGTGATGACCGCCGCGCCGATCCAGTAGGGGACCGCGCCGCCGCTCAGGCCGACGATCGCCTCGCCCGCGCCCATCTGCTGGAGCATCACGTACGGGAACAGCCAGAAGATCGAGACGCCAGCGACGAGCGCGCGGAGTCGCTTCGAGCCGAACCGGTCGCCGAGCATCTCTCCGAGCGTGACGTACCCCCGCGCCTTGCCGATGAGCCACTGCCGGTAGCCGATCGCGTACCAGAGGATCGCGAAGAGGATCCCGTCCATCAGCCCCATCACGAGGATCCACTCGGGCCCGGACGCGTACGCGAGGTTCGGTCCGCCGAAGAACGTGAACGCCGACAGCAGCGTCGCGAACGTCGTGAACAGGAGCACGCCGGTCCCGATCGACCGGCTCGCGAGGTAGTAGTCCTCGGCGTCGCGGCCGGTCACCCGGTAGGCGACGATCCCGACCGCCAGCGCGACGACGAGATACGCCCCGACGACGCCGAGTTGGACGAGGAGGGTCGACTCAGCCATCGAAGCGCACCTCCTCGGGGTCGACGTTCATCAACCGATCCCAGGCACCGCGGCTGAACAGCGCGAACGCGAGCGACGCGGCTCCCATCCACCCGACGTGCCACCACAGCCAGACCGGCAGCCCGAGCCACGTCGTCGCGTCCCCCCAGAGGAACCACGGGATCGCGAACGCGACGAGTACTGCGAAGACGCCGATCCAGAGATAATCCGTCTTCCGTCCCTTCATCGAACTGCTCTCATCACTCGATCTATGTAAATATTGCTCAAACTAATTCGATAAGCATAGACGAAGAAAATATTTCTACAATAGCGGGGCGTGGGTGGCACTCCTGATTATCGGATCGCTGTGGGTGCACACCGCGTCTCCTCTCGGCGGTCCGGCCGGGAGCGATTCGCCGCCTCGGGGCCTCAGACCGTCTCGGGTACGATAGCTATTTGCCGCGAGCGACCCATATATAAGGACGTCATCGGGTTTCCCATGACGCACATCTCACCATCATTCCGCCCCTTCGGGGGTATTCACCAATGGAAGACACCGAAAAATACCTCATTCACGCGGCTATCACCGCCGACGGCATCGTCGAGCGGTCCGACGTCGTCGGGGCCATCTTCGGGCAGACCGAAGGGCTCCTCGGCGACGACCTGGACCTGCGCGACCTCCAACAGTCGTCGAAAGTCGGTCGCATCGACGTCGAAATCGACTCCCAGAACGGCCAGTCCTTCGGGACGGTCACCATCGCCAGCAGCCTCGATCGGGTCAAGACCGCGATCCTCGCGGCCTCGCTCGAAACGATCACACGCGTCGGGCCCTGTCGGTCCACCGTCGAGGTAACCGACATCGAGGACGTCCGCGAGGCCAAGCGCCGCGAGGTGATCGAGCGCGCGAAGGAACTCCTCTCTGAGTCCTTCGACGAGAGCGTGATCTCCTCGACGGAGATCCTCGAAGAGGTCAAAGAGAGCGTCCGCATCGAGGACATCGGCGAGTACGAGGGCCTCCCCGCCGGCCCCCACGTCGCCGACTCCGACGCGGTCGTCGTCGTCGAGGGGCGCGCGGACGTGCTGACGCTCCTGAGCTACGGCATCAAGAACGCTATCGCCGTCGAGGGGACGAACGTCCCCGACGCGGTCGCGGACCTCACCCAAGAGCGGACGACCACCGCCTTCTTCGACGGCGACCGCGGCGGCGAGCTCATCCTCCGCGAGCTCACCCAGGTGGGCGACGTCGACTACGTCGCGTTCGCGCCGAAGGGTCGATCCGTCGAGGACCTCAAGCGCCACGAGGTCTTCGCCGCGCTCCGGGATAAGGAACCGATCGAGTCGTTCGAGGTCGAGGGAACCGTCCCGGACGGAGACGACGCGGAACCGACCGCAGAGAGTGACCAACCGGACCCTCTGCGGGGGTCGCCGACGACTGATTCGGCGACCCCATCCGCGAGCGCGGACCCGACGACGTTCCGGAACGAGCGCGCCGACGACGAGCGCGCTGACGACGAGCGAACCGACGACACACAGACCGCGTTCGACGACGAGACCGACCTGACTGCCGCCGACGCCGACGCGGTCGATCCGGCGGAGTCGGCGACGGCCGACGGCGCTGTCGGTGAATCGCGCGCCGGGGACGCCGACGACGTCGAGACGAGCCTCGTCGACGGCGAGGCCGACGCCTCGACCGACTCCGACGACGCTTCTGGGGCTGACTCCGACGGCGACGCTGCCGAGGTCGAAGACGGTTCAGCAGGCGAGGCGGACGAAACCGCAGACGGCGATTCCGGGGTCGAAGCCGCCGCGGACGAGGGTTCCGGGGTCGACAGCGCGGCAGACGAGGACGACGAGGGCGGCGATGAGCGCGCCGACGAGACCCCGACGAACTCGCTCCGCGATCACGTCCGCGAGGTCATCGACGGGAGCGCCGGGACCGTCCGGTTGCTCGACGAGGAGCTCTCGACGGTCGCGGAAGCCCCGATCGAAGACGCCTTCGAGACGCTCGTCGACGCCGACCCCGCCCCGTACGCGCTCGTCGTCGACGGGGAGTTCACACAGCGGCTCCTCGACGTCGCGTCCCAACGCGGCGTCGAGCACGCGGTGGCGAAATCGACCGGCGAGTTCGTCAAGAAGCCGGTCGGCGTCCGACTCCTGACGGCGGATCAACTGGCGACGTCCGTCGCGAGCTGACCGCAGCAGCCGTTCGCAGCCCTCCGTACGACGGCGTCGACGTCGGACTACTCGGGCACCTCGTACGCGTAGACCACCGCGTCGACCGACCGTGCGCTCTCCGCCGACTGGTCGTCCGCTTCGATCTCGAAGAAGTCGGGCTGTCGGCCGATGGCCTCGAACCCCACCGACTCGTACAGCGACCGTGCGGCGTCGTTGTCCGCGGCGACCGTCAGCGTCAGCCGCGTCCCGGGCGCTCGGTCCGCGATCAGCGCTCGGAGGAGCGCGCGGCCGCGGCCCTCGCGGCGGTACGCCGGGTGGACGACCAACTCCGCGAGGTGGGCGTCGCCGACGACGAGCGCGTAGCCGACCGGTCGGCCCGTCGAGGTATCGGGGTCGGCGCGGCCCGTCGACACACCGAGATCGACGGAGACGAAACACGTCCCGAGCGTCGGTACCGACGCGAGCAACTCTGGCGCGGGGGCGTCGAGGTACGACTGGAGCGACGAGAGCGCATCGAGATCGGAGGACTGTGCGGGACGGATCATCGGGGAGGAATGCGATTTTCTCGGTCGGAGGGCCTCACAGCAGCGCGAAGGCGGCGACCGCGCTGACGACTGCGCCGACGAGCGTCGCCGCGAAGTTGACCGCCTCGTTGCCGAAGGCCGGTCCCTCGACGGTCGCCCCGAGGACGCTGTCGGCGGTCATCCCGAGGAAGCCGCCGACGGCGACGACGAGCGCGCCGACCGCCGAGACCTCCGGGAGTAGCGCGAGCGCGACGCCGCCGACGACGGCCGCCCCGAGGAACCCGAACACCTCGCCCTGCCAGGTGATCCCGCCGTCGGTGCCGGGTGGGACGGGTTCGAACGTGGTGATGAGCCGGGGATCGTCGTACAGACCGCCCAGTTCCGAGGACAGCGTATCGCTCAGCGCGGCCGCCATCGACCCGGCGAACGCGTACTGAAAGATCGTCCCGTCGATCGGGAGCGAGTGGCTCGCGGCGAAGGCGATCACGCAGAGTACGGCGACTGCGGCGTTGCCGAGGACGTTCCCGGTCCCTCTCGCGCCCTCGTTCTCCTCGGCGATGCCCCGGCGCTTCTTCTCGTCGTACTTGAACTTCGTCGACAGCGAGCCGATCCCGAAGAAGCTGATGAGGACGGCGAACCAGCCGATGCCCCCGAAGACGACCACCAAGAGTCCGAGGAGGACGCCCGAGAGCATCCCCGCGACGGAGGCCGCCCCGAGCGCGTAGGACACGTAGCCGAGGCCGGCGGTGACGGCGAGCGCTGCCGCCACGTCGACCGTTCCCACGGAGAGCGCGAGGGCGTCGAACAGCCACAGGAGGAGCCCCGTCGAGAGCATCACCAGCGGGTCGTCGCGCTCGAAGAGCATCTCCCGGAAGAGCGCGGCGACGAGCGTCCCCGCGACCGCGAGGAAGACGAACCGGGGGGCGAGGATCGGGGTCGACGAGAGCGAAGCGACTGCCGCCTGTCCCGCGACGCCGGCGACGGTCCCGAGGAAGACGAACCCCGCCGCGCCGAAGAACGGGTTGTCCGTCGACTCGGCGACGAGTCGCTTGCCGAGGTTCCCGTACGCGAGTACCATCACGGCGGCGGCGAACAGCGACACCGGGAGGCCCATCTCGGTCGCCAGCAGCGAGAGCCCGGCGGCCGCCAGCGCGAATCCGGTGAGCCCGTTGAGCCGGCCCTCGCGGCGGTCGGCCGGGCGGGCGAACAGCTCGAACAGCGGGCCGTCGGTCACGCCGAACGCCGCGACGGCGGCGATGACGGCGAACGGAGCGAACGCCGCCCGCCCGAGCACCGGGGCCGCGAGCGCGAGCGTCCCCACCAGGGCGAATCCGCTCGCCCGCCGGAGCGTCGGTTGCACACCCCCGGATACCGCCGACGCGCACTTAACGCTCCCGACATCGCGTCCCCCGATTTCGCCACGGTATCACAGGGTCTCGGTGACCTGCTCTGCGCTCGCGACTTCGGGGATGATCACCTCGTCGGCCCCGGCGCGCCGAGCGAGCGCCTCGTACATCTCGTCGCCGACGCGGACGACCAGTCGGACGGTCGGGGCGATCTGACTCGCCCCCATCGCGATCTGGATGTTCGCGTTCGAGTCGTCGATCGCGCCGACGACCGTCGCGGCGCGCTTGACGCCCGCCTCTCGCAGCACCTCCTCGCGGCGGGCGTCACCCTGAACCGCCAACAGCTCGTCGTCGAGCGCGCGCTGGAACTCTGCGTCCGCCCGCTCGATCACGACCACGTCGCGATCACCGGCCTGCAGCGCGCTCCCGACCGTCTTCCCGAACGTCCCGTACCCGCAGATGATGATATGCCCGTGCAACTGGTCGACGTCGCGTTCGATCTGCATCTCTCGTAACTCCGATTGGATCCGTCCGCCGAACGCCGCCGAGAACACGGTCTCGCCGATCCAGAGCCCCGTCACGACGAGTCCCGAAAGCACCACGACGGCGTAGCCCTTCGTCAGCGTTTCCGGTCCGCTGTGCGCCTGGAAGTGCAACTCGAGGCTCGTCGGATCCAGAAGCCAGAACAGCGCGTCGATCACGCCGACGCCGCCCAGCGAACTGAACCCGACGACGCCGAGTGCGACCACGACGAGAAACGCTGCGACCGGCCGCAACAGCCGGCGCACGAGCGGTCGCCCGAGGATCGCCCGGACCGAGTGTGACGGCGGCACGCTCACCCGCCTCTCCGGACCGTAGGGCTCACACGCGGGCTCGTGTCCGTAACGCGCGGTATCTCCCTAAATTCACGCTCCATTATGTTGTTATTTTCTATTATTCTGTCCATATGGGCATATAATAGTGCTTTCTATGACACGAACGAATATGAAAGAGTGATCGTGGTGGGCGGATCGCTGGATCGGCGCGAACCCGGAGGCATATAGCCCAGCGGGACGCAGGCCCTCGCGTGGGACTGTACGACCGCTATCTCGCCCTCCGCCACCGGCTCCACGACGCCGAGCCACCGACGCACGTCGCCGTCGTCATCACCGAGCGCGACCTCCTCGAACAGGGTGCCTACGACACGCTCTCGGCCTTCCTCGGGTGGGCCTTCGAGTACGGTGCGACGCGCGTGACGGTCTCGGTGAGCGTCCTCGACGAGGCCGTGATCCCGACGCTCTCGCGGGAACTGCGGGCGATCGACGCGCCCCGGCCCGTCGCGGTCCGCGAACCCGGCGACACCGAGCGCGCCGACGCGCCCGTCCGGATCAACATCGGCCTCGGCGGCAAGCGGGAGTTTGCCGCTGCGGTCCGACGGATCGCCGAGTCCGTCGAGTCGGGCGAACTCGCGCCCGACGAGGTCGACGCCGACGAGATCGAGGAGCGGCTGGTGTTCGACGACGAACCCGACCTGTTGATCAAGACCGGCGCTGAGCGGCTCTCGGACTTCCTCATCTGGCAGTCGGTCTACTCGGAGCTGTACTTCACCGACGTCAACTGGCGGGACTTCCGCAAGCGCGATTACCTCCGCGCCGTCCTCGACTACCAGAACCGACAGCGGCGGTTCGGCCGATAGGGCCGCTCGTACTGAGTAGGCTCGTCTCTTACCGACGAGCGCAACCCCTGTTGACGGCGCTCGGCGGGACGACGTGAGCGTACTCAGGTATCAGTCCGCGCGCTCGCCCGACTCCCCGCCGCGCTGGCGCTCCAGTTCGGCGGCGACCTCGCGAGCGCCCGCGGAGGGCAGTTGCGCTCGGAGCCGCCCGGCGACCGTCCGGGCGTCGGCGAGTTCGGTCTCGGCCACCGCGCGGAGGAGCGCGACGGCGCGCTCGGTCCGGGAGTGCTGCCAGGACTGCTCGCGGGACTCGTACGTCCGGAGGCCGCGGAGGAAGTCTGGCTTCGAGAACTCCGGCCAGTACGGCGCACAGAAGTAGACCGCGGCCTCGTTGCCGTTGGCGTGCCACGGCAGGAAGTTCGAGGTCCGCTCGTCGCCGCCGGTGCGGATGATGAGATCGACGTCGCGGGTCGTGTGCTCGGCGAGGTGCTCCTCCACGGCGTCGACGTCGACGTCCTCGGCTGCGACGTCGCCGTCGGCGACTTCTCGGGCCACGGCCCTGGCCGCGCCCAGCAGTTCCGATCGACCGCCGTAGGCGAGCGCGATGTTCAACCGGAGCGAGTCGTACTCGGCCGTCCGCGACTCGGCGTAGTCGACGGCGTCGCGGACCCGCTCGGGCAGTCGCTCGACGTCGCCGATCGCGCCGATCCGGACGCCGTTCTCGTGGACGCGGTCGCGTCGGCGAACTCGTAGAGCTTCGATTCCAACAGATCGAAGAGCGGCTCCAACTCCTCGTCGGGGCGGTCGAAGTTCTCCGTGGAGAACGCATAGAGGGTGAGTTCCTCGACGCCGAGGTCGTCGCACCACTCCAACACCTGTTCGGTCGTCTTCGCGCCCTCGCGGTGACCGTCCGGGGCGTCTTCGCCCTGCTCGCGGGCGTAGCGTCGGTTGCCGTCCTGAATGATGGCCACGTGCGTCGGTGCGGCGTCGAGCTGGCTGCGGAGCATCCGCTCGTAGGCGTCGGAGACGCGTCGGCGGAGCCACCCGATCATACCTACGGGGACTCCGTCCGCGGGTATGTGTCTTTTCGTTGTGACCGTGCTCGCTTTTTACGCCCCCGGACGCGCGGATGCGACACGGTTTTGCCGCATCCCGAGGAACCGACTGGTATGATCGGGAGACAGTTCCTCCGCGAGAACCCCGACGTGGTTCGAGCGGCCCTGGAGCACAAAGGCGTCGAGGACGTCGATCTCGACCGCGTCCTCGCCGTCGACGAGGAGTGGCGCGAGCTCAAACAGCGCGGCGACGACCTGCGGCACGAGCGCAACGAGATCTCCTCGAAGATCGGCGACCTGAAGGCCGCCGGCGACGACGAGGCCGCCGAGGAGGCCATCGCGCGCTCCCAGGAACTCAAAGCCGAACTCGACGACGTCGAGGCGCGCGCCGAGGAACTGGAGGCCGAACTGGAGGCCGCGCTCCTGGAGATTCCACAGATCCCCGACGACGACGTGCCGATCGGCGCGGACGAAGACGAGAACGTCGAGCGCCGCCGCGAGGGGTTCGACGACCTGCGGACGCTCCCCGAGGAGGTCACGCCGCACTACGATCTGGGCGAGGACCTCGAAATCCTCGACTTCCAGCGCGGCGCGAAGGTGACCGGCGGCGGCTTCTACTTCACGAAGGGCGACGGCGCGCGCCTCGAACACGCGCTCATCCAGTTCATGCTGGACGTCCACCGCGAGCAGGGCTACACTGACGTCTTCCCCCCGATCCCGGTCAACTCCCGCTCGATGACCGGAACCGGGCAGTTCCCGAAGTTCACCGAGGACGCCTACCGCATCGGCGGCGCGAACGAGGAGCCGTGGGACGACGACGACCTGTGGCTCTGCCCGACCGCGGAGGTGCCGGTGACGAACATGTACCGCGACGAGATCCTGCTGGACGAGGACCTGCCGCTGAAGCTGCAGGCGTACACGCCGAACTTCCGGCGGGAGGCGGGCGAGCACGGGACCGAGACCCGCGGGATCGTCCGCGTCCACCAGTTCAACAAGGTCGAGATGGTGAACTTCGTCCGTCCGGACGAGAGCGAAGAGCGCTTCGAGGGCCTAGTCGACGAGGCCGAGGAGGTGCTGCGCCGGCTCGAACTCCCCTACCGGATCCTCGAGATGTGCACGGGCGATCTCGGCTTCACGCAGCGAAAGAAGTACGACCTCGAGGTGTGGGCACCGGGCGACGAGATGGAGGACGGCCCCGAGGAGGGCGGCCGCTGGCTCGAAGTCTCCTCGGTCTCGAACTTCGGTGACTTCCAGGCCCGACGCGCCGGACTCCGCTACCGCCCCGAACGCCACGAGTCCGCCGACTACCTCCACACGCTCAACGGCTCGGGGCTCGCGATCCCGCGCGTGATGGTCGCGATCCTCGAGTACTACCAGAACGACGACGGGACCGTCACCGTCCCCGAGGCGCTCCGGCCGTACATGGGCGGACTCGAAGTCATCGAGGGCCACGACCCCGTCGGCGAGTCCGCCGTCGGCGCTGGCAAGCGGGACTGACTCCGCTCGGGCTCGCGTCCGATTCTCGCGCGCCGTCGAGCCCGTCGATCGGCGGCTAGCCGCAGGCCGTTTCTCACCCCGGTGTGGTCGACTCGTCCGGGCGTAATGACTGCTTAAACCCGAGATTCGACTTAATCGGGCTAAATCAGGGCGCACCGTCGAGCCGTTTCTTGAGGTATCGGCCAGTAGCCCGTGTCGTGATCGAGCGAACGTCAGACGGAGAACCGACGGGGATGGACGAGTGGGAAGTGATCGCGCGTCACGACTTCCAGGGGCAGACGGAACTCGATGCGACGATCGTGACCGCACTCGGCGGGGAGGACTGCTGCACCGAGGAGCCGCTCTACAGCGCCGTCGACACGGAGCCCGCGGAGCGGTTTCTCCGCTCCGTCGACGGCGACGACGCCAGCGTCGTGTTCGCGGTGTCGGGAACGACGGTCCGCGTCGCCGCCGACGGGACCATCGCGATCAGAGACGATCCCGTATCCTCCGAGGGGTCCCGCATCTCGGAGTGAACTCTCGTCGCCGCGACGAACCGCTTTTCTCTCCCGGTCGCGTGTCCGCGACTGTGGACGACGACGCTTCAGGCCCCGACGCCGCTTCCGAGACCGCCGACGCCTCGCGAGTCGCCGCCGGCCCCTCGCTGCACGTGCGGTACGAGGGCGACGACGACCCCGACAAGTGCACGGCGCGAAAGCTGGCCCGCTTCGACCTCGTCGAACTGCACCGCTCGGACCGCGCAACCCCCTACGGCGTCGTGCTCAACCCGCACGCAGAGCGGGCGCTCTCGCCGGCGGACTCGACCCACGACCGACTCGTCGCGCTCGATTGCTCGTGGGAATCGGCGGGTGAAGCCCGCTTCTCGCTTCCCGGCGAGCACCGCGCGCTCCCGTATCTCGTCGCGGCCAATCCGGTGAACTTCGGACGGCCGATGCAGTTGACGACCGTCGAGGCGCTGGCTGCGGCGCTGTCGATCTTCGGCCGGCGCGAGCGGGCCGAAGAACTCCTCTCGAAGTTTACGTGGGGACACACGTTCCTCGAACTGAACGACGAGCCGCTGCGGCGGTACGCCGACTGCGAGAACTCCGCGGAGGTCGTCGCCGTCCAGCAGGAGTACCTCGATCGCGGCGAGGAACGGTAAGGCGGAATTACCGGTTGAAGAAGCCGCCGATCGCTCCGCCGATCGCGCTGTCGATCGCGAACAGGAACGTGATGACGACGCCGACGAGGAACACCCCCGCGCCGCCGAGCAGGCCGCCCAACGGACCGCCAGCGAGTCCGAGGAGGCCACCGAGCAGCGCCGCGAGGACCGAGACGACGATCCCCGAGACCGACCCGGCGACCAGCCCGTTCCACGCACCGTTGCCGACGCCGCCGGCGACATAGCCGGCGACGACGCCCCCGACAAGCCCCGCGCCGACCTGTCCGACGATCGGCAGCGTGAGCCCGATCGCGCCGACGATCACCATCACGAGGAAGCCGATTCCGACGGCTCGCCAGTTCGTGTCCATACCGTGTCTGTGGCGTCGGACGGACAAAACCCCCGCGGACGGCCGAGAGAACCGCCCGCACACGGCGACCGAACGGACGCGTTTTTACGGTTCGGCCGAGTAGAGATGCCAATATGATTTTCGAGTCTCTTCCGACGACACCCCGGTCGGAGGAACTTATCGACAAGGCGTTCTCGCGGGCCGCGCGCGCGGGGCGCGCGAAGTCCGGGTTGGAGGCCCAACAGTCGATGCTCCAGACGTCCTCCTCGATCCTCTCGGACAACCTCGAGAACGTCGTGACGCAGTGGCCCGACTTCGAGACGGTCGACCCGTTCTACTACGAACTCGCCGACGCGATCGTCGACGTCGACGAACTCAGACAGAGCCTCTCTCGGGTCACGTGGACGAGTCGACAGATCGACGAGATCAAGCGGGAGTACCAACCGAAGCTTCGGAAGACCGAGCCCGAAACCGCTCGCAAACACCGCAAGCAGGCGTTCGCCCGGATGGCCGACCTCGTCGAGGACGTCGCCGACGACCTCGAACGCATCGGCGAGACCCGCGACGCGCTGAAGACGCTGCCGGACATCCGCACGGACGAACCGGCCATCGTCGTCGCAGGCTACCCGAACGTCGGGAAGTCCTCGTTCGTCAACGGCGTCACCCGCGCGAAAAACGAGATCGCGCGGTACCCCTTCACGACGAAGGGCGTCCACGTCGGTCACTTCGACCGAGACCGGGTGCGCTATCAGATCATCGACACACCGGGGCTGCTCGACCGTCCCGAAGACGAACGCAACGACATCGAGCGGCAGGCCGTCAGCGCGATCGAACACCTCGCGGACGCCGTCGTGTTCGTCCTCGACGCCAGCGAAGCCTGTGGTTATCCCCTGGAGGCGCAACTGGAACTGCGCGACGCCGTCGAGGCGCGGTTCCGCGAACGCGACGTCCCGGTGCTCACCGTCAACAACAAGAGCGACCGCTCCCGCGACGTCGAGGCCGACCTGCACATGAGCGTCGAGACCGGCGACGGCGTCGACGACGTGCTCGACGCGGCGGTCGAAGCCGTCGGCTGGGAGCCAGATATCCCGCCGTCGCGGCAGGAATAGCGGCGATTCTACGCGTTTCGTTCGGTTCCCGCGTTACGCTTCGGCTGCCGTGAACGTCACGTCGACCGTCGCCGAGACGGTCACCGACCCGGCGTCGAACTCGGTCGGGACGCCGCCGCTGTCGGCGGCGGTCGCGCGCATCTCGTAGACCGGCGAGTAGCCGCCACCGGTGGAGGCGGACTGGACGCCCGTGACTGTCAGATCGGCGGCCCCGGCGATGGCGTCGGCGTCGGTTCGTGCGGCGTCCATCGCCCGTTCGAGCGCCTGCTCGCGAAGCTCTGCGCGCTGGTCGTCGCTGAGCGTGAAGCTCACGCCGTACACTTCGCTGGCCCCGTTTCCGATCGCGGTGTCGACGACGGTGCCGGCCTCGTCGGGCGTGGTTTCGATCCGGTAGGTGTGGACGGCTTCGTAGCCGGTTATCTCGCGCTCGTCGCGCTCCGGGCTCGGCTCCGTGACCGGCCGGATCCGGTAGCTCTCTGTCGTCACCGCGTCGTCGTCGACGCCCGTTTCGCGGAGTGCCTCACGCATCGTCGACGCGCTCGCTGCGACCTCCTCGCGGGCGGCGTTGGCGGTGTCTTCCCGGGCTGTGACCGCGACGGTCACGACGGCCAGGTCGGCGTCGGCGGACACTTCGCCGCTGCCGCTCGTGGAGATCGTTCGAACGTTCTCTGTCGGCTCCGCGCCTCCGGCGGTCGTCTGTAGCGGTGCGCTACAGCCGGCGAGGAGAACGAGCGTTGCGATTGCGATCGTCGCGAGACCAATTCGGCGGTTCATACCTTACCGTTCGTCGGCATCGGTATTCAACGCACGCTTGACACAAGCGACTCTTTGCGTTTCCGCGGATCGGTGGATCCGCCCCGCCGCCCGGAGCGCGTGGTTCACCCGTTGGCACGTTCGACGCCGACGTATCTGACCTCCACGCGGACGTCAGCCTCGCCGAACAGTCCCAGCGGCTCCGGGGCGAGTGCGCTCACTCGGTCGCGTATGCGTTCGGCCACGGGCGGCGGCGACGACGAAGGGGGATACCCCACGGTCACGACGACCGTCTGCGGCGTCTGTAGCGGGAACCCCTCGTAGGTCACGTCGAGGTTCAGGAGCGTCGCCTCGGGGGGCAGCTCCGACTCGATCGCGGCGGTCGCGTCGCTCTCGAAGTCGGCCGTGCGGTAGGAGCTGTAGGTGAAGGCCCCGAGCAAGCTGGTGAGGAGGAGCAGGACCGCTGCGAGTGCGGCGACGCGCTTGATCGTCGCCGAGCGTGCCTCGTCCTCGCGGAACCAGAGCTTCGGTCGGTAGCCCATCCGCCAGAGGACGACCAGCGCGACGAGGTTGATCGCGAGGATGTTCACGAGCACGAGGACGGCCGAACCGATCACCGACTGCGGTTCGCCCCAGGCGATTCCGATGCCGACGACGGCCGTCGGCGGGACGAGCGCCGCGGCAATCATCACGCCGACGAGCGCCGAGGAGACGCCCGAGGCGAGCGAGACGGCTCCCGCTGCTCCCGCACCGAGTGCGATGACCAGCGAGAGCACGTCGGGCGCGAGCCGCTCTCTCACTTCACCGATCGCGAACACCTCCTCTGCGGTGAGCGGGACGACGTTCGTCACCCGGACCAAGACCGCGAACAGCGCGGCCGCTCCGACCGCCAGTACGGCTCCGAGGGCCTGGAGCTTGACCCCGCGGAGCGCCAGCTCGCTGTCGTCGACGACGGTCCCGACACTCGCCGCCATCGCGGGGCCGATCAGCGGCGCGATCACCATCGACCCGACGACCACCGCGGGGGAATCGAGGAGGAGCCCGGCGGTGGCGACGACGGCGCTCACCGCGGTCATCAACACGTACGGCCGCACCGTGGGAGCCATCTCGTCCGCGCGGGCGACGAGTTCCTCACGGGCGATTCGGTCGCCGTTGCCGTTCTCCTCCTCCTCGCTCTCGTAGCGCTCCTCCAAGGCCTCGAAGCGCTCGGAGACGACGGTCTCGGCCTGGACAACCACGGTGTAGGCGTCGCGTTCGATCCCGACGCCGCGGAGCTTCTCGAGCGTCGGCTCGACCGCGGCCGTCGGCAGCGGGAACGTGACGACGGCGGCGTAGTCGCGGCCGCTGGTCTCGTCGGAGACCGCGTAATCGACGTCCTCGTCGTTGAGCACGTCGAGGACCGCCTCCCGCTTCCCGGTCGGCACCATCACCTGTACGAGTCGCACGTCCCCTCACTCTCGGTGACGGAGTATGAATCCGGCGGGTCGTGCGATCACTGGACCGCCGCGACTCGGCAGAATCCCGAAGTAGCGAACAGCCGACACCCGTGTCGACGACGTCCCCGTGGCCGTCGGTTCCCCGCGTCGACGTGTCGGTCAACTGCGTCCCGACGCGGGATCGAACTCACGTCACGGCGACGCTGGCCTCCCCTTCGGTGATAAACTCTCGCCGGACTCGCCCAAGCACTCATATCGATCGACGGCGGAGTACCCGACGATGCGGCGAGTCACGGCTGCGAACGTGTTGACGCCGTTCGCGCGGGGCGTGCGGCCGTTGGTCTCCCAGCACCGAGCGCTCGCCGCGCCGCTCACGGACCTCCTCGCGATCGTCGTCTGCGGCGTCTACGCCGTGCAGGCGGCCCAAGCCGCTCTGTGGGACGTCTCGTCGGTGTTCGAGACGACGAACTACGTCTACGTCCGCGCGCCGTGGCTCGCGTGGTCGCTGGCACCGCTCCTGCACGGCGGGTTGACGCACGTCGTCCCCAACGTGCTCACGCTGTTCGTGTTCGGCCGGGTCGCCGAGGTCCACCTCCCCCGCGGTCGGTTCGTCGCGATGGTCGCGCTCGCGGCGGTCGGTTCGATCCTCGCGCTCGTCGGCTGGAACGCCCTCTTCTCGGCGGGGTCTTACGTCGCCGTCTACGGCATCAGCGGCGTCGTCTTCGCCGCCGGCGGGTTCGCGGTCGCCCACCTGCCGCGGCACGGACGGGTGACCGATCTCGAACTGCTCGCGGTGCTGTTCGGCGTCTGTGCGGTCGCGCTCGTCGGCGTCGAGACGCTCCTCGCGGTCGCGCTCTCCGCCCCCGCGACTATCAACGTCGGCCACGCGGCGGGCTTCCTCGTCGGCGTCGCCACTGCGACGGTCTCGCCGCCGCGGGAGGGCGTCTGTCCGCCGCGAACGGACCCGTCCGAGGAGTAGAATTATGACGGATCGCCTCCTTCGTGGGGACGATGGAGGACAGCGAGTACGACGAACTCACCTCGTCGCTGACGCCGCACGAGTCGGCCGGCGGGGTGACGACGTACCGGAACACCGTGAGCATCGCCTGTCCCGCGTGCGGTGACCCGTTCGACGACCTGGTCATCTGCGAGGACGAGTACAACAGCCTCGAACTCAGTATGCTGCTCGATCTGTGCGTGACGACCCACGAGGACGAGGTGCTCCTCTTCACGCACAAGCACTGAGAACAACGAGTCTCCCTCGCGAGTCGAGGAGAGCATGCGTCGGTACGGCATTCTACCGCCGGTTCCCTGCGGCAGCGTCAGTCTTCGCGCAGGTCGATCTGCTCCGGCGGCAGCCCCTTCTCGTTGACTACGTTCCCGTCCTCGTCGACGGTGACGACGCCGCGGTTGTTGACCGCGTGGGGGTCGAGGTGGACCTCCTCTAGGAACTGCTTGTAGAGCCGTTCGGCGGTCTCGCCGTCCTTCTGGCGCTCGGAGGCGCGGTCGCACAGTTCGACGAGGTCCTCGGGGACGTCGTTCTCGTGGACGATCCAGTGGTTGATCAGATCGGAGAGCCGCCGGATGGGTGACGTAAAGTGCCCGTAGATGTCGAAGTTCAGCGCGTAGTGGCCCCCGAAGGGTCGTTCATGTACTTCGCGCGGGGCATCACCTTCAGCACGGCGCGCTGGATCTTGTTGAGCGCCCGCGAGTCGGAGTTCTCGAGGGCGTCGTTGACGGCCTTCCGGGGGTCGTCCCACGACGCCCCGGAGATGTTCACGCCGTCGAGTTCGGTGATCTCCCGGAGGGCCTCGTCCCACTGATCGGGCGTCGGCTGCGGGTGGACGCGGTACATCGCCTCGACGCCGCGGTTCCACATCAACTCGTGCGTGACGGCCTTGTTGGCCTTCAGCATACACTCCTCGATGATCGTGTGCGCGCGGTCGCGACTCGGGTTCAACACCAGCGAGCCGTCCTCCTTGCGCTGCTCGTGGAGCTGGTCGGCGAGTTCGTACACGAGCGCGTTCTCCTCGTGCAGCGGCGCGTCGGGGTCGTCGAGACGGTTCTCACACTGCGTGTAGGTCAGCCGCTCGTTCGAGTGGATGACCGACTTGTAGATGTCGACGGTCTCGAACGAGAGCGTGTCCTTCTTGATCTCCATCTCGACGGTGTGGGCCAGTCGGTCCTCCTCGGGGACGAGCGAACAGACGGTCTCGGCGAGCACCGGCGGGAGCATGTGAACCGTATAGCCCGGGAGGTAGACGGTGTTGCCGCGCTCGACGGCCTCTGCCCACATCTCCGAATCGGGGTGGACGTAGTGGGTGACGTCGGCGATGTGGACCCACAGGGTGTACGTCTCCTCGTTCTCGCGGATGCTGAGCGCGTCGTCGAAGTCCTGGGCGTCGATCGGGTCGGTCGTCCACGTCGTGAGGTCGCGAAGGTCCTGACGGTGCTCGAGCTCGTCCTCGATCTCCGATTGGATGTCCTCGGTCCGGGACTTCGCCTCCGAGCGGACCGCCGGCGGGAACTCGTCGCGGATCTCGAACTCCGCGAAGAGCTCCTCGCGCTTCTCCTGCATCTGCCGGGCGACGTCGATAGAGATCTCGACGGGGCCCTGCCCCTCGGCCGTCCCGGCCTGTGACTGCGCGTCGTTCGACATACCCTGGTCTTCTTGTGTGAGGTAGTTAGTCGTGTCGCACCCATATCGAGATTGAACCGGAGCGATTCCCGAGCGGACGTCGGAAGCCCCCGCGTTCTCGACGAAGGCGGCCCCTTCCAGTCCCACCCGGGCTATCCTGCTCGCGTGCCGGTCGACCGCCCGACTGCAAACCGCATCGGTTTACTCGTCGCGGGGTGAACGCGTCTCCGTGTCTCTCGTTCGTCTCCCTCCCGAGGTTCGTCGGGGCGTCCGCGACGTGGCCCCGCTCTTGATCGGGGTCGCCCCCTTCGGCCTCGTGGCGGGCGCGGCCGCGATCGACGCGGGGCTGACGCCGCTGCAGGCCGTCGGGCTGTCAGTCGTGGTCTTCGCGGGGGCGTCGCAGTTGGCCGCCATCGACCTCCTCGGCAGCAATGCCGAACTGCTCGTGGTCGTCCTGACGGGGGTCGTCATCAACCTCCGGATGCTGATGTACTCGGCGTCGATCGCGCCGCACTTCCGCGCGTTGCGCTCGGCGTGGAAGTCCATCTGCGCGTACGTGCTGACCGATCAGGCCTACGCGCTCTCGATCGCGCGCTACACGGACGCGGAGGCGGAACTGGACCCGCGCGAGCGACGCCGCTACTACCTCGCCGTGGGGGTGTCGCTGTGGATCGTCTGGCAGTGCTGTACGGTCCTCGGGATCGTCGTCGGTGCGCGCGTCCCCGACTCGTGGGGCCTCGCCTTCGCCGTGCCGCTGGTGTTCCTCAGCCTGCTCATCCCCGCGATCACCACGAAACCGAAGGCGATCGCCGCGCTCGTGGGCGGCGGGGTCGCGGTCGCCGGCGACGTCTTCGCGGTGCCCCTGGATCTCGGGCTCATCCTCGGGGGCTTGGCGGGCGTTCTCGCGGGCGTCGTAGCCGACACCGTGCTCGCGACGTCGACGCGGGAGCGAGAGCCGGGAGGTGGGCACTGATGGCCGCCGAGTACGGTCCGCTCGGCGTGTGGGGCGCGATCGTCGCGCTCGGCGTGCTCACGTTCGGAATCCGCGCGTCGTTCATCCACCTGTTCGGCCGCATCGACGAGGTTCCCGACCGGGCGATGCACGCGCTCCAGTTCGTCCCGCCGGCGGTGTTCGCCGCGCTCGTGGCTCCCGCGTTCGTCGCGCCCACGGGGTCGATCGCGGTCGTCGGCAACGAGCGACTCCTCGCCGGCCTCGTCGCCGCGGCGGTCACGTGGTACCTCGACGACGTCTTCGCGACGATCGTCGCCGGGATGGCGACGCTGTGGCTGCTTCGGTTCGGGCTGTGACCGACCGGCGGCCGCGCCGCGTTCGCCCGCCCCGCCGCGGGAGCAAACTCTCCGGCGGTGTCTCCGAGTTCAACGCGGGAAAACTGAAAACTCCCGAAGGACTGTAGATTTAATTCGCGCCGGCGTCTGGGTGGGTTATGAACTGGCGGGACGCGGAAGCGGCGTTCGACGACGACGTCCTCGGCGAGACGACGCTCGCTCGGATGTTCGAGGAGAGCGCGGCGAGAAACGCCGCGAACGTCGCCCAGCGGTACAAAGGCGGCGTCTACGACCGATCGCTCGCCGCGCAGGGGGCCGTCGAGGCCGCCCCCGACGGCGCGTACGCGGACCTCACGTACGCCGAGATGCGCGACCTCGTCAGACGCCTCGCGGCCGGGTTCGACGACCTCGGCGTCGGCCCCGGCGACCGGATCGGCATCCTCTCGGACACACGGATGGAGTGGGCCCAGACCGACTTCTCGCTGCTCACGCTCGGCGGCGTGGTCACGACCGTCTACACCTCCTCCTCGGAGTCGCAGGTCCGGTATCTCCTCTCGGACCCCGGCGCGAGCGGGGTCGTCGTCGAGAACGCCGAACTGCTCTCGCGCGTCCTCGCCGTCGAGGACGACCTCGATCTTGAGTTCGTCGTTGTGATCGACGAGATCCCCGACGGGAGCGGGATGGCCGGCGCGGTCCGGGACCGCGAGGACATTCACTCGCTCGGCGACGTCTACGCTCGCGGCGCGGCCGCCTTCGACGAGGCCGACGTCGAGTCGTGGCTCGCCGCGCGCGACGTCGACGACCTCGCGTCGCTCATCTACACCTCGGGGACGACCGGCCAGCCGAAGGGCGTCGAACTGACTCACCGGAACTTCCGGTCGAACGTCGACCAGTGCTACCGGCGGTTCGGGCCACGTCCCGATCGGGACGTCGGTGCCATCTCTCCGGACGCCACGACGCTGTCGTTCCTCCCGCTCGCGCACGTCTTCGAGCGGCTCGCGGGCCACTATCTGATGTTCGCCGCCGGGGCGACCGTCGCCTACGCGGAGAGCCCCGACACGCTCCGGGAGGACTTCGGGTTGGTCCGGCCGACGGTGGGGACGTCGGTCCCGCGCGTCTACGAGAAGCTCTACGACGCGATCCGAGCGCAGGCCTCGGAGTCGGGGGTGAAGCGTCGGATCTTCGAGTGGGCCGTCGGCGTCGGCCGCGCGCACCAGTCGGCTGCGGACCCCGGACCGCTGCTGTCGGCGAAACACCGGCTCGCGGACCGCCTCGTCTTCCGACAGGTCCGGGAGGCGCTCGGCGGGCGGGTCGACTTCCTCATCAGCGGCGGCGGCAGCCTCTCGCCGGAACTCTGCCGCCTGTACCACGCGATGGGCCTGCCGATCCTCGAGGGCTACGGCCTCACCGAGACGTCGCCCGTCGTCGCCGCGAACCCGCCTGAGGCCCCGCGGATCGGCACGATCGGGCCGCCGGTCGTCGACGTCGACGTCAGACTCGACGCCTCGATCGTCGCCGAGGACGTCGGCGCCGCCGGAGAGGTCGGTGAACTGCTCGTCCGCGGTCCGAACGTCACCGCGGGGTACTGGAACCGCCCGGAGGAAACGGCGCGGGCGTTCACCGAGGACGGCTGGTTCCGCACCGGCGACATCGTCGAGCGCGACGCCGACGGCTACCTCCGGTTCCGCGAGCGGGCCAAGCAGCTACTTGTGCTCTCGACGGGCAAGAACGTCGCCCCGGGACCGATAGAGGACGCCTTTGCGTCGAGTTCTGTCGTCGAGCAGTGTCTCGTCCTCGGCGACGGCCGGAAGTTCGTCTCCGCGCTCCTCGTTCCCAACTTCGAGGGCCTCCGTGCGTGGGCGGAACGCGAGGGGATCGACCTGCCGGAGGACCCCGCGGACGTCGTCAGAGACGAGCGCGCCCGCGACCGCATCCAACAGGAGGTCGACGCCGTCAACGAGGAGTTCGAGTCCTACGAGCAGATCAAGCAGTTCCGCGTCCTCTCCGAGGAGTTCTCCGAGGACGACGGCACGCTCACGCCGACGATGAAGAAGAAGCGGCGAAACATCCTGGACCGCTACGCCGATCAGATCGAGATGCTGTACGACTCGTAGGTGCCGACGACGGGACCGGTCAGACGCCGGTGTATCGCCAGACGCCACCGACGTTCGCTTCCCCGTGAAGCGTAGTTTTATACTGCGTCGCCTCCCCGAAACAGAGGTATGGAGGATCGATAGTGGCCGCGGCTGGTGGCGGGTACCTGCTCCCGATCGTGGCGGCGATCATCGGCATCGGCGTGATCGCGCAGATCCTCGCGGACCGGTTTCAGATCCCGAGCGTCGTCTTCCTGATCGCTGCCGGCGTCCTGCTCGGGCCGGAAGTGCTCGGCGTCGTCGGCCCCGACTCGTTCGGGAACGCGCTGGGGGCGATCGTCGGCCTCTCGGTGGCGATCATCGTCTTCGAGGGCGCGTTCCACCTCCGCGCCGAGAAGCTCCGGGAGGCCCCGGCAGCGACGCTGAAGCTCATCACGTTCGGCGCGGCGATCGCGCTCGTGGGGACCACTGTTGCCGTCCACTTCCTGCTGAGCGCCCCGTGGGACATCTCCTTTCTGGTGGGGTCGCTCCTCGTCGCGACCGGGCCGACGGTCGTCACGCCGATCCTCGACGTGGTTCCCACTCGCGACCGCGTGGCGGCCGCCTTAGAGACCGAGGGCATCGTCAACGACGTGACAGCGGCCATCCTCGCGGTCGTCATCTTCACCGCGATCAACGTGGGGATCGACGATCCGCTCTCGCTCCTGACGCTGTTCGCCGAGCGGCTCGCGTCGGCGTCGTCGTCGGCGGTATCGTCGCGGGGCTTTTGATCTACAGCCTCCGATACGTCGACCTCTCGCCGGGGAACGCGCCCCGGAACGCTCGATTGCTCGTCCTCGCGGGCGCGCTCGTCGCCTACGGCGCGGCCGACACCATCGCGACGGAGGCGGGGGTCGCGGCCGTCGCGACCGCGGGGATCATCCTCGGCAACGCCGACATTCCGTACGAAGACGAGATCTCGGCGTTCAAAGGCGACGTGACGCTCGTCGTCCTCTCGTTCGTCTTCATCGCGCTCGCGGCGCTGCTGCGCTTCGACGTGCTCGTGACGATCGGACTCCGCGGGCTGCTGGTCGCCGGTATCGTCGCGCTCGTCCTGCGGCCGCTGCTCGTGTTCGTCTCGGCGTCGGGAGACCGATTCACCACCGGCGAGAAGTGGTTCATGAGCCTCGTCGGCCCGCGAGGGATCATCCCCGCGTCGGTCGCGACGCTCTTCGCGATCGGCCTCCGGGACGCCGGACGAACCGCGTCGGCCGACCTCCTCGTCGGGACCGTCTTTCTCGTCATCTTCGTCACGGTCGTCTTCGAGGGCGGGTTCGCCCGCCAGATCGCGGAGAAACTCGACATCATACCAATGCGCGTACTCATCATCGGAGGCGGCAAGGTGGGCCGGTCGCTCGCCGAACGCCTCGAAGGTCGCGGAGAGAACGTAGTGCTCGTCGAAGAGAACAAGACGGTCGTCGAAACCGCTCGAAACGACGGGTTCACCGTCCATCACGGCGACGGCACCGACACGGAGGTGCTCCGCTCGGCGGGCGCCGAGAACGCCCGCATCGTCGTCGGCGCGACCGGCGACGACGACGTGAACCTGCTCGTCGCACAGCTGAGTAGCTCGAAGTTCGAGCCCGAAACCGTCCTCGCGCGGGTGAACAACCCCGACAACGCCAAGGCGTTCGAGGAACTCGGCGTCCGAACCATCTCGGCGACGCGGGCGACGGCCGAGGCGATGGACAACTACATCGAGCGCCCCTCGATGATGGAGTGGATGGCCGAGATCGGCCACTCCGGCGACATCCAGGAGGTCGAGGTGACCGCCGAGGCAGTGCTCGACCGCCCGATACGGGAACTGGGCCCCGAACTGCCGGAGGACTGCCTGATCGCGCTCGTTCAGCGCGACGGGGAGACGCGCGTTCCGCACGGGGAGTTCACGCTCCAGCGCGGCGACCGCGTCACGATCATCGGCGGGCAACAGGAAGTCCGCGAGGCGATCGAGTTAGTCAATCCGGATCGATAGCGACGGCGCTGCCTACCGACTGAACTCGATGGCCGCGCCCTGCCCGAAGCCGACGCAGAGCGTCGCGAGCCCGCGGTCGACGTCGCGCTTCCGCATCTCGTGGACCAGCGTCACGGGCAGGCGTGCGCCGGACGCGCCGAGCGGGTGCCCGAGCGCGATGGCACCGCCGTTGACGTTGTACTTCTCGGGGTCGACGCCCAGCTCTCGGCGCGCGTAGACGCACTGGCTCGCGAACGCCTCGTTGAGTTCGACCAGGTCGTAGTCGTCGATGTCGCGCCCGGCGCGGTCGAGGAGGTTCCGCGTCGCCGGCACCGGTCCGATCCCCATCACCGTCGGATCGACGCCCGCGACGGCGTTGGTGCCCACCTCTGCGAGGACGTCGAGCCCGTGTTCCTCGGCGAACGCCCGCGAGGTGACGAGCGTCGCGGCCGCGCCGTCGGTCACCTGCGAGGAGTTGCCCGCGGTGACCGTCCCGTCGCCGGTGAACGCCGGGGAGAGCCCCGAGAGCGCTTCCAGCGACGTGTCCGGTCTGATCCCCTCGTCCTCGGTGACGGTCCCCGAATCGGTCTCGACGGGGACGATCTCGTCGTCGAAGCGCCCCGTCTCTGTTGCCTCGGCGGCCCGCTGGTGGGACTGCAGCGCGTACTCGTCTTGGGCCTCCCGGGAGACGCCATACTCCTCGGCGACTTTCTCGGCGGTCATCCCCATCTGTAGCTGAAAGACGTTGTACCGCTCGGAGAGCTCCGGGTGGAGGTGCTGATAGGAGTCACCGTCCATCGGGACGCGACTCATACTCTCGACGCCGCCGGCGATGACGCACTCGCGGTTCCCCGCGGCGACGGCGTCGGCCGCGGAGATGATCGCCTGCATCGAGGAGGCGCACCAGCGGTTGATGCTCGTCGCCGGCACGCCCTCGCCGAGCTCCGAGAGCAGCGCGATCACGCGAGCGACGTTGTTGTCCTGCTCGCCGCGCTGCTGGGCGACGCCCCACATCAGGTCCTCGACGTCGTCGCTATCGACCTCGGTCTCGGCGAGGATGTGATCGATCAGCGCGACGGAGAGGTCCTCGCTCCGGACGTCCGCGAAGACGCCCCCCGCCTTCCCGAACGGCGTGCGGTGCGCGGCGGCGATGACTGGTGTTGGCATACTACTCGTTCCCGTCGCCGTCGTCATAAAAGGGGCAGAACGCGAGAGAGCGCGCCGAGAGTTTTCGCCCGTCGCTCGCGTCGGCGCAGCGACGTTCCGACGCGCTTATGCGAGTGAGACGGCAACGTCTTTGGGATGAGTAACCGGGCTCTCGAAGTCGTCGAATTTCTCCTCACGGCGCATCTATACAGCGACAACCGCAGTCTCGACGAGAACGATCTGCCGCCGCGGTACCGGCGCGTCTTCTGGACGGAGCCGTCCGACGACGACGAGACGGACGACGGCGAGCCGAACGTCGTCGGCATCGAGCGACCGCTCGTCGTCACCGACAGCGTCGCGCGGAAGGCGACCGGCGTCGAGCACCCGTGGGAGGCGATCTCCGATCTGCTGTTCACCCAGCGCGAGGAGTTCTCGGGCCGCATCTCGCTGACGCAGCCCGAGATGGCGATCGAGTGGTTCCTCGACCGCGCCGACCGCGAACGGCTGGAGACGAACCCGACGATCGCGGCCGCCGTCGAGGACCGCGACGGCGTCGACGTCACCCACGCCGAGGCGCGAGAGCAGACCCGGCCGATTCAGGCCGACCGCGTCTGGATCGACAGCCTGCTGGAGGAGTACTTCGACGAGGAGGAGGACGCCGAGATGCTCGATCTCGTGCAGGTGCGCGCGCCCGAGGAGATCGAGATGACCTTAGAGGACCTCGTGCTCACCGGCGATCAGGAGGGCGAGATCCACAAGCTGATGCAGGCGATCGAACACCGCGAGTACCTCGCGGAGATCGGCCTGCGGGAGATCGGGAAGATCCTCTTCGTCGGCCCGCCGGGAACCGGGAAGACGACCGTCTCTCGCGCGCTGGCCCACGAACTCGGCCTGCCCTTCGTCGAGGTGAAGCTCTCGATGATCACGAGCCAGTACCTCGGGGAGACGGCCAAGAACGTCGAGAAGACCTTCGAGGTCGCAAAGCGGCTCTCGCCGTGTATCCTCTTCATCGACGAGTTCGACTCCGTCGCGAAGACGCGCCGCTCCGACGAGCACGCGGCGCTGAAGCGCGCGGTCAACACGCTGCTCAAGAGCATCGACGACATCTCGCTGATCCGCGACGAGGTGATCCTGATCGGCGCGACCAACCACCCGGACCAACTCGACGCGGCGGCGTGGCGGCGCTTCGACGAGATCGTCAACTTCCCGAAGCCCGACGGGCAGATGCGCGCGGACATCCTCCGGATCATCACCCGCCGGATGGACATCGAGGACTTCGACCCCGACGCCGTCGCCGAACGAACCGAGGGGCTCACGGGCTCGGACCTCCGAATGGTGCTTCGCGAGGCCGTGTTGGAAGCGCTGACCGAAGACCGGATGACGCTCACGCAGGAGGACATCGTCGATGCTGTCGAGGACTTCGAGGAGCGCGACAACCTCAAGAATATGGATATGATGTCCGACGGCGAACAGCTCGTCGCGGGCGACGGCGACGGCTCGCACGACCACGCGCACGATCACTCCCACGACCACTGAGCGCCGCGCCGGCGCGCCGTCTCTCTGCGCTCCGCTTCGGCCACGCTTATCACCCGTCCACTCTCACGTT
Organism: Halobellus rufus; assembly: GCF_000739575.1. Classification (GTDB taxonomy): domain Archaea; phylum Halobacteriota; class Halobacteria; order Halobacteriales; family Haloferacaceae; genus Haloquadratum; species Haloquadratum rufum. The sequence goes on along the minus strand of NZ_BBJO01000025.1, from coordinate 33,233 downwards.
TCTCCGATGCGGGTCACGCTGCTCGGGACGGGCGACACGACCGGGACGCCGACGGTCGGCTGCGACTGCGACACCTGCGCTGAGGCGCGTCGCATCGGCGTCGAGCGAACGCGCTTCTCGGTTCACGTCGAGAACGAACGCACCGGGGGGTCGCTGCTCGTCGACTTCAGCCCCGACTTCCGACACCAGTTTCTGACCCAGGAGGTCCCGCTCCCGGACGCGGGCATCGTCACGCACATCCACTTCGACCACCTCGACGGCCTCGGGAACGCCTACCGGCTCTTCGACGACCTCCCGGTCTATGCGGCCGACGAGACCGACCCGAAGACCGGGGAGAGCGTCGCCGAGACGGTCTCGCGGAAGTACGACTACCTCGACCGCGTGACCGTTCGCCCGCGGACGCCGTTCGAGCCGTTCGAGGTCTGCGGCCTGGAGGTGACGCTGGTGCCCGTCGACCACCCGCCGCTCGTCTGCACGGGCTGGCGATCGAGGACCCCGAGACCGGCGCGAAGCTGTCGCTGTCGGGCGACACGAGCTACGGGATCCCCGACCGGTCGCGGGCGGTCCTCGACGACCCCGATCTGCTCCTCGCCGACGGCATCGTCCCCGCGTCGCTGAGCGAGCACCACCCCCGCGGCGGGAAGCACGTCGACGAGAAGGGCGTTCCGCGGACGTTCGGCCAGAAGCACATGACCCGCGAGGGGGCGCTCGCGCTGGCGGAGGACCTGTCGGCGACGGAGACGCGGGTCGTCCACACGGCGCACTTCTACCCCGCCGAGGAGGCGTTCGAGGAGCCGCTCGCGGTCGACGGCGAGGTCTACGAGTTGTGAGAGCTGCTATCGCGCGAGACGAGCCTGCGGCTTGACGGGTGTGAGCGTCGAAAACGGGTCGCGACCGGCGCTCACTGACTGGCCGATCGGAGCCGCGGGACGCCACCGCGGAGCAGGACGCCGAGCCCGACGACCGCGACGCCGGTGAGCTGAACCGCCAGACTCGGCCCGAACGCGATAACGAGGAACAGCAGCGCCCGGAGGACGCGTTCGTACCGGGGGAGTCGCCGCCCGAACTCGACGCCCATCGAGACGGACAGCGCGACCATCAGCCCGATCGACTGCACGACCACCGCGATCAGCGTCTCCGGGAACGACCAGAAGATCAACGCGGGGTTGTACACGAAGACGAACGGGATCAGGAACGTCGGGCCGCCGAGGCGGACAGACTCGATCGCGGTCTCTAGGAAGTCCGACCCGGAGATGTTGATCGCCATCGCCACGGCCAGCGCCACTGGTGGCGTGAGCGCCGAGAGTAGCGCGAAGTAGAAGACGAACATATGCGCGACGATCGGCTCGACGACGAAGTTGTTCACGCCGGCGAGTTCGACGATCACCGGCGCGATGATCGTCGCGACCAGTAGATACGCCGCGGGCGTTGGCATCCCGAGCCCGAACAGGAGCGCGAGAATCATGCTGATGACGAGGATGCCGACGAAGGACGCGCCGGTGAGCGTCGACAGGGCGAACGTGATACGGTTCGTCAGCCCGGTCGCGCCGAAGATGTTGATGACCACCGCGAGCGCCGCGAGCAACGCCACGAACGGCGCGGCGGACTCGCCGCCGCTCTTGAGCCCGAGGAGGAACTCGCGGGCGTACTGACGGAGCTGTTCCCAGCCGACCCCCTCGCTCGCGAACAGGTAGAGGAACCGCGTGGCGAACAGCGTCAACACGGTGTACAGACCGCTGTAGAGCGGCCCGTATCGCATCACGATGAGCAGGTAGATCAGGACGACGAGCGGGACGAGGAACTGCGCGCTCTGCAGCAGAAACGTTTTCCTCGACTTTTCGTCGCCCGCAGACGCCTCCTCCTCGACACCGTCTCGCTCCCAATCGTACCACATCGACCACTGGTAGACGCCGTAGCTCGTGACGCCATAGTACAGGAACGCCGGGATCGCGGCGGCGATCGCGACGTCGGCGAACGGGATCCCGAGGATGTCCGCCATAATGAACGCCGCAGAGCCCATGATCGGCGGGAGCACCTGGCCGGCCGTGCTCGCGACCGACTCGATCGCTCCGGCGTGCTTGCCGAGGATCCCGCGCTCTTGCATCAGCGGGATCGTGAACGACCCCGTCGCGGCCACGTTGACCCCCGCCCCGCCCATCATCGTGCCCATGAACATACTGGAGACGACGGCGGTCTGCGGGACCGCGCCTCTGAAGGAACCCTCTAGGCGCTCCGTGAGTTCGAGGATGAGGTCGAACCCGCCGAACCGCCGGACGATCCCGGCGAAGATCACGAAGATCGCCACCCACGTCGCCGCGATCTGGGTGAGGAACCCGTAGACGCCCTGCAGCGAGATCGTGTTCTTGAACACGATCGTCTCCAGGGACACTCCGCCGTGGCTGAGGATGCCCGGGAGGTAGGGTCCGCCGACGCCGTACAGTACGGTCGCGACGACTAGCGCCCCGAGGAAGTGCCCGAACTTATCGGAGGTGACGACCGTGACGAGGACGATCAGCGAGCCGCCGACGAGCAGGTCGACGTTGTTGTAGATCACGAACGCGCCGGTCTCGAGCCAGCGGTCGAAGACGACGTGCACGTACGCGACGGAGCCGACGGCGGCGATCAAAAGCAGGGCGCTCCCGATCGTCACGGCTCGTGGGACGTCGCCGTCGCTGTCGCTCTCTGCGACCAGCGCGCGGTTGACGAAGTACGTCACGAGCGAGAGCCCGAGCACGAGGTTGGTGAACAACTGCTTCGGGAGATACGACGTCATCGCGTAGCCGATGACCGCGACCGAGAGCAAGGCTGGCGGAACGCCCAACGCCAGCCTTCGGATCCACGTGCGTCCGTCGACGGATGAACGAAGCGTAGCCATCGTGTCGCTCGCTCGATGGGCTCAGAAGCTCCCCGCGGTGAGGTTGTCGTTCCACAGGCCCTTCTCCTCGAAGAACTCGACGGCACCCGGATGGACCGGGACGTCCGGGTGCAGCGTGCTCGTCCACACCTCGTCGTCCTCGAACAGCCGCCAGGCCTCGTGAGCCTCGATGAGCGCCTCGCGGTTGCTCCAGAGCGCGTCCATGAGGTTGTAGACGCTGTCGGCGTCGACCTTGTCCGTCGTGAAGTGGGGATAATCGACCCGGACAGTCGTCGTCTCGCTGCTGTCTGTGTACTCCTCGATGCTGTCTCCGAAGTCCCCGTTCGGGAGCGTCTCCAGCGAGAGCCACTCGTGGTCTTCGATCGCCTGTTCGGTCTCGTCGGTGAGACCGAGCAGTCGGACGTCGTTGTCGGAGTACGCCTGTTGCATGAATCCGGGCGTGAGTCCGCTCACGATCCCCGGGCCGCCCATCGCGTCGACTCGACCGGCGCTGAACTCCTGGGGTATCTCCGTGGCGCCCTGATGGACGAGTTCGTAGTTCCCCTCGCCGACCGCGATGTCGAGCGCGGTTCGATAGTACTGCTGGTAGGTCGATCCCTGCGTCCCTGTCGCGATCGAGGCTCCCTCGAGATCGGACCAGTACTCGTAGTCGCTGTCGGTCGGGACCAGGATCGGTTCGATCAGCGTCGTCTGCGTCATCATCTGATAGATCTCGTGCTCGAACTCGACCTGGGAGAACTCCGCTTCGCGGTTCATCGCGTTCAGGCCCGCGAACGCCGTCCCGAACGCGAGTTCCTCGTCGCCGCTCACCAACCGCACCATCGACTCCCCGCTGGTTCCGGAGACGACGTCGAGGCCGACGTCGCTCTCCCTGTCGAGCACGCCCGCCGCGGCGTTGTGCACCAGGAACGTCACGCCGTTCTGCGGTCCCGAGATGATGCCGAACGTCGACGTCGACTCGGGGTCCGACTGAGAGCCGCCGTCGGTCTGTTCGCCATCTGACGAGGAGTCGCCGCCTCCCCCGTCACCACCGCCTCCACCGCCGTCGCCGCTGCCGCCGGAACATCCGGCAAGCCCGGCCAGCGCGCCGACACCGCCGATCGTCTTGAGCGATTCGCGTCGTGTGAGAGACGTTCGCATTGTCATCCTACCTGTGTGGTACCAAGTATCGATTATAATTGTTACGATTAATTATGTTCTATTGAACGGAACGACGAATTCGGGTCGCAGAACGCTTGAAAAGGCAATACAAATGTGACTGAAATTTTATCATACTCTCTCGCTAGCTCGGATCGGCTGTTAGACGCCAGGATGCGGCCTCAGAAGTACACTCGGCCTCACCGTCACAGATCGTCGGAAACACGTTCGCAGCGAACGCCCTCGTTCGCGGGAGCGAAACGACGCTACGCCTCGTATCGCATACTCAGTTCGATCTCGTTTTTCGTCCCGAGAAGCAGGTCCGACAGTTCGTCTCGGAGATACGACTCGTTCAGCCTGTGCGCCGGACCGGCCACGCAGATCGATCCGGCCGGCGACCCGTCCTCGTGTTGGATCGGGACGCCGATCGCGTTGCCGCCGTCGACGGCCTCGTTCAAGTGAAGCGCGTATCCCTGCTGTCGGATCCGGTCGAGTTCCGCGAACAGGGTTTTCGGGTCTGTGATGGTTTGATCGGTGTACGCCGGGAGCCCCCGCCGGTCGATGATCGCGTTCACCTCGCTTTTGCTCATCTGAGCGAGGATCGCCTTCCCCGCCGAGAACGCGTGAAGGTGCCCGCGGTAGCCGACCCGCGTGAACGACCGGTACAGCTCCTCGCCGGAGTGTAGATACAGGTAGACCGCGTACCCGTTCTCCTCGACGACCAGCCACACCTTCTCCCCGACTTTCTCCGCCAGGGCGTCGACCTTCGGCTTCCCGACTTCGTAGAGCGGATGCGATCGCTGGGCCTCGATGCCGTAGTCGAGATAGAGCTGACCGATCCGATAGCCGTCGTCGGTTTCGACGAGGTATCCCGCCTCCTCCAGTGTCTGCAGGTGGCGGTAGACGGTGCTCTTCGCGCTGTCGGTCCCACTGGCGATCTCCGACAGCGTCGCGGGACCGTGTTCCTTCAGGTATCGAAGGACGGTGAGGGACTTCTGCGTCGCCTCGACGTAGTTCGGCCCGTCGGCCCCTGCCCCAGTACCACTATCCATACGACCCGGTGTCCGCGGACGCACAAAAGTTTCACTCTCGCGAACAACGGGGCAGATATCGACAAAAACGGCCGGATTCTGCAGCATCCAGAATGTATATATTAAAAATGGCGAATGGCTAACTATGATCCTCGACCCGATTCGCAGCGAGGTGCAACCGCGGTGAAGACGACGCTTCTCGGGACGGCGAACCCGATCCCGACGCTCGATCGCGCGGGGAACGCGATCCTCGTCGAAGTCGCCGGCGAACCGTACCTCGTCGACTGCGGCCCCCGAACGGTGTACGAACTCCTCCGGAACGAGATCGACCCGGGCGACGTCGAGAACCTGCTGTTCACGCACCACCACATGGATCACAACCTCTCGTTTTTCCACCTCGCCATCGTCGGCTGGACGGCGGGCCGCGAGTCGCTGGAGATCTACGGCCCGGCCGGGACCGACGACCTCCTCGAAGGGCTGTACACCCTCTGGGAGGAGGACATCGCGTACCGGAAAGAGGCGGGATACTCCGCCGAGGGAATCGAGAGCATCTCCACGACGCGCGTCGCGGAGGGCTTCGAGTTGGAGACCGACGACGTGCGCATCGAGGCTCTCCCGGTCGAGCACTCGATCGAGACCTACGGGTACAAATTCACCGAGAAGGAGACCGGGAACACGACCGTCCTCTCCTCGGACACGGCGAAGTTCGACGGCCTCGCGGATTTCGCGGCCGACGCCGACGCCCTCGTGATGACCTGCGGGATCGTCCCTGTCGGTGCGGTCCCCGAAGACGGCTTCGTCTGGGAGCGCTACACCGAGCCGTACGAGGAGGAGCGTCGAAACGTCCTGATGAACTACCACGTCACTCCGACGCAGGCGGGCGAGATCGCGGCCGACGCCGGCGTCGACACGCTCGTCCTGACGCACTTCACGCCGTATCCCGACCGCGGCGCCATCGAGGCGGAGGCCGGCGCGGTGTTCGACGGTGACGTCGTCGCCGCCGAGGACGGCTTCTCGATCACGGTCTGAGAACTGCGACGGACCGTCTCGTATTGCAGTTCACCGTTCTCGCGCACGACCGCAGAAAACCGAACGTGCCGGGGAAGCCCCCAGCGCGCTTCGCTGCCTGCTCACGCCCGCGTTACCCGAGCAGGTACTTCGCGATCCGGCGCTGCCCCAACTTCGTCCGTTCGATGATCGCGTCCAGTCCGAGGACGCGTCCCGCGCCGAGGACGCCGATGGTGACGAACAGCATCAGTCCCATCAGGTCCCCGTTGACGAGGCCGTGTCCCCAGCTGGCGTTCCCGAGGTAGAAGAACGTCATCAGGATCCCGCCGAAGAGGCTCGCCAGCCTGACGAGCGCCCCGACGACGAGACCGAGCCCGATGAGCGTCTCCCCCACGGGAACCATGAAGTTCGTGAACTCCAGCAGCCACGGCGTCTGACCGGCCCAGACGAGGAAGCCCTGAATCGGGCTGGCGGCCGGCGCGTTGGCGAGGTATCCCTGCGCGCTGAACGGTTCGCCCGAGATGAAGGCGAACTTGGTGATCCCCGCGTGCAGGAACCAATACCCCGTGACGACGCGGAGCACGGCGACCCAGTACCCCGCGAGCGTCCCCTGTAGGTCGAAATCGAGCGGGTTCGCGACCGTCGTTCGAGTGGATGTGGCCATCGTCCGTCACCTCACATCTGGACAGTGGCACGGAACCCCGGTATAAACCCCGGCCGATTTTCAGCTCGTTAGAACCGATGAACTACTGGCCGAGTCAATCCGTCGACCGGACGGCTCAGCGAAACCGATCCAGCCCGGACTGTCGGCGCGCGACGCCGGGAGGATCCCGCTCCCACGGCGTCCGATCGTCTCGCAGTCGGTCCGCGTCGACGTCGGGGCACGACCCCTCCTCGTGTGCCGGACAGGCAGATCCGCACCGGCGACTCGGCTCGATCACGCGGTCGAACGCCTCGCAGTACGGCCGCCCGTCGGCGGTCGCGCTCGCGTGCGCGCACGAAGGGAACGCGTAGGTCCGCCAGCCCTTCCCGTAGGCGCGTTCGGCGATCCGTCGCCGGGCCCGCGCCTTCGCGTCGGCGTCGACGACCGCGACGTCGGTCCTGAGCGACCGCTCGTCGACGAGTTCGACGCCGGGCTCGTCGGTGGCGAGCGCGGTCGGCTCTCGAATCACGTCCCGCTCGCCCCGCTCGGGGTCGAACCGCCAGACGCCGACCTCGCGGGGGATCCGATTCAGATGCGCGCGGGTGACGTGGCTCTCGGTCGCCAAGATCACCTCCTCGAACAGACCGAGCGAGACGTCGGTGCGAAGCTGTCGGGAGAGCGCACCGGGATCGCCGAGGTCGGGCTTGTTCTCGATCCCGACCAGCCCCGCGAACCACTCGTCGGGATACCGCGCCGTTTGACGCAGGTACTCCCGACTGTTCCGCCGCTCGGTCTCGAAGAACCCGACGTCGACCGCCCGCTCGATCTCCGGTTCGCGGAGGCCCCGCTCCCCGCGGAGCGCGCGATACCGCGACACCGCCTCGCCGACGCCGACGTCGCTCTCGACGGCGCGAACCGGGATCGCCCGGTCGGTGATGCGGGCGCGCTCGTCGAACGACGGGCCGGTAACGACGCCGACGACGTCGACGATGCGCCGGCCCGACCGGTCGACCGCCGCGCCGAGCTGGCGGCTCAGCACCCAGTCGGTCGTCTCTTCGAGGTGTGCGCAGAGCGCCAACTCGAAGGCGAACTCCCGTGGGGTGTCGACGTCGGCCACGGCGTAGTGAGGGGGCTACGGAACCAAAAACGCCTCGTCGCCAGCGCCGGTCGCCGATCGCCGAAGCGTCGACTGCCGAAGCGCTGACCGCCCACCGAGAACCCGCCCGCTCAGAAGTGTCCGGGGTCCTCGGTGCCGTACTGGAGCTCGCCGCCGCGGCCGCCTTCGACGGTGCTGCTGCCGTGGTCGCCGGCGCTCGGGACCTTCACGCGGACGTCGGTGATCTCCTCGAACTCCATCAGGAGATCGGCCTTGATGTTGTCCGCCGTGATGTTCGAGATGCCGCAGCCGGCGCAGGCGCCGCCGAGTTCGACGACGACCTCCCCGCTCTCTGGGTCGGCCTTCCGGACGACGCTCTCGCCGCCGTGCATCTGGATGATCGGCATCTGCCCGGTCATCCACGTCTCGACGCGACGGCGGAGAGAGTCCTCGGATTCACTCATTGACCCCCTTTGGAACCCGACGCTTTGGAACTTTGCGGTTGTACTCACGGCGTCGGCCGCCCGAGGAAAGTGTGTCACGTTCGTTGCGACGGGTTTCACTCCTCGCGCGTGCGACGTGCGAGCCGCCACGCCGCCGCCCCGAGTGCGCCGACCGCGGCTCCGACGCCGAACCCCGGTGCGCTGATCCCGTCTTCGTCGGACGTCTCTGCGGGCCTCGTCGCGGTCGCCCCTGACGTCGTGGACGTCCCGCCCCCGGGGGTCGTCCCGTTCGACGCGGACGCACTGCGCGCAGTCGGCGTCCGGATCTGCGGCGTCGACGTGCCCGCAGGCAGCGTGTCGGGCGGATCCGCCTGCCCGCCGGCGTGATCGGGGAAGGTGTACAGCCGACCGGGGACGTCGTCGACGCCCCAACTGCTCGCGACGAAGAAGCCCTCCCGCTCGCCGGCGTGTGCGAGCCGCGCGGTCCAGAAACTCGCCGCATCGGGGTCGCGCCACCACGACTCCTCCCGCGGCGAGGCCGGATCGGAGACGTCGTGACGCTTGACGCCGCCGCGGTACCACGACGAGTAGAGGACCTCGCCCGCCAACTCGAAGTTGTGCGCGGTCGTCCAGACGCCGCCGTAGGTCGGGTCCGGCGAGGCCGGCGCGGGGACCGTCGACAGCAGTTCCGGCGTCTCCGGGTCCGAGACGTCCCAGAGGTCGATACCCGAGGGACCGCCGACGTACGCCGTCTCGCGGTCGCTCTCAGCGTCGGTCCGGTTCGGCGTGTCGGTCCCGCTGGTCCCACCGTCGGCCGAGTCGTCCGCCTCGGCCTGAAGCGCCCACGACTCCCGGCCGACTCCCAAGAGCGTGCCCGACTCGTCGGTCGCGGCGTAGTGGTGGTTCCCCGGCGGGAGCGTCGCCTCGCGGCGGGCCGCCGTCGGGGAGCGATCCGCCAGCGTCGAGGGATCGGGCGCGTCGATGCTCCCGACGGCCGCGGGCGCGGTCGGATCCGACACGTCCAGTACCCACGTCCCCGCGTCCCACAGCGCGACGAACGCGCGGTCCCCGGAGACGTAGACGTCGTGGACGCTGCGCGAGGCGCTCGGGACGTCGTTCCACGCCTCGTCGACGTCGGCGAGCGCCCAGCGGCCGAGTTCCTCGCCCGTCTCCACGTCGACGGCGACGAGCGGGTTCCGGTCGCCGTCGTTGCCGGTCAGGAAGGCGACGCCGTCGCGGACGAAGCAGTTGTGAACCGGGTACGCCGTCTCGTGGAACGCCTGTTCCTCGGGTTCTCCCGGGTCGCTCACGTCGACGACCAACGCGCCCGAAATCGCGCCGCGTATCGGGTTCGCCGGGCCGACGACGAGGAGCGTCGTCGGGTCCGCCGCGTCGAGTTTCACGTCGAAGATGCCTCGGAGCGGTCCCCCGTCCCGATCCGCCAGCGGTTCGCGAACGTCCGCGAGGAGTTGGGGCCGATCGGGCGCGGCGACGTCGACGGCGGCGTAGCCGCTCGTGGTCGCGAGGTACGTGACGTCCGAGTCGGAGTCGACGACCGCCTCCTTCGCGCCCTCGACGTCGATCGAGCCGTACGGCTCGTAGGGTCCCGGGTGCGCCCGGACCGACTGGGTGGCCGTCGCACCGCCCCCGACGCCGAACGCGACGCTCGCCCCGACGAGCGCGCCGCCCCGGCGGAGGAGTTCGCGTCGGCGCATCGACGGCGCTCCGGGCGTCACAGTCGCGAGCGGTCGCCCGTCCCGCCGGTCATCGCGCTGGCGAGCGCGCCCATCACGACGACGTCGTCGCCGAGCGTCGTCAGTTGGATCTGCGGGACGTTCGACATCACCATCTCGTCCATCCGCTCGCGGATCGGATCGAGGGTCTGTTCCGGGTTGTTGAGCGCGACCGCGCCGCCGACGTAGATGACGAGCGGCGCGTACGCGTGGACGATGTTCGCGACGCCCATCGCGTTCCAGTGACCGAGTTGGTCGACCACGTGCGTCGCGAACGCGTCGCTGCCGGCGTGTTCGAAGACGTCGACGGCGGAGAACTCGGGGTCCTCGATCGGCAGCGCGGTCTCGACGGCGTCCTCTTCGTAGAGGAACCGCGCGTACCGCGGGATGTTGTTCCCCGAGCAGTACGCCTCCCAGTGGCCGTCGTGGCCGCACCCGCAGGTGAGGTGTCCCTGCGGGTCCAACGTCATGTGTCCGACCTCGCCGGCGTTGCCGTCCCACCCCGAGAGGACGTTGCCGTCGACGCAGACGCCCGCGCCGATGCCCGAGGAGATGGTGAGATACACCATATCGTCGGGGTTCCGCTCGGAGTAGAACCGCTCGCCGATGACGCCCGCGTTCGTGTCGTTGTGGAGGTACACGCGATCGGTTTCGAAGAGCTTCGAGAGCGGTCCCGTGAGCGGGATCCGGTCGATCGTGTCCGGGAGGTTCGCCGGGTTCTCGACGGAGCCGTCGGCGAGGTCCAGGGGACCGATCGCGCCGATGCCCGCCGCGTTCACCCGTTCGGCGTCGATCCCGGCGTCGTCGCACGCGTCGCGGGCGACGCGGAGAACCGACTCGGTGACGGCGATCCCCGTCGGCGCGCGCGGCGTGTTGGCGTCGCTTCGCCCCACGATCGTGCCGTCGTCGTCGGCGACGACGGCTCGGACGTTCGTCGCCCCGAGGTCGACGCCCACGTAGTAGGCCATCGTGTCGTTACGGGGGGTCGCCGCACTTAACTCAGCGGGTTCGACTCACTGTTACTTCGTCCCGGCGCGGACGAACGTGACCGGGCACGGCGAGTCCAGCAGTACCTCCTGTGCGGTGCTTCCGAAGACCGCTTTGCCCGTCGGCGACCGCCGTCGCCCGCCGATGACGACGCGGTCGGCGTCGGCCGACTCGGCCAGCGTGACGATCGCCCCCGCGTGCTCGCCGACGCCGCCCCGGACCTCGGTGTCGACGTCGGCCGCGTCGAGTTCCTCTCTGATCTCTCGAACGCTCGCGTGCCGCCGGGCGACGTCGTCGGGAGAGACCTCGTCGGCGTCGCGGTCGAACTCGAGCTTCTCGAGGGCCTCCCCGTACTCCTCGTCGGTGAATACGTGTCCGACCACGACCGTCGCTCCGGTCGGGCCCGCCACGTCGAGCGTCTCCTCGGTGAGCCGATCGAGTTGGTCTCTGTCCTTCGGGCCGACCGCCAACACCATCGTGTCGATTGTCATCTGTCGGCCCGGACTACAGTCCCTCACAATTTAAAATTACGTCTCCCTGTGCGGCACCCGTCCCCGACGTCGGTCGATTCGCCGCGGTAGCGTCCCTGACGGCTGGGTCCGGCCGTTCAGCTACGTCTGACCGTTCAGTAGTCGGGCGCGTCGTCTTCGACGTCCCGCTTCATCGAGTCGCGGCGCGACTTCGCGTCCCGGCCGGTCGCCTCCAGCAGGAACTCGTTTTTGGCGTCGACCGCCTCGCCGGCGGCCTCCAGCTCGTCCGGTGACAGTTCGGTCGGGTCGCGCTCTTCGAATTCGACGCCGAGTCTGTCCTTCTTGCCGCTGTAGGACACCGCACCGGCGACGACGCGCTGGAAGACCGGATTGTCCGGCTCCTCGACGACGTAGAGGTCGCTGCCCTTGTACTCCGTCGTCCCCGTGATCGGGCCGAAGTACTCCTCGACGGTCGACTCCATATCCGGGATTCGATCCTCGAGCGTCTCCCCGCGACGCATTTTGTACTCCTTCATAGCCCCCGATTCGATAGGTGGTGGTTTACCTGTTTCGTCACCGACCGGGCCGGGCGGCCGCCGCAGGCCACCGCAGACCGCTGCCGGGACCCCGACCGCTCACCGCTCACGCTCTGCGATGTACCCCTTTCGGCACTCCGGACAGATGTCGCCGGCACGCATCGACGACACGCCGGCCTCCCGGACGTAGCCGCAGTTGGGGCAGTAGAACTCCACGCGGTCGTCGGGGACGTCGGACTCCAGCGTCGTCGACGACCGCGCTCGGGCGAACCCCTCGTCCCCGGCGGACTGTCCCGACTGCGTCGCGCTCGACGCGCCCGCATCGCCCTCGGCGGCCACGCCCTGCACCGAGTCGTCGGCGTCGAGGTCGGCGCGGCCGTTCACCTCCGGGGTGAGGCCGCTGCCGCCGAGTTCCACGTCCTCGTCGTCGACGTTCGTCGCCGCGTCGAACCCCTCGTCTTCGCCCTCGTGATCGGGCCACCCGTCCGGTTCGGGGCCGTCCTCGCGCTCGGGCCACTCGCCGTGGCCGCGCTCTCGCGGCGGTTCCTCCTCGTCGCCGTCGATGATCTCGGCGTCGTTGGTCACCTCGGCGTCCGGTTCGTCGTCGGGGAGTTCACCGTTCTCGGCGGCCTGCGACTGCTCGGCGGCGCTCGCGGGATCCGTTTCGGTCTCCTCGGGCCACTGCGTCTCGTCCCGCTCGCTCTCGGTCCCCTCGAGAATCACCGCGTCGTCGCCGTCGGGGTCGGCCTCGACGTCCTCGAAGTCGTCGCTGCCGGTCTCCCACCCGTCGGACGTCGATTCGGCCTCCTCGATCGGGGCCTCGTCCGCGTCGGCCTCGCCCGCGACGCCTTCGTCAGCGGCGGTCGGAGCGCCCTCCGCGCTCGCGGCGGGCGGGGAGTCGCTCGCGTCGCCGTCCTCGATCACGTCGGCGTCGACGGGTTCGGTTGCGGCCTCGGAATCGCCAGACGACGTGCTCTCGACGGCCGACTGTTCGGAGTCCGAACTCGCCGGTGCCGACGACCGTGCGTCGGGTTCGGCCGACTGCGCGGCTCCGTCGGCGTCGGGTCCCCCGAGCCCGACCTCGCCGGGCGTTCTGATCGCCGTCACCTCCTTGTTCTGGCTGACTGTCTGTTCGGCGCCGCACCGCTCACACACCTTCAGCTCGCGAATCGTAACGACGACCTCGTCCCCCTGTTCTTCCCGGGTCCGTTGGACCTCGGTTTCCCCGTACGTATGCCCGAGAAGACGGCACTTGAGTCCCATTAACCGACGTTCGGACAGTCAGGGCAAAAAGTGTACCTCCTGCGTCAGACGAGCGGCTGACGCGTCGCTCCCGACGTCCGATCCCGCGCGTGGCTCCCTTCGGCGGTAAGCGTAAACCGGACGGGAGCGAACGAGGAGGTATGAGAGCGCGGCGGGAGTTCAGAGACCGACGCGACGTCGAGGTAGCGGTGCTCGACGCGCTCGTCGATCGCTCCGAGGAGGGAATGACCGTGTTCGAAGTGCGCGCGGCGGTCGACGCCGACATCGACGAGATCGAGGAGGCATTGGCGTCGCTCAAGGAGGACGACCTGCTCTCCGTCGAGAACGGCGACGACGACCGCGTCGTCATCCTCGTCGACGACCGCGTCGTCCCGGACCCGACGGCCGGCGAGACCGACGAGCCGGGGCTCGTCGACGCGATCCGAGACCGGTTGGGACTGTGAGTGACTGACACGCCGGACGATGGGTGGACTCGCTGGGCGCTGCTCAGACGAGCGCGTCGTCGAACCGTGGCGAACAGCTGGCACCCGCGAGAGCACTTCCGTGCGGCGGCGAGAGGAACCGCCCGTGTTCACCCGCGTCGACGTGCCAGACAACCGCGGCCCGACGCGGGGTCGCGTCTACGTCACGGGGGCTGTGGCCGCCCGTTCGTACATAAACGCTCGCCGCCGACCCCCCGTCCGTTCATTCCTGTGCCATCGACCGCCCCGCCCGTCCGATGACGCTGCGGTTTTCCCCCTCGGGCGCGGAGAGGGGGACAATGACGGTCGTCACGGAAGTGCACGAGGAACACGGCGCGACGTTCGAAGAGCGGGGCGGCCGCCGAGTCGTCACCGACTACGGCCGTCCGGAGCGGACCCACCGCGCGGTCAGAAACGGCGCGGGCGTGATCGAGATGGGCTACGGCGTCGTCGTCGTCGAGGGCGAGGACCGGATCGAGTTCGTCGACGACACGGTGTCGAACCGCGTCCCGCGAGCCGACGGCGAGGGGGTCTACGCCCTGCTCTTGGACCCGAACGGCCGAATCGAGACGGACCTGTACGTCTACAACGCGGGCGAGCGCCTGCTCTGTTTCACGCCGCCGGCGCGCGCGGAGCCCCTCGTCGACGACTGGTCGGAGAAGGTGTTCATTCAGGACGTCGAGATCCGCGAGGCGTCGACGGACTTCGCGGTGTTCGGCGTCCACGGCCCGAAGTCGACCGAGAAGGTCGCGAGCGTCCTCACCGGACCGGGGTCGCCCGAGCCCGAACTCTCGTTCGTCCGCGGCTCGATGGGCGACGAGGGCGTCACCGTGATCGCGGGCGACGGGCTCACCGGCGAGGAGGGCTACGAGGTCGTCTGCGCCGCCGACGCCGCCGAGCGGGTCTTCGAGACGCTCCTGACGTTCGGGATGAACGCCGTCCCGTTCGGGTACCGGACGTGGGAGACGCTGACGATCGAGGCCGGAACGCCGCTCTTCGAGACCGAACTGGAGGGTCGGATCCCGAACGTGCTCGGCCTCCGCAACGCCCTCGACTTCGAGAAGGGCTGCTTCGTCGGCCAGGAGGTCGTCTCGAAGGTCGAGAACCGCGGGCGGCCGAGTCAGCGGCTGATCGGATTGCGGTTCGCGAACACCGTCGACGGTTCAGGCGACGACGGCGACGGCTCCGTGGGAACTGGCCTCCCCGATTCGGGCGCTGCCGTCGTCGACGCCGACGGGGAACGGGTCGGCGAGGTCACGCGCGCCGAGTACAGTCCCTCGTCGGACGCGTCGGTGGCGCTCGCGCTCGTCGACTACGAACTCGCCGGGACGCTCGCGTCCGACGACGACGCCGCGACGCTCCGCGTCGCGTCCGGGTCGGAGACGACGGACGAATACGTCGACGCCGACGTCGTCGGGTTACCCTTCGTCGAGGGGAGTGCGGTCTCGGCGCGGCGGCCCGATTATCGGATGCCGTAATCAGAACGTTCGAATTTTCAAGATAAACACACGATATCCCAACAATCAATATACGGGAGTTCTCGATCTGTTTTATGAGTGGCCGCGATCGACTTGCGACGGGGATCTCCGGGCTCGACGAGATCCTGTTCGGGGGGCTCGTCCCCGAGCGAGCGTACATGATCACCGGCGGTGCCGGGACGGGGAAGACGATCGTCGGCCTTCACTTTCTCACGCGCGGGATCGAAGACGGTGAGAACGCGCTGTTCGTCGCCTTCGAGGAGGATCCCGAAGACCTCAGATCGAACGCCGAAGGTCTCGGATTCGATACCGACGAGATCGACTTCCTCGACCTCTCGCCGGACGCCGAGTCGTTCGTCACCGGCGAGCAGTACGACGTCTTCGACCCCGACGTGGTCGAGGGCTCCGACGTCGCCGACCGACTCGTCGAGGCCGTCGAGCGGACCGATCCCGACCGGGTGTTCATCGACCCCCTGACGTACCTCCAGTACCTCTCGCCCAACGAGTACCAGTACCGCCAGGAGGTCGCCGGCCTCGTCCAGTACCTGACCGAACGGGACGCGACCGTCCTGTTCAGTTCGCAGGCGGCCGTCGAGGGCGACCGCCGGACGCTCGAGTACCTCTGCGACGGGAACGTCGAACTCGCCCACGCGAGGAAGGGACGGACGATCGAAGTGCGGAAGTTCCGGGGCTCGGACTTCCTGTCGGGGGCGCACACCCTCCAGATCTCGGGGGAGGGAATCGACGTCTTCACCAAGCTCTCTCCGGACACCCACGGTCGCGACCGCCCGCGAGGGACGCTCTCATCCGGCGTCGAGGAGCTCGACCGACTGCTCCACGGCGGGATCGAGAGCTCGACGGTGACGGTCGTGAGCGGCCCCAGCGGCGTCGGCAAGACCACGACCGCGACGCAGTTCGCCGCCGACGCCGCGGGCGGCGGCACCCGCGCCGCGGTCTACCTCTTCGAGGAGACCCGCGACACCTTCGTCCACCGCTCCGAGAGCGTCGACATCCCCGTCGAGGAACTCGAAGCGTCGGGGGCGCTCACGGTCGAGGAAGTCGAACCGCTGCGCATCTCCCCGGACCAGTTCGCGAACCGTGTCCGGCGCGAAGTCGAAGAGCGGGACGCGGGGTTCGTCGTCATCGACGGCATCTCCGGGTACCGTCTCTCGATCCGTGGCGAGGGCGACGAGTTGATCCGAGAGCTGCACGCGCTCGGTCGCTACCTCAAGCGGATGGGCGTCACGGCCGTCTTTATCGACGATCAAAAGAACGTCACCGGCGACTTCGAACCGACGAGTTCGAACCTCAGCTACCTCGCGGACAACCTCCTGTTTCTCAGGTACCTCGAGGCCTACGGCGAACTCCGGAAGGCTATCGGCGTGTTGAAAAAGCGGACCGGCGACTTCGAGCGGACGCTCCGGGAGTTCGAGATCCGCGGCGACGGCATCCACGTCGGCGAACCGCTGACGGGGCTCCGCGGAGTCCTGACGGGCACGCCGGAGTGGGGTGACGACCCCGTGTTCGGGCCACAGGACACCGCCAACACCGACGCCGCAGTCGACGGCGCAGACAGCGACCCGAGCGGGCACGCCACCGACTCGGACCCGCCGGAATGACCGGGGCGCAGTCGACGGACCCCGAAACAAGCGTTCTCGTGCTCGTCTCGAACCGCGGGAACCGCCGGGTCCTCGTCGACTGGATTCGCGACACGTCCGGGTACGAGTTCTCGGACCCCACGGTCGGGGACACGGCCTCCGACGGCTCGCTGCCGGAGTTCGACGTCTGTCTGGCCGACCGGGGGGCGCTCGGACAGTTCGCCGCCGACCTCCGGGAGTCGCGCTCGCGCGAACAGGCGTTCCTCCCGTGCGTCCTGATCGACGAGCGCGGCGCAGAACTCGACTCGCTCGACCCGTCGCTCCGCGACCTCGTCGACGACGTCGCGGCCGCGCCGCTGGACCCCGGACTGCTCCGATTCCGAATCGACACGCTCGCGCGTCGACGCCGGCTCTCCCAGGAGCTCCAGAGCACCGAGGAGCGCTACCGGCGGCTGTTCGAGCTGGCACCGAACGCGAAGTTCCTCCTCGACGATGCCGAGATCCGGGCGGCGAACCGCGCCGCGGCGCGCTTTCTGGGGAGTAGTCCGGACGCGCTCGAAGGGAGTGCACTCGAGGCGTTCGTCGCCGAGGAGGACCGCGAGACGCTCGCGGCGGTGCTCGACGCCGCGCCGATGGACATCGACCCCGCGGGTCCGCGCTTCCGCTTGGTCTCGTTCGAGATCGACGAGCGGCGCGCGATCTGCGAGGTCGCCGCCGTCCGGACCGGCGAGGGCGACGAGCGGCTCGTCTTGGTCCAGGACATCACCGAGCGCGTCGAGCGCGAGCAGCAGCTGGAGCTCTACCGCCGCGCGATGGACGAGGCGAGCGTCGGGATCACGATCACGGACCCGACGCTGCCGGACAACCCGATGATCTACGTCAACGATCAGTTCGTCCGAATGACGGGCTACGACCGCGAGGAGGCGCTCGGTCGGAACTGCCGGATCCTGCAGGGAGAGCGCACCGACCGACAGTCGGTCGCACAGATCCGCCGCGCGATCGACGAGGGTCGATCGGTGAGCCAAGTGCTCGTGAACTACCGGAAGGACGGCGAACTGTTCTACAACGCCTTGGACGTGATGCCCGTGCGCGATGAATCCGGCGAGCTGACGCACTTTCTCGGCTTCCAGCGGGACGTCACCGAGTGGGTGCGGAACCGCCGCCGGCTCTCGGTGCTGGATCGGGTGCTGCGGCACAACGTCCGCAACCGGATGAACGTCGTGACCGGGTACGCCGAGCAGTTACTGACACACGAGGACGCGGCCGTCCGATCGGCCGCCGAACGAATCTTGGCCGCCGGCGACGACCTGCTCCAGCGAAGCGAGACCGCCCGGCAGTTCCGACACGCCGTCAGCAACGATCTCGCGACGGTCGGCAGCCGCGATCTCGTCGCCGACGTCGTCGACGCGGTCGAGGAGGTCACGGCGGGCTATCCGGAAACCGAGATCGTCACGTCCCTCCCCGAAGAAGCGCTGATCCAAGGCGACGAGGGCATCTCCCTCGCCGTCGTCGAACTCGTCGAGAACGCCGCCGAGCACGGCGCGCCCCCGATCGTCATCGAGGTCGAAGCCGGCCCCGACGAGACGGTGCTCTCGGTGTCGGACGGGGGCGAGGGAATCCCCCAGTCCGAACGGACCGTCTTCGACGACACCGACGAGCACCCGACCCGGCACGCCGCGGGGCTCGGACTCTGGCTCGTCCGCTGGACAGTCGAGCGGGTCGGCGGCCGCGTCGACTACTCCGACCGGGACGGCGCGACCATCACGGTGTACTTCTCGACGGCCGAGGACGGCCCCACCCCAGTCGAATTCGACGAGCTGTGAGCGATGCGGTCGAGACCGGTTCGATCCGGTCGTGATCGAACGCTGTCCTGACCTCGTCGCGGCCGCTATCGCCCCACGAGCTTCCGCAGGTGCTCGCGGGAAAAGAACGAGGTCGGCCGGTCCATGTGGACGCCGATCTCCCCAGACAGCGCCCGGAGGCCGAGGTGCTGGACCGGCTCCGGCAGCGAGTACGCCCGGCGCAGCCAGTGGCCGAGCGCGATCTCGTTCGAGAGCTCCGCGCGCCACGCCGAATCGTACTCGCGGAGCGTCGCCGGATCGCCGGGGTCGATCGCCTCGGCGGCGCAGTCGGCGGCGGTCATCCCGTAGAGGATCCCGCCGCCGGTGAACGGCTTCGTCTGCGCGGCGGCGTCGCCGACGAGGAAGACGCGCCGACCGTGCACCCGCTCGGGCGGCCCGATCGGGATCGCGCCCGAGCAGAAGTGTTCGGTCTCCACGTCGTAGGCGTCGGTCAACCGCTCGAACAGTTCGTTGACCGAGCGCCCCGGCGGCGCGGCGAGGCCGTACTCGACGCCCGCGTCGCCGCGGGGGATCCGCCACGCGAAGAACCGCGGGGCGGTGAGGTGGACGTCGACGAAGTCGCCGTCGTCGGGGTCGGGATCGAACGCGAGCACGCCGTGGAGGATCTCGTCGGGTTCGGGGAGGCCGCACTGGCGGCGGACCCGCGAGGTCGGACCGTCGCAGCCGGCGACCATCTTCGCGCTCACGGTCTCGGTCTCGCCCGCGTTCGAGACCGTGAGTTCGACGCCGTCGTGGCGCTCGTCGACGTCGACGACGGTGTGCTCCTCGCGGACGTCAGCGCCCGCCTCCCGCGCGCACTCGGCGAGCGTGCGGTCGAGTTCGACCCGGTCGATCACGTTCGAGATCTCCTCGCGCTTGTAGAACGGGTAGGCGTCGGAGTCGGGCCCGCCGACGTGGAAGCGCGCGCCGTAGACCCGGTTCTGGAGGAGCTCGGTCTTCGCCTCGTCGGGAACGTACTCCCAGATGTCGGTGCTGACGTGGCCCGAGCACGCCAGCGGCGTCCCGACGGTCCCCTGCTCGAAGGCGACGACGTCGTGGCCCGACTCGGCGGCGCGCCGGGCGAAGCGCGCGCCAGCGGGACCGACGCCGACGACCGCGAAATCGTACATTTGTCTCCCGTATCCGATCCGGCGGCATATACTTTCCCGCTTCTTCGGTCCCGCCCCCGCTCGCTACTCGACGACCGCGAGCCCGCTCGTCGTCACCCCGCGGAACGCCTCGGGCCACTCGACACCGAGGCGCTCGAAGCTGCCGCCGGCGTCTACCGTGCGGAACAGGCCGCGATCCGTCAGGGCGAACAGTTCGCCGTCGTCGACGCCGGCGGCGAGCGTCGGCCGCAGCAGTCCCTCGCCGGTCGGCACGCCCGCGTCGTCGAGGCGTTCCCACGTCGGCGAAGCGGACTCTCCGTCCCCGTCAGCCCCCGAATCGCCCTCGCGCCGGTACAGATACGACGCCGCCGAACCGGAACTGTGCGCCCGCCGCGCTCCCGCCGCCGCCGAGAGGAGCACGCGCCCGGGGTCGCCGGGGTCGACCGCGACGCTCCAGCAGTAGCGGTGGTCGAGTCCCGCTTGCGGGAACGACCACGACGCGCCGCCGTCTCGGCTCTCGGCGTAGCCGTCGCCCGCGGCCGCGCGGACGACGTCGGGCGCGTCGGGGTGGATCGCCATCGAGTGCGTGTCTCGCCGGGTCGACGGCGCGCGCTCCTCCCACGTCTCACCGCCGTCGTGGCTCTGGATCAGCGCCCCGGCCTCGACCGCGACGAACAGGTGCTCGGGGTCGGCGGGGTCGACCTCGATCCATCGCACGTGGTGGGTGTGCGGCCGCGGCGGGAACGCCCACGTCGACGCGGAGGGCAGATCGGTCAGTCCCGGAAGCTCTCTCCACGTGTCGCCGCCGTCGGTCGACCGGTAGACGGCGCTCGGTTCGGTCCCGGCGTAGACGACGTCGGGGTCGTGCGGTGAGACGCTCACGCTGGTCACGGCGGGTTCGAGCGTCGCCTCGCCGACGCGCTCCCACCGATCGCCGCCGTCGACCGAGCGGTGCAGCCCCGACTCGAACGTCCCGCAGAAGACCCGCTCGGAGGCGTCGCGAGAGGCGTCGAGGCACTCGACGTCGTCGCGGTCGAACGTGTACTCGGCTGCGGGGCTCGCCGTGGCGGTCTCTCGGACGACGAGCACGCCCGCGCTGGAGGCGGCGTAGCAGGTGACCATACCGCTTCTATGCGACGCAGTGACTTGGGCATCGCGGCGGGAGAAAACCGGGATCGAACGCGGGCGTTCAGTCGTCGTCCATCGGCGCGGCCGGCTTGCGCCGGTCCGAGCGCGGCCCCTCGGCCTCGATCGCAGGCAGGAGGTCGCGCAGGTATCGGCCCGTGTGCGACGCCTCCGTGCGCGCGACCTCCTCGGGCGTTCCGGACGCGACGATCTGACCGCCGCCCTCGCCGCCTTCGGGACCGAGGTCGACGATGTTGTCCGCGTTCTTCACCAGGTCGAGTTCGTGCTCGACGACGACGACGGTGTTGCCGTTGTCGGTGAGCCGCTGGAGCACCTCGATCAGCTTCCGCTCGTCCTCCTTGTGCAGTCCGGTCGTCGGCTCGTCCAGCAGGTAGAGCGTGTCGCCGGTCTGCTTCTTGCCCAGTTCCTCGGCGAGCTTGACGCGCTGGGCCTCCCCTCCCGAGAGGGTCGTCGACGGCTGGCCGAGCGTCATGTAGCCGAGGCCGACGTCCTCCAGCAACTGGAGGCGACGGCGGAGTTGCGTGTTGGCCTCGAAGAACTCGAGCGCCTCCGAGACCTCCATGTCGAGGACGTCGGCGATCGTCTCGCCTTTGTACTCCACGTCGAGCGTCTCGTCGTTGTAGCGCGCGCCGTCGCACTCCTCGCAGGGCACGTAGACGTCCGAGAGGAAGTTCATCTCGATCTTGACCGTCCCCTGCCCGCCGCAGGCCTCACAGCGGCCGCCCTTCACGTTGAACGAGAAGCGGCCCTTCTCGTAGCCGCGCTGCTTCGAGAGCTTCGTCTCCGCGAACAGCTCGCGGACGTGGTCGAAGACGCCCGTGTACGTCGCGGGGTTCGAGCGGGGCGTCCGCCCGATCGGCGACTGGTCGATCAGCCGGACGGTCTCGATCTCGTCGATCCCCTCGATGGCGTCGTGGTCGCCGGGGTCGACGGATGTGTTGTCGTTCATCTCACGAGCCAGCCCCTTGTAGAGGATCTCGTGCATCAGCGTCGACTTGCCGGAGCCGGAGACGCCGGTGATCGCGGTGAACTGCCCGATCGGGATCGAGACGTCGAGGTCCTTCAGGTTGTGCTGGCGCGCGCCGCGGATACGGAGCGCCGAGTCGGACTCGCGGCGGTCCTCGGGGACGGGGATCTCCTTTCGGCCCGCGAGGTAGTCGCCGGTGACGGACGCCTCGCTCTCGACGATCTCGTCGAAGTCGCCGTGGGCGACGATCTCGCCGCCGCGCTTGCCCGGGCCGGGCCCCATGTCGATGACGTTGTCCGCGCGGCGCATCGTCTCCTCGTCGTGCTCGACGACGAGCAGCGTGTTGCCGAGGTCGCGCAGGCCTTCGAGCGTGTCGAGCAGGCGGTCGTTGTCGCGCTGGTGCAGCCCGATCGACGGCTCGTCCAGCACGTAGAGCACGCCGACGAGGCCGGAACCGACCTGCGTGGCGAGTCGGATCCGCTGGCTCTCGCCGCCGGAGAGCGTCGACGCCTCGCGGTCGAGCGTGAGGTACTCCAGTCCGACTTCCTCCATAAAGCCGAGGCGCGCGCGGATCTCCTTGAGGATCTCCGTGGCGATCGTCCGCTCCCGCTCGGTGAGTTCCGCTTCCAGTCCCTCGAAGTGCGCCAGGGCGTCGCCGATGCTCATTCGGTTGACCTCGGTGATCGACGTGCCCGCGACGAGGACGTGTCGGGACTGCTCTTTCAGGCGCGTGCCCTCGCAGTCGGGGCACGTCGTGACGGCCATGTAGTCCTCGATGTGCTCTCTGGTCGACTCCGAGTCCGTCTCGACGTGCCGCCGTTCGAGGTTCGGGATGACGCCCTCGAAGCGCTTGGTCTTCCGGCGGGTGCCGTTTCTCGTCTGGCGCTCGAAGACGACCTCCTCGTCGGTGCCGTAGAGGAACTGCCGCCTGACGTCCTCGTCGAGGTCCTCGAACGGCGTGTCGACGCTGACGCCGAAGTGCTCCGCGACGGAGTCCAGCCGCGTCCGGTAGTACGAGCGGTTGTACGACCACGCCTCGAAGACGTGCTTGATCGGCTTCGAGGGGTCGCGGACGACGAGATCCTCGTCGACCTCCTTCGTCTGGCCGAGCCCCTCACACGCCGGACAGGCCCCGTGCGGGCTGTTGAACGAGAACGAGCGCGTCTCGATCTCCGAGAACTGGAAGTCCGAGTTGGGATTGCCGAGTTCCTCGGAGAACTCGACGACGAGCCGGTCGTCGCCCTCGCCCGCGAGCGCGCCCGTCGATCGGGTGTTCGAGGCGAACGGGACGTCTTCGGGCGGGTCGGGGACGATCACCTTCAGGACGCCGTCGGCCTCTTCGAGCGCCGTCTCGACGGAGTCGGCCAGCCGCGAGCGACTCGCCGGGTCGATCTTCACGCGGTCGACGATCACGTCGATGGTGTGGTCGTAGTTCTTGTCGAGGTCGGGAGTATCGAGCGTGAGGTCGAACTCCTCGCCGTCGACTTCGACGCGGGCGTACCCCTCGCTGACGAGGTCCTCGAACAGGTCCTCGAACGCGCCCTTCTGGTCGCGGGCGACGGGCGCGGCGATCTTCGCGCGCGTCCCCTCGGGGAGTTCGAGCAGTTGGCTCACCATCTCCTGAGCCGACTGCTCTCCGACCTCCTCGCCCGTGATCGGGTCGTACTGCGTCCCGACGCGGGCGTACAGGAGGCGGAGGTAGTCGTGCAGTTCGGTCACCGTCCCGACGGTCGATCGGGGGTTGTTGGCGGCGTTCTTCTGGTCGATGGAGATCGCCGGCGAGAGCCCCTCGACGGACTCGACCTGCGGTTTGTCCATCTGCCCGAGGAAGTTGCGGGCGTACGCCGACAGCGACTCGATGTAGCGCCGCTGCCCCTCGGCGTAGACCGTCTCGAACGCCAGCGACGATTTCCCCGATCCCGAGAGACCGGTGACGACGGTGAACGTCTCGCGCGGAATCCGGACGTCGAGGTCCTTCAGATTGTGCTCTTCGGCACCGCGAACCTCGATGAAGTCCTTGCTCATCTACGGCCGCGTACGGAGAGCGGAGAGGAAAGTTCGTCGGTTCCGGCGGTCACCGCGCGTTCCCGCCGACGGAGTCAGTTCAGTTTCTCTCGGGAGACGCCGACGCCCGTGGGCGCGATGATGATCTGGTCGTCTCCCTTCTGGGCGATGTCGCCGTCGACCTCTTGGGCCACCTGTCGGAGGTCGTCGACGATGTGTTCCATCGTGCTGTCGCTCGTCGTGTGTCGCGTGATGTCTGCGATGACGAGATCGCCGTCGTACACGGCGTCCTTGATGGCGATGACGTCCTGCTGGCCCCCGATCGTCGCGATCTTGACGCTCATTCCGGCCTCACCGCGGGCGGACTCGACGCCCTCGACGTCGAGGTCGAGGTACTCGTCGGTCGAATGCTGTCCGTCCCCGCTGATGAGTTTGCTCATAATCCCCATACCTCCTTCAAACGGCAGTACCACGTTAGTTCTTACGTCAGACGATCGTCTGACGCGCGGCGACCGTCGGGATCGACCGGCGCACCCGAACTCAGACTGAAAACTCGAACAGCTCGTCGCCGACGTGGTGGACCGACTCGACGACTTTCCCCGAGTCGCCGGTCATCTCCTCGCCGTCGACGAGCGCGCGGCCGATCGCGAGCACTTTGCCGTGGGTCTCCTCGGCGATCGTGACGAGGTCCCCCGCGCCGATTCCCGCGTCGGCCTCGACGATCCCCGGCCGCATCACGTCCGCGCCGTCGCTGACGAAGGAGATGGCCCCGGCGTCGACGGTCACGATGCCCTCGCTCGGGCCGTGTCGGTTCGCGCCCTGCACGGTCAGGAACGCCTCCTCCTCGAACTGGACGACGTCGGGCTCGCCGTCGACGAGGACGACGTCGAAGGGCTCGTCGGCGAGTTCGACCATCTCGTAGGTGTCGCCGCCGAGGGCGACGCCGGTCTTCGACTCGATGGCGGCCTCCAGTTCGTCGATCTCGTCGGCGCGGAGGTGGTGACGGGATTTGACCTGCATACCCGACCGCACGGCGCGGCAGCCGATAAAAGGCGCGACACGAACCACGCGGGCACGTCTCGCCGACAAACGCTAAGTGACGGTGGCGCTTGGGTCTCTGTATGTGGCGCTCCCGGAACGAGCGGGACGGGACGACGGTGGTCTGTATCGCCTGCGGGACGTCGCTCCCGCGCGCCGACGCGCGCGAGTACGACAAGCACGGAAACCGCTGGGAGCGACACGGCAAGTCCTTCGAGCACCTCTGTAAGGCGTGCTACCGCGACCTCTGTCACCAGCCGCGCGGCGAGCTCGAAGCGCTCTTACTCGACGTCGAGGACGAACTTCGCGCCGAGCGCTCCGCCGACCGACAGACGGTCTCCGAGGACGACGCCGAGGCGCGCAGGGACGCGGAGACCGGCTCCGCGTCCGGTGCTCGTTCCGACGGGTCCGACTCGCAGGCGGCGTTCCTCTCGACGTACGTCCGGGCCGTCGAGGCGCGCTACGGGTCGGTCGAGGAGTCCGAACGGGACTCCGAGTGACCGATCGCGACCGCCTCGCGGATCTCTAACGCGGTCTCGAACTCCTCGCGCCGCCCCGCGCTCCTGCCGAGTCGGCGGAGCTGCTGGCCGTGCGCCCGCCGGAGCGCGTCGGCCTCGCGGTCGGGAAGGCCGAGTTCGGCGGCGACGTCGGCCCAGTGACCCGCCGGGACGAGAAACACGTCCCGGCCGTCGTCCGCGAACGCCCGCTCGTAGGACCGGCGGTACCGGTCGAGTCGCGGACCGAGGTGCGCCTGTACCTCCCGGAGCAGCGGCGCGAGCCGCTCGGGGGCGACGCTGGCGGTCGCGCCCGTGTACATAATGGCGGGCCCGTCGAGCGGGATTTCGACGTCGGCGGCGTCGCCGCGCGCGCCGGGGCGGTCGCTCGCCACCTCACCCACCGGCGCGCATCGCCTTCTGCGAGAACCGGTCGATCAGCTCCTCTAGGGCCTCCGGGTCGCCCTCGAAGACGACTGTCACCTCCGTGAGCTTCAGCGTCGGGCCGATCGACACTTTCTCGTCCGACAGCGAGGCCGTCCACGCGTCGCCCTCGACGCGCTCGTCGTCGACGACCTCGCCGCCGAGCTTTTCGAGGTAGTGGCGGGCTAACCTGAGAGAGATCCCGCGATAGGACTTCTCTCTGACCGCGCTCGCGTCGGTCACGACGCGCTCCCGCCCGTCTCCGGTTCGCCCGCCACTGTCGACTTCCCGGAGTCGAGCACGGTCGAACGGCTCGCGGACGACCCGCCCGCGACGGGCGGGAAGACGCTCAGCGTGTCGTCCGGCTCGATCGGCGTGTCGATGCCCTGTTCGTGCTCGACGTCGCGGCCGTTCAGGAGGACGTTCACTTGCGGTCTGACGCCGCCGTCTTCGAGGATCTCACCGGCCAGTCCCTCGAACTCGTCTTCGAGCGCGACGAGGACGTCGCCGACGGTCTCGGCGTCGTACTCGCGGGTGATCGTCTTCGTCCCCACCGCCTCGCGAAACGTGGCGAAGAACCGCAGTTGAAAGGGCATACTCGTAGCTGGGACGCAGCGGGCAAAAAAGGTGCGCGCCTGTGCGGCGTCGCTACCGCCGCTGCGGTGGGTGGGGTACCGCCACCGAGGGGGCTACCGATCGCCGAACCGGATGCCGTCCTCGACGAGCCGGTAGTTGCGCTCCCGATCGATGTGGGCGGCGAGCCACTCGTGCTCGTAGATCTGCGCGATGAGCTCCGCGTAGAGGTTCCGCCACGCGATGGCGTAGATCGGCGACTGCCCCCACGCGCGGAGTTCGGGGATGAACGCGTCGTACGTCTCCATCCGGTCTTCGAGGTGCTCGACGGCGTCGACGGCGTACCCCGCCGCCTCGGCGTCGGAGTCGGCCGACTCGAACGCGTCTTCGAGGCTCCCCTCCAGCCCCGCGACGGCCGTCTTCATGTCCGCAGCGGCGTTGTCGCCGTCCGCGGGCAGCGATTCGAGAACCCCTTTCGGGACGCCGAGAGAGAACTCGCGGTCCGTTTCGGTCGCCTTGTCTGTCATACCGACACCGAGGGTCCACGGGGTGAAAAAGTCGCCGTCGGCGAGGCGCGCCGGGGCGGGACGGCATCGGGTGACGGCTCCGAGAGTCACTCCCCGTAGATCCCGACGAGGTCCCGCTGTGCGGCGAGCGTCTCGGGGTTCAGGTCGGCGACGAGGTCGGTCTCGCGTCGGTCCAGCGCCGCGCGAACGCCCCCGTCGGGCCGGGCGACGAGCGATCGGCCGGCGTATTCGACCGTCTCGGCGTCCGGGAGGTCGCGGCGGCCCGTTCGCCCCGAACCGACGACCCAGCGGACGCCGTCGAGCGCCCGAGCGCGGAGCAGCAGCGTCCAGTTCTCGCTGTAGGTCGCGGGCCACGCGCCGGGGACGAACAGCGCGTCGACCCGCTCGCGGGCGAACGCCGCGCTCTCCTCGACGAAGTTGAGGTCGTAGCAGGTGAGCAGTCCCGTCCGCCCGGCGGGCGTGTCGACGACGACCCGCTCGCTTCCGGGTTCGAGGACCTCGCGCTCGCCCGCCCAGAGGTGTCGCTTCCGGTAGAATGCTGGCTGACTGTCCGGCGGCACGTACGCGGTCGCGTTGTACAGCGCCCCCTCGGCCCGCTCGACGAACCCGACGAGCAGCGCCGTTTCCGCCTCGTCGGCGAGTCGTTCGATCCGTTCGAGGACTGCTCCGCCCCGCCGGAGCGCGGCCTCGGCCATCCGGCCGTCGGCGACAAAGCCCGTGAGGGCGTGCTCGGGGAAGACCGCGACGTCGACGTCCGCGGGGAGTCCGTGAACGCGCGTCGTCACCGCGGCGAGGTTGGCCTCGACGTCGAGATCGTCGATCGCGAGTTGGCAGGCAGCGACGGTCGCCATACCGCCTCTATCGACACCGGGGCTAAAATTCCCCGGGAGCGGGTCGCGGCGCACGCACCGCCAGGCGTTTGTGGGACGCTACCCGGCGTCGATCCCGGTGTGCCGCCGCCTAACGAAATACGCCGACGCCGTCCCGTGACGGTGTCAGGTCTCCGCGATGCTCCCCGATTCCCCTCCCATTTCGACCCACGATCGATTCCGCCGGTTCGTCGCGTGGTACACGGTCATCCTCGGCGGGTTCTCGACGCTGCTCTTGGGCAGCGTCGTCCTGATCGCCTACGTCTTCGACGGCAACCTGTCCATCTACATCGACAGGTTCGGCGAGGCCGGCCTCGAAGTCGCGCTCTTCGCGATCGTCTGCGGAACGGTCCCGTTCGGCCTCTACGTCCTCGACGACCTCCTCCGTGAACGCGAGTCGTGACCGAGGCTAGAGCCGCTAGGGCTACTTCTCCTCGACGTGTCGCACCTGCACCGCCTCGCCGCGCGTCGACTCGGTCATTTCGGTGCCGAACATCTGCGCGCGGCCGACGGCGAAGGCCTTCGGCCCCTCGACGACGACCTCGTCGCCCACGCGGATGTCCTCGTCGGCGTCGACGACGCCCGGCGCGAGCACGCTTCCGTGCGGGACGAATCCGTCGATCTCGACGCGCTTCGTCGGGGCGTCGGAGTCGTCCCAGACGCGCGCGCCGTCGAGGGTGAACGAGAGCACGCCGTACTGGGGGACCATCGTCGCGAGTTGCGCGCCGTCACCGCCGTCGTCACCCTCGCCGTTCCCGTCGCGGACCTGCAGTTTGGGGTACCGGCTCGTCGTTCGCAGGTCCACGTCCGCGAACAGTTCGTCTCCCGCTCCGGGGCCGAACTGGTAGTCGGCGATCGCCTTGACCGTGTTGTGCTGTCGCTTCCGCTTGCCGTACTTCAACTCCCCGTCGAGCGCCGACATCAGGTTCGCGATCGACTCCGTCGTCGTCGGGTGCTCCTCGACGGTGTACTCGAACTCGACGTCGACGTCTGCCTCGACTCGTTCGACGATGTCGCGGTAGCCGCCGTCGGGGACGTGCGCGATCACCCGCGGGTACTCGTTGCGTTCGAGGTAGCGCCGGAGGACGCGCGCGACGAACGACTTCTCGTCTTCGGACCACCGGCCCGTCACGACCGAGTCGTAGTGCTGTGCGGGGTAGGTGAGCTCTAACTCCATCGGGACGACGCCGATCGGCGAGGTCATCGATGCCTGGTGGGCGCGGTACTGGATCGCGTCGTGGAACTGCGCGTGGCTCTGCGACTCGCTGTAGGGTTTCGTCGCCGAGCAGGGCACGAGGACCAGCGGGTTCTCGAAGCGGTTGCGATACCGCTCGGTGACGCGCTCTGCGAAGCGTTGAATCTCGACCCGGCGGAGGGTGTCCTCCGTCGCCGCGGCGAGTTCGGTGTCGCGGATGACCGGCGCTCGCTCCTCGACGTATCCGTACTGCTGGTCGAACTCGCGGAACGCCGCGGTGAGCCACTGGTCGTGACGAGCCTGTCCCTCGATGTAGTCGCGCAGGCGGCCGTCGCGGATGCGCCGGCGGACCGTCGCGAGTTCGGATTTCAGGGCGTACTCGTTGTGGTCGGCGCAGTCCTGCCGGTCGAAGGCGGCGGCGCGGGCGGCGTTGGTCTCGGCCTCCTCGGGGTCGATGTCGAGGCGCTTACCCTGACACGCCGGGCAGTTACACGGCAGTTCGTCGAGGTCTTCGAGGAAGTACTCGCCCTCGCTGGTGAGGTAGAATCCCTCCAGTCCGCGGACGCGGGCCTTCTTCGCGTCGAGGAGGTCGACGCCGGCGTAGACGAGCGTCGCGGCGTTCCGCGGGGTCGCGACGCCGGAGAGATACAGCGCGGTGTCGGCGGGCAGCGCCTCGCGCGCGGCGATGAGTTGCTCGCGGAACGCCGAGGCGTGGCCGACGAACCCCGGCGCGTCCGAGAGGATGTAGGCGTCGGCACCGTAGTCGGCGGCGGTCTCGGCGGTGACGACGGCGGCGCTCGGGTAGTCGACGTCGGGGTAGTCGACGGCGAACGCGTCTTGAACGCGCTCGTCGGTGCCCGCGGGGAACGCCCGGTGCGGGAGCACCGTCAGAATCTCTCTGTACCCCTTCGGAACGTCGCGCTCGTCGGTCCAGCGGCTCCCGGCGTCGTCGATGCTGTCGTCGACGAGCGCGGGCGTCGTCAGCGGATCCGAGAGGCGGAGTTCCCCGAGACGGGCGGCCCCGTCGCGCCCGTGGATCTCGAAGTAATCGGTCATACACCGGTATGTGCCGTCATCCGTGAATTATCTGTCTGTTCACGCTCCGGGTCTCGGGCGTACGCCGCTACGCGACCCGACCGCGGCAATCGGCCCGCGCGCTTTTGCGAGTTGCGCGCGAAGAGCGCCTATGGAGATTACCGGCGCGTGGTCCCGACCCGAACTCACGGGGTTTCTCGACGCGGCGCGGGTCCCGGTTCGGCTGGCGTGCCACACGCCCAGCGGACACCTCTGGATGCTCTCGCTGTGGTACCTGTGGACCGACGGCGACGCCGCGGCCTCCGGTGTCGACGCCCCTTCCGAGGCGACGCCGGAGCTTCGCTGTGCAACGAGCGCGAGCGCCGACGTCGTCAGATATCTCCGGAACGATCCCGAAGTCGCTTTCGAGGTTTCGACCAACGAGCCGCCGTACCGGGGCGTCCGCGGGCGCGGCACGGCGACGATCGAACCCGACGCCGACAAGATTCTCCTGCGGACGCTCTTCGAGCGCTACCTCGGCGACACCGACAACGGCCTCGCGGACTTCCTGCTCGATCCGGACCGCGAGGAAGTCAGAATCCGCATCGAGCCCGAGCGGCTGCACTCGTGGGACTTCTCCGAGCGGATGTCCGATCTCTCGCTGGCGAGCGACGAATGATCCACGGAGAGTGACGGATCCTAGCGACTCGTCGCGCTACTCGCGCTCGTCGCTGCCGACCGTCTCGATCTCGACGCCCTCTGGAACTCGCTCCAGCGCCGAGTCCGGCCAGCCGTCGTGGGCGAGCACGAACGACGAGTCGGGGTTCGCCGCGGCCACCCGCGCGACGCCCTCGGCGGCCGCCTCGCAGGCCTCGCGGTCGGTGCGCTCGGGAACCTCCGCGGTGAGCGGGTACGTCTCCGAGAGCGCCCGCGGGAACGGGCCGAAGGGCGGCACCACGCGCCAGACGGCGTCGAACGCGTCGCCGGAGGGTTTCCCGCCCTGCGTGAGCAACACCCGCGAGTCGGCGTCGATGCGACCGACGCGCTCGTGGTGTCGCCGGACCTCGGGACGCCGCGCCGACTCGTTCGAGAGGTAGAAGAACGACCCCTTCGAGACGGGGTCCTCGCGCTCCAGTTGGTCGGCGTGGTCCAAGAGCGCCCGGTAGCCGTCGAGCATCGCGGGGTGCGAGCGCGCCCGCGACTCCACCAGTTCGAGGAGGTTGCCCGAGCGGATCGCCTGCTTGATCCGGCGGATCTCCGCGAAGGAGACGTGGAGGTTGTGCTCGGCCAGCAGGCGCTCGCGCTCCTCGTCGTCGAACTCGCGGAGTTCGTCGGGGCCGTGCGCCGAACAGACAGCACACGAGCAGGGGAAGTACTCGATGTCTTCGAGGTGCTCGGTGCCGCGGACCGTCATGTAGCGGTCGTCGCGCGCGTAGATGGCGTAGGCCGCCGAATCGAACAGGTCGCAGCCGGCGGCGACCGCCAGCGCGAACATCATCGGGTGGCCCGCGCCGAACAGGTGGACGGGGGCGTCGCGGCCGAGTCCGCGCTTCGCGCCCGCGACGACGTCGATCATATCCGCGTAGCGGTAGCTGTTCATCAGCGGCACGACCGCGCCGACGGGGAACACGTCGAGCTCCGTCCCGTCGGCGTGTCGTCCGGCCTCCTCGCGGAGGTCCGGATAGGTCGACCCCTGCACGGGCGCGTTCACGAGCATCTCGCCGGTATCGACGTCCTCGGCGTCCGCGAGCGCCTCCTCCGTCGTCGCCAGCTCCCGCTCGGCCTGTTCTCTGGGGACGTCCGGCGGCGTCGGGATGTCGACCGGCGTGCCGACGTCGGAGCCGATGTCGTGCTGGAACTGCAGGATCTCGCGGGTCGTCACGTCGATATCGCCGTACTCCGCGAGCTGGAACGACCCCGAGTCGGTGACGATAGCGCCGTCGAAGTCCAGCAGCTCGTGGAGGCCGACGTCGAGCGCCCGCTCGCGGAGGTCCTCGTTCGAGTTGATGATGTAGGAGTTGGTGATCAGGATCTCCGCGCCGAACTCCGACCGGAGGCGAGCGGGGGCCACCGTTCGGATGTTCGGATTGATCACCGGCATCAGCGCCGGGGTCTCGACTGTCACCCCCGCGCGGGGAACCGTGAGTTCGCCGATCCGCCCGGCGGCGTCCCCGTCGCGGAGTTCGAAGTGATCGCGCATACACGGGTGTCGGCGGCGACTCGGTAAGTACCGTCGCTTTTACTGCACGGGTGTGACAGTGACCTAACCATCACTGTCGCAGCCGACTTTGGAGGCCCCCGCGCTCCTTCCAGTCCCACCGGAGACTGTTTTGATAGCTATCGCTCGCCGACAGACGCGTCAGCCGCCTCCTCCCGACTGCGCTCCTCCCGACTGCGCGGGCCGTCCCAAGGCGGTTGACCAATCCGCCGTAAACCAGTGGCCGGTCGATTTGGGCGAACAGTCGGCACCCGCTTGTGACTCGCGACGGTGGCCCCACAAACACCGTCGCTGTCGTCCGCACCCCCGCGCCGCTGTGCCGAGCAACCGCTGCACGACGCGGGGCTGTACTCAGGTCACGGCGGGAGTGGCCCCGTCATCGTATATAAACAATCGCCGCGGAGGGAACCACCGAGTATTTGTGTCCGGACGGACAACGAAATCGCCGTATGCGACACCTCGGACTGAAAGCGCGGATGGCGATCGTCGGATCGATCCTGTTCGCGTTCTACGCCGTCGCGGCCGTGGTCGTGATGGGCGTCTTCGGCTGGCCGCTCCCGCTCGTGCTCGTTGGGAGCGTCGCCTTCGTCGGCGTCCAGTACAAGGTCGGCAAGTGGATGGCGTTACGGAGCGTCGGCGCGGAGGACATACCGAAGGATCGGTACGCGGAGATCCACCGCCGCGTCGAGTCGCTCTCGGAGTCGATGGGGATCGACAAGCCCCGGCTGATGATCGCGCGGATGGGCGTGCCGAACGCCTTCGCCGTCGGTCGGAAGGGCGCGGGAACCGTCGTCGTCAGCGAGGAACTCATCTCGCGGCTCGACGCCGACGAGGTCGAGGGCGTGCTCGCGCACGAACTCGCGCACATCCGCAACCGCGACGTGGTGATGATGGTGCTCGGGCAGGGCGTCGCCTCCATCGTCGCCATCGTCGCCCAGTGGGTCGTGCTCCTGACCGGCGACAACGACATCGCCGATTTCTTCCTCGCGATCGTCGTCGGCCAGATCACCCAGATGCTGGTGATGCTGTTCGTCTTCGCCATCTCTCGGTACCGCG
>NZ_BBJO01000026.1 GCF_000739575.1 Halobellus rufus | reverse complement strand
CGAAGATGAGGCTCTTGTTGCTCTCGATGCAGAGCCACAGGTACGCCATCTCCTCGATCGAGAACGTCCCGTACTCGACGAGGTCGACCGGCGTGAACGGCTCGTCGGCGTACTTCCGGATCGTGAAGGCCGACCCCCGCGGCGTCACCTCCTCGCCCAGCGCGAGTTCGACGCGCGACCCGTCCGGCAGCGTCGTCCCCACGACGGGGTCGCCGACGCTGACGTGCCGTCCCGACTCCTGGGCCAGCCGGATCACGAAGTCGTCGAGGTCGTCAGCGGCGTAGGCGACGTTCGTCTCGATGTCGGTGTACTCGTCGTGGTAGATGAAGATCGGGAGGTCGTACCCGTCGCAGGAGATGTCCTCGATGTGCGGATCGTGCATCAGCGGATCGATGCGCCCGAACCCGCGGAAGTCGCGCGCGAGGTAGTACAGGATCGCGTGGAACGTCCGCATCGGGACGTCGACGCCGTACTGTTCGAGCAGCGCCTGCAGCTCCGAGCGAAGCGTCTCCTCGGCCGTCGGCTCCGCGTCGCTCCGGTACAGCAGCGGATCCCGGATGTCGACGCTGACTCTGGCGTGTAACTCGCGGCCGAACGCGTCGAGTTCGGGCTCGACCGCGTAGTAGTAGTGCTCGCTGTCGGCGTCGTCGTAGGTGACCACGACGTACGCGTACGGAGCGTTCACCCAGTAGCGGTCGACGACCTCCTCGCCCTCCGGCGGCTCGAAGTCGGCGAAGACGCCGTCCTCGGGCCGATACGGGCGGACGTCGAGCGGCGATCCCCTGAGGACGTCGACGACGCGCCCGATGCGGCGGCTGAGACGATCGAAGACGGTCGACCCGTCGTCAGCGCGTTCGGGAGACGGCCCCGCGGTGCGGTCCGCGGCCGACTCGCCGTTCGGAGCGGCGGCTGTCCGACCCGCCGGCCCGTCGTCCGTCCCTCGGTTCGAGTTGTGTCCGTCGATAGCGACGCCCCCACGTGCTACCGGGCGTTTCGCGCGGAGCGACTTATACTGTGGGCCGAGTCTGCAAGCGGGATACGGGTCGACGAAGTGAGCCAGGCAGCGAATTCGTCGACCCACCTCTCGGCGGAGCGTCAGACTCGCCGCGAGTGGAACTGTTCGAGGTCGAGTCGGTTCGGCGTTTGCGTTCTCGGGGAACCCGTTCAGATTCTCTGCTGTTCCGTACGAGAGTGGGAGTGTACGCGCGGCCGATGGACCGCTCTCAGTCGGTCGAGAGACTGACGGTGTCGGTACTCTGTTGTCCGTCTGGACCGGTGACGCGGAGCGTCACGTCGAGCGTACCGCAAAAATCGAGGGTCACCTCGATCGTCTCGCCGGTCTCGCTGAACGGGGCCTTCTCCCCGAGTTGCCATTCGTAGGTCTCGACCTCGCCGCTAGAGGCTCCCCCATCGAGGACGACAGTGGTCCCGGCGTCGAGTTCCGTGCTCCCAGCACCGTCGGGATCCGTCGTGATTCGGGCGATTGGCGTATCCGAGGCTGCTGGAACGTTCCTCGATGGAGGCGCTTCGGCGGTCCCTTCGAGGGCGGCTACGCCGTCCGATCCGCCGTACCCCGTCTCCAGCCGGTTCACGTAGACCCGTCCGCCGGCGAGAACCGGCGTCGACGCCCGCGTGTCGGCTTCCGAGTCCCCGGCCCGAATGAGATGGGACCACCGCTCGGTGCCGTCGGCGGTCGAGAGCGCGTGGACCGCCGGGTAGCGCCGGTCGGCTCCGCCTTCTGCGGCGTCTTCGGCTCGGGCTCTTCCGCCGACGTAGACGGTATCGTCCGCGATCGAGGGGTCGCCGTGGAGTTCGGTCGCGATGTCGTGCGTCCATCGACGGTCGCCGGTGTCTGCGTCGAGAGCGTACACCGTCGAATGCACGCCTGGGTCGGTCCCGGAGTCGGTTTCGAGGGCGGTCGTGACGTAGACGGTGCCGTCGGCCACGGCGGGCGCGCTGACGAGTCGCTCTGACGGTTCTCCGCCGGGTGTGAGCGTCGTCTCCCACTCGACGCTACCGTCGTCGGTACTGTACGATGCGACCCGGTTCGGGTCGCTGGTCTGCCACTGATTGCCCCCGGTTCGGTAGACGCTCCCGTCGGCGAACGCCGAATCGATGAAGTTCACGCCGGCTTCGACCTCGACGCCCCACAGCCTGCTGCCGTCTGAAGCGTCCCACGCGACGAACTCGTTCTCGGCGTCGGTGTGAGTCTCCATCCCGTAGAGCGCCCCGTCGCCGGCGACCTCGACGTAGCTCCGGTACGCCCCGTCGGTGCGCCACTGTCTCTCGCCCGTTGCCGGGTCGATCGCCTCGACGACCGTTTGCTGTTCGGCCGGGTCTGCACCCGCGTTGGTCAGGTGCGAGACGTAGAGCGTTCCATCCGCGACGAGCGGCGTGCCCAACCACTCCTCGTTCGGGGTCTCGTAGTCCTCGGGCGTCTTCTGCCAGACTGTTTCACCAGTCTGGGCGTCGAGGGCGTGTAGGCCGCCGTATTCGACCGCCGAGTCCGTATAGCCCGCCTCGCTCGTCAGGAGGAGCAGTCCGTCAGCCACTGCCGGCTCCTCGGTCACTCGACCGATGCCCGGATCGGACGCCCCGTACTCCGGTGCGAGGTGTCGCCATCGCTCTTCGCTGGTGCCCGCCTCGAAGGCGACCACCCCGCCGCGGAACGTCTTGTCGTCGACGACGTACGGCTGATACACCGCGCCGTCGGCAACGATCGGCTCGCCGACCGAGACCGTGTCGCCGCTCGTCCCGAGCCACGCAGTGGTGACGTAGTCCCGGTCGGGGGCGGATTCGGCGGCCGCGACGCCCGCACGACCCGGTTCGCCGCGAAACTGCGCCCACTCTTTCGTCGCGGCGCTGGTCTCTCCCGAATCCCCCGATTCGTCGCTCTCGTTCGAGTCGGCCTCCACGAGCGCGGTTCCGGTGATACCGGTCGTCGCGAGTGTTCCGACGCTACGAGGACTCCTCTCCGCGAGCTGGTATCGAACATATCCGTCTCGGGATGCCGCCGCTTCGGGTGTTATTATCGGTGCGGTAAGCGAGATGAAACGGTGTCTCCCGGCGGCGGCTGTCCTGCATTTCCAATTCGAAATCCGCGTCCGCATACCGAAGACGGTCGTCGATGCGGGGGGCAGCGTCAACGCACAGAGCCACTGGCCTCGGCTTCGAGAAAGCCCCCCTGAGTCGGCGTCGGTACGCGCCTCGACGGAACCACTTAACCCACAGCGCCGCGACGTTCCGCCGATGACCACCGATGCGGTGCCCTCGGACCTGCCGGGCGTCGTGCTGGCGGGGACGGCCTCCGGCGTGGGCAAGACCGTCGCGACGCTCGCGGTCTGCCGCGCGCTCGAACGCGCCGGACACGACCCCGTCGCCGCGAAGGCCGGCCCCGATTTCATCGATCCGAGCCATCACGCCGCGGTGCTCGGGCGACCGTCTCGGACGCTCGACCCGTGGCTCGCCGGCGAGTCCGGCGTCCGGCGCGCCTACGCCCGCGGTGCCGACGAGGGCGACGTCTGCGTCGTCGAGGGGATGATGGGCCTCTACGACGGCGACGTGAGCACCGCGGCGGTCGCCGAGGCGCTCGACCTCCCGGTGATCCTCGTCGCCGACGCCGCGGGCGGGATGGAGAGCGTCGCGGCCACGGCCCTCGGCTTCCAGCAGTACGCCGAGCGGGCTGGCTACGACGTCGACGTCCTCGGCCTGCTCGCCGCGCGCGCTCACGGCGGTCGCCACGAGCGCGGCATCCGCGACGCGGTCGAAGGCCTGCGGTACGTCGGTCGCACGCCCTCGCTCGACGGGCTCGAAATCCCGGATCGACACCTCGGGCTGCACTTCGGCGACGAGTCGCCCGTCGACGACGAGGCGCTGGACTCGGCGGCGCGCGGGATCGACGCCGAGGCGATCGTCGACCTCGCCCGCCGGCCGCGACTCGACACCCAGCCGTCGCTCCGCGCGGCCGACGAGACCGGCGTGCGCGTCGCGCTCGCGGCCGACGACGCCTTCCGCTTCATCTACCCGAGCACGCGGGAGCGACTCGCCGCCCGCGGGACCGTCGAGCTGTTCTCGCCCGTCGCGGGCGACCCCGTGCCCGAGTGCGACGTCGTCTACCTCCCCGGCGGCTACCCCGAGCGGCACGCGGCCGCCCTCGCCGACTCCGCCACGCTGGACGATCTGGCCGACCGCGCCGCCGACGGGCTGGCGGTGTTCGGCGAGTGCGGCGGCCTGATGGCGCTCGGCGAGTCGCTGACGACCGCCGACGACGTGGAACACGAGATGGCCGGCGTCCTCCCGGTCGACACCCGGATGACAGACGGTCCCGTCGCTCTCGACCACGTCGGCGTCCGCGCCCGCGAGGACTGTCTGATCGCGCCCGCCGGCGAGACCCGCCGGGGCCACGAGTTCCACTACTCCTCGGCGACGGCCGCCCCGGACGCCCGGTTCGCCTTCGAGATGGTGCGCGGTGCGGGCGTCGACGGCGCGAACGAGGGGCTCTGCGAGTACAACACCCTCGCGACGTACGCGCACTTCCACGTCGGATCGGGCGCGTTCGATTACCTGCTTGAGACCGTCTAAAACCCAGGAGCGACCGTCTAATCCCCGTCGAGACCGCGTCGAGCCGACTGATTCTCGCCCGGGTTGTTCCCTCGCGCGTCCGAACCCATCTCGCAGGGTTTATGGCTCCGCCGGGGGTAGCAGGCGTTACTATGGCCGAACAGAAGGCACGAAAGACCGGCAGCGCCGGTCGATTCGGTGCGCGATACGGGCGGGTCGCCCGCCGGCGCGTGAAGGAGATCGAAGAGGAGATGCGGAACGCGACGGTCGACGAGGACAGCGTCACCCGTCTCGAACCCGGCATCTGGCAGAACGACGAGACCGGCGAGATCTTCACCGGCGGCACCTACCGGCCGCAGACCCCCGGTGGCACGCAGGTCCGCCGCTCGATCCGCGCCGCCCTCTCCGGCGAGACCGAGGAGTGACCGCCGACCGCGTCGTCGACGCAGTCGCGCCCACACGAAAGAACCAACATCCCCACACCCCACGTACGTACCAATGAGCTACAAGTGTTCGCGGTGCAAGCGAGACGTCGAACTGGACGAGTACGGCGGCGTCCGCTGCCCCTACTGCGGCCACCGCATCCTGTTGAAAGAGCGCGCGCCGGACGTCAAGGAAGTCCCGGTCGAATAACCAGTTTCTGCAGCCGATGGCGAGTCGCGAGACGCCGGCCGTCGACGCCGCACACGCGGCCGAGTTTCACTTCACCTACTGCACGGAGTCGACGGCTCGGACGATCTTCGAGAGCGTCCGCGTCGAGGTCGGCGAGATCGCCGACGAGCGATCGGGCGCTGACGTGACTCGCGAGGGGCGCGTCGTGACCGTGCGCGTCGAGGCCGCCGACCTCGTCGCGCTCCGCGCGGCGCAGAACACGTGGATCCGCCTCGTCGAGGTCGCCGAGGACGTCGCAGCGACCGGACAGACCTCGTAGACGCCTGCCATCCGCTGATCGGAGAATACGGGCCTTTTTCAGTCCGGATCTCCTCGCTTGGGGTATGCAGGGCAATCTGCCGCCGGAAGCACAAGAGAAACTCGAGGAACTACAGGATCTGCAGGAGACGGCCCAGAAGGTGGCCGCCCAGAAGGAGCAGGCCGAGTCGACGCTGACGGAGTCGAAGACGGCGCTCGACGCCCTCGACGACATCGACGAGGACACGACGATGTACCGCGAGGTCGGCGAGCTCCTCGTCGAGGCCGACTACGACGAGGCCCACGACGAACTCTCCGAGAAGGTCGACACGCTCGAGATCCGCGTCGAGCAGCTCCAGAAGCAGGAGCAGCGCGTCGAAGAGCAGTTCGAGAGCCTGCAGGAAGAGCTCCAGCAGATGCTGCAGGGCGGCGCGGGCGGCGGCCCGATGGGCCCCGGCGGCGCAGGCGCGTAAGCCGATGCCGACCGACGAGGAGGTCGTCCAGACGGCCGCCGAGGCCGCCGAGGGCGTGATCTTCGCCCACTACAGACAATCGGAGTTGCGGGACTTCGACGTGACCGTCACGTTCGAGGACGGCGTCCTCGACGTCGACGTCTACGTCAACGCGCCCGACGACGCGGACGCGGACGAAGACGCCGTCGCCGACGAGGCCGCGCGCGCGGCGGGCGACGCCGTCGACGAACTGTTCGCCGACGCCGACTCGTAGGCCGTCCCGCGGGGCCGCTTTTCCGCTCCGTTCTCACGCGAACAGGAAGATCAGGACGCTCACAGCGACGGCTGCGAGGATGATCGAGACGGCGAAGACCCCGCCCATCGCGACGACCGCGTTCGCGTGACTCGCCAGCGTCTCCGTCCGGTCGTTACCGAACACGGTCACCTCCGCGCGCTCGACGGCGACGCCCGCCTCGACGGGTTCGAGGTCCTCGCGGGCCTCGTCGGTGAGGTCGCGGACGATCTCGCGGAGTTCTCCCCAGTCGATGGCCGCACCGACCTGGTTGTCGGCGTCGACGGTGTTGACGATGTGCGTGTCGGTCGTCATCACTTCCGCCTCGTCGACGAGGCCGCTGGTCGCTCCGGACTCCGAGGCAGTCCCGCCGTCGGTGATCGCGGCGACGAGTTCGCCGCGCAGCCCCGGATCCATATTGTTGCCGTCGATCAGCACGTACGCCGTCTCGTGGCCGCCGACGGCAGTGACCGCGACGCGGACGCCGAGCGGGCCGATCCCGTCGGCCGGTCCCCACGGCGTCTCGTCCCACGCGACGCCGAGTTCGAGGTCGTCGGTGTCGGCGGTCGCGAGCCGGCGACCCGAGTCGCCCGCCGCCTCGATCATGTCGAACGCGCGCTTCGAGCCGGGGGTGACGTGCCCCAGGTCCGGACCGCTCAGCCCGTCGTTCGAGTTGTGGGCGTCGACGAGGAGCACGTCGTCGAGGCCGCTCGTCCGGGCCTCCGCCGCGGCCGAGAGGCCGACGCCGTACTCGACGTCGTCGGCGAAACCGGGCGCGTACGTCGAGACGAGCAGCGCGTCGTCGCCGAAGCGCTGCCCCAGCATCGACGCCTCGCCGGAGTCGACGCGGACGCTCCGGGTCGCATCCGCGTCGTAGACCACTCGGTCCGCAGCGGTGCGGGCGGCGTCGAGGATCGTGTCGACCTCGCGCTCGGTCACGAGGTTGAAGTCGTGGCCGGCGGTGGCGTGCGGCGGGAAGACGAGGCCCGAGCAGTCGGCGGCGACGCGCTCGGGGAAGTTGCCCCCGCCGATCTCGCCCATCGGACCGGGGTGGATCATCGGGAGGACGAAGCGGGCCTTCTCCTCGCCGTCGCTCCGTCGGAACGAGAGCACCGAGACCGGGACGATGGCCTCCTCGCCGAGCTGTTGGAAGAACTCCTCTAACTCCCGCGACCCCTCGGCGACGTGGCCGACGAACCCGCGGAGGAAGTCGAGCATCGAGACCCCGAGGCTCCGACGCCACGGCCGGTCGACGGCGACGACGAACACGTACACGCCCAGCGCGTAGATGCCGCAGGTGACCGCCAGCAGCGCGAAGTGTTCCGCACCGACCGCAGAAAGCTCTGCGGGGGCGTCCGACGAGCGGGCGAGATAGGGTGTCAGGTAGGCGTCGACGACCGTTCCTCCGACCTCCAGCAGGCGGAGCGTTCCGCTGTAGACGAACAGGAGGACGGCGGCGGCGAGCGTCTGGAGGCTCGCCGGGATCGACGCGACGAGCACCGACGAGCGCGAGACGGCCATCACCACGAGCAGCCGAAACGCGAACACCGAGGCGAGGCCGACGACGAGCGCGTCGTAGACGAACTGCTGTTCGAGCGAGGTGAACACCGAGACGATCGCCGCGCCCGTGACGATCGCCACGAGGATGATCTCCGAGATCAACGCGAGAAGCGAGGACCTGTTGGGTGTGAGCTTCCCCCCGACGAACCGATCGACGCCGGTCGTCCCGAACGCGGCGACGACCGTCGGGATTCCGATGAAGAAGATGCCCTCCCAGGCGTCGCGGCCGAGGAAGAACAGGCCGCGCCAGGTCCGCGCGTACGCGCCGGAGTCGAACGCGGCGACGCCGGCGACGGCCGCGATCAGGAGCGCGAAGGCGAGGCTGGTGTACCAGTTCGGCGCGCGGAAGATGAATCGAGAGAGGCTCGCGAGGTCGCTTTGTGTCGATGTCATAGATGCGTTGAGAGCGGATCGCGGGCCGGGGCCGACGCGCGGGCTACTCGCAGATCGAGACGAAGTTCTCGAAGACTTCCTCGCCGCGCTCGGTGTGGGCGACCTCTGGGTGCCACTGGACCCCGTAGAGGTCGCGGTCGGTGTCGCTCATCGCCTCGACGTCGCAGACGTCGGAGGTCGCGGTGCGCGTGAATCCCTCGGGGACTTCCTTCACCTCGTCGGCGTGGCTGGCCCACACGCGAGTCTTCGGCGCGAGCGAGCCGACGAGCGGGTCCCCGCCGTCGAGGATGTCGACGTCGACGTCGGCGTAGCCGCCGTAGTCGCCGGAGCCGACCGAGCCGCCGAGCTCCGCCGCCAGAATCTGCATCCCGAGGCAGATCCCGAAGACGGGCACGTCGAGGTCGAGGTAGTCCGCGCAGTTGCCGATGCGGTCCATGTCCGGGCCGCCCGAGAGGACGATCCCGTCGGCGTCGATGTCGGAGGCCGGCGTCTCGTTGTCCAGCAGTTCGACGTCGACGTCGAGGTCGCGGAGCGCGCGGCGTTCGAGGTGGGTGAACTGGCCGTGGTTGTCGATGACGACGATGCGAGTCATCAGTTGCAGTCTCTTAGACGGAAGGAGGGCAAAAAGCGCCCGGTCTGGGAGCGTCCCGTCGGCCGTCCGATAGCATCCGGTCACGCGCCGTCGGAGTCGCGCCGCTCGCGTCGCTCGCGCGCGGTCGAGAACCCGAACTCCGACTGCTCCTTCGAGCGCCGCTCCTCGCGGGTGGCGAACGCCTCCGGGGCCGGTTCGACGTCGTCGTCGATGCGCGCGAACGACCGGTGGATCTTCGCGTGACACCACCGGCAGAGGGAGACGGTGATCTCGTGGGAGAGGCCCTCGCCCTCATCGACGCCGGCGGTACCCGCGCTCCCCGTCGACCCGCTCTCGCCGTACGAGAGGTGGTGTTCTTCCAGTAGCGGCCGGGAGTCGTCGTGGGCGATTCGGACGGATTCGAGGCCGCAGCGGACGCACTCGCGGCCGTCCGTCGTCGAGCGGTAGTGCGGGCAGTCGCGGAACTCTCGGTCATCGTCGGCGGCGACGCACTCGTAGTCGGCGGCGCGACGAGCGGCCGAGAACTCCGGGTCGTCGCCCGCGCGGGTCAGCGCGAACCGACAGCGACCGTCGTCGGTGAGGTGATCGCAGACGCCCGCGTGCTCGTAGGGGTCGTCGACGCCGACCGGCGTTCCCGTGGGCGTCTCCTCCATACGCGGCCGGTCGGTCGCGGCGGAGTTGAATCCGACGGTGCGTGCCGGCCGAGACGTCGGACAGGGCTGTCGCCCGCGTGGGCGACGCGACAGATGCGGGCGCGGGCGACTGGTCGGTCCGTCCGCATCGATCCGCCGAGCGTTTTATACGCCCGGCCACAGAGCGACGCCTGTGCGAATCGACCACGACGCCGGGGGGGGAGAAACGGACGCTCGCGAGCGACGTCGACGCCGCGGACACGTTCCTCACGCAGGCGAGAGGGCTGATGTTCAGGCGGTCGATCCCGGACGACTACGCGATGTGCTTCGCGTTCGAGGAGGCGAAGGAGCGCAACCTCCACATGGTGTTCGTGCCGTTCGACATCGACGCGCTGTGGCTCGTCGACGGCGAGGTGCGGGCGAAAAAGCGGCTCCGCGCGTGGCGCGGGTTCGGCTCCGCGGTCGCGGACACGATCGTCGAACTCCCCGCGGGAGCGGCCGACGGCGTCGAGGTCGGAGACGAGGTCCGGACCGTCGAGTGACCGCGAGCGCCCCACGACAACGCGGCGCAAGAAGCGTCAATTTATATAGCTGCGCGTCCACCACCCGTGTGAGCACATGACTCGTGGTCGATTTATTCGGGGGTAACCCCGACAACCCCCTAGCATCCACCGTGGATTCTGACGACTCTGTACAGCTACTAGACACGACGCTGCGCGACGGTGAGCAAGCGCCAGGTGTCTCGTTAACGCCCGACCAGAAGGCCGACATCGCGCGGTCGCTGGACGCGGCCGACATCGAGTTCATCGAGGCCGGGAGCGCTTGCACCGGCGAGGGCGAGCGCGAGACCATCCGGCAGGTCACCGCGCTCGACCTCGACGCGACGGTGACGAGCTTCGCCCGCGGCGTGCAGAACGACGTCGACCTCGCGCTCGACTGCGACGTCGACGGCGTGACCATCGTCGTCCCCGCCAGCGACAAGCACATCGAGCGGAAGGTCGGGACGACCCACG
Source organism: Halobellus rufus (assembly GCF_000739575.1). GTDB lineage: Archaea > Halobacteriota > Halobacteria > Halobacteriales > Haloferacaceae > Haloquadratum > Haloquadratum rufum. The sequence goes on along the minus strand of NZ_BBJO01000026.1, from coordinate 36,781 downwards.
ACGAGGTCGTCGAGAACACCGCCGACCTCGTCGCCTACGCGAAGGACCACGGCCTCTGGGTGGAAGTCATCGGCGAGGACGGCTCCCGCGCCGACCTCGACTTCCTCGAACGCCTGATGGCGGCGGCGCTCGACGCCGGCGCGGACCGGTCGTGCTTCGCCGACACCGTCGGGCACGCGACGCCGGAGACGGCCTACGAGTACGTCTCCCGGCTCGCCGAACTCGGCCCGGTGTCGACGCACACCCACGACGACCTCGGACTGGGAATGACGAACGTCTGGGCCAGCCTCGCGGCCGGCGCGGACCTCGTCCACGGCACGATCAACGGCATCGGCGAGCGCGCGGGCAACGTCGCGCTCGAAGAGGTCGCGATCGCCCTGGCGCACGGTTACGGCGTCGAGACGGCCAAGCTTGAGGACCTCTACGACCTCGCCCAGCAGGTCTCTCACGCAACGGGCGTCCCGCTGCCGCCGAACAAGGCGGTCGTCGGCGAGAACGCCTTCACGCACGAGAGCGGCATCCACACCGACGGCACGCTGAAGGACGACACGATGTACGAGCCCTACCCGCCCGAGACGGTGGGTCGGGAGCGACGGCTCGTCCTCGGCAAGCACGCCGGTCGCGCGGGCGTCCGCGCCGCGCTCGACGAACACGACGTCGACGTCTCCGAGGAGGAACTCGCCGCCGTCGTCGAGCGGGTCAAGCGCCTCGGCGACCGCGACAAGCGCGTCACGGACGCCGACCTGCTCGCCATCGCAGAGGACGTGCAGGGACGCGAGCGCGAGCGACACGTCGAACTGCTGGATCTCACCGCAGCCTCGGGCGGCGGCACGCCGACCGCCTCGGTCCGGCTCCGCGTCGGCGACAGAGAGCGCGTGGCCTCCGGCACGGGCAGCGGCCCGGTCGACGCCGCCGTCAAAGCCGTCAAGGCGGCGCTCGGCTCCGACGCCGACGCGCAGTTGGAGTCCTACCACGTCGACGCGATCACCGGCGGCACCGACGCCGTCGTCACCGTCGAGGTGGAGATGTCGAAGGGCGACCGGTCGGTCACCGTGGCCACGTCGGACTCGGACATCACCCGCTGCAGCGTCGACGCGATGGTCGAAGCTCTCGACCGACTCCTCGGAGCAGAGGCCGTCAAACGCGACGCCCAGCCCGAGGACGCGACGCTCGCGGACGACTAGCGGGCCGTTCGTCGCGCTGGCCGCTCGCAGCGTCCCGACCGACCCTTCTCAGCGGTCTTCGACGAGGTACGTCCAGCCGCCGCGCCGCTCGAAGCGGACGTCGCCGTCGGACGCGCGGGCCGCGGCGAACTCCGCGACGCGCGCGGTCGTGACGTCGGTCACGTCGATCCGCCGCGTCTCGGTCGTCCGTCGCGCGGTGATTCGCTGCGTCTCGGTGGTTCGATCCGCCGTCGGTCGTTCGGATGCCGTCGCGTGCATACTTCGTGTGTCGGACCGAACCGGTATGTAAGCGAGCCTAGTAGAGTGAAAGTGAAAACCGGACGACAGCGACGAGGTACCCCGCCGAACCGAACGACCGGGCCAGCGCGCGGTCGCCGAACGGGAACCGCGAGCGAGTCGTCGAGAGATGGCTTTACGTCGCTCGGTCACACTCTCCCGAACGATGATACTCTCGGACGACGACATCCTCGCTCGCCTCGAGTCCGGCGACCTCGTCGTCGACCCCATCGACGACCTCGATATGCAGGTCCAGCCGGCGAGTCTGGACCTCCGGCTCGGCGAGGAGTTCTTGGAGTTCCAGCGGACGAACATCTCCTGTATCCACCCGAATCGGGAGTCGGAAGTCGACGACTACGTGAGCGAAACGCACGTGCCGGAGGGCGAGGAGTTCATCCTCCACCCCGGCGACTTCGTCCTCGGGACGACCAAAGAGCGCGTTGAGATTCCCGCGGACCTCCTGGCGACCGTCGAGGGTCGCTCCTCGCTCGGCCGCCTCGCGGTCGTCATCCACGCGACGGCGGGCATCGTCGACCCGGGCTACAAGGGACAGATCACGCTCGAACTGTCGAACCTCGGCACCGCCCCCGTCGCGCTCACGCCGGGGATGCGCGTCTCGCAGTTGGTGTTCACCGAACTCACGCAGCCCGCGGCGCGCCCCTACGGCGTCGAGCGCGGCTCGAAGTACCAGAACCAGCAGGGACCGCAGGCGTCCCGGATCGGCGCGGACCCGGAGTTCGAGGGGGCGCGCGAGACCGACGCCGACACCGGGTCGAAGTGAGATGAAGTTCATCGAGGAAGTCGTCGTCGAGGAGTTCCTGCCCACCTTCCGATCGATGCTGGCGGAGGCGCTCCGCGAGCGGGGCCTGACCCAGCACGAGGTCGCCGAGGCGCTGGGGATCAGCCAGAGCGCCGTCTCGAAGTACGCCCACGGCGACGTCGCTCGGCGGGACGAGGTGCTCGAAGACGAGCGCGTCGCCGAACTGGTCGAGCACGTCGCCGACGGCCTCGCGACGGGCGATATGACCCGCGTGCAGGCGCTCGTCGAGGCCGAGGTGCTCGTGCGCCGACTCGAGGAAGGCGACCTCCTCGCTCGCCTGCACGAGGAGGCGATGCCCGAACTCGCCGACTACGACGGCTACGCGCGGATCCACGACCCCGAGAGCGGCCTCCGGACGAGCGAACAGGTCCGCTCGTCGCTCCGGCAGGCGCTCCGCCGACTCACAAACGCGAGCGGGTTTGCCGGGCTGATCCCGAACGTCGGCTCGAACCTCGTCGAGTGCCTCCCGGAAGCCGGCTCCGTCGACGACGTCGCGGGCGTTCCCGGTCGCATCGTCGACGTCAAGGGGCGCGCGACGGTCCCCGGAGACCCGGAGTTCGGCGTCAGCGAGCACGTCGCGAACGTCCTGCTCTCCGCGCGAAAGGGCGGTGCGGACGTCCGCGCCGCGCTCAACGTCCGTTACGACAAACAGATCGTCGCCGACCTCGAAGCCGCCGGCTACGACGCGATCGAGTTCGATCCCGACGCGCCGACCGATCCGATCCGCGAGGCGGTCGCCTCGCGCGATCCAGACGACCGCTCGGCGACGTTCGTCTGCTATCAGACCGGCGGCTTCGGAATCGAGCCTATCACGTACGTCCTCGGTCCCGACGCCGACAGCGTCGTCACCGCGGTCAAGACGCTCCTCGGCCGCTGAGCGGCGAGCGCGGAGACGCCGATCCGGCCGCCGAACCGCCGCTCGTCCCGCGGCGCGCTCGTGCACGGCCGACGACAGAGGGCGGAACGATTTACCCGCTCGGGTCCCCAAGGGCGGACGATGACCACGCAGACGCGAAGCGACGCTGCAACGCGAAGGACTCCGACGGGCGTTCACCGAGGTGCGAACCGATGAACATGCTCGTCGACGGCGAGTGGCGGACTGACGCCTACGAGGCGACCAACGAGGACGGCGAGTTCGACCGCGACGAGACCTCCTTCCGCGACTGGATCCAGGACGACCCCGACGCGGAGTTCCCCGCGGAGTCGGGTCGCTACCACATCTACATCTCGCGGGCGTGCCCGTGGGCCCACCGGGTCGCGATGACGCGGCGGCTGAAGGGGCTCACCGACGACATCTCGCTGTCGATCGTCGAACCCGTGCGCATCGACGACGGCTGGGAGTTCTCAGAGGAGTACCCCGACCCGCTCTACGGCGAGGAGTACCTCCGCGACGTCTACACCCGCGCGGACCCCGAGTTTACGGGTCGAGTGACGGTACCGGTGCTGTGGGACACGGAGAGAGAGACGATCGTCAACAACGAGTCCGAGGAGATTATGCGGATGCTCGACACCGAGTTCGACGGCGCGAACGGCGTCGACCTCCTTCCCGACGGTCGCGAGGACGAGATCGACGGGATCATCGACGACGTCTACGAGACGATCAACAACGGCGTCTACCGCGCCGGTTTCGCCGACACCCAGGACGCCTACGAGGCGGCGATCGAGGACCTCTTCGGCGCGCTCGACCGCTGGGAGGACGTCCTCGAAGAGCAGCGCTTCCTCGCGGGCGACGTCTTCACCGAGCCGACGTGGCGATGTTCGCGACGCTGGTCCGCTTCGACCACGTCTACCACACCCACTTCAAGTGCAACCGCCGGGCGATCCACGAGTACCCGAACCTCTGGAACTACACGAAGGAGGTCTACCAGCTCGGCGAGATCGCCGAGACGGTGAACCTCGATCACATCACGCGGCACTACTATATGAGCCACGGCGACATCAATCCCAAGCGGCTCGTCCCGACCGGCCCCGACATCGACTTCTCCGCGCCCCACAACCGCGACCGACTGCCCGCGGACCTCCCCGAGGCGCTGCAGGGCGGCGCGGCCGTCGCCGACGACTGATCCCGTTCTCGTCGTCGGAACCGCGCCTCCGGCACCGCTCCCGTCGCTTTCTTGTCCGCTCGCGCCGACCGCTCGGCTATGACCGACGGCGACGACGCGACCGCACAGACGCCCGCCGAGACCCGCCGAGCGACGCCGGGGGGCGGCGTGCGGCCGGCGGCGACCGACATCGAGCCGAGCGCGCCCGAGGAGTTCGGGCTGGTGCAGGCGTGGTGGGGCGACGGCAAGGGCAAGACCACCGCGGCGCTGGGGATGGCGTTCCGCGCCGCCGGACACGGCTACCGCGTGCACCTCCTGCAGTTCATGAAGGGCGGGGCGGACTCCGTCGAGGGCGTCCGCGGCGAGTACAACGCCATCGCCGCGGTTCCCGGCATCTCCTACGAGAACACCGGCCACTACGGCTGGCACGGCCTGCTGGACGGCTCCGACGAGGACGAACACCTCGCGAAGGCCCGCGGCGCGCTCGCTCGCGCGGCGGACCTCGTCGAGGCCGCGGGCGACGCCGACCTGACGGCGCCGCTCGACCTCGACGGCGACCCCGAGGCGGGGGTTCACCTGCTCGTCCTCGACGAGATCCTCTACGCCGTCGATCAGGGCCTGCTCGACGAGTCCGACGTCCTCGACCTGCTCGACGCGAAGCCCGAGAACCTCGAACTCGTGCTGACCGGGAGCCACACCGACCCCGAGTATCTCCACGACGCGGCCGACCTCGTGACCGAGGTGCGGAAGGTGAAACACCCGTTCGACGCGGGGATCCGGGCGCGGAAGGGGACGGAGTACTGATGCACGCGCTCGTCGGCGGCGTGCGCCGCTCTCGCCTTCGGGAACGATGACCGCCGAGACGATCCTCGTCGCCGGCACCGCCAGCCACGTCGGCAAGAGCACCGTCGCCGCCGGGCTCTGCCGCCGCCTCGCCGACGCGGGCGTCGACGTCGCGCCGTTCAAGGCGCAGAATATGAGCAACGAGGCGCGGGCGGTCGTGCGGCCGAGCGCCGTTCGCGGGGCGGCGGTGGACGGCTCGACCGACTTCGAAAACTCCGTCTCCGACGACTCCGAGGCCGACCCGGCCTTCGGCGAGATCGGCGTCTCCCAGTACGTTCAGGCGCGCGCCGCCCGCGTGCGGCCGAAGACCGATCACAACCCGGTGCTCCTGAAACCCCGCGGCGGGGAGGAATCACAGCTCGTCGTCGACGGCGTCGCCGTCGGGCACTACGCCGCGGGCGACTACTACGCCGAGCACTGGGAGCGTGCGCGGGCGGCCGCCGAGGCGGCCCACGCGCGACTCTCCGCCACTCACGACGTCGTCGTCGCCGAGGGCGCGGGGTCCATCGCGGAGATCAACTTCCACGAGCGGGACCTCGCGAACGTCGAGACGGCCCGCTTCGCCGACGCGCGGATCCTCCTCGTGGCCGACATCGAGCGCGGCGGCGTCTTCGCGTCGATCCTCGGGACGCTGGAACTGCTCCCCGACGACGTCCGCGAGCGGGTCGTCGGCGTCGCGATCACCAAGTTCCGGGGAGACCGCTCGCTGCTGGATCCCGGGATCGACGAGATCGAATCGCGGACTGGCGTCCCGGTGCTCGCGGTGCTCCCGTACGACGACCCGGGACTCCCCGACGAGGACAGCGTCTCGCTGCCCGCGGCGGGCGAGCGCGACGTCCGGGGGGCCGACGACGGCGTCGACGAGGCGCGGGCCGTCACGGTCGCGGCCCCCCGACTCCCGCGCGCGTCGAACACCGCTGACGTGGACCCGCTCGTCGAGGTTCCCGGCGTCCGCGTCGCCTTCCGTCCGCTGGACGAATCGCTCGACGACGCCGACGCCGTCGTCCTGACGGGGACGAAGAACACCGTCGACGACTTGCGGGCCGTTCGCGACGCGGGTCTCCACGAGCGCCTCCGCGCGTTCGACGGCCCGGTCGTGGGCCTCTGTGGCGGCTACCAACTGCTCGGCGAGCGCCTCCTCGACGACGGCGTCGAGGGCGTCGGTGGGAACGCCGACAGAATCTCCCACCGCGGAATCGGCCTCCTCCCCGTCGAGACGACCTTCTCGCGCCGGAAGCGCGTCGCGCCCGCCGAGTGGCGGCTCGACGGGACGGGACCGCTCGCGGGCGCTTCGGGGCCGGTCGAGGGCTACGAGATCCACGCCGGCGAGACCCGCACCGCTGACGCCGACGGAGAGCGGATGCGGACCCCTTTCGCGGCCGAGGGGCGAGACCCGGTGACGCTCGGCGTCGCCGTCGACGACGTCCTCGGGACCTACCTCCACGGGCTCTTCGAGAACGAGGCGGCGCGGTCGGCGTTCGTCGACCGCGCGTTCGAGCACGGGGGCGTGCCGCGGCCGACGAGCGGCGGGTGGGAGGGCGCGACCGAGCCAGCCGACGCCTACGCCGACGCCGCGGGACTCGTGGAGTCGATTCCGCTCGACGTTCTCTCACCGACCCACGCGCCGTGAGATAGTAGCGTTTGCAACCGATCACACATCCGATCGCACGCCGGCGTGCGATCGAGTGAGTGAAGACGTGCAAACGCTACTAGAGGTTTCGCCGCCGGAGAGAATCACCCCCGAGAATCGGAATCGAAGACTTTTGAGGGGGTGCCGCGACGCTACGGTATGGTCGAGGCGTTCGCCGTCGCGAGCGGCAAGGGCGGCACCGGGAAGACGACGAGCACGCTGGCGCTCGGGATGGCGCTCGCCGAGCGGTACGACGTCACCGTCATCGACGCCGACACCGGGATGGCGAACCTGCTGTTTCACACGGGCCTCGACGACGCCGACGTCACGCTGCACGACCTGCTGGTCGCAGAGCGGGACGTCCCCGTCGCCGAGGCGGTGTACGACCGCTTCGGGATGTCGGTCGTCCCCTGCGGGACGAGCCTCGCGGCGTTCGAGGCGGCCGACCCGGGCCGGCTCAGGGACGTCGTCGCCGAACTCGCCGCCGACGCCGACGTCCTTCTGTTGGACTCGCCCGCGGCGCTCGGCTCGAAAAGCGCCGTGCTGCCCGTCGTGCTCGCCGACCGCGTCGTCGTCGTGTTGCAGCCGACGGTCCCGTCGCTCTCGGACGGCCTGAAAGTCCAGGAGTACGCCCGATCGTACGGGACCGAGACGGCGGGCGTGCTGTTCAACCGAGTCCGTCCCGACGAGGACGTCGAGGCGATCTCAGAGCAGGCGGCGCGGTACTTCGGCGGCACGACGCTGGCGAGCGTTCCCGAGAGCGACGCGGTCCGGGCGGCCCGGCGCGCGGGCGAACCACTGCTCGCGCACGCGCCGCGGGATCCGGCCGCCGACGCCTTTCACGAGGCCGCGTCGAACCTCGACGTCCGATCGGGCGACGCGGCCGACGTGGCGGACCGCTTCCGGAGCGCCGTCGTCCCGGACCGCCCCTGACGATGGTCGTCGACGGCCACATCCCCGAGGGCGATCTGATTCGCTCCCGAACCGACGCCGACGTCGGCGACACGCTCTCCGGCGTGCTCGACCGCGACCTCACCGGCTACGTCGTCTTCGAGCCGCAGGGGTCGATCCTCCTCGGCGACGACGAGCGCGCCGTGCTCACCTTCGAGGCGGGCGTGCCCGTTCTGGCGTACCACCCCGCGAGCGACGCCGGCGGCGAAGACGCGCTCGACGCGCTCTCCGGGAGCCTGTTCCACGCCGCGGTGTACGAACTCCCGCCCGACGCGCTGGAAGCGGCGCACGGCGTCGAGGAACTCCGCGTCCGCCCGACGGCACCGGCTCGACGGCTCGCGGGCGACGAGCGCCTCGCGGATCGGACGCGGGCGGCCGCCCCCGAGGACCGGCGCTCCGAGGAGCGCGACGCGAGCTCCGTCGCGGACTTCCTCGCCGACGCCGAACGGATCGAGGAAATCAAAGCCGAGGCGCGGGCGGAAGCGCAGGCCCGCGCCGACGAGTGGGGGCTCCGCGACCAACTCGACGGGGCGGAGTGACCCGGTGTCGCGCCGGCCGGGGCATACGAGACGATATATACGATCGGCGGCCCTACGGTGAGTGTGAGCGTCTTTTCGCTGCTTCGCGCACGCACCCCCGCGGACTTCGCCGACTGGTTCGAACCGGGCGGCGCGTACCTCCTGCGGGTCGCAGAGGGGATGGGACTGCACACCGGCGACCTCGCGGGCGTCATCGACGAGGCCGAGACCGCGATGCGGTCGGGCCGGACCGGTGCCGACGTCGCGCCCGCGGTGAACCGGCTGATCGCGGCGGACCTCTACGCCGACGCCGCCTTCGGACTCCCGTTCATCGAGTGGACGCCCGTCTGGTACGAACTGGCGTTGACGGCCCCGACGACGTACGCTGAGTGGCGGCTCCGACGCGTCGCCGACCGGTACGCCGCGGAGATCGACCACCTGTCGGTGCCGCGGTTCAGCCGCCCCGGCGACGTGATCTCCCGCGGCGCGCCGGCGGTCGAGTCGGTGTCGGGCTTCGCCGACCGGTTCGCCTTCGCCGACGCGATCCTGCATCTGGAGTGGTTCGACTACGTCGCGACCGAGGCCGGACTCGACCTGCCGCCGGGGCTGATCGACGAGGCGCGCTCCCAGACCGTCGGCTACTACGTCGGCGAACTCGAGATGGGCGAACTGGACCCCTCCGTCCGGCGGCTCCAATATCTCCTCTTCACCGACGACGAGTGGGTTCGTGCCATCGACGAGCGCTACGGCCTCGGCAGTTCGCTCTTCTCGGTGTGGGAGCGCGTCTGCCGCCGCGAGCGGGAGCGTTTCGGCGGCGCCTAACTCGACTGCTCTGGCTGCCGATCGCGAAGTCTGCTACTTGAACCCACGGCTCGCCAGGTGGTATCTGAGGACGTCTTTGGTCCCCTCGGCGAACGGGGTCAGGTCGATCGAATCCACCCGGTCGGCCGCGGCGACGAGTCGGTCGTACTCCTCGTTCCACTCTTCGAGCAGTTCCGTTTCGACGTCGGCGGCGCGGATGCGGTCGATAGCGGCCTCGACGCGGTCGTCGTCCGCGATGTCGCCGAGGTGGGACAGCGGTTCAGCGTCGACGAGTCCCCGCTCGCGGGCCGAGACGACGACGGCCGAACTGACGTCGCCCTCGCGGAGTTCGCGCTCCCACGTGCTGAGCCAGTTGCCGATCCGGGCCATTCGCTGTGCGGGGTCGACGACGGCGCGGAACTCCGAGAGCTCGTCGGTGTGGTCCGCGCGAGTGTACATCAGATCGATGTCGAGGTAGCTGTACATCCCCATATTGTGCGCCTCGTAGCGGCGCAGGTCCGACGGCGTCACCAAGTCCGGGCGGTCGATGGCGAGCGTGCTGTACTCGATCGCCGTGACGATCTGTCCCACGTCGAACCGGAACAGCGGCGCGTACCGCTCGAAGGACGGGCTGCGCCGGAGCCGTTCGAGGAGCGTCTCCCAGACCGATCGGGCGAACGCGACGTACGCGTCGTCGGCGGTGGCGTCCCGCAGTCGGTCGCTGTCGGACCCGTTCTCGTGAACCCCGCCGTCCGAGTACCGGTCCGTGCGTCCGAGGCAATCGTCCGCTCCCAGACGAACGAACCGCGTGATCGCGTCGAACGTCCGGTAGTCTCGCTGCTTCTCCGCGAGGTCGTCGAGGATCGTGATGAAGAGGACGAGCATCGTCTTGTTCGTCGCGACCGCCTCGCGGTGGTCGCCGTCGACGACGGGCATCGTGTTCTTCGGTGCGAGGTGGTGGACCCAGCGCCAGATGAACCACGGGCGAGCGCCCTCGAACGACTGATACTCCGAGACGAGGTCGTGAAGCACCGGCGGGAGTTCGTGGTTCCGAACCGAGTCGAGGAGGGCGGACGCGCGGTCACCGTCGACGGATTCGGCGACGCTCTTTGCGGGGTCTCCCAGTGTCACGACTGAGTGTGAGTTTCATACTATCTAAACGGTGCGGTAGTGACAACCGATTCCGCCTCCTCGCCGCTCGGCTCCCTCGCCGCAGTCGTCCAATTATCCGCACCGATAACGCCGGTGAGATTTTAAATACGAACACGCGGGAACCAACCGTATGAATGACCGACGATCGACCGGAGCGGGGGGATGAGGTCGGGAGACCAGCGGGCGAAGTCCCGAGTATCGACACCGACCGTCCCGAGCCCGGAACCGCCTGACAGCCCCCGAGCGTGGTACGCACCGACCGTTCGCGCGCAGTACGAGGTGACGCCCGGGGTCGTCACGACGATCGCGGACGCCGCCGACGGCGTCGGGTTCGCGTATCACGTTCGAGAACCGGCCGTGGACGCGGCCGCCGAGCGGGCGCTGGCGTCGGTGACGGCGTACTTTTCGAGCGTGGAGACCCGTCGACCCCTCACCCGTCAGGGCGCGGCGGAACGGGCGGCCGCGGGCCTCCCCGCGAAGTACCGGCACGTCCTCGATCGGCTGTTGGACGTCACGCCGGCCGCGCGCCGGCGGATCGAGTACTACGCGATGTGCGAGTTGCGACTGCTCGGCCCCGTGACGCCGATCGCGCTGGACGACCGCGTCGACGTCGTCGACGTCGAGGGAGATACCGACGGCGCGCTCGTCGTCCACACCGAGAACTACGCGCCCGCGGCCACGGAGTTCCGCGCTGACGCCGAGTTCGCGACCCGGGTCGCCGGCGAGCGCCTCCGCGATTACACCGTCTCCTTCGCCGACTTCGACGTGAGCGTGGTCGTCCACCGCGACCGACTGCTCGGCGACGACCGCTTCGACGCGAAGTACGCCGTCCTCGAACCCGACCTGCTGCCGGGCGACGAGGAACTGATCGCCGAGTGCAAAGAGCGGATCTGGGAGGCCAACGTCGGTGCGGTCGTCGACGACCGCACCGCGTTCATCCGCGAGCGGGCGCGGAGTTTCCTCTCGCGGCGGCTCACCGCGCGCAACACCCGCGCGTGGCTGGAGGCGACGCGGTTCCGCGTCCGAAGCGCGCTCTCCTCGTACGGCGTCGGCGTCCCGCCGGTCGACCGACGCTACGCGCAGGACCGCCTCGACGATCTCGTGTACTACGTCCTCAGAGACTACGTCGGGGAAGGGGTGCTCACGGTACCGATCCGCGACCCGCACCTCGAAGACATCGAGGCCAACCGGGTCGGCGAGCGGATCAAGGTCGTGCCGCGCGCGGACGTCGTCCGCGCCGGCGAGCGCGTGCCGACGAACCTCACCTTCGCCGACGAGACGAGCTTCGTCAACGTCGTCACCCAACTGGCCGCCGCCGACGGCGTCGAGTTGAGCGCGAGCCAGCCCTCCGCGAAAGTGAACCTCCGTCCGGAGGGCGTCGCGCCCGACGCCTCGGGCCACGGCGAAACGATCCGGTGTGCGGTCGCGCTGCCCGTGATCTCCGAGGACGGACCGCACGTCTCCATCCGCAAGCAGGCGTCGTCGCCGCTGACGCCGCTGGACCTCGTCGAGTTCGGCTCGCTCCCGACCGAACTGGTGACGCTGCTGTGGCTGTTGTACGAACACCACCGCGTCGTGCTGTTTTCGGGGCCGACCGGGGCGGGGAAGACGACGCTGATGAACGCGCATATGCCCTTTATCCCGTACGACCACCGCCCGATCAGCATCGACGAGGGCTCCCGAGAGGTGTATCTCCCCCACGAGACGGGCGTCTCGCTGACGACGCGCGAGCACGAGAACGCCTACAAGCGCGTCACGATGGCCGATCTGATGACTGAGGCGAACTACCTCAACCCCGACGTCGAGGTGATCGCCGAAGTCAACACCCCGGAGTCGTTCGAGACCTTCGCGGAGGTCCTCAACACGGGCCACGGCGTCGTCGGCACGACGCACGCCGAAGACGTCGAGACGCTCGTCAACCGCGTCGTCGAACAGGGGCTGCCGGTGTATCTCCTTCGCGAACTCGACTTGGTGGTCTTCCCCCGGCGGGTCGACGGCGAGCGCTACGTCGGCTCCGCGGTCGAACTCCTCACCGAGTCCGAATACGACGAACTCCCCGCCTCGGCGCGGACGGGCGTCGTCGAGAAGAACGGGACGACGCTTTACTACAACACGCTGCTGTGGCGCGAGACGGACGGCTCGTTCGCGATGGCCTACGATCACCCGCGACTCGGCGGCGAGCACGCCGCCACCGAGGGCGACGTCCACCGGAACGCCCTCCGCGTGTTCCACCGGATCGCCGCGGCGACGGATCGCGACGTCGCCGACATCGAGCGGGAGTTCCGCCGCAAGCGCGGCTACGTCGACTATCTCCTCAGCGAGGGCGACCGCGACGTCGACCGGCTGTTCGGTTTCCTCTCGGACCTCCGAACCGACGAGGCGGCGACCGTCGAGCGCGTCCGACGACAGCGCGCGCACCGCACGGACGGCGGCGTTGCTCGCGACGTCGAGTCAGCATCCGGGCCAGCGCCCGAGAAGACCGCGACGGCGGACGTCGACAGTGAACGGAACGACGGCACCGGCGGGAGCGCAGTCCGGTGAGCGGCGCGGACGCCGCGGAGCCCGCGGGGCCGGGAGCGACGCGTTCGTCGACGACGAGCCGGAGACCGGACGCGCCCGATCCCTCCCACGGCGAGCGCTCGCTCGGCCCGCTCGACCGCGCCGCGTACGCGCTCTTCGCCAGCCGCGCGGACGCCCGCCGACACGAGCGCGACCGACGCGCCTACCGCGGTACCAATCTCGCGGTCGCCTTCGACCTCTACGTCGCCCGACTGTATGCGATCTCCCTCGTGCTCGCGTCGCTCGTCGCCGCCGCCGTCGTCGCGCTCGGCGTGTTCCTCCCGGCGGGCGTCGTCGAGTCCGCGCTGGCGACGGTCCTCGAACGCGTCGCCCGGATCGGCGGTCGGGACGTCGGGGGCGGCGTCGCAGTCGCCGACTCGGTCTCCCTCTCGGGGCGACGACTCACCCTGCTGGGCGGCGCGGTCGCGCTGCTCCTCGCGGTCGGCGTCCACCTCGGCGTGATCTACGCCGGCGGGCGCTACCTCCGCTGGCTCGCGGCCGCGCGCCGCGCCAACATCGGACGGACGCTGCCGAGCGCGGTCCGCTACCTGAACGTCCTCGCCTCGGGCAGCGACGGCCGACGGGCGATGCTCCGACGCGTCGCCGACACCGACGCCTACGGAGAGACGGCCGTCGCGCTCCGTAAGGCCCTCAACACCGCCGCGATGACCGGGAACATCGACGAAGGGCTGCGACGCGTCGCCCGAGACACGCCCGCGCAGGACAGCCTCGCGCCGTTCCTCCTGAAGTTCCGCGAGCACGCCGACCAAGGTTCGGACTCCCTCCGCGAGTACCTCTCGATGGAGAGCCGGATGCTGCGGCACCAGCAGGACCGGGACCGACAGCGCGCGGCGGGCTTTCTGGAACTCCTGGCGGAGCTGTTCGTCGTCCTGCTCGTCCTCCCGGCGCTGCTCGTGATCGTCCTCACGGTGATGAGCATCATCTCGCCGGGACTCTCCGCGCCGGTCGAGACGCCGCTGGGGTCGGTGACGCTCCGCGCGCTCACCGTCTACGGGAGCGCCGGATTCATCCTCGCAGTCGGGCTCGCGACCGCGGCGCTGGTCTCGCGGCTCCGCCCGCCCGACCAGTCGGTCGTCTACCGCCGACCGGCGAGCGCGCTCGGAACGCTCCGGACCGCGACGCGGAACCCCGCGAGCGCGGCCGCGGCGTTCGCACCCATCGGCATCGCCGGGTTCGTCGCCTCGGTGAGTCTCGGCGTCGACACGGTCGTGGCCCTGCTCGTCGGCTACGTCGGGTTCTCGATCCCGATCGGGCTGATCGCGGTCCGCCGCGCCCGCCTCGACGACGCGAAGGACCACGAACTGAAGGACTTCGTCCACGCCGTCTCCGGGCACGTCAACCTCGGGCGGCCCTTCTCGGCGGCGGTCGATCACGTCGCACGCGACGTCGATCTCGGCGCGCTGAACCCCGACGTGGCGGACCTCGCGCTCAACCTTCAGCTCACGACGCCGACGGAGGATATCGAGACCGACCTCCGGACCGCGGCGCTGGACCGGTTCGTCGACCGCGTCGGGACGCCGATGGCCGAGCAGACCGTCGGACTCGTGATCGGCGCGCTCGACGCGGGCAGCGACACCGCCGTCGTCTTCGAGACGCTGCAGGGCGAGGTCGGACGCCTCTATCACGAGAAGCGGGCGCTCCGCTCGGGGATGCTGGTCTACGTCGCCGTCGGGTGGACGACGGCGCTGCTCGTCATCGGCATCAGCGCCGCGACGAGCGCCAACGTCTTCGCGGGGTTCGACCGGCTGGCGACGATGTCGGAGCTCTCCGGCGTCGCGGTCGACCCCGGCGCGATCGACCTCGCGCGCGACCAGTACCGCGTCTACGTGACGACGCAGGCGACGATGCTCGCCTCCGGGTGGTTCGCGGGCGTCGCCAGCCGCGGGCAGTACGAGGCGCTGTTGCACTCGGGCTGTCTCGTCGCGGTCTGTCACGTCGTCTTCGCGGGGATGGGACTGGTATGACCGGGAGAGCCGATCCCGCGGGCTCCGCGACCGACCGCGCACAGACCGCGGTCGTCGGCGTCGCGATCCTCCTCGGCCTCACCGTCCTCGCGGTCGGGGGGCTGACTGCGACCGCCGGCTCGATCGTCGAAGACGGGGCCGCCTCAGCGGCCGCGACACGCGTGAGCGCCGACTTCGACACCGCGCTCCAGCCCGGCGGGGGCGAACGCGAGACGACCGTCGAACTGGCGAGCGGGACGGTCGCGGTGGTCAACCGGACGGTCCGGCTCCTCGACGGCGACGGCGTCGTCTGGGCGGGCCACGCGGGAGCGATCACCTACGCCGACGGCGAGCACCGCGTCACCGGCTTCGCTGGCGCGGTCGTCCGGAGCGACGAGCGCGGCAGTCGAATCGTCGGCCCGAGTCGGATCGCCCCCGCCGAGGGGGCGCTGTACGTCGGCGTCCCGCTCCTGAACGCCAGCGGGGCCGACGGGGTCTCCACCGGCGACCACCGCCTCGCGGTGACGCTCCGGAGCGACGCCGAGACCGAGCGGCAGCGCCTCCCGGCGGCGGAGTACCGCGTCGGCGTCGAGACGGCCACGCCGGCCGTCTGGGAACGTCACTTCCGCGAGCGCGGCGCGACCACGACCCGGCGCGACTTCGACGGCGACGGCGTGCCGAGCGTCGTGGCGTCGTTCGATGGCGAGCGCGAGGTCCACCTCGTCGTCCACGACGTCCGACTCGACGTGGCGGTGGGGCGATGAGTCGACCCGATCGGCGATCGGCGAAGCGCCACGACCGCGGCCTCTCGCCGGTCGTCGGCAAGACGCTCGAACTCGGCGTCGGCGTGCTGTTCGTCGCGCTGCTGACGGCGACGCTGTTCGGCGGCCTCGCGCCCGAGTACCGCGGCGCGGTCGGGAGCGAACTCGGCGACCGGGCGCTCGTCGCCGCAGCGGAGCGGACGGAGGCAGCCACACCCGACGGCGACGTCGTCGATCCAGCCGATCCCGCCGCAACCGGGGGCCTCGTCGACGTCGAACGCCGGGTCACGCTTCGGCTCCCGGCGGCGATCCGCGGCGACCCCTATCGGATCGTCGCGGGATCGACGGGTGCGGCATCGACGCTGACGCTCGTTCACCCCGACGCGGGGATCGGCGGACGGGTCCGGCTCGCGGTCCCGTCCGCGGCGACGGTCGAGGGATCGGTCTCCAGCGCGTCGCCGTCGCGAATCCTCGTCGACGGCGACGGCGGAGGTATCGTCGTGGTGCTCGTCGATGGTGACGACGACGAGGTGGACGGGGGTTCGGCGGATCCGCCGGAGGCGACGCCGTGATCCCGGCCTGCATCGGGCGGGCCGCCTCCTCTGACGCTCGCGCGCAGGCGAACCTGGTCGGCTTCGCCGTGGCCGTCCTCGTCGTGGCGTCCGTGACGGTCGCCGGGGGCGCGCTCGCGAACGACGCGCTGTCGGATGCGGACCGTCAGCCCGCGACCGCCCACGCGGCCGGCGCGCTCGCTGACCACCTCGTCGACGCCAGCGCGAGCCACACGCGCGGGGCGAACGACCTCCGGCGCGCGGCCGTCTCGAACCTCTCCGCACCTGCCCTCGACGCGGCGGTCCCCCCGATTCGGGACCGACCGGTCCGCGTCGCGCTCGGCGACGACGTGCTCGTCGAGCGGGGGAACGTCGGCGACGGCAGCGAGTCCGTGCTCGTCGAGCGTCGCGTGCTGGTGACGCGGACCGTCCGGCGAGGAGAGCGCGTCGACTTAGGAGAGACGCGAGAGGTCGTCGTCGACGACCACGACGGTCGGCTGACGGTCGAGGTCGACCCGACCGAGACGCGGCGCGTGACGACTGTCAGCGCGGGCGGGCGGATCGTGCTCCACGACCCCGCCGGTCTCGACGGCCGGTACGCGGTCGCCGTCCCGCGGCAGTACCCACTCCGGATCGCGTTCGACTCCAGCGGCTTCGGTTCCGGAACGGCGACCCTCGAGTGGACCGCTCGAAACGCGAGCGCGGAGCGACTGGCGGTGACCGTCGGTGCGTGAGCGGCGTCCCCGCGCGGATCGCTCGCCCCGCTCGCGAGGCGAGCGCGCGCAGCTCGCGACGTCGCTGATCGAGGCGACCGTCGGGGCGCTGCTGATTCTCTCGGTCGTCGCGGGGTTCGTCTGGGTCCCCGCGGACGCGACGCAGTCGGCCGCGGAACTGGACCGAGTCGCGGGCGACGCCCTCGCGGTGCTCGACGCGGAGCCCCCAGCGGGCGACGGTCACAGCCGACTCACCACCGCCTGCCGGTCGCCCGAGTCGTTCGCGGCCGAGCGCGAGGCGCTCGCCGATCGACTCGACGACTCGCTTCCGGTGGGGGTGTTCGGCCGGATCGAGACCCCGCACGGCGACGTGGGCCCGCCGCGGCCCGACGGCGTCCCGAGCGGCGAGGCGTCGCTGCCGACGGCGCACTGCACCGTCACGCTCCGGGTGTGGTACGTGTGAGTGACGAGACCACTCTCGACGCGGCACGGACCGACCGCGCGCAGGTCGTCCTCGTCGCCGCCGCGGTCGTCGCCGTCGCGTTCCTGACGATGACGCTCGCGTACGCCCAACTCGGGTACGACGGCGACAGGACCGGCGCGGGATCGGTGGACGTCGTCGCGGTCGAGGACGTCGAGCGCAGCCTCGGATCGTCGTTCCGCGCGGCCGTTCGCGAGGAAGCGAACGCCGAACGCGATTCCTCGTGGGGCGCGCGCGACGCCGTCGTCCAACGGGTCCGCGACGGCGTCGACGCCGACAGTGGCCGACTGGAAGCCGTCTACGCCGAGGGCGATCGCTCGCTCGTCGTCGCGTTCGACGAGGCGGCCGCAGGCGAGTGGCGTGAGAGCAACTGCCCCGCCGGGCCCGGGCGGGCGTTCGGCCCCTGCCGCGCGATCGACGGCGTCGTCGTTCAGGAGCGGGTGGGCGAGACCACGCCGATCGCGGCCGCGTTCCGGATCCGCGTCGTCTCCCCCGCGGAGTCGACGACGGCGACGGTCGTCGTCTCGGCGGTGTGACCCGCGGGCAGCGTCGGCGCGGCCGATCGACGTCGATCTGAGGGCCTGATCAGCCACCGATCGCGGCGAACAGCGTGTACGTCCCGACGTAGCTGACGGAGATCACCGCCGCGAACGCGACGCCGCCGAGGAGGGGTCGGCGGAGTCGGACCAGCCAGTGCAGCGCGGCGAACATGATACCCTCTCCGACGACGATGAACGCGGGGACGGTGCCGAGCATCGCCAGCGGGGCGAACTCGTACCACCAGATCCCGGCGAAGTGCGCGCCGTGTTCGAAGAACCCGATGAGAACCATCGCGGCGATCGACGGCCCGACCGTCGCGGCGAGCGGGCCGTACCGCTCGTCGAGGCGGCGACCGAGATAGCCGAAGTAGGTGATCACGAGCGCCCACGAGATCGGCATGTACAGCGGCGATCCCACGAGCATCGGCAGGGTGTCGGGGTAGACGAGCGACCCGGTCGAGACGAGGAAGGCGTCGACGCCCACCTCCAGCACGCCGGCGACGCTCCCGAGGAGGAAGACGTCGCGGACGGCGGGGGACCGGAAGGCGACCCAGATCCCGATCGCGTACAACAGGCCGTTGTACGCGTACGTGAGCCACAGCGGCGTCTCGAAGAGGACGACGTGCCCGAACACGACCAGATTCACCCCCAGCCATCCGAGCATCCGCCTATCCGTCGACGTCGACCCCGCCGTCGCCGCGTCGAACGGTCCGGTCGACGCGGTCTCCCGTATCTCGCTCATTCGGCGTCTGCGCTCTCAACTCTCCGCGAGGAGAATAAACGTTCGCTCGCGGCGTCGACCGAACGCTCCCGTACGGTTTTATGTCTGTCGACCGACAATAACTGGCCGACTCGGCCGTTCGATCCTCCGTCGTCGATCGATTGCGGGCCGCCTTCGACTGGTGGTTTGATGTATGAGTATCCCATCGAGACAAGACGACCTGTCTTCCTATGGCGTGGGAACTCACTGCGACCTCTGCGATCGGGTTCGGGACGCTCCTCGTCTACGCGGTGTTGACGCTCGTGGGGGTGTGGAACTGGGAGTCCCGCTGCGGGCCCGAAATCACCGTGATGCTCGGCGTCGTCGGCCTCTCCGCGCTCACGTACTCGATACAGATCGGCTACGACGTCGTCGCCGCGCAGGTGTTCTGGTGGGAACTCACGTTCGCGATCTCGACTGCGGCACCGTTCCTCTGGCTGGTGTTCGTCGTCCAGTACGTCAGTCGGCGCGAGTGGCTCACCCCGCGACGTGCGGCGCTTTTCGCACTGGAACCGCTCGCGATGGCCGTCGCGATCGCGACGAATCCGCTGCACGAACTCGTCTGGACCGTCCCCGAGGGCGTGACCGCCTCGTCCGGATCGGCCATCGAACTCGCTTTCGGGCCGCTCTACTACGGGCACCTGCTTCTCGCGTACGCTGCCGTCGTGATCGGGATGGGGATCATCCTCCTCGTCGGCATCCGCTGGTCGCTCGTCTACTGGAAGCAGGTGCTCGTGTTGCTCGTCGCTCCGCTCCCGCCGTTCCTCTCGAACGTCGCGTTCATGTTCGGTGCGAGCCCGGTCGGAAACCTCGATCTGACGCCGTTCACGTTCTCGATCACCGGCGTGCTGCTGGTGCTCGGGCTCTACCAGTACGACCTGCTCGAACGGGTCCCGATCGCCCGCCGTCAGGCGCTGCAGGCGATGGGTGACGGACTCGTCGTGCTCGACGCGGACCGGTTCGTCGTCGAGATCGACGACATCGCCCGCCGGATCCTCGATCCCGCGCCGGAGGTCGGACGCCGAATCGACGAGATCTTCCCCGACACGCCGTTCGAGCAACTGCACGGCACCACCGTCGTCGACGAGAACGACCTGGCGTACGACATCCGGATCGCGGAGCTGACCGACGAGCGCGGCGACCGGATCGGCTACGCGCTGGCGCTGCGGGACGTCACCGGGCGGCACCGCTACGAACAGCGCTTGGAAGTTGCGAACCGGGTGCTCAGACACAATCTCCGAAACGACATGAACGTCGTGCGCGGCTACGCCGAGATGGTCGCCACGGGCTCGGCGGTCGACGCGAACAAAGCCGCGAACTCGATTCTCGATCGCACGGAGGACCTACTCACCGTCAGCGACAAGGCGCGAAAGGTGTCGGAACTCGACGACTCGCACATCCTGACGCCCAGCGTCCACGACGCGACCGCGATCGTCGCGGGCGTCGTCCACCAGGCGCGGGGGACACACCCGAACACGACGTTCTCGCTCGACGGCAGCGACCACGCGGAGGCGAAACTCACCGACGCCGGTGCGCTCGCGACGGCGGCGGAGGAGATCATCGAACTGCTCGCCTCCCAGACCGGGACGACCGCGATCGACATCACGCTCGAAGAGCGCGATGACGCCGTCGTCGTTCGGATCGGATCGGACGGTCCCGGAATCCCGGAAGTCGAGCGAGAGACGCTCTCTGCGGGGTCCGAGACGCCCCTCCAGCACGCCGAAGGGCTCGGTCTCTGGCTGGCGTACTGGTGCGTGACCGAGAACGGCGGGACGCTCTCGTTCGGCGATCTGTCCGACGGCTCGACGGTCGACGCCGACCCGGAGTCGATCGACCCGTCGACCGCCGACGCCGACGTCGACGCGCGAGCGACGACGGTGATATTCTCGCTTCCCGCTGCGGATTCGTGAGCGCCCGTCGTCGCCCGGGGCACGACCGCCGGCGGCCGCCCGCGGGCTCCCGAAATCGAAACCGATTAAACGCATCGCGGTCCACGTATGCGTGTAAGCCGAGGTAGCCTAGCCTGGCCAAGGCGGCAGATTCGAAATCTGCTGTCCATTCGGACACGTGAGTTCAAATCTCACCCTCGGCGCTGATTCCTGACCCACCGCAGAGCGGTGCTTCTCGTCTTCTCGGGCCGCAGAACGCGGTTTATCGGTCGTCTGTGGGCTCGCGAGATTTGGACCGGAGCGCCCCGCGAGCGCGGCGTATCGAGGCGGTCGGCCGCGACCCAAAGCGAGGAAATATACGACGTCGCGCGCGACGGTGGCGTATGAAGCAGGCCATCGTCGCCCGCACGGATCTCGGGATGGGACGCGGGAAGCTCGCCGCGCAGGTCGCTCACGCGTCGCTCTCGGCCTACGAGGACGCCGACGAACGGGCGAAGAAGCGGTGGAAAGGCGAGGGACAGAAGAAGGTCGTCCTCAAGGCCAGCGGCGAGAAGGAGCTGTTCCGACTCGCCGACGAGGCCGAACGGCTCGGTCTGCCGAACGCCGTCGTCCGGGACGCCGGGCACACCCAGTTGGAGCCGGGGACGGTGACCTGTCTGGCGGTCGGTCCCGCCCGCGACGACGACGTCGACCGGGTGACCGGCGAGCTCTCGCTGTACTAGGGTGACGGAGCGCCGACGGCCAAACGACTTACCACTGATCCGTGCGGAAGGAGAGACGATGCACGTGTTCGCGGCAGCGGCGGACGACGCGCTCGAGGCGCTAGTCGACGGCATCGGCGACGCCGTCGTCGTCCGCGACGCCGCGAGCGGCGAGGTCGTCGCCGTCAACGACGCCGTCGAATCGGTGTTCGGGTTCGTCCCCGACTTCGACGTGGCGCTCGACGACGCGTACGCGGCGGACCCGACGCGGGCCGCCGAGGCGCGCGAGAACGCGATGCAGGGAGCCGACGGGTCGACGCCCGCGACGTTCCGGTGGCGGGTCGAGCGACCCGACGGGACCTCTTTCTGGGCGGAATCGACGGTGTCGACGACGGAGGTGGGCGATCGGGAGTTCGTCGTGAGCGTCGTCCGCGACGTGACCGAGCGGACCGAACGCGAGCGCGACCTCGAACGGCTCGCGGAGATTCTCACGCACGATCTCAAGAGCCCGCTGAACGCCGCGAAGGCGCAGGTGGACATCCTCCGATCGGAGGCGGAGGGCGGCGAGGAGTTCCTCGACCGGCTCGAGCGCGTCCACGACAGGATGGGATCGATCGTCGCGGACGTCCGGGCGCTGGTCGACGGGAGCCGCTCGCGCGGGCTGACGCTCGACTCGCTGGACTTGAACCGCGTCGTCACCGACGCGTGGGAGGCCGTCGGCGGCTGCGGCGACGAGATCGAACCGTCTTGGTGCGGCGACACCGGCGCGAGCCTCGTCGTCGACGGCGACCTCGGGACGGTGGTCGCTGACGAGCGGCGGCTCCGCCGGCTGTTCGAGAACCTCTTCGAGAACGCCCTCAGACACGGCGGGGCCGACGCGGACTGCGTCACGGTGACGGTGTCGCCGACGCCGACTGGGGTCGCGGTCGCCGACGACGGGGTCGGCGTTCCGATGGCCGACCGCGAGCGCGTCTTCGAGTACGGGTACACCACCGCCGACGGCGGCACGGGGTTCGGACTCAACATCGTCGCCGCGACGGCCGAGTCCCACGGGTGGGACGTCGCCGTCTGCGACTCCGAGGCCGGCGGCGCGTGTTTCGAGATCTCCGGGATGCGCGGTTCCGGGGAGTGACCTCTTGGAACCACAGTCACCGCAGGGCGGCTGACCGAGGGAACGGACGTCGAACCGGAGCGACCTTACGCCCGGGGGGAGTACGCCGCACAGACCAGATGCGCGCGGCCCACTCCCTCGAACGACGCGTCGGCATCGAGTACTACTACAACGACGCCGACGGCACCGGCGGCCGACTGCGGTCGACGCCGGCGGACTTCCGCGTCCGCGAACTGGAGGCGATGGACCCGGAGCCGCTCGATACCGACCCCGGGGATTACCCGCACCTCCTCGTCCGCGCGACGCTCCGCGGCTGGGACACGAACGACTTCGCGCGGCGACTGTCGAACGCGCTCGGGATCAGTCGCGAGCGGGTCTCGTGGGCCGGGACGAAGGACAAGTACGCGGTCACGACGCAGCTGTTTTCGGTGCAGGGGATCGACGCCGAGGACCTTCCCGAGATCGACGACGCCGAGATCGAGGTCCTCGGCCGGATCGGCCGCCGTCTCCACTTCGGCGATCTGGCCGGCAACGCCTTCGAGATCCGCGTGCGCGACGCCGACGTCGCGCCCGTCGAGGCGATCACCGCGGCGTTGCACGAGCGGGTCGCGGGCGGCGGTTCGCCGCGGGAGGCCGTCGGGAGCGAGGACGACGGTCGCACCGTCGATTCCGCGACCGACGTCGCCGTTCCCAACTACTTCGGCCACCAGCGGTTCGGGAGCCGGCGGCCCGTCACCCACGAGGTCGGTCTGCGCGTCGCCCGCGGCGAGTGGCGCGAGGCGGTCCTGACGTACGTCGGCAACCCCTACGAGGCCGAACCCGAGGAGACGCGAGCGGCTCGCGCGTTCGTCGACGAGCAGGCCGAGAGCGCGGATCCGGACTGGCGGGGCGCGCTCGATCGGATGCCCGGCGCGCTCCGGTTCGAGCGCTCGATGCTGCACCGCCTCCACGAAGACGGCGACGAGACGCCCGCGGACTGGCGGCACGCGCTGGAGGCCGTCCCGCAGAACCTCCAGCGGCTGTTCGTCAACGCCGCGCAGTCGTACGCGTTCAACCGAATCGTCAGCGAGCGGCTCTCGCGCGGCCTCCCGCTCGCTCGCCCGGTCGACGGCGACGTCGTCTGCTTCGCCGACCGGGACGCGCCGGCGGGCCTCTATCGACCGGACACCGACCGCACGCAGGTCGCCACCGACCGCCGCGTCGACGTGATGGCCCGCCACTGCGAGCGCGGGCGGGCGTTCGTCACCGCCCCGCTCGTCGGCACCGAGACCGAACTGGCGGACGGAGAACCGGGCGACGTCGAGCGCGCGGTCCTCGACGATCTCGGGCTCGAACCGGGAGACTTCGACCTCCCGGGAGAGTTCCACTCGACGGGAACCCGGCGTGCCGTCCTCCTCCGGACGCGCGTGGGTGCCGACGTCGATCCCGAAGCGGACGCCTACGACCTGTCGTTCTCGCTCCCGTCGGGATCGTACGCGACGGTCCTGCTGCGCGAGTACCTGAAGGCGAGCCCGGTGGACCTGTGAGTCGGACCCGACGCGGGGCGCGTGCGCTACCTGCCGGGCGTCGACGCGCCCGATAGCCGCGCTTTTATTTTTCCCTCGCGTTCCCCCGCTATGGACTGTCGGCGGTGCGGTACGCCCCTCGAACGCCCCGGTGACTACTGCTTGGTCTGCAACACCGGGAACTGCGACGCCGTCGTCGTCGAGTTCGAGCGCGACCGCGCCGAGCTGACGATGCTCGACGAGGAGGACATCGTCGGCAGGACGACCCTGACGACCGTCCCCGAGGACGACCCCGAGTCCGAGACCGTCGAACTCCGGAACTTCGCGGGGCGCGTCGCCGACGAGATCCGCCGGAAGCGCCCCGAGGCGGTGTTCGCCGCGGGGAACCGCGACGTCCTCCGGGAGACCCGCGCGCAACTGCACCACGAGTTCTACCGTGTCGCCGGCGACGACCCCGTCGAGCGGGTGCTCGATCGCCGCGGCGAGCGGTCGCTGGAAGTCGTCGAGACGGCCCCCAGAGAGAAGATCGGCGGGACTCACTCGACGCTCATCGGCGGTCGCGGCGGGCGGCGGGCCATCGGCGTCGTCGCCGACCACCCCCACGTGAAGAAGATCGTTCCCGGCCCGATCGACGCGGGCGGGATGGGCTCACAGAGCGGCCTGCGCGCGAAGGTGACCCGCGCCGACGACAACGGCAACGTGCGGCTGCTGCTTCGGGACGGCTCCAGCGTGCAGGAGAACCGGATCGTGACGACCGCGATGGACCGAGAGACCGGCGAGTTCGTCCGCGACGACCTCAACGAGGCGCTCACCGAGGCCGAGCTTCGAGAGGCCTAGTTCGCGAAGCGGGTCAGTCCAACTCGCCGCCGCGGATCGCCTCCTCGGCCGCGGCCAACGCCGATTTCGGATCGAAGTTTGCGACGATCGCCTCCAACTCCTCGCGCGACGCGTCGCGCAACGCCTCGGCGTGGGCCGTGACGTTCGGCACCGCGCGGACGATGTTGTCGATGATCGGGACTGCGGCCGTCTGTGCCGACCGGGAGAGCGGGTTGAGGTCGACGACGATCTCGGA
Organism: Halobellus rufus; assembly: GCF_000739575.1. GTDB lineage: Archaea > Halobacteriota > Halobacteria > Halobacteriales > Haloferacaceae > Haloquadratum > Haloquadratum rufum. Next base: position 11,958 of record NZ_BBJO01000026.1, on the reverse strand, counting down.
TTTCCCCATCGCCGCGAGCGCCTCCGCGCGGTCGCCGTCCTCCAGCGGGACGAGCACGACGTCGGCCGCGCCGATGCCGTCGGCGTCGACCTTCGCGCGCTCGTGCTCCAGTCCGGGAATCCGCGCGTCGGCGGTCAGTCCCTTGATTTCCACGCCCGCCTCTTCGGCCCCGTGCTCGCGGAGGTGCTCGACGATCGCACGCATCCGCTCGTCCGTCCGGTTGAAGAGGTTCACCTCGATGTCGGCGTCGACGGCGGCGGCGAGTTCGATCATCTCGCCAGGGACGAGCGCCGCGACGTTGCCGTTGACCGAGAGGACGGGGCGCTCCGCGAGGAGCAACAGCGCGGCGGCGGCGCGCTCGGCGTCGTCGGCGGAGTCGATCGTCCGCTCGCCGAGGAGGTAATCGAACGCCTCGCCGCGACCCTCGGCGATGAGCCCCTGCTTGCTCGTGATTCCCTTCTCCACGCCCGCCTCGATGCGGTGCCGCGTCAGCAGCGACAGGTAGCGGGGGTGGCTCTCGGGAACGTCGATCTCGCTCATACGCCGAAATCGAACGGCCGGAGGAAAAGCGAGCCGATTCGCGTCGGTGCGAGCCGGTTCGCGCTGGTGCCGACCGAGCCGGCTCACGCGAGGTGCTCATCCGCGCCGACTCATTCGCTGGCCGGGCCCGAAACGCGTCCGATTCCGGGCGGTCTGAGCGTCGCGCCCGTGGGATAGACGGAACAGACCTCGGGGTCGTAGCCGGCCGCCGAGAGGTCGTCGCCGAACGCGAAGACGGTGTCGCCCAGCATCGCCATCGAGGCGTCGCCCCCCGCCTCCCGGACCGCCGAGACGGCGTCGGCGACCCGATCGGTGAGCAGGTCGGCCTCGCTGGCGAACCGCCGCGAGAGTTCGACGAGCCGATCGACCGTGGGCTCGTCTCGCAGGTCCGACAGCGCGCGTTCGCCCGCGGCCGTCAGCGTACTGGTGTCGCCCGAGAGGACCGCTTCCGTCGAGACCGAGCCGAAGGAGCGGTACTCGACGCGCGGCGTCGCCGGAATGCCGTCCATCCGACCGTGTGCCGGCGCGCCGGGGTCGAGCCGGATCGGCAGCCCGCCGCGGGCCTGCGCGACGACGTCGCCGAGTCCGGTGCCGGCCTCCACTTCGGCGACGTGCGCGAGTTCGACGAGGGCGTTCTCGCTCCGCTTGCGCTCGTAGACGGCGTTTACGGCGTAGGCGGTACCGAGCGCCATCGCGCCAGAGACGCCGAAGCCAGCCCCGAGCGGCAGCGGCGTCTCGGCGACGACCCGCGCGTCCGACGCCCCGAGCGCGTTCCGGACGGCCTCGACGGGCGCGACGTCGATCGGCTCGCCGTTCAGCGTGACCGCAGCCTCGCCGTCGCCTGTCTCGTCGATGCCGCCGCGGACGACGCGGACCTCGACCCCGTGCGAGAGGGTGACGCCCGCGCCGCGAGAGCCCGCCACCGCCGGGTCGTCGTCGGGATGCGCGCTGAAGAATCCGGTCACGTGCCCGGGCACGAACGCCGCCGCCTCGTCGCTCATTGGCGTCGATTGCGCGGCCGCCGTTAAATCGGGCGCGGTTTCGGGTGCGCGCTCGGCGGCGTCGCTTACGGGAACGAGGGGTGTTCGCGTCGTCGCCTACGGCGACAGACGCTGCCGGTCGCGTGGGAACACCGTCGGACTCACTACGTTCGCCCGACGAGCACCCGCGAGACAGACAACGCCTTCGTCTACGGACTCAGGCGTTGTCTGTCTCGCGGGAACAGAACGGCCTCGCGGATGTTCTCCAGCCCGAGCATCGTCATCACGAGACGCTCGCCGCCGAGGCCCCAGCCGGCGTGCGGCGGCATCCCGTATTTGAACATCTTCGTGTAGTACTCGAACTGGTCGGGGTCGAGGCCCTGCTGCTCGAACCCGGCGACGAGTTCGTCGTAGCGGTGCTCGCGCTGCCCGCCGGAGACGAGCTCCATCCGCGGGTGCATCATGTCGAAGCCCGTCGAGAGCTGCTCGTCGTCGTCGTGGTCCTTGATGTAGAACGGCTTGATCTCCGACGGCCAGTCGGTGATGAAGTAGTGCTCGCCGACGTCCTCGCCCAGCGCGCGCTCGCCCTCCGTCGGGAGGTCGTCGCCCCAGACGAGCTGCTCGTCGAGCTCGCCGGTCGCGTTGATCCGCTCGATGGCCTCCTCGTAGGTGAGCCGCGGGAACTCGCCGTCGGGGACCTCGAACTCCTCGTCGAGGCCGAGCAGTTCGAGCTGTCGCTCGCAGTTCTCGGCGACGCCCTCGTAGGCGCTCTTGACGACGTGCTCGCAGGCGTCCATCGCCTCCGTGTGGTCGACGAACGCCGACTCGAAGTCGATCGAGGTCGCCTCGTTGAGGTGCCGCGGCGTGTTGTGCTCCTCCGCGCGGAAGATCGGGCCGATCTCGAAGACGCGTTCGAGGCCGGAGCCGACCATCAGCTGCTTGAACAGCTGCGGCGACTGGTTCATGAACGCCTCCTCGCCGAAGTACGTGATCGGGAACAGCTCCGTGCCGCCTTCGGTCCCGGTGGCGACGATCTTCGGCGTGTTGATCTCGGTGCAGCCGAGGTCGCGGAACGCCTCGCGCGCGGCGCGGAGGACCTCCGCGCGGATCTCGAAGATGGCCTTGACCTCCTCTTTCCGGAGGTCGAGCGTCCGGTTGTCGAGCCGCGTCGAGAGCTCGGCGTCGACCTTCCCGGAGGGGTCCAGCGGGAGCTGCGTGTCGGATTCGGCGAGTACCTCGATCGACTCGGGGAGGATCTCGACGTCCGTCGGCGCGCGCGGCTCCTCCTTGACGGAGCCGGACACGGTGACGACGCTCTCGCGGGAGACGTTGAGTCCGGTCTCGACGAGGTCGGCGTCCATCGAGTCCTCTTCGAGTTTGATCTGGATCTTCCCGGTCTTGTCCCGAAGGATCAGGAAGGCGATTCCACCGAGGTCCCGAACCTCGTGGACCCAGCCGGCGACGGTGACGTCGTCACCGGGCTCGGCGTCTACCGTGTAGGTTCTGCCTTTCATACTCCGTCTTTCCGAGCGCCCGGGCTTAAAAACGGTCGATTCACATCTACCTTTTTCCACGGAGGGGTCCTGCGGACCCCTCCGCGCAAAAACCTAGAGGGAAAAAGGCCGCCGAACTGCGGCCTGCGGCCGCTCGTCGGCGGTGAACCGCGTAATACACTGGATGACTATGGTATCGCCGTGTCACTCCTTGCTGTGTTCCTTTGACCAGTAATAGATCAGGGGTGTGCCCGCGATTGTCGGCCACAACCACGCCAGAATACCCAACACGGGGGTGAGATTGACTGCGGACACAGCGCTGATCGTCGCAATAAACGCAGCAACCATCCGCTGAAGATGACTAACTAGCCACTCACCGGACGTATCTCTCCGGAAGGCACGAATATCAATAGTCCCGAATGTTACTCCAATTCCGCCGAAGACGAGCATCACGAGCCCGAACGAGTTACCGGCGACGACCCAAACAATCCCCCAGACCCCCAATACGAGACACGTCAGAACCACGCTCCCGGTTGCGATCCAATCCAGACGCTGAGGGGTGGCAGCCGGTCGCTTCCGACTAAGCACGCGATACCCAGAGAACGCAAGATACCCACTGAAGACGGCGACCAACGTGAGAATGATCCGAAACGAAGTCGGATTGAGAGCGAGGAGTACGAACACCGTCCCGACAACGACGCCCATCGAGGCGAGAAAGAGTTTGCCAGCCTGCCGGTGTCGCTGTCCACCTTTCTTCGTCACAAGAGCACCTGTCCCGGCGAGGACGGCCACAACGCCTGCAGCGATATGCACCCACAGTGACCACTCCCCAATAGTTGGCATATATCCGCTTCGTATGTGTACTCAATAAACGTATCTCTACCTTTCGAGGGGACGATATTCCAGATCTCAATTTTCCCGTGCAACATTCGCAAGCAGATTCACACAGCAGGTTCATCGAATTTGAACCTGAAAACACCTCACAACTCGCCTCTCTACACTCTCGTTAGCGAACAGAAATGGAAAGAACGCGAACGGTCAGATCGAGCGAACCCTACTCGACGACCGCTTCGGCGTGGGCGTCCTTGACGCCCTCGACGGTCTCGCGGACGGCGTCGACGCCCTCGTCGTGCAGGAGGTCGCCGACGACGATGGTGTCGGCGTGCTTGCCCATCTCGTATGCCGAATCGTAGTCGCCGATGCCGCCGCCGTAGAACAGCGTCGCGTCGTCGAGCGCGTCGCGGGCGGCGGCGACCTTCTCGGTGTCGCCGAAGGTGCCCGAGTACTCGACGTAGACGATCTCCTGGCCGAACATCTTCTCGGCGACCGCGGCGAAGGAAGCGACGTCTTCGGCAGTCTGTTCGGTGTCGGCCTCGGTCAACTCCGCGACCGAGGCGTCGGGGTTCAGAACGATGTACGCCTCGGTGTACGTTCGATCCCAGTCGAGCGGGCCGTCGATGCGGACCCACTCCTTGTGCGCGCCGGTCACCCAGAAGGACGACTCGGCGTTGAACACCGTCGGGATGAGGTAGCCGTCGAGGTGGTCCGATTCGATGACGACGCCGGGGTTCGAGGGCTCCTGGTAGAGCGGGACGTCGTACCGCGAACACGCGTCGACGACGCGCTCCATCTTCTCGGTCGTGATGTCGAGGGTGCCGCCGATCTCGATCGCGTCGGTCCCCGTCTGGCAGACGTCGGCGAACGTCTCACCGTCGGCGAGGTCTTTGTCCGGGTCCACTTTCAGCACGTGGTCCCACTCGGTCCAAGGCCCGGTCATTGCAGGTACTTCGCCCGGGCAACGTTAAAAATGGCGCGAAAGCGCGGGTCCGACTCGTCCCCGCCGCTCACTCGTCGTCGTCGGCCGGAGACGCCTCGTCGACGTCGATATCGACGCTCTCGGAGCCGTCTCCCGACCCGTCGTCGGACTGCTCGTCGTCGGTCGGCGCGTCGGCGGCGTCCGAGTCGGGACTGCCCGTCCCGGACGCGCTCGACTCATCCGTGGCGTCGTCGACGGTGATGCTCACCGGGCCGACGCCGTCGTCTGCGGCGTCCCCCTCGGATCGACCGAGCCGCCGGTCCAGGTTGAAGACCGTGTTCAGTTCCGACTGCACCTGCGAGGCGACGTCGCGGACGAGTTCGCTCGGCGCGATGGCGGTGTACTCGTAGGGGTTGTTGCCCGCGCCGGCGCTCTCGCGCTTCTGCCGGGTGACGGTCTCCTCGTCGTGCAGTTCCGCGAGCGCCTCGCGGACCGTGCTCGGGTACAGGCCCGTGCCGTCTGCGACCTCCTCGCTCGTCGACCGGGGGTTCTTGCGGAGGTACACGTAGATCCGCGCCCGCGTCTCGGTGTCGAGCAGCCACGCCAAGAGGTCGACGATCCCCTCGTCGAACTCCGAGACGGCCCGGTCGGCCTCCGCTTCCAGTCGCGCTCGCGGCCCGCCCTCGGATTCGTCCTCGACGTCCTCGACGACGTCTTCGGGGTCGATACTGCTCGCGTCGCTCTCGTCTGTGGGTTCGTCGGAAGGCATCGTGTTCTACCCGAAAGGTCAAAACTCGTCGGACAAAAGCCTTTCTCAGACGCTACTGGCCGGCCGGCCGCTCCGGTCGAGACACAGCGCCTCACAGAGCGCGTCGGTTCCGGACTCCCGTCGGATCCGACGCTGCCGTGCGGTCCCGCTCTCCCTGTCGAGCAGACGGCGCAGCGCGTCGGTTCCGAGGCGGTCCGTTTCGGCGTCGACGAACTCGTCCAGAGAGACCGTATCCGCCGCGTCTCGAGTGATGAAGTCCGCCTCTCGGCCGTACCGCATCGCGTGCCACTTGTTCGCGTCGAGGATTTCCCGCCGGACGTCGGTGCCGGACTCGCCGTCGTCGTAGCGCGCTGCGAGGTCCTCGACGAGCGCGTAGACGTACTCGACGAACGCGACCGTGGCCGCGGGATCGGTCTGGGCGTCCGGCGTCCGGACCTCGACGGAGCCGTGGCCGGTGTGCGGACGGACGTCGTACCAGAGTTCGCCGCGGTCCTCGATCGACCCGAGTTCGACCATCTGCCGTTCGAACCGGCGGTACGCCTCGAAGTCCTCGAACCGCGTCGGCATCCCCGTGTTCGGCAGCGCCTCGAAGATCTTCGCGCGAGCGGAGGCGAGCCCGGTGTCGAAGTCGTACCAGTACGGCGAGTTCGCCGACAGCGCGAGCACCGGCGGGAGGTACCACCGCAGTTCGTTCGCGATCCACGTCGCCTTGTCGGCGTCGTCGACGCCGACGTGGACGTGCAATCCGGAGGTGGTGTTCCGGTGCTGCGGGTACTGGATCCGGTCCAGTTGCGACTGGTACCGCGGCTTCGTCGCGTGTTCGAGCTCTCGCCACTTCGCGGTCGGGTGCAGCCCCGCCGTGGAGATCCGGTAGCCGTGCTCGGCGGCGTGCTCGACGAGCGCCTCGCGGACGGTCAGGATCGTCGGTTCGACGTCCGAGAGGTCCTCGATCAGCGGCGTCTGCGTCTCGAGGGTGAACTGAAACAGCTCGTGGTCGATCCGGTCTTCGAGCACTCCCGTCGGTGGATGATCGTAGACGAGATCGTTGATGCCCGACGTCGGGCGGCCGCGCTCGTCGACGATGTAGAACTCCTCTTCGACGCCGAGCGTGCCCATCCGATCGAAGGCGTCCGCCGACCCTAGGTCCATCGCCACGTCGTTTGGGGCGGCCGATTAAATATGTCGCGGGCTCCGGCGAACGCTTCGCCATTCCGTCCGGTGACTGTCACCACGTCTCAGTCACTCTCGCGGCTCAGCGACGACCGCGAGGTGATCGTCGTGGAACCGGTCCAGCCGCTCCGTTTCGAGGATCGCATAGCCCTCTCGCAGTTCGTCGAGTGCTGCCGCGAAGACCGAGTCGGGGTCGTCGACGACGTCCTCGCTGCGCGCTTTGATCGCGGCGAGCAGCCGCCCGTCGGACGCGAGGAACTGCCGGTTCCGGAGCGCGACCGTCGCCTGCCCCCGCGTCGCGACGTCCTGAACGATGCAGTCGAGATCGGACTCGACGACGTGAGCGTACGTCTCCGGCTTGCGGGCGTCCTTGAGCAGCGGAAAGAGGTTCGATCGCGACTCGGCGACCGAGAGCAGGTCGCGCGTGGGCCGCGGCGCGAACTCCACGGCGTACGTCGGCCCCGCGAAGTCGGCCACGTGCGAGACCGTCGTCCCCGACGCCGCGCCCAGATAGAGCACGCGCTCGCCGCCGTCGAGCCCGACGTCCATCTCCAACTCCAGCATCGCGCCGAGCTTCGACCGGCCCGCGTCCCACGCCCGCCAGCCGTCGGCGTCCCGCGGCTCGCCGTACACCGTCTCGCCCCGCGTGGCGAGTCGCTCCCGGCCGTCGAACCGACGCCGCTGGACGCCCGCGGGGAGCGCGGGGCTCATTCGCCCACCTCCCGCGCGCGGATCGTCGCCATTCGGTCCGCGAGGTCGTCGTGAACGGACTGTTTGAACTCCCCGGAGTAGTGGTCGATCCGCGCCGCGATCGCGAGTTTCCCGGCGAACGCCCGTGCCGCCGACCCGCGGTTCTCGGGGTGCGTCCCGCGGACGTACTCGTGCGTGAAGATGACCCCGTGTTTCGGCGACGACCCCCGCCCGCGGAGGTGCGCGAACAGGGCGTCTTCTGCCCCCAGCACCTGCACCGTCCCGGCGGGCTTCTTCGCCAGCGACTCCAGCCCGCCGGCGAGCGAGAGCAGCCGCGCGGCGAGCACCGGCCCGGCCATCTCCGCGAGGTTCGGCGCGACCGCCGGCGCGTGCGACTCGACGAACGACCGGAGTTCCGCGCGCTCGTCGTCGAGATCGACGATCCGCTCGGCGAGCGAGACGAGCCGCTCTTCGGCGGGCGAGTTCGGCGTCCACTCGGCGACCGCCCGTGCGCCGTCGACGCCGCCGAGGGACTCGGGGGCGCGGGTGTCTCCGCTCGGACCGTCTGTCAGCGACCCCGCCCACTCGGCGAGCCGCTCGGCGAGTTCGTTCGCGGTCCGCTCGACGTCGTCCATCGCCCTGACCGCGTGCACGAGCTGCTGGTCGTCGGCACGGTCGCGGGCGCGGACGGCCTCGCGGGTCGCCTGCAGCGTCGCCGCGCGTAACGTCTCGTAGTACTCTGCTTCGTCGGTTGCGAACCCGGACTCGACGGCTCGCCGTGGCCAGTTCCGGGGCCGATCGGCCGACCCGTCGGCGATCGCGCTCGCTGCGCCGTCGATATCGTCCGGATCCAATCCGGTGAACCATCCCGCCTGGTCGGGATTTGAGCCGCTCATAGGCTTCGTTGAATGCGGACTCGTATATGTATTCGCGAACAGCGGGAGCCGATCGGGTCGGGTTTGGGTCCCGTCCGCGATTCGGGCGGTCCGCACGCTTCAGTGGCTGATCGATCCACGCCGACGCGAATCTGAAACACGAACGCTCGGAGTCGCAGTCGTTTGAACGCGTGATGTCGTTCGAAACACGGCGGGCTACCTCACCGGCGATCTGCGAGGGCGATGCCAGCGAACGTGACTACCGCCAGTTGGGCGCCGACACTGATGCTGGAACCGAGTACGAGTACTGCGCTCAAGAGCGGCCCTTGCTCTCCGTCGATCAGAAGCGAGATACCTCCAGAACCGAGTAGATACGCGACCGCAGCGACTACACCACTCGCCACGGCGAGGGCCGTCCCCTCGTTCGAATCCGAACGGCGCCCGGCCCAGAATGCCACTCCGAACAACAGTCCATAGACGAGTACGAACGAGGCGAACCGACCGCCTTGGACGTACATCGTTAGCGCCTGCGGGGACGAGAGGTCCAAATTCGATTCCAATAGCAGCGCCGGGATCCGACGCGTGACGCTGATCGCGATCGCGACGATACCTGCGGTAGCGGGAGGGAGTGGGGACCGATTCATCGGCGGATTCGCCCCCCGATTGCGCACGTTGCGTAGAGAATCTTTCCCTCACACACCGGGTCGCGTTCGGGCGCGCGGTGGCCGGACAGAGGCTCTCCGACGGGGGGATCCAGCGAGAGGACGGGCGAGACGGCGATAGTCGGCGGTTTCTGCCGAGAGTGGAACGTGAGATTGTGCCGACTCCACAGGGTTCGCCGTGGGAGAGCTCGCGCCCGTTCCCAGCAGTCGTCCACGAACTACGATAAAAGTTAACACAGCACACTGCATACGAAGGTGTGATGGCTACTCGCGGGTCCTTCGTTTGCACCGACTGCGGGCGTCGGGTCTCCCCCGGCTCGTTTCACGCGCGGTGTCCCGACTGCGAGGGTGACCTCAAATCGTCAGTCGGTTGATGCTGTCGCCCGTCCTAACGTGAATATCTCCGGCAGTCTGAGGTCCAGAACCCGTTCACGGACGCGCGTCCGACCGTGAGAAACGTCGACTGCCGAACCGGTACTCGTCACCGTGCCCGGCTCTCGCGACTCTCCCGATCGGGCTCCGCTGGGCGACACCCGCGCATTTAACACCTCTTGGCTCAGTACTGTCCGCCGTGCTATCGAATCGTCGGGGCGTCGCCGTCGTCGCGGTCGCGCTCCTCTTGGCAACGAGTGGTTGCATCGGCTTCATCACCGGGAACGAGCCGCTCACGTTCTCCGCGGACCCGGCCGCCGTCGAGAGCGGGGCGGCCCAGGACGCGGGCTACGAACTGAACGACACGCGGCCGCTCGAAATCAACGAGACCTTCGAGGCCGCGGGACAGGAGCGACAGGTCGTCGCCACCAACTACCTCACCGATTACAGTAAGAGTATGGAACTCGGCCCGCTCGGTGAGGCCGAAGTCGGCGTGTTCACGGTCGTCTCGACGCCGGCGGTCGAAATCGCGGGGCGGACGCTCAATCCGGTCGGAAGCTACTCCGACGCGCGATTGGTCGAACTCGTCCAGCAGCAGTACTCCGGCCTGAGCGACATCGAACAGGTCGGCGAAGAGAACGTCACCGTGCAGGGCACCGAAACGACGGTGACGAAGTTCGCCGCGACCGCGACCCTCGAAGGGCAGGAGGTCGACGTCTACCTCCACGTGACGAAGTACCGCGACGGCGAGGACTTCATCGTCGCGATCGGCGTCTACCCCCAGCAACTCGACGGCGAGGAGGAGAACGTCCTCTCGATGATCCGCGCCATCGAGCACCCCGCGGAGTAGGAACGCTACTAGAGGAACTGACCCACCGCCGCGGGTGACGGTGGTGCGTCGGGTCGACGACGCGAACAACGCTTTTGGTCTGGCTCCGAGGAGAGAGCGTATGGATCGAACGCGGACGGTCGGCCTCGGGCTCACCGCGCTCGCGCTCGCGGGGTACGCGATCGGCGTCGCCGCGCCGTATCCCGGACGCTCGGTGACGCTCGCGGGGGTGATGGTCGGCGTGACGCTGTACGCGATCGGCCGCGAGGAGCGTGCGTCGGGATGACGGACGAGACCACCCGCCGACGGGAGCGTGACCCGTCGTGATCTCCGCGCTCGTCTACGACGTCGGCCGCGTCGAACACTACAGCGTCGAGGACGAAGCCGATCTCGAAGCCGCTCGGGAGGCGACGGGTACCACGTGGATCAGAGTGAGTTCGCCCACCGAGGCGGAGGTGCGAGCCGTCTCGGAGGCGTTTTCGCTCCACCCGCTCGAAGTCGAGGACGTCCGCAGCGGCGTGCGACCGAAGACGGAGGAACTCGACGAGCACACGTTCGTGCTCGTGAAGACGGTCGCGCTCGAACGCGGCGAGACCACGTTCGAAGAGGAGATTCGAACCCAGCCGATCGGGCTGTTCCTCGGCGAGGACTGGCTGGTGACGATGACCGACGAGGACGACCACGTGCCGGTCGTCTCCGACGTGTGGCAGTCCGTCGAGAACCAACAGGGACGGGTACTCAAGCAGGGTCCCGACTTCGCGGCGTACCGCGTGATCGACCACGCCGTCGAGGAGTACTTCGACCTGCTCGACAACGTCGGCGACACGATCGAGACGATCGAGGAGTCGATCCTCTCGAGCCCGGACAGCGAGCTCATCGAAGAGCTCAACGCCGTCCGCCGGGACTTACTGTCGTTCAGGAAGGTCGTGTGGCCGATGCGCGAGGCCGTCGGCACGCTGGCGCGCGGGGACCTCGTTGGGGTGCGTGAGACGACGGAGAAGTACTACCGCGACGTCTACGACCACCTCGTCGAGATCGTCGACCTCACGGAGACCTACCGGGACCTCACCCGCGGCACCCGCGACATCTACCTCAACGTCGTCTCCCAGTCGACGAACGAGGTGATGAAGCGGCTGACGGTCGTCGCGACCATCTTCATCCCGTTGACGTTCGTCGTCGGGGTCTACGGGATGAACTTCGGCGAGCACGCGACGAACATGCCCGAACTGACGTGGCCGTACGCCTACCCCGCCGTCATCCTCGGAATGACGCTCGTGACGACGGTTCTGCTCGTCTACTTCCGACGCGAGGGGTGGATGTGACCGTCGATCGCACGGTACGTACGTCGACTCCCTCCTCTCGGATGTGCGGACCGGATTGTGCGGAATGATTAAATATACTCGAATCCGCCGAACTGGCAGCGTCTGAACCGCACAAAACACCGTCTCTGTGCGCTTTTGCTGCAGTATTCGGCTCCTCTAGATATAGGAAGATTTATATACTCTTGGTACTTACTGATGGTAAGGTCAGTCCGGCCGGACGTCTTCTTTTTCCTCTTCCGGTGAGGACGAACCCGCCCAATTATGAGTGACACACGAACCCGAGAGCGGATCGACGAACGCAGGACGTTCCGAGCCGGCGAGCAGTTCGCCGGAGAGCGGAGCGAAACAGAACAGAAAGCGAAGGAAACGGACGAACAGACCACAGACGAACGGACCCAAGACGAGCAGGCCGCAGAAGAACGGGAAGACGAGCGGTTCGTCTGTCCGGAGTGCGGCGGCAACCTCGTCACCGACGAGGCGCGCGGCGAGACCGTGTGCGC
>NZ_BBJO01000027.1 GCF_000739575.1 Halobellus rufus | reverse complement strand
TGCTCGACGTACGTGCTGTACATCGTCGAGTGGGCCAGTCGGTGATCTCCAGCTCCCAGCCTTGTCCTTCAGCTTCGAGCCGTTGGAAATACTCAATGCATTGCATGTATAGGTCCATCAGAACCTCCTGTGCGGCGAGCAGGAAGGCGCCACTTCCAACGGCGGGGTCGAGAACGTGTGCTTCCTTCAGAATATCGTGGTAGAGAGTCTCCACATGGCTGGTCTGAACGTTTTCCGTCGGAACCTGCTGAGTTATGGTTCCGCCATCGGCAACAGCTTCTGTGGTAGTATCTGCCTCGGGCACGGGGAAGCCGAACACGTTGTCGATCTCGTCGTAGTCCGCGCCCACAGCCTCGTTGAGCTGATCGAGAAGATACGGATGGATTGTCCGCCGGGCCATGAACCCCGTGATCTCTTCGGGTGTGTAGTACGCTCCCATCTCCTTCTGATTGACCGTTTGCTCGAAGATGTGGCCCAGAATCGCTGGGGAGAGGTTCTTGGGATCAACGATATCGAGTCGTTCGTCGACGTTCCAGTTCCAATCGGAGAGGAAGTCGAGGATATCGTCGAAGAGCTCGTTTGTTTCCTCGGCAGAGCCGCCTAACTTCACGTTCTGGAACTCCTCTTCGACAGGGTTCCTTGCGAATAAGCCACCGTTCAGGTACGGAAGACTACCGAAGTCAGGATTCTGCTTGTCTTCTGCCAAGTATTCGAAGAAAAGCGGGTCGTAGAACTCTTCGTAGTGGTCACCACCCTGGTCAACGACTTCATTCGGCTGTTCGTGAAGGTAATTCGGGTTCCGATCAAGGAGGCGCTTTTCTTGGATGAAGTATAGGAAGATCATCCGGTCAAGAATGACCTGCACATATCGTTGCTTCGCATCACCACGATCGTTGGGAATGCCCGTGACCTCTTGAATGAGATCTGTCCGGAGTTCCTCGAACTGTTCATAGAACTCCTTGACGACCTGCTGCGTGTCGTATAGCGTATCATAAATCGCAGCAGCAGAACCGTACTCAATCGAGTTCAGTTTCTGGAGAATAGTGTTCTTCTCTCCGCTGTCCCTCGTGAACTGTTCCTTCGAGAACGAAATCTTCTGATGCTTAATTCGACCGTGCTGCTGCCCCTCCCAGCTCCGAACTCGCGTGATGAAAGTAAAATTCTCGAAATCGTTGGTGGCAACGAGGTTGGTGTGTCGTGAGCGATTTTCCGGTTTGAAATCTGTGGCTGTCTCGCCGGGGCCCGCATTGACAATAACGATGAATTCGTCATCATCAAGCTGGACCACGAGTTCGTTGTCGTCACCTAGTTTCGGGCGTGGTTTGAGCCCGCGCTTTTCAAATGAGTTCGCGATATCCCGTAGAGAGTCCCAGCCCGCAATATCGGATGCGGTGATTTGCTGGAGAGTCATACCACCTGAAACTTGCTTTACTCATATGAAAATGAGGGGTATGAGGGTGACTTTCGACTGAACTGGCCAATACACTTGTTAGGTACAGCACGAGAAGCAACTCGTATTTCACCGACATCCGCAGAACAAGTCGAAAACGGCCAACAGCGACACGCTCAGTTGATGCAATGCATTGAGTATTTCCAACGGCTCGAAGCTGAAGGACAAGGCTGGGAGTTAGAATCTAGAA
>NZ_BBJO01000028.1 GCF_000739575.1 Halobellus rufus | reverse complement strand
CGGCGCTGAGACGGTCTTTCATTCCGCTACTCGGTCGCGCACGAACGATGTAGTCAACACCCAGCTGCTCTAATTCCGCAACGACGTGGACGGTAGAATCCACGGTCGAGGTAGACGTGTCGAATTGAGACGTACTCACGCGCAGTTTCGCGTCCATCGGCAGCACAGCAAGCGTGAACCGAGTTCGAGGTGCAACGATACACAGCGTTGCGAAGCGAAATGCTCTGTTCGTTCCTAAATCAGGATACGTCGTTATCACGTGGTCAGTGTCAGCTGACCAGTAGAAGCGCCATCGTGGAGATCGATGGCAACATCGACGAAATCGGGAAGTCGCCGCTGTGATCGGAGGACTTCGAATAATCGATCCCGGACGCCATCGAACTGATTATCGATAGCGTCCGTCGAAAGATTTCGCAGGTGGTACAACAGTGATTTAGCGAGAGGGTTCCGAACTGTGGCTGTTAGGTCCACTTGCTCGTCACGGTCAAGTTGGAGCGTTTTGCCACCCGTGTTTGCGAACTCGTGATCGAGGGCGATACGAGAAAGGATTTCCTCGAAATCCTTTCTCGTGTACTCACCGCACGATTTGACGCCAAAAGCCAGCTCCGGGAACAGCAACGTCGAAGCAGCACGATAGACTTGTTTCACCCCTGCTGTCTGTCATTTTTCGACCAACGCAGCCCAGCGTGAAGAACCTCAGTTAGGTTCGGAAACTACTGTTTAGCGCGGGGAAGATGTCAATCTTCGAGACGGTGGAGCAATTGCGAGACGTAGGGACTGTTCTCCCAGTTCCGATGGGGGCTGATCGTCGTGATCAGCGTCCGAGCCTCCCCGTGACTCAGATGGCCGTTGTGGGCGTAATCACAGATGAGCCGCGGCGTCGGGACGATCCGGGGCCCTGAAGGACGGCGTGAATCAGCGGGAAGTTCGTGCCGTCGAATTCGTCTGTGAGAAACCCATCGACATCAAGTGCGTTTGCGAGGACGATGCCGTCGGTTTCGCCGTCGTCGAGGCCGAACGTTGGCCGCGAGTCTGAGGTATCCTCGCGTTCGGATGGGTTCGCGACTGTGTGGTGGCCACGGGCCGCAAGGACGTTACTCGCGGCTCCCCCGTGGATATCTTGATACTGCGTGAGGTCACGGATCTCTGTAACGACTTCGGACGGCACGAACACGTCACACGACGTGAGCAGGTACTGCAATGGGTTCAGGGTGTCAATGTCGACAGCCGCGTCGGCTCGGGGAACTACGAGACTGACGAGCGCAGTGGTGTCGTCGACGACCGTTCGCAGTCGCCGACCGCTCATCGCTCATTGTCGGCTGCGGGCTCGACCGCCGTCGCGTCGCCATCGTAGACGTCGACGTCGTCGGGAGCAGCGAGATCGAGTGGTTCATCCTCGAGATCCGCTTTGAGAAGCCGGAGACGCTGGGCAGTTTCGGTGCCGACCAACTGCTTGACGGTCTCGAACTCGAGTTGGTCGTCGTAGTACTTCGTCGCGACGAGTTTCTGAAACGTCTCGCTATCGGCGGTCTCTTCGATGTACTCGCTAATCGCCTCGACAAGCAGATCCGTCCGATCCTTATCGAAGAACTCTGTGATCGCATCCAGCCGGTCGACGAGGTACTCCGGTGACCGGAAGTGGACCCGTCGCAGATCGTCGCTTGCGCTCATTGTATGTGCAAGTCTTGCATAGAGGGGTAACCGTTCCGACGCTCGCACAGAGCTTGCACATCACGATCCGTGGGACAGAAATCACTCACACCGGTCTCAGTCGTCGCCCTGTTCGTTCAGTTCGTCGAGCAGCTGGGCAGCGGACGTTCCGGGCCGAACACCGCCGAGGTTGTGGGTGGCGGTCCGGGAGGGCGTGTCGTCGATGAGGATACGTAAATGAGAGAGTTACGTCAGCTATCCAAGGATGTCGTGAGTTGCTGTTGCGTTTGGAATCCGGTATGGAAGCGATTGATAATCTCGGATTGGTGATCCGGACAGGCGAGAATGCTCACAGCTCCGGTGCCGACCGGAATAACGGGTTGCCGTTGAGTATGGGGGGCCACCTGGCAACTCGGGCAGCTAATACCGCCGGCAGGGCGATGCTCAACGAGCTCGGCAGCCGCATCTGTCGTGTATCCACAAATGGTGGTAAACTGTGCGAGATGCTCCGGACAGCCGACAACAGGGATCGTGAATTGATCCAGCAGTAAAAACGAGAAATGCTGGTGCTCAGGGGATTGCAGTGCCGCCGTGCAAGCTGTGCAAGGAACTGGCGGCGTGTCCACGGGCTCCTCACTTTGCGGAGGGAACGATTCTCGAGAATCCATCGTGGGCCTTCTGCATCCGGCTTCGTTCTCAACGGGGGTAAGTCGTGTGGACTCCAAATGCGGAGTCGGAGGTGGTGCGGCACAACTTATGGATTGGCTCAAGGGTCCACAATCCAAATTGGTAGGCTCGATCGTATTGCTTGCGTCCGGTATCGGGGGTGGTGCAACGTTTCCTTCGGTCCCACAATTCGTTTCAAATCTTTTCACAGTTGAGACCTATATAAATGTCTTACCGGATTAAGCTAAATTTCGATGCTATTCTGGGCCCGTAATTAAATTGTATGGCACACAGAAGTCGCACTCGCGAGACGAACAAAGACATGAAACCAAAATTCTATCTCCCTGTGGGCATCTCGCCATCTTCCAAGGAGAGTCGAATCGATCGTATCTGGACGGCCCTCTTCAATCACCGCGTCTGAGAAATCAGCATGGGTAAGTGGTAATACGGGGTGTCATTGAAGACCTGTCACGGTGTTTCTTTCAGGATCTCACAGCCGAATCATCCATAAGAATCTGCTTGCGAACTGAGCAAGTCTATGATCTAGGAAAGTAGATCTAGGATTCAGTTGTCTGGTCTAGGACTCGGAGAGACGGCTTACGTTTTACTCTAGGAGAACAAATGTTAGAGACGCTCTAGGATGCGGTAACGGGATTTTTGTGCACTCGACGTGTTGGAAGTTGTGTATGTCAAACGACGAGATCCCGGTTGACTTCGGCGACGTTGTTATTGGAGAGGGTGGAGGTAAATACGAATGTCCAATCTGTCACGACTTCCGCTCCGATTCGGTACGAAGCGTCAAAGGACATATTTCAGGTACCCGTGACGATCAGCATCCAGATCTCGGGAAGAAATACGAAGACGAGATCAAGAGAACAAGCTCTGAAAACAATTGTCAGAATAATGAGTGAATACACGGAGCCCTATAATCGCCGGAGTCGTCGAGGTATCCTTCGGGCTAGCGCGTTTGGAATCGCAAGTCTTGCAGAGTTGGGTGGGGATCCGTTCAATAATTCTGAAAACGGGCGGTGTACCGATAGCGGGAGTGAAGAAGCACATCCGATGCAAACAGGAGAGAATACCGTACTTCTATCCTGTCCGTTAATGTCTTCAGACCTAATTCACGAGAATAAGCAGAACTGACTGTTAAGACCAATTTGAAACTTACTTCTACTGACAACCGAGTCACCCTCGTAATAATGAGAAATTAAACCTTTCAATATGCATCAATAGATATGATTAGTTCAGGAACTTGTTCGATTTGTGGAATGGAAATGTTTGGCGGAGTAATGATCAAGACACCAGAAGATAACGAAATTCGTGTTTGCCAGATGTGCCATGACCACCGATCAAATTACTAAACCTTACCAGACCAGTCTGGATTAGAGGAGTCATCTTCGAGATTCGACCTGACCAAATTATGGGATGGTATTAACTAAACGTAAGGACAGTCAGATGCTTTGACCGAATTAGGATAATCCGCTTCAAAGAACCTGACTGAAGCAGCCTTCGGAACAAGCCAGTCTATTTATGTAATTACTCTGCTCGGAAGATAGCATCCCACGAATCTGTTGGGAGATATTTCCGTTGGCCTTGTTTGTTGTAGTAGTACTCACCCTTCTGTTCTATGTAAAAATATGGCTTCTCTTCGTTTCCTGGGAGGTGTGGTCTGTCATTATCTCTAACTACGATAAAACAGTCATCAGATGGGCTGAATGTGTCTGTTGGGTCCGTTAGATCAAGTGCTACTGTGATCACATTAGGATGTGTCCGCGTCAGGAAAGGTTCGTCGTCATATTCGTGCCATATTCGGGGATGATTTCGTTCTGGTGCCTCTGACGTTCTCACTTTCCCTCCAATCTCACCATTATTAATAAGAAACGTTGCTTTACTTGTGAGCGGATTCCTCTCAAATTCTATCCCACGGTCCTTAGCCTCTGCTTCCGCTAGGTCAAGCCAGTCACTTATCGGGCCATGCTGGAAAACTCCAAATCCCATTTTCTCATCCCTTGAACTGCAAACATTATATAGTTCATCTGTACTGAGCGATTCGTGAGTTCCCTGTATTGAGTAGCTGAGTACAGTCCCTCCTGTAATTATTTACAACCAGGAACACCATCCAATTGTGACAGATGCACACGACAAAAGAGTTGGATGGGAGTTCGTTTGAATATCTGGTCGATGGAGATGTAGTCGCCAGAGACACAGTGATGCCATCCGTGACGTCGGATGACCGAGTGGGTGTCGTGATGGGGACCGGAGCTGAGGGACTCGGTGCTGGTAATTTTATTCTCTCGTGTGTCACTGCGTTCTACGATTATCTTAGAGAAACCCGTGACGAGGGTTTCTTCGAGTATCCGGACTACTACACCTTTCAGACTACCAACAAACCGGCGGACTACCGGATGCTCGATATCTATCCCGATCACAAAAACGTCACAGTCGAGCCTGATGCCGAGCAGCTCTTGCGAGCGATCAACGATCGGGCGATAACGACTCTCCTCGTCCCGGATGTGTCACCCACGTCTCCGGACGTAGAGGATATCACACGACAAAGTGCTTCTCGACGGCTAGACCACTGCTACGTTTATGCCTCGGATGGTCATCCAAGCAATGGTGTGTTCTCGATACGTCAGCCACACCAGCCCGCAAGGAAATGGTTCGAAGCGACTGTCGAGTCACTTGGCGGCGAGTCTGCGGTAAGCATCCCATCATTTGGTGCCGACGAGGACTGGATCGTCCAGCAGTTTCGGCAAATCTCGACTGACCAGGCGCTAGAACGGCTGCCAGTTCACAATTCACACGAGTAGCGGACTAATGAGCGATATTAAAGCCGTCATCCGCGTCGAACACCCAGATATTGTGCTCACGAATACTGTCAGTCACGATCGAAGTGCGAAAGTGATGCCTGTGTCAGAAGCCGGTACTGACCCCGACTCGGGTCGGTTTCTCTACCACGTTGAGTCATCGGACTTTCGCCGATTCGAGGATGGATTACGGAGTGACCACACGATAGCCGAGTTCAAACGAGTCATCGAAACCACTGCTGAGCGGGCAATCTACAGCTTTGCGTACACTGACCAAGCCAAGACGTTCTCGCCGGTGATCTCGAAATCTGACGGTGTCGCCCTTGAGATGGAAAACGAAGGGAACGCGTGGCTCATCTCGTTGTGGATGCCCGATCGAGACAAACTGGCCGATATTTGGGACTACGCGCAAGCCAACAGTATCGACATCGATCTCCGGCGGGTAAATGAATATGCGAGTCTCGGGAAGACAACTGCTGGATTGACTGAAACACAACGCGAGGCGTTACTTGTCGCCTTCGAGGCGGGGTACTTCAAGGAGCCCCGTGACGTCACACTCAGCGAGGTCGCGGACACACTCGACATTTCAAAACCAGCCGCCAGTGGTCTACTGCGACGTGGGATCCAGCGATTAATTATCTCCAGCCTCGTTGAAGATAGTTGAGCAACAAACGATCTCGCCAGTAACTCAGCATATCGGTGTGGTTCTATCGCCGTGCTCTCTTCGTACCCACGACCGCAAGCTGAGCTCTCTTGGCTACGCCTCAAACGGCATCGGTAGTCAACGACTTGGCCTTCGGAAAATACTGACCCCACGCTTTCTCGAGTCCTATATGTTCAAAGCGATCGCCTGTGTCAATCGATATAATGCCAGCTCCAGCTGTTGTTGCGGTGGGGAGCGCGGTGCTCGATCAGATCTACTCGCTTTCAAATTTGCCGGAACCCGACGGCGGGGCGTTTGTTCGCGGCCACACGACTGCTGTGGGTGGTGTCGCTGCCAATGTTGCCTCTGGGCTTGCTCGATTCGGGACTGAAACGGGAGTCATCACGCGATGTGGCACCGATTCGGCTTCCGAGATCAAAGCCGATCTCAGCGCCCGTGGGATCGACTGCACACGGATTCAAACTGGGCCTGAGGAGTCCTCATACACGTTAGTGTTGCGCGGGCCGGACGGCGAGCGAATGATTGTCGCCGGCGGAGACAGCGTCCCGCACTTGCGGCTCGCTGAAGCTGATCTCGAGTACCTGAGCGATGCCGAGATCATCTTTACTAGTGCCTACGCACCTGATGAGGTAGTCTCGAAGCTTGTGACTGCGCGTGAACGCGGGGCCATTTTGACCCTCGTCTTTGACCTCGCAGGCCCACTCCCGGAACTTGAAGGCCGCGGGACTGCTCCGTCGACCATCGATCGGATCCTTTCGGTCGGTGATCTCTTCGTGGTCGGTGCGGTCGCGGCGCGGTCCTATTTCGGCGGTGAGATCGAAGACGCCGTTGCTGCCCTCGCTGACCGATCGGTCTCGCGGGCGGCTGTCACGCAGGGGAGTGATGGTGCCACCCTCATTGAGGAGGATACAGTGACTCCGGTCCCAGCCTTTGACGTATCAATCGAAGATACGACCGGCGCTGGTGATGCCTTCTCCGCGGGCCTCATTCAGCGGTGGCTCCACGAAGAGGAGCCGGCACGTGAAGCAGGACGGTTTGCCGCTGCGGCGGCGGCCCTCAACTGTACGACGGCACACGCTCGGGCGCAGCTCCCGAGTGATTCAGATGTCCGGGAGTTCCTCGCCAATCACTGAGGCACGGCCTCGACAAGCCGCATAACTGCCGCTTCATCGACGGGATTGGTCGTCTCGCCCTGTTGTTTAAGCGCCGTCCCGACGATCGCGCCATCAGCGATCGAGAGTAGCTCGGGTGCCGTCTCGGGGGTCACACCGCTACCGATCAGCACCGGTGCATCGAGTCCAAGTTCGTCCCGGGCCTGGACTACTTGGTCGAGCACGGTGGTATCGACGGCTTCGCCCGTGCCGGCCCCGCTGACGACGACACCGTCGGCCCCGCCGCGTTCGACAAGCTCACTGACCACTTCCCCGTGGGCTCGTTCGGTAAGCGGTGCCGAATGTTTCACATCGATGTCCGCGAGGATGGCCACATCAGCATCGAGTTGGTCACGGAGACGGAGCGTTTCGTGTGCCAGGCCCTCGATGAGGCCCTGATCGGTCAGCCGAGCCCCAGTATGGACGTTCACGCGGACGAACTCTCCACCTGTTGCAGCGGCGATCCCTAGTGCACTTTGAACGTCGTTTCGGAGGATATTCACACCAAACGGAACTGCCACCTCCTCACGAAGCGTGGCCGCCAGTGCTGTGACGTCCGAAACGACGTGGTGGGGAACTCGATCCGGATAGAAGGGCGCATCACCGAAGTTTTCGAGCATAATCCCATCGACACCCCCCGATTCGAGTGCTGTTGCGTCACGGCGTACTCGCTCGCGAAGGGCGCGTCGGTCGCCATCGAACCCCGGTGCGCCCGGAAGTGGTGGTAAATGAGCCATCCCAATAATCGGTGTCTCCATACTGCAAATATCCATACCTTTGTGTGGCTCACCCAGCGACTTAATCGTACAGATCTCCACGCTCCGTCTCGTTTTAGGACTAATCTCTCCGGGACGTGTCCGGTCCCGAATCCAACCCCCTGTAGTCTCCCTTGCGGCGCTCGAACTTTACCGGGTCATCTCCTCGATGAGGCCATCCTGATAGTACACGGCATCGTCGTGGCCGGCAATCGATTGGCGGACGAGGTCGCTCTTCTCGATCTGACGACGTCCATAGATAAGTGCTCCAGATTTAGAAATTAGATTATGATAGTTCGGACTATAATATGTCGACCCCTAATACGGTGGGCCAATTGGAGAGCCGGTCCTTACTCGTTCTCGAGCGATAAAGTGTACTCACTGGCGCTTGCTTCGGGCTTCTCGGACCCCATTTCCATCTCGAACGAGGTCTTCACAATTCGGGCACACACGCACCGTATCGGTGTCACGGGGTGCAAATACATCGACATAGCGTTGGGTGACAAATCCCTCGCAGTTACTACAGAGTGGCATAGATGGCGTTCGATATGTCTCCGATATAGGCTTTCTGTGTCACAGCACCAGTCGCACTGGCACCTCCGTACAATTTGAACCGAAAACGTAGTGGCCCCTCCAAGAACTACGGGGCTGGTGACTTTGTTGCCTACGCAATCGCTTAGTGTCGTCGCAGACGTGGGTGCTCGGGCTGCACCACTTGATCACTCGGTTCCCAAGGCATACACGTCGCCTGTTTGTGAGGCGACAACAACAACGCCGTTCGTGACAGTGGGTGCGGCTTGGATTCCCTGCAGGAGGACGTCAGTGTATGTTCGTTCGCGCGTTTCGAACGCCCACATCTCCATTCCGTCATCCAGTGACAGCGCTCGCACCGTTCTGCCGTCGCCAAGATACACAGTCTCCCCGGTGATGATCGGTTCAGTTGCGCCGGTCAGTGTGGTCTTTGTCCATCGGTTGGTTCCTGCACTGTCGACGCCCACAAGCGCCTCCTCGGTCGGAACGACGACAGTCCCGTCTGCGACGGCCACTGAGCAGCGGACTGCGCCAGGAAGAGTAACCGCCCACTCCTCGGCACCATCCTCGATGTCGAGCGCATAGAGGGTGCCAGCACGCGTTCCGATCAGCACTCGTCCGTCAGTGATTGTGGGTGCGGCGCTCGTGTCACCGTCGGTTTCGACGCGCCAGCGTCGTTCACCCGAGACGGCGTCGTAGGCGACGACAGCATCACTGCCCGAACCGTAGATGACCATTTCTCCGGCCACGGCCGGCGTCGAGGCGTACTCCTCGAGTTCGTGCCGCCACCGTTCGGTCCCGTCGTGATCGAACGCCGCGACGGTTGTCGTCTCGTATCCTCCACCGACAAACACACCGTCTCCGGTCGCGGCCGGTGAGGTAGTTATGTCCGCGTCGGTCACGCCACGCCACTCGAGCTCCCCGCTGC
The DNA here is from genome assembly GCF_000739575.1 of Halobellus rufus. GTDB lineage: Archaea > Halobacteriota > Halobacteria > Halobacteriales > Haloferacaceae > Haloquadratum > Haloquadratum rufum. The sequence goes on along the minus strand of NZ_BBJO01000028.1, from coordinate 16,565 downwards.
TCGCATCTACGGCTGCCAGTCCACGATTGACGTTCTCACCGCCGTTCCAGACGGTTATGTAGGCGGTCCCATCGTAGATGGCTGGCGTCGAGGCCCCACTGTGGCCGACGTTGGTCCGCCAGCGCTCCTTCCCCGTCGACAGCGCCAGCCGAATGAGCGCCCCCGCAAAGGAGATATAGACACTGTCGTCGACGACGACTGGCTGAGAGTGTTCATACCGAGATGGTGTCCGCCGCCAATACGTCGTGACAGCCTCGTTGGGTCCTGTCGTCTCGAGTTGGCCTGTGTGGTCGGCTGCGCCCTGAAACTGTGGCGTCGTCGCTCCAGTGGTCCTAGCTGTCGGCACCTCCCGGTTCAGAAATCCCGACGGTGTCCCCGTCGCTGGGTGGGTGGATCGTGTGTCCGTCCCTGTCGAAGGGGTGGCATTCTCCGAGCAGCCGGCGAGGCCAACAATACCACCCCCACCGAGGAATTTGAGAAGAGACCGCCTATGCATACCTGAGCAGCGCAGTGCGATGGCTAAGTGCCTTTGGGCACCGAAAAGGCGTCAGAGAGCAGTCCTAAACTCAAGCAAGAATCGCCCAGTCCAGTAGCCAACCCGACCAATTCGAGCCTCATTACCAAATCTGTTACATCAATCAAACGGCGCACGGACTCATTGATAGCGCTCGATCTATGGCCAGTTCTCCGGACGACGAGGGGTCTCACTGTTATCGCACCCGTGTCATTAACTGTCGTACTTTATATTAGAGTAGGGTTCTCGGAGGTCACCAGGAGGCTTGATCTCCACTGCAGATAGGGCTATTCAAGAACTGGACGACACCTCACCCGCCAGTTCGTACGGGGAGGCTGAACATTTTCCCCAACAGTCTACTATGAGCGGATCAAAGGCCCCGATAATGGGGAATTCGGAGACGCCACTGCGACCGGGTGAACGAGAAGCCCTCGAACAACTCGAGACATACATCGCTTCGAATGCGGATACCAAATCTGTAACGCGTGACACAGCGATCTCGTATCTTGCAGAACAGGGCATCGAGCGTGCCGACGCTCGCGATCGGATCGAGCGGCTCCTCCTGAAGGGCTATCTGTACGAAGTTGATGAGGACCTTCGGATCCCACCTCGATCCGATTAAGTTGGATGTGGACCGGCACCCCCACGACTGACGTCGCTACTCGCTTGCGGCATTCATCTCTCGGTCGACGCGGGCATCCACGCCCGTTGGAGAGGCAGCAAGACGAACCTCCCTCGATAGTGAGCTGGACGGCGAGTTCACCGTCACCGGAAGCAAGCACCGTCTCGAGAGTGATTCCGCGACGCTTGGCGTCACTTTTGGCTGCCTGATACCGCTCGTACTGCCGGCGGGCCTCATCGTCGATCGCCGGCGAGGCATCGGTACTGGACGCCATTGGTCTGTTGCGCAGACTCTGTGCGTCTTTAGTCAGTGCGACGAGCACAGGCCCGAAAGTAGTGCAGTGACTGCGGTCTCTGTGTCGACGGCGGCTTCGTCAGCTGCGTAGCGGTGCAGGAGGCCCGAGACCCTGAACCGCACGAGCTGGGTTGGCGTAGAGGTCTCTCGATCTACCACCGACGACGTGACTGAGAACAGGAGCCGACAGTATCGCCGTCAGGGACCTTCAAGCAACGATCGAGCCCGTTGCACGTAGCTGTTCGCGGCCCAGCTACGGGCGTCACTAATTGCATCGAGGAACAGCCGTGCATCGGCAACTGATAACTGATCAGTTCGAACGAGCACTGATAGCAGCGTCGGTGTCGTGACGAGCCGGGTATTAGCGAGCGATGCGTGAATCAAGCCGAGTTGGTTGAATTCGTCACAGAGTAAAAGCGTAGCATCGATGTCGTTCGCGAGAGTCACCGCGGCGTTTTCGCCATCATCAAGCGGAAATTCGGCATCGAGGTCGACTGATCGTGTCTCCAGTATCTGCGACTGATCGAGCACGGCGGTTGCCCCACGACCGTGAATATCATCGTATGAAGCAATCTCTGTGAGTTCCTCCATAACTGCAGTGGGGACGACCACCTCGTATTGGGTCAGACAGAGCGAGAGTGGATCGGGTTCGTTGTCGGCCACAATCCCGAGACTCACGAGGGCGGAGGCGTCTGCGACAAGCCGTGACATCTATGCGTCGGCGACCTCGTCGATGAAGTCCTCATTCAACTGCTGTTTCAACACCCGAAGATTCGCCGCTTCTTCGGCACCGACGAGCGCTTTGAGTTGTTCGGCAGTGATCTCGTCATCATAATAGGCGGCGGCAATCTCTTGGATGAGTGCGTCGTCGTGAGCGGCGTCTTGGAGGTACTCCCGAAGCGCGGTCACGAGGACGTCTGTTCGGTCTTCCCCGAGGACCGCGGCCAGTGCGTCGGCCCGGTCGATGAGCCGATCTGGAGCCCGAAACTGCACGCGTTTCTTATCGGTGCTCATTATGTGTACAATGTGAGCCAACGCACTTAGTCGTTTTTGTGTGTACGATGTGAGCCTCATTCGGCCGAGTGTCACTCGTCCACAAGATGTTCGTCGAGGACAAGCGTCAGCACGTCGTGATGGTCGGTTGACCACGAGGCGTCGTCGCTGGGTAGCAATGCAGTTGTGGATAGCTAAGGAGGCGCTGAGAACCTGTTGACTCACTCGTCTTCGAGTGCTGCATAGATCTTCGTGTGGCGGCGTCCGTCGAGCTTTCCCATCTTGAGGGCGACCTCGCGACGCTCGGCGTCGCTCTCGGCTGCCTGATACCGCTCGTAGAGCTGGCGGACCTCGTCGTCGACCGTCTTTGCGTCACCCTCGGAGACATCACCGGTAGCGGGGGCGACAATATCAAGTGACTCGTCCTTGACATCCGCTTTGAGCAGACGCAGTCGCTGGGCAGTTTCAGCGCCAACCAGCTGCTTAACTGACTCGTACTTGAGTTGGTCGTCGTAGTATTTCGTAGCAACGAATTCCTGGAAGGTCTCGCTGTCGACAGTGATTTCGTCATCGTAGTAAGCGGCCACGATCTCCTGCGAAAGCGCATCCTCGTCGGTCATCGGTCGCGCAGCCGATCGCGAGCGGCCGCGAACCGAACGGGATCCGTGTCGCCAGCCGCAGCCATCTCGTTCGCCGACTGGAGCTGCGAGTCGATGAGCCGATTCTGTTGGCGTGACCACTCACTATCGTCGTGCGTCCGAACGTACTCGGCCCATCGCTTGATCATCTCACGCCGTTGCTCCGTGTTCCGGCGATGGTCGTCCTCAAACTCCTGTGAGTTCAGCATAGTAGTCCTCCACTCCAAGCTCGTTGACGTACGTTTCGAGCTGCTCCGTGTTAAATCGTTCCTCGAAGGTCAAGTACAGGTGGAGTGCATCTTCGAAATCCTTCCCGCTGAGGCTGTCTGCAGCTTGTGCGAGTCGGAGTTTGTACGCAATTTGGAGTTCGAGCGGGCTGATCTCGATCTGCCCCTCATCGAATGTCACCGTGAGGGGATTGGAGAGGGCCTCACGCTCAACATCGTTTGAAACAAACCACGTCTCAAAGTTCGGGTACATCTCCCCGTCCTCGGCGATCCGGATCCGGCTACCCTCGCTCAACATCGAATACATCTCATCGAGCGGCATTGCCATCCCCCAGTACCCCTGATTTTTAAGTTCGGTAACCAACTGCTCAGTCTCCGTTTCAGACAGCGACTCCAGAATGACGTCGATGTCCTCTGTCGACCGAGATCGCCCAGTGAGGATCGCGACGTACCCACTGACGATGACGTACTCCACTTCGCAGGCGTCGAGAATTCGTGTAAACTCGAGTACGTCTTTATCGAGTTCCGATAGCTCCCGGGACACCGTGAGTGTGCCGTCACTGAGTTCCATCAGTTCTCTCCATGGAACGCCGATAAACTAAGCGCTGCGTCGTTTGTGTCGGGACGTCCGTTTCGAAGCTCATACGTTGGCTCCGTCTTCGGTATCATAACGTACATCCTCACCGATTCCGTAGTGCTCGTGGACGACGGGCCGGAGCGCCTGGAGGATCATCTCCGCAGCCAGCGGCGAGATGTCCAGATCCTCCGCCATCAGCCGATGGGTCACCTCGCCGCGCTCCCGAGCGACGGCGTAGGTGAGCGCGGTCGCGAGGCCGGCGACGCCGTGGCGGTCGATGTAGGTGTCGATGTCGGCGTCCGTCTCGCGGCGGCCGACGGCGTCGATCAGCGCCGGCGTGATCGTGTACTCGCGGTCACCGGCGGCCGTCGTCACGGTCAGGTCGATCTCCCGGGCGGCGTACCGGCGCGGCTGCTCGTCGTCGGTGATGTCGACGACGCCGGCGTCGACGAGCCGGTTGACGTAGCTGTAGGCGGTTCCCTGTGCGAGTTCGAGGTCGTCCATTACGTCCTGGACGGTCGCCTCCCCTTCCCGAGCGAGGTACGCGTACAGCTGGGCCAGCTGTGGCTCCTCGAGGAGGTCCGCGACCGAGAGGAAGTCCTGGACGATGTCGCCGTCGGCGCGGTTTGAGGTGTGTGACACGATTCGGTCTTGATTACACTTTACAGCGAATCAGTAAAGGGTGTTTGGGTCACTCCGCCGGCGTCGCGACGAGATGCTCCTCGAGATCGCGTGTCCAGTACGTCGCGAGACCACCCGGACTGCAGCGAGCGCACAGCTGCAACGGGCCTTCGAGGTTCCCCAGTTCGACCCGGAACCGGGTGAGCGCCGCGAGCGTGTCGACGACCAGCCCACAGCCGTCACAGGCGACGTGATCGCGCTCGTCGGGATCCGGCTCCATCTGAATCGCGCAGTCGACACAGATCGGGTGGGTGACCCGTTCGTCCTGCCCCCAGGTGTGGGCCTCGCCAGTCTCGGTACCGGGCGGGATGTCGCAGAACGCACAGCCGACGAGCGTCTGCTGCATCACTCGGCCTCCGCGTCGGCGTCGCGGCCGGCCGTCCAGCCACGATGGAAGACGGCCAGTTGTGTCGTCGAGTCGAACGCCGTACCGCTCGGCTCGTGAACCAGAACTTGGTCTTCAGGAACCGGAGTGACGACGTCCGCGTCGACGAGGTCGTTGACCAGGCGCTGGGCCGTCGCGTCGTCGATGTCTGCCGTGTCGCCGCCGGCGGCGTCGCGGTCTTGGGCGAGCAGTTCTTTCTCGAACTGTTCGTAGTCGCGACTCGTGTCGTCGTGAGGATCGGGACCAGGTATGGTGAGTCACGCAGCGCACGCTGTTGCGCGCTGTACGCCTCCCGGCGCTGATACCCATCCAAGAAACGAGCTGTATAGCCGCTGCTCTCAGGCAATGATCTCGAAGCGGACACCTCCCAGCGAGTTACTCTCGGCAATTTCGATACGCCAGTCGTGGGCCAAGACGATCTGCCGGATGCTCGCCATTCCCATTCCGGTGCCGTCACTGTGGTCTTTCGTCGTGAATCCCTGTTCGAACACTTGCTCTCGATTTTCCTCAGGAATTCCGGGCCCGTTGTCTTCGATGTAAACACCGCCCTCGAATTCACCGACCCGAACGCGAACTGGCGCTTCGCCGTGTTCCAGTGAGTTGCCAAGTAGGTTATCGAACATCCGGCGGACCGCGTCTTGATTCCCATGGACGAATGGCTCTCCGTCGACATCGAGCGACCCAGCCCCTCCATGTCTATCGAGCGATTCCCAGACCGTTTCAGCGAGTTCGCCGATATCGATCTTTTCGTGCTCACCCACAATTGTCCCGGCTTCTAACGCGTTAGCGACGTCATCGATCAGTTGGGCCATACGATCTAGGGATGGCAGTGCTTCTTCGACGTGTTCGACGTCTCCTGTCTCGATTGCGAGTTTTAACCGTCCACGAACCGTTTGGAGGGGATTCTGCATATCGTGTGAGAGCACGCCTGCCAACGACCCGAACTCCTCCAATAGTTCGCGTCGTGCCGTGACATCTTCTTGGAACCCGACGAAGTGCTCGACTTTTCCATTGTCGTCAGTGAGGGGAGCTACTGTCACGCGATTCCAGAATAGCTCGCCATCCTGGTGGTAGTTCCGGAGCTCAACACTAACTGGTTCTTCATCGTCGACCGCCGCTGCCAGCTCCGCAATTGGCTCTTCCTGTGTTCGGTCTCCTTGGAGGAGCCGACAGTTACGCTCGAGTACTTCTTCTCTGGAGTACCCAGTGAGCGAAGAGAACCCGTCATTTGCATAAATAATTGGGTTGTCGGCCTGTGTTGGGTCAGTTATCGTAATTCCAATCGGCGTCTCGTCCATCGCACGCTCTTTCAGCGAGAGTTCATGCTGGATGGCATCGACATCTTCGGTCTCAGATATCGTACAGACGAGTGTATCTTCTTTCGTGTACGCTAGCCGGTGATCGACAGTGACCGTCTCCCCGTCCTTCCGGACGTAATCTGTCTCACCGACCCATTCGTCGTCTCTCGCTCCGGGAAGTATCTCGTCGTATACGCGAGCTTCTTCCCCCTCTTGATATAAGATATCCCAATGTTGCCCAAGTAATTCCGTTCGCTCGTAGCCGACGGTCTCCGCATACGCCTCGTTGACGTATATGAAGTTGCCATCGATATCGAGGAGACTGATCCCGTCGTGGGCCGTTTCGATGGCACGGAATCCCCGTGTCACCTGCCGCTCTGCCCGTCGCCGAGCGACAGCCTGTTCAATACGGTTCGCGAGAACTTCGTACTGTTCAGTTCCTCCTTCTTTCTGGAGATACTCGGTGACGCCAGCCGAGATCGCTTCGCTTGCGATCTCCTCGCTGCCCTTGCCAGTAAATAGAATGAACGGGAGTTCGGGTAAGTCCGCTCTGACTGCCTGGAGGACGTCCAAGCCATTCATCTCTGGCATATCGAAATCGCAAACAATACAGTCTGGTCCTCCCTCCTTGGCAAGTTCAACACCATCAGTTGGATTGGTTTCCGTCTGAATCTCGAAGTACTCTCGCTCGCGATCTAAGAATGTCGAGACCAGATCTGCAAAGCTGGAGTCGTCTTCGATATGGAGCACTGTGACGCCTCCTTTGATATCTGAAAGGAGGGCATGCTCATCAAGAGTATCCTCAAGTTCTGGATGGGGAGAGGAAGAGGTCATACCCCTTTTCTTAAATATCATTGATAATAAAACTCAGGCATATGATGTGCTGGTGAGTGGGACCACCCATCAGAAACCCGTGTAATTTGCCGGGGAACGCCCCACTGCTCAATAGCCGATAGGGAATCGACTGAGAATATCTGCGATTTTCCGTCGAACGGTTGTTGCAGGTGGTCCTTGTTGTGGGTCGAATACGAATTGGAGTCCTGACGAAGTTCGGACAACAAGTCCACGGTAGCCTTCAGAACCGTAGTCGATTGTGAGTATCGCCGCCTCAAATGGTGAGGACGATAGTTGCGTTTCAGCACTACTCCGTATCGCGATCGTGAATGATTGCTCCGTGAGGCCCAACTGCTCTACGGTCTTGGCCGTCACATTTGCATCCGCTCCCCACGTTGAGGGGAGGCCGTGGCTGTGCCACGTAACTTCCAGGCTTCGCGTCTCTACGTCATACGAATGGGTACATCCGGATTGGCCACACCGTTCACACGTAATCTGACCGTCTCCACGACACTTTGAACACGGCTGTTCTCCAGATCCAGTACACGATCGACACTCTTCGATCGCGTACACGTAACCAGTTCCCTCACAATCGTCACAATAATTGAGACCATTATCACAGACTGGACACGGCTTTCGACTTTCGAACTGGCCTCCACCATCACATTTGTAGCACTCTTCAATACCCTCTCCATCGCACCATTGGCAAACGGTTTCCCCGCAACCGGCACAACTAGAGCACTCAGAGATGGAATGGCTTCCTTCTTTTGGGCTTTCGACTCTCGTCTCCGTGTACGGCACTCCTGTCGTTTGGAGGTGTTTGAGTACTGTTGCTTCGGTGTCTGTCTCAGTCTGGACGTCACTCTCAAGCCATTGGCTAGTATTCTCGGTAGTACAGACCTGACACTTCTGTGGTGTCGTTGTCTTGTTCTGTACTCCGTCTCGGTGTATCCATATATCCGCCTCAAAAAACACTTGGAACGTCTGGAACCCACGAATCGCTCCGTTTCGCGCGAATGCTTCCTTTGAGACGAGTTCGTCGGTTTCGAGAGATCGATAGAGTGCTTTTTCTGCCTCTTTGCGAGATATCTCCGACATTTGATTCACCTAGTACTACTGAATACTGCAATCAGACAAAGGACAACTCCGAGGCCAACAACTATGAGTCCCACGGGGTCTTGTAAGATCGCAGTCTGAGGTGCACCTTCACGGACTGCTTGTGCAGGGTCTCCCAGTACCATCTTCGCCCCGATGTAGATACTAGTGGCACCGAGAAGTACCGCAATGATTGGAGATTCCCAAATTGACACACTACACTCACTTACGTGCCAAATAATAAATACTCACTCTACGAGGTCGCCGACTCTGTCGCCTCTAGATATTTGTCCTCCCAGTCTCGTCGTGCCTGAATTTCACGTTGTCCACGCTCTGTCACCGAATAGATATTCGTTCGCTTGTCAAGCTCTCCTTTCTCAAGAAGACCTTTTTCAGCGAGATCGTCGAGGTTCGGGTACAGTCGTCCGTGGTTGACTTCTTGTTTGTAGTAGTCCTCGAGGTTCGCTTTGATCTTGAGGCCGTATGGCTCCTCTAGGCCGACTATCACATACAATATATCTCGTTGAAACCCGGTCAAGTCGTACATTTTCCTTTTCAGTTTTGAATATCACCCCTAAATTCTCTCCGGTATCTAGAGAGCCTCTCTGTGGATATTCGACGGTATCTGTGCCTCAGCTAGTTTAAGATTCTTGACGACCCCCAGTCACCGTTCGGTCTCTGAGTTGGAAGGCGGCTGACTCAGAGAGTAGCCGCCAGCCATCAGCGTTCGAATGGCTCGGCTGAATCCAGGTCCTGGTACCAGCCGCTCGGTACAGTCTGTATCCCACTCGATTAATCCTGCATCACAGAGTGGTTCCAGATGTGACCGCTTCAGATTGGTGCGAACGTTTGTCACCTGTTGGGTTGACACACCCCGCTGTTCAGTATCCGCTTCGAGTGTAGCGATGATTTCTGCGAGCTGCCGCAGATGAACGTGCCCCCACGGTGCCATCGCAATTGCGAGAAGCACACCCCGTTTCCGGTGGTGGCTCAACAGATAGAAGATATCCGACTCCTCACAGAGTGACAGTTCAGATGCTTCTCCGGAGCCGTCATAGATGTCCTCGCTCATCTCTGTGTTCTCCTTGCTCTTGCCAGACGGAGAGTGACCGTCTGTACTGGTTCACGACCGATCGGTCGCCAGGAGGTCCCCGTCCATTCGTCCTCGAAGCGCCACCACTCGGGGGCTATGTGACGCGGCTCGAATCGATATCGACGCCGAGCGCCTGTCGGGGTGAGGAATTGAATCTCGAATCCTGAGACGTACTTTGGATGGCTCTTCTGCGGTGGGTGTCTGTGCGATCGATACAACGACATCGGGTCTACGCGTCTGGTAGATGGTTCTCCTTGTCCGTTCATAACTGCGGACCTTCTGGTGTTGAAAGCCCGCACTCCCATCGGGGGATACAAATCAGTCCGGACACCCCCACTGGAACTTCAGGCGTATGATGCTCATTAAATATGAATCACATTGAATACCTACAGGTACAAACGGTACCCAGACAGCCACCTTCCGCCCACAAATGACCTCAACACCCCCACCGAATCCCCGGGCCGCAGTGTTACCTGACACAAAACAGATCAATATTCTTCATATCGAGGATGACCCAAGCTTTGCTGATCTGGTTACCACGTTTCTCGAACGGCAAAATGAGCAATTTACCGTGTCGACGGAGACAGACCCAACAGACGCACTCGAAACGATCAAAGAGGGGAATATCGCGTTCGATTGTATCGTCAGTGACTATGATATGCCTGGTCTCAACGGGCTTGATGTCCTCAAGCGTATCCGAGAATATCACTCTGAACTCCCATTTATTCTATTTACTGGGAAGGGGTCCGAGGAAATCGCGAGTGAGGCGATTACTGCAGGAGTGACTGAATATCTTCAGAAAGGGGGAAGCACAGAACAGTACCAAGTGCTCGCGAACCGCATACAGAATGCAGTCGAGCACTATTGGGCAGAACGATATCTCGATCGGGGACTAGAAGCCATCGAGACCGCACAAGACGGGATTAGTATCTTGAGTGAAGATGGCCATATTGAGTATCTCAACACCGCTTGTGCTGACCTACTAGGCTACGAACGGAACGAACTCATCGGTCTTCACTGGGAGACGTTCTACCGAGATGAAGACGTAGATCACGTCTACGATGAGCTGTTGCCTGCCGCACGAGACGAGCGCTGGCATGGGGAGACCTCATTCGTTCGGAAAGATGGCAGTCTCCTCGACGTCACACACTCACTTTCGTATACGGACGATGGTTCACTCATCTGCATCTTATCAAATCCTGGGCCCGAGTCAGTTGCTTCGGACTTGTCGATACGTGAACGTGCGATGCACGAAGCGCCAGTTGGAATCTGTATTACTGACCCTCGTCTCGAAGATAATCCGATCATCTACGTGAACGATAAATTCACGTCGCTTACTGGGTACGATGAAAAGGAAGCTCTCGGACGCAATTGCCGATTCCTCCAAGGTGAACAGACACAAGATGAACAGGTTTCGAAACTCCGGGAAGCGATCGATAATGGCGAAGCAACGACTGTAGAGCTTCGGAATTACCGGGCAGATGGGTCAGAGTTCTGGAACCGTGTTCGAATTGCACCGTTGTTCGATGATGAGGGGACATCGAGTATTTCGTCGGCTTTCAAGATGATGTGACGGAGGCAAAAGCTCGCGAGGAGCAATTAGAGTCTCAGTCATCTCGGCTTGAAGCACTCTTTGAACATTCTCCGGATATGATTGCGGTACATAATGCGGATGGCATTATTTGTGATGTCAACCAGCGACTGTGTGAGGAACTCAACTATACTGAAGACGAGATAATTGGAAAGACTGTCTGGGAATTAGATCCTACGGCGAAATCAGATCGCGCACGGAAATTCTGGGGCGGACTGCCAATTAACGACCCGCAACGGTTCGAAGGAGAACTCCAGCGGAAGGATGGAAGCACGTTCCCGATTGAGATCCATCTCATTCGGCTCAATCTCGAGGGCAAAGACCGGTACGTCGCGATGGATCGTGATGTTACTGAGCAAACACAACAAAAAGAAGAACTAGTTGAGCAAAACGAACGGTTAGATCGTTTTACGAGTGTTGTGAGCCATGACCTACGGAATCCATTGAATGTCGCAGAAGGCCATCTCGAACTACTTGCAGAAGAATCTGACAGCGAGCATATCCAGAAGATCAGAGATGCCCACGATCGGATGGATGACTTGATCGAGGATTTGCTGACTCTCGCACAGACTGGCGATAGCGCAATGGAACTCGAAACGGTTTCTCTTGAACAAACGGCACGAAAGTCGTGGGCGGCAGTCGCAACGGAGGATGCAACACTCAACGTGACGGGAGACCGGACTGTTGAAGCCGACGTCGATCAACTCCATCAACTGCTCGAGAACCTTTTTCGGAATGCGATCGAGCACGGGAGTCACGAAGTTACGGTGACTGTGGGGACAACGACCGAGGGATTCTACGTTGAAGACGACGGTCAGGGCATTCCTGAGTCGGAGCGAGCTAAGATATTCGAAGAAGGATTCACAACGACAGACGATGGGACTGGATTTGGGTTGAGCATCGTCTCGAACGTCGCCGACGCGCATAGTTGGGAAATCACGGTTACAGATGGAGCGGATGGTGGTGCCCGCTTTGAGATTAGTTATTGACATTCTCTCCACGCTGAAGCGCGAGGCTTTTTCGTCGAATTTTTAGAAATGTCTGCCAGCAGTTTTCGCTAATTAGGGGGCCACAATCAAGATTTTACTCTTGTGTGCGGTGTCTCTTAAGTTCCTAGCTACATATAAACTATTTATGGATCTGTACTGTGTAACGGAGTATGACCCATAAGACAGAAAATAATGGTGTCTCAATTTCACTCTCCATACCCGCGAACGACTCGGATCTCTTTCGGCATAAAGCAACAAACGATGTACTCGCCTTTCTCGTGACCCACCGGCTTCGGCGCTTTACGCTCACCGAACTCGCCACCCACACTGGGAACTCACCACAGTCTGTTCGGCGAGCAGTAGACGTCCTCGGCACAAATGCACTAGTCATCGAATCTCCGAACGCGAACTCCCGTTTGGTCCACATCAACCGGGACCGACTTTCGATTCCAGACGATCCGATCCTTCAGATACCGCAAGCGAAGTTCCAACTCCCAGTGAACGCAGCTATCGAAGAACTCCGCGATCGTGTAGACAATCTCGTCGGTATCATCCTGTACGGAAGTGTCGCTCGAGGTGAAGCAGACCGCCGAAGCGATATTGATCTCTGGGTGCTCACCCGGTCTGGGCGTGCTGTGAACCAACGCGAGGCGAACACTGTTGCCCGTGAGCTCGAAGAGCGGGTGTTTGACGGGGACAGATATGCCTACGATATTGACGTTGAGTCGGTCAATTCGATCCCTGACTACACAGCAGCTATCAGAGAAATCGTTGTTTCGGGTATCTCACTCTACACCACCGACGATTTTGAGACGGTTGAAACGTACCTGCTGGAGATTAGTGGCGACAACGCGTAGTTGGTACAGGGCGTACCGAGCGTCTGTCTCAACGGTCATAGTGTTCGTTGTTGTGTCCATAGGATTGGCACCGACCAATTTTTGCGTCGATATTCCTGATACTGGAATAGTAATGCCCGATTTTGAGTGTCCAAGCCTCCCGGAAACCTGGGAGTGGTGGAGTGGGAATCGAAGCGCGACCTACTATACGCGCTGGTTTGGTACCGAACACGCAGAAAACGGCTATGAAGGTGTCATCCATTCAGACGATTTCCAGACCTACTCGGTCCAAATATACCCTATTCTCGCCGTTCGAGAGGACGGCGAGCTCGATGTCTCTGAATTCCCTAAAGCGAACAAGACGTACAATACTGAAGCGGCTGCTGTGGCTGCGGTACCGGAACTCATTCGAGAGCTTTAATGACCGGCTGACCGTCAAGATGAGTTCCGTTTTGTCCTTGATTTCCTCGAAGAACATACTGATCCTCTATGGGAACAGTAGTGGCTGAGCAGATTCTCAGAGCACTTCTGGGACTCTGTTTTCAATAGTTATCTGTCGAAACTGCCGTACAGAGCAGACTTTGCACGAAGTGCAAACAATACCAACGCAACCGAAGGGGTCACTATGAGCCCGCGAAACTTTCGCGAAGCCGTGTTCGACGAACACGGACTGGAATGTCTCGTCTGTGGACGGTCACCGGAGAATGGGTATGACCGCAGTCAAGAGCTCTCAGTTCACCACCTGAATGGCGACCAGATGGATAACCGGCCGGAAAATGGGATTCCTGTCTGTCAGAGTTGCCACATCCATATTCACCGCACAGACGAACCACCATACCGACAATGGCACCGTCAACTGTACGTCGAGCACCGAAGCGTCTGGAACCAGCACACAGATCTTCCATACAACGGTCCCCATCTCACCCGAGATCTCGCTGAGCGGCTGTACGGAAATGAAGAGGGCACCCCAGAGGGAGTAAAATATCTCGATGATGATGACGACGACGACGAAGATGGTACTACAGGGGCGACAGAAATTCCCTAATCCAATACTGGTTGGTCAACCTGGACGTTCACTATCGACCCGAATCTATAGTATGAGTAGCCTCGAAAAAATGGCTAATGACAGACCTTTCGGATTTTGGGGGTGGTATTGACCGATCCGAACTTGGTAAAACAGACCAGTTTCACGCTAGTCTTTCCGACTGGATTCGGTCCGATACCGTGAGTGTGTACTCTCGTAAGCAAAAATCGTATACTGATGGCACATTTAAAAACGATCGCGGCTTCAAGCCTAATCTCCTCATCGAGGGTCCTTCATACACATACGTGCTTAAAACACAGATAGCTGATGACGGGAGTGATGTATATGAAGAAATCTATACTGTGTTCAAATATTGGCGGGCTCTCACTCAAGGCAAAGAGAGCTATTCGGTCGATGGACAACCGATTACTGTTGACGCCGTTTTGCTTGCCACCGATTTTTCGAGGGCGGGGAAACTATTCCACGATCGACAGAACAAGGATCCGCTCCGTACCGGCCGCTCCGAAGAAGCGACGAAAACAGCTGACTCCAATCAGATTCCAAAACTCGAGCACGCTGCTAGTGAAACCGCGCTCAGAGTCCTCTGGAAGTTTGTAAAGTATCACACCTCTGAGAGCGACATCGGAATTGGAGCGCTTCTCTCATCGGTACTCGATGATGACCCAGAACAAATGGAAGATGCGGCTCTCGAAGAATACTCACCAGCTGCGTTGTACTATACTCCTAGCGAAGAGCATGTACATAGTTGGAACTACCTGCCGTTTTTTCTCCAGAACAACACCTGAAGAGTCGGCTCGCTACTCAGCCGACTCAGTATAAACGTACCTCGTCGTATTGTCGTCCTGCTTTGCGGTCACTCCGGGGATACGTGTCAATAGCTCACCGTCGGAGAGATAAAATTGCCAAAACTGAGGAAACCCTCGTGTCGGCAGATCCACGCCCTGCTGATCAAGATACCTCTCGAGACTCGCTCGAGTTTCGTACTCCGACTCCCGAATACGATCTGTTAATAGCTGAAGAATGTGTGTGATTTCCCGCTTCTCGCCTTCTTGGACAAGAGATATCTGATCTACTAGGGGCCCTATGTCAAACTCATCGGAAGGTGATGGCTGAGTTTGGGCCTCTTCGGAACCTGGAGTGGGTCCAGCGGCTGACTGTGGTGGTCCTTCTATCAGTTCCTTATCAGAGAACTGCTCAGTCGCTGAATCCGTATTGATCGATTCACCTTCGGTCGCACTGTGACCATAGAGGCCACGATGGACTCGGACGATACATCCACTTTCCAGAAGATGGGACAACCGTTGGCTGATGTAGGGTTGTTGCTTTTCGAGTTCCGCCGCCAAGTAACTCGGCGACACACGCCCCTCCCTAAGTTTGGTCAGTATTTGTCGATCTGTCGCGTTCAGTTTCATCGCTACGAAAACCAAAGGTGGCTTATAACTTATTAGTTATTAGTCGTATGGTTCTGGTCCAGACGAAACAGTGGGGACCCTTTCCAACACTCTCCGCCCTGAACAATCCGCCTACGGCAACCGGGGGGAGTGTCCCTCGCTCTGCCCACCCACCACCCCATTCCCCCCTGAAGCCCCAGCGCCCCAGACACTTCGACGCCGCCAGAAGTGTCTCCCACAGCGTGGCCCCCGCCAGGCCACGCTTTCCTTCTCGGACCGTCCCGAACACGGTCCGGGTCACGTCGACGTTGAACCGTCGACGCTCTTCTCGGTGCGGTCTCCCCTGCGGTGCTGTTTGCGGTGCGGTCCCTCTCGGACGTCGCTCGCGACGTCCCCCGATACAACTCCCTCCTCGTCCTTCTGCTGTCGCCGTCGCCGTTGCGGTCGTCGCTGATGCTGTCCCGGTCCCTGTTCCGGTCGTCGCTGAAGCTGCCGGCGTCCTCCTCGAGGATGCTGTCCTCGATCGCGGACGTCGTCTCCCAACCGCACCTTCGAAGAGCTCGGTCGAATCGCGGCCCGCGTCTCCGCAACCAAACCTCGCCCACCTGCTGTCGCCGTCGCGGTCGTCGTTGCTGTCGGTGTCGCAGAAGCCGCCGCTGCCGTCCCCCCTCGCAGATGCTGTCGCTGCCGGCCCCCGTCCTGTCCTGTCGCCCTCGCCGTTGCCGTCGCGGTCGCCGTCGCTCCCGCACACTCGAGACACCCCGCCTGCAAGATGAAACGCGACCCCGCCCCTCCCTCCTCGCGTCTCGTCCCGAACTCCCCTTCTCGCGTCCCGTCCCGAACTCCCCTCCGTCGCGACCAGCCCGAACCCTCCTCCTGCGTCTCGCCCCCGACCGCCGCTCCACCCTCCCCTCCCGCGACACACGCCCCACCTTCCTCGAGCGCACTCAGACTGAACCCTCCCCGGAGCGCATCCAGACCGAACCCTCCACCGAGCGCGACCACGCCCCTCTCCCTTCTCGCTGTCGCCGCCGCCAACCGCCCCGCCCCGCGTCCGCTGTGGTCGTCGTTGTCCCGGTCGTCGCTGAAGCTGTCGCTGCCGTCCCCTCGCCGATCGCCTCCCGTCTCCTCCAGCATCGACCACCGAATCCTCGTCCTCCTCGCCAGCCCCCCACCGTCCGTTCTCGAGGCTCCCCCAGACCATCCACTCAGACGCTCGGCCAGGGTCCCCACCCATCTATCAGCAGACTGGTAGTCCCACCCATCGACAACCCCCACCCAATCCCCGTTCCTCCTCGGCTCCGCCTGCACCCCTCGCTACGCGACTACCCCTGAGTAGGTAACTCCCTTGGACCCTATTTGTGTGAATAAAAGCCCGTCCAGGAGCTTGCGTGGGCATCGATTGGGAACGTGCTCACGGCGATCCAGATCTGCGAGGCCCACGACCGCGGGGTCCTCGTCC
>NZ_BBJO01000029.1 GCF_000739575.1 Halobellus rufus | reverse complement strand
TAATCCGGTCGGCGGGGTCCGGCCGGACATCGATCTGGACGTCGAAGCCCTTGGCCTGCAGGAGGACTTCGACGCGTTCGAGGCGCGCCTCGTACTCACTGTAGTGCCGTCCGTCGGGGTCAACGTGCGTGTACTCCTCGAGGAGGCCCTGCTCGACGAGGCGCGTGACACGGCGTGAGACGGTCGGCCGTGACATGTCGCATTCCTCGCTGAGTTCTTTCGCGGACAGTCGGTCGGTCTTCGTCGCCACGAGGATGTCCCGGGCATACTCGTCGTCAAGCGTGGCGAAGATGTCCGACGGGTCGGCCTCCTCAGTCACACGTCCGTACTCGCGACAGGAGCGTAATATAGCCCCCCGGTTTTCTGACTCAGAACGCCGGCTCGCTATTATATCGTCTTACTCCGCCTACTGATAGTTGAAGGTGCAATAATTATGTCCACACTCGACTCCGGCATGAACCAGCTCGAGAGCAGAGTCGGCGGCCTGACCGTCGGCGGGAAAGTCCACAGCCTCAGCGCGTGGTTCGTACTCGCGCTCCGCCTCATGATGGGCTACGCGTTCGCGTACTCCGGGTTCACGAAGATCACCGGCGAGTTCGCCGCCGGCGGCTACCTGTCGAACGTCGCGGCGACGAACGGCAACCCGCTCGCGGGCATGTTCGCGTGGATGGGTAGCACGCCGTGGTTCGTCGAGTTCGCGAACGTCGCCGTGCCGTGGGGCGAGCTGTTCATCGGCCTCGGCCTGCTCGTCGGCGCGTTCGTCCGCCTCGCGGCGTTCTTCGGCGCGCTCATGATGCTCATGTTCTACTTCGGGAACTGGGACATGGGTCACGGGTTCATCAACGGGGACTTCGCGTACATGCTCGTGTTCCTCGCGGTCGCCGCGTTCGCCGCGGGCCGCATCCTGGGCCTCGACCAGTACATCGAGAACTACGACGTCGGCGGCGAGACGCTCGTCGAGCGCTACCCCGCCCTCGAATACATCCTCGCTAACCACGCCGAGACCTTTGGGAGTACAACAATGCAAAATCCAATTCAAGCACGCGGGATTCGTTCTCTGGGACTCATCGTCGTCGGAGCGCTGGCTCTGGCCGTCGTCGCCGGAATGGCGCTAACACACGCGACTGTCCCAGATGCAATGATGTGGGGCTGGCACGACGGGATGTGGAACGACGGCCACATGGCCGGATGGGGTAGCTGGGGCTGGGGGATGATGCTGTTCGGTCTCCTGTGGATGGCACTCCTCGTCGCCGTCCCCCTCGGTTTCATCTACTGGCTGGGAACGCGGTCGCAATCGAACGGCCCCGCTGAGGATAGCGCACTCGCCGTCCTCCAAGAGCGGTACGCCCGTGGCGAGATCGACGACGAGGAGTTTGACCGCCGTCGCGCCCGTCTCACACCAGATGATGGACGGTAACGGACGGTCGTTCCCTACTCGCTGACTTCGGTTTTCACGACGGTTGCCGGACGCGTCGTCAGCCGAAGGACGCGGTCGGTGACACTTCCGAGCAACGCACGATATTCGTCCGGCCGGCGTTTGGTACCGAGCACGAGGAGATCGGCGTCACAGTCGTCTGCGTGGTCCACGATGGTCTCAGCGGGGCGGCCATGTTGCATTGCCGTCTCGACATCGACATCGGTTTCTGCGGCTCGACGTCGGAGTTCGGAAAGCGTCTCCTCGCCGTGTTCTTCGAGACCGTGTTCGGGACCTTCGGCTTCGTCGACGTACTCGTCCCCGCTGTACGCAGTTACGACATCCTCGTCAACGACGTAGAGCACATGGAGGACTGCGTTGTAAGCGGCTGCGAGCTCGAGTGCATGCGTTTCAGCATCTTCAGACGCAACAGTTCCATCGGTCGACAGGAGAATTCGGTCGTACATTCAGTCAGAATTCAAAGGCGGGTATCATAAATTCGGCTTCCAATTCTCTCTGCTCAAGAGTCACGGTAGCGTGTTCAGTATGGCCGCGTCAGCGGATGTGTCCAAGCACGACTGACGTACTCAATCGAGACTGTGAACCATCAACGAGCTGTCCGTCAGTGGTCGTGCCCCTCCATCACCATCGGATGCCCGGTGGCGTATTCGTCCGGGTTTTCCCCGAAGGTCTCCTTGCAGGTCTGCGAGCAGAAGTAGTACGTCTCGCCGTCGTGCGTCGCCGATGGCTCGCTGTCGTCAGTCCGCATCCCACAGACGGGGTCGCGGTACTGGCCGGGCGCACCGAGACCGCGACGATAAACATACAGCAGGAACCCGGAGAGCGCGAACGCGATGAGGTTGAGATAGAACGTGTAGTTGAGTTTGAAGTACGTCTGCTCCGTCGCCGTCTCGCCGCCCGCCAGATCCGGAACGATTCCCAGCGCGTCGAACAGCAGCTCCATGAGGAAGCCGGTGAACGCCATCGTCACGAAAAAGACGCCGAGGATGTACAGCATGATCTTCCAGCCGTAGTACTTCCGGTAGACGTTCAGCACGGGAATCGTGATGAGGTCAGCGTAGACGAACGCGATGATCCCGGCGAAGCTGACGCCACCGCCCCACAGCGCGACGGCGAACGGGACGTTACCCATACTGCCAACGAAACTGAGGACGGCTATGGTGACACCCATAATCGCGTTCTCGGCAGTCACGAGCAGGCCGTCGCCCTGAATGAACAGCGTGTTCCACACCCACTGCGGGACGAAGACGATGACGAACCCCGAGATGAGGAAGCCAGCGACGATGTCCTTCCAGATCATCGACCACTCCTTGCGGTACTGATTCCCGATTTTGTACCAGCCACCCCACGACAGCAACTCGTCACGCCACCCGCCGCGACTCGACGTCTCCTGGCGGTAGGTCTCCATACAGCCCTCCGAGCAGAATTTGAGCGTCTCCCCACCGTCGGTCGTGAGCGTGTACTCGTCTTTGCCTTCCATCCCGCAGGTGGGGTCTTCGGTGACGCCCGCCTCACGGTCGCGCTCGTTGAGCGTCTCCCGGACCTCGTCGAAGAGATTCTCGGGGAGCGTGAGGTGGACGATCACCGCCATCACGGCGATGAGGATGAGGCCGCCCAGCAGTTCCGCCAGGAGGAACTCCCAGCCGAGCAGAATCAGAATCATCAGCCCGAGTTCGACGATGAGATTCGTCGACGCGAACATGAACGCGAGGAAGTTCACCGCGTGCGCCCCCTTCTTGAACAGGCCCTTCCCGATGGCGACGGCGCCGAAACTACAGCCACTGCTTGCTGCTCCGAACACAGTCGCCTTGGTAAGTCCAGTTAGATCGCCCTCACCCAGCACCTGTGCCATCCGCTCCTTCGAGACGTAGACCTGGACCAGACTCGTAATCGTGAGGCCCATGATGATCGCCCACGCCGCCGTCCAGAGAAATCCGACACCGATACGGAGGGATTCAAGAACTCCGTCGATTATCGTCGCCTGCATAGGTGTATCATTGTAGGGATCATCTATTGCGGTTTTGATTAGAATATGCTGCCTATGAGGGTATCTGTACTATGGTATCGTAACCGTCGGCCATAGATGATCTATCGTGAAGAGGGGAAAACCTTACAAACCTCCACAAGCTCCACGGAATCCGACTTCAGATTCAAAAGGGGAATCTGATTAAATCACGCCGACGTATTAGAGGCAAATGGGACCAGTAGAGACCGATGATATCCCAAATGAGGGGAACATCACCTGGAAGAACAGCGTTCGCCGGCCTGCTCGGTTGTCCAGTACGGTAACTGTCACATCCACTTCCTAATTTACGATGGCTGTCGATCTGGCAATCCATGATGCACTCGTTCTCACAGCCGACGAGCGGAACCGCCTGTACGAGCGCGGCACAGTATGCATCACCGATGGCTGTATCGAAGAAGTCCGACCGTCACGTGCAGGAGACGGAGAATTAGAAGCATCCACCGTTATCGACGGGAACGGGAAACTGGTGATGCCGGGGTTGGTGAACGCCCACACGCACCTGGAGATGACACCGCTCATCGGTGCGTTTAGCGAACTCGATCTGACGGAGATGCTCGGGAGTGGGACGGCCTTGTTTAACAGACTAGGGAACGGCGAATTCGAGTACCTCGTCGAGGCAGGCGTCGAGCTCGCAGCGCTCAATTTCCTCCTGGGCGGTGTCACGACCGTGAACTCGATGGACGCACGGCCTGCCGCAGGTGCAGAGGCGTTCGGGGAAGCAGGGCTCCGCGGATTTTTCGGCCCGGCGATCTCGGACCTCTTCTGGGACCAACCAGTCGATCAGCAGTTCTCCCGTGCTCGCGAGTTCGTCGAAACGTACCACGACACGTACGAGGGCCGAATCAGGGCGACGATCTGCCCGCACGACGACTGGTCGTGTACCAGGCAGCTGTGGGAACGGACCGCGTCCCTCGCCGCAGAGTACCCGGACCTGCTCGTCCACACACACTTGCTCGAACTCGAGGAGAGTAACACGATGGCACGAGCGAACGGTGGCGAGGACTCGGTGGGATTGCTCGACGACGTTGGACTCCTGGACGACCGACTGGTCGCTGCTCACTTCCGCCTCGCCGACGAAGAGGACATCCAGCGAACCGCCGAGGCGGACGCGGCTGTTGCGCACTGCCCGTCCGTCTTCTGTTACTGGAATCCGAACGGGGAGACGCAGTGGACGCCCGTTCCCGAGCTTCGAGCCGCCGGCGTCGACGTCGGAGTAGGGATTGACGACCACTACTGGCACGACTCGTACAGCATGTTCGGTGAAGCGCGGCAAGCTCGGCTGGCGGCAAATCTCAAGCGTTCAGCTGGGCAGTTCGACTCGATGGAACTGATACGAATGCTCACTATCGAGGGCGCACGCGCGCTGGGGATGGGCGACGAGATCGGCAGTATCGAAGCGGGAAAGCGCGCGGATATTATCCTCCTCGACGTCGACAAACCGAAGTTCACGCCACTGACCAACGTTCCCGCACACGTCGTGAACAACGCGGTCCCGGCCGACGTCGAGACAGTGATCGTCGACGGCGACATCGTTCTTCGGGACGGCGCACCCGAGACGATGGATTCGGACGACGTGCGACAGCGAGCAAACCAGGCTGTCGAACGCTTCGTGGACGAGACGGGCTGGGAGCTACACGTAGGTGGCAGTGAACCGCCCACCAGCATCGAGACAGTACGGGACCTCCCAAAGCGTGGCCCTGCGCGACTCCTGACCCGCCTCGCGATTCAATCTGTGCGTGATCGGTTCCCATTCTAAGCGGGTGGCAAAGAACAGTCCACACACCCTTCAGCGCGATAGACGGAGCAGCCGGTCTTGCAGTACACTCTTCAAGGAGACGCCGGCTATGTACAGCTATGCCCGGTAAACGGAGTGATTCCCCACTCGGTCGGGTGATTGGTCTCGGTGTCGCCGGCCTCGCTGTAGTGTTGCTGGTGTTGGATCAGACCACCGACCTGCCGGTTCCCTACGGATATGATGGAAGTGGCTTTAGCTTCCTAATCGGGGGTGTAGTGGCACTTCTGGTCGTTATTGTCCTGGGGTGGCAGTATCGTGATGTCCTGTTTGGGTAATTCGCTCGGGAAGCAACTCGCTTTTTCGCAATCAGTCGCGGGACTCGTACAGCTGTTGTCTCAGTTAGTTTTGAGTCGCTTCGCGATCGTCGCAATCTGATCCAGGAAAAATCCGAGATCGGCGTTCTCTTGGCTGGTGACTATCGGCGTCTCTCGAACGTATAGGTCCTCTTGAACGATTTGAAGCAGAAAATCGGCGACATCAGCCCGTGAAATCGGCCGAGCACTGGCATCAATATCGACACCGTGAACGTATTCTCCGGTTCGCGGTGTGTCCGTCAATCCACCGGGCCGTACGATCGTCCAGTCGAGGTTGCTTTGCATGACCAGTTCTTCTTGCCGGGCCTTGTCTGCCATCAGATCGTGGAGAGCGGTTGCGTTTACAATTCGGACATACCACGGAACGGTTTCAGAGCTCGAACCGAGACCCATCGACGTTAACACGAGTAATCGGCTGACTGGCCGGTCATCCATCGCCTCGATGATGTTTCGAGTTCCCCGCGACACGACATCCGGTGGGTTGTTCGGCGTTCGTCCAAGGAGACAAACCACGGCGTCTGTATTCTCGACTGTTTCAGAGACTGCCCCTGGATCCAAGACATTTCCCTCGATAGCTGTGATCTGCTCACCTGGCGGGAGTTTAGCCTGGGATCGGGTGAGGGCCCGAACGTCATAATCGGCGGCCAGGGCCTGCGTTATCAAACGTCGTCCTGTCCCGCCAGTCGCCCCGAATACAGCGAGTTTCATGAGAGTGAACTGGTAAAGCGGTTATACAACTCAGCAAACAGGTAGGTGAATACACCTGTAATGACCACGGCTTCAAGGATTCCAGCGATAGTCCCAGCGGGTGTCGGCGTGAAGAATAAATGCCACTGCTCCATCATCTCGACCCCACCTTCGTAGACTCCAATCGCCCCGAAGAGGCCGAGTAAAAGCATGATCACAGCTGCGACCGTAGCTGCTGCCACAGCAAATGGAAGTGGATCGAGACCCGGTGATACCCGACTGGATTCCGGGATCTCACGAACGCCGGTTTGCTCGGGTGGAGTGCTCATATGAGATACTACGAGCGGGTAATTCACTGAGTTTGTGGATACGATTCGAAACCGGCTACATCGAACTGCTACCCGCCAAAATATGATGACAGGAAAGCACCACGGCACGGGGTTTGACCATTACTGAACCCTTCTCTTAGCACGATCCAGCCCGATGAGTCAGCGTGACAGCGCGAAGGCTCCCAGAATGAGATTGGATTCGAACGCAGAACTGGTGCAAAGCTGGGATGTCGAAAGTATCCCCGAGGTAGACCACAAGAAGGGAAGACACAATCGCATTGAATAGGGAACCCATATTGAGTACTGGAGACGGATCTCACGGAGGGAAAACTATGCCTGACAAAACAGACGATACACGACTCATCACGATTGTTCTCATTATCATCGGTGCGCTCGTCCTCTTCCCGATGTTCTTCATGGGCTTCGGGATGATGGGAGTTGGCCCGATGATGGGTGGCACATGGGGCGGCCATATGTGGGGAGACGGGACGATACCAACCTGGATGTTTATCGCCGGTATCATCATGCAGCTCCTTTTCTTAGCTACCCTCGTCGGCGGTGCCTACCTCCTCTACCAGGCAATTACGGGAAGTGAGAGCGACTCAGACCAGGCACTCGAAGAACTCCGACTCGCGTACGCTCGTGGCGAATTGACCGACGAGGAATACGAACAGCGACGGGAAGCGCTCGAACGTGACACGGAGTCACAGGAAGACTGATTCGAGGAATGACGGGCACACCCGATCGCCATACCACAACGGTGCACCCGTCGCTCCCGGCCTGGCTCAGCCGATATACAACGTTGGGCCTCTACGGACTACTCGTCGGGACGGGACTCTGTCTGATCGCATTCGTAACGAGTCCAGTCCCTGATCCCTCATTCCCTTGGGCGACGCTGCCGGAATCGCTCCGACTTCCCTTCGAGCAACCACGGATCGAGCACTGGCCCGTGTCATACACTATCGGCATCTGGCTGTGGATCCTCGGATTTCCGGCGTTGTTCCTTGCTGGCTACAGACGATTCGGTGCTCGGACGCCATTCGGCTCGACGACATGGCTCGCGGGACTTCCCACGCTGGCGATGCTCGGCTGGACGACGTACTGTCGATTCTTCTGGCCGAAACTCCATCCACCGACCTGGAATGCCCCCTCCTACACGTTCGTCTGCTGGCTGTACTGCTCCTCATATGACGTGGTCTGGAGTAATACAGCCTACGTAATTGCGCTTCTCGCATCGTCGCGACGCTCCTCGCCATGCGACATCAGGACGCAGATGAGTATGCCCTTCTCGGATTTGGACTCCTCGCACTCCCCCTCGGATTACCAGCTCTGTACGAGGGATACCGACGGACAACGGTACGGCAACCTGAGGAACTGTGACCGGAGGTTGGTTTCAGCTCTGTTGATAACATTGGTGTATGATGATTCTGGCTCAAGCGAGGGTGATTTAGGGGATTCACTTATCGGTACAGGCAGCGTATCGTTCAGTATGCCTGAAGAAGTCCTGTTCAAATCAGAGAGTGGCCAGACTCGAGAAGAAATCGCGTCGTATCTCCGTAGCGTCGCTGATAAACTCGAACAAGGGGACGCAGTCACACTCAAATCCGGTTCCGAGTCCGTGACAATGGAACCACCAGCGCGCCCGACGTTCGAGGTCAAAGCCGAGCGCGAGGGACCAACGGACGGACCCGGTGAATTGAGTATCGAGTTCGAACTCGAATGGGATGAGAACGACAATAGGGAGGACGGTGGGAGCAGTCAGTTAGAAATTGAGTGATCAATTCGCAGCCTTCAACGACCGGTGGTTTCGTGTCGTGTCGTATCTGATGAAATCCCAATAGTCCCGAGTTTTCTCGCTCAGGAGTCTCTGTGAGCACGAACGAACGCACGTCGGAGGACAGTCAGAAGCACATACGTTTCGTACTTCTGGGTCCGGCAGTGCTCGCAGGGCTGCATATCCGCGACGATCTCCTTAATAGCGTCGTCGTACTCGTCGGTGAGCGTAGTGAGCGCGTCCGTGATCTGGGGCTGGACAGCGTCGATCATCTCTTCGAGGGCGGCGTCGGCCGAATCTGGTAGTGAGTACGAGAGAACGATCGTGTTTGCGTGGTAGTACTTCGTCGTCCCACCACGACCCTCCTCGAACCGAACGACGTCGACGAGGCCGGCGTCCCGGAGCTCGTTGATGTGATGGCGAACCGTGTTCTCCGTCCGGTCGACGCCGCGATCGTCAAGGCGTTCGTGGACCTCGGTCGCGGTCAGGGCCTCCTCGGCCAGAATATCGAGGATCATCGCCCGCATCGGCTCGTCGATGGCATCCGAAACCCGAGTGTCTCGCACCGCGATGTCGTCGAGACGGTGGTCAGTATCGAAATCACTCATACGAGAACTGAGCGCGAGCACGCGGGAAAAGGTAGCGGGGCAGGAGTCGGGTAGGTGTCTGTCGAGGAATCGAGTACAGAATAGACCCACGATAGCAAAAGCCCTAGACGACCTGTTTGACTGTTCCAACGACCCGTCTCCGAATTCAAACATATCATCTAAAAAATACTTATTGGGGTATGGGCACTACCTCAAACTGTAATGAGCGACACAACCCAATTCCGCGTCCTCGACTTCGATTGCCCGACCTGCGCGAGCACCGTCGAACGCGCCCTGTCGAACGTCGACGGCGTCCAGCACGTCGAAGTCCACTACGCGACCGGCCGCGTCGAAATCGAGTACGACGACAACGTCGCGGACCCCGACGTCTTCGCAGAGACCATCGAAAACCAGGGGTACACGCCCCAGCCCGCCTAACACCATGAACAAACAATCGATCACGCAGTACTACCGGAAACACCGGAAGGCCATCGTCACGGCAACGAGCGGCCTGCTCTACGGCGGTGGCTGGAGTCTGGGCTACCTCACGAGTTTCGAGATGGCAAGCGCCGCCATCCTCGTCCTCGCGACGATCGTGGGTGGCTACGACATCGCCAAGACCGCCTACCACGAGGTCACCAACCGGACGCTCGGCATCAAGACGCTGGTGACGCTGGCCGCCATCGGGGCCATCATCATCGGGGAGTACTGGGAGGCCGCCGCCGTCGTCTTCCTGTTCAGCCTCGGCAGCTACCTCGAGGGACGGACGATGCGGAAGACCCGGACTGCCCTCCAGGAGCTGCTGGAGATGACGCCCGACACGGCGACTGTCCGTCGCGACGGGGAACTCCAAGAAGTCCCCGCCCGCGAGGTCGAAGAGAGCGAAGTCGTCGTCGTAAAGCCAGGCGGGAAGATTCCGGTTGACGGCACCGTCGTCGACGGCGAGAGCGCCGTCAACCAAGCACCAGTCACCGGCGAGAGCGCGCCCGTCCACAAGGCCGACGGCGACGAGGTCTACGCCGGGACGGTCAATCAAGAAGGCGCACTGGAGATCCGAACGACGGGTGCGGGCTCGGATACGACGCTCGAACGGATCATCCGCCGTGTCGAGGAGGCCCAAGAGGCTCAGTCGCCGACCGAGAGTCTCATTGACCGGTTCGCGAAGTATTACACGCCGGCCGTCATCGTGCTCGCTATCGGTGCGTACGCCGTCACGCAGAACGCGATCCTGTCGCTGACCCTGTTGGTCATCGGCTGTCCCGGCGCGCTGGTCATCGGGCCACCGGTCAGCATCGTCTCGGCCATCGGCAACGCCGCTCGGTCTGGCGTGCTGATGAAGGGCGGCGAACACCTCGAACGCGCCGGCAAGATCGACCTTGTCGCCTTCGACAAGACCGGCACCCTCACAAAGGGCGAGACCACCGTCGCCGATGTTGAGGGGTTCGGCGTTGCTGATGACGAGGTCCTCTCACTCGCGGCGACCGCCGAGAAGAAGAGCGAACACCACCTCGCTGACGCCATCGTCGACGCGGCCCGCGAGGATCCGACCGCCGCGACGGACGGCGGAACGACGGTCGCCCAAGCGGACGATACGGACGCGGGGCGCCAGTCGGTCCCCGATCCGGATGACTTCGACGTAGTCGCTGGCAAGGGCGTCATCGCCCTCGCCGATGGCCAGGAAGTTGTTGTCGGCAACCGCGCACTGCTGGCCGACCGCGACATTGACGTCCCCAGCCGGGTCGCCGACTACGTCCGCGAGCGTGAGGGGCGCGGCGAGACAGTCGTCCACGTCGTTCGGGACGGGGACATCATCGGCGCGATTGCGATGCGGGACGAGCTCCG
>NZ_BBJO01000030.1 GCF_000739575.1 Halobellus rufus | reverse complement strand
GTCGACGGCGGCGACGGCCGGTCGGACGCACTCACGGCTGCGGGCGATCACTCGCCACCGGCGTCGTTCACCGACGCTCACTCCCCGTCGGCGGCTTCACCGACGCTCACTCCCCGTCGGCGGCTTCACCGACGCTCACTCGTCCTCGATGGCGAGCGGCACGTGCAGCGTGACGACGCCGCCGCCACCGTCCCGGTTCTCGGCGGCGACGTCGCCGCCGAGGCGTCGGACCACGAACCGGACCAACCAGAACCCGAGACCGCTGCCGTGGAGCAGCGGCGTCTCCTCGGCGGCGTGCAGCGCGGTCAACTCCTGTTTGGGAATCCCCGGCCCCTCGTCGACGACGTGTATCAGGATCCAGCCGGGGACGTGACTCGGTTCGATTTCGACGCGAACGACCGGTCCGTCGCCCTCGTCTGGCGCGTCGGCGTGCTTGATCCCGTTCTCGCAGAGTTCGACGAGCGCGACGTGGAGCCGTTCGGAGACGTGCCACGTCGGGTCCACGTCGGGATCGGTTTCGACGCGGCCGCACGCCGATTCCCGCTCTACCGTCCGACGGGCGGACGCGACGACGTCCTCGAGTTTCGCCGTCTCCGTGGGGACTCCGTCGAACAGCCGCTCGATGTTGCGAACCGTCTCGGCCAGCCCGAGCCAGCGGTCCGCGAGTCGGTCGAGCACCTCCGCGGAGTCGACGACCTCGTCGTCGCCGTGGCTTTTCAGGACCTTCGCGTGGCCGCGGAGCAGGTTCAGGTCGTTGCGGACGTTGTGGCGCATCACGCGGTTCAGCACATTCGCTTGTTGCTCGCGGCGCTCGCGTCGGGTCAGGTCGACGTGGAAGATGACCCGTCCATCCGTCTCGTCGTCTCGGGGTAACGATTCCGCGACGGTCTGGATCAGATGGCCGTCCCTGCCGACGAGCGTAGATACGGCGTTCTCGGGGCAGTCCACCGCCCGCATCGCCGGGACCGATTCGGGCTCTGCGGCTGCGAACGCGGACTCTGGGCGGGGGCCGCGCCCTGCCGTTCGAGCGTCCGCTTCGAACGGACCCAGGTCTCGACGGTCTCGGCTGCCATCGCTGAGGTCGGGCGTCCCCGGCGGCCGCGCGAGACCCTGTCGGTCGGCGCTCGCGCTCGTCGGCCCTGGCTCGTCGCCGTCGGCGTGTGAGTCCGCCGTGGGCTCAGTGGGACTCTCGCGAGATGGGACAGGGGCATCGATCCCGTCCACCGGGTCGACGGACGGCGGCGTCGCATCCGACGCGTACACCGCGGCGACGGGGACGCCGGTGAGGTCGGCGCGCGCGTAGCCGAGGCGTCGGGCGAATTGATCGTTGCAGCCGTCGATGCGTTGCGTGCCGTCGTCGTCGACTCGCGTTCGGACCGTCAACACCGGCAAGTAATCGAAGATACCGCTGTCGGCAGAGCCGCAGATCGCGCGTGAATCGTCCCCGGTCACAGTTACCCGAACGGCACACCTCTTAGCTACTCAACGTTTCCCCGAAACTATCGAATACGATAATCCGTGGACAGTTCCGAGAAGGTTCGGTAAGTCGACCGAGGCGGTCGATTACGGGCAGTCCCTCGTCGTTAGGTCGTCGCCGGGGCGGTCGCCGCTAACCCGGATAGTTTTTAGTCCCGGGCTGAGAATCGCCCAGTACCAGAACTCCCGCGGGCAAGTGCCTCGGATCGCCGGGGCACGCGGGACCGACGACCGACGCGCTGTAAGACGCCGGGGCCGATCGGTCCCGAGACGCGTCGCCCCAGAGTCGGGCGACCACCACGCCACGCCGGGACGTTTGAGTGAGCACCCTCGCCACCGCGGACAGACGGCAGCGTCCGTCCGGTGGCTTTCGATGCTCGGGATTCAACTATGGAAATCGAAATCGCGACAATTGGCGGATACGAAGAAGTCGGTCGACAGATGACGGCCGTTCGCGCGGGCGACGACGTCGTCATCTTCGACATGGGCCTGAACCTCAGTCAGGTCCTCATCCACGACAACGTGGAGACCGAAAAGATGCACAGCCTCGATCTGATCGACATGGGCGCGATCCCGGACGACCGGGTGATGTCCGACCTCGAGGGCGACGTACAGGCCATCGTGCCGACGCACGGCCACCTCGACCACATCGGCGCGATCCCGAAGCTCGCCCACCGGTACGACGCGCCCATCGTGGCCGCGCCGTTCACGATCGAGCTCGCGAAACAGCAGGTCGAAGACGAGACGAAGTTCAGCGGGAGCTTCAACAACGACTTCGTCAAGATGGAAGCCGGCGAGACGATGTCGATCGGCGACTCCGGCAACGTCGAACTCGAGTTCGTCCACGTGACGCACTCGATCATCGACGCGGTCAACCCGGTGCTGCACACGCCCGAGGGCGCGATCGTCTACGGCCTCGACAAGCGGATGGACCACTCGCCGGTGCTCGAAGACCCGATCGACATGGAGCGCTTCCGCGAGATCGGCCGCGAGGGCAACGGCGTCCTCTGTTACATCGAGGACTGTACGAACGCGGGCCGGAAGGGCCGCACGCCCTCCGAGTCGCACGCGCGCAACCACCTCGAGGACACGATCCGATCGATCGAGGACTACGACGGCGGCATCGTCGCCACGACGTTCTCCTCGCACGTCTCGCGGGTCTCCTCGATCGTCGAGTTCGCGAAGGACATCGGCCGCCAGCCCGTCCTGCTGGGCCGCTCGATGGAGAAGTACTCCGGAACCGCAGAACGGCTCGGCTTCGTCGACTTCCCCGACGACGTCGGGATGTACGGCCACCGCAAGTCCGTCGACCGGACGTTCAAACGGATCATGAAGGAGGGCAAGGAGAACTTCCTGCCCGTCGTCACGGGTCACCAGGGCGAGCCGCGCGCGATGCTCACCCGGATGGGCCGCGGCGAGACGCCCTACGAGATCGACGACGGCGACAAGGTCATCTTCAGCGCCCGGGTCATCCCGGAGCCGACCAACGAGGGCCAGCGCTATCAGTCCGAGCGCCTGCTTCGGATGCAGGGCGCGCGGATCTACGACGAGATCCACGTCTCCGGCCACCTCCGCGAGGAGGGCCACTACCAGATGCTCGACGCGCTCCAGCCCCAGCACGTCATCCCGGCCCACCAGGATCTCAAGGGGATGGCTCCGTACGTCGACCTCGCGGAGTCGCAGGGGTACCAGATGGGCCGAGACCTGCACGCCACGCGGAACGGGAACATGATCCAGCTGGTGGAGTGAGATGAGTTCGGACGCGGCGGAAAAGCGGGTACTCGACGCGGTCCGACAGCGGCGCGAACTCGTCAACGAGGCGCTCGACGAGGACGTCCCGATGAAGTCGCCCGAGCGTCTCTACGAGGCGACGCGCTACCTGCTGAAGGCCGGCGGCAAGCGGCTCCGGCCGACCGTCGCCCTCCTGACCGCGGAGGCGCTCGCGGACGTCGAGCCGCTCTCGGTGGACTACCGCTCGTTCCCGGCGCTCGACGGCAGCGAGATCGACGTGATGTCGGCCGCGACGAGCATCGAGGTCATCCAGTCGTTCACGCTGATCCACGACGACATCATGGACGACGACGACCTCCGTCGCGGCGTCCCCGCCGTCCACAAGGAGTACGACACCGAAACCGCGATCCTCGCGGGCGACACCCTCTACGCGAAGGCCTTCGAGTTGCTCTCGGAGACCGGCGCGGACCCCGCGAACGGCCTCGAAGCCGTTCGGCGGCTGGCGACCACCTGCACGCAGATCTGCGAGGGGCAGGCGCTCGACGTAGAGTTCGAGCGCCGGACCGAGGTGCTCCCGGAGGAGTACCTCGAGATGGTCGAACTGAAGACCGCCGTGCTGTACGGCGCGGCGACCGCGACGGCCGCGGTGCTGATGGACGCCGACGACGAGACCGTCGAGGCGCTCTACCGCTACGGCATCGACTCCGGACGCGCCTTCCAGATCCAGGACGACGTCCTCGATCTGACCGTCCCCTCCGAGCGGCTCGGCAAGCAGCGCGGCTCCGACCTCGTGGAGAACAAGGAGACGCTCATCACGCTGCACGCGCGCCAGCAGGGCGTCGACGTCGACTCGCTCGTCGCGACCGACGACGTCGACTCCGTCTCGGAGGCCGAGATCGACGAGGCCGTCGCCGAACTCGACGCCGCGGGCTCGATCGAGTACGCCGAATCGAAGGCCGAGGAGCTCACCGCGAACGCGAAGGCCCACCTCGACGTCCTCCCGGACAACGAGGCGCGGACGCTGCTCGAAGAGCTCGCGGACTACCTGATCACGCGCGGCTACTGAGCCAACCGCGACTGCCGACGTCGCCGCCGGATCACCGGCCGCGGTTCATCTTTCGACGACTCAGACGCCGAGCGCGTCGGCCAACTCGAAGAGCGACTCGACCGTCAGGTCCGGTTCGCCGTCGAATGGCTCCCACGGGCTCGCCTTTCGGTCGGCCCAGACGCCCTGCATCCCGGCGTGCTGTGCGCCCATCACGTCGAACCACGCCGCGGTGACGTGCGCGATCTCGTCGATCGGCGTTCCCGTCCGCGCGGCGGCGTGGCGGTAGAGTTCGGCCCGCGGCTTGAACGTCTCGACCTCGTCGGCGCTGATCGTGTCCGCGAGCAGGTCCGCGATGTCGGCGTGCTCGACCATCGACGCGAGCATATCCGGATTTCCGTTCGAGACCACGTAGCAGTCGTACCCGCCCGCGCGGAGCCGCTCGATCCCCTCGCGGACGTCGTCGAAGACGTCGAGTTCGTGATAGACCGCGAGGATCTCGTCGCGCTCCGCAGTCGAGAGATCGACCCCGTGGGCGTCCAGCGCGTGCTGGAGCGCGTCGCGGTTCATCTCGTAGAAGGGCTGGTAGGCGTCGATCTCGTTGGCGACGAAGGTGTACTCCAGCGACCGCGCGCGCCACAGCTTCGAGACCGGTTCCGGATCGTCGACGCGGTCGGCCAGCGCCGATTCGGCGGCGTCGACGTCGACGATGGTGCTGTAGGAGTCGAACGTGATCGTCTCCACGCGGTCGGGGTCGAAGGACATCGACCGGCGGTTCGGCCGCCGTCGACAAAACAGTGCGGTGGACGGGCGCGCCGACGCCCCGTCCGCCGGACGATTATTACCCGACGGCGCCGAACGCGGCGTATGATCTCGAACACGCGGCTGTACGGCGCGTCGATCGCCCTCGCCTCCGGACTGTACTCGCTGTGGAGCGCGTGATGGCGACGCAGATGGGGACCGACGGCTGGCTGATGCTCCTCGTCGGCGTCGTCGTCACCGTCCACGGGGTCGTGCTACTCACCGACTTCGCCGACCGCCTCGGGGGCGCAAGCGGCCCGCTGATGATCGCCTACTCGGTCGTGATGCTGCTGAACCAGGCGCTTCTCGGAACGGGGATGATGGGCGGCGAGATGGGTCCCGGATCGATGGACGGTGGAATGGCGGGCGGCGCGATGGGCGGCAGTACCATCAGCGCGGGGATGGGCTGGGACGCCGGGATGGTGTCTCTCGCGCTGTTGATGCTCGTCAGCGGTATCGTTATGACGCGCGACCGGGGTACGGACGGGATGTAACGGGCACGTCGCGGTGGCGACCGGCGGTCGCACGTCCCGCCGAGCCCCCAATCCGGGCCTGTTTTTACCGGGGAGAACGCATCCACGCCCAATGGATGACGATCTACGCGAGCGGGTCGAGCGCGAGGCCGAGAAGCACGCGCTGCTCAACGCGGTGAAGTACGAGAGCGACGCCGATGTCGGGGCCGTGATGGGGCCGCTGATGGGCGAGAACCCCGACTTCCGCCCGCACGGCGACGAGATACCCGGCGTCATCGGGGGCGTCGTCGCCCGCGTCAACGACCTCTCTACCGCGGAGAAACGCGACCGCCTCGAAGACCTCGCGCCCGAGGAGTTGGCCGAGATCGAGGCCGAGGACGAGGGCGACGATCACGACCTCCCGGACCTCCCGAACGTCGACGAGTACGACGAGGTGCGGATGCGCGCCGCGCCGAACCCGAACGGCCCGTGGCACATCGGTCACGCGCGGATGCCCGCGGTCATCGGCACGTACAAGGAGCGCTACGACGGCTCCTTCATCGTCCGCTTCGACGACACCGACCCCGAGACGAAACGCCCGGACCTCGACGCCTACGACGCCATCCTCGACGACATCGACTACCTCGGCTTCGAGCCCGACGACGTCATCGTCGCCTCCGATCGCGTCGAGACCTACTACGAGCACGCCCGCGAGCTGATCGACGCGGGCGGCGCGTACACCTGCTCCTGCTCCGGCGAGACCTTCTCGGAGCTCAAGAACGACGCCGAGGCGTGTCCGCACCGCGAGAAGGACGTCGAAACCGTTCACGAAGAGTTCGAGGCGATGGTCGACGGCGAGTACGAACCGGGCGAGATGGTCCTGCGCGTCCGGACCGACATCGAGCACAAGAACCCCGCGCTGCGCGACTGGGTCGCCTTCCGGATGATCGACACGCCCCACCCCCGCGAGGAGGCCTCGGCGTATCGGTGCTGGCCGATGCTCGACTTCCAGTCCGGCGTCGACGACCACCTGACCGGCGTCACGCACATCATCCGCGGGATCGACCTGCAGGACTCCGCGAAGCGCCAGCAGTTCGTCTACGACTACTTCGGCTGGGAGTACCCCGAGGTCGTCCACTGGGGACACGTCCAGGTCGACGCCTACGACGTGAAGCTGTCGACGTCGACGATCAAAGAGAAGATCGAGGCTGGCGAACTCGACGGCTGGGACGACCCCCGCGCGCCGACGCTCGCGAGCCTTCGACGCCGCGGCATCCGCGGCGAAGCCGTCGTCGACGCGCTGATCGCGCTCGGCACGTCGACCTCGAACGTCGACCTCTCGATGAGTTCGATCTACGCGTCGAACCGGGAACTCGTCGACGACGAGGCCGAGCGGTACTTCCTCGTCCGCGACGGCGAGCGCTTCGCACTCGACGGCGGCCCCGACGCCGGCCACCCGCCGCTGCACCCCGACCACGAAGAGCGCGGCGAGCGGACGGTCCCCGTCGACGGCGGCGTCCGCCTCGAACCCGACGACGTCCCCGCTCCAGGCGAGCGCGTCTGGCTGAAGGGCTACGCCTGCGTCCGGCGGGAGGGCGACTCGCTCGTCGCCACCGGCGACGGCATCGGCGTCGTGCGCGAGGGCGACGTCGACGTCGTCCACTGGGTTCCCGCCGAGGGAGGCGTCGAGGTGACGATGCGCACTCCCGACGGGGACGTCGCGGGCGTCGCCGAACCCGACTTCGCGGCGACCGACGTCGACGACGTCGTCCAGTTCGAGCGGATCGGGTTCGTCCGCGTCGACGAGCACGGGGACGAGGAATCGGTCGTCTACTGGACGCACCCCTGACCGATCGTGGTCGCCCGACCGTGACCGATCTATGAACGCGGCCGACGGGAGCGAACTGATCGACCTCACCAGGCGCATCGAGTCGGGGATGCCGACGTTCCCGGGGGATCCGGCGGTCCGCGTCGACCCGCACGCCACCCACGAGCGCGACGGCTACCGGGTCTCCGAACTCCGCCTCGGGACGCACACCGGCACGCACGTGGATGCCCCCGCCCACGTCGACCCCGCGGGCGCGACGCTCGATTCGTTCGCCCTCGAAGACCTGCGCTTCGAGGCGCGCGTGGTGAACTGTCGCGACGTCGGCCCCTCCGCGGCGATCGGACCGGACGCCCTCCCCGATTCGACCGCGCTCGACGACCTCGGTGCGCTCGTCTTCGACACCGGGTGGGCCGACCAGTGGGGAACCGACCGGATGCCCGAACACCCGTTTCTCGCCCCCGAGACGGCTCGACGGTGCGCTGACGCGGACGTCGCCGTCGTCACCGACGCGCTGAGCCCGGATCCCTCCGACCGCGAGAGCGACCTCCCGGCGCACCGCGCGCTCTGCGGTGCGGGGCTCCCGGTCGTCGAGAACGTCTGCAACCTCGACGCGCTGTCGATGGATGGCTTCGAGTTGCTCGTGTGTCCCCTGCGGATCGACGCCGACGGCGCTCCCGCGCGCGTCGTCGCGCGAGTCTGAACACCCTCGTGGAGACGCGTCGCCCGCACCGGCGACGGTTGCACCCGTTCAAATCCGATTCAATCCGAGATAACTGGGGTTAAAACCCGCGGAAAACGGCTGTAATCCAGATTCAGCGACTCCGCGGTTTACAACGGGTCGGCCGCGTTCCCCGAGTGCAGATCGACGATGAACCGAACGAAGCTACTCGCCGTCGCGCTCGCAGCGCTCGTCGTTGCGACTGGCGCGGCGGCAGCGACACCGGGAAGCACAGCCGCGGCAAACAACGGCGGCGCAGCGAGCGCGGCCGACGCGTCCGAGCGCGCGGGATCGAACGCCGACGGGGCGGACAACGCCGGACAGGCCGGGCCGCCCGAGGACCTGCCGAGCGCTGTCCCCGACTTCGTCTCGGACATCCACGGCCTCATCGAGCAGTTCAGAGACGGATCGCTCGACTCGCTCGGCTCGGCAGTGAGTGACGTCGCCGGGAACGGCGACGAGGCCTCCGAGGGCGACGCCTCCGACGGCGGTGACGACACGGACGCCGACGAGAGCGACGACGGCACGAGCACCGAATCCAGCGACGAGGACGGCGACGAGACGGCCGAGAACTAGCGAGGGCCCGCCCCGCTGACGTAGCGCCCGTTCACAGCGCCCTCCGCTGGGACCGGTAACCCTTTCGGGCGTCCGCCCACACCACCGAGCAACGACGCAGACAGCCGTAGACCTCGACGACCACTCATACTTCAATGAAAACCGCACCGATCGTCATCATCGCACTCCTCGTCGCCGTCGGCGCGGGGGCCGTCGTCGTCGGCGACGACATCCTCCCCGGCAGCGACGGTGGAGACTCCGAGCCGTTCCCGACGGCGACGCCCGAGGAACCGACCGAGACCAGCAGTTCCGACGACAGCGGCGGATCGACCGCGGAGACCGAGGGGACGCCGACGCCGCCGTTCGGCTTCGTGATCGAGAACATCGAAGAGTGCGGCACCACCTGCCGGGACGTCACCACGACACTGACGAACCAGCAGGACTCGACCGCCGAGGAAATCACCGTCTACAGCCGGATCTTCGCCGGGCAGGAGGTCGACCCCGACAAGGAGGTCTGGCGCGGGAACGAGTCGGTCGGCACGCTCGACGCCGAGGAGTCCTACACGGCGACCCGCCGCGTCGAACTGTCGTACTCGGAAGCGTTCGAGGTGCGGAACGAGGACGGCTGGATCACGATCCAGACCACCGTCGAGACCGCCGACCGAACGGTCACGTTCACCCAGCAGCGCCAGGTCCTCTGAGGCCGCACTGGTCGCTCCCGGGCGAGGACGGCGCCACCTGATCCGGAACGTCCTTACCCGCCCGCGCCGAACCGCGCGGTATGACGCTGCAAGTTCGGGCCGTTTCTGAACTCTCGCCCGACGAACGAGCGGCCTTCTTCGACCGCGACGCGGGCGTCGCCGACGTCAGAGGCGACGTCCGCGGCATCGTCGACCGCGTGCGGACCGAGGGCGACGTCGCCGTCCGCGAGTTCTGTCGGGAGTTCGACGGCGTCGAGGTCGGCAACCTCGACGTGACCGACGCCGCCGAGCGCGCCTACGACGAGATCGACGACGACGTCCGCGAGGCGATCGAGGCGGCCGCCGAGAACGTCCGGCAGTTCCACGAACGACAGGTGCCCGACGACTGGCGAGACAGCTTCGAGTCGCCGAGCGGCCACAGGGAGTTGGGCCGGCGCTTCCGCCCGCTGGAGCGCGTCGGCGTCTACGCGCCGGGCGGCACCGCCGCCTACCCCTCCAGCGTGCTGATGGGCGTCGTGCCCGCGAAGGTCGCGGGCGTCGAGCGCGTCGCGCTCGCGACGCCGCCCGCCGAGGAGCTGAACCCGGTCACGCTCGCGGCCGCCCACGTCGCCGGTGCGGACGCGGTCTACAGCGTCGGCGGCGCGCAGGCGATCGGCGCGCTGGCCTACGGGACCGAGACCGTGAACGCCGTCCAGAAGGTCGTCGGGCCCGGGAACAAGTGGGTCACCGCGGCGAAGGCCGAGGTTCGCGGCGACGTCGACATCGACTTCCTCGCCGGGCCGAGCGAGGTGCTCGTCCTCGCGGACGAGACCGCCGACGCCGAGTTCGTCGCGGCCGACCTGCTCGCGCAGGCGGAGCACGACCCGAACGCCTCGGTCGTCGCCGTCACCGACGACGAAGGCGTCGCCGACGAGATCGCCGACGCCGTGGCGGCGAGGGTCGACGAGCGCGAGCGCTCGGACGTGATCCGCGAGGCCCTCGACAGCGACGCCTCCGGGGTCCTGCACGCGCGGTCGATGTCCGAGGCCGTCCTGTTCGCCGAGGAGTACGCCGCCGAGCACCTCTCGATCCAAGCCGAGGACGACGAGGCGCTCTTGGACCGCATCTCGAACGCGGGCAGCGTCTTTCTGGGGCCGTACACGCCCGTCGCCGCGGGCGACTACGCGTCCGGAACGAACCACGTTCTCCCGACATCCGGCGGCGCGAAGCGCTACGGCGGCCTCTCCGTCGACACGTTCCTCCGGTCGACGACCGTCCAGCGCCTCGACCGCGGCGGCCTCGACGCCCTCTCGGAGACGGTGACGACGCTCGCGGAGGCGGAGGGGCTGGAAGCCCACGCCGAGAGCGTCCGCGCGCGGTTCGAGCCGTCGCCGCAGTCGGGAGACGGCGAGTGACCGCGCGCTGATGGGTGCCCCGATCCGCCCGCCGACGTTCGCAGACGCCTGCGCGGCCGTGCTCGAGGACCCCGACGCCGGCCACGGAGCCGACACCACGCTCGCGCCGGTGGTCCTGCGGACGATTCCCGACGGCTGGGGCGAGCGTCGCGCGCGCCTCGTCGCCTCGCGCCTCCCGGCGGACGTCGACCGCGTGCTCGAACTCGGTTGCGGCGTCGGGGCGCTGTTGAACGAACTGGGGAGTCGCTACGCCGCTGTCGGCGTCGACGCGCGCCGCGCACACCTCCGGTTCCCCGCGGCCCTCGGCGAGGCCGTCGTCTGCGGCGACCCGACGAACCCTCCGGTTCGGTCCGCCTTCGACGCGGTCTGCGCCGTCGAGACCGCGACCGCCCGGGCGGACGTCGCCGACGTGTGTACGGCGGCGTACCGATCGCTGCGGCCGGGCGGCATCGCCGTGATCGCCGCGCCGACGGACCCCTCGGCGGTCCTCGACTCCGGCGTCGAGACCTACAGCGGGTCGCGGTACCTGCTCGAACGCGCCGTCGACGTTGCCGGATCGGGTTCCGTCGCGGTCGACTACCGCGTCACCGACCGAGAGACCGGTTCGACGGCCGTCGTCGCCGACCGGACGACGGTGGCGACCACCACGGTCGACGGGCTCACGGCCGCGCTCGGGCGCGCCGGGTTCGAGCACGTGCTCGTCGCCGGCGAGAGCGACCTGCCGGGCGTGGTCGTCGGCCGCGCGGTGCGGCCGGTCGAGACGAGCGCACCGGCGGAGCGCTGAGAGCGGCGGACTATTCGCCGCGAACGGTCAGGACCGGCACGGGAGAGAGCCTGACGACGCGTTCGGTGGTGCTGCCGAGGAGGTAGCGGTCCAGCCCCCGACGGCCGTGCGTTCCCATCACGACGAGGTCCGCCTCGACCAACTCGGCGTAATCGAGGATCGTCTCGACGGGCCCGCCGGTCTCGATGGCGTCGACGACGTCGACGGTGCCGTCGAGGCCCTCCATCGTCTCGGCGAGGATCCGCTCGCCCTCCTGTTCGAGGGCGTCGACGACCTCGCCGCCGAGCGTCGTCACGCTGTCGCGGTTGCTGTCGGCGACGTAGAGCAGGTGGACCGTCGCGTCGTGCTGTCGCGCCAACGAGAGCGCGTGGTCGAGGGCGGCGTCGGCCTGGTCGCTGCCGTCCGTCGGGACGAGGATCGTCTCGTACATACGCGGAAATCACGGACGGCGGTCTTATAACTCGTTTCACCGTCCGGGGGCGTCAAGATTAACACCTTGGCTCCGCTATCTACTCGCATATGAGCACCGAAACCGCCGACACCGGTGGCGGCGGCCCCGCCGTGACCGTCACGGAGGAAGCCGCCTCGGAGGCGATCCGACTCATCGAGTCGGAGGG
Source organism: Halobellus rufus (assembly GCF_000739575.1). Classification (GTDB taxonomy): domain Archaea; phylum Halobacteriota; class Halobacteria; order Halobacteriales; family Haloferacaceae; genus Haloquadratum; species Haloquadratum rufum. The sequence goes on along the minus strand of NZ_BBJO01000030.1, from coordinate 156,885 downwards.
ACTCGACACCGACGAGGCGGGCCTTCGCCTGTTCGTCCAGCAGGGCGGCTGCGCGGGGCTCTCCTACGGGATGCGGTTCGATCACGAACCGGAGTCCGACGACGCGGTCGTCGAACAGCACGGCCTCCGGGTCTTCGTCGATCCGGCGAGTCAGAACTACGTCGGCGGCTCCACCCTCCGCTACGAGGGCGGCCTCCAGGGCGCGGGGTTCCACGTGGAGAACCCGAACGTCGTCAGCGAGTGCGGCTGCGGCGAGTCGTTCCGGACGTAACGCTCTCTTCGTCGCCCCCGCGGCCGAACGTGAACACTAAACTGCCACCCGCGTAATCGGAGCTATGGCTGTCGAACTCGATCCAATCGAGACGGACGCGGGCGAGACGGTGTACGTCGACCGTGCGGAGGCCGAGCGCGGCTCGAAGGGCCCGTTCTTCCTCGTGTACGTGACGCCGGATCGAACCGAGCGGTGGGGGTTCTACTGCGGGAACTGCGGTTCGACCGACAACGCGATGGACACGATGGGGCGCATCGAGTGCAACGTCTGCGGCAACCTCCGGAAGCCCGACGAGTGGGACGCGGCCCACGAATAAGCCCGCGCCTTCCGCACAGATCGGCGGTAGCAACCACCGAGCAGACGCGCGCAACCGTGTGTTAGACCGTAACAAGATTTATGCTACAGGCCGTAGAAGTCCGAAGTACATGCCCCCTGTCAGCATGCCTCCCTCGGAGGACGCTCGGGCGATCTTCACCCGCCTGGGCTACAGTGTCTCGGGCGACGGACCGGACTTCGTCGCCGAGCGGAAGTGGCGCACGGTCCGCGTCACGGCGCTTTCGGACGGCGACGACCTACGTGGCCGCCGCGTACTCGCAGACGGTGGCGAACCGTCCGAAACGTATCGATTCCGATGCTTCGTCGCTCCGAAAGGAGAGACAGGGGACGTACAGAACCGACTCGCGAGCGTCGATCCGGCGTACGAGTGGGCCGTGATCGGCGTCGACGACGAGGGCGACTACGACGTCTACCACCCCGACGCGAGCTGAACCGCCGGCGGAACCGCGATCCGATCTTTTCAGGGCGCTCGAACGGTCCGTGAGCGGACCGTGCTTACCCTTTAGTAGCGAGACGAACCTATCGGGAGGTATGTCGAACTCCGGCCTGTCGAGCGTCGTCGAGAGCCGCCGGCTCAACGCCCTCTTGGCGGGGACGTTGCTGCTCTTCCTCGCGATCGCCGCCCTCGGGCAGTTCCTCGACGGCGACCTCGAGTGGGCGGGGTTCACCGCGGCGGTGCTCGCCATCGGCCTGGTTCCGCCCGTCGCCCGGCGGCGTCCGACCGCGATGCTCCCGTGGGAAGTCCTCTCGATCGCGGCGTTTCCGATCGTCCTCCGGGCGCTCGTCGCGGGCGAGACCGTCGGGGGGATGACCTTTTCGGGGCGGATCGTCACGTACGTCGCCGTCGCCGCCGCGGCGCTCCTGATCGCCGTCGAACTCGACGTGTTCACGACGGTGAAGATGAACCACCGCTTCGCCGTCGTCTTCGTCGTCGTGACGACGATGGCCGCCTCGGGCATCTGGGCCGTCGTCCGGTGGCTCTCCGACGTCCTCGTCGGCACGCGGTTCCTGTACGACGGCGACCCGAGCACGTCATCGAGGAGGCGCTGATGTGGGACTTCGTGGCGGCGACCGTCGCGGGGGCGTTCGCCGGAGTGTTCTTCGAGTACTACTTCCGCCGCCACGCCCGTTTGATCAGTCGGATCCCGGAGGCGACGCCCGCGGAGTACCCCGACGATGGAGACGTCGAGGCGGCCCGTGACAACGCCGGAGAACACGGGGCCCGCCGATCGGTCGAGGAGGTGAAGGACCCGTGAGGATCCGCGACGTCCTCCACATCTCCGAACGCCGACAGCGACAGGCCGCCCGCGGAATGCAGGCGTTCCTCGCGGTGATGCTCCTCGCGGGGCTCGCACTCCGGAGCGGCGGCGTCGTCGTCAACGCCACCATCGGACTCCTCGTGACGTTTCTCCCCGGAATCCTCGAACGCGACCTCGGGATTCCGATGGACGCCGGCTTGACGCTGTGGATCTCCGCGGCGGTGTTTCTCCACGCGCTGGGAACGATCGCGTGGCCGGTGATCGGAAAGCCCTACGTCAGCGTCTGGTGGTGGGACCACGTCACTCACGCGCTGTCGGCCAGCCTCGTCGCGGGCGTCGGCTACTCGACGACCCGCGCCGTCGACATCCACTCCGACTCGGTCTCGTTCCCGCCGCGCTTTCAGTTCGTCTTCATCCTCCTGTTCGTGCTCGCGTTCGGCGTCTTCTGGGAGGTCATCGAGTTCATGATCGGTCTCGCGGCCGACCGCACCGGGACGGAGGGCGTGCTGACGCAGTACGGCCTCGAAGACTCGATGCTCGATCTCGTCTTCAACACCGTCGGCGCGGTGCTGGTCGCCACCTACGGCAGCGCCCAACTGAGCGAAGTCGTCGACGCGCTCACCGTTCGATTGGCCGAGTCGCGGGAACAGTGACGCGACCGGCCGATTACGGAAGCGGTGACGCGATCGGTCCCTCGCCCCCCCAAACGGGCCATCTCCCTCCGGAAATCGGCCATCTCGCCCCCGAGACTTATCATGTCTCGTGCCGTACTGTCGCACGGCGATGGTGTTCAAGAAAGTAACCCTGATCGGCCGCAGCACAGAGAGCTTCGACGACGCGGTCGACGACGCGATCGATCGCGCCGAGGAGACGCTCGACAACGTCCACTGGATCGAAGTCGACGAGTTGGGCGTCGAGGTCGCCTCCGTCGAGACCAGAGAGTACCAGGCGGAAGTCACGGTCGCCTTCGAGCTGCGCGACGGCGAGTAGCCGCCGCTCGCGACGCCCTGACCGTGGGACGCGCGCCGGGCGGCTCCGACCGCCGACATCGACGGCTTCATTTTTGCCGCGTGGCCACTGGACGTGAATGCCGCGTCTCCTCCACTATTCTGACGTCGAGAACGTCTACGACGACACCGTCCGCGTCGGCCGCCTCGCGGGGGCGATCAGGTCTCGGGACGGCCCCGACGCGCTCGTCTGCGGGACCGGCGACAACACCGCGCCGGGCGTGCTGGCGCTGATCGAGCGCGGTCGGCAGTCGTTGGACCTCTTTCACGCGATCGACGCCGACCTCGAAACCTTCGGCAACCACGACTTCGATTTCGGGCCGGACGCGACCCGGTCGATCGTCGCCGACGCGCCGCAGACGTGGCTCTCCGCGAACGTCTACGAGGCCGACGGCGAGCGGTTCGCCGCCGACCGCGTCGTCTCCCACACCGTCGAGGAGGTCGACGGCGTCCGCATCGGCTTCTTCGGCGTCACCGACCCCGCCACGCCGTCGCTCAACCCGAAGTCGGGGGAACTAGAGTTCACGGACCCCCACGAGGCCGCCGCGTCCGCGGTCGAAGAACTCCGAGACGCCGGCGTCGACCGCGTCGTGGCGCTCTCGCACCTCGGGAGCGGCGACGACGACCTCGCGCGGGCGGTGGACGTCGACGTGATCCTGGGCGGACACCTCCACGTGGAGCGCCGCGAGCGGATCGACGGGACGCTGCTGCTCCGCCCGGGCGCGAACGGCGCGTGATCTTCGAGGTCGACCTCGACGCCGCGGGGCCGATCGAGGTCCGGCGGCACGAGACCGCCGAGGCGGCGGTGGCCGAGGACGTGGTGACCGCGCTCGACGGCCGCATCGACGCCGCGGGCCTCGACGAGATCGTCGCGCGGGTCGACGAGCCGCTCGAACGGGACGAGGCGACCGTCTACGGCGGCGAGTGTCGGATCGGCAACGTCGTCGCCGACGCCTACCGCTGGGCGCTGGAGACCGACGTCGGCCTCCAGAACAGCGGCGGGATCCGCGACGGCCCGGCGGTCTCGGGCGAGGTGACCGTCGCCGACCTCGTGAGCGTCGTCCCCTTCGAGGAGCGGGTCGTCCGCGCGGAGCTCACGGGGTCGGAGCTGTTGGCGGTGTTCCGGGAGTCGGCGGCGGACGTCATCGACTTCGGCGACCCCGAGTGGTGGCACGGGCACTTCTCCGGCGCGACGGTCCGCTGGGACGACGAGCGAAACGAGTTGCTCGACGCCACCGTCGGCGGCGAGCGGATCGACCCCGACCGTCGCTACACGCTCGCGACCTCGGCGTACCTGCTGCACTCCGATCACGAGTTCCCGACGCTCCGAGAGCGTCACCGCGCCGGCGAGGGCGGGATTCAGTACGAGGTGCTCGCCGAGTACGCGCGGCGGTTCGGACTGGACGGACGTATCGAGGGGCGGATCGAACGACTCACGCGAGCGGAGTCGGGAGGCCGCTGAGGCGACCCGGATCGGACGGTGACGTACGGCCGCGGGTCGGGCGGTTCGTGCCCGCCCCAAGTGGAAACGTTCAGGGGCCGTCGACTCGTCGGCCAACACGATGACGCGCGTCGTGGTCCCCGTCAGGTATCCCTTGTCGAAGCACTCGCGAGCGACGCTCTCGGAGGCGGTGCGGATCGCCGAAGAGCGTGACGCGGAGCTGACGGTCCTCCACGTCGACCTCTATCAGGAGAGCCACGGCGTGACGCGCGCCGAGCTGCGGCAGGCGGTCGAATCGGTGGTCGGCCCGCTGGATCGGACCCGCTACGTGGTCCGCCGGGGCTTCATCGTCGAGGAGACGATCCTCGAAGAGATCGCCGCCGACGAGGCCGACGTCGTCGTCCTCGGCTCGAAGCAGGCGAGTCGCTGGCGGACGATGCTGCGTCGGTTCCTCGACGACCCCGACATCGAAACGTACCTGCGCGAAAAGCTCGACTGCACGGTTATCACGGTCCGCGCCGACGGCTGACGGCGAGGATATCGGCCGCCGGTCAGCGGCCAGTCGCTCAGTTTCCGTTCGTCTCGCCGCTCTCGTTCGCCTCGCCGCTCTCGTTCGCCTCGCCGCTCTCGCTCTCGTGTTCGTCGGCCCCTACGGACGTGTCCGTCGCGCGAACCGAGTCGGTTGCCGGTTCCCCGTCGTCGGGAGCGTACGCCGACGGCGTCGGCGACGACCGCCCGCTGACGGTCGTATCGAGCGTCCCGCTCGTCTCGTCGAAGATCAGGTGGCGGTGCGGGTAGGCGAACTCGATGGTCGCGTCGGCTTCGTTGAACGCCTCCCAGATCCGATCGCGGATCCGCGATTCGATGGTCGGGATCTTGTAGGGACGCTTCACCCAGTACCGGAGCGTGAGCACGACCCCGTCGTCGCCGAACGAGGATCGAAGCACCGTCGGGCGTGCGGGGTAGCGGGCGCTGCCGACCCGAATGTCCGGGCCGCCCTCGATGACCTCCTCGTCGGCCGCGGCGGCGCGGCGCATCAGTTTCCGGGCCTTGTCGGTGTCGGACCCGTAGGTGACGACGACCTCGATGGAGAGGCGGACGCGCTCGTCTTCGGCGGAGTAGTTCGTCACGAAGTGATCGCGGATCGCGGAGTTCGGGATGACCAGCGAGGTGTTGTTCAGGGTGAAAAGCTTCGTGTACCGGATCGTGATCTCGTCGACGAACGCCCGACGCCCGTCGTCGAGTTCGATCATGTCGCCGATCTCGTAGGGCTGGTCCGCGAGGATGAACAGGCCGTTTATCACGCTCCCGACGATCGGCGCGAGCACGATACCCAGAACGGCCGAAAACACCGTCACCGAGAGCACGAGGTCACCGACTTGGAGTCCGAGAATCCGAGCCGCGAAGCCGGCGAACACGAACACGACAGCCAGACGAATGAGCCTGAGAACCGTCTGAGCGACGCTCTGCCGGCGGAACCGCTTCGCGACGGACCGCCCGGTGAGCCGGACGACGTACCGCGAGAGCAACACCCCGAGGGCGACAGCGAGGAGCGCGAACACGACCCGCCAGCCGGGGAACCGGACCCACTCCGGCACGGCGGCGAGGACGTCGCCGTTCGTCGCGGCAGCGAGAACCGCCGTCGCAGGGGGTGTGATCGCGGGCTGCATACCACCGACCACGCGAGGGTCGCACAAAAAGCGTTCCGCAAGCGCCTCTCGAACCGGCGTCGTCTATGCGCCGAGGTAACAATAAGGAACAGGTCCCCGAATACCTAACTAATGAGCGCGCCCCAACACACCCCCGGATTCACGATCACCCACGAGACGGCCCCGAGTGAGACGCTGGTGGCTGGATTCTCGGCGTTCGGCCTCGCGGGGCTGACCGCCGCGGACTACATCGTCGACCACCTCGACCTCCAGGAGCAAGGCCACCTCTCGGTGGAGGGGTTGCCCACGGTGACGCCGTTCGAGAACGGCCGCCCGCGGCACCACACCCGGTTGTTCTCCCGCGAGAACCTCGATGTGACCGTCCTCGTCGGCGAACTGTTCATCCCGGTCGGCGCGGGGCGGACGTTCGCGAACGCCATCTTAGAGTGGACCGAGACCAACGGCGTTCTCGAAATCGCGATCCTCTCGGGCGTCCCGATCCCGCACGGCCCCGAGGAGCACAAGACGTACTACATCGCGACCGAGGACTACCGCGAGCGTCGACTCCGCGAGGAGCAGATCCCCCCGATGGGGCGGGGCTTCCTCGACGGCACCAACGCCGCCTTAGTCGAGTGCGGACTCGACTCCCCGCTGGGCGTCTGCACGTTCGTGACTCCCGTCCACGCGCAGATCCCGGACATCGAAGCGGCGATCCGCTTGGTCGAAACCGTCGACGAGGTCTACGGCCTCGGCGTCGACGCCGGCCCGCTGGAGGCGTTCGCGGCGGAGGTCGAGCAGTACTACGCGGAACTGGCAGAACGGATGGAGGAACACGACGACGAACTGCCGGAAGACCGAATGTACATGTAGCCGTACTGGACGGCGACTCGCCCCGCCGCGCTCGGGACGACGCAAACCGCATCACAGACTCGTATGAGAGGGATCACCATGTTCCGGGTACCCTAAGTTTAAGTCTTGGTATGAAGATCATTAGGTTATGCCTTTCGGAATAGACATATTCAGATACGCGCAACGGGCGGGACGCGAGGTCATCGTCGGGCTGAGCTGGGACATACTGCTCGTATTCGCGTTCATCGGGACGCTCACGTTCTTGGTTCACTACGTGCTCCGCGAGCTGTGGAACCCGACGGACCACACCTCTCGCCCGGACGACCCGTCGAAGTCGGAGGTCGAGCAGTCGCTGGAGGAACAGGGCGTCGACGAGATCAAGCGGTTCAGCCTCGCCCAGCGGGTCTCCCACTGGGTGATGGCGATCTCGATCTTCGCGCTGATGCTCTCGGGGTTCGTCATCATGAACACCGAAGTGACGCTTCGGGCCGTCCCGGGCCTCTCGTGGCTCGACGTCCACATCGTCTCGGCGGTCGTGCTCATCGGCTACGTGGTCTTCCACGTCGGCCACGTCGCCTACAAGGGGACGTGGTCGAAGATGTGGTTCGGCGTCGCCGACGCCAAGGACCTCTGGCGGCGGTTCACGAACCTGATCGGGCAGACCGACGAGTACCCGCGGCAGTTCGAGTATCCGAGCGCGCAGAAGCTCCTTCACTGGGGCGTCACCGGGGCCTCGCTGGCCGTCATCGTGACCGGCGTCGTCCTCGTTCGACGGGTGAGCCTCGAACCCCTGTGGGGTCCGACCCGGGAGTTCTCCTTCCTCGGGCTGCAGTTCGGACTCGGGACGGCGGACGCGCCGGGACTGATCGCGTGGAGTTTCGTCTTCCACGACTTCTTCGCCGTGGCGCTGTTGGCGCTCGTGATGGGCCACGTCTACTTCGCGCTGCGGCCGAACGAGTGGGCGATCACGAAGAGCATGATCACCGGACGCGTCGCCGTCGAGGAGTACGCCGAGAAGTACTCGCCGACGAGCTGGCAGGTCGGCGGGTCGAAGGCGACCGACGGCGGCGACCTCGGCGACGACGACGCCGAGCGCTGAACGGTACCCCGCCCGCGTTCTCCTGTCGGTTCCGACCACTACCTCTTTTTGCCGCCGCGCCAACGGAGAGATATGTCGGACGTTACCATCACGCTCTTCTCTGACCCGCTCTCGGTCCGGGCGTACCGGCGACGGGCCGTCCGGTCGCAACTCAGGTACGCCTTCGACGACGTCGACCTCCGGTATCGGTGTGTCGTGTCGATTCCGGAACGGTCGAACGCCAGCGGGGACGCTACCGGCGACGATCCGGGCGAGAGGGACGGCACGGACGACGGCGACGAGACCGCAGCACGGGCCGAGGCGCTCTCGGAACTGCGCGCCGCGGGCACGATGCCGGTCGCAGACTTGGTGAGCGCCGAGGGGCTGCCGCCCTCGTGGGCCGCCTGCGAGGCGATCGTCGCCGCGAGAGCGCAGGGAGGCGGCGGGGCGGCGTTCGATCTCGCACGGACGCTCGCCGATCGGGTCTTCGCGTCAGGGGAATCGATAGCCACTCCGGACGAGATCCGGGAGGCAGCGGCCTCGGTCGCGGGCCTCGACCCCGAGCGAGTCGCCGACGCGGTGGGCACCCGCCGGGCGACCGCCGCGGTGGGACGGGACCTCGAACGCGCCAGACAGACCGTCGAGTCGCTCCCGGAGGTGGACGTCCGGGGCACGCCCGAAACCGTCCCGCTGGGGTCGCGGAGCTATCTCGACGGCGTCCCGGAGGGCCCGAACGCGCAGGCGGGACCCGAGGCCGACGGGGCTGCCGCCGCCGAGGACGGGGAGGCCCCCGACTCCGACGCAGACGGGGAAGGCTCCGAAGCGACGCCCTCGACGGACGAGGTGTTCCGCGCGCCGGTCTACCGCGTCGACGGACCGACGGGCGCGACGGTCGTCGACGGGGCCGCCGGATTCGACGCGCTGCGCGATGCGATCCGGCGGTTCGACCCCGACCTCGGCGACACCGGGGAGACGACCGAGACGCAGAGCCGGAACGTGATGCAGCAGTACGGTGCGGCACCGATGAACGCCGAGAGCTTCGGTCCGGAGGACCACGAGTCGCGCGCGCTCGACGTGCTCGCGACGCTGCCGTCGGCGTTCACCGCCGAGGTTCGCGCCTGTCTCGACGTCACCGACGAGACCTGTCGCATCGCACTTCACCGCCTCAAACGCGACGGCCGCGTCCGCCGGGCAACAACCGGCGCGTGGGTCCGGGTTCCCGAAGAGTAATACCCGGAGGTGCGCAACTGAGTGTCATGCCTGAGACCCCAGTCGCGGATCTTCGCGACGCGATCGAGCGAGTCGAGGTCGCCTACGAGTTCCTGATCTCCTTCGCCGGCGAGGGGATCGACCGCGAGACGATCCAGTCCGGTACGGGTCAGACGAAGGAGTACCTCGCCGACTTCGAGGCGGGGCTGGTGGACGGTTACGAGGCCGCCCGAGCCGTCCCCGACAGCCACGAGGAGTTCGACACCGAGGCCTACCGGGCGTTCCTCGACGACATGGGCCCGGAGATCGAGGAGGCCCGGACCGTCCTCGAACTGCTCGCCGAACAGGAGTCGGTCACCTCCCGGATGGCCGACAACCTCAACGGGATGTCCGTCTTCCAGTCGGTGATGATGAAGTTCTTCTTCCTCGACGAGTTGACCGGCCACCTCGAACGCGAGTGAGATGGCCGACTTCGTCGCGGCGATCACGGCCGCCGGGAAGTCGACGCGGATGGGCGGCTTCCCCAAGCCGCTCCTGACGTTCGACGGGCGGCGGTTCGTCGAGCGCCTCGTCGAGACCTACGCGGGCGTCGGCGTCGATCCCGTCGTGGTCCTCGGACACGAGGCCTCGGAGGTCCGCGCGCGCGCCGACCTCTCGGCCGCGACGGTCCGCGAGAACGACGACTACGAGTCGGGGATGCTCTCGTCGGTCCGCCTAGCGGTCGAGTACGCCGCCGAACGCGACGCCGACGGCGTGTTCTTGAATCCGGTCGACTGCCCGGTGACGCCCGCGCACGTCGTCGAGCGGCTCGTCAGCGCCGGGACGGCGACCGACCCCGGCGACGTCCTCGTCCCCGGCACCGACGGCGGCCGCGGTCACCCGCCGCTGTTCCTCGCGAGCACGTTCGCCGCGCTCCGTGCGGCCCCGCTGGATCGTGGTGCCAGAGCAGTCGTGCGATCTGACGATACGGACACGCGAACCGTCGACGTCGACGACGAGCGGATCTTCGCCGACGTCGACACCCCCGCCGAGTACTGGGAACTCGTGAAGCGGTACGAGCCGATCTGAGCGGCGCACTCCGGCATTCGGCGGGGCTTCCGACCGGCGGTATTTTTATCCAGTCTCCCCGAGACGTTCGAACTATGGCAACAAGCGTCACACATTCGGAGTCGGGCGGTCTGAGGGCCTCCCCCGACGTGATCGGGGCCGCAGTCATCACCGTCCTGGGGCTGATTCACTTATTCGGGCTGCAGGTCGGCGGGGCCGTCGGCTATCTCGTCCTCCTCGTCGGCTGGCCGCTCGTCGGCGGCACCGTCGCCGCGCGGCTCGCACCCGTCGGCGAGGAGCGCGTCGTCGGAGCCGTCGCGGGCGCGTTCGCCGCGTTCACGACGACGGCGGTCGTGTTCGTTGCCGGGCTGTTCGGCGTGTGGTCGGGGTTCATCACCGGGACGTTCGGCGTGACGCTGTGGCCGGTCACCTTCGCGTTGCTGTTGGTGCTGACGATCGCGTGGTCGGTCTTCGGACTGGTCGGCGCTGACCTCTCGGTCCGGATCTCGAACTGATCGACGACGGGTCGCGTCTCCCCCGTTTCCGTCCGATGTGAGCCGCCGGTTCACTCGTCGGCGTCGGCCGGCGTCCCGCCCGCCTCGATGGCCCGCTCGACCGCCGCCTCGTCGGGGCACAGAAGCGTCGTCCGCAGCGGACCCTCGTCGACGAACACGGCCTCCGAGCGCACCCCGACCGGCGGGTCGCGATCGAAGACGACGCGGTAGGCGTCGAGGTCCGACACCACGCGCCACTCGCCGGGCAGCGCGTCGAGTTCCTCCTCGGTCGGCACCTCGTATCGGTCCTCCGCCTCGTTGTAGTGTCGCTCCAGCGACGCCGGAACCGACCTGCCGTCGTCGCGGAACACGTAGACGCCTCTGAGATCGAACACGTTGAGCGGCATCGGTTCTCGTACCCCCGTCTCGGCGGCGACGGGAAAACGGTGGCGCTCGCAGGGCACCCTGCCGGCGATCGCGGGACCGAAAACGGCCGAAGAACGGTCCCAGCGCTTATGTCCGCTGGAAACCACTGGTTCGGTAGATGGTCGACGCGAAGGCGGTGCTCATCGGCGCGGTGTTGGCGGCGGGGCTCACCTACGGGGGACTCGTGGGCGTCGAGGTCCTCGTCACCGGTGAGTTGGACCGCCCGCAGGCACCGCTCGCCGGCGAGACGACCGTCGAGGGGACGACCTACCACCTCGACCGGTTGGGCCGGCCCACGGTCGTCGGCGAGGTGTACAACGGACGGTCGCACCCGGTCGGGAACGCGACGGTGACGGTGACGTACTACCGCGACGGCGAGGTAGTCGGCGAGGCGGTCGGCGGGGTCCTCGGTGAACCGATCGGTCCCGGCGAGTCCGTGCCGTTCAACATCCACCACGACACGAGCGAGAGCGTCGACGATTACGAGGTATCCGTGCGTGCGAATCGAACGACCGCGAGCACCGCTGATCTCGGCGTCGACGCCGAGGTCGTCGACCGCTCGCAGAGCCGGGTCGTCGTCTCGGGTACCGTCGAAAACCGGGGCGAGGACCCGCGCGCGACCGACGTCGTGGTCACGTTCTACGACGACGCGGACGACGTGATCGGCGTCCGGACGACGCGCCCGAACCGCGAGATCCCGCCCGGCGAGTCGGTGCCGTTCACCGTCACGTTCCAGACCACCGGCGACGTGCCCAGCCTCGCTCAGGACTTCGACGACTTCGAGGCGCGAGCCGTGGCCGCCTCGTGAACGGAGTGATCACTCGTCGCGGCCGCTACCTCGATACGTCGTGGGGTGAACTGATTCAAAAAACCGCGGTGGCCGCTCAGCCGCTTATGCGACGTTGCTCAGCGCCCGATTGACCAGACTGTCGGCGAGGTTCAGCTTGTACTCGTTGTCCTCCTGCGGCCGCGCGTTCGGGAGGACGTTCTCGGAGGCCGAGGCGATGTTGCTCTCGGTGAGGCTGTTCCCGCGGATCGCGTTCTCGGCCTTCCGGAGCCGCTTCGGCGTCGGCGCGAAGCCGTTGGCGACGAGGCGGAGGTCCGAGACCGTGTTGCCGCTCGTCCGGATCGCGGCGGCGATGTTCCCGATCGCGAAGTCCCAGGAGTCGCGGCCGCGGACCTTCTCGAAGTAGAAGTCCTCGCCCCGCCAGTCGCTCGGTACCTCGATGTGGGTGAGGATCTCGTCGTGCGCGAGGTCGTGCATCACGGTGATGTTGTCCTCGGGCCCGACGAAGAACTCCGAGAGGGGCTCGCGGCGCTCCCCGCGCGGCCCGCGGACGACGACGTCGGCCCCGAGCGCAATGAGCGCGACGGCCCCGTCGGAGGGGTGGGCAGTGATGCACCGCGAGTAGTCGGTGACCGCGTGGTCGCTCGACTCCCCGGTGATCGCATAGCAGGTGTTCCCGCCGGCGCGGTAGCAGTCGAAGCCGCCGCGATAGTACCAGCACCGCGAGTCCTGCGTGAGGTTGCCGCCGATCGTCCCCTGGTTTCGGATCTGCGGCGTCGCGATCTCGCCCATCGCCTCGGCGATGAGCGAGAAGCCGTCGTTGACCGCGTCGTGGCCTTCGACGTCCGAGAGCGTCGCCAGCGCGCCGATCCGGAGCCCGCCGTCGCTCGTCTCGGAGATCTCTTCGAGCTCCTCGATCGGCTTGAGGTCGACGAGCACCTCGGGGGTCCGATCGCGGTTCTTCAGCCAGTTGATCTCGTCGGTGTTACCCGCGATCGTTGCCGCGTCGCTGCCGTGTTCGTCTAGGAGCCGCACGGCGTGCTCGACGCTCGTCGCGTCGATGTGCCTGAGCGGCGGGATCATATCTTGTTGCATGGTTACAGCTCCACCTCCCCGCTGCGGACCTTCGCAAGCACCTTATCCGGCGTCACCGGGAACTCGTTGAAGGTCACTCCGAGGGCGTCTTTGACCGCCGCGGCGACCGCGCCCGAGGCCGCCCCGTACGGCGGTTCGCCGACGCCCTTCGCCCCGAAGGGACCGAAGGGGTCCGGCTCGCCGACCGCGCCGACGTGCAGGTCGCCGGCGACGTAGTCGTGGATCGACGGCGGCTTGTTCTTGTAGAGGTCCGTGTTCACCGGGATCCCGGTGCCCTCGTCGTGGCGGTACTGCTCGAAGAGGGTGTAGCCGATGCCCTGTATCGCGCCGCCCTCGACCTGCGCCTCGAAGCTCTCGGGGTGGACGACCGTCCCGGAGTCGTTGTAGTTGGCCATCTCCTCGACGACGACCTTGCCCGTTTCGAGGTCCACCGAGACCTCCGCGATCGCGCCGGCGAAGGAAGTCACGAACCCGTCGAGGTCCTCGCCGGTGGTCTTTCCGAACGCGACGAGACCCTGTCCGACCGCGTCGCTCGCGGCGGCGATCGTCAGGGGCACGAGGTTCTCTTGGTACTGCTCGGGGATCTCCTCGGCCGTGTACTTGCCGCCGGCGTCGACGGCGGCCTGTGCGGCCTCCGCGAACGTCATCGACTGGCCGGACTGACCGTGGACGACCTCGTGGTTCTCGACGGTGTAGGCGTCAGCCGTGCCGCCGAGTTCCGCCGCGGCCAGTTCCTTCAGGTACTGGACGGCCGTCTCGGCGGCCTTCACGTTGGCGAGCCCCTCGGTGAACGTGGTGTTCGAGGAGAACTGCCCGAGCGTGAACGAGGACTTGTCGCTGCTGCCCCAGGAGACCTCCACGTTGTCCCAGTCGGCGTTCATCGTGTCCGCGGCCATCCGGGCGACGGCGGCGAAACTCTCCGTCCCGAGGTTGCCCGCGCCCTGCCGCACTTCGACGGTGCCGTCTGTGTGAACGACGATGAGCCCGTCGAAGCCGACGTATCCGGACTGGTGAGACGCCGAGGCCATCCCGACGCCGTACACCTTCGAGCCCTCGCGGGTCCCGGACCGCTCGCGCTTCGCCTCGTAGTCGATCGCGTCGGCGGCGAGTTCGTAGGCCTCGCCGAGATACGCGCTCGTCATCGGGAGCCGTTCGGCCCCCGCGGGGCCGCGGTTCTCCGGGGAGTTCTGCAGACAGACCTCGAGCGGGTCGAACCCCGCCTGCTTCGCCGCTTCGTCGATAACCTGCGCGACCGCCAGTGCGGCCTGGTTCTGTCCGGGACCGCGCTGCGGCCAGCGTTTGGGCGTGTTGGTGAAGACGCCGATGCCGCGGAACCGGAGCGTCTCCGGCTGCCAGCACTGCGTCAGGGAGTTGAACCCGGAACTGAGCGTCGACAGCGCGTCCGCGGAGTACGCCCCCGAGTCGCCGATGGCTTCGATCTCCATAGCGGTGATCGTCCCTTCCGAGTCGAGGCCGACGCGCGTCTTCGCGATGAACGTCGAGCGGCCGTTGCCCCAGTGGAACTCCTCGCGGCGCGTCCCGCGAATCTTCACGGGTCGGTTGACCTCCCGGGAGAGGAACGCGGGGACGCCCATCTGCGGGTAGGCGGTCCCCTTCGAGCCGAACCCGCCGCCGCAGAAGTTGCTGATGAAGGTGACGTCCTGCGGCGACTTGCCGATGATCCCCGCGACGCCGGTGTGCGTCAGACTGATGCTCTGGCTGGAGCCCCAGATGGTGACGTGGCCGTCGGTGCCCCACTCGGCGACCGTCGATCGCGGCTCCATCGGGTTCGTCGGCTGCGGGTGCGCCGAGACCGTGTCCTCGTAGATCGTCTCGGCGTTCTCGAATCCCTCGCCGACGTCGCCCCAGTTCCACTCCATCGTGAACTCCCCGGGGTTCTCCGGGAAGTCGCCGCTGAAGTCGGCGTCGTCCCACTTGATGGTGTCAAAGGCGGCTTCGGCCCCGCCCTGCCCTTCGGCGCCCTCACCGCCCGCCTCGCCCGTCGGGGCGTTCCCCTCGGGGCGAGCGTTCGGGCTCCCCGGCTTGAGGGTCTCGATCGGATCGACGACGTGGTCGAGCACCTCCCAGTCGACCTCGATCGCCTCGACGGCCGCGGCAGCGGTGTACTCGTCGGACGCGGCGACCGCCGCGACGGGGTAGCCGAACGTCAACGGCTCCTTGGCGAGCACCGGTTGCCCGACCGTGGCGTCCGGGACGTCCTCGTGGGTGATGACCGCCTCGACGCCGTTCATCGACTCCGCCGCCGAGGTGTCGATGCTTCTGGCTCTGGCGTGCGCGTAGGGGCTCTTGACGGTCTTCGCGTGCAGCAGGTTGTCGAACTGGTAGTCGTCCGCGTACTTCGCCTCGCCCGTGACTTTCGCTCTGCCGTCCGGGACCTCGAAGTCCGTTCCGACGTAGTTGTGGTTAGACACGGGCGATCACATCCGTTCGGCCGCCGAGAGCACGCTCTCGATCTCGTTCTCGTAGTTCCCGCAGCGACAGAGGTTGCCTTCGAGGGCGTCTTTGACCTCCTCGCGCGTCGGGTCGCCGTTCTCCTCCAACAGCGACTTCGCCGACATGATCATCCCGGGCGTGCAGAACGCACACTGCCCGCCCAGTTCCTCGATGAACGACTCTTGGATCGGGTGGAGCTGACCGCCCTCCGCGAGGCCCTCGACCGTCGTGATCTCCTGGCCGACGGCGTCCTTCGTGAAGTACGTGCAGCTGTAGATCGGATCGCCGTCGACCTGGACGGTGCACGCGCCGCACATCGCGCGGTCGCAGCCGAACTTCGTCCCGGTCAGCCCGAGTTTGTATCGGAGCGTCTCCGCCAACCGCTCTTGGTCTTCGACCCGAACGAAGCGCTCGCGGCCGTTGACGGTCAGTTTCAGTTGATTCGAGAACCGTTCTCGGACCCCCGGCGTCCCGTCGCCCTGCGCCGACGTCTGTCTGATGTTGTTGAACAGATAGGCGTTCGCCGCGACGAGCGTCCCGCCGATCGTCCCCTTGATGATGTCGCGGCGGGATGGTCCTCCCGAGTCGTCGCCGGCCTCAGGCTCCGACTCGTCCGGTACGTCTGTCGTGGACATACCTTGATTATCTTTCACACACATTCATATATGTTCGGCCTCCGGAAGGGGAGACCGGTGAGCGCCGGAAAATCGGGAGAGACGGCAATAGGCGGCCGTTGGCAGCTACGATTCGACGGTCCCGGGCGCGAGACCGTGACGGACGCGGTTGAGTTCCGCGAGAATCGAGAGCGCGACGTCCGCGGGGTCGCCGCCGCCGAGGTCCAATCCCACCGGCGAGTGGAACCGCTCGAAGTCAGCTTCGTCGACGCCGTCCTCTCGGAGCCCCTCGGCGACGCGCTCGGCCTTGGTGTCGGAGGCGACGAGGCCGACGTAGTACGCCCCCCGTTGGAGCGCCTCCCCCGCGGCAATGCGGTCGAAGTGGCCGCTCCGCGTGGCGACGACGACGGCGGTGTTGTCGGTGACGCCGACCGATTCGATCCCCGCGTCGTAGTCGGCGGCGGCCACCTCGACATCGGGGAACCGCTCGTCGGTGGCGTACTCCTCCCTGTCGTCGACGACGAAGACGTCGTAGCCCAACTCCACGGCCATCGGCGCGAGCGACTGCGCGATGTGCCCGCCGCCCGCGACGATCAGCCGTTGACTGCCCGGTATCACGTTGATGAACACGTCCATTTCGCCGCCGCACACCATCCCCGTGTTGCCCTCGGGGCGCAGTTCCCACCGCTCCGTTCGCGGGGTCCGTTCCTCGATGGCCTCGACGGCAGCCCGGCGCGTCCGCTCCTCGACGGTGCCGCCGCCGACGGTCCCCTCCGTGCTCCCGTCGGCGCGAACGAGCATCGACGCGCCGGGGTCCTGCGGTGCCGACCCGTCCACCCGGGTCACCGTCACGAGCGCCACCGTCTCCCCGGCCGCAGTCAGTTCGTCGGCGCGACCGTACACGCTGGTCGGCCCGTCCGTCTCTCCGTGCTCGTCCATCACACACACGCTATCGGCCGCCGACGCTTATACTTATTCAACGGGGTGGCGTTCTCCGCGACTCGATCGGTGCAGCGGGGGTGATAGATCCCGTTCCGGAATTGCGTGCTACTCGAAGTATAGTAAACAGTAAGTGCCCGGAGTGAGAGCACCCGGTATGGCAGACGAACTCCGGATGACGCTCGAGCGGGTCGGAGAGCGCTTCGACCTCGGCGAGTACGAGATTGAGGCGTATCTGGCCGTGCTCGAACACGGCGAACTGACGGCCTCGGAGATCTCCGATCGGACGGAGATCCCGCAGCCGAGGGTGTACGACACGGTGCGGAGCCTCTCCGATCGCGGCCTCGTCGAACTCCGGGAATCGCGGCCGATGAAGATCGTCGCGGTCGCCCCCGACGACGCCTTCGGCAACGTCCAGCAGTCCCTCGACAGCCTCGTATCCGAGTTGGAAGCGCGCTACACCGCGCCCGCGCGGGACACCGAGGCGGTCTCGCTCGTGAAGTCCCGCTCGACGATCCTCCGGTACGTCGAGGAGATCATCGAGAGCGCCGAGTACGAACTGGTGCTGTCGCTGACGCCGGACCTCCTGCGTCGCTTCCGCGAGGACCTCGCCGCGGCGGTCGACGACGGCGTGAGCGTCGATCTGCTCATCACGCCGCTGTCGCGCGCTCCCGACCCGGACAGCTTCGATTACCTCGAAGTCGCGACGGTCGCTCGCGGGCGACGGGGGATCACGACACCGATCCTCGCCGTCGCCGACGGCAACTACTCGATCTACGCGACGCAGGACGCCCTCCGCGACGACCGCGATCGGTACGGGGTCATCTTCAACCGCTCGGCGCTGGGCTTTCTGGTCTCGGGCTTCTTCGGGACCGTCCTCTGGTCGACCGCCGAGACGATCGCCACCGACGGCAAGCGGCGGCCGTTCCCCCGTCGCTACGCCTCGATCCGCCGCGCCGTGAAGGACGTCCGCGAACTCGACGGCCCCTTCTACGCCTCGATCACCGGCCGCGACGTCGAGACCGGCGACCCGATCGTCGTCGAGGGGAAGATCGAGACGGCGAGGCTGGAGGAGTCCGAGGAGGTCGCCTCGCTGCGACTGGAGACCGACGACGGCGTCCTAGAGATCGGCGGGTTGGTCGCGGCCTTCGAGGACGTCGAGGCGCAGGAGATCATCCTCGGCCGCGAGGAGGTCCCCGACCGCGAGCAGTTCGCCTGAGCGTCGGGGCGATCCGAGCAGGCAGGATCTCCGAACCGACACCGAGGCGCAACGGCTTTACTCCTCGCTCCGAAAGTCTCGGCGACCGATGGAGGCGCGCACGCGGACCTATCTAGAGGGGCGGTTCGGCGACTACTACCGCCGCAGCGACGTCTCTCTCCCCCCCGCGGCCGAGCGCCGCGAGTGGGGCCACATCCCGTGGAGCGCCGGCGCGACGCGGATGATCCGCCACCAGTCGCTGCTGGACGTCGGCGACCTCGGCGACTTCCTGCACCGCACCGCGCCGCGGCACGTCTACTTCTCGTCGGCGCGCTTTGCGGACCCAGGCGCGAGTTCGATGGACGAGAAGGGCTGGCAGTCGGCCGACCTCGTCTTCGACCTCGACGCCGATCACCTCCCGGGCGTCGATCCCGAGACCACCACCTACGCGGAGATGCTGGAGGCGTGTAAGGGCGAACTGCTGAACCTCCTCGACTTCATCGACGACGACTTCGCCTTCGCGGAGACCGAGGTGGTCTTCTCCGGCGGCCGCGGCTATCACGTCCACGTTCGCGACCCCGACGTTCGAGGACTCGACAGCGAGGCGCGCCGCGAGATCGTCGACTACGTCCGCGCGATCGACCTCGACGTCGACGGCCTGATCGAGACGGAGTCGAACCGGGGGACGACCCGCCGGGTCCTCCGCCGCCGCGGCGGGTGGGGCGCGCGCACGCATCGCCGCCTCGTCGACCTCGCCGAACGACTGCGCGAGATGGACGACGACGAGGCCTTAGCGCGGCTCCAGGAACTGGACGGGATCGGCGAAGGTCGTGCGCAGACGATCCTCGGAACCGTCCGCAACAACTTCGAGGCGATCCGCGCGGGCAACGTCGAGGCAGGCGGTCCGGGGACGCGCATCCTCGTCGACGCGCTCGCCGCCGAGGCGATCGAGGAGGAGACCGCGCCGATCGACGAACCGGTGACGACGGACACGAAGCGGCTCATCCGGCTGCCGGGCAGCCTCCACGGCGGATCCGGGCTGGTCGTCACGCCGCTGTCGCGCGCGGACCTCGACGACTTCCACCCGCTCGAAGATGCGATCCCCGAGCGGTTCCGCGGCCGCGAGATCACGGTGAACGTGACCGATCCGGGACCGACGACCTTCGACGGCGACACGTTTACTATCACGGAGGGAGAGCAGTCCGTAGAAGAGTGCCTCGGAGTCTTCCTGATGGCCCGAGGGCGCGCGGAGAAAATCAAAGAATGAATCCGGCCGAGTGCAAAGAATGGATCTAGAGGAGCTGCGGAGCGTCCGACGGACCGAGCGGCAGAAGGACAGCCTCCAACACCTCCGGGATTCGTTCTACGAGGACGTCGCGGCGTACATCGCAGAACGGAAGGCCGAGCGCCGCCGCGCGGCCGACGCCGCCGAGGACCCCTTCGACGATCCGGACGTCGGGCGGCTGACCGACGAGATCGAGACCGCCGAGGACGTCGTCGAGTCGATCTACGAGCGCCGCGTCGGCAAGGTCGTCAAACTGGCGTCGTTCGCCGCCGCGGACATGAGCGCCGACACCGACGGCCTCACCGCCGAGGAGCGCGACCTGTTCGAGGGGCTCGTCGGCCGGATCAAACAGAACCGACAGACCGTCCTCGACGTCCTCGCGGGCGAGGGCGGGAGCGAAGGCGACGACCGCGCGCCGCCCGCCGAGACCGACCACGGGACGACGTCGGCGGCGGTCGGGTCGTCGAACGCCGACGCGTCACCGTCGACGGAGGCAGATTCCATCGCTGCGACGGATGCACCGTCCGCCGAGGCGGCGGCCGCGCCGACCGACGAGCCGGCCGGTTCGGACGACGTCCTCGCCGACGCAATGGGGGGACCGGACGACGGCGGGGCCGCAGAGCCCGCGTCGGACGCGGCCGACGCGGATCCGGACGTGCCGCCAGACGTCCCGCCGGACGCTCCGCCGGACGCGTCGGCACCCGACGCGCCGGTCGTCGAGAGCGCCGACGCTGCCGAGGCCGAGCAGGCCTCCGAGGAAACGGATCGCGTCACGCTCCGGATCACCGAGGACGTCGGGCAGATATTCGGCGTCGACGAGCGCGAGTACGACCTCGAATCCGAGGACGTGGTCACGCTGCCGACCACGAACGCCGGGCCGCTGCTGGAGCGCGACGCCGCCGAACAACTCGATTAGGCGGCCCGTCGCGTCGGGGTCACCGTCGAGCGGTACGTTGAAGCCCGGTTCGTGAGAGGAAGCGAGTATGCTCGACATCGGCGAGACCGCCCCCGAGTTCACCCTGCCCGACCAGGACGGCGAAGACGCCTCGCTTTCGGACCACCGCGGCGAGTACGTCGTCGTCTACTTCTACCCCCGGGCGGACACGCCCGGGTGCACCACCGAAGCGTGCGGCTTCCGCGACGTCTACGACGAACTGCGCGACCGCGGCGTGACCGTCCTCGGGATCAGCGACGACCCCGTCGCGGACCTGAAACCGTTCGCCGAAGAGTACGACCTCCCGTTCCGCCTGCTCTCCGACGAGGACGGGTCGGTCGCGACCGCCTACGACTCCTACGGCGAGAAGAATATGTTCGGCAACACCTTCGACGGCGTCTTCCGCAACACGTACGTCGTCGGTCCCGACGGCGACGTCGTCCTCGCCTACGAGGGCGTCTCACCGGAGGGTCACGCCGACGAGATTCTCG
Source organism: Halobellus rufus (assembly GCF_000739575.1). Classification (GTDB taxonomy): domain Archaea; phylum Halobacteriota; class Halobacteria; order Halobacteriales; family Haloferacaceae; genus Haloquadratum; species Haloquadratum rufum. The sequence continues at coordinate 136,022 of NZ_BBJO01000030.1, read as the reverse complement.
ACGACCTCGACGCGCTCGAAGACTCGGCGTGACTGTTTAGCCGCGACCGAACTTCGTGTGAAACGTCCACCCACCGCACCGCGTTTCCGGTGAAACCTCAGAGAGAGTACAGTCCGCTCGCGAGTGTGTGTTATCAGTATATATCCCACTTAGTGAGTGCTAAGCGGGTCTGGCCGAGTGCATTCGACGGATGGTGTCTCACGTCGAACCCTCTCTCCCGTCCGAGTACGACACACTCCGGGTCGGGATCGCGCTATACGACCCGCGAGACGGGTCGATACTCGATGCGAACGACCGCCTGACGTCGATCTTCGGGTACGGGCGCGCGGATCTCCGAGGCCTCGGGATCGATCGCTACACGGCGAACACCTACCCCTTTTCGGCATCCGACTTCCGTGACCGGCTTACTTCGGCCGCAACAGGTGACGTCCAACGGTTCACCTGGCGCGTCAAGCGCGGTGACGGAGAGTTGATCTGGGTCCGCGTCCACCTCTCTCGGCAGGTGCCCGCTGGAGGCGATCACGTGCTTGCGGAGATCCGCGACGTGACCGACCACTACGACGCGAGCCACCGCGAAGAGCTGTTCTGGCGGATCCTCAGACACAATCTCAGGAACAAGGCTGCGATCATCACAGGTTACGCCGAGGAGATCGCTGACGGCGACGACATCGAACAGGCGCGGGCGGCAGCGAGGACAATCCACGAAGCGGCGACGAAGCTCGGGGACACGGCCACGTCCGTCAAGGAGATCCAACACGCCGTCGTACCCACGGCGGGGGATCGTCACGTTCGCAACGCTACGCGGGCGATCCGCGAGGTCGTAGCTGACTTCCGCGAGGAGTACTCTCACGCGAGGATCTCCGTTACTGAGCGAGAGGCGCTGTGGATCGACGTCGACGACGCGTTCTCGTACGCGCTGTCGCACGCCGTCGAGAACGCGATCGTCCACAGCGACGATTCGGCTCCGGTGGTCGACCTTCGCGTCGGTCGTTCGCCGAACACCGGCCGCGTCGAAATAGCGATCGAAGACACAAACCCGCCGATTAGAGACGCCGAACTCGACGCTCTGTTCCGACCGGCAGCGCGGACGAACACCGTCCACGGATCCGGCGTGGGGTTGTTCGTGATGCGTTGGTGTGTCGAATCGCTGGGCGGCGAGATCGGCTTCGAGCGACAGCGTCCGCAAGGGAACACCGTTCGGATGTATCTACCGCCGAAAGAGCCGCCGACCGAGCAGTGACCTGCAGGCCGACCGGCCGACTACGTCGCCGTCCGACTGGCTACGTGGCCGGTGTCGCGCTCTTCGGCCGGACCGAGAACACGAGTCGGCACCGAGTTTCCGGAAGGTGAAACAAAAAACCGTTTATTATTGTCGTATTCGGGAGTTCCGCATTGTGAACTCAGTATATCGGCCGTAAAAAATCGGCGATGCAAACGGGGACGAGGGGCACAACGGCGCGCCGCCGGTGTGCTCACATCACTGGAACGTCCGTCCGACCTCGGCCTCGGGCTCGCGCTCGACCTCGCTGGTCTGGAAGCGCTGTTCGATCTCCTCGTAGCGCTCGCGCGTCTCCGGGGTCACGCTCGGGCCGACCTCGTCGAGCGCCTGCTCGAAGTGCTCCATCGTCACGCGGACGTTGCCGACCGATTCGGCGACCTCCTCGCGGGAGACGCTGTTAATGAACTCGCGGCTCGCGGCCATCGACGCCTCGCGGCAGACCGCCTCGATGTCGGCACCGACGTAGCCCTCCGTCTCCGCGGCGAGTTCGTCGAGGTCGACGTCGTCGGCGAGCGGCTTCCGTTCGGTGTGGACCCCGAAGATCGCCCGGCGGGCCTCCTCGTCTGGGACGGGCACGTGGACGTGCCGGTCGAGCCGTCCGGGGCGCAAGAGCGCCGAGTCGATCAGGTCCGGGCGGTTCGTCGTCGCGACGACGACGACGTCTTCGAGGGTTTCGAGCCCGTCGAGTTCGGTCAGCAACTGGGAGACGACGCGCTCTGAGACGCCGGAGTCGCCCGTGTTGCTGCCCCGCTCGGTCGCGATCGAGTCGATCTCGTCGAAGAAGACCACGGTCGGCGCGTTCTCGCGGGCCTTCTTGAAGATCTCGCGGACGCCCTTCTCGGACTCTCCGACGTACTTGTCGAGCAGTTCCGGCCCCTTCACCGAGATGAAGTTGGACTCGGACTCGTTGGCGACGGCCTTCGCGAGGAGCGTCTTCCCGGTCCCGGGCGGGCCGTACATCAGCACGCCCTTCGCCGACTGCATGTCCATCGCCTCGAACACCTCGGGGTACTCGAGCGGCCACTGGATCGTCTCGCGGAGGCGCTCTTTGGTGTCTTCGAGGCCGCCGACGTGCTCCCAGGTGACGTCGGGGACCTCGACGAAGACCTCCCGCAGCGCCGAGGGCTCGATGCCCTTGATCGCCTCTTTGAAGTCCTTCGAGGTGACCGTCAGCGAGTCGAGCACCTCGGCGTCGATCTCCTCGGAGTCGAGGTCGAGTTCGGGGCGGATGCGCCGCAGCGCGTTCATCGCGGCCTCCTTCGCGAGGCTCTCGATGTCCGCGCCGACGAAGCCGTGGGTGTTGTCGGCGTACTCGTCGAGGTCGACCGCGTCCGAGAGCGGCATATTCCGCGTGTGGACCTGCAGGATCTCCTTGCGACCCTCGCGGTCCGGCACGCCGATCTCGATCTCGCGGTCGAAGCGACCGCCGCGCCGGAGCGCGGGGTCGATGGCGTCCACGCGGTTGGTCGCGCCGATGACGACGACCTCGCCGCGCTCGTCGAGGCCGTCCATCAGCGAGAGCAACTGCGCGACGACGCGGCGTTCGACGTCGCCGCCGGCCTCGCCGCGCTTGGGCGCGATCGAGTCGATCTCGTCGACGAAGACGATCGCCGGGGCGGCCTCCTCGGCCTCCTCGAAGATCTCTCGGAGCTGCTCTTCGGACTCGCCGTAGTACTTCGACATGATCTCCGGGCCGGAGATCGTGTGGAACGAGGCGTCGATCTCGTTGGCGACGGCCTTCGCGATCAGCGTCTTGCCCGTGCCGGGCGGTCCGTGGAGGAGCACGCCCTTCGGTGGCTCGATGCCGAGCCGCTGGAACAGCTCGGGGTGCCGCATCGGCAGCTCGATCATCTCTCGCACCTGTTCGAGCTCGCGGTCGAGCCCGCCGATGTCCTCGTAGGTCACAGAGGGCGTGTCTGCCTCGCCCTCCGCGCCGGCCTGTATCTCCTCGGCGGGCGTCTGGCTGATCGTCACCTCCGTCGAGTCGGTGACGACGACCGTGCCCTCCGGCTCGGTCGAGGCGATCTTCAGCGGGAGCGGCTGGCTCGACGAGCTCATGAAGCCGAAGCCGAACGGGACCCGGATGTTCTGCCCCTGGGTCACGGGCTGACCGGCGAGCTTATCGCGCAGGTGCGCGCCGATGTTCCCGCTGATGCGGAGGTTCTGCGGGAGGGCGACGGAGACGTGCTTTGCGGGCTTGATGTCGGCCTTCTCGACCTCGACGCGGTCGTCGATGCCGACGTTCGCCTGCTGGCGGAGCCGACCGTCGATCCGGACGACGCCCGTCCCGCTGTCTTCGGGGTAGCCGGGCCAGACGCGGGCGATGGCGGTGCCGCCGTCGCCGTCGATCCGGATGTAGTCGCCGCCCTCTAGGTCCAGTTCCTCCGCGGCCTGTCGGTCGATCGCCGCGAGCCCGCGGCCGGCGTCCTTCTGCTTGAGTGGTTTGACGGTGAGCTTCATTTTTCGACCGTGATCGTGAGAATGCCGTTGTTGGTCGCGACCGACGCGTCCGAGCCCGGAAGCTCGAACTCGGTCTCGGAGACGTCACCACCGGTCTCGGCGACCACGATGGCCGTCGTTCCGACCACGTCGACGTCGAGGTCCTCGTCGGCGACACCCACGTCGGCGGCGAGGACCCAACTGTCCTCGTACTCGTACCGGCGAACCATCCGCTCGTCTCCACCGGCCTGCTGTTTGATACTCATCGTTGATCCTAACTCCAAGTTAGTCGCTTTTCTATATAAGCCTTTCTACCATTAATCGCAAGACAGCGATGGATGGTAGTGAATTGCGGTTGAATTGCGGTCCGGGGCTCCATCGGTCGGTTTCGCCTCGGTCAATCGACGGGGGATTCGGGTGTCGGCCTCTCATATTCAGGCTTTATACCGCATCGGGTCGAACCAACTCGTATGCAAACGGTAGCTCACCACGGCCGGGAGACGGCCTATCGGACGTTCGATCGGGGCGCTGACGGCCCCGTCGTCCTCGCCGTCCACGGCAGCGGCGGCACTCACCGCGTCTGGAGCGCGCAGGCGAAACTCGCCGGCGAGTACCCCCTAGTCGCACTCGATCTGAGCGGGCACGGCGACAGCGACGACGTCGCCGCCGAACCCGGCTACGAGACGCTCTCGGCGTTCGTCGACGACGTCGTCGCCGTCGCGGGCGAGGTCGACGCCGACGTCCTGCTCGGGAACTCCCTCGGCGGCGCGGTCGTCCTGATGGCGCTCGTCGAACGCGACCTCGACGTGGCGGGCGCGGTCCTCGCCGGATCCGGCGCGCGCCTCCCGGTGCTCGACGACCTCCTGCGGTGGGTGAAGACGGACTTCGAGCGCGTGGTCGAGTTCTTCCACGAACCGGATCACCTCTTTCACGACCCCGACGAGGCCACCCTCGACGTCTCGAAGGCGGCGCTCAGGAACACGGGGCGGGCCGTCCTCGAACGCGACTTCCGGACGGCGCACGCCTTCGACGTGCGCGCGGAGCTCTCGTCGATCGACCTCCCGACGCTGGCGCTCGTCGGGGAGTACGATCGCCTCACGCCACCGCACTACCACGAGGAGCTGTGCGCCGAACTGCCGGATTGCGAACTGGCAATCCTCGAAGACGCCGCCCACCTCGCGATGCTGGAAGCGGCGGAGGCGTTCAACGCGGAGCTCCGGGACTTCCTCGACCGTCGCGTGTCGCCGTAGCGGCCATCCGTCCGGTCGCGGAAACCGGCACGCCTTTGCGCCCGCCTCCGAAGTCGAAGGCGTGCAACCGGTCGAGACTTCGGATCCCGACGGGATCGACTACGGCTGGGTGATGCAGACGACGTTCGTCGTCACCATCGTCGTCGGCGCGCCCGTCGTCGCCGCGCTCTCGCTGCAGACGACGCTGCCGACGTGGGGCGCTCGCCTCGAGTTCGCGATCCGCGTCGGCAGCGTCGTCTGGATCCTCGTCGCCCTCGCGGTCTTCGGGTACGCGTGGCGCTTCGAGGCGGGAGACGGCGGTAGCGACCCCGACGAGATCGTCGAGGAGTGACGGGCACGCAGCGTCGGTCGCCGCCGTCGGAAGGTCTTTGACGCGAGTGACCGACTCTCGGAATATGATCGACGAGACGATCGCGGAGATCCGGGAGATGCAGACACACAGCTCGTCCGTCGTGGCCGTGAAGGCGACGCGGGCGCTCTCGGAGCTCGTCGAACGCGATCACGCCACAGTCGAGGAGTTCGAGCGCGACCTCGAACGCAACGCGAGCGCGCTCAAGCGGGCGAATCCCTCGCACGCGTCGCTTTTCAACGCGATGCAGACGGTGCTCGTGAACGTCGTCGATCGGAAAGACACCGTCTCGGAGGCCAAATCGCTCCTGGAGGAAGTGATCGAGCGAGTCGTCGAGGACGTCCAGCAGGGGAAGTCGCGCGCGGCCGCGAACGCGGTGCCGACGTTCGAGGACGGGGAGACCGTCCTGATTCACGACTTCTCCTCGACCGTGATGGAGGCGGTCGAGGAGGCCGCCGCCGGCGGCACCTACCTGACGGCGTACGTCACGGAGGCCCGTCCCCGGTACCTCGGCCGGAAGACGGCCCGCCAGCTCGCGGCGTTCGACCGCGTCGAGCCCCACCTCCTGGTCGACAGCGCGGCGGGGTCGTTCCTCGAGGAGTGCGACCGCGTGGTCGTCGGGATGGACTGCATCGTCGGCGACACCCTCTACAACCGCGTCGGCACCTTCCCCATCGCCACGACCGCGAACTACCTCGACGTCCCCGTCACGGTCGTCGGCTCGGCGGCGAAGATCGTCGACGACGGGTTCGTCTTCGAGAACGAGATCCGCCCGCCGGCGGAGGTGTCGCTGGAGCCGATCGAGGACGTCGTGATCGAGAACCCCGCCTACGACGCCACCCCGGTCGAGCTACTCGACGAGGTGATCACAGACAACGGCGTGAAGGACCCCGAAGAACTGTAGCGTCCTCACTCGCCGACGACCGACCGTCGGAAGAACTCGGCGAACTTCTCGCGCAGCGAGGAGCCGTCGCCGAGTCGGAGGTAGTACGCGTCGCCGCCGTCCTCGTAGTAGCCGTCGATCCGGCGGATGGTCTCGAAGCCGAGGTGCTCGTAAAACGACAGCGCGTCCTCGTTCGTCGACCGGGCGTGACAGGAGATCGACTTGTGGTCCTGCAGCGCGGCCGCGACGAGACGTTTGCCGTAGCCCTCGCCGCGGCGCTCGGGCGCGACCGCGAGAAAGAGAATGTAGCCGTCGCGTCGAACGGACGCGAAGCCGACGAGGTCGTCGCCCTCGAATAGCAGGTGGTCGTTCGCGCGGCGGTACGCGTCGACGAAGAAGGCCCGCCGCTGCTTGAGGACGTCCTCGTGCTCCCGGATCCGCTCTTTGAGCTCCCACGCGCTCGCGGCGAACTCGCCGGATCCGGGGGGATCGACTCGCGTCTCGACGTTGACGCTCACACCTACTGGTAGGACCACGACCGATATAATTCCACCGTCGCGGCGCAATTCTGCCGAGCCGAGAGTCGCCTCGGAGGTCCCTTCCGGATGCGGCGCGACGACGTCGGCGTGCCGCTCCGACGAGCGCGACGCCGCTCAGATCACCACGACCAACACGAGCACCACGAGCACGGACCCCGTCAGAATCACCTGCACGACCGTCGAGGCGAGCACGCCGACCGTCGCGTAGAGCGCGACTCGCAGTCCCCGTTCGGTGTCCGCGTGCTGGGCGAACTCGACGGCGAAGACGGTCGCCGCGATCCCCACGAGGAAGCCGACGGGACCCGCGAGCAGAAGCAACAGGAGACCGACGACGACGGCGACGCCGGTCGTCACGGCCGACGCGCCGCCCGCCCGCGCCGCGATCGCGCCGCCGAAGTAGTCGACGAGCATCGTCAGAACGCCGACGGACACGAGGGCGGCGACGACGAGCGCGGAGGGCTCCGCGAAGCCCGTCGACCACCAGTAGCCCGCGACGCCAGCGACCGAGAGCAGGCCCCCGGGAACGAGTGGCAGCACCGACCCCGCGACGCCGAGCGCGGCGAGCGCGAGGAAGAGCCAGCCGAGCGGTTCCATAGGAGGAGGGAGGTCGCCGACGGTGATGAGCGCTGTGCTCGGGAGTACGGTGGCAGCGACGCGAGAGGACGCCGCGCGCTACTCTCGGTCGAACCGCGCGCGCTCGGCCGCGACGACGTCGGCCTCGCCGTACACGTCGAGGAGCGTCGCGTACGCCGCGCCGAGGTCGCGCATACACTCCCGCGTCGAGACGTATCCCAGTTCGTCGGTGACGGCGTCTCTCGGCTGCGCCTGCAGCACTTTCCTGACGAGCAGTCGCTCCTGTCGGTCGGTCAGCCTCGCGGGGGACGCGCCGTCGTCTGCGCCGCTGCCCTCACCCCCGTCCGCTCCGGGCGTGCCACCAGCGAGCAGAGCGGCCAACGCGAGGCGACGGAACGCCCCCGGCGCGGTCGCGTACTGGCCGGGGCCGTCGGCGACGCCGACGACGACGCGCCACTCGTAGTCGGTGAGTTCCGGCGTGAGCGTCGCCGGACACGCCGCCAGCGCCGCGCGCACGACGTCGGGGTCGGCGTCGCGGAGGTGGTCGGCGAGCACCTCTCCGATTCGGTCCCGAAACAGCCCGGCGTGTCGGTCCCGAAGTTCCGCGCCCGCCGCCGAGAGCGGCGAGAGCATCACCGCTGAGTACTCCCCGCTGGACTCGTTTCGGGTGGTCGAGAGGTGCACCGTGTCGTAGCCGTTGTCGGTCCAGAACTCCAGGAGGTCGGGCGTCGCCCCGTAGCCCGTGCCGAGGTAGTCGGCGTCGCCCTCGAACTCCGCGCGGAGTTCCGAGAGCAGGGTCGACCCCAGCCCACGCGAGCGAACCGCGTGATGCGTCGCGATGCGCACCACGCGGTAGCCCAGCGGCGTCCCGGCGTCCTCGTCGCGGAGTTGACTCGTCAGCACGTCCGGGATCATGTGGCCGCGGATCCGCGCGCCCTCGTACATCGATTCGCGCGTCTCCGCGTCGAGGTCGCCCTCGCGGGCCAAGAGCGCCACGCTCACGACGCGCCCGTCGTGTTCGAGGACGCGGACGCGGAGGTTCGGCGCGTCGAGGAGGCGCGCGAGGTCGTTCGGCTCCGTCCGGTAGTGCGCGAACACGAGGAGGCCGAAGACCGCCCGCAACAGGTGCTCGTCGGACGCGAGGTCGTCCGGAGAGAGCGCCCGGTACGCGACGGACGACGGCGACGCGTCGGCGACGAGGTCGTCGACGGGCGGTCGCGCGTCGAGCAGCAGCGCGCGGAACGCCCACGACTCGATCGGGTCGCCGGGCGCGTAGCGGATCGGCTCCGCGAGCGTCACGTCGGTCACGGCGTGCTCGGACGCGGCCAGCCGATCGCGGAAGCGAACTGAAAAGCCGCGGCCCGCGCCCTCGTACCCGTGGACCGTCGTGAAGAAGCCGACCGCGGGGGCCTCGAGCAGCGACGAGAGCAGGCGGACCGGGATCGCCGCCCCCTCGTCGACGAGGACGACGTCTGGTTCGTCGGGGAGGTCGGCCGCGGCCGCGGGCGTCTCGAATCGGACGCGACCGCCGCGGGCGGTTTCCAGCGGCTCGTCGTCGGTCGAGTCGGGGTCCAGTTCCCGAACCGAGTCGGCGTCGAGCGCCGAGAGCAACTCCCGGGCCCGCGCGAACAGGTCGTCGGCGTTCCGCCGGTCGGGGGCGGTGACGAGGACGTCGCGACCGGTCGCCGCGAGCGACGCGGCCGCCAGTCCGGCCGCGCTCGACTTTCCGCGCCCGCGGTCCGCCTCGACGACCACGGCGGAGCGGCTGCTCTCGCCAGCGCGCTGCAACGATTCGAGCGCGCGGAGCGCGCGCGACTGGTCGGCCGTCAGGCAGGCCGCGTACGCCGCCTCCGGAAAGCGACGGCGGTCGGGAGTCGGGACCGCGGGATCCGAGCGGACGGGCGCGCTGTCGTCGGTCTCGCCGCGGCGTTCGATCCGGCCGTCGTCAACGTCGACGATGGCGACTCCCGGGTGATCCAACAGCGTCTCGCGGAGTCGCCGGCGGAACCGGCCCCCGACGTCGTCGACGTCGTACGGCGGAACCGCGAGCGAGGACTCGAACGATCCGGGCCGGTCGGGCCACTCGTCCAGCGGCAGCGTCAGGAGAACCAACAGCCCGCCGCCGTCGACGCTGCCGACGAGGCGACCCAGCACGTTCGGCGAAAAGTCCTCGTGGGCGTCGCAGATGATTGCGGAGCGAGTCGTCCCCAAGAGCGCTTTCGCCGCCGTGGGGGCGACGCGGTCGAACCGGAATCCCTCGCGCGACGTGACGATCGTCGTCTCCGCGTCCGGGATCGACGCGCCCTCGACGGCGTCGAACGCGGCGTCGATGCCGCGGTCGCGGTCGCCCGCGAGGACGAGCAGGCGTCTGTGGTTCGTCCGCTGCGCCGCCGCGCGGAGTTCCGCGGCGAGGGCGGCCACGTGCATACGTCGGCGTCGTGGCGGGGAGATTAAGAAATTGCGTTCGCACGCGGGGGAGCCCCCGAGTGAGGAACTCGCGTGTGCCGCCGTGGCACGGCACGACGCCATTGAAAGCGCTTTTATGGGATCCGGAGCAACCGATGTGTAGAGCCTGCCCGGGGTTGATGATACTCCCCGCCGTCAGGGAAACCACACACCGGCGGGGCAGTCGAGCCCGCGAGCAGGAGAGGTGAACAACCAATGCCAGTCTACGTAGAATTCGACGTCCCAGCCGACCTCGCAGAGGACGCCCTCGAGGCCCTCGAGGTCGCCCGAGACACAGGAACCGTAAAGAAAGGAACCAACGAGACGACCAAGGCCGTCGAGCGCGGCACCGCCGAGCTCGTCTTCGTCGCCGAGGACGTCTCGCCCGAAGAGATCGTGATGCACCTGCCCGAACTCGCCGACGAGAAGGGCATCCCGTACGTCTTCATCGAGACGCAGGACGAAGTCGGTCAGGCCGCGGGCCTCGAAGTCGGCTCCGCCGCCGCCGCCATCGTCGACGCCGGCGACTCGGAGGGTGAGGTCGAAGACATCGCCGCGAAGCTCGAGGAACTGCGGTAACCGACGATGAGCGCAGAAGAGACCGCCAGCGACTCGACGTCCGCGGAGGTCATCGAGATCGTTGGCAAGACAGGGATGCACGGCGAGGCCATGCAGGTCAAATGCCGCATCCGCGAGGGCTCGAACCAGGGCCGCATCATCACGCGGAACGTCCTGGGCCCCGTCCGCGAGGGCGACATCCTGCAGCTCCGCGAGACGCAGCGGGACGCCGACTCCATCGGAGGTCGATAACCTATGGTCGAAACGCGCACGTGCGATTACTCCGGCGAGGAGATCGAACCGGGCACGGGCACGATGCTCGTGAAGAACGACGGAACGATCCTCCACTTCAAGGACTCGAAGGCCGAGAAGAACTACCGTCTCGGTCGCGAGCCCCGCGATCTGGAGTGGACCGAGGCCGGCCGCGAGGGTAGCGACGAATGAGCCACCACGACGAGCGCACCTTCGTGATGGTCAAGCCCGACGGCGTCCAGCGCGGTCTCATCGGCGAGATCGTCTCTCGCTTCGAGGAGCGCGGCCTGAAGCTCGTCGGCGGGAAGTTCATGCAGATCGACCAGGAGCTCGCACACGAGCACTACGGCGAGCACGAGGACAAACCGTTCTTCGACGACCTCGTCGACTTCATCACCTCCGGACCCGTCTTCGCGATGGTCTGGGAGGGCGCAGACGCGACTCGACAGGTCCGTTCGATGGTCGGCGAGACCGACCCCGCCGAGTCCGCCCCAGGCACGATCCGCGGCGACTTCGGCCTCGATCTCGGCCGCAACGTCATCCACGCCTCCGACCACGAGGACGAGGGCGCGAACGAGCGCGAGATCGACCTCTTCTTCGACGAGGCGGAACTGCTCGACTACGAGCGCATCGACGCCGCCTGGCTGTACGAAGACGAAGATCACTGACTCGGTGCGCCCGTTCCCGAGTCGGAGCGAGTGACCGCGGACTTCCTTCTCCGCGCTCGCGTTCTCACCCTCGCGAGCGACACGCTCGTCGGTATCGATACGCGTCGAAAGCGAGACCGAGAGCGGGGCTCGCGGCGGTCGGGACGGACCCGCCGGTCTCAGTCGGCGTTCGGCGCGGCGGTCTCGATCTCGCCGGCGTCGAGTTCCGATTCTATCTCGCGGGCCGCAGTCACCATGTTCGAGAGCTTTCGGTAGGCGACCTCGCGGGGGAGGAGCTTCACGCCGCAGTCCGGCGAGACGCTGAGGCGGTCCGGGGAGACCACTTTCAAGCCCTCCTCGATGTTCGCCTTGATCTCCGGGACTGACTCGACCTCAGCGTCGTGGACGTCGACGACGCCGAGCGCGAGGTCCGGCTCGAACTCGGGATCTCGGAACACGTCGATCTGCTGGTAGCCGTCGTTGCAGAGTTCGACGTCGAACTCGTCGATCGGGAAGTCGTTGATCGCGGGGTACAGCTTCGAGTAGTCGCCGTAGCAGACGTGCAGACAGATCCGGACCTCGTCGGGCACGCCGTCGACGATGCGTTCGAGGCACTCGCCGACGATCGCGTGCTCCTCGGGTGTCGTCGCGAGCGCGGGCTCGTCGAGTTGGACGTAGCGCGCGCCCGCGTCGACGAGTCGGTGGACCTCCTCGTTGACCAGGTCGGCGAGGTCGTACGCGAGCGCGGCGTCGCTGTCGTAGGCCTCGTTGAAGGCCCACCGCGCGAGCGTGTACGGCCCGGTGATCGGCACTTTCACCGGCCTGCTCGCGACGCCGGCGGTGAACTCGAACTCCTCGAGCAGCCACGGATCGTCGTACTCGACCTCCGAAACGACCGAGGGCTTGTCGTAGTAGTTGTGTCCCCACACCTTCACCGGACCGTTGAACTCGTAGCCGCGGATCCGTTGGGCGAAGTGTTCGACCATCTCGTCGCGGCGCATCTCGCCGTCGACGACGGTGTCCAACCCGGCGCGCTCGTGCTCGTGTGTGATCACGCGCGCGGCGTCGTCTTGGGCCTCGGCGAGGGCGCGCTCGTCGAGGCTCGACTCCGGGTCCTCCGCGAGCGTCTTCGTCCGGGTGAGCCACGTCGGTTTGGGGTAGCTCCCGACGACGGTGGTCAGCAGGAAGTGCTCGGCGTCGTGGTCGGCGGGGCGGAACTGCTCGCGGTTCGAGGGGTTTCGGACCATCAGACGCTCACCTCCCGTTCGAGATCGGCCGCCGCCGCGAGCGCGGCGAGTTTCTCGCGATACCGATTGACGGGGAGGTAGAACAGTTCGGTGTTGCTGCTCACGTAGACGGTCTCGAAGTCGGTCATCGGAACCTGATCCGTGAACCACTCGACGCGCTCGCGCAGCGTCTCCGCGGACTCGATCAGCGTGTTCTGCCCGTCGGCGACGCCGAGTGCGACGTCGTCGGTGATTCCGTACTCGACGGCGTTGTAGACGGTCTGTTCTCGGTCGTCGGCCACGAGGTCCACGCCGAGGGCGTCGACGGCGGCATCCATCAGGTGCGCGTGGGTCTTCTCCCCGAGCGCGCCGAAGTAGGTGTGGACGACGACCTCCGCGTCGGTCGCCTCGGCGACGGTGCTGATCGCCTCGGGAACGGCGTCGGCGACGTCGTCGTCCGGCGGCGACTCGACGAGCGACGGCTCCAGGAGGAACAGCGTCTCGTGCTCGGGGAACGCCTCGACCTCACCCGCGAGAAAGTCGGCGATCGCCGAGAGGAACTCCCGGTCGTCGCCGTAGTGCGCGTCCGTCGCGAGGTCCGCCAGCGAGTACGGCCCCGGGAGGACGGCCTGCAGCGGCGCGGCGTCGTCGATCACCGCCGACGCGGCTCGCAGTTCGGCCGCGACGTCCCCGGAACGGGCCAGTTCGCCCACGACGCGCGGACTGCGATAGAAGTTGTTGTTGTCGTAGTAGCGCGCGATCCCGTCGGTTTCCACGCCGTCGTGAACGGTCAGCGGATGCGCGAGCATGTCGTCCCACCGGAGTTGGCCCTCGACGATCCGATCGAGATCGGCGTCCACCTGCTCGTCGACGACCTCGGCGCGGGCGCGCTCGTACGTCGAGACGACGGCGTTGGACTCCGAACCCGAGATCAAATCCGCCTTCTGGCGGCCCTTCAGATCCGCGAGGTCCGATTTCGCCCAGTCCGGAAGCGGAAACAGCCCCGGCGTCGTCGCGACGAGTTCAGTCATCGACACTCGCTACGAAATGCCGCTGCTTAATATTTGCTAAAGCGAAATATTCGCTATAGTAATTCGCCTCGGAGGGGACCGAAGCCACTTCAGCCGTCCGCGGCGTCGGTCAACGCCAGCACCGACAGCGTCTCGAAGGGGTAAGACTCCTCGACGACGACGTCGTGGTCGAAGCCGCACGACGCCGCGTAGTCGAGCACTTCGTCGTACCCCGTCAGCGAACTCACCAGCAACAACGCGACGCCGTCGTCCGCGAGCGCGCGACCGACGGTGTCGAGGAACGGCTCGATCAGTTCGCGGCCCGACTCGCCGCCCGACAGCGCGCGCTCCATCCAGTCGTCCCACTCGTTGTCGGGGTCGGTCGGGAGATACGGGGGGTTGAACGCGACGGTGTCGAACGCGCCGTCGACGAACGGCGAGAGGAGGTCCGCTCGGACGACATCGAAGGCCGGACCGGAAGCCTCGCCCGGGCCACCGCCGCTCAGCGCGCGTTCGCGCGCCGTCCGGCAGGCGTGCGGGTTCACGTCGGTCGCGACGACCGAGGTGACGGCGTCGACGTCCGTCGCCTGCGCGGCGACCCAACCGGAGCCGGTGCCAACTTCGAGGAACCGCCCCCGACCCGCCCGTTCCACTGCGGTCGCGAGGAGCTGCGAGTCCTCGGCGGGCTGATACACGCTCGTCTCGACGCCTCGACGCGAGGCCAAGTCGCGCTTGGTCTCCTCGGTCACGAGCCGCTCCCACCCGACTCGCCCGACCCGTCGCTCCGCGGCCCGCCCGGAACGCCGTCGGTTTTCAGCTCCGACTCGTCGGTCCCGCGGTCGGCGGCCGTCGAGCGCTCTCGATCGCCGTCATCAGTGTCGTCCTCGTCCGGGCCGTTCCCGTCCGGATCCGCCGCCTCCCGGTCGGCTTCGGGGACCTCCGCGTCCGCCTCGGCGTCTGACGGCTCCCTGTCAGCGTCACGGTCCGATTCGTCCCCACTGTCGTCGCTCGCGGCCCCGTCAGACAGCGCTTCCGAAGCGCTGTCCAGTTGCTCCTCCGGCGGCCGCGAATCGCCAGCGAGGACGAACCCGCCGGACTCCTGTCGGCCCATCAGCTCCCGCTGCGGGAACGGGATCTTGATCCCCTCCGCCTCCAGCGCCTCCTTGACGGCTCCGATGACGGCCGTCTGCGAGCGCCACTTCCGGCGCGCGCTCGGGTTGTCGATCCAGTAGCGGACGCCGAGCACGACAGCGGAATCGCCCAGCCGCTTGAAGACCACCTGCGGCGTCGGCACGCTCATCGGGTCGTCGAGATTCGTGACCGCCTTCCTCGCGATGTCTGCGGCGCGTTCGGGGTCGGCGTCGTAGTCGATTCCGACTTCCACCTCGATGCGGAGCCGCCCCTTCCGGCTGCGGTTGACGAGGCTCTCGGAGGAGACCACGTCGTTGGGGATCATCACGTACTCCCCGTCGAACGTCTGCATCCGGGTGTTGACGATGGTGATGTCGGTGACGATGCCCTCGTACTCGCCGACCTGAATCCAGTCGCCGATCTCGAACGGCCGGGAGAACATCAGCACGAACCCCGCGAGCATCGCGCCGAGAGTCTGTCTGGCCGCCATACCGACGACGATGCCGAGGAACCCCGCGCCGACGAGGATCCCGCCGACGTTCACGTTCCACAGCGAGAGGACGATGGTGAACGCGAGGAGGTACAGCGCGACCTGTCCGAGCCTGTAGGCGATCTCGCGCTCGTGTTCGCCGACTGACGACCGCGTCTCCGCGAGCTGGTCGACGAGCTGTTTGACCAGGCCGGTCATCGTGTACGCGCCGATCAGAAAGAGCGCGGAGATGCCGGCTTTGACGATCGTCTCCGGGCCGTAACTGGTCCCGAACACCGCGAGAAGCTCGTCGGAGAGGCCCCACAGCCCGACGATCGCCACCCCCGCCCCGGCGGCGACGACCATCGTCCCGACCGTGACGATCACGTGCCAGGCGGTCGATTCCAACCGATCGGGAGCCGCCTCGTGGATCCGGTCCGTGCGTGCCAGAAACGCCATCACGGCGACGCCGATCGCGAACGTGACCGCGATGCGGCCGGTGAACGACGGAACCAGCTCCGAGAGGCTCGAAAGCGCGGCTGCGAGTTCTCCGAATCTCCCACTTCCCGTCTGAAGTGTTGCGGCCATCGTCGGTCCTCTCACCGGCCGTGTTCGTCCGCGATCGCGGTCAGTTCGGCGAACTCCGCGGGCGTGAGCGATCCCGCCCGCGCGCGGAGCAGATCCTCGTCGACGGCCTCGACCGCCTCGACGACCGCCTCCGGGTCGTCGAGCCCCGAGATGTGGGCGGTGTTGCGGATCCCGTTTCTGATCGTCTTGCGCCGCTGGGTGAAGAGCGCCTTCACGAAGTCGAAGAAGAACGCCTCGTCGTCGACGACGTACTCCGGCTCCCGCGGTCGCAGTCGAACGACTGCGCTCTCGACGGCCGGCGCGGGGTCGAACGCCGTCGGGGGGACGATCTCGACGACCTCGACGTCCGCGTAGTGCTGTGCGCTCACGGAGAGCCGCCCGTAGGCGTCGGTCCCGGGCTCGGCCGCCATCCGCTCGCCGAACTCCCGCTGGAACATCAACACGAGCGGTCGCTCGGCGGGGAGCAGCCTGAACGTGATCTCCGAGGAGATTCCGTACGGGAGGTTCGAGACCGACGCCGAGAAGTCGGGCAGGTCGACGTCGAGCGCGTCGCCCTCGACGACCTCCAGCCGCCCCGCCTCGACGTCCTCGCGGAACTCCTCGCGGAGGAACGCCGCGAGCGACGGGTCGCGCTCGACGACTGTCACGGTCTCGGCGATCCGGAGCAGTCGGTCGGTGAGCGCGCCCGTGCCGCCGCCGATCTCGAGGAGGTGCGTCGCGTCGGCGTCGGCGGGCAGGTAGCCCGGGATCCGATCGAGCACCCGGTCGTCGACCAGAAAGTGTTGATCGCGGTCGGGGTCGCCACGGAGTCCGGCCCGACGTCGCAGGTCGTCGGGGTCTCGGAGGTCCGCCGCGGCGTCGGCCGTCGAATCAGTCATTGCCCCCCGTTGCGCCCGGGAGAGTGTAAACGTCTCGGGTCGGTCACGCGGGGGCCGGCTGCGGGATACGGACCGTCGTCACGAGTCGCGGCCGACGAACGCCTTGTACTTCAGGTCGTCGTCGCGGAGTTCCTCGATGATCCGCTCGACGAGGACCTCCTTCGGCCGGTGGAGCCCCGAAACGCGCTCTTCGAGCTCCTCGAAGCTCTCGAAGGGGCCGCGCTTGCGCTGGTCGAGCACGTTGTTCCGGAGCTTCTTCCCGATGCCGGGGAGGAGATTCAGCTGGTGCAGCCGCAGCGTGATCGGTTGGGCGTCGTTGTAGAAGTCGACGAAGCGGCGCTCGTTCGCGTCGACGATCTCCTCGATGGCGTACTCGAGTTCCGCGGTAGCGGTGTTCGAGAGGTCGTCGTACATCACCTGCTTGAACCCCGAGACCACGTCGCGGGCCTCGGTGGGTCCGATCACGACGCGGTCGCCGATCGAGACGTCCGCGTCGTCGGTCAGGGTGACCTCGAAGAGCCGGAAGTCACGCTCGCCGATCACGTACGCCAGCGGCGACTTCCGGTGCCGGGGCCGGTCGTCGTCCGCGCGTCCGTGCGGAAGGTGATCTAAGACGACCGCGTAGCGAACCTCCGTTTCCTCGGCATCGCTCGAACCGTCCGGCTCGGGGGTGCGGTCGGATCCGTCCGCCGACTCCTCGGCGTCGTCGGCGTCTCCGCTCTCGGTCGTAGTCATAGACTGACGTACGGTGAGGGTCTATTTAAATAGTGGGCTGCGCGACCGGAACCGCACCGGCCTCTCGCAGCGTCAGACGTACTTCGCGACGACGTTCAGCACGTCGTCGAGTTCGTCGCCGTCGAGCGCGTAGCGCTCCTGCGCGTAGACCGCGCGGAGTTCGTCTCTGCTCTGCGGGAGGAGATCCGCGATCTTGATCGCCGTCTCGATGTCGACCTTCTCCAGTTCGAGGAGCTCCTCGACGAGGTCGCGGGACTCCTCGGGATCGAGGTGGGCGAACCGATTCACGTGCTCGATGGCGCGGGCGAGTTCGTATCGCAGCTCTCGCTCCTCGTCGGCTGCGCGTTCGGCCTCGACGTCCTCGAGGAGCCGTTTGACCTCCGAGACGGTCATGTACTCCTCGCTAACTTTCTCTTTGAAGATGGTCATCGGCGTCGGAGATTACTCCTGGGCGCGCAGGTGAGCGGGGCGGGCGATGAGCGTCTTCTCTTTGCCGCCGTCGACGATCTGGACCTTGAACGCGCGGCCCTGTTTGCCGACGACTTCGCCCGTGTGACCGTTGAAGCGCGGGTGGAAGCGACCCTCTCGGACGCTCGGGTCGATCTTCAGGTGGACCTTCTGGCCCTCGTCGAACTCCTGGATCGCTCGCTGCGGCGGGGACGTTCCTCGCTCGCGGGGGTTGTTCGAGAGCTTTCCTCGCGTACCGTGAAGTGGACCGTTGGAACTCGGCATAGTCGTTGGAGGCAGTACTTCCGACGCGGTTATAAAACGCACGTTCCCGTCCGACGAGCGACGCCGGCGGTCGCGGGCTCGCACAGCGCGACTATCGTGCGACGAACCCGCAGGCACCGCCCGGGAATCTCGCCCCGTCTCGGCAAAATCTAAACCATAGGGTATCGTACTCACGATTATGGCACTGGAACACGCAAGCGGCGGAGAGCTTCCGGAACGATCTACGGGCGAGGACGGCGCCTCGGTCGATCACGACTCCAGCTCTCGGCTCGAACAGTTCGGACTCGGCGTCTCCGTGAGTATCCTCCTCGGCGCGGTCGTCGGCGTCGCGGCGGCCGCGTCGGTCGATGCGGGCGGTCTCCCGCTGATCTTCGCTCTCGGGGTCGGGTTCATTCTCTCTCCGCTCGTCGGTCTGCTCTTCCTCCGCCGCGGGGCCTGAACACGGCTCGTGTGACGAATCGGTGGCGGCGCGCGCCGCCGACGAACTCGGTTTCTGATCCCCAGCAGGGGAATCACCTCTAGGAGTTGCAGAAGCCGCGGGCTCGGTGGCTGCGTCGAGCGGAGAAGGATGATTGAGACGACGCTGCGGTCGCTCGCGCCGGCGCGCCGCTCAGATGCGACCGACGTTCTCGACGGAGACGCTCTCGACGCCGTCGACGCCGCTGAACGCCTCTTCGACCGCTTCCGTGCCGCCCGCGTCGTCGGGGACGATCACAGTCGGAAGCAGCGCGACCAGTCCGAACGCGACGTCGTCGCGCTCGAAGCCGTTGATCTTCGCGCCCTCGGGCAGCGACTGTTCGAGCCGCTCTTGGAGGTCGTCAAGGTCGATTTCGGGGCTGTTCGGCATCACCTTGATCTTGGCTGCTACTTTTCCCATCGTTCAGGGTCCCATGAACCCGCAGTCGGGGCACTCATAGAGGTTGCTCTGCTTTCGGCACTTCGCACACCGCGAGATCTCGTGGCCACAGTCCGGACAGTTGAACGTCGCCGCGCTCATGCCGGAGATGTTGATGCCACAGGACACGCACTGTCGGGCGTGTCGCTGTTCGGACTGGCTCATACTCTACACCACCCGGGCGCGACTTTTAACGGTTGTCTTTCCCGGTCATCCGGTCCGGGAGCCGTCCGCTCACCACCCCAGCGCGATCGGCCCGAAGAGCACGCCCATCAGGTGGACGCGTCGCGCGCCGACGCGCGGCGGCATTAAGCCGACGACCGCGGCGAGACAGAAGACCGCGCCGCCGAGCGGCCCCGCGAAGCCCACTGCGAGCGCGAACAGGAGCCCCAACACGCCGAGGACGAGCGGGCGTCGCGGCAGTCGACGGACGACGAGGAGGTACCGCTCGCCGACTATCAGCAGGACGGCGATCCCCAGCCCCGCCGCGAGGACGACCACGAGCAGCATCTCCGCGAGCGGCATCGGAGCCGTCGCTCCCGCCGCCGCGCTCGCGCCTGTCGCCGACGAGGAACCCGCGCCCGCGAGCGACTCCAGCGCGACGGTGACTCCGCTTCGGGGCGCGCCGAGCACCGCGAGCGAGGCGACCGCGAACACCGCCGTCGCCGTGTCGGCCCCGCTGGTCGCGACGACGTAGGCGCGGTCCGATCCGCGCCCCGCGGGGCCGCTGCCGCCCGCGCCGCCGAGCGCCAACACCGCGGCGACGCCCGCGGAGACGCCCGGCAGGTAGCCGACGAGCGCGCCGCCCCCGACTCCCGAGAGCGCCGCCCGAACCGTCTCGGTGACCGAGAGCCCCAGCGTCGTCCCCTCCTGCGGCGGGACGGCACCGTCGGCGTCGACCGCGTCGACCAGGATCGGCGCGCCGAACAGCCCGCCGAAGATCGGCGCGAGCATCGAGGCCGCGCCGTCCGGCGTCAACACGCCGGTCGCCGGGAGATCGAGCCTCAGAAACCCGAGGCCCGTCGCCACGACGAGACAGAGCAGGCCGCCGAGTCGCGCTCGGCGTGTCGGTTCGGCGAGGACCAGCAACCCCGCCACGACCGCGAGGAGAACGGGGAGCGCGGCGAGCAGCCACGCTCGCCCGGCGGCGACGGCGTGCGAGAGCGGCAGCGCGACCGCGACGGCACCGACGAGGGCGATGCCGCTGCCGACCGCCGACAGCCGGATCGCCTCACGTCCGCAGCCGGCGAGGACGAGTCGGTGCCCGGGCAGCGCCCCGGGGGCGGTCGCCGCGTCGGGCACGCCGAGGACGAGCCCCGGCACGATCGAGAGAAAGGTGTGAACGACGCCCGCCGCGAGGATCGCCGCGCCGACCGCCGTCGGGGGGCCGTCGATGCCCGGCGCGATCCCGACGAGGAGGAACGCGACGCTGTTGACGTGCAGCCCCGGAAGCAGCCCGGTCAGCGTGCCTAACGCCACGCCGCAGAGCGCGAACGCGAGGGTGATCGTGGGCGAGACCATCGCGACGGAGTGGCCCCGTCCTCGTATTTGAACGTTCGCGTGGACCGGTGGTCGAACCGTTCACGTCGGCGTCGACGCACTAGCGCAGCCGCTGTCTCGGTAGCGTCGAAAGAAATCGGATCGAAAGACGAGTTGGCGCGACGTCCGGATCGGACGGTCGGCGTCTTCGGCGGTTCCGAACTCAGCCGAAGAGGTTGCCGAGGCCCTCGCCGGAGGCCTCTTCGTCCTCTTCCTCGTCCTCGTCGCCGTCGTCGGCTTCCTCGGCCTCGTCGTCGGCCTCGTCGTCGCCGTCGTCGGCGGTCTCGACTTCGCCGCCGGCAGCGCCGCCCGCGGCGGGCGCGGGAGCGGCGGCTGCCGTCTCGACGGCTTCCTCGATGTCGACGTCCTCGAGCGCGGCGACGAGCGCCTTGACGCGGGACTCTTCGACATCGACACCGGCGGCCTCGAGGACCGCGGTGATGTTCTCTTCGTTGATCTCTTCGCCCGACTCGTTCAGGGTGAGAGCTGCGTAAACGTATTCCATTGTCGTATTTCCTCGTAGTTATCCGAACATCGCGCCGAGGCCTTCGGCACCGTCTCCGTCGTCGTCGTCGGTGTCGTCGGCGTCGGCATCTTCTTCCGTGTCTTCGTCAGCCGATTCGTCCTCGCCCTCGTCGGCCGCCTCCTCGGCGGCCGGCTCGGGCGCCTCGACTCCCCGGAGCTCCTCCGGGAGCGCCTCCTCGTCGTCGATCTGGGCGGCGAGCGCGCGAACCTGCGCGTCGGCCTTCGCGACGAGATCGGGCAGCACGTCGGGGTCCTCGATGGCGGCGAAGAGCCCGAGGGCCTTCGCGTCGCCGGCGGCCTTCGCGAGCAGCGTCGGCGCGGTCTGCGCCGTCGGGTAGCTCGCGTTGACCGAGAGGTTCCGAGCGGCCGCGGCGGCGGACTGGATGTCCGCGCGGTACTCGTCGACGTCGATCGCGAGTTCGTCGGGCTCGAACAGGACGCCTTCGGAGAAGACGCCGCGGAGGTCGAGGCCGACTTCCTTCGGCTCGATGCCGAGCTCGGAGAGCACGCCTTCGAGTTCCTCGGAGACCGGCTCGCCGGCGTCGAGGACCTTCGAGTCCTCGGTGACCTGGATCGAGCCGTCCATGATGCGCGCGGCGGCTCCGACCTGCTGGAGTTCGCCCACGAACGGGCCGGGGTCGACGCCCGTGTCACCCTCGGGGATGACGATGTCGTTGGGCGCGACTTCGCCGGCGCTGATCGGCGCGGGCGTCTTCGACGCTTCGAGCTGCTTGTACAGCCCGAAGGGGTTGTCGTTCGTGCCCACGAGCGCGACCTGTCCCGAGACGTACCCGGTCAGGTCTTCGAGGCCGTCGTCGACCTCTTCGAGCGCGCGGACGGTGAGCGTGTTGCGGCTCATCCGCAGTTCCGCGCTGCCGTGAAGCTCACGGCGCATACTCTGGAGCTGTCGGCTCGGAATCCCGGCGACGTCGACGACGCCGACGGACTCGTAGCCTTCGAGGAACTCGACCAGTTCGCCGACCTCCTCTTTCTTCCACTCGGGGATCGTCTCCGTTCGTCGCGCGGCGGCACTCTCGCTCATGCGGGTACCTCCACGGACGGGCCCATCGTCGTCTTCACGTACATCGAATCGATGTTCAGCGGGCCCTTCTCGAGGCTCGCTTCGAGACGACGGACGATGACGTCGATGTTGTCCGCGATCTCCTCGGAGTCCATATCCTGAGCACCCACGCGGGTGTGGAAGGTCCGGCGATCGCGGGAGCGGAGTTGCACCGTGTTCTTCATTCGATTCACTGTCTCGACGACGTCGTCGTCCGGCTGAAGCGGTGTCGGCATCTTACCGCGCGGACCGAGAACCGTCCCCAGGAAGCGGCCGATGTCCTGCATCATGCTGGCTTCGGCCACGAAGAAGTCGGTCTCGTCGGCGAGGTCTTTTGCCGCGTCGGTGTCGTCTCCGAGCTCTTCGAGGTCGTCGCCGTCCAGAACCTGGTCGGCGACCTCCTCGGCTCGGAGCGCGGTCTCACCGCTCGCGAAGACGACGATCTGCGTCTCCTGTCCGGTACCGGACGGGAGAACGACAGACTCGTCGACACGTTTCGATGGGTCGTTTAAGTCGAGATCGCGCAGATTCACGGCGAGGTCGACCGTCTCGCGGAAGTTCCGCGGCGGTGCCTCGTCGAGCGCGCGAGAGACTGCGTCAACTATCGTATCTGCCATTATTCACCTCCGTAGTACGCAGGATTGCTCCTACGGGTCAGTGAAACAGGCGTCTGCCTGTCTCGTCGAATCGAACGGGTATGGCGGCCTTAAGTCCGTCGAAGCAGTTCCCGCGTACCGCCCGTTTTCGGGGGAGAGACGCCCGATCCGTGGGAACTACCTGCACGGTTCGGTCGCCTCCCGTCCGGTCGATCCGCTCCCCGTCCGGTTGCCGGGGTCGGCCGCGGTCCAGATGTTCGAGACGTTCACGCTCGCCGACACGTATATCTCCGCTCACGGCGACTGTTCACTATGGCACTCAGTGCTCGAAACCGACTCACGGGAACCGTGAAATCCGTAAATGCGGACGAGATTATGGCCGAGATCGTCGTCGAACTCGGCGACGGGGAGACGATCACGTCGACGATCACGCGCGGGTCCGCCGACCGCCTCGGCCTCGCCGAGGGCGACGAGGTCGACGCCGTGATCAAGGCGAGCGAAGTGATGATCGACAGCGCGTAGGCTCGCGAGGGGTGGGAAATCCGCACTGAAGAAGGGACGTCGTCGGCCGCAGATCGGCGTCGGTCTCGACGTTATTCGGCGAAGACGTCGTCGTACTCGCCGTCTTCCATCCGCTTTTTGAACTCGCGGGGGTTGTTGCCCTCGATCGTGACACCGAGGGAGGTGCACGTGCCGACGACTTCCTTCGAGGCGTTGAAGGGGTCGTACGACAGCAGGTCCGAGGACTTCTGCTCGGCGATCTTCTTCACCTGCTCGACCGTCAGGTCGGCGACGAAGTCCTTCTGCGGTTCGCCGGATCCGGTCTCGAACCCGGCCTCGTCTTTGATCAGTTCAGCCGTCGGCGGGACGCCGACGGAGATCGTAAAGGAGCCGTCGTCCTCGTACTCGACGGTCACGGGGACTTCCATCCCGTCGAACGCGGCCGTCTCGTCGTTGATCTGCTGAACGACGTCCTGCACGTTCACCGGGGTCGGTCCGAGTTCCGGACCGAGCGGCGGACCAGGGTTGGCCTCCCCGCCGGGAACGAGTACTTCGATAGTTCCAGCCATACCTGACAACACCCTGCGGCGACTTTTAACGGTTTTCTTTCGGCCGAGCGGGCGTGTCAGGGAGGGACACGGGAGATCGGTGTGAGAGAAGTAGACGGCCGGTCGCAGAGACGTCCGCCGGCGCGTCGCGAGCGCGGAAGCGGTGGGAGCGTTGCAGCGTCGCATCGCTGTAGCGTCTGCAACCGATTGCGCGTCCGATCGCACGACGCCGATAGAGCGAGTGGAGGCGTGTAAGCGCCTCGATACCCCGCAACGGTTTTCACTCCTGTCGGCGTATCGAGATATGCGATGACCGAAAAATCGTTCACGTTCTTCGAGATCCATCTGCACGACGGCCTCAGTTTCAGCGCGACCAACACGGCTCCCGCGATCGGGGGCTCCTCCGAACCCGATCCCGAGGAGTCGTCAAACGGCGTCGACGACGAAGCCACGGAGTCGACGAGCGGCGGTCCGTTCGGTGGTGGGGCCGGCCTCCCGGTCGCCGGCCTCGTCGCGCTCGTGCTGCTCGTCGCGCTCGCGGCCGTGGCGAAGCACCTGCGCGGCGACGACGACGCGCTCTCGGAACTCGACGACGTCGGCGAGGAGTGAATCGACACCGAGCGCTCGCTGAACGCCCCCGCCGACGACTGCCGGACTCCCGACGACGCTCCCGAGGTCGGATAGCTTAAGCGGCCGCCACGGTATGCCTGCGGTATGACCGTTTCGAGCGCCCCCGGGAAGGTGTACCTCTTCGGGGAGCACGCGGTCGTCTACGGGGAACCGGCGGTGCCGTGCGCCATCGAGCGCCGGGCCACCGTCACCGTCGACGCCCGCGCGGACGACCACATCAGAGTCGAGGCCCGAGATCTGAGTCTCGACGGCTTCACCGTCGAGTACACGGGCGACACCGACTACAGACCAGACGTCGACGTTCCCGCGGGACTCGTCGACGCCGCGGTCGGGTACGTCGACGCCGCAGTCGAGCAGGCGCGCGAGGCCGCCGACGCGCCCGACGCGGGCTTCGACATCACCGTCGAGAGCGAGATCCCCCTCGGCGCGGGCCTGGGATCCTCGGCGGCCGTCGTCGTCGCCGGTATCGACGCCGCCACGCGCGAACTGGGCGTCGAACTCGACCCCGAGGAAGTCGCCGACCGCGCCTATCGCGCCGAGTACGACGTCCAGGACGGGCAGGCTTCCCGCGCGGACACGTTCTGCTCGGCGATGGGCGGGGCGGTCAGAGTCGAGGGCGACGACTGCCGCCGGATCGACGCGCCGAACCTCCCCTTCGTCGTCGGCTTCGACGGCGGCGCGGGCGACACCGGCGAACTCGTCGCCGGCGTTCGATCCCTCCGCGAGGAGTACGCTTTCGCCGCCGACACCGTCGAGAGCATCGGCGACATCGTCCGGACGGGCGAGTCGCTGCTCGCCGAGGCCGACCCCGACGCGGAACCCGAACCGGAACTGCTCGCGGAACTCGGGCGGCTGATGGACTTCGATCACGGGCTGCTGGAGGCGCTCGGGGTCTCCTCGCGCACGCTCGACAACATGGTGTGGGCCGCTCGCGAGGCGGGAGCCCACGGCGCGAAGCTCACCGGCGCGGGCGGCGGCGGGTGCATCGTCGCGCTCGACGAGACGCCGGAGACGCGCACCGCGCTCCGGTACACCGCCGAGTGCGAGGACGTCTTCCGCGCCGAGTTGGACCGCGAGGGCGTCCGCGTGGAGACGCCTGGTACCGACGCGGACCCGGAGGTCCAGCGGTGACGACCGTCCTCAAACTCGGCGGCAGCGTCGTCACCGACAAGGAGACGCCGGAGACCGTCGACGACGACGCGCTCGACCGGGTCGTCGACAGCATCGCCGACGCCGACGTCCCGGAACTCGTCCTCGTCCACGGGGCGGGCAGTTTCGGCCACCACCACGCGGACAAACACGGCGTGACGCCGACCGAGGGAAGCCACGACGCCGACGGCGTCTGGGCGATCCACGATTCGATGCGCCGCCTCAACGACGAGGTCGTCGGGCGGTTGCAGGACGCCGGCGTGTCCGCCCTCCCGGTCCACCCGCTCTCGGCGGGCGCGCGGGACGCGGACGCGACGCTGTCGCTCCCGACCGCGTCGACCGCGACGATGCTCTCGGAGGGGTTCGTGCCGGTGCTGCACGGCGACGTCATCGCCCAGTCGGGAGCGGGCGCGACGATCATCAGCGGCGACGAACTGGTCACGCACCTCGCCCGCGCGCTCGACGCCGACCGCGTCGGGCTCTGTTCGACCGTCCCGGGCGTCTACGACGAGTCGGGGGAGGTCGTCCCGCGGATCACCCGGTTCGAGGACGTCGCCAACGCGCTCGGCGGGTCCGACTCCACCGACGTCACGGGCGGGATGGCGGCGAAGATCCGCGCGTTGCTGGACCTCGGCGCGCCGGCGTCCGTGTTCGGTCCCGACGCCTCGAGGGGTTCCTCGCCGGGCGGTCGGTCGGGACCGTCGTCGAGGGCTGATTTTCAACTTACGTCCCCGGGACGCCCAGCGCCGAGACCGACCCGAGACCGATCAGTTCCAGGGCGGCGAGGGCGACGACCGCCGCGGCCCACGCGGCCGCGCCGGTGACGCCGGCTTTGACCCAGCCGCCGGGGTAGCGCCAACGGATGACGGCGATCCAGCCGACGAGCCCGAACAGCGAGCCGAACAGCGGGATCCACGACAGCAGCGCCCACGCGATCGCGCCCAGGAGGGCGGTGAGCACGGCGTGTTCGAAGGTGAGGCCGCCGGGCTCCCCGCGGGCGATCACGTGCTTGGCCGCGACGTGGATCGCGCCGCCGCCGATGAGCAGGCTGACCGCGAAGACGACGACGCCGTCGAGCGGATCGAATCGACCGAACTGGAGTGGGATCTCGAAGTACATCGGTAACTACTGGCTCCTCGAGCGGGAGTCTCCGGCCCGCAATAATGAAAGCCGACGTCGATGAACGCCAGTTTCGGCGGATTTCGTCGCACTTCACCCGGGTTGCTTCGAGTTCCGCACGCCTCGGAAGAAACCGATATGTGACTCCCCGCACAAGAGGCGGCTATGAGCGAATCGGACGGGACGGTCGACGCGGGCGACACCCGCGAGGTGATTATGGAGGCCACCTTCCGGGCGCTGCGCAAACACGGGTACAAGGACCTTCGCGTCCGCGACATCGGGGCGGAGATGGACCTCTCGCGGCAGGTGATCCACTACCACTTCGACGGGAAGTACGATCTGCTCTCGTCGTTTCTGGAGTACGTCATCGACCAGTACGAGGGCAGCGTCGCGGTCGACGAGGAGACGACGCCGCGGGAGGAACTGGACCGGCGCATCGACCGCTGTCTGCTCGGACCGGAGTGCGAGAACTTCTCGCACTGGGAGCGGATGCGGGTGTTCCACGAGCTGTACGCCTCGGCCCAGCACGACGACGCGCACCGCGAACGGTTCAACGAGCACTACGACCGCCTCAGCGACAGCATCGTCGACGCCATCGAGCGCGGGATCGAGCGGGGAGAGTTCAGAGACGTCGACGCCGACCGGATGGGTCAGCTCATCACCGACCTGATCCACGCCGCCCGAGAGCGACGGCTCGCGCTCGGTCACGAGGACGCCCCCCGAGAGGCCCGAGAAGCCATCGACGAGTTCGTGCTCGACTCGCTGTACTGCGGCCCCGAGGGATCGGACGACTGCGAGAAATCGTGAATTAGGGACGCCTACCGTTCTCCGTGGGCCGTCGACTCCGACCCGATCTATAGCTCGGGGACGTCAGACGGCATATCGAAGTCGTGGTAGTACTCGCCCTTCTCCTTCGAGAGGATGTCGAGGACGGCGGCCGCGCCGTCGCCCGCGGCGATGACGGCCTGCCACTTCTCGGGGCGGCCCATCGCGCCGGTCGCGTAGACGTTCTCGACCGACGTCTCCATATCGAGCGTCACGTCGACGACGTCCTCGTCGGTGAAGTCACACCCGAGATCCTCCGCGAGACTCCGGTCGCCGCCGGTCGCGAGGACGACGTAGGTCGCCTCGTACTCGTCGTCCTCGGTGGCGACGGCGAAGCCCTCCCCGCTCTCTTCGACCGAGGTGACCTCGGCGTCGACGAGGTCCGCGCCGCGGTCGCGGGCCTGTCCCCGCGCGAGCGCGAGGAACTCGTCGCCGCTGACGCTCCGGACCGCGGGGTAGTTGAACAGGTGCGCCTTGTGCATCCACGACTCGTCGGTGTCGAAGACGACCGTTTCGAGGTCGTTCTTCGCGGCGTACAGCGCCGCGCTCAGTCCGGCCGGGCCACCGCCAACCACTGCTACGTCTACCATATTCGGACGAACCGACCGCTCGCAGAAGTAGTTTACCATCTGGTAAAATTCAGGCTGGGAGACAGGAGAACGGGTGACCGGGTCCAGAGGACGAACGGTCCGACTACAGTACGAACGGGCCGCGCTGTCGGATCGGTTCGTCGTGTGGCTCGCCCGCGACCGCGACGACGCGGAGCCCCTCGTCGCTTCGGAGTTCGACGTCGGCGACGGCGTCGGCGGCAACCGGGAGGGCGTCGCCCTCGCCGAAGGCCGCACCGTCGGCGGAGCGGCCACCCGCGCAGTCGACGGTTCCGCTCCCCGAGACGCCGTAGAGGAAACCCGCCCAGTCTTCCGGACGCGACCACGTCCACCCCTCGTCGACCGCGGAACCCCGTCCCCCACCGTCGACGACGACGTCGAGGTACTCCATCGGCGTTCTGAGTGAGAGCGGCGAGCCGTCGCCGACGACCGTCGTCACGGTCGCGCCGTCGGCATCTTCGGTGGGGAGATCGTCGGCATCGGCGTCCGCGTAGCTCGGCTCGACCTCCTTGTCCTCCCTGGGGAGGTTCACCCACAACTGCAGCCCCGTGCAGGCCGCACCGTCGGCGGGGAACTCCGAGTGGCGGACGCCGCAGCCGGCGGTGATCCGCATCGCCTCGCCCGCGTACGCGGTGTTGGATACGCCGAGGGAGTCCTCGTGGGCCATCCCCCCGTCGATCATGTACGAGAGGATCTCGAAACCGCGGTGGGCGTGCATCGGGAACCCCCGGTCGGGATCGATGTAGAACTGCTCGAACAACACGAACGGGTCCAGATGCGACGCGTAGTCGCTCGTCGGAAACGCGCGGGTCGAGTGCACGCCGGTCCCGTGTCGGACGCGCTGGCCGGCGACTACCCCGCCGTTGACGGATTCAGGCTCGTCCATCGCTGTCTACCCAGTTCGTTTACCGTCCGGTAAAGGCTGTCGAGAGCGAGTGGGTTCGGCGACGCCTGCGGAGGCCCGGTGGGAGTCGACGCGTCGAGCGTCAGCGTTATCGATCGAGTGGGGAGGCATAACGGCCGAATACGAGTGGCCCTAGTTTTTTAGATTAGTCTAAACTTATAATTTGAGTAGACAATATAATTTTTATATCCCCGCGCAGTACAGGGTACCAAGAGAAATGATTCACCGACAGGGAATCGATCCGCGAACGCGCGGGAACTGGCTACGGACACCCATCGCCGGCGACCCCGGTACAGAGAGATCGGATTCGTGATCCCCTCGCTGCACACCGACGCCGGAGCGCTCGTCCCGTTCGGACAGGTCCCGGACGCCGTCTGGGAGATCTTCGTCTTCTCCGTCCGCGACGGGTTCGTACAGGTCAGCGCGTTCGTCGCGGTCACGGTCTTGCTGTTCGGCTACGTCCAGTACCGGACGGGCGGCCGGCTGGTCTCGTTCTTAGAGAACAACGAGCGGCTGCAGCCCATCGCCGGGGCGCTGCTCGGCCTGACGCCGGGTTGCGGCGGCGCGATCATCGCGATGCCGCTGTACATCCGCGGGACGATCAGCTTCGGGACGGTCGTCGCCACGCTCGCCGCAACCGCCGGCGACGCGGCGTTCGTCATCATCGCCCTCGCGCCGGAGGCGGCGGTGTACGCCTACGGGCTCGCGTTCGTCTCCGCGATCCTGTTCGGATACGCGATCGACGGCTGGGGACTCGGCATCGGACGCGTCGACCGCGCGGTCGACCGGCTCAGTCGGCCGGTCACCGACGGCGGGTTCGCGACGCGGAACGTGGCCGAAGGAGGGCCGAGCGTTCCGATCGCGGACGCGGACAGCTGCGGACACACCCCCAACGACGGCGCGACTGCCAACGGTCTCCTGATGACGGTGACCCACGGAGTCCACGTCGTCTGGTGGTTCGTCGCGATCGCCGGGGCGGTCGCCGGCGTGCTGTACCTCGCGCGCGGGGCACCGGACGTGCCGCTACAGTTCGGCCCGACGTTCTTCGGACTGTTCACCGTCGCCGGGCTGACGGGGACCGTGCTGTCGTTCTACCTCCACTTCGTCGGCCGCCGGTACATCGGCACGGGCGGGTCGGGGCGCATCCGCGAAAACTTCGCCAGCGCCTACGAGACCTTCCAGCACGCGGCGATGGAGACGAGTATGGTCACCGTCTGGGTCATCGGCGCGTACCTGCTCTACGAGTACGGCATCGTCGTGTTCAATCTCGACATCGCGGCGCTGGCGGCCGCCGCCGGCGTCCTCGCCCCGATCGCGGGTGCCGCCCTCGGCCTCATTCCCGGCTGTGCACCGCAGATCGTCTTCGCGGGGCTCTACGCCGAGGGGGCGATTCCGTTCTCCGCGCTGACGGCGAACGCCATCAGCCAGGACGGCGACGCGCTGTTCCCCCTGATGGCCATCGATATGAAAGCGGCCATCATCGCGACGATCTACACGACGATTCCCGCGCTCATCACCGGCGTGCTCGTCTACTACTTCTGGCCGTTCGCCGACTTCGGGTTCGGGGTTCTCTGAGCGAGAGGGTCGTCCTCTCGTGCGCTGGGTCGTCAGCGAGAGCGACGACCGTCGGTCGCTCGGCGATCCCTCACGTCTCCGTGTTTCGATCCAGCGGGTCTTCGAGTTCGCCCATCACCGCCTCGAGGGCGTCGGTCGCGGTGAGAAGTCCGACGACCTCGCCGTCTTCGAT
Source organism: Halobellus rufus (assembly GCF_000739575.1). Taxonomy (GTDB): domain Archaea; phylum Halobacteriota; class Halobacteria; order Halobacteriales; family Haloferacaceae; genus Haloquadratum; species Haloquadratum rufum. The sequence goes on along the minus strand of NZ_BBJO01000030.1, from coordinate 105,393 downwards.
GACGAGCGCTAACTCCTGATCCTCCGTTTGGAACTGGTCGAACGCGTCGCTGATGTTCGTCCCCGCCGCGAGCGTCATCGGCGGCGCGGCGACCTCCGAGAAGGACAGCTCACCGGACTGCAGCGCCTCGTAGTGGTCGATGATCGATGGGGCGTACACGATGCCGCGGAAGTCGCTCAGATCGTCGCCGACGAGCGGGAACCGGGTGTGTGGCGTGCTCCGTATCCGCTCGAAGTTCTCCTCCGGCGAGGCGGTCGTCGAGAGCGCGACGATCTCCTCGACCGGGACCAGTATCTCCCTGATCGCGAGTTCGTCGACGTCGAGCGCCCTGAGTACCTCCTCTCGCCGCTCCTCGGGCAGATCTCGCTCTTCGAGGAGCGAGTGGATCCGATTTCGGAGCTGCGCCCGGGATTCGAGCACGTCCTCTTCGGTTTCGAGCCACGCGCCGGTCATCTCGATGCCGAACAGTTTGAGCGTCGCCTTGGCGATCCAGTCGCCGAGCGTGATGAGCGGCGAGATGAGCCAGTTGAACCAGTAGAGCGGCGCGGCCCCGTACCGGCAGACCAGCCGGGAGCGTTCGACGCCCAGGTACGTCGGCGTCTGCTCGCCGTGGGTGAGGTGCAGGAGGTTGATGATCCCGAACGCGATGATCGCGCCCGCCCCGATCGACGCGAGCGGCGTGGTGGCGAAGTACGGCTCGAACAGCGCCGCCAGCGCGGGCTCGGCGACGATACCGACGGCGATACTCGACGCCGTGATCCCGACCTGACACGTCGTCAGGTAGATCTCCAAGTTCTGCGTCATCTCCCACGCCCGTTCTAGGGCGGGGTTCCCGTCGACGAACTCGTCCTCGCTGAACTGTCGGGCGCGCGTCAGCGCGAACTCGATCGCGACGAAGAACCCGTTGGTCAGGATGAGCGCGAGACCGGCGATCAGTCTGATGCTGACTTCGAGCGGGGTCACACTGTCGTTCTCTCGCACGATACGGTAAATAAGTACGGAAGCTTCCGACGACGGCGCGGACCCCGGATCGAACGGTTGCACCGCCACTGTCGCACCGCGTCGACTCACAGTCCACGTGAGAACACGATGAACAGCGCGAGTCCGACGCCCGCCACGAGCGCGACCGCCGAATGTTCCTTCTCGTACGACCGCGCTTCGGGGAGCAGGTGGGCCGCCGAGACGTAGAGTAAGACGCCCGAGACGAACCCGAGCAACAGCCCGAGATGGGCCTGCCCGATTCCGTTCACGAGCGGATACGCGAGAAACGCCCCGATCGGCGTCGTCAGGGCGGCGACGAAAAACGCGTAGACCGCGGCTCTGCGCTCCGGCACGTTCCCCTCCAGGAGGACGAGATACGTGATGACCCCTTCGGCGAACTCGTGGACGACTAACCCGGTGCCCGCCAAGACGCCGGTCAAAAGGGAGATGCTGAACGTGACGGTGTAGACGACCCCGTCGACGAGCGAGTGGATACCGATGCCTTCGACCGCGGTGACCCCGAAGGCGAGCGTCTCCTGCTGGGTGTAGTGTTTTATCACCGCGTTCGAGAAGAACATAAACAGGAATCCGGACAGCGCGCTGAAGCCCGCGTCCGGGTTCTTCTCGATCGCACTCGGGAGCGCGTGGAGCAGCGGCGTCGCGAGGAGCACGCCCGCGGCGAAACACATCACGTACGCGAGCGAACGCTCCGCCCAGTCGCGGTAGCGAAAGATCGCGAGGATCCCCGCCCCGTTCTCGACCGCCGCGGCGAGGGCGAACGCCGCGATCCAGTAGAACTCCGACGGGAACGCTAGCATCGTTGCGCTCCCGGATCGAGGCGGTGACCGTTGGCACACAGGCGTCGAGCCGACTGCCGGGATCCGGTGCGTCTTCGTCGGTCACGCGAGCGCATACGACGAGTACGACCGGTTCGGAGGTGAAATCTCGGTCGGACCGGTGTGCGTCCGACTTCACTGGCATCTGAATTGGGACCACCGTACGGTGTTGCCTCGATCGGTACTGTACACAGACAACGGAGGATGGTGATTGGTGCACTGATCGAATCCGGGCGCTTCGACGCGACTGTCGGTAGTGTCTCACCCCCCGTCCGAATGCAATCAGCTTTTAATCGTGTGCTGTTAATACAATTAGTATGGAGATTATTACTCAATGAGTGTCGCAGAAGACGCGAAGGCGGCAAGTGGATCGGCGTGGGGCGTCGTCAGCGTTCTGGCCGGTGTGTTCGGCTTACTCGTGATGTTTGCGGGCGTCGCGTACGTCGTGATGGTGAACGTCGTCAACTGGGTGACGATCGGTATGCTGACCTACCCTGTCGACGGCGTCGCCCCGTTCGTCGTCATCAGCGGAGCAATACTGACGATCCCAATTCTGATTCCGACCGTGCTGCTCGCGGGCCGGCTTCTGAACTGACTTTTCGAGTCGATCTCACTTGTCGTAGCGTCTGCAACGACTTTCGCACGAGACCGCACGATTGCGGGATTTCACCCGCTCTCACGGACGTGAGCGATAACGCGATGAGCGACCAAGCGCCGAAAGGTCGCTGGAAAGAGAAGTGCTTTTGATCGAGCGTTAACCGAGCGGCGACTGCGTCGCTCGTACAGCGTAAAAGGTCAATGTACGCCCAAGACACTACCGGGCGAGGATCTACTAGTGAATCTGCACTCGAGGTACGGCAGTACGTTCATTACGTAAGCACGCTAATTTCTCAGTATGCCCGTGAGCATCGACGAGTTCGAATCGGGAGACCTTCCGGAGGGACCGAGTGTGCCCGAGCAGGTGGTTACGTACCTCCACACGAACCGGGACGCGGCGTTCACCCGCTCGGAGATCGCTACTGCCATCGACGAGGACCCGAACACGGTCGGCACTGCGCTCACGCGATTGAAAGAGCGTGAGCTCGTCCGCCATCGGGGGCAGTACTGGGCGATCACGGAGAACGAACAGCGTGTCGCCGCAGCGTACAATCTGCACGACGTGAGCGAACAGCTCGACAAAGCCGACGGCGGAATCAAGTCGGGGGACTGGGACGCTGTCGCACCCGACCAGCCGCATCCGAGCGAACAAGATGCGAGCGAGGACGAGTAATCGATGGAGCCGGAACGCGGCGATGTCGTCAGGAGCACCGACCCGTTCAAACTCGGCACTGATCGCCAGCGACCGTGGCTTGTCGTGAACAACAGTTCGCACCCGTTCGCCGACGAGCAACACGTCGCGGTCGCTATCTCAACGAAGGAATACGACGACTCGCTTCGTCTCGGGGAGGACGTCTGGGAAACGGGCGGTGTTCCACGAGAGTCGTTCGTCTCGCCGTGGGCGATTCACTCACCCCGAAGCGAAGATCTCGTCGCGTGGCAGGGCCGAGTTACCGACGAGTTCGTGGATCGGGTCGTCGACTCGCTGGAGACGTATCTGCGGTAGTTCGAAAGTGTACGCCGGAACACTACCGAGCGAGAATCGACTAGTAAGCTCGGCGGAAGTACCACCGTGATAATGTCCAGCGACCGAGCTGCTCGAAGAGCCCGGTAGGTCGCCGGTTCACTCGCCGAAGGCGAGCCAAGGAGGGTGCGAAACACCCGACGCAGGCTATTGATCGAGTTTTTGTAAGCGAGCGGAGCGAGCGCTGCAAAAGGTCGATGTGCGCCCAAGACACTAACGACCGGCCTCATCCCGGGGCTGCGTGCCGCGTCGGCCGGGAAACCCTCGTGTCGGGCGGTCCGTCTTTCGGGCGCGGACGGTCCGCTGATGTCGCACACCCGGGTTCGCCGCCGGATCATCGCTCCCGTAGCGGGAGAACTCGAGGCGGGGACTAAGGGTGCGCACCGGAAGGAGGGGACGAACGCCTATCATCGTTCCGGATGCGTGAGACGGAGCGGGCCGGCAGATCCGGAGAGGGGAGCGGGGCACCGAAAACTATACTCACCGGTACTTGGGAGAGAAAGGCATGGCAAGCGAAACCGACTCGTACGACTACGTCGTCGTCGGCGCGGGGACGGCGGGCTGTACGGTCGCGACTCGGCTCTCTGCGGATCCCTCTCGGAGCGTGTTGGTGCTGGAGGCGGGCGAGCCCGACCACCGGCGGTCGATCCACGTCCCGAGCGAGGTCGGGAACCTGTTCAAATCCGAGGTCGACTGGGAGTACTACACCGAACCACAGGAGGCGATGGACGGCCGGGAGCTCTACTGGCCGCGCGGGAAGACCCTCGGGGGCTCCAGTTCGATCAACGCGATGATCTACATCCGCGGGCACCCTGCGGACTTCGACGAGTGGGCCGAGTTGGGCAACGAGGGGTGGGGCTACGACGACCTCCTCCCGTACTTCAAGCGCAACGAGAACAACCGGAGCCGCCGGAGCGAGTACCACGGCGTCGGCGGCCCGCTGAACGTCGCCGACCTGCAGTCGCCGTACGACCTCACGCGGGTCTTCGTCGAGGCGGGCGTCGAGGCCGGCCATCGACGGAACGAGGACTTCAACGGCGAGCGTCAGGAGGGCGTCGGCCTCTTTCAGGTGACGCAGAAGGACGGCGAGCGCCACAGCGCCGCGCGGGCGTATCTCAAGCCCGCCCTCGTCGAGCGGTCGAACCTCTCGGCGCGGACCGGCGCGCAGGTGACGTCGTTGCAGTTCGACGGCGACCGCGTCGTCGGCGTCAAGTACGAGCGCAACGGCGAGCGACGGACCGTCCGGGCCGACGAGGAAGTGATCCTCTCGGGCGGCACGGTCAACTCCCCCCAACTGCTGCTGCTCTCGGGTATCGGCCCGCGAGAGGAACTCGAACGACACGACATCGAGGTCAGGAGGGAGCTCCCGGGAGTCGGACGGAACCTTCAAGATCACCTCTTCGCGACGGTCCAGTACGAGGCGGAGAACGCGGTGACCCGCGACGACACCGGGACCCTCGACGACGTCGTCGAGTATCACACCCAGCGCAGCGGTCGGATGACCTCGAACGGCGGCGAGGCCGGGGCGTTCGTCCGAACCGACCCGGATCTGGACCGTCCGGACGTCGAGTTCCACTTCGGCCCGGGCTTCTTTATGCGACACGGCTACGAGAACCCCGACGAGGGACGGGGCTTCTACATCGGTGCCACGCAACTGCGACCGGAGAGCCGCGGGCGGATCACCCTTCAGTCCGCGGATCCGTTCGACGATCCGGCGATCGACCCTAAGTACCTCGACGAGGCGGCCGACCTCGACACGATGATTCGGGGGATCCGCGAGGCCCGACGTGTCGGGCGGGCCGAGCCATTCGACGAGTACCGCGTCCGGGAGGTATGGCCCGGCGAGGACCGCGAGACCGACGAGGAGATCGCGGAGTATCTCAGAGCGAAGGCACAGACGATCTACCACCCCGTCGGGACCTGCAAGATGGGAGGCGACGAGATGGCCGTCGTCGACGACCGACTCCGGGTGCACGGGGTGTCGGGGCTGCGCGTCGTCGACGCGTCGATAATGCCGCGGATCGTCGGCGGCAACACGAACGCGGCGACGTTCGCCATCGCCGAGCGGGCGGCCGACCTGATCGCCGCCGACGAGTGAGAAGACGGGCCATCGGGTTCGGTGCTTCGGGAAACGTTACACCGTGTACTCGGACTCGGTGACCTGCACGTACTTCCCGTTTCGGAACCGGAACTTCGTGCGCTTGTAGGTCGTGACGAGTCGGGCCGCGCCGAACCCCGCCCGGATGTTGCTCGTGTCGAAGAGCCCGTACCCGTCGCTGTCGTCCAAGAGCTTGTTCGCCGTCGAGAAGGCCCAGTCCCAGTCGTCGGGGGCGTAGTCGTGAACGACGTCCGCCATCGCGACGTTGCGGAGCACCTCGTCGCCGATGGCGTCCTTCCAGCGGTCGTTGTACGGTGCGAGGTCACCGGCGGCGGCGAGTTCGCCGGCGATCGCGCCCGTTCGGACCGCCGTGTGGTCGCCGCCCTCGTGGAACGCGGAGGTCGCGCCCATCGCACCGCCGACGACGGCGATCCCCGCGCCGGTCGGCGAGTCGATCGGGCGCGTCGAGGAGATGGCGTACGTCTCGGTGCCCTTCGACTTCCCGCGATCTTCGACCAGCGGGAAGTCCGCCTCGATATCGTACTCGTCGCCGTACTCCATCTCGAGGAGCCGGCGGACGTACTCCTTGCCCTGCGGGATCCGGTCGTCGTCGGGACGGAGCAGGGGATAGTCGCCTCTGTCCTCGACGTCGTCGAGGTCCATCCCGATGGGCATCGTCAGCCCGATCCGGGCGACGTTGTCGTCGTTCGGGAAGATCCACGGGTAGGCGGTGTGGCCGGGCATGTGCCCCCACCAGAACTTGATCGCGCCCGCGACCTCCTCGAACACCTCCTCGGGGAGGCGGCGGTGCTCCTGGTAGGCGATGTGGTTCGTCTCGCGCGTCGAGAGCCGCTCGGTCACGTCGAACGGGAGGTACTCGTCGAGGACGCCGCTCGTGACTTGTCGCTGCGGGCCGTCCGCGAGGATCAGGAAGTCCGCGCCGATCTCCTCGCCGTCGGCGAGGGCGAGTCGGTGTCGCGGTCCCTCGCCTCCGAGGTCGGTCTCGACGCCTCGGACCGACGTGCCGGCGCGGTACTCCGCGCCCGCGTCCTCAGCGCGGTCGCGCAGGAAGTCGTCGAAGCGGGCCCGCTGCATACAGAAGCCGAACTCGTCGTACGACGATTCGATCCCGGTCGAGCGCAGCGTCAGCGACTCGTTGGGACCGATGAACTCCGCCCGATCCAACTCGCCGAGCACGACGTCGTCGGGCATCTCGTCGGGGTGGATGCCCATAATGTCGACCCAGTAGTCGAGAATCCCCGCGGCGTCGGTCGAATCCGGGCCCAGTCGGTCGGGCCGGTCCGCCCGCGGGACGCCCTTTTCGAGCACGACCGCCGATGCCCCGCCCGACGCGGCGGCGTGGCCGGCAGACGACCCCGCGGGGCCGCCGCCGACGATAGCTACGTCGAATCGCTCCATATGGCTACAGCGACCCCGACCCAGTATTATACTGTCGTTCACTGACGGTCCGCGTCTCGGTTATCGTCACGGTCACGTCGCCGCTGCCTACAGCGGATCGTCCCTCCCCGCGTCGCCGAGGAGCCGCTCGTGGATCCGTTCGGCGACGTCGGTCAGGTGCACTGCCCGAACACGGCGACGAGGAGCGCCCCGAGCGAGTTGAACATCGCGTCGCGGACAGTGTCGTCGAGGCCGTGTTGCGCGAGCGGCATCGTCAGTCCCGTCGCGCCCGCGACGATGTCGAGCGCGAACTCGAAGAGTTCCCAGATGACGCCGAACGCCAGCACGACGACGAAGATGTACACGAAGAAGAACCGCCGCGGGATGTGGATCTCGTCGCTGTGGAGGTCGATCGCCCGGGCGGTCGTGTACCCCACCGCGGCGACGAGCGACGCCGACGTAGCGTGCGTGAGGTGATCCCACCACCCGATCTGCCCGTAGAGCCCGGCCGAGCCGAGCGTGTGGAGGAACACGGCGGTCGTGATCCAGAGCGCGAGCCACGGGTCCAGCGGGAGGTCGTAGTTCCGCTCTAAGAGCGCCGGCAGAAACGTGATCGCGAGCGCGATTCCACCGTTCGTGATCGCCTTCGGCTGTCTCGCGAGGAGACCGTAGACGACGAGCGCGACGAGGGCGAGCTGCATCGCGCGGGTGAGCCGCCGCTGCGTACGTACCGACGGTCGCGGCAGCCGACTCATCGTCTCACCATCCGACGGATCACGCGCCACAGTTGGCGGTCCCGCCGCCTGAAGTACCCGTCGAACAGGACGCCGGCCACCAGCCCCGCGACCGTGACGTACAGCCACTCCATCATCAGCGCCTCGTTGTCGGCGAGAAACGACGTCCCGAGGAACCGGTCGGCGTTCCAGCGGAAGATCGTCCACGCGGCGACCGCCGCCATCGTCGTCAGGACGACGAGCACGACGGCGAACCAGTGGGTGACCTGCAGCGACGTGAACATGTGGAGTTCGACGATGATCAACAGCGCCAGCCCCGCGATCGCGACGTACGTCGCGAACGTGCCCAGCGTGCCCCCGGCGAGCCCGCGAACGAGAATCGGGAGCAGCGCGAGCACGAGTAACTCCCACGGCAGCATCACCCGCCACTCGCGGTGCGAAAGCGGGGGCAGGAGGACGACGAACCCCACGAACCCCACGAATAGGATCCACTGGTAGTCGACGTCGACGGCGCTTTCGACGAACACGGTCGCGAGCACGCCGACGAGCAGCCACGCGATGATCGCGTTCGTCCGGCCGTCCCGGAACAGCCGCTCGAGCGCGTCGTCGACGTCGAGGAGGCCCGAGTCGTCTAACTTCCCCCGCTTACTCATATCGGGGTTAGTGACGCGCTCGTGGTATAAGCCCGGCGACAGTGGGGGCCATTCACGCGTCAGTACTTGTAGAGGGAGACGACGTACGGCAACCGGTCGTACATCCAGACCGCGACCGGGAGGCCGATGATCGTGACGGAGAAGACCCACGCGATTGACATCCAAATCCCGCTGGCCCACCAGCCGATCAGGAGGAAGTACGCGGCCCGGACCACGAGGGAGTGCTGGTCGCGCCCGGATTCGGTGACGGTGACCGCACCCGACGCGTTCTCGGTGATCCGCGTTTCGACCGTCCGCTCCTTCAGCGAGACGACCTTCGGAATCAGGTTGATCATCTTGATCCCGATCGGCGTTCCGACGATCGTGACGGTGAAGAACCACGCGACGCCCAGCCAGATCCCGCTGGCCCACCAGCCGATCAGGAGGAAGTACGCGGCCCGGACCACGATCGAGGGTGAACCGTCGCGTCGCTCGACGGTCACGTTTCGCCCGCCGTCCGGTGCCTCAGCGGCGTTCGTTCGCGCTCCTGAGTCGGTCATTCGTGTCCCAAGTTGGACGAGCGAACGGTTAAGGCTACTCCACGCGTCGCCCCGAGTTATCGCGAGGAAGCAACGTTGGTTCCGGCAGCCGACCCTGCGATCAAAACGGCGTATCGGCCGCCCGAGACAGTTGCCACAGGCCGCTCCAGAGCAGGTAGGCGAGGGCCGCCGAGAAGGCGACGAGGCCGAACGCGGCCGAAGCTCCCGGGAGAGCGGATTCGACGAACTCGGGGAGCCCGCTCGAGGACAGCGGGATCAGGAGGAGGGCGACGCCACGGCGGACGGACCGCTTCAGATCGGTCTCTGACATCGGATCCGAAATCAGGTTCCCGAACGAAATTTCTACCGGACGACAGAAGAGTGATCCCCACCGGTCGCATAGTACGCGGCCAATGCGCGAACTGGTGACGCTGCTGTTACTCGGCGCGGTGCTCATCCAGCTCCCGCTCGGCGTCGTGATGTACCTCGACGCGAAGCGACTCGGCCTCCAGAACCCCGAACAGTACTGGCTCGGCGTCGTCGTCCCCGCCGCCGGCTTCGTCGTGATCCTCTATTACTTCTCTGAGCGGCGAAACCTCCCCAAGACGTCCGAATCGGACTCGTAGATCGATCCGCGAGAACCACGGCCGAAATACCGCGACGTCGACGCCGCGAAGTACGAAGACGATTCGGATCCGGTTCTCAGAGTCCGGACCCGCCGTCGACTGGGACGGTCGCGCCGTTGACGAAACTCGCGTGCCGGCTGGATAGGAAGGTGACTACCTTCCCCAGATCGAGCGGTCGCCCGGGCGACTCGTAGGGACAGTCCGCGAGTAGGGCCTCCCAAGCCGAGGAGAGGTCGGCGAACTCGCCGGCTTCGACCCGTCGGGAGAGAAACTCCTCCAGGTCTTCGGTCTCGTGCGGCCCGGGTGCGACCGCGTTCACGCGGACGTCGGGCGCGAACGCCGCGGCCTGGGTTTCGGTGAGACCTTGGACCGCCCGCCCGTAGGCGGTCGCCATCGGCAGTTCGTCGGCGAGCGCGGGGATCGCGGGGTTGGCCACGTTGACGACGGTCCCGTGCTCGGAGGCCTCGAGGTGGGCGGCGGACTCGCGGATGGCCCAGACGACGCTCATGAACAGCCGGTCGAACCCGCGGAACCAGTCCTCGTCGGAGACGTCGAGGAACCGTTCGGGTTCGAGCGGTCTGGGCCCCGTGACGAGGTGGTCGATGCCGCCGTACTGGTCGATGGTCTCCTCGACGAGCGCCGCCATGTGGTCGGGGCTGCGAACGTCGACTTCGAGACCGAAAATGTCGCCCTCCCCGAGGGCGTCGAGCCTGTCGCTGGCGTACGCGAGGCCGTCCAGATTCGGCGCGGCGAGGGCGACGTGCGCCCCCTGGCGCGAGAACGCTTCCGCGCAGGCGTGGCCGAGTCCGGTCGCGCTCCCGGTGACTAACGCCACGTTGCCCTCCAGTCCGAGATCGAGATCCATATCCGAGGCTTGGGCACCAGTGCTAAAAGGTTCCTGCCAAGGGATACGTTCAGCTCGCTATCCGATCGATCGTTCGAGGAATAATATGGGACCGCTGAGAGTCGAACTCAGGTCCTACCGACCCCATCGGCAGAGGATACCACTACCCCACGGTCCCAGGGTGTACTCGTGAGGATGCGAGTGTGACCGTTAAGTCCTTCGTTTCGACGCGCGCGAGCGACGCACTCGCACGCGGAATCGGTGCAAGCGCCGATCGCCTAGACCAAGACGCGTTCGAGGGAGACGACCTCGCCGGCGTCGGCCGTCGGATCGCCGACCAGTCGGCCGAGACAGACGGCCGCTCCGTCGGGGGTGAAACAGGCGACGAGCGCGTCCGTCTGCGCGCTCGCTACCGACTCGTCGGCGTCGACGATCCCCGGCGCGTACACGGGCGCGCCCTCGGCCACCTGCTCGGCCGCCGAGAACGCGATAGTGAGACCGGGAAGGTGCCTGAGCGCCCGTTCGGCGGGCGCGACCACCTCGCGGAGGGGGGCCTCGTCGCCCTCGCGCGCGAAGGCCATCGCGTCGGTCAGATCGGCAGTGGAGACCAGATCCGAGTCGTCGAACGGGTCGGTCGCGGTGCGGCGGAGCGCACCCATATGGGCACCCGTTCCCGCCGCGAGGCCGAGGTCGTGACAGAGCTTTCGGACGTACGTCCCGCTCTCACAGCGGATCCGAACCAGGGCCTGCCTGTCGCGGACCTCCAGCAGATCGAGTTCGTGTATCGTCCGCGTGCGGAGGCGACGCGCGACGGCGCTCTTCCGGGGCGGCTTCTGGTAGATCTCCCCTTCGAACTCCGCGAGGACGGCTTCGAGGTCTGCGGGCGCGGGTCCGTGGAGTTCGAGGACGGCGACGTACTCCTTCGTTCCTTCGAGGAACACCTGCGCGAGTCGCGTCGCGTCGCCGAGGAGGATCGGCAGACAGCCGGTCACCTTCGGATCGAGCGTGCCCGCGTGGGCCGCGCGGTCGACGTCCGCGAGGTCTCGCGCCCACGCCGAGACCTGATGCGCCGACGGTCCAGGCGGCTTGTCGAGGTTGACGACGCCGAACGACAGGAGCTCCTCGACCGACCGCTCCCCGGGCGGTCCGCGGAGTTCGGCCATCGTCAGCGCCCCCTGTTCGGCGATAGCGACCCGGTCATCGTCAGAAGTCGTAGTCGACGCCGTCGACGGGGTACTTCCCTTCGTCGGTGCTCGGGTCGTACGCCCCGACGGCCGCCGTCAGGATGTCGGGGACGTCCTCGGCGCTCCACCGCGCCGTGTTCAGCGCGATGTCGTAGATCGAGAGGTCGGTGATGTCGATGTTGTAGTACTCCAGATACCGCAGCGCCTCGCTCTCCTCGCGTTCGCGCGTCTCTTCGAGCGCCGTCTCGGGCGGTTTGTCCTCGCGGTCGGCGATCCGCGCGGCCCGGACCGACAGCGGCGCGTCGAGCCAGAACCGGAAGTCGGCCGCGTCGCCCGCGAGCCAGCCGGCGAGCCGCGATTCCAACAACACGTCGTCGCGTTCGAGCGCGACGGTCCGCAGCCGCCTGTCCAGATCGCGGTCGATCTGGTCGTCCTCCTCGGCGAGTTTGTTGAACTCCACTGCCGTCATCCCGCGCTCGGCGGCGAGTTCGCGGAAGATGTCCCCGCCGCTGACGTGTTCGAGATCGAACGACTCGGCGAGGGCGGCGACGGTCGTGCTCTTCCCGGCCCCGGGCGGGCCAGAGACGGTTACCAACATACTCTCTCTGCGGGAAGGCGGGTAAAAGAGGTTGTCTTTGCGGATCGGCGCGTCGGCCTCGGAAGTGGAGTTCACCGCCCGCGGTGTCGGCGACGCGGCGGAAACGGCGAGTGGCCGATCAGGACGACGTCGGCGAGATGTCGATGTTCAGGCTCTTGCGGATGATCTGGGTGAAGCCCATCGAGCAGAGGAAGTACCAGACGATCCACGCCTGGATCGGGCCGATCACCGGGTCTGTCCACTGGACCTCGCCGCGGAGCGGGAGCACCAGCGGGTCGAGCGGGATGTGCGCGGTCGCGTTCTGGCCCACGCCGATCGCCCAGTACATCCAGAGGAACACCGGGATCGTGAGGAACATGATCCACACCATCGGGCGGAACTGCTCTTTGAACATCCCGAGCTGATCGCCCATCGCCTCCATCTGCTCCTCTTGGATGGCGTCGAGCGCGTCGTCGTCGCCGGCCTCCTTCGCCTCCTTCCGGCGCTCTTGGATGTCTTTCATCCGGTCTTGGTAGGCGGACATCTTGTCCATATCCATCAGGTTCGCCTGCAGGAGCGTCGAGTACAGTCCGGTCGCGAGCGCGAGGATCATCACGACGGCGTAGAACGGAAGCAACTCCTGCAGCGGGCCGAGCGGAACGTTCATCGTCGTTCCGATGAGGTCCCGAAGCGGCTTCCAGGAGTAGCCGACGAAGAGCCCGACGGTGACGACCGCCGCGCCCTTGTCGTACTTCGACCACGAGGACTCGCCGTCGTCCGGTATCTCCGTGGCGCTCCCGCCGGCCGAGCCCGACGAGTCCGACGCGGACGCGGGTTCGAGCCCCGCCCGGATCGCCTCGGGGTCGGCCACGCGGAACCCCTCGTCGCCCTCGACGAGGATCTCCTTCTCGATGAGGCGGCCCCACTGGCCGGACGTGAGATCGCCCTTCACGTCCAGCCACGTGACGTCGGTCTCGCCGTCGCCGGTCCGGTCGAGGACCGTCTCGACGGCCTCACGCATCCCGTCGTCGTTCGAGACGAGGGTGCGAACTTTCGATTCGGTTCGTGGCATCTGCCCTGAGGTAGCCCCCCATCGGTTATGAAGCTTTTACTCTCCGCGCGTCGGCGGGTGGCGGCCGCTCGACGCGACGAACGCCGAGAAACGGCCCGATCCGATCGACGGCTCGCTTCTGCCAACGAAGTGTCCGACGAGCGTCGGAGCGACGGTCTCCCGTCGGTCTGAGGCTGTCCTACTCGTCGACGACGTCGACGATCGCCTCGAAGACTTCTTCGGGGGTGCCCTCGCCGTCGACCTCGACGAGGACGCCCTCGTCCCGGTAGTGGTCGATGACCGGCGCGGTGTTCTCCTCGTAGACGCGGAGCCGCTCGCGGACGGTCTCCTCGGTGTCGTCGTCGCGCTGAACGAGGTCGGCACCGCACTCGTCGCAGACGCCCTCCTCTTCCGGCGGCTCGAACTCGACGTGGTAGCTCGCGCCGCAGTCCGGGCAGACGCGGCGGCCGGTCAGCCGGTCGACGAGTTCGTCGGTGTCGACCGCGAGGTAGACGACGGCGTCGAGGTCTGTCATCTCCGAGAGCTCCTCGGCCTGTTCGAGGTTCCGCGGGTAGCCGTCGAGGACGTAGCCGTCGGCGCTGGTGAGCGCCTCCTCGACGATGGCGTTGACGACCTCGTCGGGGACGAGTTCGCCGGCGTCCATGTACTCGCCCGGCGTGTCGTACTCGGTGTCCATATCGCTGATGTCCATCCCCTTGTTGGCGCGGAGCGCGTCGCCGGTCGTCACGTGTTCGAGGTCGAACTCGGCGGCGAGGCGCTTCGACTGCGTTCCCTTCCCGGCACCCGGCGGGCCGAGAAGCAAGATGTGCTTGCCCATATCGCACCAGTCTGCGTCCGGCCGTATAACGTTGAAGAAATTCGTCCACGGACCGGCCGCAGTCCGGCCGGTTCACCCGTGACTCGACCGCTTCGGACCGGCGGTTTTTCACCGGTGCGGACAGTGTACGCTGATATGACGAGATTCGACGCCGCCGACCCGCGAGAGCGGCAGAAGCTGTTCGCCGACGCGATCACGGCACACCGTACGCGCGGGAGCGCGTTCGCGACGATGACGGCCGACCACGACCCCGACCTCGACGGGGAGGACTCGCCCGCCCCGTGGGTCCAGTTCGCCGACAAGACGTTCAATCTCGACGTCGTCAGCGCCGAGTTGGACCGACTGAAGGACGTCGTCGACGACTTCCCGGCGTTTCGGATCGACCAGATCGAATCGCCCGAGGAGGCCGAGGCCACGAACGTCCGAATCACGGCCCGGTCGGACGCGAACCACCTCGCCGCGTTCATCGAACGGGTGTTCAGGGACGTGTACGAGCGCGACGAGGAGTACCGCGCGTGGGTGACGGCCGTGTGATCCGGGGACGCACCCGGGGACGACAGTCCACGCGAAACGGACAGGACGTGAACCTGCGGTCACTCTGCTGACGAGACGTAAACGCGGACCCACTTGACGTGACGAAGCAGCAGAATTTTCACCGTCTCTCGGAGGCGAGTGAGAACCACTATACCCGATGCCGTCTTAGAGTCCTCGTATGTTTATTCGGAACGACGGGTCTTCCCGACCGATCGCGTCCCAGTGTCCGGGACGACTGGGATCTCCGCCGTCCACGACGACGAGAACCGGCAAGGCGAACGGACCGCGCGGCTGTCCGCCGCGTGCTGTCGTCGGCGCATCCAGCCAATGACGGGGACCGAACCCCTGTTCGCCCGTCCGCTGCTCCCGGTCGCGAACGAGGACGACGCCGACCGGACGGCAACGCTCGCGTTTCCCCACGTCGCGGCCGCAGGCGGGACCGCGACGGCGCTCCACGTCATCGAGAAAGCGGGCGGCGCGCCCGACAAGGCCCCGCTCGAACAGCGGGAGGAGATGGCCGAGGCGATCTTCGAGTGGGTTCGCTCCGCCGCGGCCGACACCGGCGTCGACGTCGAGACCGACCTCCGCTACGGGACCGACGTCGCGGAGACGATCTTCGAAGCCGCCGAAGCGCTCGGCGCGACCGCAATCGTGTTCACTCCGCGCGGGGGCAAGGCGTGGTGGGACCTCTTCAGCGGCGACACGCGGGAGACGCTGACGACCGAGAGCGAGATCCCGGTCGTCGTCCTCCCGAGCCGCGAAGACGATCCGGAAGACGACGAAACGGTCGACGTCGACTCACCGACAGACGCCGAGGAAACAACGACGGGTGACGACGCGTGAGCGGCGATTACTCATCCCCGCCCACGTTCCGACAACACGGAGGTGACGACGCGTGAGCGGCGATGAGGAACTCGCGAAGGACCTGGGTCCACTCGCGGCGCTGACCATCGGCGTCGGGACGATGATCGGCGCGGGGATCTTCGTGCTCCCCGGCGACGCGATTCTCCGGGCCGGTTCCTTCGCCTCGATCGCCTTCGTCCTCGGTGGCGTCATCGCAATATTCACCGCGCTCTCGGCCAGCGAACTCGGCACGGCGATGCCCCGATCCGGCGGGGCGTACTACTACGTCAACCACGCGCTCGGGCCGCTACTCGGCTCGGTCGCCGGATGGGCCAACTGGCTCGGGCTCGCGTTCGCCAGCGCGTTCTACATGGTCGGGTTCGGCCGGTACATCTCGCGGATCTTCGACGTCAGCGGAACGGTCGGCGTCGGACCGGTCGGGCTCGACGTGGTGACGATCGCGGCGCTCGTCGGCGGCGCGTTCTTCGTGCTGATCAACTACGTGGGGGCGAAAGAGACCGGGCGACTCCAGAACATCATCGTGGTGCTCTTGGTCGCCATCCTCGCGGTGTTCACGCTCCTCGGGACGTTCCGCGCGGACCCCGCGAACCTCCCGGCACCCAGCACGGTCGGCGAGACGCTCGGAACGACCGGGTTCATCTTCGTCTCGTACCTCGGGTTCGTGCAGATCACGAGCGTCGCCGAGGAGATCAAAGATCCGGGGAAGAATCTCCCGCGAGCGGTGATCGGCAGCGTCGTCCTCGTGACGGTGATCTACGCGCTGGTGCTCGTCGTGATGAGCGCGGCCGTCCCGCAGGGGTTCATCGCCGACCTCGTCACCGACGTCGCGCCCGGTGAGACACAGCCGATCGCGGTCGTCGAGGTCGGCCGGCAGATTCAGGGCGCGCTGATGGGCGGTGCGCTGCTGTTCGGCGGCCTCCTCGCGACAGCCTCAAGCGCCAACGCGTCGATCCTCGCCTCCTCGCGGATCAACTTCGCGATGGGACGCGACCGGATCGTCACGCCCGCGCTGAACGAGATCCACCCGCGCTTCGGCACGCCGTACCGATCGATCGCCATCACGGGCGGGCTCATCCTGCTTTTCATCGTCGCGGGCGACATCGCGCTGCTCTCGGGGGCCGCCTCGGGGCTGCACCTGATCATCTACGGGCTGTTGAACATCGCGCTCATCGCGATGCGGTACGTGAACCCCGAGGACTACCAGCCCGACTTCACGGTCCCGCTGTTCCCGCTGCTGCCGATACTGGGAACCGTGCTCTCCTTCGCGCTCTTGGCGTACGTCGAACCCGACGCGCGCCTGCTGTCGTTCGGGATCGCGCTGGCCGCCATCGTCTGGTACCTGCTCTACGCCCGGAGTCGGGCGACGAAGCAGGGCATCCTCGGCAAGTACATCCTGCACCGCTCCGAGGAACTGCCCGACGCCGCCGTCTCGGCGGCGACGTCCGTCCAGCCCGACGGCGGCGACTACCGCGTGCTGGTCCCGCTTGCGAACCCCGAGCACCAGACCGACCTCATCACGCTCGGCGGCGCGATCGCCAAGCAGCGGAACGGCACGCTCGTCGCGGTCCACATCGAGACGGTCCCCGATCAGACGGCACTCGAATCGGCTCGGGAGAAGATGGACCTCTCCGCGTCGCGCTCGCTCCTCGACAGCGCTCGCGAGGACGCGACGGCGTTCGACGTCCCGGTGGAGACGCACACGGTGCTGTCACACCAGAGCTTCGAGGGCATCTTCGACGCCGCGACCACCTACGACGCCGACCTGACGGTGATGGGCTGGGGACCGGACCCCCACGGGTCCCCGGGCCGCGCCGAGAG
This sequence comes from Halobellus rufus, assembly GCF_000739575.1. Taxonomy (GTDB): domain Archaea; phylum Halobacteriota; class Halobacteria; order Halobacteriales; family Haloferacaceae; genus Haloquadratum; species Haloquadratum rufum. The sequence goes on along the minus strand of NZ_BBJO01000030.1, from coordinate 88,218 downwards.
CGCCGTCGACGAACTCGCGTCGTCGCTGCCGTGTGACTTCCTCGTGATGAAGGACCGCGGGTTCGACCCCTCGGAGATCCTGCTCCCGACGGCCGGCGGGCCGGACTCGGAGCTGTCCGCGGCGATCGCCAGCGCGCTCTCGGCGGAGTACGACGCCCGCGTCTCGCTCCTGCACGTCTCCGACGACGAGGAGTCCGGCCGGGCCTTCCTCGACGAGTGGGCGTCCGAGAACGGACTGCCGGACGCGGAGCTGATCGTCGAGACCGGCGACGTCGAGGAAGCGATCGAGCGGCACGCGGCCGACGCGTCGATGCTGATCGTCGGCGCGACCGAGCGCGGCCTGCTCTCGCGGCTCGTCCGCGGCACGCTCGTCCTCGACGTCATCGAGGACGTCGAGTGCTCGGTGCTGCTCGCCGAGAAGAAGCGCAAGCGGTCGCTGTGGGAGCGACTGCTCGGCGACAGTCGGTAGTCATCGAAAGAAGACGGCTGAGGCGGCCCTTCTACGCTTCGTTGGCGTCGACGAACTGCTCGGCTCCCTCGTAGAACCACTGGTCGTTCTCGCGCATCGCGCGGCCGACCGCCTTGTGCATCGCGACGAAGTCCTCGAACTCCGATTCCTCGACGTTCTCGAAGATCTCTCGGAGCGGGACGACGCGCTCGTAGTCGAGTCGGATCGGGTCGTCTCCGTACTCCTCGACGAACTCGTCTCGAGAGAGCGGGAAGTCCTCGCTCTCGTCGACCTTCTTCGCGATCACGGCGTGGCCGTACTTGCGTCTACCTTCCGAACCCTCCTCGCCGTCGGGGTCGTGTGGCCAGTCCATACCCGCGTGTTGGGAGGCCACGGCAAAGCCGTTACGCATCTGTCGAGGAACGTCACCAGAAGGCCGGGGTCGGGGTTGAACCCACCCACAAAAATGCGGTGGGACTGGGATCTGAACTCACTCGCAAATCAGCGATTTGCTCGCTGCTCAAACCCCATCCGTCTCCGATTTAGTCGTTCACGTATGCGCCGCAGACGTAGCTGCGGCGCGAGTGAGCCTCGCAAAATGCGGTGGGACTGGGATTTGAACCGGAGCCAGACGGTCGCGCTCACTCCGTTCGCGCGCTGCGACTGGCAGGATTCAATCCCAGCATACCGACAATCGCGCTCGCTGTCGCTCGCGCAGTTGATGCGGTGGGACTGGGATTTGAACCCAGGAATCCGTGAGGTACCTGCTTTCAAGGCAGGCGCAATAGGCCGCTCTGCCATCCCACCGCGTGCGGTACTTTCCGACCGCGCGTCTAAGAGTTGTCGGTCGCAGACGAAACCCTAGTCTCTGACCACTCGCAGTTCGTCGGCGGCGTCGCCGACGACGGTCAGGCCGTTGTCGACGACGAACTCCGCCGTGCGCTCGGGGACGACCCGCCCGGCCTGCCAGCGCGAGCGGATCGTCGACACGAGCGTCGCGAGGTCCGCGCCCGTCCGGACGGTCGGCTGCATCGGGAGGAACCCCACGTCGGCGTCGGCGTCGTTCGCGCAGTCGACGAGCGTCTCCAGTTCGGGGGCGACGAACGCGCCGTCGAAGTCGAGCGCGGTTTTGAAGCCCGCGAAGTAGACGCGGCCGTCCGTCGATGGGCCGAGGACGACGTCGTTCGTCCGGAGTTTCATCGCCGCCGAGTCGATCGTCGAGCGGAGGACGAACGGCGCGTCGCCGCGGAGCACCGCGGCGGACTGAACGCCCTCATCGCGCAGGAGGTGCGTGACCGTGTTCCCAGCCCGCGCGGAGAGCGACGAGCCGACCTGCACCTCGAATCGGGCCTCCTCGGGCGATTCGAGCGCGTCCTCGGCGATTCGGTGCAGCGCGTCCTCGGCGGACTCGTCGGGGTCGACCGCCGGATCGGGAAGGAGGTCGTCCGGGCAGTAGTTCACGAGCAGTTCCCCGCCCGAGCGCTCGACGGCGCGGAGGGTGTCACCGAGCATCGCCTCGGCGAGGTCGGCGGCCTCCGACTCCGAGAGCGGACTCGTCTCCGCGAGTCGCGAGAGCGCGTGACCCGGACGCGGCGGATCGGCCAGAACGGCGACGACTGTCATACCCGTTCTCGGCGTCCGTCGCTCTTGAACCCGACGTTTCTCGTTCTCCGGATGAACGCTCGAGTAACGCGGCTATCGGCCGCGACGGCCCTTCGTCTGCCGGTAATCCCGCGCGAAGACGTTCTCGCGGAGGTGCTCGACGAACGCGGCCGTCTGCTCGTCGGTCTGGCGCTCCAGTTCGACCATCGGAACGAGCTCGAACCCGCGGCCGCGGATCGTCGTCGCGTGCGCCTCCGCGACGTCGACGTCGCCGGGGCGGTTCGTCGTGTAGTCCGTCGCGAGTGCGTCCAGCGTGCGCTGGCCGATCGGGACGATGATCTCGGGGTTGATCATCCGGATCTCGGCGTTCAGGTAGGGCTCGCAGGTCCGGATCTCGTCGTCGGTCGGCCGGCGGTCGGGGTGTCGACAGCGCGTGAGGTAGGTGAGAAAGACGTTCTGGAGGTCTGGCTCGTCGGCGTCCGGCACCGAGCGCGCGAAGCCGAGTTCGCCGAGAATCGACTGGAGCCGCTCGCCCGCGTCGTCGCCGGTGAAGGGGACGCCGGTCCGGTCGGCCCCCGCGTGCGGCCGCTCCGCGACGAAGAGGAACTCGCCGCCGACGTCGCCGTAGCCGTGGACGACGTTCGTTCTGACGTCGCAGAGGCCCTCGCAGTTCGTACACGAGGCGTCCATACTGAACGGATTCGAGAGCGAGTCCTGTTCGGCGTCCATCGCGACGTTCACTCCCCGGGGGACGGCTCCGACGGCGACGCGCCCGCCGCGGAGGACCCCTGCGATCCGGACCGCTCCGACGGCGACGCGCCCGCCGCGGAGGACCCCTGCGATCCGGACCGCTCCGACGCCTCGCGCCGGCGGACCACGCCCGTCATATCCGCGACGTTCTCGGTCATCACGCGGAACGCGTCGGCGGTCTCGCCCTCGTCGAGGACGACCGGTTCGCCCCCGTCGCCGCCGGTTCGGACCGAGGGATCGAGCGGGAGCGATCCGAGGAACGGGAGGTCGTTGTCGGCGGCGAACGCCTCGCCGCCGCCGGCCCCGAAGATGTCGTGCGCGGAGCCGCAGTCGGGACACCGGAACGACGACATGTTCTCGACGATGCCGAGGACGTTCGTCTCGTGTTTGCCGAACATCTCCAGTCCCTTCCGGGCGTCGTCGATCGCGACGTCCTGCGGCGTCGTGACGATCACCGCGCCCGTGAGCGGCAGCGTCTGCAGGACGGTCAACTGCGTGTCGCCGGTCCCCGGCGGCAGGTCGAGGACCAGGTAGTCGAGGTCGCCCCACTCGACGTCCTCGACGAGTTGGGTGAGCAGCTGATGCACCATCGGGCCGCGCCAGATGACCGGGTCGTCCTCGCCGACGAGGAAGGCCATCGACATCAGCTTCATCCCGTACTTCTCGGGCGGGACGATCGTCTGCTCGCCCGTCGCCTGCGGGGCCTCCTCGGCGGCGACCATCCGCGGGACGTTCGGCCCGTACACGTCGGCGTCGAACAGACCGACGCGCGCGCCGAGCTTCGAGAGCCCCGCCGCGAGGTTGACGGCGACCGTCGACTTCCCCACGCCGCCCTTCCCGCTCGCGACGGCGATCACGTTCTCGACGCCCGGCAGGACGTCCTCGTCGGGCGAGACCTCGGAGGGGATGCGCGCGGTGAGGTCGACGTCGTAGCCCGTGTCGGCCAGCGCGTCTCGAACGTCGCCGGCGATTGCGCTTTCGTTCGGTGAGTACGGCGCGCCGAGCGCGAGCGAGATGCGGACCCGCTCGGCCCCCTCGTCGACGTCGATGGCGTTGACGAGCCCCAACGAGACGATGTCGTCGCCGAGGTCGGGATCAGACACCGACCGGAGGCGCTCGCGGACGGCTTCCTCGTTCATACCCGGTGGTCGGTGAGTACGGCCGATAAGGGTTTTGAACGGGGTTCCGCTTTCCCAGCGGTTCCGACTCGGCGGCGACGTAATGGCAAACGGTTACACACACGCCCGAAACGACGGCGAATTTATCTGCGTCCCCACGAAGTCTCGCATAATGCTCGAAGACGACTTCGGGCGCGAGGTGTCTGGCGTTCGCGTCTCTCTGACGGACCGATGCAACTTCGACTGCGTCTACTGTCACAACGAGGGGCTCGGCGACACTCGCGGCCCGATGGACGCCCAGGACGACGAGATGACCGCCGACGAGGTCGTGCGGTTCCTCGAAGTCGTCTCGGAGTTCGGGGTGGGGAAGGTGAAGTTCACCGGCGGCGAGCCGATGTTGCGCGGGGACTTAGAGGAGATCATCGAGCGGACGCCCGACTCGATGGAGGTCTCGCTGACGACGAACGGGACGTTCCTGCCGGGCCGCGCGGAGGCGCTCAAGGAGGCAGGGCTCGAACGCGTCAACGTCTCCCAGGACGCGCTCGATCCCGACGCGTTCGCGGAGATCACACAATCGGGCGCGTACGACAAGGTGATCGAAGGCGTCGAGGCCGCGCTCGACGCCGGACTCGACCCGGTGAAGCTGAACATGGTCGTGTTCGAACACACCGCCGGCTACGTGGAGGGGATGGTCGACCACGTGGCGGAGAACCCCGGCCTCCAACTCCAGCTCATCGAGTACATGCCCGAGCTGACGGGTCGCCCCGAGTGGAACATCGACATCGAACGGGTTCACAACTGGCTCGAGGAGAAGGCCGACCGCGTCGAGACCCGCGACATGCACAACCGCCGTCGGTACTACGTCGGCGAGGGGATGGTCGAGATCGTCGACCCCGTCGAGAATCCCCACTTCTGCGCGAACTGCCACCGCGTTCGCGTGACCCACGAAGGCTATCTCAAGGGCTGTCTCAACCGCAACGACGACCTGCGCTCGATGGGCGAGATGACCAGAGACGAGATCCGCGAGACGTTCCGCGAGACGGTCGCGAACCGCGTCCCTTACTACGGCGAATATATGGTCAAAGAGGGGGACGAGTGGGTCGTCAACGACGAGTACATCGACGCGCCCGTCACGACTTCCTAGCGCGTTCCCCCACCTGACTGCCGCTCCCCCTCCCGTCGTCCTCCGTCTGATTGCTCCCTTCGCCGGCACTGCCGTCCCGCGGCCTCTCCGTTCCTGCCGGCGCGTTCATCAGCCGACCAGTGCCCGCCGTCGTCGCCGCGACTATCGGTTGTGCGCAAACGTGGACACTCTAACCAATATTAAAGCGTCACGGCCACGTACGGACGCGTATGAGCACCAACATCGCCCTGTTCGACGCGTCGGTGGGCGAGACCCCCGCCGAGCGCAACGTCCGCCGCGAACTCGACGCGACCGTGACGGCGTTCAAAGTGAGCGAGAGCGAGTTCCCCGAGTGGCCCGGCGCCGACGGGTCGTGGCGCTACGACGGCGTGGTCATCTCGGGTTCGCAGACGTCCGTGTACGACCGCGACGCGTGGATGGAGACCCTCGAAGAGCTGGTCAGAGACCTCCACGAACTCGGCGTTCCGATGCTCGGCATCTGCTGGGGTCACCAGCTCCTCGCGCAGGCGCTGGGCGGCTGCGTGGCCGCGATGGACGAGTACGAACTGGGTTACGAGCGAATCGAGCGGTACGACGACTCGCCGCTCTTCGCCTCGATGCCCGGCGAGTTCGTCGCCTTCGAGACCCACTCCGACGAGGTACTCAAACTCCCGCCCGGCGCGGTCGAACTCGCCGGCAACGAGACGTCGTGTCAGGCGTTCTCGCTGGGGCCGACGTTCGGCGTGCAGTTCCACCCGGAGTACGACCTCGAAACGGTCCGCGCGGTCGTCGAGGGCAAGCGCGAGGAGGGCGTCGCAGACGTGCGCGTCGACGCGGTGCTGGCCGAGGCGACGCCCGAGCGCCACGCCGAGACGGCGGCGGCGAAAGCGGTGTTCGAGAACTTCCTCGCGGTCGTCGACGGCGACCCGATCACGGCGACGGCCGACTGACGCAGTGAGGGGGTCTCTGGAGGTCGAGGCCCGCTGGACTCCCGACGGAGCATCGAGTTTTTGACCGCGGACGCGGTACGCCGCGTATGTCCTCCGAAAAGACCTGTCCGGACTGCAGCGAGCCGTTAGAGCGGATGAAACTACAGGGAACGGACGCCCTCGGGTCGCTCTCGATCGTCTCGCCCGCAGACGACGACGGATTTCTGAGCAGCGTCCGAGCCGACGAGATTCTCACGCCGGTCCCGTACGTCTGTCCGGCGTGTCGACGCACGCTCGTGTACGCGGAGGAGTAGAAGCCGGAACCCGAGAACCGATTATTCGCCGTCGGGGGAATCGAGAAACGCGTCGATGGCGTCGCCGCCCTGGAAGCCGCTGGCGAGCCGGCCGACGAGTTCGCCGTTCTCGAAGAGCAGCAGCGTCGGCGCGCTCGTGATCTGGAACCGCTCGATCAGGGGTGGATCGTCCCGGGGGTTGATCGTCGCCACCGCGAGGTCCTCGTGCGCGCGGGCGACGTTCCCGATGACCGGTTCGATGCTCGCACAGAGCGCACAGCCCTCGGTGTAGAACTCCACGAGGACGCGGTCGTGCGCGGCGACGAACTCGTCGAGATCGGCTTCGCCGTCGAGGGCGACGGGGCGTTCGGGCGTCGACCCGGCCGTGGATGCGTCGGTGCTCATACACCACCATTGTGCGCCGGCCCCCATATACTGTTGGCAGAATGTCCGGAACGGTGCACAGCCGGTATGCCGTGACGTGGCACGGCGGATCGAGCGATCCCCCACTCGGGGCCAGCGAGCGGTGTGCGGACGGCTCGCACCCGGCCGACCTATCGTGACGTTTAAGTAGCAACCACGGGTTGTTCAGACTGCAATACGCTGTAGGGAGGCCGGCTCCCGAGTCCGGAAGGGCGACAGTACAAGATCGCGCGTTGCGGTAGCCAAGCCTGGCCCAAGGCGCAGGGTTGCTAACTCTGTGGCGTCACTGCCTCCGGGGTTCGAATCCCCGCCGCAACGCTCACCAGACTGCTAACAAGTCATGAGTGCAGAAGAACCACAGGACGACGCTCCCGAGGAGGAGGAAGACCTCCGATACTTCGTCCGGATCGGTCAAACCGACCTTGACGGGACGAAGACGGTAGAGCGGAGTCTCAGCGACATGAAAGGAATCGGCAAGCGCACGGCGCGCATCGTTGCCGACGCCGCGGACGTGGACCGACACGCGACGTTCGGTCTGCTCGAGGACGACGAGATCGACTCCGTCGTCGAGGTCGTCGAGAACTTCGACGAACACGTCCCAGAGTGGATGTCTAACCGCCGAAGCGACTTCTTCAGCGGAGAGACCACCCACGAGACCGGCTCGGATCTCGAAGAGAAACGCCGCCACGACATCAACCGCATGAAGATGATCGACTCCTACAAGGGCGTCCGACACAAGCGCGGACAGAAGGTCCGCGGACAGCGGACGAAGTCCACCGGACGTACCGAGGGGACGATCGGCGTCAACGTCGAGGCGATCAGAGAAGAGGCCGAAGAAGAAGCGGCCGCCGAGGGCGGCGACGAGGAGTAACCGATGGCGACCGGAAACAACACCAAGCGGTACGAGACGCCGAATCACCCGTTCCAGGGCGAGCGAATCGCTCAGGAGGGTGACCTTCTCGGCCGCTACGGCCTGAAGAACAAAGAGGAGCTCTGGCGCGCGCAGTCGGAGCTCCGCAACTACCGACGCGAGGCCCGACGCCTCATCGGCGACGCCCAGGGCGACCTGGACGCCGCCGAGGCGGCCGGCGAGGAGTTCCTCACCCGGCTCCGCCGCTACGGCGTCCTCTCGGAGGGCGACGACATCAGTCGCGTCCTCGGGCTCGACGTCACCGACATTCTCGAACGCCGACTGCAGACCGTCGCGTACCGCAAGGGGCTCGCGAGCACGCCCCAGCAGGCGCGGCAGTTCATCGTCCACGGCCACGTCGTCGTCGACGGCGCGCGCGTCACGCGCCCGTCGAAGACGGTCGAGGTGACCGAGGAAGATCACATCGCGTTCGACGAGCGAAGCCCGCTCGCAGACGAACTGCACCCCGAGCGCGCGGAGGGACAGGAGTAACCCATGAGCGAATCCGAAGTAACCCAAGACAAGTGGGGCATCGCCCACGTCCACGCGTCGTTCAACAACACGCTCATCACGGTCACGGACCTGACCGGCGCGGAGACGATCGTGAAGTCCTCCGGCGGCGCGGTCGTGAAACAGAACCGCGACGAGGCGTCGCCGTACGCGGCGATGCAGATGGCCGAATCCGTCGCAGAGGAGATCAAAGCGGCGGGCATCGAGGGCCTGCACGTTCGCGTCCGCGGCCCGGGCGGCAACGGCAACAAGAGCCCCGGCCCCGGCGCACAGGCGACGATCCGAGCGCTCGCGCGTGCCGGACTCGAGATCGGCCGCATCGAGGACGTCACGCCGATCCCGCACGACGGAACGCGCGCGCCGAAAAACAGCCGACTCTGAGGACTCACAAATGACGAACGATTTCGAGGTCGAGTTCATCGAACGCGGCGACCGGGAGGCCCGGTTCCTCGTCCGCGGCGCGACGCCAGCCGTCGCCAACGGCATCCGCCGGGCGATGGTGGCCGACGTCCCGACGTTCAGCATCGACACCGTCCGGTTCGTCGAGAACACGTCCGTGATGTTCGACGAGATGATCGGACTTCGGCTGGGACTCGTCCCGCTGACGACGCCGCTCGACGACTTCGAGGTCGGCGACACCGTCACCCTCGCGCTCGACGTGCAGGGACCGGCGACGGCGTACTCCGGCGACATCGAGTCCTCGGAGCCGCTCGTCGAACCGGCGGACGAGAACGTACCCATCATCGAGCTGAAGGAGGGCCAACACCTCCAGTTCGAGGCCGACGCGGTCCTCGACAGCGGGAAGGCGCACGCCAAACACCAGGGCGGCGTCTCCGTCGGCTACCGACACCTCCAGCGCGTGGAGGTCGTCGGCGACGCCGGCGAGTTCGAGTCCGAGGAACCGAACATCCTTCGCGGTGTGATCGAGGAGGCGGCCGCGGAACACGCCGCCGACGAGAGCGCCGCGAACGGCGACCTCGTCATCACCGACGAGTTCGACAACGATCTCACGAACCGGTATCCGGGTAAGGAGATCGACGTCACCGACGTCTCCGACGCGTTCGTCTTCCACGTGGAGACCGACGGGTCGTTCAGCGTCGAGGAACTGGTGCTTCGCGCCGCCGAGTCGCTCGGCGACCGCGCAGCGGAACTCGAAGAGAAAGTCGCGATATAGTACAATGTCTGTCCCTTCATCCAACGCCCGACGCCCGCCCGTCGCCTCAGCCGCGGCGATCGCGGTGCCGCGCGGTCGGCGTCGCCAGATCGAAAGGAGTTTGAAGGGGCACGCAGTAGATCGGAGTGCGAGCAGGGATAGCCAAGTCTGGCCAACGGCGCAGCGTTCAGGGCGCTGTCCCATAGGGGTCCGCAGGTTCAAATCCTGCTCCCTGCACTCCGAATTCTCTCACACGGCTGGCCGATGCCAGCCGCACCTCTCTCAGGAGACAGATAATGAGTAAGACGAATCCGAGACTCAACAGTCTCATCGCCGAGCTGAAGGCGGTCTCTCGCGAGTCCGGTGCCAACATCTGGCAGGACGTCGCGGACCGTCTGGAGAAGCCGCGGCGCACCCACGCGGAGGTCAACCTCGGGCGCATCGAACGGTACGCCCAAGAGGACGAGACCGTCGTCGTCCCCGGCAAAGTGCTGGGGAGTGGGGCGCTGCAAAAGAACGTTACAGTCGCGGCGGTCGACTTCTCGTCGTCCGCTCGAACCAAGATCGAACAGGTCGGGGACACCGTGGCGCTCGAACGCGCCATCGAGGAGAACCCCGACGGAAGCAACGTGCGGGTGATCCGATGAGCCTCGCAGAGTTCGACGCCGACGTGGTCGTCGACGCGCGAAACTGCATCGTCGGTCGCGTCGCCAGCGAGGTCTCCCAGCGAGCGCTCGCCGGGGAGACGATCGCCATCGTCAACGCCGAGGACGCCGTCATCACGGGCTCCGAAGAGGACGTGATGGGAACCTACCAGAAGCGCTCTGAGCTGGGTTCCGACCGCGGACCGCACTACCCGACCCGTCCGGACGGCATCTTCAAGCGCGCGGTGCGCGGGATGCTGCCGCACAAGAAGGACCGCGGCCGCGAGGCGCTCTCGAACGTCCGCGTCTACGTGGGCAACCCGTTCGACGAGGACGGCGAGGCGCTCGAAGACACCACGCTGGATCGGCTCTCGAACATCAAGTTCCTCACGCTCGGGGAGATCTCCGAGAATCTGGGGGCGAAAGTCACATGGTAACGAACACCTCTGGTAAGAAGAAGACGGCCGTCGCCCGCGCCACCGTGCGCGACGGCGAGGGTCGCGTTCGAATCGACTCCCAGCCGGTCGAACTCGTCGAGCCGGAGATGGCCCGCCTGAAGATGCTGGAGCCGTTCCGCATCGCCGGCGAGGATCTCCGATCGCAGGTCGACATCGACATCAGCGTCTCCGGCGGCGGCTTCGCCGGACAGGCCGACGCCGCGCGGACGGCCATCGCCCGCGGGCTGGTCCAGCACCTCAACGACGCCGAACTCCGCGACGCGTACATGGAGTTCGACCGCTCGCTGCTCGTCAACGACGTGCGCCAGTCCGAGCCCAAGAAGTGGGGCGGACCGGGCGCGCGAGCGCGCTATCAGAAGTCCTACCGCTGAGGTGATCCAACTATGATGATACCCGTCCGGTGTTTCACCTGCGGCAACGTCGTCGGCGAGCACTGGGACGAGTTCAAAGAGCGGGCCCGCGAGGGGGACGAAGACCCCGGCGCGGTGCTCGACGACCTCGGCGTCGATAGGCACTGCTGCCGACGGATGATGGTGTCGCACAAGGACCTCGTCGACGTCGTCGCCCCCTACCAATGAGCGGAAACACCCAGTACAACCGGTACGAGAAGGCCCGCATCCTCGGCGCGCGAGCGCTGCAGGTGTCCTACGGCGCACCCGTCCTCGTCGACACCGACCAGTCGGAACCGATCCTGGTCGCCGCCGAGGAATACGACGCCGGGGTCCTCCCGTTCACGGTCAAGCGCGAGGGCAACTGAGATGACGCTCATCGCGAACGTCTCGCTCCGTCGCATCCTCGACTCCCGGGGGAACCCGACCGTCGAGGCCGACGTCCTGACCGAGTCCGGCGGCTTCGGCCGTGCCGCGGCCCCCAGCGGGGCGAGCACGGGCGAGTACGAGGCGATCGAACTCGACCCGGCGGAGGCAATCGCGGCGGCCCGCGAGCACGCGCTCCCGCGGCTCGTCGGCGAGGTCTACGCCGGCAACCAGCGGGAGGTCGACGCCGCGCTGCACGCCGCAGACGGCTCCGACAACTTCTCGCAGATCGGCGCGAACAGCGCCGTCGCCATCTCGATGGCCGCCGCGAAGGCCGGGGCAGACGTCCTCGGCGCGCCGCTGTACCAGCACCTCGGCGGCACCTTCCGCGGGGAGTCGTTCCCGACGCCCCTCGGCAACGTCGTCGGCGGCGGCGAGCACGCCAAGGAGGCGACCCACATCCAGGAGTTCCTCGCCGCGCCGGTCGGTGCGCCGAGCGTCTCCGAGGCCGTCTTCGCGAACGCGGCCGTCCACGCGCGCATCTCCGAGCTCCTCGACGACCGCGGCGTCCCCGCGGCGAAGGGCGACGAGGGTGCGTGGGCCCCGCCGATCTCCGACGCCGAGGCGTTCGAGGTCGTCGACGAGGCCGTCGAAGACGTCTCCGACGAACTCGGCTTCGAGATCGGCTTCGGCCTGGATATGGCCGCCGCCGAACTCTACGACGCCGACGAGGACGGCTACGTCTACGGCGACGAGATCAAATCGACCGCCGAACAGGTCGACTACGTCGCCGAGATGGTCGCGGAGTACGACCTCGTCTACGTCGAGGACCCCCTCGACGAGGACGACTACGAGGGCTTCGCAGAGCTCACAGCGCGCGTCGGCGATCAGACGCTGATCTGCGGCGACGACCTCTTCGTGACGAACGTCGAGCGCCTGCAGGCGGGTATCGACGCCGACGCGGCCAACTCGATCCTCATCAAGCCCAACCAGATCGGCACGCTGTCGGACGCCTTCGACGCGATCGAACTGGCCACCGAGAACGGCTACGAGACGGTCATCTCCCACCGCTCGGGCGAGACCGAGGACGCCACCATCGCACACCTCGCCGTCGCCACCGACGCCGGCTTCATCAAGACCGGCACGGTGGGCGGCGAGCGAACCGCCAAACTCAACGAACTCATCCGCATCGCGGACGACGCAGTATGACAGACAAGGACAACGACGCGGTCGAAGTCGTCGACGACGACTCCGAGGTGGCCGACGAGGTCGCCGAGGACGTCGAAGCGACGGCCGAGGCCGACGCCGAGACGACCGAACCGGTCGCCGAGGCCGCCGAGGAGGTCGACGCCGACGACGGCGCGGCCGCCGACGAGGCTGCCGAGGCCGAAGCAGAAGCCGAACCGACGTTCGACGAGGACGTCATGCCCGACGAGGAGGCCGACCTCCTCATCCCCGTCGAGGACTACCTCTCCGCAGGTGTCCACATCGGGACCCAGCAGAAGACCGAGGACATGGAGCGGTTCATCCACCGCGTCCGCGACGACGGCCTGTACGTGCTGGACGTCAGCCAGACCGACTCGCGGATCCGGACGGCCGCGGACTTCCTCGCGAACTACGACCCCGAGCAGATCCTGGTCACGAGTTCGCGGCAGTACGGCCGCTTCCCGGCGACGAAGTTCGCCGACGCGGTCGGCGCGCGCGCCCGCACCGGCCGATTCATCCCGGGCACGCTGACGAACCCCGACTACGCGGGCTACATCGAGCCCGACGTGGTCGTCGTCACCGACCCGATCGGCGACGCGCAGGCGGTCAAGGAGGCCATCACGGTCGGCATCCCGGTCATCGCGATGTGCGACTCGAACAACCAGACGAGCAACGTCGACCTCGTCGTCCCGACGAACAACAAGGGTCGACGCGCGCTGTCGGTCGTCTACTGGCTGCTCGCCAACGAGACGCTCGACCGCCGCGGCAGCGACACCGTCTACGCCCTCGAAGACTTCGAGGACGAGATCTAACGCGCTCGACGTTCGCAGAGACTTTTCTCGCCTGGACTGCGCCGGAGAGCGACCGCGTTCCGAGCCAGAAACGATTATTCACGTCAGCACCGTACGTCCCGGTATGCCGAAACTGCTCGATCAGCTCACCGTCGCAGAGCTCGCCGCGGCGATCGATGCCGACGAGGACCTCACCGTCCTCGACACGCGCCCCCCGGAGAGCTTCGAGGCGTGGCACGTTCCGGGCGCGATCAACGTCCCCTATCATCCGATCGAGGGACTCGGCGCGGGCCTCAGTTGGGACGACGTCGCGGACATCGTTGAGGGACGGCGCGTCGCAGTCATCTGCGGGAAGGGCCTCTCCTCGACGTCGTTCGGCTTCGAGCTGTCGGCACGCGGCTACGACGACGTGCAGGTCGTCAAGGGCGGGATGGAAGACTGGAGCAAGCTCTACGACGTCGTCGAGGTCGAGACCGACGGCGACCTGTTCCTCGCGCAGGTCCAGCGGCGCGCGAAGGGCTGTCTGGGGTACGTCGTCGGCGACAGGTCGTCGGGCGAGGCGCTCGTCGTCGATCCCACCCGGCAAGACCACGAGTTCGAACTCGTCGCCGCCGACAACGGACTCGTGATCACTGGCGTCCTCGACACCCACGTCCACGCCGATCACGTCTCCGGCGGCCGCGCGCTGGCCGAGCGGCTCTCGGTCCCCTACTACCTGAGCGCCGACGCGACGAGCGCGACGTCGCCTTCAAGCACGAGTCGGTCGGGGACGGCGACGCGCTCTCGGTCGGCGACGTCGACGTCGAGGTCCTCGCCGCCCCAGGCCACACCACCGAACTGATCAACCTCCTCGTCGACGGAACGTACCTCCTCTCGGCGGACACGCTGTTCGTCGAGTCCGTCGGCCGGACGGAACTGGAGTTCGGCGAGGAGGGGGCCGAGCGCGGCGCGCGGATGCTCTATGAGACGCTGCACGGGCGCTACGAGCCGCTCGGCGACGACGTGATCGTCCTCCCCGGACACGTCTCCGTCGACGCCGACGGCCGCTTCGGCGTCGGGGAGCCCGGAGAACTGATCTCGGCGAGGCTCGGCGACCTCCGGTCCGAACTCGACCTCCTCGGACTCGACGAGTCGGCGTTCGTCGAGCGCCTGACCGGCGAGGGCAACGAGAAGCCCCCGAACTACGAGACCGTCATCGACGTCAACCGCGGGCGGCGCGAACTCGACGAGAGCGAGGCGACGGAAGTCGAGTTGGGGCCGAACAACTGCGCGGCGTAGGTGAACGCCTCCGATCGCGCGCCGGAACAAGGGTTTTGCGTGCCCGACCCGTCCACCACGTATGGATCTCTTTCGGAGCGTTCGCGCGATCGCGGGGGCGTCGGAGAGCGGGGACGGTCGCTCCGAGTACGTCGACTGGGACGCCGTCACGGTCGCCGCCAAGAGCGCGACCGACGCGGGAAGCCTAGAACTGACGCCCGAAGACCGGGAGGGCTACGCCGCGGACGTCCGCGACGCCCGCGCGCGACTGCGGTCCGTCGGCGGCCTCGACTTCGACGTGCCGGAGACGATCGAGGTGCAGAACCGCCACCACTGGATCGACGCCAACGTCGCGACGTTCCGCCGGGTGATGCGCCCCGTCGAGTCCGAACTGCAGGTCGCGTTCCCGAACGCGACGCGCGTGATAAACACCGGGTCGATGACGTTCGTGCTCTCGTTTCTCGCCTCGCACGTCCTCGGGCAGTACGACCCGCTGTTGTTGGCCGACGGCGACATCGCGGTCGGATCGGACGGGGAGGCCGACGCGGCGCACAGCCTCTTTTTCGTCCACCCCAACATCGTCGACGCCGCGGCGGAACTCGACGTCGAGTACCCCCGGTTCCGCCGGTGGATCGCCTTTCACGAGGTCGCCCACGCCGCGGAGTTCGGTGCCGCGCCGTGGCTCTCCGAGCACCTCGAATCGCGGATGGAAGACGGGCTGGAGACCCTCGCCAGCGGCGGCGTCGACCGCGAGGCGTTCCGCGACCTCAACGTGGCGATGACCGCGGTCGAGGCTACGCCGAGATGCTGATGGACCGCGCGTTCGACGCCGAATACGCCGACCTCCGCGCGAAGGTCGACGCGCGAAGGCGCGGCGGCGGCCCCCTCGCACGGCTCGCTCGACGGCTGCTCGGCCTCGGTCTGAAACGGCGACAGTACGAGCGCGGCGCGCGGTTCTTCCGGACGGTCGCGACGAGCGCGGAGTCGCAGCGGCGGCCGCCGTCTGGGACCGCCCGGCGAACCTCCCGACGAGCGCGGAGTTGGACGACCCCGCGCGGTGGCTTCGGCGCGTCGACCCGTAGCGGCCGTCGATCGAGCCGTCGCGGGAGCCGCCCCACGCCGTCGGCGACCGTCATACTCTTTCTCTCCCGGCGGCAACGGGCAGGCGTATGCGCGTCAGAGACTGGCAGGACATCCTCGCGGACGTGACGGACGCCGACGTCGATCCCGACGGGTGGCGGGCCGTCGCGGGAGAGCGCCGCGGCGGTCTCGGGGAGGATCTCTACCTCGGGCACCCGAACGCCGGCGTCTACGCGCTGAAGACGTACGCGAAGAGCCCCGTCGAACTGCGGGGCGTCGGCGGGCGCGTCGCCCGCCGGATTGACGACGACCTCGAACCGCTCCTGCCGAGTCAGGAGCGCGGAGAACCCGCCCGGTTCGCCGTCCAGTCGCCGCCCGAGGACGAGGACCACGCGAAATCGATGGCCAAGCGCCTCGAGGAGACCGTCAAGGTGCACGCCGACGCGCCGACGACGCCAGAAGACCTCTTCGACGATGTGATGGACGCCCTCGAGAGCCCGGCGTTCGGCCCGATGGACTACGAGTTCGACGGCCGGCCGGACCGCCTCGACGACCTCACGGAGGAGTTCGCCGACGCCGACGAGTTGCTCTCGGAGGACCTCGAGGACCTGATCGAGGACGACGGCGTCGGCCGAGGGTTCCAGTGACTGCCTCGACCGTCGCCCGCACCGACGCGGAGGTGTCGTGAGTGGTCGGTCCGAGTCTCACCGACGAGGAGCGCGACGTCGCGAGCAAGCGACTCAAGCTCGGCTTCGTCGCGCTCGTCGGGGCCTCTGGAGGACTCATCGCGATTCAAGCCGGCGGGGGCGCGACGGTGATCGCCGCCGGGATCGTCGGTGGCCTCCTCCTCGGCATCGTGCTCCTTTGGTTCCTGCTCCGCTGGTGGTCGGAGTTCCTTCCGGCACCGCGGAGCGGTCGCTGAGTTTTCCGTCCTCCGACGGTTCAAATCGGCCGGACCGATAGCGTCTTACCGCGCGACGCGCAGGTACGCCACGTGAAACTGCGCGGCCGGGTCGTCGACGTCGGCGACGAGCGCGAGGTGGAGACGAAGTACGGCTCGCGGACGCTCGCAGAGCTGACGCTCCGTCCCGACAGCGACCTCGCCGCGTCGGGGAGCGGTCCCGAGCCCGCGCCCAACGGCGGCCAAACGACGCTCGGAAGCGGGCAAGCGACGCCCGACGGACCGGACGACGACAGCACGGACTCGGACGAGCACCCCGAAAACGCCGACGAGGAACCGCTCACGCTGACGCTCTGGGGGAAGTGGACCCAAACCGTCGAACACGCCGAGCCCGGAATGGAGGTGCTCGCGACCGACGTCGAGGCCTCGGAGTACCGCGGCGAGACGACGTACGCGACCACCGGCGACTCCAGGGTCGTCCTCGAACCCGGCTTCCTCGTCGACGTGACCGACGTCCGCTCGTGGGTGCAGTGCCCGCGGATGTACTACCTGAACAAGCTCTCGGGGATCCCGCTGAACTACCCGGTCGTCAAGGGGACGATCGTCCACGAGGTGTTCGGCGACCTCCTGCGGGACCGCGACCTCGACGACTCGATCGACGAGCGCGTGGAGGAAGCGGGGCTGGAACTGGGACTGCTCGGCCACGACGCCGACGAGGTGCGCGACGAGGTGCGGCGCAACGCGGCCGCCATCGAGGGCTGGCTCGAGCAGGGAACGTTGACCGAGGAGGACGCCTGGCGCTCGGAGTACACGCTCATCTCGCCGACGTTCGGGATCAAGGGCCGCGCGGACGCGCTCCGCCGCGGGACCCCGGTCGAGCTCAAGACGGGCAAGAACACCAACCGCGAGCCCCGGTTTCAGGACAAGATCCAGGCCGCCGCCTACGCGCTCGTGCTCGACGAGCGGGGCGTCCCAGCCGACACGGGGACGCTCCTGTACACCAAGAACACGGCGCTGGAACGCAACGAGGAGACAGGCGACCTCTCGCCCGCGAAGGACTTCTCGATCGGCGACGGCCTGCTCGACTTCGTCGTCCGGACGCGCAACGAGATCGCGGCGATGGAGTTCGACTCGTCGGTCCCGACGGGCTACGAGGCCGACGCCCGCTGCGAGTACTGCTTCGAGCAGGACACCTGTATGGTCGTCTCCGGGCGGCTCGATCAGGAGTCGAAGGCGGGGCAGATCGGCTCACCCGTCCCCGAAGAAGAGCGGGAGTACTTCGAGCGGTTCTACCGCGCGATCGAGGCCGAGCGCCGTGAGGTCCACGCGGAGTACCGCAAACTCTGGGAGCAGTCAGCCGCGGAGCGCGCCGAGGACGACCGGGCGCTGATCGACCTGGATCCGCTCGATCGACGCGAACTCGACGACGGCCGCTGGGAGATGCGCGCGAGAAAGCCCGGCGACGCGGTCTCGAAGCTCCGCACCGGTGACGTCGCGCTCGCCAGCGACGGCGACCCGGTCTCCGGGCACGCCGAACTCTGCCGGATTCGCGAGCTGGGCGAGGAGGTCGTCGTCACCGCCGACGAACCAGTCTCGGTCCGGCGGCTCGACGTCTACCCCTCGGAGATCGGCGTCGATCGGATGCTCACCGCGCTGCACGACTTCGTGTTGAAGGGCGACCCCGACCGGAAGGACGTGCTGTTCGACCGTCGAGAGCCCGCGTTCGCGGACCGTACCGCCGAGCCCGGGACCTACGTGGACAACAACGCGGCCCAGGACCGCGCGGTCCGCCTCGCGGTCGACGCGGAGGACTTCGCGCTCGTCCACGGGCCGCCGGGGACCGGCAAGACGTACACGATCGCACAGATCGTCCGCGCGCTCGTCGAGCGCGGCGAGCGGGTGTTGCTCTCGGCCTTCACCAACCGCGCGGTCGACAACGCCTTGGAGGCGGTCCGCGACGCCGGCGTCGACGACGTCGTCCGCGTGGGGAGCGAGAACGGCGTTCGCGAGGACATGCTCGACGTCCGCTTAGAGCGCGGCGGCGAGCCGAACGAGCGCGCCGCGGCGCTGCGGGAGGCGTCGGTGGTCGCTGCGACCACGGCCGCGTGCGGCTCCCGCGTGATGCGCGAGCAGGCCTTCGACGTCGCGCTCGTCGACGAGGCCTCACAGCTCACCGAGCCGGGGACGCTCGCGGCCGTCGGACTCGCCGAGCGGTTCGTCCTCGTCGGCGATCACGAGCAGTTGCCGCCGGTCGTTCGCGCGGAGAACGAACTCCAGACGTCACTATTCGAGCGCCTCATCGAGTCCAATCCCGACGCGTCGGTGCTTCTCGACAGACAGTACCGGATGAGCCAGCGCATTCAGGCCTTCTCATCGACGGAGTTCTACGACGGCGCGCTCAGGCCCGCGACCGGCGCGGTGGCGGGCCAGCGGCTCTCGGACCTCGGCGTCGACGAGTCGGCGCTGCCGAATGCGCTCCGCGACCCCGTCGCGTTCGTCGATCCCGCCGGCGAGCGCGTTGGAAACACGAACCCCACGGAGGCAGATCGCGTCGCCGAGGTCGTCGAGTCGTACGTCGACGCGGGCGTCGACCCCGACGACATCGGCGTCATCGCGCCGTTTCGCGCGCAGGTCGCCGAGATCTCTCGTCGAACGGACGTGACCGTCGACACCGTCGACCGCTTCCAGGGGTCGGCCGAGGAGGTGATCGTCGTCTCGTTCGTCGCGACCGGCGCGCTGGACGGGCCGATATTCGAGGACTACCGCCGGATCAACGTCGCGCTCACGCGGGCGAAGAAGGCACTGGCGCTCGTCGGCGACGCCGACGCGCTCGCCTCGGAGCCGTTCTACGCTCGACTGCTCGAGTGGGCGCGCCGGTAGGAGCGCAGCCCGAGGATTACCACAAGATGGACGGCCAGAGGAACCGAAAGCACAGCCACAGCAACGCCGTGAGCACGACGGTCATCAGGAGGTTCAGCGCGACGCCGGCGCGCAGCATATGTCGCTGTTCGATGTAGCCCGACCCGAAGACGACCGCGTTCGGCGGGGTCGCCACCGGAAGCGCGAAGGCGAAACTCGCCGCGACCGCCCCCGCGACGGAGAGGAAGACCGCTGTCGACGTCTCGGTGAGGCCCGTCGTCGCCGCAAACGCGCCGCCCAACCCGACCAGGATCGGGACGATGATCGTCGCCGTCGCGGTGTTGGAGGTCATCTCCGTGAGGAAGATCACGAGGAACACGACGACGCCGACGACGAGCGCGATCGGTGCGTCCGTGAGCGACCCGAACGCCGTCCGGGCGATCCAGTCGGTCGCGTCCGTCTTCGCGAGCGACTCCGCGAGCGAGATACCGCCGCCGAAGAGCAGGATCGTCCCCCAGTCGACATCGGCCAACTCCCCCCACGTCATCGTGTCCGCGAGCACGAGCGCGGGGATCGCCGCGAGCCCGACCATCACGTAGTAGAGCAGCCCCTGGTGTCCCTCGACGCCGAGGACCGACGCCCCCGCGCCGCCGAAGACCGTCGTGGCCCACGCCGCCGGCAGCGCGGGCGCGAGGAGGTCGCCGAGACCGCCGAGCACCCACAGCGCGGCTGTCGCGGTGAAGATGACCGCGACGCGTCGCCCGCGCGGACTCAGCGGACCGCTCGCTTCGAGGCGCGCCTTCGCCTCCGAACGCGCGGCGTCGACGTTCTCGACGCGCGGCGGGTAGATCCAGAACGTGAGGACGTACCACACGATCGGGAGCGTGACGACGACGACCGGGACGCCGACCGCGAGCCACCGGGCGAAACCGATCTCGTAGCCCAGGAGCGCGTTCAACTGGGCGGCGAGAACCGCGTTCGGCGGCGTGCCGATGATCGTGCCGACGCCGCCGACGCTGGCGGCGTACGCCGTCCCGAGGAGCATCGAGAGCTGGAAGTTGCTGAACGGGACCGACTCCGCGGCTCCGGGATCGCTCCCGGGGGCGGCCTCGACAGCGTCGCGATCAACGTCAGCGCCGGCGGTCTCGATCGGCGCGTACCGCGAGGAGACCGCCACAGCGTCCGCGCCGACCACCTGTGCGATCACCCCGACCGCGATCGGCGTCATCATCGCCGCCGTCGCCGTGTTCGACACCCACATCGAGAGGAACGCGGTCGCGAGCATCACGGCGGCGACGAGTCGACGCGGCGACGTTCCCATCTTCGCGAGCAGCCACAGCGCGAACCGTCGGTCGATGGCGTACTTCTGCAGCGCGTTCGCCAGCATGAATCCGGCCAGGAACAGGAAGATGATCGGGTCCGCGAACCCGGACAGCGCGGCGGCCAACTCGGGGTACACTCCGAAGCCGGTCAGCACGAACGGGATCGACAGCGCAGTCACCGAAAGCGGGAGCGTGCCGGTGACCCACAGGAAGCCTGCGAAGAACGTCGTCGCCAGCGCGTACTGCCCCGCGAGCGAGAGTCCGCTCGGTGCGGGAGCGACAGCGACGGCTCCCGTCCCCGCGACGGCGACCGCGAACAGGACGAGCCGTCGCTGCGGCCTCGACAGTCCGACTCCGGTCATTGCTCTCCCCGGGATACAGTCGTCGACACTCGCTACGACCTAAAAGAGCGGGGGCGCACGACTCACGGGTGCATACGAACCGTTGGGTCGCGTCCCGCACCGACGGAGAACGCTCTAGCCGTCGACGTTCGAGCGCTCGGAGGACTCCGCGTCGTCGATCGATTCCATCACCCGCTCGTGGAACTCCCGCAACACGGCGCTCTCGTCCTCGGCGAGGACCACGTCGCTGGCGAGCAGCGTCGCGAGCCCGAACGCCCGCGGCGTCGGCGAGTCCACCCGTTTCGTGACGACCTCGAAGTCGCCGGTTTCGAGCGCCGCGAGCGCGTCCTCGACGGCCGCGACGTTCAGTTTGTCCTCGACGATCTCCCGGTAGGTCTCCTCCATCACCGCGAACTCCTCGAGGTCGTCGGCGAAGGACAACAGCATCTCCGCGGAGACCTGCTGTTGGGCCGCCGACTTCTCGTAGCCCTTGTACCGCTTTAAGATCATCAGCGCGCGGGTGGCGTTGATCCTGAAGTAGCGCTTGAGTAGATCGGTCTCCGCGAGCGCATCGCGGAGGTCCTCGCGCACCGTCTCGGGGTCGAGTTCGGCGAGCGCGCCCGCGACGTCGACCTTCCGGTTCAGCGGCATCGACAGGGAGAAGCCGTTGTCCGCGACCGCGATCTGGACGTTGGCGTTCGATCGGTTGGCGCAGCGGGCGGCGACGAGCCGCGAGAGGCCGTCGTTGAACCGCCGTCCGAACGTCGAGTGGACGTAGAAGTGCCTCCGGTAGGTCTCCCGATCGAGCGTCTCCTCGACGACGAAGCGGCGGTCGGTGGCGACGCTGTCGGCTCCCGCATAGCGTCGCTGCTCGTCGAACAGCCGCGTGATCGCGCGCACGGCGTTCTCGTCGACCGGGAACTCCCGAAGCCACTCGCGGACGGCGGGCGGGCCGCCGGCGTCGAGCCGGTCGAGGAGTTCCGCCTGAAACGAGCCGATCTCTCGACCGAGGTCGTACGACAGCGGCAGTCGCTCGGAGAACCACGAGGGGACCGTCGCCTCCTTGCTCGTCCGGTCGACGTAGACCTTCGAGCCGCGGCGGTAGCGGTAGGCGAACCGCTCTCCGCCGAGGACGAACACGTCGCCCTTTTCCAGGGTGTCGAGGTAGTCCTCGTCGAGCGTCCCGACCCACTCCTCGCCCTGTCGCGTTCGAACCTCGCAGGTGAACGAATCGGGGATCGTCCCGAGGTTCGTCATATAGATGACGCGGGCGAGTCGACCGCGCTTGCCGAGCAGCGGCTCGCCGACGGGGAAGTCCTCGTAGTGGTGCTCGCCGTCGGGCGGGTCGTTGGTGTCGCGCCAGACCTTCGCGTAGACGTTCTTCTCTTCGAGGCCCTCGTAGTCGGCGGTGAGATACCGGAGCAGCCGCTCCCAGTCGTCGTCGCTGTAGTTCCGATACGGGTACGCCCGACGGAGCGTCGCGAGTACGTCGGCCTCCCGGCGGACCGCCGCGATCGCCATCCCGTAGACGTGCTGGGCGGCGACGTCGTGGGCGTTCTCGGGCACGAACACCCGGTCGACGAAGCCGTCTTCGGCCTTCCGGAGCATCACCGCGCACTCGACGAGTTCGTCGCGGTCGAGCGCGATCACGCGCCCCTCCACGGTCTGCCCGAGGCTGTGTCCCGCGCGGCCGACGCGCTGCAGCAGGGATGCGACGGATTTCGGCGAGCCGACCTGCACCACGAGGTCGAGGTGCGGCATATCGATGCCCAACTCCAGGCTCGTCGAGGTCGTGACGACGTCCAAGGAGCCCTCCTTCAGTCCCTCTCGACGGCCTGTCGGCGCTCCTTCGAGAGGCTGCCGTGGTGACAGCCCGAGTTGGCGTCGTCGTAGGCGTCGAAGCGCTCCCGCAGGGTTTCGAGGACGCGCTCGGCCCCCGAGCGGGTGTTCGTGAACACCAGCGTGTTCTCGTGGCCCTCGATCAACTCGTGGAGTCGGTCGTAGAAGCCCGATTGGATCTCCGACCGCGGCGTGTGGATCAGGTCGTCGGTCGGGCACTCCAGCCGGAGGTCGAAGTCGCGGACGAAGCGCGTGTCGACGATCTCACAGTCCCGCGGCGCTCCGTCCCCGTCGCGGCCGACGAGGAACTCGGCCATCTCCGAGAGGGGTTCGACCGTCGCCGAGCAGCCGATCCGGGTCGGCGAGGCGTCCGTGAGTGCTTCGAGCCGCTCCAGAGAGACCGACAGGTGCGTCCCGCGTTTGTTGGCCGCGAGGCTGTGGATCTCGTCGACGACGACGTACTCGACCGTCCGGAGCTTCTCTCTGAACTTCGGCGCGTTCAGGAGGATCGCGAGCGTCTCCGGGGTCGTGTTGAGGACGTGCGGCGTCTCCTCGAGCATCCGCTGGCGCTCGCTGGACTCGGTGTCGCCGTGGCGGATCGCGTGCCGGACTTCGACGGCCTCGTCTCGCTCGTCCATCCGCGATTCGATGCCCTCCAGGGGAACCGTGAGGTTGCGGTGGATGTCGTTGGCGAGGGACTTCAGCGGCGAGACGTACAGGCAGTACACCGAGTTGTCGAGGCCGTCCTCGCGTTCTCTGCCGCGCCGAAACAGGTCGTTCAGAATCGCGGTGAAGCTCGCGAGCGTCTTCCCCGACCCGGTAGGCGCACACACGAGCGCGTTCTCGCCCTCGTCGACGAGCGGGATCGCCTCCCGCTGCGGCGGCGTGAAGAAGCCCCCGTTCTGGCCGACGTAGCGGCCGAACTCGTCGACCCACCACTCACGCACGGCGGGTTCGAGACGGTCGAGCACGTCCTCGTCGGCGATGTCGACGGCGTCGGGATCGAACGCGAACGGGTCGGCTTCGAGGGCGCGTTCCGCGTCCGCACGTGCGTCGTCGCCTTCGACGGCGACGGCAGCGCCGGTGTCGGCGGTCTCGTCGCCGGCGTCAGCCGCCGCTGTGTCGGTGGCGGCTCGTCGGAGCAGTTCGCGCCCGGTCGGCGGCATCGTCTGGAGGTAGGAGCGGACGGATAAGTGGGTTCTGCCCGCTTCCGACGCGCAAGTCGGGAGCGTATCGCTCTCTAACGGAGGCGGATCATCCGCACCACCGATGGTTCTCCCGGCGTATCGTGGCGAACAGCTGGCACCCGCATCGACGACTCGCGGCCTCCTCGGTGCCGCGCCCGTCCGCTCCCGCGTCGACGTGCCAGACAACCGCTGCCCGACGCGGGCTCGCGTCTACGTCACGGGGGCTGTGGCCGCCCGTTCGTACATAAACGCTCGCGGGAGGTCCGTCGGGGTCGCAGTCCCCCGAACGGTTTTCGGCCGGCGTCGTCTACGAAGCCGTATGCGTCTGACCTTCCTCGGAACGGGCAGCGCGATGCCCGTCCCCGACCGCGTCCAAGCCGGTCTGCTCCTCGAACGCGGCGACCGGTCCCTGCTGGTCGACTGCGGCAGCGGCGTCCTCCACCGGCTCGCGGACACCGAAGTCGGTTACGAGGGCGTCTCGACCGTGCTCCTCACGCATCACCACCTCGACCACGTCGCCGACGTGCTCCCGCTCCTGAAGGCCCGCTGGCTCGCGGGCGAGGAGCACCTCGAAGTCGTCGGCCCCGCGGGCACGAAATCACTGCTCGACGGGCTGCTCTCGGTTCACGACTACCTCGACGGCCGCGTCGATCTGAGCGTCCGCGAGGTCGGCCCGACCGACTTCTCGCTCGCGGGGTTCGACGTGTCGGCGACGGAGATGACCCACTCGATGGACTGTCTGGCCTACCGGTTCGCCGATCCCGACGCCGACGGCTCCGCTGGCGACGTCGTCTTCTCCGGCGACGGCGAGGCCGCGGCGAGCCTCGCGAACTTTGCCGACGGCGCGGCCGTCCTCGCGCACGACTGCTCGTTCCCCGACGACGTCGACGTCGCGACCCATCCGACGCCCTCGCAACTCGGCGACGTGCTGGCGGGCCACGACATCGGGCGCGTGTACCTGACGCATCTGTACCCGCACACCGAGGGCCGCCACGAGGAGATGCTCGACTCGATCCGCTCGCGGTACGACGGCGACGTCAGATTCGCTCACGACGGCCTGAGCGTGGAGATCGAACCCTGACCGAGCCGTGATCGAGCGGGGCTTCGAGGCCCGCGGAGTCACATCGTCGAGGCGCTCTCGCCCCCGTCGATAGGGACGGCAGCGCCCGAGACGAACGACGACGCCGGCGATGAGAGGAAGGCGACCGTCTGACCGAACCGCTCCGGGTCGCCGAGACGACCGAGCGGGATGTTACTCGCGCGGGCTTCGAGTCCCGCCTCGAAGGAGTCGTAGCTGCCGTCGCGCACGCCGTCCTCGACGCGTTTTTCCACCCGCGGCGTCCTGTGGGTGCCCGGGAGCACGGCGTTCGCTCGGATGTCCGGCGCGAACTCCTTCGAGAGGGTCTTCTCCAAGCCGACGACCCCCGAACGGACCGCGTTCGAGAGCACGAGATCGTCGGTCGCCTCTTTGACGCGGAGCGAGCCGATCGTCACGACCGTTCCGTGGTCGCTCTCGCGGAGGTGCGGCTCGGCCGCTCGGATCGTCCGGACGACGCTCATCACCAGCAGGTCGAACGCGTCGTACCAGTCCGCGTCGCTCGTTTCGACGAACGGTTTCGCCGGCGGCCCCCCGGCGGAGGTGACGAGGTGGTCCAATCCGCCGAACTCCGCTACCGCTCGCTCGACGAGCGCGTCCCCGGCTGTCGGGTCGGTGAGGTCGACCGCGTGCCCGACGACGGACGCGCCGTCCTCCGCGGCCTCGCGGACGTCCGCGACCGCGGCTTCGAGCCGCGCTTCGTCCCGTCCGTTCAGGACGACGTCGACGCCTTCGGCGGCGAGCGCCCTCGCCGAGGCTTTCCCGAGTCCGCTGCTCGACGCCGTCACGAGCGCCGCGTCTCCGGCGATCTCCAGGTCCATAGTCCGGGAGGCCGCTCGATGCACAAAAGCGTTCATTCGTCGGCCGAGGACGGACGAGACCGTCGCAGGATCAGTCCGTCGTTCCCAGTCCCGAATCGTCGAGTTCCGAGACCGCGATCAGCAGCCGACCGTCGTCCAGCGCCGTCACCATCTTCGACTCGGTGAACGTACTGCCGTCGGACCGAAGCCCGCGGCTGCGGCCGCTCCACTCGCCCCCGCGCCGGACGACCGGCAGGACGTGCGTGCGGATGTGTTCGACCTCCTCCTCGGGATGGAGTTCGCTCCAGTGTTTCCCCTCGACGTCGTCGGCGTCGTAGCCGTAGAACGACGCGTAGGTGTCGTCGGCCTCCTCGAAGCGCTCGTCGGAACCGACGACGCCGACCCCGTCGAGTTCGGTCTCGGCCTCCGGGTCGAATTGCCCGCCGCCCTCGACGGCGTGTTCGACCCGGCGGATCAGCATCGTGTACTGGTCGGTTCCCAGCCCCTTTCGGAGGTAGTCGGTGAGCCCCGCCTGGATGATCTCGGCGGCGACGTCGTTCGTCGCCTCGCCGGAGAACAGGAGCAGCGGCAGTTCCGGGTGCGTCTCGCGGACCGCCTCCAGGAACGCGACGCCGTTCATCTCGGGCATCTTGTAGTCGCTGATCACGCAGTCGAAGGCCGACTCGGAGTCGCGAATCCGTTCGAGAGCGTCCGTCGGCGACGTCTCCGTCGCCACGGTGCAGTCGATACCGCTTCCGTCCCGTTCGAGGAAGGTCTTCACTAACGCCCCCAAATCCGGGTCGTCGTCGACGTGGAGGACCGAGAGCGGCTCGTCAGTGGCTGACACGGACGAAGCTGCGGACCTCGGAGAAAAATGCCTTGTGGCTCGATTATCTGCGCTGATTCCGACCCCGACGGGCGTCCGGAGTCCGCCCGCTGCGGCAACTGTTTACTCGCTCCGGATTGAAGGGTCGGATATGAACGACGTCATCTCGGGGCTCGAAGGCGACCTCCGATCGAACGGGATCAGCGTCGAGTCGATCGATCCGAGCGGCGATGCCGTCGACTTGGTCTACCTCACCGCCTTCCCCGACGTCTCGGTGAACCACCAGGAGATGGGGCGCGCCCTCCGGACCTTCGTCGATGCCGCGGAGCACGACGAGTGGGAGCCCAAGCGCGTCGAGGCGACGGTGCTCCGGCACGACGACGACGTCCAGGGGACGTGGCACGCCGAGGGCGAGTGGTTCCGCGAGTACGTCGCCTACGACATCAGCGGCGAGGAGTTCTCCGAACGGGTCATCGCGACGCTCTCGGAGGAGCGACGGTGACGGTCCGTCGCCCAGAGTCCGAGAGCGGGGACGCCGAGCGCCCTCCGAGCCGCCGTCGTCGACCCTCCAGATACGAGTTCTCGACGGTGAAGCTGACGTTCCGCAGCGGCGGAGAGCGCTGCGTGGGTCGACTGTACCGCCCCGATCGCCCCGCCGACCCCGCGCTCATCGTCCTCGGCGGCGGGCCGATCGGTGCCGAGGGAGCGGGGCTGGATCGCTACGCGGAGCGCCTCGCCGCGGCCGGATACGCGGTGTTCCGGTTCGACGCTCGGCACGCGGGCGACAGCGACGGGGAACCGCGGAACCTCCTCTCGCCGACGCGCCTGCGCGCCGACTGGGAGGCGGCCCTCGCGGGTCTGCGCGGTCGCAACGACGTCGCTTCCGGTCGCGTCGTCCTCTGGGGCGTCGACCTCGCGGGCGGCACCGTCCTCGACGTCGCCGCCGACGATCCGCGGATCGACGCGGTCGTCTCGCAGACGCCGATCCTCTCCGGACGCGACTTCCTCAGCCGGCGAGGGCGCGGATTCCTCGTCCGCGGGGCGGTCGCTGGCGTCCGCGACCGCCTCCAGTCTCGCATCCGCGGCCCCTACACCGTCCCGGTGGTCGACGAGGGCGGCGACGGGAACGGCGGTCTCGCGCTCGTGTCGACGCCGAGCGCGCCGCGCGCGTACCGCAATCTCGCCGGCGAGGACTGGGAGAACCGGACTCCGGCGCGGTCGCTCCTCGCGCTGGCCCGTCACGCGCCCGACGAGGACCGCGAGCGACTGTCCTGCCCGGTCCTGTTCCTCGGCGGCACGCGGGACGACGTCGTGCCGATCGAGTCGATCGAGGCCGCGAGCGACGCGCTCGCGGAGGCGACGCTGGTTCGCCTCCCCGCGGGCCACTTCGACCTGTACGACGGGACGGGGCTCGAACAGGCGGTCGGCCACGGACTCGCGTTCGCCGACGCGGTGGGAGGTCGGCAGTGAGCCTCACGCGGACCGTCGAACTGGAGGGGCACATCATCGACTCGGGGACGCTCCAGCGAGCCTTCGGGATCGTGATGGACTTCGGCGGCAGTTTCGAGATCGAGACGTTCGACGTCGGGCGGCACAAAGACGAGACGTCGTACTGCCGGATGTCCGTCAGCGCCGACGACGAGGACTCGCTCCGGGAGATCCTCCACGAACTGCACCAGAACGGCGCGAACCTCGCGGACCCCGTCGACGCGAAGGTCGAGCCCGCACCCGCGGACCAGGTGGTCCCGAAGGGTTTCTACTCGACGACGAACCACCCGACGGAGGTCCGATACGACGGCGAGTGGATCCCGGTCGAGAACATCGAGATGGACTGCGCGATCGTCGTCGAGCGAGGCTCGACAGGTGACGACCCCGACGTGCGGGCGCACACGAAGGTCCTCAACGCGATCCGCGAGGGCGACCTGGTCGTCACCGACGAGGCGGGCATCCGCGTGAAGCCGCCGGACCGCCCGCGGGACGCCTCCGGGCCGTTCGGCTTCATGCAGGGCGGCGTCTCCTCGGAGCGGCCCTCCGAGTCGCTGATCCGGGAGGTCGCCGACGCGGTCGTCGCGACCAAAGAGCGCGGGGAGTCGGTGCTCGTCGTCGCCGGACCGGCCGTCATCCACGCCGGCGGCGGCGACGACCTCGCGCGACTCGTCCGCGAGGGCTACGTCGATATGCTCTCGGCGGGCAACGGCTTCGCCACCCACGACATCGAGCGCGGCCTCTACGGGACGTCGCTGGGGATGGACATGGAGACGATGGAACACCCGCGGAAGGGGCACAAACACCACATCTACGCGATCAGCGAGATCATCCGCGCCGGCGGCATCGAGCCGGCGGTCGAGGACGGTATCGTCACCGAGGGCGTGATGTACGAGTGCGTCGAGAACGACGTCCCGTACGTGCTCGCGGGGTCGATCCGCGACGACGGGCCGCTGCCGGACACGATCACCGACGCCGTCGAGGCGCAAGAGGCGATCCGCGAGCAGGCCCGCGAGGCCGACCTCGTCCTGCTGCTCTCCTCGCTGCTTCACTCCGTCGCCGTCGGCAACTGCCTGCCGTCGACGACGAAGGTCGTCTGCGTCGACATCAACCCCGCGACCGTGACGCAGTTGCTCGACCGCGGCAGTTCGCAGGCGATCGGGATGGTGACCGACGTCGGGACGTTCGTGCCGCTGCTGGCCGACGCGGTGCTCGAGGAATCGGACTGACGCGTCGAGAGAGGGTCGCCGCCGTTAGACGTCTTCGAGCGGAACGACGATCATCGGTCGGTTCGCGTGCAGGAGAATCCGCTGGGCGGTGCTGCCGAAGACGACCTTCGCGGTCGGGTTCCGCTTTCTGATTCCGATGGCGATCTCGTCGGCGTCGACCGTCTCGGCCTGTTCGAGGACGTCCTCGTAGGGGTCGTTGCCGCGCACGAACTGGTGGGTCTCTACCGTCGCGATCCCGCCGAGCCGCGAGGAGACGACGTTGAGCGCCTCCTCGCCGTCGCGGATGTCGTCGGCGTCGGTCTCGTCGCCGCCGCGCTGGGAGTTCACCGCGTGGATCTCGTCGCTGGCGGAGACCCGCTCGACGAGGTAATCACAGAGGCGCGCGCTGGTGTCGACGTGGTTCGTCGCGAGTACGTACGTCGTCATACGCTACCTCCCGGCCGGAGAGACCAAAAACCCACCAGACGTCGGGAACATTTACGACCGACCGACGGTCTCAGTGGCGTTTTTCAGTCCGGGTCGCCGCTTCCACGCTTCGACCCTTCGCCGCGGCCGCTCGGGCGACGCCGGGGCGACAGTAGATATGGCAGTGTTGTGATTGTTCTGACAGACGATGGAGTGGCACAGCCGGTCCGCCGAGGAGGTCTGTGCGGAACTCGACACGTCGCCGGAGGGGCTGTCGTCGGAGGACGCCGCCTCGCGGCTGGAAACCGCCGGCCCGAACGAGGTCACGGGAGAGCAGGGCCGGGGTCCGCTGGCGATCTTCCTCGCGCAGTTCTCCAGCGCGCTCATCTGGGTGCTGCTCGTCGCCGCCGCCCTCTCGGTCGCCATCGGCCACCTCGTCGACGCGGTCCTGATCGGCATCATCCTCACGCTGAACGGCGTCTTCGGCTTCGTGCAGGAGTACCGCGCCGAGCGGAGTCTGGAGGCGCTCCGGGAACTGGCGACCCCCGAGGTCGTGGTCCGCCGCGGGGGGACCGAGCAGACCATCGACGCGATCGATCTCGTCCCCGGCGACGTGATCGTCCTCGAACAGGGCGACGTCGTGCCGGCCGACGCCCGCGTCCTCGACGCGGGCGGACTCGAAGTCGACGAGGCCGCGCTCACCGGCGAGAGCGTCCCCGTCGGGAAGACCACCGACGCCGTCGACGCCGACGCGCCGCTGGCGGAGCGGTCGAACATGATCTACAAGGGGACGAGCGTGACGCGTGGCGGCGCGGTCGCGGTCGTCGCCGAGACGGGGATGGAGACGGAGATGGGCGAGATCGCCGCGGCGCTCGTCGGCACCGACGAGTCGCTCACCCCGCTGCAGCGCGACCTCGACAGGCTCGCCCGCCGACTGGGGATCGCCGTGCTCGCGCTGTCTGCGCTGGTCGTCCCGCTTCTCGTCTTCGGCGGTCGCGGGGTCGTACAGGCCGGGCTGACGGCGGTCTCGCTCGCGGTCGCCGCCATCCCGGAGGGGCTTCCGGCGGTGGTGACCCTGACGCTCGCGATCGGGGTGCGGCGGATGGCCGATGAGAACGCCCTCGTGCGGACGCTGCCGGCGGTCGAGGCGCTCGGCTCCGTCGACGTCGTCTGCACGGACAAGACGGGGACGCTCACGGAGGGGAAGATGCGCGTCGAGCGGGTCTGGGTCTACGACGAGGTCGTCGACCTCGGCGACTCCGACGGCGAGCGCGCCGAGATCGACGATCGGCTCGACCGGCTGTTCGACGTCGGCGTCGTCTGCAACGACGCGAGCGACGACTCGGGCGACCCGACCGAGCGCGCGCTCGTCGTCGCGGCCGAGGGCCACGGAATCGACGCCGACGAGAGGCGCGCGGAGCGGCCGCGACGCGACGAGATCCCCTTCTCCTCGGAGCGAAAGCGGATGACGACGGTCCACGACGACGTCGTCTACCTCAAGGGCGCGCCGCAGGAGGTGCTCTCGCGCTCGACGCGCGTCCTCGGCCCCGATGGCCCCGTCGACCTCGACGACGAGACCCGCGCGGCGGTCACCGAGCAGATCGAGGCGTTCGCCGGGGACGCGCTTCGGGTGCTCGGGTTCGCGTACAAGCCGCGGACCGACGGCGGCAGTCCGGAGGGCTCAGTCGACGACGCCGACCGCGCCGGCTACGAGGAGGACCTCGTGTTCGTCGGCCTGCAGGGGATGCTCGATCCGCCGCGTGCGGAGGTCGCCGACGCGATCGCGGAGACGCACCGCGCGGGGATCGACGTGAAGATGATCACCGGCGACAACGCGCTCACGGCCGGGGCGATCGGCGCGCAGATCGGCGTCGACTCGTCGGTCCTGACCGGCAGGGAGGTCGAGGAACTCGACGACGAGACGCTGCGCGAGCGGGTCGAGGAAGTCGACGTGTTCGCGCGCGCGGAGCCGACCCACAAGGTCCGCATTCTCGAGGCGCTGCAGGCCAACGGCCACGCGGTCGCGATGACGGGCGACGGCGTCAACGACGCGCCCGCGCTGAAGAACGCAGACGTCGGCATCGCGATGGGCGTCCGCGGCACCGAGGTCGCAAAGGAGGCCAGCGACATCGTGCTGCTCGACGACAACTACGCGACGATCCGCAACGCGATCCGCCGCGGGCGGACGATCTTCGACAACATCTGGAAGTTCGTCGCGTACCTCCTGAGCGCCAACGCCGCCGAGGTCGCGGTCGTCTTCGTCGCCTCGCTGTTCGGCTACCTCGTCCTCCCGGCGGTCCAACTGCTCTGGATCAACCTCCTCACCGACGGCCTGCCCGCGCTCGCGGTCGGCGTCGACCCCGGCGGCGACGTGATGGACCGGACGCCGCGCGAACGGGCCGCCGGAATCATCGACGCGGAGATGCAGCGCTTCATCGGCGGGGCCGGGCTGACGGCCACGGCGCTGTTCCTCGGCCTGCTGTGGTACACGCTCGACGGCGCGCCCTCGGTGACGCCGTACGCGATGACGATGGTCTTCACCGGGTTCGTCGGCTTCGAGTTCGTCAAGCTCTACGTCGTCCGGTGGATGCGCGGCACCTCGCCGCTCGCGAACCGGTGGCTCGCCCTCGCCGTCGCGGGCTCGATGCTGCTCCAGCTCGCGGTCCTGTACACCCCGCTGAACGCGTACTTCGGGACCGTCCCGCTCGCGCTCGCCGACTGGGGACTGCTGGGGCTGACGTTCCTGCTGGGCGCGCCCGTGCTCGTCGCGCTCGGATGGGCGCTCAGACGCCGGCGGCGGTCCGAGCGCGGGTCCGCGGCTCGACCGGCCGACGCGTCCTGACGCCGCGCAGTCTCCTCACCCGGGCAGAAACAGGTTGATCCCGGCGACGACGAGGCCGGCCAGCGCCATCCGCAGCGCCGAGACGTACCACCGCTGTCCGGAGATCCGGCTCATGTACGCGCCGAACACCGCGAGGATCCCGACGCCGATCGCGACGCCAGCGACGCCCGCCTCTGCCATCGTGAAGAGCGTCCCTTCGAGCGTGAAGGGCACGAGCGGGAGCAGAATCCCGATGAGCGGTCCGAGCCCGCTGGCGGCGGCGTGGACCACCCGCGCGCCGCGCTGCTCGTGGTGGACGCGGGTGTCGTCGAGGTCGATCAGCATCGCTCGCTCCAGCCGGTTGATCTTCGCCTGCGTCTCCGCGCGTTCGATCTCCCAGACGCTCCAGACGGCGGAGGTCCCCAGTCCGACGGCCGCTCCGAGGCCGATCTTGACGACGGTGATGCCGTCAGGAATCCCGGACAGCACCGCGCCGACGATCACGCCGATGCTCGTCAGGGTCCCGTCGAAACCGTTCGAGACGAAGTACCGCCGGGAGATCGCGCGGATATCCTCCCGGCCGAGGAGCCGCCGGACGACCGCGAGCGTCGACAGGATCGAGAGCGTCGACGCCACGGCGCTCACCCGTCCTGCGGCGTGTCGCGCTCGTCGACGACGTACTCCCCGAATGCGACCTGATCGACGGAGTGGACCGTCCCGCCGAGCCCGTCGACCGCGTCCTCGACGGCGTCGTACTCGATCGCCGACCCCTCCGCGGTGATCTTGACGTTCTGGACCTCTTGGTCCAGTTCGATCAGCGACGTCGAGACGGCGTCGATGCTCTCGACCTCGGCGACCCGCTCGGTGAACGCGAGCATCGTCGGCTCGTGCGGTTTCAGCACGTCGATGACGACA
Source organism: Halobellus rufus (assembly GCF_000739575.1). GTDB lineage: Archaea > Halobacteriota > Halobacteria > Halobacteriales > Haloferacaceae > Haloquadratum > Haloquadratum rufum. The sequence goes on along the minus strand of NZ_BBJO01000030.1, from coordinate 54,742 downwards.
CGTCGGAGCACTGCCATTAGGGGAGTTGTCGGCGCGGAGTCGCTTAATACCGCCGGGTGGTTCGAGACGGCGCCGCCGGGACGCGCGGCTCCCACACTGAAGTCGTCTCCGCCCGAACGCGACGTATGGACCGACAGCGGTTCCTGTTCGTCTCCGCCGACGCCGCGCTGATCGCCGACCTCGCGTGGCAGATCCATCGGGAGGGACACGACGTCAAGTACTACATCGAGTCCGAGACCGATCGAGAGATCGGCGACGGGTTCGTCCCGAAGACCGACGACTGGGAGGCGGACGTCGAGTGGGCCGACGTGATCGTCTTCGACGACATCTGGGTCGCGGGAGCGGAGGCCGCGGCGGGCGTCGCGGGCGAGGAGGGTGACGCCCCGCGAGGTGAGGGCGACGTCGGGACGGGTGCGCTGGCACAGGAACTCCGTGAGCGGGGGAAGGCGGTCGTCGGCGGCACGCCGAACACAGACCGGCTCGAGGCGGACCGCGGCTACGCGATGGACGTCCTCGAAGCCAACGGCGTCGAGACCGTCGAGCACCACGTCTTCGACGACTTCGGCGAGGGGATCCGACACGTCGAAGCGAACCCGGCACCGTACGTGATCAAGCCGCTCGGCGAGGTGCAGAACGTCAAGCGCCTCCTGTACGTCGGCGACGAAGACGACGGCAGCGACGTCGTCGACGTGCTCGCCGCCTACGAGAAAGCTTGGGGCCACCGAATGAAGGGCTTCCAACTCCAGCGGAAGGTCGAGGGCGTCGAGATCGCCGTCTGCGGGTTCTTCGACGGGTCGCGGTTCGTCGACCGGATCAACTTCAACTTCGAGCACAAGCGGCTCTTTCCGGGCAACATCGGGCCGTCCACCGGCGAGATGGGCACGTCGATGTTCTGGGCGGGGCGGAACGAACTGTTCGAGCGGACGCTCGGCAGACTAGAGGGGTGGCTCGCCGAGGAGGGGTACGTCGGGAGCATCGACCTCAACTGCATCGTCAACGAGCACGGGATCTACCCGCTGGAGTTCACGCCGCGGTTCGGCTACCCGACGATCGCGTTACAGGAGGAGTCGATCGACTCCTCGACCGGACAGTTCTTCGCCGATCTCGCGCGGGGGAACGACCCGGACGTGACCGTTCACAGGGGCTTCCAAGTCGCCGTCCGCGTCGTCCTGCCCCCGTTTCCCTTCGACGACGAGAAGACGTACGACGAGAACTCCCGGAACGCCGCGATCGTCTTTCGGACCGACGGCCGCGAGGGGATCCACCTGGAGGACACCAAGAACGTCGACGGCCAGTGGCGCGTCGCCGGTGAGAGCGGAATGCCCCTCGTCGTGACCGGGAAAGGCGAGACGATGCAGGCCGCCCGCGAGGAGGCCTACGATCGCATCGACGACATCGTCGTCCCGAACATGTACTACCGCGACGACGTCGGCGAGCGGTGGATCGACGGCGACGGCGATCGGCTCCAAGCGTGGGGGTATCTCGGACCGAACGAGGAGTAGGAGCCACGTCGAGCGCGCCGGTGCTCAGCGGTTCCGTTGGTACTCGTTCACCACGGCCTGCATCGCCTCTCTCGCGTCGCCGAAGAGCATCAGCGCGTTGTCCATCTCGAACAGCGGATTGGGGATGCCCGCGTACCCGGGACTCAGGCTGCGTTTGTTGACGACGACCGTCTCGGCCTCCCAGACGTCGAGCACCGGCATCCCCGCGATCGGACTCGGGTCCGCGGAGTAGGCCGTCGGATTCACGACGTCGTTCGCTCCGATCACGAGCACGAGATCCGTCTGCGTGAACGTCGGGTTGATCTCCGAGAGTTCCCGCATCTGCTCGTAGGGGACGTCCGCCTCCGCGAGCAGGACGTTTATGTGACCGGGCATCCGGCCCGCGACCGGGTGAATCCCGAACGCGACGTCGACCCCGTCGTCCGCGAGCAGTTGCGCCAACTCGGCGACCGCGTGCTGTGCCTGCCCGACTGCCATCCCGTACCCCGGCACGATCACCACGCGGCGAGCGACCTCGAGGAGCATCGCGACCTCCTCCGGAGACGTTGAGACGACGGTCCCCTCATAGACGTCCGCAACGTCGCCTCCCGACCCCGACGTCCCGTACGCGCCGAAGAGGACGTCCCCGAGCGAGCGGTTCATCGATCGGCACATTATCGTCGTCAGGATCAGCCCGGACGCACCGACGAGCGTGCCGGCGATGATGAGGACGTCGTTGTCGAGCACGAACCCCGTCGAGGCCGCGGCCAACCCAGAGAAGGCGTTCAGCAGCGCGATAACGACCGGCATATCCGCCCCGCCGATCGGAGCGACGACCGAGACGCCGAGGACCGACGCGACTGCGAGAAGCAGCCAGTACGGGGAGACGAACTCGCCGATGGGGAACAGTCCAAGCGTCGTCCGCGTGAGAAGCGACAGGCCGAGGGCGACCGCGAGAGCCGCGAGGACGACTTTGACCCCGTTCTCGGCGGGGTACCGAGCCGGGTCCTCCGAGATTCCGTGCAGTTTGGCGGCAGCGACGAGGCTCCCCGAGAACGTGACCGCCCCGATCAGCCCCGTAACCGCTGCTGCACCGGTCACAACCGGCGAAAGGCCGGAGAGCTCTCCGACGCTGACACCGTCAATCAGCTCAGCGCCCGCGACGAGCGCGGAGGCACCGCCGCCGAACCCGTTGAAAAGCCCCACGAGCTGGGGCAGGTCCGTCGTTTGCACCGACAGTGCCAGCCACGTACCGACGCCCGCGCCCAACAGCAGTGCCGCCGCCAGGACGAGCGGGGAGAGGATCTCGAACCAGAGCACCGTGGCACCCACGGCGAGCGCCATCCCGACGGCGGATACGAGATTGCCGCGCTCGGCCGTCCGCGGATGCGTCAGGCGACGAAGGCCGATGACGAACAGCACGCCGGAGACGAGGTACACGAAGGACAGTGCGTCCGGGGGGAGGCCGTTCCCGGCGGCCGGACCGACCCCGGTCGCGACACGGGTCATCGATCAGTCACCCCGCCGCCCGAAGCTTCGGAGCATTTTGTGACTGATCAGGTAGCCGCCGACGACGTTGATCGTCGCGAGGACGACCGCGACGAAGCCGAGGGCGGTCGCGAGCGTGGAACGCCCCGAGCCCGCGACGAGGACCGACCCGATCAGGGTGATCCCCGAAATCGCGTTCGTCCCCGCGATGAGCGGGGTGTGAAGCGTCGCGGGGATCTTGGTTATCAGTTCGTAACCGAGGAAGCCGACGAGGACGAACAGCGTGAGGCTCTCGACGAACGTCACCGCGTCCACCCCCGGCTACGCGGCATCGGAACCTCCCCTCCGATGCGGCGCTCGGACGGCTCCGTCGTGCGTGAGCAGCGTGGCGTCGACGATCTCGTCGTCGACGTCGACGTGGAGGCGGCCGTCTTCGAGGAGGCCGTCGAGGAAGTTCGCGACGTTGTTCGCGAAGAGCTGGCTCGCCGTGTGGGCGACGCGCGCGGGAAGGTTCGTGTGACCGATGACGGTGACGCCGTCGTATTCGATCACCTCGCCCGCCCGAGTCGGCTCGCAGTTGCCGCCGCCGTCTGCGGCCACGTCGACGACGACGGACCCCGCGTCCATCTCCTCGATCATCGCAGCGGTCACGAGCGTCGGGGCCGCCCGGCCGGGGACCGCCGCTGAGGTGATCACGACGTCCGCGTCCCCGACGGCCGCTGTCATCGCCTCGCGCTGTTTGCGGTAGAATTCCGCGTCTTGCTCCCGCGCGTATCCGTCCGCGGCCGTCGTCTCGGTCGCCTCGACGTCGAGTTCGAGGAAGTCCGCGCCGAGGCTCTCGACCTCCTCGGCGACGGCCGGTCGGATGTCGTACGCGCGGACCCGCGCACCCAGTCGCTTCGACGTCGCGATCGCTTGGAGGCCCGCAACACCCGCTCCGACGACGAAGACCGACGCGGGACGGACCGTCCCCGCCGCCGTCATCTGCATCGGAAAGAGACTCGGTAAGGCGTCCGCCGCCGTCACCGCCGCCTTGTACCCGGCGACGCTCGCCATCGAAGTCAGCACGTCCATCTGCTGTGCCCGCCCGATTCGCGGCAGCAGTTCGAGGGCGAACGCGCTGATTCGACGGTCCGCGAGCACCTCGAACGTCGCCTCGTCGATCTCGTAGGGGCCGAGCAACCCGATGACCGTCTGTCCCTCTCGATACGGTTCTATCGCGTCCGTGGACGCGGCACCCAGCGCGCGAACGTGCAGAATCACGTCCGACCGCTCGAAGACCGCATCGCGGTCTTCGACGACGTCGCAACCGACGGCGGCGTACTGCGCGTCGCTCCAGTCCGTTCGGTCCCCCGCTCCCGACGATACGATTACCTCGTGGTCCTGCCCGAGGAGATCCCGCGCGACCGACGGAACGAGCGCGACGCGCGTCTCCTCGGTCGATCGCTCTCCCGGGACGCCGACGCTCACCGCCAACTCGTCCACCCGCCGTCGACGACGAGCGATTCCCCGGTGACGTAACTCGCCAAGTCGCTCGCGAGGAACGTCGCCGCGCCCGCGATGTCTTCGGGTTGCCCGTACCGCCCGAGCGGCACCATCTGGGTGAACTGCTCGGCCTGTTCGGCCGCCGCTTCCGGGTCGCTCGGCTCGCCGCCGATCATCGTCTGCACCCCGCCCGGGTGGATCGCGTTCACGCGGATCCCGTGCCCCCCGAGTTTGTGTGCGAGCGAGTACGTCAGCGTCGTCAGTCCGCCCTTCGACGCGGCGTACGTCGGCCAGTCGCCGTTGCCGAAGAGACCGGCGATGCTGGAGACGTTGATGATGGCTCCACTGTCGCCTTCCACCAACCGCTCGGCGGCGATCTGAGAGCCGAAGTACGCCCCCTTGAGGTTGATATCGAGCATCCGCTGGAACTCCGCTTCGGTGACCTCGAAAAACTCCTCGGACCGCCAGATCCCGGCGTTGTTCACCAGAACGTCGAGACCGCCCGCGGCCTCGGCCGCGTCGACCGCCTCGCGGAGGTCCGAGCGGTCAGTCACGTCGCACTCGACGAACACCGAGCTCGTGTCGGTCTCCGTTTCGATCAGTTCGTGGGTCGGTGGTCCGCCCTCCTTCGGTTGTTCGCGGACGTCGGCGACGACGACGGCCTCGGCTCCCTGCTCTGCGAACCCGCGCGCGATCGCGCGGCCGATGCCCGAACTACCGCCCGTGACGACCGCGGTTTTCCCGTCGAGAAGTGACATTGCCCAAACACCACCGAGGGGTACGCTCGGCGAACGGCATAATAATAGAGCGGATACCACGGACCACCGGAACGACCGCGTCGCTAATCCGTTCCTACCGTCTGTTTCCACCCCGCAATAGACTGCGTTCGCACCGACGACCCGGCCCGGATGTGTACCGAGTGTGAATAACTGGTAACCACGGCCCCACCTTTTTAATACGCGTACTCGACATTGAGGTGTACATCATGTCTACCCAAGAAATCAGACTCCGGAGCACGATCGCCGGATTCACCGCGGAGGGAAAGCTACACACCCTGAGCGTCTGGTTCATCCTCGCGCTCAGGCTGATGATCGGCCTGGCGTTCTTCCAGAGCGGCTTCGACAAGGTGCTGTCGGGGAGTTTCAGCGCCGCGGGCTACCTCCAGAACGCACCGCCGTCGAACGGTAGCCCGCTCGCCGGCCTGTTCGTCGCGATGGGAGAGACGCCGTGGTTCGTCGACTTCGTCAACATCGCCGTCCCGTGGGGTGAGCTGTTGATCGGACTCGGCGTCATCTTCGGGGCCCTGACGCGGTTTGCGGCGTTCTGGGGCGCGTTTATGATGCTCCTGTTCTACCTCGGGAACTGGGACATCTCCCACGGCTACATCAACGGCGACTTCGCGTACATGCTCGTGTTCCTCTCGGTTGCCGCGTTCGGCGCCGGGCGGATCCTCGGACTGGACAGCTACATCGAGCAGTACGAGGTCGGCGGCGAACCGCTGATCGAGCGGTATCCGTGGATGCGGTACCTCCTCGGCTGAGGCGGCTGCCGCCTTTTTTACGCCGAATCGCCTCGGCCGCGTAGATAGACGACCAGCGCCCCGACCGCGCCGACGACGATAGCCACGAGAAGCGAGACGACAGCGCCGACGCCGACGACGAACAGGACGACGCCGAACGCGACGAGGAACGTCGCCGCGAACGCGCCGATCGCGTTCGCGATCCTCCGAGTGTCGTCGCCGCCGCGGTACGCGAACAGAACGAGAGAAGTCACCGCCGAACCCACGAAGATTCCCGCGGGGAGCGCGACGAACACCGAGAACTCCATCGTCGGGAGCAGGAGTTCGATCACTGCGACTGCGCTCACGAGGAAGGCAGCGATCCCCGCCACGACCGCCACCGCGACTGTGCGAACGCTCATACTGCAGACACGAGGCGGCCGGTGAAAAATACACGCTCGCTACCGCGTCGACGACGCTGGAACGACAGTATCGTTGGGGGACCCGACTCAAGCGATCACGAGCCACGCGAGCAGGACGGCGAGGCCGCCGAGCGCGGTCGACGCCACGGCGTGGACGCGCAGTCTGTCCAGCAGCGCGTGGGCGTCGCCGGAGACCGAGAGGAGGTCGTGGATCTCGCTGCCGATCTCACAGCGCGGGAGGAAGTCCATCGCGACGTGGAGGAACACCCCGGCGGCGAAGCCGAAGACCAGCCCGCGAAGCGGCCCGGTCGCCGGGAGCGCGATCAGCGACGCGGTGAGCCCCGCGAGGCCGACGCCGGTCGCCGGGAGCAGAAGCACCGACGGGTCGCGCCCGGCGGACGCGAGACGCCGCGCTGCGGCGTAACCGGCCGGTCCCTTGTGCGAGACGATCGCGAGTCCGAGAAGCGCGCCGAGTTCCGGCATGTTCCCGTAAATGATCCCGATGATCGCGCCCGCCGAGAGGGCGTGAGCGGTCAGCTCCGCGACGGTCCGATCCATCGGGAGGTCCATGTGTGCGAGCCGGTGACCGATCGTGTGGGAGGCGAACCCGGCCAAGAGGCCGAAGGCCACGCCGAAGCCGCCCCACTGCGGGTGCTGGCCGATCGCCTGCGGCACGAGAAAGACCGCCGCGCTCGTCACCATCGCGCCCGCGGCGAGCCCGTAGCCCCAGACCAGCGCGCCGGCGCTCTCGCTCGCCGTCCGCGCGCCGAGGGGCGCGGCCAGCGCCATCGCCAGGAACGCGACCCACGAGATACCGACCAGCTTGACGGCGTTCGTCACCTCGACGACGACTGCGAGCGCCGACAGCGCGACGAGGACGACCGTCGCGCCGAGACCGAGCCGAGAGATTCGCGTCACGATATGAATTCCTTTCTCGATATTAATAACGCCTCCGCTCTGTGCGGCGTCCGGATCGTCGCCCGCCCGCACGGTGACGCCATCTGGCCAGCCGATTTATACCCTCCACGCACCACTGTAGCCCTATGGATGCGCTCTCGGATCTTCGCTCCCTCGACGGCGCGGACGTCGTCGTCGTCGGTGGCGGTTTCGGCGGTCTCTCGACGGCCTGCTATCTCGCCGGTGCCGGTGCCGACGTGACGCTCCTCGAAAAGAACGAGCAGTTGGGCGGTCGCGCCAGCCGGCTCGAAGTCGACGGGTTCCGCTTCGATATGGGGCCGTCGTGGTACCTGATGCCCGACGTCTTCGAGCGGTTCTTCGGATACTTCGGACGCGAGCCCGGCGATTACTACGATCTCACGCGGCTCGATCCGCACTACCGGATCTTCTTCAAAGACGGAGATCGGGTGGACATGGTGCCGGACCTCGAACGGAACCGCGAGGTCTTCGAGTCCTACGAACCCGGGGCTGGCGAGCGCTTCGACGACTACCTGGAGAAGTCGAAGATCAACTACGAGGTCGGGATGGAGCACTTCGTCTACGAGGACCGCACGTCGATCCGGGAGTTCCTCGACTGGGACGTCGCGAAGAACGCCCGCGGCCTCTCGTTGATCGGTTCGATGCAGGGCCACGTCGAGAAGTACTTCGACCACCCGAAGCTCCAGCAGATCATGCAGTACACGCTGGTGTTCCTCGGCGGCGCGCCGACGAACACGCCCGCGCTGTACAACCTGATGAGTCACGTCGACTTCAATATGGGCGTGTACTACCCCGAGGACGGGCTCGGCGGCGTCGTCGACGGCGTCGTCGCGCTCGGCGAGGAACTCGGCGTCGACTTCCGCACCGACGCGCCCGTCACCGAGATCCGGGGTCGCGAGGGCGCGTTCGTCGTGCGGACCGAAGGGGATGCGGAGTTCTACGCCGACTACGTCGTCAGCGACGCCGACTACCGACACACGGAGATGGAACTGCTCCCGCCGGAGAAGCGCCAGTACGACGAGGAGTACTGGGAGTCGAGAACCTACGCGCCCTCGGCGTTCCTGCTCTACCTCGGCGTCGAGGGCGACGTCGACCCGCTCGAACACCACACGCTCGTGCTCCCGACCGACTGGGACGAGCACTTCGAGCGGATCTTCGACGACCCGGCGTGGCCCGAGGACCCGGCGTACTACCTCTGCGTCCCCTCCGAGACCGACGACGACGTCGCGCCGGAGGGCCACTCGAACCTCTTCGCGCTCGTGCCGATCGCCGCGGGCCTGGAGGACACGCCCGAACTCCGCGCGGAGTTCCGCGACCTCGTGTTGGACGACATCGCGGCGAACACCGGCGTCGAACTCCGCGACCGGATCGTCGTCGAGGAGTCCTTCTGCGTGAACGACTTCGCGGACCGATACAACAGCACGAAGGGGACCGCCCTCGGCCTCGCGCACACGCTCCGGCAGACGGCGCTGTTCCGGCCGCCGCACCACTCCGCGGAAGTCGACGGGATGTTCTTCACCGGGTCGTTCACCACGCCCGGCATCGGCGTGCCGATGTGTCTGATCAGCGGCGAACTGACGGCCGAGGCGATGGCCGAGCGGGCCGATTGAGCGGATGACGGCCGACACTCGAACGGAGGGACTGAGTCGATGACGATCCCCGCCCGAGCGACGCGACCGGTCGGCCGGCTCCGGTACCTGCTGACGCTCTCGCGACCGCGCTTTTGGCTCTACCTCGCCGGCCCCGTCGTCGTCGGCGTCGCCTACGGCGCGGAGACGACCGCGGCGCTCTTCACCCCGGTGACGGTCGGCCTGTTCGCGTACTTCCTCATCCCGGCGAACGTCTTCCTCTACGGCGTCAACGACGTCTTCGACGCCGACATCGACGCCGGCAATCCCAAGAAAGACGAGCGGGAAGCGCGCTGGCGCGGCGATCCGCTGGTGGCGGTGGTGATCGCCGCGTCGGCGCTCGCAGGCGTCGCCGTTTTCGCGGTCGCCCCGCCCGCGGCGTGGCCGTACCTGCTGGGCTTTTTCGCCCTCGGACTTCAGTACTCCGCGCCCCCGCTCCGATTCAAGACGACCCCGTTTCTCGACTCGGTCTCGAACGGCCTGTACATCCTCCCTGGCGCGGCCGCGTACGCGACGGTGGCGGGGGCGCATCCGCCGCTCGCGGCGGTCGCGGGCGCGTGGCTCTGGACGATGGGGATGCACACGTTCTCGGCGATCCCCGACATCGACCCCGACAGAGAGGCCGGCATTCGGACCACGGCGACGTACCTCGGGGAGCGGCGCACGCTCGCGTACTGTCTGGCGTGCTGGCTCGCCGCCGCGGCCGTCTTCGCGCTCGTCGACGGCAGGATCGGGGCGCTCCTCGTGGCCTACCCGCTCCTCGTCTTCGGGATCTACCGCTCCGAGGTCGACGTCGAGCGCGCCTACTGGTGGTATCCCGTCGTGAATACGGCCGTCGGCGCACTCCTGACGCTCGGCGCGCTCTGGAGGCTCGTGTATGCCTGACGGCGGCAGTTCGGCGGGGCAGTCGTCGCTGGCCGCTCGGATCCCGCGGACGCGCGCCGAGTGGGAGATCCGACTGGAGCGGCTGATCAGGGAAAACCGCTTTACGATCTCGGTGTTCTTCCCGCTCAACGGGATCGTGCTCCTGCTCGCCAGCGCCGAGGGCGCGCTCCCCGAGCCGCTGGCGTTCAACGGCCTGCTGATCCTGCTCGGGACGCTCGTGATGCGCTCGCCGCTCGTCGTCGGTGTGCTCCCGATCACCGACCGGCGGGCGGCGACGGGCGTCGGCGCGCTGACGCTGTACGCCTACGGGATCGAGTACCTCGGCGTCCACACGGGCCTCCCCTACGGTGAGTTCTTCTACGGCGTCGACCTCGGCCCGATCGTCGCCGGCGTCCCGCTCGGCCTGCCGGTCTTCTTCATCCCGCTGGTGATGAACGCGTACCTGCTCTGTCTCCTCCTCTTGGGCGAGCGCGCCGCGCGGACGAGCGTCCGGTTGCTCGCGGTGATCGCCGCGGTGCTGACGATGGACGTCGTCCTCGACCCCGGAGCCGTCGCGCTCGGCTTCTGGGTGTACCCGAACGGCGGCGCGTTCTACGGCGTCCCGCTGTCGAACTACGCCGGCTGGGTGCTCTCGGCCACGCTCGCCGTCGTCGCCCTCGACTGGGGGTACGACCGCCGGGCGCTGCGCGACCGACTCGACGACTGCGAGTTCCTCCTCGACGACCTCGTCTCCTTCGTCATCCTCTGGGGCGGCATCAACGCGTGGTTCGGCAACTGGATCCCCGTCGCGTTCGCTGCGCTGTTCGGTCTGGGACTGCTCGCGACGGACCGGTTCGACGCGCCGCTGGCGGGGGTTCCGTGGCTTCGTCCCGGCCGCGAAGAGTCGGCGGCCGAGCGGAACCGGTGAATCGACGACAGTCGCGCGCTACTCGGTGAACCCGCGGATCCACCCCGAGACGCGCCGGCCGACGCCGCCGGAGGGGAGCGGCCACCACGTTCGATCCGTCGAGGGGCCCGAGTGGCCGGGGTCTCTGGTGCCGTCGCCCTCCTCCGGGTAGGGAACGACGCTGACGCGGCGGAAGACGGCGACGGGGTCGCGCTCGAACGCCCAGTACAGCCGGGTCTTCGCGAGCAACAGCAGCTTTCGCGGCGTCGACAGCGACGGCGTCGTCGAGAGGACGTCGCAGTCCAGTTTCCGGATCTCGCGGTGGTGGTCGGCGTAGAGGACCACCGCGAGCAACACGGCGAACTGACAGTCCTCGGGGAGATAGCGGATGCCCTCGACGCCCTCGCGGTACAGCGCCTCCGTCCGCCGGAGCTCCGACTCCATCGCCGCGCGGAAGTTCTCGTCGTACTCGAAGTTCAGCACCTGCTCTTCGGTCACGCCGTGTTCCGCGAGCGTCTCCCGCGGGAGGTAGATCCGGTCGCGCTCGACGACGTCCTCGCGGACGTCCCGGAGGAAGTTCGAGAGCTGGAACGCCTCGCCCAGCGCCGTCGCGTGGGGGAGCGCGCGCTCTGCCTCCGGCGCCTCCATAATCTGAGTCATCATCCGGCCGACGGCCGCCGCCGACCCGTCCATGTACGCCTCCAACTCCTCGTAGGTCTCGTAGCGGTCCTTCTCGATGTCGGCGAGCATCGCATCGACGAACACCTCGACGTCCGACTCGGGGATGTCGTACCGCTCGCGGAGTTCGGCGAACGCGACGAGGACCGGGTCGTCGCTCTCCTCGCGGCCGAGCGCCTGTCGGCGCAGCTCCTCGAGTCGGCGGCGCTGTTCGGCCGGCGGAGCCGTGTCGGCGGCGTCGACGACTTCGTCGGCCACTCTGAAGAACGCGTACAGCACGTACGTCGCGTGACGGACGCGTTCGGGGAGGACTCGCGTCGCGAGGTGGAAGGTCTTCCCCGTTCGACGCTGGATCTGCTTGCTCTGTCGGATCTGTTCAGCTTCGACCATCGTCAGGTATCACGGGTGGGGGCATCTCGTCGCGGTGCCGTCGGGCCACACATCTGTCACCTAATGGACGGACTGAACTCATATAACGCTTCGTGCCGATCTGAAAGGAAATCGAACCGAACGAGAAGAAACGGCCAGTAGACTCATATACCTCGATTCGATCGTCTCGCGATCGACGTATCAGATCACCAGAACGTGTCGCTGCAATCGTAGACGACGCCGTGCTCCGGGCAGACGTACTTGCAGTGACGGTGGGCCATCGACCGCCCGCAGATCGGGCAGGGGCGGCCGGGAAGCGTCTCGACGCCGTCCTCGGGGCCTTCCGGTTCGCCCTCGCCGTGCGAATCGCTCACGGGTGAGAACGCGCTCGGGCGCATCAAGAAGGTTCGCGTTTCGAGGCACCGAGAGACCGAGCGGCGGTACCCGAACCGCGCTTCGCGGGGGCCTACAGGAAGTCCTCGATGTAGTCGGCGACCTCGTTCGGCGTGTCGCCGACGGGGACGCCCGCGTCGTTGAGCGCGTCGATCTTCGACTCCGCGGTTCCGGTTCCGGACCCGGAGACGATCGCGCCGGCGTGACCCATCCGCTTGCCCGGCGGCGCGGTGCGCCCGGCGATGAAGCCCGCGACGGGCGTGTCCATGTTCTCGGCGATGTACTTGGCGGCCTGCTCTTCGTCCTCGCCGCCGATCTCGCCGCACATCACGACCGCCTTCGTCTCCGTGTCGGCCTCGAACGCCTCCAGGGCGTCGACGAACGACGTCCCGATGATCGGGTCGCCGCCGATGCCGATGGCGGTGGTCTGCCCGATGTCTCGCTCGGTCAGGTTCGAGACGACCTGATAGGTCAGCGTCCCCGAGCGGGAGACGAGACCGACGTCGCCGGACTCGAAGATGTTGCCGGGGAGGATGCCCAGTTTCGCCTCGCCGGGAGTGATGATGCCCGGGCAGTTCGGACCGATGAGTCGGGTGTCGGTCTCGGAGAGGCGTTTGTTGACCTTCGCCATGTCCTGCGTCGGGATGCCCTCCGTGATGGCGACGACGAGGTCGAGATCCGTGTCCAGCGCCTCGAAGACGGCGTCGCCGGCGAACGCCGGCGGGACGAACACGACGGACGCGTCGGCGTCCTCGGCCTCGACGGCCTGGTCGACGGTGTCGTAGACGGGGACGCCGGCGACCGACTGGCCGCCCTTGCCGGGCACCGCGCCCGCGACGACGTTCGTGCCGTACTCGATCATCTGTTCGGTGTGGAACTTCCCTTCCCCACCGGTGATTCCCTGTACCACAACGCGCGTGTCGTCGTCGACGAAGATGCTCATTGTCCTGCCTCCTGTGCGTTCTCGACCGCTTGCTGTACGGCGTCTTCGAGGGTGGCCTCGACCTCGACGAGGTCCGTGTTCAGGATCTCCATCCCCTCCTCGGCGTTGGTGCCGGCGAGGCGGACGACGACCTTCTTCGGGATCTCGTCGAACTGTTCGAGCGCCTCGTTGATCCCCTTGGCGACCTCGTCGCCGCGGGTGATGCCGCCGAAGATGTTGAAGACCACCGCGTCGACGTTCTCGTCGGAGAAGACCATGTCCAGCGCGTTCGCGACGCGCTCGGCCTTCGCGCCGCCGCCGATGTCGAGGAAGTTCGCGGGCTCTCCGCCATAGTAGTCCACGAGGTCGAGCGTGGTCATCACGAGGCCCGCGCCGTTGCCGATGATGCCGACGTTGCCCGAGAGTCGGACGTAGTCGAAGCCGTACTCGTTGGCCTTCGCCTCCAGTTCGTCGGCGGCGGCCTCGTCTTCCATCTCCGCGAGGTCGGGCTGGCGGAACAGCGCGTCCTCGTCGATGTTCATCACGGCGTCGGCGGCGACGACCTCCCGGTCCGCGGTGATCATCACGGGGTTGATCTCGATCTCGGAGGCGTCCTTCGACTCGTAGAGGTCGTAGAGCGTCGAGAGGATCGAGGCGACGTCGCCCGCGACGTCACGCGGGATCCCGGCGTCGTAGACGACCTTCCGCGCCTGGTAGGGATGGAGGCCGAACGCGGGGTCGATGTGTTCGCGGGCGATCGCGTCGGGCGTCTCCTCGGCGACGGATTCGATGTCGACGCCGCCTTCAGTCGAGACCATCGCGACGGGTTCGCCCTCGCCGCGGTCCATCGTGATCCCCACGTACAGTTCGTTCTCGAAGTCGACGCCGGACTCGACGAGGACTTTCTCGACCGTGTAGCCCTTGAGGTCCATTCCGAGGATCTCGTCGGCGTACTGCCGGGCCTCCTCCTCGTCGGTCGCGATCTTGATTCCGCCGGCCTTGCCCCGTCCACCGACGTGTACCTGTGCCTTGATCGCCGCCGGGAATCCGATCTCCGAGACCGCCTCGACGACCTCCTCGACGGTGGTCGCGAGCCGCGAGTCGGGTACCGGAATACCGGCGTCAGCGAAGACTTGCTTCGCCTGGTACTCGTGTAAGCGCATCGTCCGAGAGTGCGGCGTGCGCGCGCATAAAGCCCGTCGATATGGTTGCGGAGGTCTCGGCCGAACGCATCTCGAACCGATATGCTCGGTTCACAGCGCAGGCGTCGCCACCTGCACCGTCCGTCCGTTTCCGCCCGATTTAATCGCCGGCCGCGCGAACGGTCGTCCACATGCGCGCAGTCAGATTCCACGAGCACGGCGGACCCGAGGTACTGACGGTCGACGAGGTCGACGACCCCGATCCCGGCTACGGCGAGGTCGTCGTCGACGTCGAGGCCGCCGCGGTGAATCCGGTCGACACGTACTTCCGCGAGGGCGCGTATCCCGTGCCGCACCTGCCCTTCGTCGGCGGCTCCGACGTCGCGGGCACGGTCTCGGCCGTCGGCGACGGCGTCGCGGCGTTCGCGGTCGGCGACCGCGTCTTCGGCACCGGCCTCGGAAACGGCCGTCCCGGCTCGTTCGCCGAGGCCGTCGCGGCCCCCGTCGGCAACCTCGCGCACCTCCCCGAGGCGGTCGACTTCGAGTCCGCCGCGGCGCTCGCGCTCGTCGGGACCACCGCGTGGCAGGCGCTCGTCCACCACGCCGCGGCCGAGCCGGCCGAGACGGTGCTCGTCCACGGCGGCAGCGGCGGCGTCGGCCACGTCGCGATCCAACTCGCGGAGACGATGGGCGCGCGCGTCCACGCGACCGCCTCGCCTGAAGACGCCGCCGACCTCGAATCCCTCGGCGCGGACGAGGTGTTCGAGTACTCGCGCGCGGACCTCGAAGACGCCGTCGCCGACGCCGGCGGCGCGGACGTCGTCGTCGACCTGCACATGGACCAGTACCTCCAGTTCAACGCGAACGTCGCGAACCCCGGCGCGCGCGTGATCGGCATCGGCAACGACACCTCCAGTGGTTCATTCGACGACATCGGGATCACGAAGGGCAAGGAGATCCGCTATCAGTTCATGTCGATGTACAACGCCGACGACATCGGCGCGGTGTTGGCACGGCTGGCGGACCTCTGTGCCCGCGGCGAGGTCGCGCCGGTGATCCACGAGACGTACGACCTCGACGAGACCGCCGAAGCGCAGCGGGCCGTTCTCGAAGACAGCTTCCTCGGGAAGTTGGTCGTCGAGCCGTAGGGAGGCCTCGTTCGCCGGTTCGACCTCGTATCGACGTACGTACAGAACTGTCCGCTCTGACACGCTTGTGTACAATTTTACTGCGACAGGCGGCCGATAATCGCGTGTCTTATCACTTCCCCGCTGATTAGTCGGAGGCGATATGAGTCAACGAGAGACGTGGGCGACGCGCGCGGGGTTCATCCTCGCGGCCGTCGGCTCGGCGGTCGGGCTGGGAAACATCTGGCAGTTCCCCTTCAAGACCTCCGAGTACGGCGGGGCGACGTTCCTCGTCGTCTACCTGGTCGCCGCGCTGGGAATCGGGCTCCCGGCGATGCTCGCGGAGTTCGTCATCGGGAGAAAGAGCAACCTGAACGCCATCAGCGCGTTCGAGAAGCTGGGACACCGCAGTTGGAAGTGGGTCGGGATCTTGGGCGTCGCGACCGGCTTCTGGATCCTGTCGTACTACAGCGTCGTCGGCGGGTGGGTGCTCCGCTACATCGGCGGCAGCGTCACCGGCGCGTACTTCGCCGATCCCGCGGGCTACTTCGGGCAGGTGTCGGCCGGTCCGGAGGCGCTCGCGCTCCACGCGCTGTTCATGATCTTCGTCGTCGCGATCGTCGCAGGCGGCGTCGAGGACGGCATCGAGAAGGCGACGAAGCTGATGGTCCCCAGCATCGTCGTCATCCTCGGCGTGCTCGCCGTCTGGGTGTTCACCCTCCCCGGTGCCGCCCCGGGTTACAGCTACTTCCTCTCGCCTGACCTCTCGACGCTCAGTCTGAGCGTCTCCTTCGATCCGCTCCCGTCCTTCAGCGGGCCGCTCACGGAGATCATCCCCTTCGCCGTGAGCCAGGCGTTCTTCTCGCTGTCGCTCGGGATGGGCGCGATGATAACCTACGCCTCCTACGTGGGCGACGACCAGAGCCTCTTCGGCGACAGCATCACCGTCGTCGTGTTCAACAGCGCGGTCGGCATCCTCGCCGGACTCGTCGTCATCCCGCTGCTGTTCGTGCAGGGCATCGAACCCGGTAGCGGCGGTGCGGGCGCGCTGTTCGTCAGCCTCGCGACCGCCTTCGCGGAGCTTCCGGCCGGCCGACTCGTCGGTGCCGTGTTCTTCGCCGTCGTGCTCATCGCGGCGCTGTCCTCGGCGATCAGCCTGCTCGAAGTGGTCGTCTCCTACGCCGTCGACAACTACGGCGCGCGTCGCCCACAGATCTCGGCCGCGCTCGGCGGACTGATCTTCCTGCTCGGGATCCCCTCCGCGTGGGACACCGCGTGGCTCACCTGGTTCGACAACCTCGCGTACCAGCTGCTGCTGCCGCTGTCGGTGCTCGGCATCCTCCTCTTCATCGGCTGGGTGTACGGTCGCCCGGCCGTCGAGGAACTGCTCAACGGCTCCTCGATGGGCAGCGGCGTCGGCGTCTCGTGGCTGTGGCTCGTCCGGACCGTCGTCCTCCTCGGCGTGATTCTCACGCTGGCGCTCGGCGTGCAGACGCTATTCTTCGCCGAGAATCCCGCGATCGTCCCGCCGCTGTAGGCGGCTCGGGACGACGATCATTTCGTCGCTCTTTCGCCGGCAGGCTAGGCGCGCTCGCCTCGACACTGCTCTATGACCTCGCCGACGACGTCGCGGTCGGCCGCGATGAGGTAGCGACGGCCGTTCACCAGTTTCGTCGAGTGCTGCACCGCGACGTGGCCGCCCGACTCGGCGATCACGACGGAGCCCTCCGGGAGCGACTCGGCGACGACCTCCCCCGCGGCGGGTGCGTCGTAGTCGATCCGGATGTCGAGCACTTCGAGTTCTCCGGTAACCTCCTCTAGGGTTCGGACGTCGCTGCCGGTGAGCGCGTTGACCGCCGCGCGAACGCTGGCGCGCTCGGGGAAGTACACCTCGTCGACGTACTCCTCGTACTCGTCGCCCGCGCGGTCTTCGATGCGTGCGACGGTTCGGATCCCCGTCGCGTACCGCTTTGCGGCCATACAGACCACGAGGTTCGTGTCCTCCTTGTCGGTGAGCGCGCCGACGACGCCGGTCCGGTCGGTGATGGCCGCTTCCAGCACCGAGGGCTTCGTCGCGTCGCCCTGAATCAGTTCGACGTCGTCGCCTTCGAGTTGTCCGTCCGGCTCGGGATCGATGACGGACACTTCCCGACCGCGGTCGGCGAAGTGCTGCGCCACTCGGTGTCCGACGCGTCCACTCCCGGCGATCACGACGTGTTCCGTATCAGTCATATTTGTTCATTATAGTGGTGGCAAATAAGCGTCGCCCCGAGTAACGAATGGTATTCAAGAGGGGACGCCCGGCGGACCGACTTCCTGCTCGACGGAAACGGTCCCTGAGAGCCCGGGCGACGAGGGTCGCTCCCGTATCGGGAATTCGTCACGAACGTCCGTTGTATCGGTCATCTGAGAGAGATACGGTCCGAAAGCCACTTACTCGCGAGCGGTGGACTGAGAGTCAATGACACGTGAGACGTGGGCGACGCGCGCGGGGTTCATCCTCGCGGCTGCGGGCTCGGCCGTCGGCCTCGGGAACATCTGGCGGTTCCCGTGGGTGACAGCGGACAACGGTGGAAGCGCCTTTCTCCTCGTTTACCTCGCAATCGTACTGCTCGTCGGGGTCCCCGGGCTGCTCGGGGAGTTCGTCCTCGGACGACGAGGCAAAAAGAGCCCCGTCGGCGCGTTCCGCGATCTGTCGGGGTCGCGAACGTGGGGACTGTGGGGCGTCTTCTACGTCGTCACCGCCATCGCGCTGATCTCGTTTTACAGCGTCGTCGGCGGGTGGATCCTCCGGTACTTCGGCGAGAGCGCGCTCGGGCTCGCGGGTGCACAGCCCGCGTACTTCACCGAGCCGGGAGCGTACTTCGGCGCTGCGTCGGCGGGCCTCGACGCGCTCGGCTTCCACCTGCTGTTTCTCGGACTGACCGCGGTCGTCGTCTACGCCGGCGTCCGCCGCGGAATCGAACTCGGGACGAAGGTGATGATGCCCGCCGTGCTCGCGCTGTTGATCGGCCTCGCAGTGTGGGCCGGCACGCGCCCGGGCGCGGCCGAGGCGTACGCCTTCTACCTCAGTTTCGACCTCGCGACGATCCGCGCGAACTTCTTCGACGTGCTCGGGCCCGCGGCGGGCCAGGCGCTCTTCACGCTCTCGCTGGGTGCGGGCACGATGATCACCTACGCGTCCTACATCGACGAGGACCGCTCGCTGCCGTTCGACGGGACGGTCATCGCCGTGCTCAACACGCTCGTCGGGGTGCTCGCGGGACTCGTCGTGTTCCCGCTGCTCTTCTCGCTCGGCGTCGACCCCTCCCAGACGGCCCCCGGTCCGGGTGCGCTCTTCGTCGGCCTCGCGGGCGCGTTCTCACAGCTTCCGGCCGGCGCGCTCGTCGCGACGGCGTTCTTCGGCGTCGTCGTGCTCGCGGCGCTCTCCTCGTCGATCAGTATGCTGGAGATCCCCGTCTCGTTCCTCGTCGACGAGTACGGGCTCTCGCGTCCGCAGGCGGTCGCGCTCGTGACCGTCGCGGTGGTCGTCACCGGCGGGATCTGCGCGATCAACCCCACGATCGCGGGCGTCGGCGTCTTCGGCTTCGTCGCGGGGCCGCTCGTCGACACGCTCCTGACGGCCGGGCTGGCCGCGGTGCTCGTGTTCGTCGGCTGGGTGATGGGTCGCGACGCCGTCACGGAACTCCGCTCCGGCGCGGGCGGGGTCACGGACGCGCTCGCGACGCCGTGGCTGCTCGCCGCCGGCGTCGTGCTCCCGATCTTCCTGCTTTTCACGCTGTTGACGAACTTCGGCGTCGACGCCAGTATCGGGTTCTGGCCGACCGTGGGCGTCGCTGTGCTCGTCGCTGCCGCGGCGTTCCTCGGCGTGCGGACCGACCGGTCGCTGGTGTGATCCTCAGGGGCCGATCGAAATCGTCCGTCGACGGATCGCCCCGCAACTCGGACAGATGTGGCGGTACTGGACGACCTGTCCGGTCGTGACGGCCTGCCACTCGCCGTCGTCGTCGTCGTAGCCGCACTTCGGGCAGACGAGGTCGACGTCGCTGTACCGCGTCTTCAACCGCTCGAACGGGGATCTGTACGCGCTCGCCATTGTGCTATTAGTTACCACTACTCGCAGTCAGATAAGTATATCCATCGTTCGTTAATGACCGCCGTGATCGCGAGAGATATCGACGTTCGACGAACCCCTCCTTGTCGGATTGCGGAAACCCTTTTGCCTCCCGTCGGTACGTACGGGACGATGATCGGAGGTGGTCCGACGTGACGATGGAGGACCGGATCGAGGAGCTACGCGAGAAGCGCGAGCGCGCGCTGAAGGGCGGCGGCGAGGCGCGCATCGAGGCCCAACACGACAAGGGCAAGATGACCGCCCGCGAGCGGATCGACTACTTCCTCGACGACGGGACGTTCAGCGAGATCGACCAGCTCCGAACCCACCGGAACCACAACTTCGGGATGGAGGAGAAACAGCTCCCGGGCGACGGCGTCGTGACCGGTTACGGGGAGGTCGACGGGCGGAAGACGTTCGTCTTCGCGCACGACTTCACCGTCTTCGGCGGGTCGCTCGGGGAGGTCCTCGCCGAGAAGATCACGAAGGTGATGGACAAGGCCGTCGAGGTCGGCGCGCCGGTCGTCGGGCTCAACGACTCCGCGGGCGCGCGGATCCAGGAGGGCGTCGAGTCGCTGGCGGGCTTCGGCGAGATCTTCCGCCGGAACACGGAAGCGTCCGGGGTCGTGCCCCAGATATCGGCGATTATGGGCCCCTGCGCCGGCGGCGCGGTCTACTCGCCCGCCCTCACCGACTTCACGTTCATGGTGAAGGACACGAGCCACATGTTCATCACCGGCCCAGACGTGATCAAGACGGTCACGGGCGAGGAGGTCAGCTTCGAGGAACTCGGCGGCGCGGTCACCCACGCCTCGACCTCGGGCGTCGCGCAGTTCGCCTGCGAGAGCGAAGAAGAGGCCCTCGACGACATCAGGCGACTCCTCTCGTATCTCCCCCCGAACAACGTCGAGGATCCCCCCCGCGTCGAACCGTGGGACGATCCGGAACGCGCCGACGACTCGCTCAACGAGATCGTCCCCGACGAGCCCAGAAAGCCCTACGATATGCACGACGTCATCGACGGCGTCCTCGACGAGGGCTCCTTCTTCGAGGTCCACGAGAACTTCGCGAAGAACGTCCTGGTCGGCTTCGCCCGCCTCGACGGCCACTCCGTCGGCGTCGTCGCCAACCAGCCGCGCGTCAACGCGGGCACGCTCAACATCGAGGCGTCGGAGAAGGCATCGCGGTTCGTCCGCATCTGCGACTCCTTCAACGTCCCCATCGTCTCCTTTGTCGACGTCCCCGGCTTCCTCCCCGGCACCGGTCAGGAACACGACGGCATCATCCGCCACGGCGCGAAGCTACTGTACGCCTACTCGGAGGCGACGGTGCCGCTTCTGACGGTCATCACCCGGAAGGCCTACGGCGGCGCCTACGACGTGATGGCCTCGAAACACCTCGGCGCCGACGTCAACTACGCGTGGCCGACCGCCGAGATCGCCGTGATGGGGCCGCAGGGCGCGGTCAACATCCTCTACAGCGAGGAACTCGCGGCCGCGGAAGACCCCGAGCAGCGCCGCGACGAGTTGATCGAGGAGTACCGCGACGAGTTCGCGAACCCCTACACCGCCGCGGACCGCGGCTTCATCGACGCCGTGATCGAGCCGCCGGAGACGCGAGCCCGACTCGTCTCGGACCTCGAACTGCTCCGCTCGAAGCGCGATTCGCTCCCGGACAAAAAGCACGGGAACCTCCCGATCTGACCGCCGATGGCAAGCGAGAACGTCCCCGAGGAGGAAGTCGAGATCGCGGAGTGCCTCTCGATCCCGGCCGACGCCGACGACGAGGAGGCCGCCGCCATCGCGGCTGCGGTCGCGGCTCACGTCGCCGACGGCGAACGCGCCGCGGCCGCCGTCGCCGCCGCGGCCGCGCGCTCCGGCGACACGTGGAACGGCGAGAAGTGGAGCTTCGCGGGGCGCGTCGATGCGACGAGCGGACGCCGCGTCCGACGCGTCCCCGACGGTGCACCGCGTTCGAAGTGGACGGCGGCGGCGCGTGCCGAGCGGTTCTGACGGGTACCGCGCGTCGAAGCTGACGCTACCGACGTCGACAACTACCGAGAAGCGAGTCCCAAATTACGCCGAGGCGGAGGGAGCCGAGCCGCTCTTCTTGCGCGTGATGTAGCCCGCGATGCGGTTGCGCACGCCCTTCGATTCGACGTTCGTCAGCGTCGCGACGCTCTCTTTGTTCGTCTCGAAGTCCGTGTTGAACGCTTCGGGATACTTCTCCAACAGCAGCTTTCCGAGCTGTTTGACGTATTTGGGTTTGATCGCCATATCCCTCTGTTCCGCCAGCGAGCACTAAAACGATTCGTTCCGGACCCGCGAGGACGAGGTCGATAGCTACGGCGACCGACCGAGTTGCTCGTCGAGGATGAGCCGCGTCTTGGTGTTCTTCACCTCGTCGAGTTCTCGCGCGCGCGTGATGAGCTGGTTCACCGCGCGGGTGTCGGCGGCGTCGACGACGAGGACGACGTCCTCCTCGCCGGAGACCTGCCAGACGAAGTCGACCTGGTCCCACTCGGTCATCGATCCGTTATCTCGGTGGTGTCGACGTCGACTTTCACCGATACCTCGATCATCGCCTTGATGTTGCCCGTGCGCGTCGAGACGGTGAAGCGCTCGATGACGCCGTCCTCGGTGAGCCGCTCGACGCGGTTGCGGACCGTCCCCTCGGAGGTCCCGACCTGCGAGGCGATCTCCGTGTAGGGCGTCCGCGCGTCTCGCCGCAGGATGTCGAGGATCTGCCGGTCGAGATCGTCCATACGGGCCCAACGCGCTCGGGGGGCTTACCGATTACGAAAATCGTAACTGAGCTACGAAAGTAACACTTATGCCCCCAGATGCCGTGCGTTTCTCGTAATGTCGGACGCCTATCTGGCCCTGGAGGACGGCCGCGTGATCGAGGCCCGCGGACGCGCTCCGGGACGGACCCGCGGCGAGTTAGTGTTCACGACCGCTTACACCGGCTACGAGGAGAGCCTGACGGACCCCTCCTACGAGGAGCAGGTCCTCACCTTCTCGTACCCGCTCATCGGGAACTACGGCGTCCGAGAGGAGCGAATGGAGTCCGACCGCGTCCACCCGCGTGCGGCGATCGCCCACGAGTTCACCGCGGACGTCGCCGAGTGGCTCGAATCGGAAGACGTCCCCGCGCTCGACCACATCGACACGCGCGAACTCGTCACGTCGATCCGCGAGGAGGGCGCGATGAAGTGCGGCATCGCGGTCGGCGACGACGCCACCCCCGAGGACGCGAAAGCCGAACTGAAGCAGTGCAAGGGGATGAGCGAGCACGTCGACATCGGCAAACAGGTCACCACCGTCGAGCACACGACCTACGGTGACGGCGACATCGACGTCGCGCTCATCGACTGCGGGGCGAAGCTGTCGATCGTCGAGTCGCTCGTCGAGCGCAACGCCACCGTCGACGTCCTGCCGTACGACACCACGCCCGAGGAACTCGCCGAGGTCGACCCGGACCTGCTCTTCATCTCGAACGGTCCCGGCGATCCGGCGAACTTCGAGGCCGCTCAGACGCTCGTCGAGGAGTACGTCGGCGAGGTTCCCATCGCGGGCATCTGCCTCGGCCAGCAGGTCGTCGCCCGCGCGCTCGGCGGCACCACAGAGAAGATGGACTTCGGCCACCGCGGCGTGAACCAGCCCGTCCGCGACCTCGACTCCGGGAAGGTCGTGATGACGACGCAGAACCACGGCTACACCGTCGGCGAACCCGGTGACAAACTCGACGTGAAGCAGGTCAACGTCAACGACGGCACCGCCGAGGGTCTCGCGAACGACGACCTCGACGTCATCACGCGGCAGTACCACCCCGAGGCACACCCCGGCCCCCACGACTCGCTGGGCTTCTTCGACGACGTCCTCGCGATGACGGGCGCGGGCGTCGAGAACAGCCACGCGGTCGCCGACGACTGACTGACCGCGAACGGCTCACGGCTCTTTTCGCAGCCAGTTAGTCAGTTCGGACCGCCCGATCGAACGACTGGATCCCGTCGTCGCTCCCCGCGACGAACACTTCGTCCGCAGGCTCGACAGCGGTCCGCTCGTCGGTGAAGACGTTCCCGTTGCGTGCGATCGCGACGACGGTCCAGCCGCGTTCACCGTTCCGACGGAGGTCGCCGAGCGTCTCCCCGACGAACGGAGCGGCGTCAGCGCGAACGACGCGGATCTGGCTCGTCGGGTCCATCACCCGCTCGCCGTGGACCTCGGCGGCGACGAGTCGAGCCGACACGCGCTGCGTCGAGAGCACGTAGTCCGCGCCGGCTCTGAACGCCGCCCGCGCCTTCGCCGCTTCGGTGACGCGCGCGAGGATTTCGACGTCCTCCGAGAGCGACCGGGCGATGGCGATCGTCAAGAGCGCGATCGAATCGTCGCTGACGGTGACGATCAGCGCCGAGGCCCCCTCGATGCCGGCCGCGCGAAGCGTCTCGGGTTCGGTCACGTCGCCGACGTGGTCGGGGTTCCGTTCGGCGGAGTCGTCGACGGTCGTCACCGCCACGCCGTCGGGGAGCGCGGAGACGGCCGCGGTGCCGCCCTCGCCGAGGCCGGCCACGACGACCCGTGAGGGAGCCGCGAAGCGCCTCGATCGGATCCCGCCGATCTCGTCGGTCATCTCGTCGATCTCGCCCGCGGGGCCGGCGACGACCAGGACCGCGTTCGGCGTCAGCGGTTCGTCGGGCGACGGCGGCAGCCGCAGCTCGCCGTCGAACCACCCCGCGACGAGCGTGAGGTCCGGATGCCTGGCGATCGGCGAGTCGCGGATGCGGACGCCGTGCATCGGACTGTCCCGGCGGACGAGTATTTCCCGGATGTCGACCACCTCCGAGTCCGACGAACCGACGTCGACTGGCGTGGTCGCCTTTTCTGCCAGTCGCTCGCCGATCAGCGCGTGGGGGGCGACGCTCCGGTCGACGCCGACCTCCGCGAGCGCGGCCTTCCGGCGCGTGGATTCGGTGAAGCTGATCACCCTGAGGTCCTCGTTGGCCTCTAGCGCGGTCAGGACGATGCTCGCCGTCCGGTCGCCGGCGTCGGTGATGAGAAGCGACGCCCGCTCGATCGACGCGCGGTCGAGGTCGGTCCGCTCCTCGGGGTCGCCGTTGATCGCCTGATAGCCCGCGTCCGAGAGCCGTTTCGCCTCCTCCTCGTCGGACTCGATGAGGACGTAGTCGACGCCGAGTTCCTCGAGTTCGTCGAGGAGGACGTACGTGTCGCGGCGGTACTCCGCGATGACCACGTGGTCGCTCTTGGGCGTGAGACGGTCGTCGAGGTTCAGCGGCGTCCGCTCGAACAGCGGGATCACGAGGATCCGGAGCGTGACGAACCCGATGACGACGCCGGTCAGTTGTATCGTCACCATCAACACGTTCATCGCCGGCGTCTCCCACGGCGAGTCCGCGCCGTACCCGGTCGTCGTCATCGTCTCGACGACCGTCTGCAGCGATCGAAAGACCGACTGCGGCCGGTTTTCGAGCGTCGCCATCCCCCAGTTGTAGACGAGCGTGTAACAGAGGACGATGCCGGCGAGTCCGACGACGAAGAGCACGAGCAATCGCTGTCGCTGCGTCAGGTCTCGGGGGCGCAGCCCGCGGATGTCACGCAGTGACCGCATTCGATGATCTCGATCGTCCATTGCGCCCCCGTTCGATTAAATACCGGGTTCGCGTGACGGGCGGCGATCGAGCGACTCCCCGAAACGAGCGCGACCCGTTGGGGCGTCTCACCTCCCTCAAAAGTTCGTCAGCGATCGCACTTCCGCACGGTACCGCCGCAAAGACCCACGGATTTATGACGAAACGGGCGGTGCACGGATCTATGAGCCAACCGGAGATCGTCCAGGCCGACCTCGCCGGCGAGGACGTGGTCGCGCGGGTCGACCTCGGCGGCGAGGACGAACTGTACGTGACGCCGACGCGGACGCTGCTCTACCGCGCGGAGGGCTTGCTCTCCGACGAGTCCGTCGAGGAGTACTCCCACGAAGCCGAGCGCATCACGGTCTCGGAAGGCCGTCGCAAGGCGAAGGTGACGCTCGATTACGGGCTCGACGGCGAAGAGACGATTTCGCTGCCCGCGAAGCGACTCGAACGCGCACTGCACCCGATCGTCGAAGGCGTGTTGAAGGCCAACGACGTGCTCGAACCCGACGAACCGATGGAGCGGCTCTTCCGCTTCAGCGACCTCACGGTCGCCATCGCCGGCGAACGCGTCGTCCGCCACATCGGCGCGAACCTCTGGGACGAGGACTTCGAGTCCTATCACTTCGGGGACGTCACCGACCTCGCGTTCGAGGACGGCAGCGTCGCCACGTCGGTCGTGCTGACGGTCGACGGCCGCCAAGAGCGGTTCAAAGCGCCCAACGACGAGGCGCGCGCGGTCCGCGCCGCACTGGAGACGACCCTCCTCGCCTACTGGGACGTCGACTCACTCGAGGAGTTGCGAGTCGCCGCAGAGCCCGAAGCGGACGACCCCGACGACGCCGACGTCGAAGACGCCGAGACCGAGGAAGTCTCGTTCGGCGACGGCCCCGACCCGCTGATCGCCGACCCCGGCGAGCCCGAGGAGTTCCCGGCGAACGCGACCCGCTCGGCCGAGACCTCGCAGGGAGACGGAGCGACCGAGCAGAACGTCGACGCGATCGCCCAGCAGGTCGAGCGACCATCGGAAGACCGCGCGACCGCCGAGACGGACGCCGAGCGCGGGTCTGTACCCTCCCGCGAAGAGACCGCCGAACGCGGTTCCGACGTCGACTCCACCGCCGCCGAGGCGAGCACCGACGCGGCGACGTCGGGGCCCGACGCTTCGGACACCGAGCGGTCAGACCCGCTCGGCGACTCCGACGAGCCGACAGCGGCATCCGAACGGCCGCAGCCGACCCGCGAAGACGAATCCGCTCCGACCGACCCCGGGTTCGCGGGATCGGGATTCGAGGCGGCCGCCCCAGCGGCCGACGAGCGGATCCTCGAAGAGATCGCGAGGCTCCGGGAGACGGTCGAGCAGCAGAACGAGGAACTCCGAGCCCAACGCGAACTGGTCGAACAGCTCATCGAAGAGCTCCGCCGCGGCCGGTAGCGACCGCGCGTCAGTACGCCGATTTGACACCGTTCACCCCCGTCTGAGAACCATTTCCGCCGAGATCCACTCTCGCACGGAAACCACTCCCGCCCGAAGTTCACTCCCGTCCGAGAATTTTCCGCACGCACGAGGGCCCGAACGGGCCGAGTTCGCCCGCCTCGAACCTGACGAAGTGCCCAGTTGAGAGCCCCGCGCCGCAGCGGCGACACTCGTAGTCGCCCTCGCGTTCGATCACCTGCTGTTCGAACCGGACGTAGGTACCGCCGCGTCGCGTCCGGAGTCGGCCGCCCTCGCGGTCGATGATCCCTCGCTTCTCCGCCGTGTCGAGGATCTCCCGCGTCAGCGACGGGTTCGTCGTCACCGATTCGATGCGGTCGACGGCGTCAGCGAGGGTCAGTGACTCCGTCTCCAGATGCGCGAGGAGGTCGACGCCGAGTTCGACGCGCTCGCCGTGGTCGAGTTCGGCCACGGGCGTCCCCGATCCCGGGACGGACGGGCCGCCGCCGACGTCGGTGGCGACGCGTTCGCTGTCCGCGTCGCCCGCTCCGTCGACCTCGTCGAACGCGCCGAGGTCCCGTTGCTCGTCGTCAGCCACGATTCGACTGCCGTTCGGAGCCACAGCGACAAAACAACTGTTATGCCCGCGGGCCCGCGACGCGGGAACGATGGACCGCTCCCGCCTGCGCGTGCGCCTGCTGCTCGGCGGCGCGGTCGCTCTCGCCGTCGCCCTCGGGCTCGTCGCCTCGCCCGAACTGGTGCTCTCGCGGGCCGCGTGGCTGGTGGCCGATCCGGTCCGCCTCGTCGTCGCCGCCGTCGTCCTCGCTGCCGTGCGGCCGCTGCTCGCGTGGCCGACGACGCTTCTGGCCGTGCTGCTCGGCTACGGACTCGGCGTAGCGGGCGCTCCGCTGGCGCTCGCGCTCGTGACGCTGACCAGTGCGCCGCCGTTCCTGCTCGCGCGTCGCTACGGCCGCGTGGGCGGGCTCGCGGACGCCGGCGAGGCGGTCGTCGACCGTGCGGGCGGTATCCGTAGCGTCGTCGCGAGCCGGCTGCTCCCCGCGCCCTCGGACGTCGTGAGCGTCGCCGCCGGGATCGCGGGCGTGCGGCTCTCGACGTTCCTCCTCGGGACGGCGATCGGCGAGATCCCGTGGGTCGTCGCGGGCGTCCTCGCGGGCGCGTCCGCCGAGTCACTCCTCGCGAGCGACGTGTTGGACGTGTTCGATCCCCGCGTGGTTGTGGGCGCGGCCGCGACTGCGGTGCTCCTCCTCGGGCCGGTCGCCTACCGCTGGTATCTCGACCGCGGCAAGGCCGACGGTACGGCGTCCCTCGACGACGCGTGAAGTGGACGACGGCCGCGCCGTCGTCGGACTTGCGAAGGTTTAAGAACGTCATCGGCCAACGGAGAAGTGAGCCCGGGTGGCTTAGCTGGACATAGCGCCGCACTCATAGGGTTTCCTGAGATTCGGTGCGGTACGCCTTGGAAGCCTCCGCCCGCTCCCCACGGGGCCCGCCGAGCCTCGGACCTGGGACATGCGGAGATCGTGGGTTCGGAGCCCACCCCGGGCACTTATCAAAACGTTGTCATTCCCAACCAGCCACAGGTAGGGCTGTTTCCTCCAGCGGAAATCGGGGGGTGACGGCGTAATGTCACGCGCTGAGACGCGTGTTTGCTGCTGTCTCGGCTGCATCGAGGACGCCGTCGCTAAGATCGACCACCCGAAGCACGGCCAGCGGACGGTCTGTGAATCTGACATCAACGGCCACGACGTCGTCGAGTGGCTCGTCGGTCCAGAGCACGACGCCCGTCGCGACCAGGAGGTGTCGATCGATGCGTAATCTATCCCTAGGTTACATAGATAGTTCCTATAGTATAGGAATAAGTATAGAATATAGGAAGTGGGTTAGTGGTAAAGGAGCCGTGGGAGGTGGTGCGTGATGGTCCAAGCCGAGGGGACCGAGACGCTGTACGTCGAGATTCCGCCGTCCCTGAAGTACCTCGTCGACGAGGACGACCGGACGAACAAGGACGTCGTCGTCGCGGCCCTCGAACGAGAGCTCGGCGTCAACTCCGCCGACTCGGTCGCCGTGATCGATCGGAAGATCCGGCGGAAGGAACAGCGCCTCGAGGAGGGACTCGAGGCGGCACGCGAACACCGCGATCGCGTCGCCCGGCTCAAGGAGGATCTCGAAGAGATTCGCGGCCTCCGCGAGGAGAAGGCCGAGCAGGGCGAGGACTACGAGGCCACCCTCGACACCGTCCTCGACGAGATGGAGGCGGGCGACTACCCGCAACTGTGGGCCCAGCACCCGCGAGTCGACGAACTCCGTGGGGAGTTCGATCGCTCGAACGAGGAGATTCACTTCGACCTCCGGAAGCGCGCCGCCGACCAGGAGCGCGATCTCCTCAACACGAACTTTATGCAAGGGATGCACGCCGACCAGCAGCGCCGCGCCGGCAACGAAGCACCGATCGCGCAGACCTTCGACGATAACGGAGGCGATGAGGCGTGAGCACCACCGCACAAGCCGGCCAGACTGCGGAACTCACCGACCGCTTCCTCGAGTTCTACCGGAAGTACTACGCCGACGCGATCGGCGAACTCGCCCAGCGGTACCCACGTGAGCAGCGCTCCCTATACATCGAAGCCGACGACGTCTACCGCTTCGACCCGGTGCTGCTCGACGACTGGCTCGACCGACCGGATCAAGTCCGCCAGTACGCCGAGGAGGCACTGCGACTGTTCGACCTTCCCGCGGACATCGCCCTCGACGACGCTCACGTCCGCCTCACTGACACCGAAGACGCGATCGGGGCGCGACCGATCCCCGAGCTCAACCCCTCGGACGACGTCGGCGACTACGTCGCCGTCCGCGGCCAACTCAACAAGGTGACGGGCACGAAGCCGCGGCTCACCGAGGCCACGTTCGAGTGCAAGCGCTGCGGCACGAAGGCCTACATCCCGCAGGGCCGCAACAACACCCAAGAGCCCCACGAGTGTCAGGGCTGTGAGCGACAGGGCCCGTTCGCCCTCGTCGTCGACGACTCCGAGTTCGTCGACCAGCGGAAGGTCCAACTCGCAGAACTCCCCGACGAGCGCCCCGGGACCGAGGGCGAGAAGATTCCGGTGTACGTCGAGGACGACCTCTGCGACTACGGCGGGGAGCACGGCCTCCCCGATCGCGCTGGCGAGACGGCGGTCGTGCTCGGAAAGCTCCGCGTCAACGAGTCGAAGCTCACGGGACGGAACGGAACCCCCGAGACGGAGACGTGGATCGAAGCCCAAGCGATCGCCTTCGAGTCCAACGACTACGACGACGTCGACGTCGACGCCCACCGGGAGGCCTTCGAGGAGCTGGCCGCTCAGGAGGACTGCGTCGAACAACTCCGCGACAGCATCGCCCCACAGATCCTCGCGGACGACGAGCTCGAAGTCGCCCTCGAGGCAGCGGTCGCGTGGCTGTTCAACGCCTACCGGATCGACAACGACCGGGGCGCGTTCCGCGGCGATCTCCACTTCGGGCTCATCGGCGACCCCGGCCGTGGGAAGTCGACGATCCTCTCGCGACTCGCGAAGATCGCCCCGAAGGCCGAGTACCGCTCGGGGACCGGCCTCTCGAAGGTGGGACTCACGGCGGCCGCCGTCCAAGAGGAGTTCGCCGGCAACACTGACTGGACGCTCGAGCCGGGGATTCTGCCACGAGCCAACGGCGGCCATTGCATCATCGACGAGGTCGACGACGTCGTCGACGAGAAGACGAAGGCGATGCACGACGCCTCGAGGGCGACCAGATGGTGACGATCGACAAGGCCGGCATCAGTGCGGACCTCCCCACGCGGACGGCACTCCTCGCCTCGGGGAACCCGATCCACGGGCGCTTCGATCGCCACGAACCCATCGCCGGGCAGATCGATATGGACGACGCACTCATCGACCGGATGGACGTCCTCCTCGCGGTCCGGGACATCCCCGACCCGGAGATGGACGCCGACGTCGCCGACCACGTCCTCGGGACGTTCGACGAGGCCGCCCGCAAGGAACTCGCCGATCAAGGGATCGACGTCAAGGAGCCCGAGACGACGACCGTCGACCCGCCAGTTCCGACAGAGACGTTCACGGCGATGCTCGTCTACGCTCGCGAGAACGTCTTCCCACTGCCGACGGAGGAAGCCAAAGAGATGCTCAAGGAGAGCTACGTCGAAGTGCGGGACCTCAACGACAACGAGGACGACCCCGTCTCGGCGACACCCCGACGCATCGAGGCCGGCCTTCGACTGGCGATCGGGTTCGCCCGCGCGGAGCTCTCGGAGACGGTCGAGCCGCGGCACGCCGAGCGAGCGATCAAGATCACGAAGAACGTCGTCGGGCTAAACTTCGACCCCGAGACGGGCAAGTTCGATGCCGACCGCACGGGGAAGGGCACACCGCAGAACCAACGCGACCGGATTAAGGCACTCACGGACATCATCTCGGAGTTGGAAACGCGTGAGGAGCCGGCCGACATCGACGACATCCTTACCGTGGCCCAAGAGGAACTGGACCTCTCGCCGACGAAGGTCGACGACGAGCTCGAGAAGATGTCTCGCAAAGGGAACGTGTATCATCCCGACGGGGACGGATCCTACCGGGTGAGCTGAGATGCCGGACGACGAGTCCTACCGCGAGCGCTATCGCGATGTCTTGCAGGCAGTCGAGGAGCACACCTCGAGATCGCGACCGCTGGTCGAGCGCCGGAAGTTGGCAATCGTCGTCGCCGAGACGACGGACTGGAAGTATTCGGACATCAAGGACACCATCGATGCTGCGATCGACCGGGATGACCTATTCCACCACTATCGGCAGCTCGCTCCGATGGAGGAGGATGCACTACTGCGGATCGCATACGCCGAGGAGCGCACGGATGGCTCCATCGACAACGATCTGATAGCGCACTGTAACCAGGCGCTACGGAGGCTGCGGAGATGACAGCGCTCCCGAAGCCCGACGACTCCGCCCGTCCCTACCACCGGATCCTCTCAATGATCCTCCACAACACGGGCGACCCCCAGCCGGTGACGCTCGCGTCGGCGCAACTGTGGACGCACGTCTCCAACTCGTCGGTCGCGAAGTCCGACGCTCGAACAGCGCTGCAAGCCGCCCGGGAGAACGGCCACGTCATCCGCCACCGAGACGGCGAGGGCCAGCTCCGCTACGGACTGACGACCGACGGTGTCGCCAAACTCCCCGACGCCGAGTTACCGATCTACAGCACTGAGGATGAGGGCGCGCTGCAAGCCGTGATCGGGGTGGAGGTCTCCCGCCCCGACGACAAGAGGGACCAAGACGTGATCGGCTGGGCGAACCAGCATCTGCAGGCTGTCCGGGAGGTCGCCGATGAGTGAGACACCACTCCGCTGTGGGTTCTGCGGAGCCGAGACATCGACATCCGAATTGTCGTACCGCCGGCACTGCCCGAACTGTGGCTCCACACCGATCGCCCGGTGCCGCCCCGAGAGTGACGGCTATGAACACCTGACGATAGGAGGCGACCGCAATGAGTAACACCACTCCCCGAGAGACGATCGAACAGCTCGAGACTGGCGACACCGTCGAGTTCAAGCTCTCGACGAGCGAGGGCGTTCACACGGCCACGGTCGGACCGACGATCGCCGAGCCGCCGTTCCCGCCCGACGACGTCGCCGCCGAGAGCGACACCGACCAACTGCCCGGGCAACTCCTGGTCGCCCTGGAGAATCACGACACCGCCACGAAGTGGAACTTCTCCCGAAAGATCGAGCCCGACGAGGGGCTCACGGGACCGGTCGAGGCCGACGTCAAGGCCTGCATCGACATCCGCCATCCGCCGCGGTACCGCTGGCAGGATCGCGGGACGGTCGAGTCGCTGGAGGTGGTCGACGGTGAGTGACTACGCCTACGACCGCGAGAACGTCGTCGAGGAACTCGAAGGCCTGGCCGACGTCCGGCTCTCAGGTCCGACCACGCTTCGCGTCGTCGTCTGGGACGACAGCGACTTCCAGGCCACCGTCTTCCACACGATCGACGCGACGTACCCGCACGAGGCCGCCGCACAGAACGACGAACAGGGGCGCCCGTTTTACCGGGAACGGCTGACGTTCTCGACGTCGGGGCCCGAGGAGGGCTGGATCTGCCACGAGGTCGTCCGCCGGCGCTGTGGCGAGACAGGTGCGACGGTCGTCCACGCCGAGCGCGTCGGTGGCTACACGTTCAACTGGCCCGCGCCGCTCGAGAACGACGATGATGAGGACGACGGACCAACGTATCCGGGGTCGACGTTCCCGGGGAGGTTCGCCTGAGCGATGAGCGGATCGGATACCTCGAGCTTCGGGATCACGGAGGAGGACCGCGAGAAGATGCGGTTCTTGTCGGAAAACGGAGCCCCTGGCGGAGGGGCAGACTTAGCGGCGATGATGGAATCGGACCCGGACGACAGCAAACAGTCGCCCGGCCGGACTGAAACCAGAGAGCGTGTCCTCACGGCACCGGAGTTCGAGCGTCTCCTCATCGGCGCGTTGCGTATCGACGACGACGAGCACGCACTCGAAACGTGGAGTGCGTTGGTGATCCTCGGCCGATTGGGACTCCGCGCGGGCGAACTCGGCCATTTCTCGATAGAGTGGTACGACGATCGCGAACAAATCCTATCGATTCCGGAGCACGACCCGTGTACGAAGGGACGCGATGGGGGCGCGTGTGGAGACTGTCGGCAGGCTGCCCGCCAACGCATCAGCCACGGCGACGATCGGGACGTCGAAGAGATCGCAGACGAGTATTGGATGCCCAAGACGGAGACAGCAGTTCGAGACATCCCGACTGGGTGGTCGGCGCGCGTCGAGGAGGCAGTTCTGTTCATCGGACAGGTCCACGGCGAGTGGCCGCACGCCTACTCAACACTAAAACGCCGGCTACAATCGGCGATCGAGAATGCGCCGCTTCTCGACGAGAACGCAACGACGCTGCACGGCCTCCGCGGAACGGCGGCG
The DNA here is from genome assembly GCF_000739575.1 of Halobellus rufus. Lineage (GTDB taxonomy): Archaea > Halobacteriota > Halobacteria > Halobacteriales > Haloferacaceae > Haloquadratum > Haloquadratum rufum. Next base: position 21,203 of record NZ_BBJO01000030.1, on the reverse strand, counting down.
TCGTACCACGCTGGCAACGGCCTGGACAAGGAGGCGCTCAAGCAAATGATGGGCTGGCGTGACGACAAGACGCCGAACAAATATCTCGCTATCAATGGGCAAATGGCAAAACGCGCGCTCAACCGGGTGTACCGATGACTGACCGGTCGTACGTCGACCGGAAGGTCCGCGGCCGGGAGTTCGAAGAGGACGTCCCGTGGGCAGATCTGTTCGACCTCGAAGACAGTGACGGGGAGGCGACCAATGACTGACGAGAAACTCCCTCCGAGTGCGAAGTACGTCAAATATGTCCTCGAGGACGCCGACCAGCCCCTCACGACAACCGAAATCGCCGACGAGACTGATTTGCCACTCCGGACGACCCGACGCGCCATCGATCGCCTCCGGGAGCTTGGTTATCTTCACACACTACCTCCCGCCGGCATCCCGCGGTATGAAACCCCGTCGCACCGGATTGTCGAGCCCATAGAAAACGGCTAAAACGCAACTATACACTCGTCTCACTGAACGCGGGGCAAGTGTTTTATTGGTGCGCAAGTAGTGACAATCACAGGCACCACCTCGTCGTGGCGGCCTGCTCGTCGACTGGCGTCGCGTCCCACCCGGGTCGTGGCGTTGGTCGGCGCCGCGATCCGGGCTCACGCCCGTAGTCGTGCCAAACGACGTCGGCTCAGACCTGGACAGTTTGGGGCCGACGTCGTTTTCCATCGATTCCACTTGCTTGAGACCCATCACTCGGTACCCTCGTAGGCTTGGGTGGTGGGGTGGGGCGGACAATATGGCCGCGCGTGTGCGCTTTTTACCCTCGGATAAACATTACCCCACTACACACCTTCCTCAGACGGTCGTTTGGTCCGTCGTTGAAAGCGGCGGGCTGTCGTAGCCACCCGTCCACTTTCACCCAGTATGTCTGTCACACCCACCTCTACGGAGACGTACACGTGTCGCCAGTGTGGCGACGACCACGCGCCAACCGCGACAGTCGGCGGTAGTTTCTGTTCAGAACACTGCCTGTATCGCCACCGCGGCGAGAAGGCACTCCGACAAATCGCCTCCGATCACCGCTGGTGTGCCACCTGCTTCCGACAACTCAAGACGACGCACCGAGCCGCCGACCACGATCTCGAGACGGCCGGTGTCCCCGGGAGCGTCCGAGATATCTTCATCGGATACCAGTACCGCACCGAGCACGCCATCGACGGCGTCGACGAGCGCGATCACCGCGACAACCCCTATCGCCACACTGAGTTCACGCGGACCTCGTGTGAGTGCGGGACGGTCAACCCGACAGACCGTCACGCCGTTCTCCGGGACCTCGACCCGAAGGCGACGATGCAGTCGCTGTGGCAGTGCCTCGTCCGCTTGGAACGCGACGGTACGCTGCACCACCGCCCGAGTAAAGGCGCGTATATCGAGGCCATCCGCGAGTCCGGCCGTGACTGGATCTACGCGATCGGCCGCGCTCTTCACGCAGACCGATGACCACGAGACGCCCCACGACGATCGGCCGCACAGTGATCGTCCCGCACGGACACCGCCCGCTCTTGGGCACGATCCGCGAGGCCGACCCCGAGCCGCTGTTCCACGACCCGGGCCGCACCGTGTTGACGGTCGACGTCGACGAGCTCGAAACGAGCGTCCGGTGTCTCGCACAGAACGCCGAGCCCGCGGACTGACTCCCACCGACACCCGCGATAGCCCCGTGGTAGACCACGCGCCGAGGTGCAATCCCACGGCGGGGCCCTCAGACACGCGTCCAATACGAGACACGGATGCTCACCTATGACCACTTCACAACGATCCTCGCGCCCGTGGTATTGCAACAATCGATTAGTAGACGATCACAAAGCCTCGATTCGGGATGGCGGTGACCTCCGGATGTACAAGGCGTTCAAACTGGTCCGCTCGATCATCGTCAACGTCGGCATCATCATCCTGACCGGGTACGCTCTGTATCTCGGTGCGGACCCGACAGTTATCGGGGCCACGTCGCTGCTGGTCCTCGGCGGGTACAACGGTCTCGAACTCGGCGACTATCTGGCGCTGCTGCAGGCGTACAAGGAGCTCCAACGCGAGCAGTCCAGCGACACCGACAGCGGGGACTGACTCTACCGATGCCCACAGTCACACTCACGTTCGTCGAGCTCGGCACGATCGTCGCGATCGCCATCTCGTTGGCGCTGCTTCCCGGGGCTGATCTCCAAAAACTTGCACTGGCGATCGCCCACCGGAAGGCCGGTGTCTCACCCGCCTACGCCGAGGCCGTCCAGGAGGGCGACGACGTCGCTCCCGACGACGCCAGCGGCCAGGAGTGAGACGATGCCCTGGGAGTGTCACGCCGGCGTCGCCGACGACTGCGTCATCGAGGATCTGTTCGACCCGCCCTACTACGATGCCGACGGGATGCCGCTCTGTCTCCCGTGCGCTGTCGAGATCGGGATGCACGACCCTGTCACGGATCGACCGAAGTGGGCGGCCGAGGATCCACGCCCGTCGTTGAGCTTTCAGGACCTGCGGCAACTCAAGCGAAATCGCGGACCGTAGCGCAGTGGCCGACGCGCTCGGTTGTAACCCGAGAGGACGCAGGTTCGATTCCTGCCGGTCCGATTTGACGGTCACACGGTCGCGCCGTGGGCCGTCGCCGACCGCCTCCGACGGAGTACCGACATGAGCGGGAACACACGGAGGAAATCGCCGTCAATGGGGCGATACACAAATCCCTGCGACCAGGACTCGTAGCTTAACTGGGAGAGCGTTCGCCTGAAGAGCGGGTACAGTCCCGGTTCAACTCCGGGCGAGTCCATACACTGAATGACGACCGTCCAAGTCGAACCAGACGACGTCGCCCGCGAACTCCGCGAGTACGTCCGCACCCACCCGGAGGTCCGAAAAGAACGCTACCAGAACCCCGACCACGATCCCATCGAGGGCGCGTGCTACGTCCTTGCTGAGGCGTACTTCCACGCGAAAGGTGGCACTGACAGCGACCTCGAAGCCTACCGCCTCGACTGGGGCGATGTCTACGACGACGCCGACGGCGCACACTGGTTCCTGCGAGAGGACGAGACACACACCGTTATCGATCTGTCGCTACCGACGCCGTCGCACGGCGACGACGTCCCGTGGGACAAGGCGCGACACCGGGCGTTCATCACCGGCTACACGGCCTCGAATCGTACCCAGCGCGTCCTGGATGCACTGGGACTGGCCGCATAGAAACAACTCAATAGCATGGACGTATCCGAAGACGAACTCATCGGCGAGCCCTCCGAGGAGGTGCCAACGATCGACCCGGACGGTGAGAACTGCCACGGCAAGCGGACCGAAAAACGAGATGGCGAAACCATCTTCGTCGGCTACTGCGGCGCGTGGCCGGGCAAAGGAACCGACCACGTCGGCGAGGGGCGCTGCTCGAAACACGCCGGGAACGCCGGCGCGCCCGAGGGCAACGACAATGCGGAAGGAAACGACGGCGGCGCTCCCGACGGGAACCGAAACGCCTCGACGCACGATCTCTACACCGACCAGAACAAGTTCTACCAGGAGGTCGCGACCGACTCGCTCCGGACACTCTGCGACAAAATCTACGAGGGCTACGTCGCAAAGTTCCGCGAGGTCACCGGCGAGCCACACGCTGGCGAGGAGGCGCGACTGTCACAGATCGCCATCAACCACATCAAGATCATCCACGGCGATAACTGGTCGACCGACCGCCCCGACACGCTCGACTCGGGGAACGCCCTGGTCGATCGGGAGACGCGGATCAAAACCACTGAGCACGAGGCACGCGAGGAACACCGATACTCCGAGGCGGCCGTCGCCAAAGCGCAGCGCTACCTCCGGAAGGAGGACCGCAAGTGGCTGAAAGAGATGGGGCTGCTTGGCGCCGACATCGACGTCTCGATCGAGGGCCAGGTGGACCACGACCATACCCACGGCCTCGACGAGGAGACACGCGAGATGATCGAGGACCTCGGCGAGGACCTCAAGGAATGACTGACACCGCTGACGAGACCTCGCAGCGCGTCCTCGTCGACTTCGACAACACGCTGACCACAGACAACGTTGCCTACTGGGCGGACGAACGACCTACTCCTGACGACGACGTCATCCAGGCGGTCAACGAGTGCTACTTCGCCGGCGCGACCGTGATCGTCTGGACAGCCCGCCCGTGGAGCGAGGCTGCTCGGATCGCCGCCCACCTCACCGAGTGGGGTGTCCGCTGGCACGGCATCCGGTGTGAGAAGGGATCGGGCGACGTCTACATCGACGATAAGGCGATGCGACCGGCGGAGTTCACTGACCGATGACGCCGCTCGCCTTCCACATCGTAGCCCGCTTCGTCGACGCCGGCGCTGACGCCGTCGACCAGAAGGCGAAGTTCGGCCGGTACGAGAACGAGCAGGCAGAGTTCGCGCGCTCGCAGTATATGCCGGACCTCGTCACGGACAACATCGTCGACGTTGTCCGTCGGGAGTTCGCGCTTGACCCGCCGGCGACGCCCGACGACCAGGGGCCGATCACGAAGACCGAGTACCGCGACTTCTGGCTCGACGAGCTCGGATCGGAGCCGTGGGACATCTACTCGATTGCCGGGTCGATGGCGGATACCTTCGACATCAACTCCGGGTGGGCGTTCAAGACTGCCCGCCAGCATCTCAACCAGCTGGTACTGCAGGCGCGGATGCGCGGCTACCGACAGCAGCGCCTCGCCGGCCGTCGGTTCACGTGGGGCGGCCCCGAGGCCGATCACCCGGCCTGCCAGTGGATCCGCGAGCAGATCCCGCCGGAGGGCCTGCCGTACCACGAGGTCGTCGACCTGATGCAGGAGGCCAAGCGGCGCTTCGTCGAGGACCCGCCGGCGTCGACGCACGTGGTCCACGACTGGTGTCGCCACGAGATCCGCGAGGTGACGTGATGGCTGCCGCGACCGACTCGATCACGCGGCTCGTCGAGGAGCGCCCGACCGCCCATCCACTGCCCTTCTCGATCCGGCATCTCGGGACCGACGGGATCCTCGCCCCGCCGCGGCACCTCCGCGACTGGTACCAACACCTCTGGGAGGCGGTGTACGAGCCGCACGCTCCGAAGAACCTCGCGCTCTTCGCTCCGCGGAACTACGCGAAAACGGTCTCGACGATCGACGTCGGGCCGTCGTGGCTCGCCGTCAACTTCCCGTCGATCCGGATGGCGATCGTCTCGCATAAGAAGACTCACGCTGACAAGCGGGCGAAGACGGCGGTCGCCTCGATCGAAGAAGCGTGTGAGCGCTACGGCGTGCCGATCTACGACTCCTCGAAGACGACGATTCAGCTCGAGGCGGGCACGCACAACATCGAGCCGACGCTCGAACCGCTGTCCATCCGGACCTCCGACACGGGATCGCACTACGATGTCATCATCTACGACGACATCGCGACGCTGACGAACCAGACCACGGCGCTGCGGGCGACGATCTCGGAGAACTTCGAGGAGTTCTACGACAACGTCTCCGCAAAAGCCGGCGCGACGTGTCTCCCGCACAAGTCGCTGAACATCGTCATCGGGACCCGCAAAACACCGGAGGACGTCTACCGCGAGCACGTCCTTTCGACGAACAACCCCGAGTGGGACGGCTGCATCGCCCGCGGCGTCTCCCGGCCGGGCTGGGCTGCTCGCGTCTGGCGGGCGACGCCGGACTGGCACGTCATCGAGAACGAGGCCTACGAGGTCCACGCGACCGACGGCGCGGTCTACGATTCGATCCGCGATGTGCCGGCGGACGTCGAGATCGTCGACGACGGCATCCGTGCCGGCCCGGGAACGCAGTTCCGGACGCTCTGGCCCGAGTTCGAACGTCCCGAGACGCTGCTCACGAAGGTCGTCTCGAAGGACGGCGACACGGGACTGTGGCAAGCGGAGAACCAACAGAACCCCGAGGCGGCGATCGGTCGCGTCCTCGACCTCGACTGGCTGCGCTTCGTAGACCCGATCCCCCGCGAAGACTGGTCGGCCTTGGAGTGGTACGCCGGCCTCGACTTCGCGAACCCGAACAACCTCGCCGCCGAAGAGCGCGGGGAGACGGACTACTGGGCACTGGCCGTCTACGCCTACGACCGCGAGAACGACCAAGAATACGCGATCGACCTCTGGCGGGACCGCGGCTATATGTGGGAGGAAGCGGCCGAGGATTTCGTCGACGTTCACCTCTCGGATTATCCCGTCGGCGAGCTCCTCGTCGAATCCAACTTCGACGGCAAGGAGATCGCCGACGTGATCGAGGACACCGTCGACGTTAGGGTAACACCGTCGAACTCCGAGGGCGAGAAGGAACAGCGTCTCCACAGTCTCGCGAACCGCTTCCAGCAGGGCCGTGTGAAAGTCGCCAGCGAGGAAAACGAGCGTTGGGAGTCGTTCATCCGCGAGGAGTGGCTGCCGTTCCCCGACGCGGCCCACGACGACCGGTTCGACGCCCTCGAGATCGCCTCCCGCGGGCCCGATGGGACGCTCGACCACGTCTCCAGCGACGACTTCGAGCATCTCGACTGGTGACGCCCTTCCTTTCAGACTACAATGCCACCACGCACAACGAAACTCGGCGAGGATGAGCACGGCGAGCTGGTCGCGATCGACTGGCCCGACGGCGACGTCGAACAGATGCTGCAGGGTCAGATCACCGGGACGCCACAGGCGACCGGTGGTCGCTCAGGCCGACACACCGACGAAGTCGGGCCCGCACCCCGCGTATCGTCGAACGGGGGCGTCTGGAGTTCGATCGATCTGCAGACGTTCTCGCTCAACTCGACAGAACTTGCGACGACGGTCAAACGGTTCCGCGACGAGATGTACCGGAACCAGTTCCCGGTGCTCTTGCCGGCGTTCTCGCATCGCTGTACGACCTGCGGGACGGCCTACGACGAAGAGCGTGATGTCTGTGAGGTCTGCGGCGAAACCGGGTTCGAGACGCCGTCACGCGAGCAGAAAGAGCGGCTCAAACAACTGTTCGATCCCGTCAACGAGGACGGACAGTCGCTGGCGTCGCTGTGGAAGTACGAAGAGGACTACCAGTCCTTCTACGGCATCTCGACGGTGCTGGCTCGCCTCCGCTACCAACGCGTCGAGCGCGAGACACAGGTCGCCGGTCGCACCGTCACCAGCGTCGGGCGGTGGGAACCGCACGCGATCGAGGAGCTCGTCCACGCGGATCCGATGCGCGTCCGGCCGGTCCTCGACGAACACAACCGCCACGGTGGGTGGTGGACGTGCCCGGCACATCGCGATCAGTACTGGGAACACACCGACCTCACGTTCGAGGGCGACGCAGACCGACCGACTGAGGTCTGCCCGGAGTGCCACGCCCAACTCGCCGAGGTTGGCTACGCCGAGACGGATGGCCGCGGCGATGACGTCAAGCGGCTGTTCCTCACCCACGAGATCATCGACTGGGCGCGACACTTCCCGATCCGGAACGGCCTCGATGGCCGGTCACCGATCCTGCCGCTCGTCAAGCTGCAGGCGATCCTGCAGTGGTCCCGGAACTACGAACTGCAGTACCTCAACCCGCAGAACGATCAGCAACTCCCCGATAAGTTCCTCGTCGCCTACGGGAAGAACGTCCGAGAGAGTCTGCGAGCCTCGCTGTCGGAAGAAGAGTCGAAGAACCCGTGGGAGGAAGGCCGGCTGATGTATGAGGGCAGCCCCGAGGATGTCGAGATCGAGATTCTGGACCTGTCGACGTCGGCCGGGATCAACGGCCGCGAGCCGATGGTCGAGCGGCTGATGTCACAGATCCGCGCGATGTTCGGCGTCACCGACGCCTTCGAGAACGAGCTCTCGGACACGGGCGGCCTCAACGCCGAGGGCACGCAGGTTGAGATCACTAATGCGGCGATCGCGAGCGCCCACCAGGACACCAAGGACAAAGCGCTCGATATGCTCTGCCGGCTCATCGAGCGCGTGGAGGGCCACTGCGACTGGGAGCTGGCCTACGTCAACCCCGAAAGCGAGGATGCGTCGCTGTCGGCGGTCGACGTCCTCGAAGGTATCCGCCTCGCCCAGGAGACGGGAACGACCGTCAGCGTCGAAGACGGCCAGCTGCAGATCCCCGATCAGCAGATCGATCCCGCCGAGCCGGCGAGCAACACCGCGCCGGCGACCGAACCGCCTCCTGACGAGGGCCAGCCACAACAGCCGCCTGACGGAGCAGGCATACAGAATGGCTCCGATCCGACCACCCAATCCCCACAGACACCTGACCAATGACTGACGAGAACCTCAGCCCGATCGAGAACCGTTCACTCCCGCTCTCGACGCTCATCCGCGTGCTCGCGGACGACGTCGAGCGGGTCGCAGATACCGACGACCTGCAGCAGCACGCACCAACGGAGGGTCGCGTCGCCGAGATTGCTGCCGGGAGTCGCCCCTACGACGTCTACATCGGAACCGGCGATGCGTGGCTCCTCGCTGAGGCCGAATTGGGCCTGACCGTCCCGCTCACTCGGACGACACCGCAGGACCTCACCGCTGACGACGCGCCAGCCCCGGCAGAGAACGGCGTCGAGGCAGTCCACGACGGCACCGGCACCCCACCGGCGGGATCGTACGTCTCGGACCCGTCGAACAACCAGTGGGTCGGGGCTGATGACCGCACGAGCGGCACGACAATCGCTTACTAACGCCGATGCCAATCAAGGTACTCAACCAGCCGGCCGACATCGATGTCGACGTCGACCACAAGGCAGCGGTCGGCGAGACCGTCTCGCCTTCGGGGCCAGTCCACGACCGGCGACTCTCTCGTGCGGACGTCCCTGAGGAGTGGGAAGCGCCGATTTTCGAGGCGGAGAATTTCATCATCGAGGGCCCGGCGTCGGTGGAGATCGTCGACCGGACGGGCCAGCAGATCCAGATGGACGCGGTCGCCGCCGCGCTCGATCGCTATCTCGAGAGCACCCGCGAGCCGGGGATCATCTCGACGAGACACGACGACGTTCCGGTCGGCGTCCCCGTCTGGGAGTGGACCAGTGACGACGGCACCCGCTACGAGACTGACGTCTCCGGCGATGAGTTCACGCTCGTGGCGAATCTTGGCAACGAGACGACCAAGAGCAAGCTGGCGCGACTCCGCTGTCTCAACGGCGACTACGGCGGCTACTCGGTCACCGTCTACTCGAACCAAGAGCACCGCCGTCCGGACGGGACTCGAGTGACGATCGACTGTGATCTCCACGCGGTCACGCTGGGAAGTGAGGAACTCGTGATGAACCCGGCGGCGGATTTCGACGTCGTCGACTTCAAGCACGGCGGCGTCCTCGAGGCGGCGATCTGCCGCCGGCTGCAGCGACGGCGGAGTATCGCGGGGTCGATCGAGCAGCAGCTCCGGGACTAAAAGACGCGCCGACCAGCGCGGCGGCAGACCACCGCAATCTGGGAACGGGTCACCCACGAGGCAACAGATGGGATTTTTCGGTTCAACATCGACCGTCGACGGCAAAGCCCGAACTGTTCTGGGCGATCTTTCGGAGGATGACTCACCGTTTGAGATCCTCCGAGCGGTCGACCAGCAAGCGGGCGACGACGTCGACCGCGACGACGTAGTACAGAAGATGCGAACGTTGGACGAGGACGTCGATCAGAAACTCGGCGCCATCGAAGGCGACGACATCGATCAGAAGGATATGCGCGATGCCGCCGGCACGATCGCCGAGCGGTCGGCACTCTCTCAGCCCGCAGCGATGGAACTCATCTCGGCGATGGTCGACGCTATCGACCGGATGGACCCATCGGTCCTGATCGACGCCTTCGACAGTGCGACCGCGGGCGAGCACGTCAACGAAGACGAGCTCGACCAAGACGGCCTCGACCAACGAGCGCAGGACGAACCAGACGCGGATGCGACTGCGGATGCGGATCAGAAAGCAGGTACTCACCCAATGAGTGACAACACGAACCCGGACAGTACAGACCCCGACGCCGGCGGCGATCCCGACGTCGATCAGAAGCAGGACGATGGCAACGACGACGGCGGCGACGCAGGCGGCGGAGTACTCGAAATGCTGAACGACGACGCCCGCGAGACGGTCGAAGAGTTCGCCGAGCTCGCCGGCAAGGATCCCGAGGAATGCGTCGAGGAAGTCCTCGGCGTCGGCGGTGGGGGTGGTGGCGGTGGTGGTGATCCCAACGCTGCTGCGGCTCCGGATCAGAACGGTCAGTCGCCCGCCGCCGGCCAAGCGGACGTCGACCAGATGCTCGAGAACCTCAACCTCAACGAGCGCGTTGCAGATGCGGTCACGAGTGAGGAGGTCATTAACGCGATGGCTGGCGAGGTCGCCCAGAAGATGGCCGACGACGACGAGTTCGCGGACACACTCGTCGAGACGGTCGATCAGAAGGGCGACTTCGCGACGACCGACGACACGGTCGTGACGGCCCCGAGCAACGATTCCGAGACAGTCGGAGATGCCGGGGCGATCACGGGAGGTGACGGCGAATGAGTGCCCCCGCCAGCACGCACCCGCTGATGGGCTACGCCGGCGGGAACAGCCCCGGGCGGTTCCTCGAGTCGAACGTCGTCGGTGACGTCCCGATGGACTGGGACGACGGGCTGCTGCAGCGCGCGCAGTACGACACGACCACCGAGGCGCACATCAACGCCATCTACACGGCGACGCTGTACGCCCAGTACAATTCCCAACACGAGTGGTACAACGCCCTCACGCAGGTCGACCGGTTCAACGCCTCGCTGGAGGGGCCGGTCACCGCGAAGGCGTACCGCGCGGCCACGGATCCCGTCGACCTCCAGAGCCACTCGGAGGGTGGCGACGTCCCGGCGGGGCAGACGATGGGCGTCGAAGAGGTCGAGTTCGACCCCAAGCGTTCCGACAACGTCATCGAGGTGTCCGACCTGCAGGAGATTCGGTCGGCGATCGAGGACGCAGTCGGCTTCGAGGAGTTCTGGCAGCTCCAGCAAGAGCAACTGGATTTGGCGATCGATCGCGACGGGCTCGCCTACGGCGTGATGCAGGGCGACACGCAGTACGCCGCAACGGACGAGATCACCACGCTCGATCGCGTCATCGCATCCAGTGACGAGGAGGCAAACGCGGTCGATCCCAACGGGAACGCCTACGACGATGGCGATCTCGACTACGGGACCGTCGACCGGACCAACGACGACTGGGCAGACTCCTTCATCGACTTCGACGCCACTGGTCCGCGACAGCTCACCAACGACCTGTTCACGTCGTTCCTGAACTCCTTCAACGAGTTCGCCGATGTCGACGTCTACAACAACACGGCGATCCTCACGGGTCACGACACCGCCGGCGTCCTCTCGGAGCTGGCTGCCGAGCGGAACAACGTCCGCAACCAGGCGGCGATGGCGGACTTCCGCAGCGAGGACGTCGGCGACGGGTCGACGATCAAGGGCCTGTCGGGGACCGCTCGCTACCGCGACTACGACGGGATCCCGATCGTCGGCAACCAGCACGCGATCAAGCACGGCGACATCTCGTCGATCTTCCTCGTGCCAACGGACACGATCCGCGGGCAGCCGCGCCTAGCGATCGAGCAGTTCGCCGAGCCGTACGTGGAAACCGCCGGCCGCGGCCAGTCGCAGGGCTACCTCGCGACCGGGCGCTTCCGCGAGGAGGCACTGATGGTGCTCAACCACGAGGTCGTCAACCGCGACTTCAGCTCCTGCGGCCTCCTGCGGGACCTGAGCGAGTAACGTAGATGACTGACGACACTACTACTGACGACACTGCCGACTCGCGCTGTGATGGTGCCGAGGCCGACAACGACGATGCGGAGGCGATCACGGTCACCGTCCTGATCGACAACCGCGAGTACATCCACCAAACCGAAGGCACCCACTGGGCTCGCGACGACGCCGATCGACTGTACGTCTACGATGGTGACACAACAGTCCTCGAGGTCGCCGGCGAGCACGTCGTCGAAGTCCTCCGTGAGGACCACGTCACAACGCCAGTGACGGTCGACCGTGACGCCCCCAGCGGAGCCCGTGACGTACTTGCCGAGGCACGGCCCACCGGTAGCGACACTACCGATGCCGAGCCCGAGTCCGAGTCCGAGACGTCAACCACCGCCACCAAGGCGGCTACTACTACCACGACTTCCGAGTAATGCCAGTTAGCACACTTCCAAGCGCGAAAGAGTTCGAAGCGAAAGACCACGCCGAAGTCGAGTTCGTCGGCTTCCGGTATACAGGCGACCAGTCTACGAAAACCGATCACGACATCCGCACTCGCGTCGGCTACAACGGGCCGCCGAAGTTCCAGCGTGGGCAGGTCTACTTCGCACTCCTGCCGACGTATCTGGACACCGATCACGTCGAAAACTCCAACATCGGCGTCCACGCCCTCGAATCCCGCAACGACTTCGAGGTGATCTACGACCCCGCACGGCTCGCCGAGGCGTTGCTCGAACGCAACTATCTCCCGCCGGAGGTCTTCTACGAGGGCTTCGACCGCTGGAAGCGGCAGAAGGTCCTCGAGAAGCTGGATCTCGACGACGTCGGCCGCGTCTTCGACAAGGACGACGAAGAGCCCTACCGCGACCAACTGCGGGCGATCGCCGGCATCGAGCGCGACGACGAGGCATCGGTCTCCCAGCAGCGCGCTGACGAGTACACGAGTCGGTTCTCCCGCTCGGATGCCGCCGACGTGATCCGGGCACTCCGGACGCCAGTTGCATCCGATCCGCCATTCGACCCCGGGGAGTACACGATCGACGAACTCGAAGCGGAGCTCGAAACCGACGAAGACGAAAAGTGGGATGCTGAGTCGCTCCGCGCGCTGCGGGCAGCAGAGCGCACCGGTGACGACCGAACGGGCGCACTCGACGCGATCGAAGATATGCTCGGCGACGATTCGGAGGATATCGACCTCGAATCGGCCGGCCTCACGGAGATGACTGAGTACCTGACCCGGTACGATCCCGACGTCGTCGAACGTGCCGTCGACGAAGCGCTCGGAGACGAGGCGTAGTGACGATGTCGGGGCAGTGTCTCCCGCGGCGGTTCAGACTCGTCCGCCGAGAAGATGTCTCGGAGACCTCAGGGACTGGCGTCGTCGCGACCGGCGTCGAATACCTCGACGGAGCGGTCCATATGCAGTGGCACAACGCCGACAACGACGCCCTCGAGACGGACTCGAACGGCTGTGCGTTCAAGCCAGCGCCCGATGGCATCGAAGCGACACGAGAGATCCACGGCCACGGTGGCCGGACCGAGATCGAGTTTATCGATCCCGCACCAGAGCCGGAGTCGGAGGACTAACCGATGTCTGCGTCTAGCGACCCAGTTCGGTATGCCACCGCCGAGGCTGTCATTCAGGCCGGGATGGATATCGATCCCAGCACAGCGGCCGCCCATCTCACAGACCACGCAAAGCGGAAGGCCGCGGCGGCAACGCAGTCGTGGATCAACCGAACGGGCCGGCCGTTCCACGCCGTGCGCGTCGGAGCCACTGACGAGCCCCGCAGTTGGGAGGTCCACGATGTCCAGCACGCCATTTCGTGGCATCCCGCGACCGTCATCCTCGACAACGCCCGCCCGATGCCGCTGGATCCGGCCGAAGGTGATGCGATCGAGATCCGCGAGAGCCGCGACTCGTGGGCCGACGTCACCGACGAGGAAGGCGATGCGTGGACAATGGACTATCGGCGGCGGCGACTCCGCGTCTTCGAGCGCCGGCTGGGGGTGCGTCCCTACGACGACCCGAACACCAGCTTCGTCCGGCTGACGTATCGGTACGGCCCGCTCGGGGAGGAGGTGGAGATCACCGAGGACAACGTCGTCGAGAGCGTGCCGCCTGATGTTCGGGAGGCCGTCGCGGCGAAGGCTGCGATGAAATTAGCACTCGATGACGACGCTGCCGCCTCGATCCCCGACGACGGCCAGCTGACGAGTCGGTCGACGAAGCGGCAGGCGCTCAAAGAGACGTGGGAGAATACGACGGCCGACTACAGCGGCTTTTCGACGATATGATTCGATGGCTGACGCAGTCACCATCGAGATCGGCTTCACCCTCGAGTTCACGGCCGACCCGGTCGGTGCCGAGCTCTCGGTATCGGTCGAGGACGCGATCACTGAAGAGGTCCGGCAGAAATTCTTGGAGCAGACCCAACGCACGCTCGTTGGCTCACGGGGGAACCTTGTCTTCCAAGCCGTCCAGCAAGCCCACGACAATCTCCGTTCGTATGGCACAACTCACGACTACCACGTCGAGCCCATCATCGAAGGCTTCGACGGTGTCGAGGCCACTCGTTCGAGCGGTTCGATCAAGGCGTCGTGGAGCTGGAGCCACGAGGCAGCGGCGCACTTCGAGTACGGAACGAGCGACCACTCGGTCAGCAGCTCCGATGGGCCGCTCGTCTTCGAGTTCGATGCTGACCGCTACCCGTATCTCGACGAGATGTTCCCCCAGGGGACGGCGTTCCTTCCGGAGACGGACGTCTCGGGGCTCCCCGAGGGCCGGTGGATCCGTGATAGTCTCAATTGGTTCCGCAGAGAGGTGTCGCAGGCGTGAGTAACCCGACTGTTGAGTGGACGCTCGACCAACTGCAGTCCGTCGCTGACGCTCAGCCCGAGGACCACCCACTGAAGCGCGTCGATCGCGACGCCTCAAATGTCCTCGAGGGCGACATCACGTCGCACAAGTCGGCACTGAAATCGGCGAACTACGTTGGGGCGGCGCACGTCGACCACGACGAGGAGGCCGAGGGGCCCGAATACAACCTCCGGATCGATGACATCGTCGGTGTCCGAATCGAGGGGTTTTCACACCGCCGTCGCGGCCACATCGACCCTGCCGGCGTCGACGGTGTCATCTTTGACGGCGACCCGGGCCTGGTTCAGGAAATCAAGAGCGCACTGTACGAAGCCCGAACGTTCCCGGACGCCGGCCGCTCGTCGGTCGACTATCTCCATCTCGAGCTCACAAACCACGCCCCACAGTCGCACCGACTGACCGACTATTTCAGATATGACTTTGACATACTGTTCGCGGAAGGGTACGAAGATCTGCCCTAACCCTGCACACGCAGTTTTCCATTCATACCAGAAATGACACAGCACACTATCCGCGACCCCAGCGTCGCGACTGACACCTACGGAGGCATCGTATGAGCGGCAGTGGCTCAACGCCCGTCGCGTTCGGCAAGGAGGCGGAGTTCAACGGCGCTCTCGTCAACGATGCCGATCCTGACTACTACCTCTCCGGCCGTAACACCACGATCGAGGAGATCGAACTCCCTCGTGCGCTCGAACGGCTCTCGGATCCCGACGTCGTCGAGGCGATCGAGTCCATCGCCGGCCGCATCGAGGGCGCGTTCCAAGCGAACTGGGCGGTCGCGGCCGACGTCCACGAGCACGTCCGCGACATCGTCTTCAACGACGGTGGCACGGGATTCACGCACGGCCAAGCGGCGACCTCGAAGTGGTTCATCGGTGTGGATCACCTTTCAGGAACGGTCGAGCGCGCCCTCGGTGGCGTCACGCCGACGGACTACTCGCTGTCCTACAACGACGACCAGAACACGATCACCGCGTCGCTGACGGCGATCTACGCCTCCGAGTCGAAGAGTGCGAGCATCACGCCGGCGAACATCATCGGCCCGGAGACCGACTCGACAGTCCCGTTCCACGGCTTCTCGCTGGATGTTGATGGCGCGACCGTCAAGACACTGCAGTCGGCGACGCTGTCGATCTCGAACATCGCCCAGTTCATCACCGGGCCCGAATCGGAGGCGCTCGACGCCGTGATCGCCGAGCCCACGACGGACCTGCAGTTCAACGCGATCATCGACGGGCCGGATCACATCGAACTCGCCTACGGAGGCGGCGGGCAGAGCGTCGACGACATCCAAGACAGCGTCGGGGCGGTCCCCGGTACGATCACGCTGTCGCAGGCGGGTGCAGACGTCGCGACCTACGACCTCCCGCGGATCGAACCGGACACGTACAGTTGGAGCGACCTCGTCTCGTCGAATCCGACGACCGAGGACATCAACGCCCACGTCAACGGCGGGCTCACCGTGAGCGCACCCTAACAATCGGAGCTTTTTCAGATGCCACTACAGACACAGCACTACGACCTCGAGGACGAAGTACAGCGACTCGAACAGAAGCGCCGCGACCTCGCTGCCGAAGCCCGCGACCTCGACGCCGACGACCCGCGGCGGGGCGAGATCGCCCAGGAGAACAACGACATCGAGACGTGGCTCGACGGCCTCGAGGGCGTCCTCGATCCGCCCGAAGAGTCGACCGTCCCGCAGTTCGAGGCAGTCACGCTCGCCGGCCTCGCCGGCGGAGAGTACGGCCACGTCGAGGACACCCTCGTCGACGCGGCACTCACCCGCGGCGACGACTCCGTCGGGAAGGGGGCCGAGCGCGTCCACCTCGTCGCGAAGGGGACGGTTGATGCGCCATATCTCGACGATGAGATGGGTCACGAGCGGCAGGTCGCGGTCACGGGCTCGCGGCTGCCGCTGGGGTATCTCAAGTGGGCCGAGAATCGGATCGAAGAGATGAGCTCAGTGGGAAACGGCGAGCGCGAGAGCTTCGAGAGCTTAGTCGCGGCGAGCTCGGAGACCGAGCCCTCCGAGCCGGCGGCCGAGAACTGATTTATGACTACGCTGTCGGCGTCGCGATGAAACACGGCCACGACCCCCGGGAGGTTCGGGAGTACTCCTGGCGCGACCTCGAGATCTTCCTGACCGTGACCGTCAGCGAGCCCGACATCGACTTCGAGTCGCTGTTTGGGAGGATGTAAAATGGTTAGTCTCACCGGCCAACTCAAAATCGACGTCGAAGAGGCAACGCTGCCGAGTGCCCGCAAGAAGATCGAGGACGGGCTCGCGGACATCGAGGTCGGAGCGGGCGGTGGCCTCTCCGGGCAGCTCTCCCGCGACGTCCAGGCGGGGACGTCGGCCGCCGGCGGCCTCGCGGACGATAGTGTACAA
The DNA here is from genome assembly GCF_000739575.1 of Halobellus rufus. Taxonomy (GTDB): domain Archaea; phylum Halobacteriota; class Halobacteria; order Halobacteriales; family Haloferacaceae; genus Haloquadratum; species Haloquadratum rufum. Next base: position 4,244 of record NZ_BBJO01000030.1, on the reverse strand, counting down.
ATAGCGCAACTCGAGCAGTTAGAAGACATCAACGACCGCCTCGAGAAGCTGGCTGTCTCCGGCGGCGGAGGCGGTGGAGGCGGCGGCGGGGCCAGCGACACCGTGTTGGACCTCGCGATCGCGAAGCGTGTCGCAGGGACCGCAGGCGGCGCCGGCATTCTCGGCGGTCTCGCATCAACAGTCTCATCCGGTGCCGCTACTGTAGCGCGGCGCGGAGCGCCATCCGCACTATTCACCGAGCAGTTCGGCGTCCGACAGATTGGACAAGACGGAGAGGGTATCGGCCCGGGCGCCAGCGCACTCGCAGACTTCTCCGAAGATTTGGGGCGAGATCTTGGATTCCCTGACTACGGAGATCAGGAGTTCAGAATAACTGCACCCTCTTGGCTCGATGGGCCGATTGACGTCGACGCTCCTGAATGGCTCGATGGGATTGCAGTTGATGCCCCTGAGTGGCTGCAATCTACACAACTCGATGCTCCTGAGTGGCTACAGGACGTCGACGTAAGCGCCCCACAGTGGCTCGAGGACCTCCACGTGTCGCTCCCGCCGGCGCTGGAAAATCTTCTGGGCGGCGATCGAAACACCCGCCCCGAACCGAGGGGTCCGGGCGGCGGCGTCGATCTCAACACGGGCTTCCCGAGCGGACAGACCAACCAGGATCCGCTCGACATCTCACTAGACGACATCGGCGTTGACGTCGATCCCGACTTCCAGAACCTCCAACGCGAGGCCGAACGAGCGATCGACCGCGCGATGCGAAACAGTTCGATTCGGCAGACGATCCAAGATATGATCGAGGACTACATCCGGCGAGAGTTCACCGGTCGATAAGCTGTGTCACTGGGGAAATGTTTACCACAGTTCGACATATCCACTTAGCAAACGATGATTGCACTGAGAGAAGGCGAGTCGGGGCCGCTGGCGTGGAGTAATCTCATCCGGGAAAGTATCGGGATCGTCGTGTTCATCTCTGTTTGGTACCTTCTCGGCTGGGCAATCGCCGGCTTCGGCGTCGGCTTCGCGTCGAACGGTGGCGCGGGAGCGATCCTCGTCGGAGCTATCATCGGATCCTTGGGAGTCGTGATGGTAGTCGCGAGTACGTTTATCGTCCTCCTCCGTGTGCTCGGGAAGGCTATCGCCTTCGGCCTCGAGGAAGCACACAATCGGAGCGTCTTCGTCGACCCTACGTCGATGTCCGACGATCACACCCAGACGGGTGCACCCCAGCAGTAACGTAACGACACCGTCCCCACAGCTAACTGACCCAAATCACTATACAACCACCACGCGCTATCTCAGAATGTGGTTTCCGACGAGAGTCTTCGGATCACCGACCTATCGACGCCAACACCGGAGGCGATCAAGTATCGGAACACTCAGTTCCTTCGTGACCTTGAGCATCCGTACAAAACGGGGCTTAACGACGATCCAGACCGGCTCGAACGGAGTATTTGGAACGTTAGAAACGGCGATCTCCGGAGACTGTTTCGTGAATTCCCGATTCAAGAACCACTCCCACGACAATGTGCACACTGGGTTCACGCGGTCGTCGGCAAGCACTTCTTCCCGGATGCGAATCACCGCACTGCTATCGCAACGCTACGCCGACTAATGCGTCACAACGGCATCGACCCGCCAGCGTGGCCCGCCGATCAACTCCGGATTGTTCGTGAGGACTCCCACACGATCCGCCACGAGATCGAGTCAGTACGGCTTGATACGCTCTACCGCCGTGACCGACTGCACGACCGTTGGTACGCATTTTTCACAGACGTGGAATTGGCAACAGAATAAAAATGAGCGCTATTCCTCGTCGTCGTCGGCGAGTGCCTCGTACATCTCAGCGTTCTCGTCGACATCGCGCTCCATATCTTGGACCGCATCCCAGTCCATCGCCATACCCCTAGTAAACAGCCAGTCACTAAATCAGTTACGTATTGTTACGTAATGTCACAATCCGTAACAACTTTCGATAGCACTCCAGAGCCGCTATAGGGCGGTTTCAGGCACCAGTACGGCGTGTTTTGAATACAATTCCATCCCCCAATGACTACCAAGTACGCGACACTCACACTGACTGGCGATCCAGACGGAGACGGTACTCAGGAAACTGCTACCTTTCGTTTTGGAGGAGATCTCCAAGTCACCCCCCGGCTCAGGACGGGGTACATCGCGGGAGGTGGGCAAGGCCAGGTCAACTCGATCGTGGCGAACCTCATCGACCCCGGCGACTCCCAGAACCAGCAGTTCTTCCTGGACGCCGGCGCCGGCGCGATGGCGCTGGAAATCCAGTTCCGCGGCTGGGAAGGATCCAAGGACAGCAACGGCGCCCCGCTTGAGTGGGGCGACACCGGCGATCCCGACCAACTCACCGCTACGGATGCCACGGGTGCCGATCCCGTCTCTCAGATCTGCTGTCTCGTGGAATATCTGCGTACCGGCACCGTCGACTCACGCAACCCCGCCACGTTCGAGTGGGGTGAGTGGGCGACCGATGGGCTCTATGAACCGATCGACGTCGTCCTCGAGGGGCCGGAGATGACGAGAGCTGCGGAGGATGGTTCGTGGTTCGACGGCACGCTCACCCTGATCGATGCCGCGGACGTCCGCGCCGCCTACGACGCCGTCGCGAACGACTCACGATAATCCTGTTATGACTTACCGACTATACCGCACTCCGATCCCCGAGGACGCACTGCAGGATCAACGCGGCGGCGCACGCGCCGAGCTAAGCCGCCTGACTCAACTGCAGGGGCAAGGCCTCGTCGAACAACTCGGCACGCAGTCGGGCGACCTCACGCTGGATCTGCAGTACCGCGGGAAGTACGCCGACCGCCTGCAGCTCGAGCTCCGCGAAGTGATCGAATCGCCAACCGTCGCAACGATGCCACTCGCCCCGGCCGAGGGGACGTCAACCGTCGACGCGTACTACGCCGTGGAGTTGGTCTCGAACGCCGGCGCGATTTCCGCGCAGTCCGAGGCACTGCAACGCCTGCAGGCCACGCTCGTCCGCGAGGGCACCCACCAATCGCACCGCCAAGCCCTCTCGACGGGCCCATCACAGCCACAGCCAGGCCATCCCTTCGGAAACGACACCACGAAAATCGTCGCGATCCCCGCCTCCGCAACTCGCGTGGAGGCGATTGATGCGACCTCGGATCCCACCGCACGCGAGAGCGTCCCGATCGAGAGCATCGCGACCGCCGAGCACGGCGACGTCGCCCGCATCGATCTCTCGACGATCGCGATCGAGGACCCAACTATCATCTACCGGCCGGCGGACTACGATCAGATCGGCGACGTCGATGTGGGCGTGTGGGACACGTACGGCGCGGCCGACATCGCCGACGCCGAGGGCATCATCCAGTGGCAGCGCTGCTTCTCCGTCGAGCACGACTTTCGGGGCGCGGCCGTCCTCGAGAATGGCCTCCTGCGAGTGACGATCGACCACCCGACCGATGACACCCAGACCGCGACCCTCCAAGCCGAACGCTACGACGCCGACGCCGGGGCGTGGACCGCCGTCGACCTCCCCGAATACGACACAGACCTCGCAACCGACTGGGCCCCGGTCGACGTCGACCTCGTGAAAATCGGCCAGGCCCGCGTTCGCGCCCAAGTCACCTTCGAGGCGGTGGCGGGCACGAACGCTGGCGACACCTACACGCTCGATATGGCGCTCTTCCGCGGGTGGGACGACTTGCTCATCACGATCCCCGAGTCAGTGTCCGACCCCGTGCCCGCGGACCTGGAGGCGCTCTTGGACCCGATCGCCTCGGCGCGCGTCGTCGACCTCGGCGTCGAGCAGACGACAGTGAGTCGAGACGGGGTGCGGCTGTAGATGCCGACTGAGACGTTCACGAGCGATACAGACTGGGAGGTCCCCGAGTACGTCGACGAAGTCGAACTCGACCTCGAAGGCGGCAAGGGACAGGGGAGCGTCGACGCTGAGGGCGGTGTCGGTGGGCGTCTCGTCGGGACACTCGGCGTCTCCCCGGGTGACACGCTCTATCTCCGGTTCCCCTCGAACGCCGGCAGCGGCGGCCCCGGATTCGACGACGGCGGCGACGGCGGCAACTCCTGTGACGTCCGATACGGCGGCACCGCGCTCTCGGATCAAGTCGCCGTCGCTGGCGCCGGCGGTGGTGCGGGCGGCGAAGGCAACGGCGGCGAACAGGGCGGCGATGGCGGTGCCGGTGGCGGGACTGACGGACAGGGCGGATCGAGACGGCGATCCATCG